>CANLZL010000002.1 GCA_947495575.1 uncultured Nioella sp. | reverse complement strand
TCATGGTCCTCATGGTCCTCATGGTCCTCATGGTCCTCATGGTCCTCATGGTCCTCATGGTCCTCATGGTCCTCATGGTCCTCATGCTGGAAAAGCACCTCTTCTCGTGCCTCCAGAATGTGCGTCCCGGGGGCGTGCAATAGGGAAAGCGCCTGCGCCTCTGGTGCGAGAGTTTCAATCGCGTCTTCCAACCATGGTGTCAGGTCAGGGCCAATCCAAAGGATCAGATCGGCTTGCTCGATCGCTGACGCCTGCGATCCGCGCAGTGCGAAATGGTGGGGCGATGCCCCGGCAGGTAACAACACATCCGGCGCGCCCAAACCGTCCATAACGCGTGCGGCCAACCCATGGACCGGCCCGAAATCGGTCACGACATTCGGTACATCTGCCATGACAGGAGTTGCAATTAGCGAAAAGGAAGCAATCAGGTAGCGCATGGTGTCCTCGGTTTTGGGGCAGGGCACTTGCTAACTGTTATATGATAACATATCAATAGGCATTCGCGACGCGAGATAAGGAACCAAGCCATGGGATCGCACGGGTTTGACCAACATGACCACACGGCCTGTCGCATTGGCGGTTTGTCCGAGGCGGAATCGCGCTGTGCGCAAGCAGGGTTGCAATTGACTCCGGTGCGTCGTCGCGTGCTGGAGATCCTGTATGAACAGCACAAGGCCCTTGGGGCCTATGACATCCTTGAACGGCTGCGTCAGGAGGGGTTGGGGTCACAACCGCCTGTCGCCTACCGGGCCTTGGATTTCCTTGTAACGCACGGATTTGCACATCGTATCGAGCGGCTGAATGCCTTTGTGGCCTGTCATCATCCTGCGGAAAGCCACGCGCCGGTTTTTCTGATTTGCAGAGGGTGTTCGACGGTCGTTGAAGGTGTAGCCGAAATCCCGGCAGGAAATCTGGGCCGGGTCGCACAGGAAACCGGATTTTTGATAGAGCGGACCGTGACCGAGGCAGAAGGGCTGTGCCCAACGTGCCAAAGCGGTGATAGCGCATGAGCCTTGTGGAGATCACCAAACTCACCGTCCGTCACGGCCACAACACCGTGCTGCACAATGTCAATTTTAAGATCGACGCAGGCGAGATCGTGACAATCGTCGGCCCCAACGGATCTGGAAAATCTACTCTGATCAGAGCCATCATCGGTGCTTTGAGGCCCAATGCAGGATCAGTGGCCCGCAAAATGGGATTGCGCATCGGCTATGTGCCGCAAAAACTGCAAATCGATCCGACCTTGCCGATGAATGTCCGCCGATTTCTGGACTTGCCCACGCGCGTTCCGAATAGAGAGGCACGGGAGGCCTTGGAAGAAGCCGGGGCAGGGGACCTGGCGTCGCGCCAGATGGCCGATTTGTCGGGGGGGCAGTTTCAACGGGTCTTGCTGGCGCGCGCCTTGCTTAACAAACCGCAACTGTTGATCTTGGATGAGGCGACCCAGGGGTTGGATCAGCCAGGCTCTGCCGCGTTTTATCAGCGGGTTGCGCAAGTCCGCGAACATCTGGGTTGCGCGGTGTTAATGGTCAGCCACGAGTTGCATGTTGTAATGGCTGCCTCTGACCGGGTGATTTGCCTTAACGGCCATATCTGTTGCGAGGGAGAGCCAGAGCATGTCGCTTCTGCACCGGAATACCGTGCGCTTTTTGGAACTGGCACCGGCGGGGCGCTGGCCCTTTATCGCCATCAACATAGTCACAGCCATGACGATGCGTGCGAGCACGACCATGATCACCCCCATGAGGCCGCAGAATGAGTTTTCTGGACGATTTCCTGATCCGTGCCACTCTGGCTGGCATTGGTGTAGCATTGGCGGCAGCGCCCTTAGGCTGTTTCGTGGTCTGGCGGCGAATGGCTTATTTTGGGGATGCAACGGCCCATGCGGCCATTTTGGGCGTGGCATTAGCGTTGGCCTTTGACAGCGCGATTTTGGTTGGCGTTCTGGGCGTTTCACTTGCCATGGCGATTACCGTATCCAGCCTGTCAAACAAGGGATATGCGATGGACACGCTGTTGGGCGTTCTGGCGCATTCTGCATTGGCCATAGGTCTTGTCGCTGTGTCGTTCCTGCAAGGGGTGCGGGTGGATCTTATGGCCTATCTCTTTGGAGATATCCTGGCCGTTGGTCGCGCGGATCTTGCAATCATCTGGGGTGGGGCGGTGGTTGTCGTGATCTTGTTGGTATGGCGCTGGCAAGCATTGCTGACGGCCACGTTGAACCCCGATCTTGCATATGCCGCAGGATTTGATCCCAAACGCGAACAAATGGTCCTGACCCTGGCCTTGGCCGTTGTCGTGGCGGTTGCGATCAAAGTGGTCGGTGTTTTGCTGATCGGCGCGTTGCTTTTGATCCCTGCGGCCACGGCGCGACCATTTTCAGGAACGCCAGAGCGAATGGCCCTGATGGCGGCAGGCCTCGGTGCAATTTCAGCCATGTTGGGCCTGCAAATGTCCTATCAATATGACACGCCAGCCGGGCCCTCGGTCGTGGTTGTTGCCGCCGTCTTCTTCGCCATTGCGGCGATTGTCGCGCCGATCCTGCGGCGATCAGGGCACTAGCATGGTCTTGTGATAAGCCGGGGTTGCGATTATCTCGGCCTGAGGCACATCGCCCGGCAGGAGAAAACATGGCAGAGCGCCAATCCCAGACACCGCCCATGCCCCCGAAATCCGGTGAGGAGCGCGAGAAGTCGCGCCGCATCGGCTCACTGCGGGCCTTGCTGCCTTTTATTGCGCCTTACAAGCTGCTGATGCTGGCCGCGTTGGCGGCACTCGTTCTTACCGCAACTGTATCGCTGATGCTGCCTTTGGCAGTGCGCCGGGTCGTTGATGGGTTCGAAACTGATGCTGTTGGCCTTTTGGATCAATATTTCATTGCGGCGCTTGGGTTTGCGGGCCTTTTGGCTATTGGCACGGGTATGCGGTATTATCTCGTCACCCGACTGGGCGAACGTGTGATTGCCGATATTCGCAAGGCAGTGTTTGACCGCATGGTCGGCATGAGCCCGGCGTTTTTTGAACGCATTATGACCGGAGAAGTGCTGAGCCGGATCACGACAGACACAACCCTGATCCTGTCCGTTATCGGGTCTTCGATCTCGGTTGCATTGCGTAATCTGCTGATTTTCTCAGGCGGTCTGGTGATGATGCTATTCTCGTCACCCAAATTGACCGGCCTGGTTCTGCTGATTGTGCCGATCGTGATTGTACCGATTGTGATTTTGGGCCGCCGCTTAAGGGTTTTGAGCCGTCAGAACCAGGATTGGATCGCAGAAAGCTCCGGCAAGGCGTCTGAGGCGCTATTATCCGTTCAGACTGTGCAGGCTTTTACCAATGAACGGGCAACGGCTGAGACTTTTAACAAGGTGACAGAAGCCAGTTTCGACAGTGCCAAGGTTCGCATTCGAACCCGCGCTGTGATGACCGTGATTGTCATCGCCCTGATTTTCGCAGGCGTTGTTGGCGTTCTTTGGATCGGGGCGCGCGATGTTCGGGCGGGCGGTATGAGTATCGGCGAACTGATCCAGTTCCTGATCTACGCCATCATGTCAGCCGGTGCCGTGGGTGCATTGTCCGAAATCTGGGGTGAGCTTCAGCGGGCTTCTGGCGCAACAGAACGGCTGGTTGAATTGTTGAATGGCGAGGACGCAGTAAAAGACCCGGACGTGGGCGTGGCTCTGCCGAGCGGGGGACGCGGCGAAATTCATTTCAAGGATGTCTCATTTCACTATCCGACGCGGCCGGAAACGGCGGCTTTGGCAGGCGTGAACCTGACGATCAAACCGGGGGAAACCGTGGCGCTGGTTGGCCCATCCGGGGCAGGCAAGTCGACAATCTTCCAATTGCTGCAGCGCTTCTACGATCCGGAATCAGGGCAAATCACATTTGACGGGGTCGATCTGCGAGACATGGAACGCGAAACCTTCCGGCACGCGATGGCTCTGGTTCCGCAGGACCCCGTAATTTTTGCTGATTCCGCGCGTGAGAATATCCGCTTTGGCCGACCCGATGCGACTGATGCGGAAGTTGAGGCCGCCGCCAGAGCCGCCGCCGCGCATGACTTCCTCTCACGCCTTCCTGAAGGCTATGACACCTATGTCGGTGAGCGCGGCATCATGCTGTCGGGTGGCCAAAAGCAACGCATCGCCATTGCCCGTGCCATTCTGCGTGACGCGCCTGTTCTGCTGCTGGATGAAGCAACATCGGCCCTTGATGCAGAAAGCGAACGCGCGGTGCAGGCGGCGGTGGCGGAACTCTCTGCCGATCGCACAACACTGATTGTTGCCCATCGCCTTGCGACAGTAAAAAAGGCTGATCGGATTGTTGTCTTTGAAGAGGGCCAGATCGTGGCTGAGGGTACACATGAAGAGTTGGTCTCGGGTGAGGGGCTCTATGCCCGATTGGCCCGGCTTCAGTTCACCGAAGGGCTTGCCGCAGAGTAAGTCTGACCTCTCCCTCAGGGTTACTCTTGCCATCAAGGGGTTTTATCGCCCATCTTGTCTGGCATTGAGGGCACCGCGCCAAATGACGGGCCTGATAGATTAAGGGGAGGAGACCCGGATGACGCGCTTTGCCACCGTCGCCGATGTGAAGGCTATCGAGCAGGAACAACCATGGCCAGATGCCATGGCGGCCAAGACGATCTATGGCCTGCTCAGCAAAACCGCCACGGCCTATCCAAACAGCAAAGCGGTGACGTTTCAGTTACAATCGGGTCCGAAGGATCCCGCGGAAACTTTGACCTGGTCACAGCTTTTGGCTCAGGTGACGCAAGTGGCCAATTTGATGCATTCGCTTGGAATACGCGAAACCGACACCGTTGCCTATGTCCTGCCCAACTGCAATGAGACGGTTACGTCCCTCTTGGGGGCGATGGTGGCCGGGATCGCCAACCCCGTGAACCCGCTTTTGGATGCCGAACAAATCGGCGCCATCTTGCGCGAAACGGACGCCAAGGTTGTTGTCACGCTGAAGGCCTTTCCAAAGACAGACGTTGCCCAGAAAGTGGCCGAGGCGGTGGCGTTGGCCCCCAATGTCAAAACTGTGCTTGAAGTTGACCTCTTGCGCTACCTTTCCGGCCTAAAAAGCTGGATCGTGCCGCTGATCCGGCCCAAAAATCCGGCCAGTCATAAAGCGCAGGTACTTGATTTCGTTTCCGAAGTCGCCAAGCAGCCGGCAGATCGTCTGATCTTTGACGACAGCACAGAAGACCGCGTTGGCGCATATTTCCATACCGGCGGCACAACTGGCATGCCCAAGGTCGCACAGCACAAATATTCTGGCATGATCTATAATGGCTGGATCGGCTCGACTCTTTTGTTCAATGAGCCCGACAATATTATGTGCCCATTGCCTTTGTTCCATGTCTTCGCCTGTCACGTGATCCTGATGGCGGCGTTGACCTCGGGCGCGCATGTCGTCTTTCCAACGCCTCAGGGTTATCGTGGCGAAGGGGTGTTCGACAATTTCTGGAAGCTGGTGGAGCGCTGGCAGATCACCTTCATCATTACCGTGCCTACGGCGCTGGCCGCGATGATGCAGCGGCCTGTGAATGCCGATATTTCTTCGGTAAAAACAGCGTTCTCTGGTTCGTCGCCTTTGCCGGTAGAACTGTTTCACCGTTTTGAGAAGGCAACAGGCGTTACACTGATCGAAGGTTATGGCCTGACAGAAGCAACCTGTTTGGTGAGTTGCAACCCGGTTGAGGGAGAGAAGAAAATTGGCTCTATCGGAGTCGCATTCCCGCATACAGAAGTACGAATCCTCAATCATGGACCAGATGGCGTTGTTGAATGTGGAGTAGATGAAGTCGGTGAGATTTGCATCGACAGCCCAGGCGTTTTCGAGGGGTCGACCTATACCGAAAGTGACAAGAATATTGATTTGTTCCACTATGACAAATACTTGCGCACAGGTGACCTTGGTCGGATTGATGAGGACAGCTATCTTTGGATCACAGGGCGCGCCAAGGATCTGATCATCCGCGGCGGGCACAATATCGACCCGGCCGAGATTGAAGAGGCGCTTGCCAGCCACCCGGCGGTGGCGATGACCGGCGCCATTGGTCAACCCGATGCTTTCGCGGGTGAGTTGCCGTGTGTCTATGTCGAACTTGTCGACGGTGCGACGGTTGATATCGCGGACCTCAAAGCGCATTGTGATACGCATGTACACGAGCGGGCAGCCCGACCCAAACATATTGAAATCCTTGATGAATTGCCGAAGACCGCCGTTGGTAAGGTCTTTAAACCGGATCTGAGAAAGCGGGCAATCACCCGGGTTTACAACGCGGCATTGGCCGAGGCAGGCATCCCTGCGGAAGTTGTGGAAGTCTCTGAAAGCAAGCGTCTTGGGTTGGTCGCACAACTGGTGAAATCTGGGGACGTGACCGATGATGCTGTCTCGGATGTCTTGGGCGAATTCACCCGCCCCTGGGCCTGGAAAGGGGCCTGAAGCCTTTTTGATCCCCACAACATTGGGCGGAGAAATCTGTCCGATGTGTCGGGTGATTTCGCCAAGATGATCGCGCCGTGCCGACCTGTGCCGGCTCTTCGCCGGGCATAGTTATACTGGGCATTGGGAAGATTTCATAAAACTGTCACTTGAGGCCTGGTCTATTTCGGGTATTCTCGAAATATGGAACATGACGCTCTCTTTCAGCTCTCAACGCTCAGCCACCCACATCGGAATGCGCTATTTCGAATGCTGATGCGACGTCTTCCTGATGAAATGCGTGCAGGCGAAATTGCTGCGGTGCAAGGGCTGAAACCCTCAACCTGCTCCACTTATCTGGCGGCCCTAATTGAATCCGGATTGATTGCTCAGCGGCGCGACGGCACATCGCTATTCTATCGGATTGATCTGGACGCCGTACAAGGATTGATGAATTTCCTCTTTACGGATTGCTGCAATGGCCGGCCAGATCTGTGCCCGCCGGGGTTCTTATCCGAAGATCGAACAGTCATTGACGATAGCGAAGAAAAGCTTCGCGTTCTGTTCATTTGCACCGGCAATTCGGCTCGTTCCATCATGGCAGAAGCCTTGCTGCAAGATGTGAAGCGGGACTCATTTGATGTGTTTTCAGCCGGGACGGATCCCAAGGAAGCCCCGCATCCCCTGGCCTTGGACCTATTGCGCAACCTGGGCCACCGGACACAGGAACTGAAGGCAAAATCGCTGGACGACCTGAGGAATGAGGCGCCAATGGACGTGGTCATCACTGTGTGTGATCAAGTTGCCAACGCTGATGGCCCCATTTGGACAGGCCGCATTGCAACCACTCATTGGAGCACACCTGATCCGATGTCAGACACTGCTGAGCGAGGTGCGGCACAGGCGTTTCGTCATGCTTACGCAACATTGAATACCAAGATCCGCGCCTTTGCTGCGCTGAAACTCAACAAGATGGATCCGGTCGCTTTGCAACGGGCGCTGGACGAAATCGGTACGGACTAATCTGGAGAGACTGAAATGGTCACCTACGCGTTGAACGGCCTTGGCCGCATGGGAAAGCTGGCCCTGCGGCCTTTATTGGAAATGGGCGCAGAGATTGCGTGGATTAACGACGCGGTCGGCGATCCCGAAATGCATGCGCATCTTCTGGAATTTGACACGGTTCATGGGCGCTGGCCGGCGACATTTACCCATGATGGTGACAGCATCACCATTGATGGAAGGCGTCTGCCCGTACATGGCGAACGCGATCTGGCGGGGCTGCCCTTGGACGGCATCGATGTGGTGATTGACTGCACCGGCGTTTTTAAGACCGAGGCCGCATTGGCCCCGTATTTCGCCGCCGATGTGAAAAAGGTCGTGGTCTCGGCCCCCGTTAAGGATGGCCCCACTGCCAATATCGTTTATGGCGTCAATAATCACGTCTATGACCCGGATGAACACAGCATCGTCACTGCGGCTAGTTGCACCACCAATTGCATCGCTCCTGTCGTAAAAGTTGTGCATGAGCAATTTGGCATCAAACATGGCTCGATCACCACGATCCATGATGTGACCAACACGCAAACCATTGTCGATAAGCCTGCAAAAGACCTGCGGCGCGCACGCTCTGCGCTCAACTCACTGATCCCAACCACCACCGGCAGCGCCACGGCGATCACGTTGATCTACCCCGACCTTAAGGGCAAGCTGAATGGTCATGCAGTAAGGGTTCCACTGCTGAATGCCTCACTTACCGATATGGTGTTCGAACTGGAACGGGCAGTGACAGTGGAAGAAGTGAATGCGGCCTTTGAAGTGGCCTCAAACGGGGAACTCAACGGCATTCTAGGCTATGAGACCCGGCCGTTGGTGTCTGCCGATTACACCAACGATCCACGCTCCACGATTGTCGATGCGCCATCAACCATGGTGGTGAACGGTACGCAGCTAAAGATCTACGCCTGGTATGATAATGAATGGGGCTATGCCAACCGGTTGGCTGATGTCGCCGTGATGGTTGGCGAGAGTCTCTGATGCGCGACGGCATTTCTGCCTATATTGCCGTAACGGCCGCCTATTGGGCCTTTATGTTGACCGACGGGGCACTCAGGATGTTGGTGCTTTTGCACTTTCATACACTTGGGTTTTCGCCGGTGCAGCTGGCATATCTCTTTGTTTTATATGAGATAGCGGGCGTAGTGACAAACCTGAGCGCTGGTTGGATCGCGGCGCGCTTCGGGCTCACTTCGACACTTTATGCGGGGCTTGGGATACAGGTTCTGGCGCTTTTGGCTCTGACGCAATTGGATCCCGGTTGGGGCCTAACGGCCTCAGTGGTTTTTGTTATGGCGGTGCAGGGCGCCTCTGGCGTGGCCAAGGATTTAGCCAAGATGAGCTCGAAATCCGCGGTCAAAATTCTGGCCCCATCCGATGGAACCGGGCTGTTTCGGTGGGTTGCCGTTTTGACCGGCTCAAAGAATGCTGTGAAAGGCCTGGGATTCCTTTTGGGTGCCGCCCTCTTGGCCAGCTTTGGATTTGTCCCATCGGTTTTGAGCATGGCGGTTATCCTGTCGGGCATCCTCTTGGCGGTTATGCTCCGCATGCCATCGGGCCTGCCTGTCGGGCGCAAGGACGCGAAGTTCACAGAAGTGTTTTCCCGGAACCCGCGCATCAATTGGCTGAGTTTTTCGCGGCTCTTCCTTTTTGGCGCACGCGATGTCTGGTTCGTGGTCGGCATCCCGATTTATTTCTATGCGGTGCTTTCTGATGGGTCGGAAGCAGGGAACCGAGCCGCGTATTTCACAATCGGATCCTTCATGGCTCTGTGGATCATTTTATATGGCGCCGTTCAAGCCGCTGCCCCAAAGATCCTGAACGCGCAGCAACGCAACGAGGCGGATCTAACCCGAGCGGCCGCAACATGGGCGTTGGGTTTGGCGGTTATTCCAGCCTGTCTGGCTCTTCTGGTTGCACTTGCCGGTGCGCCGACGCCATGGCTGACCATCACGTTGATCGCGGGCCTTCTTGCGTTCGGAGCGGTTTTTGCGGTCAACTCCGGCCTTCATTCCTATCTGATCCTGGCATTCACCAATGGTGACCGTGTGACGATGGATGTCGGGTTCTACTACATGTCCAATGCCGCCGGGCGTCTGATTGGCACTGTGTTGTCAGGGGGCAGCTATCAACTGGGGGGCCTGCCGCTTTGCCTCGCGGTTGCCGCAGCGATGGTTGGCCTAAGTGCGTTTGGTGCGGCCCAGTTGGGATCACGATCAGTCGAAAGCAGATAAGCCCACTTCAGTTCGCAAGCAGGGCTGCCATATGTTCCAGAGCCAGCAGATAACCCTGTATTCCAGCTCCCGCGATAACAGCATCGGCTCTTTGGCTGACATAGGAGTGATGGCGGAAGGCCTCACGTTTGTGGATCTGGCTTATGTGGACTTCCACAACCGGCCCTTCAAACATGTTGAGCGCGTCAAGAATGGCAACCGAAGTATGTGAATAAGCGGCGGGGTTGATGATGATCCCTGCGGCCTGGTCGCGGGCTTCCTGAATCCAGTCGACCAATTGACCCTCGTGGTTGGATTGACGTGCCTGAACGTTCAGCATCAGCTCTTTTCCACGTGCAACTGCACTGGCCTCAACTTTGTTCAGCGTATCGCTGCCATATATTTCTGGCTGGCGCATACCCAACAAATTCAGGTTTGGGCCGTTCAGCAGGTAAATGGTTTTGGCCATAGTCTCTGATCCATCTTTGCGATTTTGCAGTCCTACATAAGGCAGAAATTCAGGCACGTCAGGTGTTTAAAGAGCATGTCATATATTTGACAGGCACAACGTCTCATTTTCATCAATTGCCCCTGTCAACAATTTGCATGGTTGATAAAATGTCAGCGATCCTAACACCGGGCAAACCTAACTGGTTGCATCTCAAAGCCGGACTGGCCTAACTGCTTTCTGACAAGTCGGTTTCGACGCAGACTATGTCGTAATTGTGAGGCGGCCTGCCGGTATAAGGAATTGTCACCAGTCGCCCTGCCGTGTTTACATTGGGCCAGCAGCCACACAAAGTTGGCGATTGAAAGACCAAAAAAGAAAAACTGGGTCGCAGCATTACTCAGCGCGCCTCAAATCAAAAGACCAGGGAGACTAAGGAAATGAAACTAAGATCACTGTCCGCAGCGGGTGCCGTTGCGACCTCCATGACACTCATGGGCGGTGCTGCTTACGCAGATTGCGGTGAGGTGACCATCACCGAGATGGATTGGGCGTCGTCCGCCGTTGTCACCTACGTGTCCGCGTTTTTGATGGAGCAGGGCTATGGCTGCGATGTGCAGCTGGTGCCATCCTCAACTACGCCAGCCGTCACTTCATTGGCTGAAACCGGCCAGCCAGATATCGTGACTGAGCTTTGGGCCGCTTACACTCCTGCCTATTTCGAATTGCGCGACAATGGAACTGTTGTGGAGCTGGCCGACGTCTTGACCGATGGTGGCATCGAAGGTTGGTGGATTCCGCAATACCTAGCGGACGCGCATCCTGAGCTGACAACAATCGAAGGCATCATGGCCAATCCAGAGCTGGTAGGCGGACGGTTCCATGATTGTCCCAATGGCTGGGGCTGCGACCTGACCAATATGAATAACCTCGTGGCGTCGGGGCTGATTGATCATGGCATTGAACGCTTCCAGCACGGCTCGGGCGAGACTTTGGCAACATCGATCGCGGCCGCATACCAAGATCAAGAACCCTGGTTTGGATATTACTGGTCGCCAACCAGCGTGTTGGGTCGCTATCCGATGGTGCAGGTCGATATGGGTGAGTTCAATGAAGAAGCTCATGCCTGTAACGTTGCCGGTGATTGCGCGAACCCAGTTCTGTCGCCATGGCCCACTGCAACTGTCCTGACTGTCGCCACCACCACCTTTGTCGAGCGTGAGCCGGAAGTTGCTGAACTGATGAGCAATGTTCAGTTCACCAACACCCAGATGAACGAAGTACTCGCCTGGCAGGAAACCAACAGCGCCTCTTATGAAGAAGCTGCTGTGTATTTCCTGACCACCTACACCGATGTCTGGCGTGAGTGGATCAATGAGGAAGCGGCAGCCCGTCTTGCAGCGCTGCTGTAATCCTATCTGCTACTTATGAAATACCATTGCGCGTTTCGGCCTTTTGGGCCGGGGCGCGCTTTGGCGTAACTTGAAGAAAATAACAGTCTACCGGGGGCAGATATGGCACGCTACGAGTCGATTTTCGACAGTTTGGGACTGAGGGACTGGTGTGATGCTGAGGCTGAAGAGGCCCCTATGTCGATGGCCCAACTCTTAGCGCAGACACAGGGTGATGAATCCTTGGCCGAAGGCGAAAGACTGCCTTTCCCATCGCTCGATATCCTTCACGAGGCATGCGCGCGTATAGGCCAAACCCGCGATCTGACAGAAGGGTTGGAGAACGGCTTTCTGTCAATTCGAAACGGATTGAAGGCCGTCTTAGACCCGATCACGCAGCCGCTCAGTTGGATGCTGGATGGCGCGCTTTGGGTATTTGAGGCCACGCCGTGGTTTGTCATGATGCCGATCCTGATCCTGTTGGCTTGGGCGGTTAGCCGGTCTATTTCCGTGACGGGGTTGGTGGCAGCCGTGTTGGTCTTTTTCGGGTTCATCGACCATTACAATGTCGCGATGCAAACCCTGTCGATCATCTTTGTCTGCACAACCATTTCCATGGTGCTTGGGGTGCCGATTGGTATCCTGATGGCCAAGAACAATCGGTTCCAACGGATCATGATCCCGTTGTTGGACCTGCTGCAAACGCTTCCGACATTCGTGTATTTGATCCCCTTGATCTTTCTGTTTTCGGTCACAGAATCCAAGCTCTACGGGATCGCGATCATCATGTACGCCATCGTGCCCGTGGTGCGCCTGACCGATCTCGGTATTCGGCTTGTTGATCAGGATGTGATCGAGGCGGCCGATGCCTTTGGGATGAGCAACCGGCAAAAGCTGTTTGGAGTCGAGATCCCGTTGGCTTTGCCCAATATAATGGCGGGCGTGAATCAAACCATCATGATGAGCCTTGCAATGGTCGTGATCGCCTCGCTGGTTTCTGCGCCGGGACTGGGCGTGTTGGTTCTGCGCGGAATTCGAAACCTTGAACTTGGCGTTGGCATCGTAGCTGGCTTGGGGATCGTCCTTTTGGCGATCATCCTTGACCGGACGTCTAAAGCCGCCCTGGCACGCGTGAACGTGTCGCAAAATGATCAACGCTGAGGATGCCGGATATGAGTGACCAACCCAAAGTACGTATTCGCGGCCTCTATAAGATTTTTGGCGAAGAACCCAAATCCATGCTTCCCCATGTCTATGGCGGCATGGGAAAGCCCGAGCTTCTGGATAAGCACAAACATGTTCTGGGTTTGCAGGATATCAATGTTGATATGCAGGCCGGAGAAATAACGGTTGTTATGGGCCTGTCAGGATCGGGGAAATCGACCCTGATCCGGCACCTCAACCGGCTGATCGAACCTACTGCGGGCGAGATCCTTGTTGATGGCGATGACGTCATGAAAAAATCGCAGGAAGATCTCCGCGGCTTGCGTCAGACGAAGATGTCGATGGTGTTTCAGAAATTCGCTCTATTGCCGCACCGGACGGTCCTACAAAACGCCTGTATGGCTTTGCAGGTGCGTGGAATGGACGTGGCCGAGCGCGAGGAAGAGGGCCGCAAGTGGCTAGCTCGTGTTGGCTTGCAGGGCTACGAGAACAACTATCCGCACCAATTGTCGGGCGGGATGCAACAACGGGTTGGTATCGCCCGGGCGCTGACCTCAAACTCGGACATCATGTTGATGGATGAGGCATTCTCGGCGCTTGATCCCTTGATCCGGACCGATATGCAGGACCTGTTGCTGGAGTTACAGGTCGAGTTGCACAAAACAATTATCTTTATCACCCACGACCTTGATGAGGCCCTGAAGCTGGCCGACCACCTTGTCATCCTGAAAGATGGCGCGGTGGTTCAGCAAGGTGAGCCGCAGCATATCCTTCTCAATCCCAACGATCCCTATATCGAGGATTTCGTCAGTGACATTAACCGTGCCCGCGTTTTGCGGGTGCGTTCTGTCATGCATGAAGGCGTCGAAGGGCAAGGAATTGCCGGCGACGTGAGTGCCAATGACACACTGGAACAGGTGATTGCCTTCTCTGGTGGCGACACCTCTAATAACTACCGGGTTGTGCAGGACGGTGAGCCTGTAGGCTTTCTGGATATGACCGAGCTGGTTAAGGCACTGGTGCCGCGCGTGTCCAGCGGCGACCGAGGCGCAGTCGAACGATAATTGTAGCCTCGTGAGCGAATTGCGCCGTCGGCCATAGGATTCCCCAGTGGTTGGAGGCGCTTGTTTACATGAATATCAAGGCGGCACTTGTAACCTCGACCTTAGCATTGACAGAGAAGGTGGTTTTGTTGGATATATGTTCACGTGAACATTTAAGGACGACTCGCTTATGACATCTGAATTGGCAGCGCGCTGCGAGGCGCTGATATCCGCCCTTGGATTGGGCGCGCCGGGTGATGTGACCAATGTGACGGCTCTGACAGGCGGAGTGGCTTCGGATATTGCCGCACTCGACGTGAAGGGGCAGCAGGTTTGCGTGAAATTCGCATTGCCCAAGTTGAAAGTGGCCGCGGACTGGTTCGCGCCGGTACATCGTAACGCAGCCGAATATGCGTGGTTGCAAGCAGCGGCCAAGGTCATGCCCGAATGCGCAATCAAGCTTTTTGGTCGGTCGGATGAGCTGCATGGCTTTGCGATGGAATTTGTCAGTGGCCCAGATGTTTACCTTTGGAAAGCCGCCCTATTGGATCAAGCCCCGGACCAAGGTGAGGCAGCCATTATCGGGGATATGGTCGGGCGGCTTCATGCGGCGTCCACAAACCCTGGTTTTGACGTCGCCCCTTTTCAAAATCGGGATGATTTTCGGGCGATCCGGATCGAGCCGTATCTTAGCTTTACTGCATCTCAGCATCCTGACTTGGCCGGGCAGCTGACGGCATTGGCCGATCAGCTTTATTCCAGCAACGAAGTGCTGGTGCATGGAGATGTCAGCCCCAAGAATATTCTATTCCGTGGTGCTCAGCCGGTTATTTTGGATGCGGAATGTGCCACGATGGGCGATGCCAGTTTCGATCCAGCCTTTTGCCTTAACCACCTTGTTTTGAAAGCCGCACATTTGCAGGGGTCGCGCGAACGGCTTTTGGGCAACGCGATGGAATTTTGGCAGGCCTATCGGGCCCATGTCACTTGGGTAGAGCCAATGGATCTCGAAAAACGCGTAAGCCAATTGCTGCCGGCGTTCATGTTGGCGCGGATCGACGGAAAATCCCCGGTAGAATATTTGGATGAGGCAGCCCGAGAAAATTTGCGCGCCATGGCGCGGGCCTTGATCTCACACCCTGAGAACCAACTAGGTGCGGTTCTGAATCGTTTGAAAATTGACATGAAGGAATGGGACGCGTGAGTAGAATTACAGCAGTGCAGGGTCGGCGAGTCTGGGATTCGCGTGGCAACCCGACCATTGAAGTGGACGTAACCCTGGAAAGCGGCGTGATTGGGCGGGCGATCGCGCCAGCAGGCGCGTCACGTGGCACGCGGGAAGCGATTGATTTGCGGGACGGCGGCAAGGCCCTGCGCGGCATGGGCGTGGCACGTGCATTGGACAGCGTCGCAACCAAGATTGCACCCGCATTGGTTGGCCTTGAAGCAACGGATCAAGCGGGCGTTGACGCCGCAATTCTGGCTCTTGATAGCTCTCCCTTGAAGGAAAGCCTCGGCGGCAACGCAACAGTGGCGACCTCGCTGGCGGTATTGCATGCGGCAGCAAACAACGCGGGCCTGCCCCTGTGGCGGCATGTGGCCCAGCACTACGATACGTCTCCTTCCTTGCCCTTGCCCGAGATCCAGATTTTCGGTGGCGGCGCCCATGCCGGGCGTCGCGTCGACATTCAGGACTTCATGATTATGGTACCCGGCGCGTCCAGTTTTGACGAAGTGATGGAGGTCACCAACGAGGTCTATTTTGCGGCCGGTGACATCATGGCCTCCAAGGGTAAGGCGGCGGGCGTTGCGGACGAAGGCGGTTGGTGGCCAATGTTCGACAGCAATGAAGAGGCTTTGGAGACATTGGTCAAAGCCATTGAAAAAGCGGGTGAAAAACCGGGTAACCGCGTGATCATCTCCCTCGACGTTGCGGCATCAGAACTTGGTCAAGACGGCCAATACCGGTTGGCACTGGAAGATCGGTCGATGGATTCAGGCCAACTGATCGACATGCTGGGCCGATGGATGGACTCCTATCCGATTGCATCTATAGAAGACCCTGTGGGGGAAGATGACCCGGAGGGTATGGTTGAGTTTACCCGCCGTTTTGGTGACCATGTGCAAATCATCGGCGACGACTACCTTGTAACCAATGCCAAATTGGTCGCCGAGGCCGAGGCCGCAGGCGCGTGCAACGCTGTCTTGGTGAAGGTCAATCAGGCCGGAACCGTAACCGAAAGCGTAGACACGTTCAAAGCGGCGCGCGCCGCGGGATGGGGTGCAATTGTGTCAGCCCGGTCGGGCGAAACCGAAGATGTCTCAATTAGCCATCTGTCCACTGGATTGGGCGGAGGACAACTAAAGGTTGGCTCCTTCACACGCTCTGAGCGTATGGTGAAATGGAACGAATGCCTGCGCATTCAGGATGAATTGGGGGCGGGCAGCTATGTTGCGGGTGCGCCACTGGCGAAAACCTGGTGGGGCAAAAACAAACTTAAAGGAAGCGTAGCATGAAGCTTGTTCGTGTCGGTGTAGCAGGTCGGGAAATCCCGTGTATTGTCGACGCAAAGGGCGTGGCCCGCGATGCGTCGTCTGTAGTTGCAGATTTTGGCCCGGATACCATTGAGGCCCTGCCATCCCTATTGGCCGGGCTGGATCAGTCAGCCTTGCCCGCAGTTGAGACAAATGGCGCCCGCATCGGGACGCCGATGACGCAACCGCGTAATATCTATTGCATCGGCCTGAACTATTCTGACCACGCGGCAGAGGCCGGTCTGCCAATTCCCTCAGAACCGATCCTTTTTAACAAAGCGTCGGGCACGTTTTGTGCCCCGAATGACCCGATCCTCTACAGTCCGAAAATGACCAAGCTGGATTGGGAGGTTGAGTTGGGGATTGTGATTGGTAAACCCGCGCTGAACATTTCCAAAGATGACGCTCTGGACCATATCCTTGGCTACACGTTGGTCAATGACGTCAGTGAGCGGGCCTGGCAGATGGAGCGGGAAGGCCAGTGGGCCAAGGGCAAGGGTTTCCCCAATTTCTGCCCCACAGGTCCCATGATTGTCTCCGGTGACGAACTGGACGACGCGAAAGCACTGGGTATGTGGCTGGATGTGAATGGGCAGCGTATGCAGACCGGCAATACCGATACAATGATTTTTGATCCGGCAACGATCGTGAGTTACCTGAGCGAGTTCATGCGGCTTGAGCCCGGCGATCTGATTTGCACCGGCACACCGCCCGGGGTTGGCGCCGGCATGTCACCGCAGACATGGCTGCAAATCGGTGACAAGGTGACCCTTGGCATAGATGGCCTGGGCGAACAGGCGCAAACAGTTACCGCGCTCTGACCAGGCCACCTCGCGGCGGTTCGTAACCGAATAAGGATGCTGACATGATGACCCTCACCCAACGCCTTGCTGGAAAAACTGCCGTTGTGACGGCGGCGGGGCAGGGGATCGGACGTGCAGTGGCAGAACGTTTGCGCGCCGAAGGTGCCGTGGTGCATGCCAGCGATCTCGATCGGGAGTTGCTGTCTGGCTTTGACGGTGGACCGACGGCCGCGCTGGATGCAACTGATCCTGAGGCCGTAAATGATTATTTTGCAGGTTTCGACCAGGTCGATGTTTTGGTTCACGCCGTGGGGTACGTTCACCAGGGCACCATTGAAGAATGCAGTGATGAGGCGTGGCGGCGGTCCTGCTCGATAACTCTGGACAGCGCGTTTTATGTGCTGAGGGCCGGGGTCGAAACGATGAAGGGGCAGGGGGGCAGCATTGTCACAATCGCCTCGGTCATTGGAGCAAATTACGGCTTTCCCAAACGGATGGCCTATGGTGCCACAAAGGCCGGCGTCGTCGGTCTTATTAAATCGGTGGCAGCCGATTATCTGCCACATGGGATCCGCGCCAACGCCGTTTGCCCTGGAACGGTCAACACGCCCAGTTTGCAAGCGCGGATTGAGGAACTGGCAGAGGAATTTGGTAGCCGAGAAAAGGCGTGGGAGTTCTTTATCAACCGCCAGCCGACTGGCCGGTTGGGCGAGCCAGAGGAAATTGCCGCTGTATGTGCCTTCCTTGCCTCTGAGGACTCGGCGCTGATCAACGGGCAGGCGATCCGGCCCGATGGTGGGATCACGATCTAAACGACGGCACACAAGCATTTGGATTTGATGCCTATGTTCACGTGAACGAATTTTGGTCCGATGGGGCGATCTGCGTCGACGGGCAAAGACTGAAGGATATGCAGAATGAACAAACTTGACCTTTCTGACCGCAAGGCAGTGATCACGGGCGGTGCGCGTGGCATGGGCTTCGCCTTTGCCAAACGCTTTTTGGAAAGCGGCGCATCGGTTGCGCTTTGGGACCTCAACGAGGAAACCTTGGAAACCGCTTGCGCGGCACTTGCGCCATTTGGAACGGTGATTGCGCAAGGTGTGAATGTGGCCGATTACGCGTCGGTCGAGGCTGGGGCGGCTGCCGCGGCAGACCAGCTGGGTGGGATCGACTTGCTGGTGAACGCCGCAGGGATTGCTGGCGTCAATGTGCCGATGACAGACTACCCGCTTGATACTTGGCAAGCGGTTATGGACGTGAACCTCAACGGTATATTTCATACCTGTCGGGCAGTCGTGCCTTATATGCAAAAGGGCGGCTATGGCCGCGTCGTCAATATCGCGTCCATGGCCGGAAAAGACGGCAATCCCAATGCTTCTGCCTATTCAGTGTCCAAAGCCGGCGTGATCGGTTTGACAAAAAGCCTGGGCAAGGAGCTGGCCACATCCAATATCTGTGTCAACGTTGTCTGCCCGGCCGTGATCAAGACCGAGATGCTGGCCGACGTCACCGAAGAGCAGATTGCCTACATGCTGTCGAAAATCCCAATGGGGCGCATGGGAACAGTAGACGAAATCGCGGCCATGGTCACATGGATGTGCAGCGAGGAATGCTCCTACTCCACAGGCGCTGTTTTTGATCTGTCAGGTGGGCGCGCCACTTACTGAACGGAACTCGACGACCAAAGATGCGGTTGCGCGGCATGGGGGAAGCCTAGCCTGCGCGACCGCTTTTGTTTTTGTTGTTGACCAAGCGAACACACACGGTCCGCCAACATGTGTGAAGATCAATGGTGTTGGAAAGGGATGGTGCTGCTGGAGAGAATTGAACTCTCGACCTCTCCCTTACCAAGGGAGTGCTCTACCTCTGAGCTACAGCAGCATCGTGGGCGGTGAATTAGCGGCAAAGTTTGGTCAGCGCAAGCGCAATCTGGACGCTTTTTTCGTCTCGCGTTAAGACTGTCGCCATGAGCATGTCTAAACCCCCGAGCCAAACCGGAAAATCACCTGCAAAAAAACCCGCGTCGGCGCGGGAAGAGCGGCTGAAAGCAGCGTTGAAGGCCAATATGGGCCGCCGCAAAGCGCAGGCCAAGGCACGGGCAGTTGTGAAAGATATTGAAGAAAAAGAGTAATTCCGGCGCAAAGGCGCAAGAACACTCATGCATAAAAAAGGCGACAGGCAGTGGATAGAATTGTTGTACAGGGCGGAACGAAATTATCCGGAGTGATTCCCATCGCAGGCGCGAAAAACGCCTGTTTGACGTTAATGCCAGCGACGTTGCTCAGCGAAGAGCCGCTGACGCTGACAAATGCACCGCGGCTGTCAGACATCCGTACAATGAGCGAACTGTTGTCCTCCCTTGGGGCTGAGGTTTCGTCTTTGAACGACGGCAAAGTCATCGCGATGTCCTCTCACAATGCCGATAATCACATGGCGCATTACGATATCGTTCGAAAGATGCGCGCATCAAACCTTGTCCTGGGGCCGCTTTTGGCCCGCCACGGCCAGGCAGAGGTTTCGCTGCCCGGCGGCTGTGCCATTGGTGCCCGCCCGATGGATCTGCATATCCACGCGCTTGAGGCTATGGGCGCCGAGATCGAGCTGCGCGACGGCTATCTGCACGCGATTGCGCGCGGTGGCCTGAAAGGCGCAATTCATGAGCTGCGCTTTGCCTCGGTCGGGGCCACGGAAAACGTGGTAATGGCGGCCACTTTGGCCAAAGGCACAACCGTACTGAAAAACGCGGCGCGCGAGCCTGAGATCGTGGACCTTG
The DNA here is from genome assembly GCA_947495575.1 of uncultured Nioella sp. Lineage (GTDB taxonomy): Bacteria > Pseudomonadota > Alphaproteobacteria > Rhodobacterales > Rhodobacteraceae > CANLZL01. The sequence continues at coordinate 774,897 of CANLZL010000002.1, read as the reverse complement.
TGAAATGCCTGCGGGCCATGGGCGCACAGATTTCGGGAGAGGGGACATCGACAATTGAAATTCAGGGTGTCGACCGCCTGCATGGCGCAACGCACCCCGTTGTCACCGACCGGATTGAGCTTGGCACGTACATGCTTGCCCCCGCGATTACCGGAGGAGAGGTCGAACTATTGGGCGGGCGTCGTGATCTGGTGGCAAGCTTTTGCGACAAGCTAGAAGAGGCAGGGATTTCCGTCGAAGACACACCGAACGGCCTGAAAGTGAAACGCGCCAATGGCGTGGTAAAGGCAGTAGATGTGGTGACGGAACCGTTCCCCGGTTTCCCCACCGATTTGCAGGCGCAGGTGATGGCGCTGATGTGTACCGCAGAAGGCACCTCGGTTTTGGAAGAGAAGATTTTTGAAAACCGGTTCATGCATGCACCGGAGCTGACCCGGATGGGCGCCCAGATCGACGTGCACGGTGGTACGGCTACGGTGACAGGTGTTGAACGTCTACGTGGTGCGCCGGTGATGGCCACCGATCTCAGGGCTTCTGTGTCTTTGATCCTTGCGGGCCTTGCGGCTGAGGGTGAAACCGTGGTTAGCCGGGTGTACCACCTTGATCGCGGCTATGAGCGGGTCGAGGATAAGCTGGGTGCATGTGGCGCAAAAATTGAACGGATCAGGGAAGATGGCTGACGCAAGATTTGAGGACGGCGGTGCGCGGGCTCTGGCGTTGAAAGCGCTGGATGATGAAGACCTGAAAGTCCTCTCAACCCTGTCGCAAGACGCGATATTTCCCATTTCCGAGATGACTTGGGATCGCAACAAGCGGCGGTTTGCTGTCCTGTTGAACCGCTTCCGGTGGGAAGAGGGCGCCCGGATTGGCGAACACCCGCCAGAGCGTGTTCAGGCTGTCTTGGTTATCGATGATGCGATGCGCGTGTCCAGCCAGGGGATTGACCGAAGCGAGTCTGATCTTGTGCTGTCCTTGCTTTCAATTGACTGGGAGCCGGGCGAAGATGGCATGGGCCGATTGACGCTTGTCCTGGCGGGCGACGGCGCAGTGGCCATTGATGTTGAATGCCTTGATGTGACACTGAAAGATGTCACACGGCCCTATTATGCGCCTTCTGGCAAGGCGCCCGAACACCCCGAATGAAGATTGGGCTGCGCCGCGTTCAGATCCGGCCATTGCGGGCAGAGGATGCCGCTATGTGGCGCGATCTGCGGCTTGAAGCGCTTGCATTGCATCCCGACGCCTATGGCTCGACCCATGATGATTGGTCTGGAAGGCCGCTGGCCGATTTCGCAGCGCGTCTGACAGATGGACATGTGCTGGCCGCTTTTCTTGGTGGCGATCTTGTTGGATCGATGGCACTGGATGCAAGCGATGCTGATCCAAAACGCGGGGAATTGACGGCCGTTTATGTCCGCCCGGAGTTTCGTGGACGCGGGATTGCCAAACGATTGCTAAGGCGGGCCGCATCATCGGCAAAATCAGTTGGGATGACCCATTTGACTCTGACTGTAGCCGAGACCAACCATACGGCCTTTGCATTTTACACTGCTCAGAAATTTACATCCGACGGATCAGATGGGCGCACGTTGATCCGAGATGGCCGCCTTTTGGACCTTATCCGCATGGTGCGGCCTCTGTAACGCTTGAGCCTGCCGGTCGGCCCGGATATGTCGCAGGCGAGAAGGAGAGCTTGTTATGCCCCAGTTCCTGTCGACGACGGATTCCGATTTCGAAACCCGCTTTGCTGCGCTTTTGAATATGAAGCGTGAGGATGCGCCGGATGTCGATCATGTGGTGGCAGATATCATCGCAGATGTGCGCGATAGAGGTGATGCGGCTGTACTTGAGCTGACCGCAAAATTTGACAGGTTGACGCTAACGCAAGAGACCCTCGCCTTTACCGCCGAAGAGATCCAAGACGCGATTGCGCAGGTGCCATCCGAAGAGCGCGCGGCGCTGGAATTGGCGGCAGAGCGCATTCGCGCCTATCACCTGCGTCAAATGCCAGAGGATCACTGCTGGACCGACGCGGATGGGGCCACTTTGGGTTGGCGTTGGACACCAGTATCGGCTGCCGGGCTTTATGTTCCGGGCGGATTGGCCTCTTACCCATCCTCTGTCCTGATGAATGCGATCCCGGCGCAGGTGGCCGGTGTTGAAAATCTGGTCATTTGCGCGCCTACGCCCGACGGGCAGGTGAATCCACTGGTTCTGCTGGCCGCTTATCTGTCCGGCGTTGAGACAGTTTACCGGATTGGTGGGGCGCAAGCCGTTGCCGCAATGGCCTTTGGGACCGAGACCATTCAGCCGGTCGATAAGATCACCGGGCCGGGCAACGCGTTTGTGGCAGCGGCCAAGCGGCGGGTTTTTGGCAAAGTCGGCATTGATATGATCGCCGGGCCATCCGAGATCTTGGTAATTGCGGATAGCGACAATGACCCCGACTGGATCGCGCTGGATCTACTCAGTCAGGCCGAGCATGACGAAAGCGCGCAATCCATTTTGATCACGGATGATGCCAGATTTGGTCAGGCAGTTGCAGCGGCGGTTGAGAAACGCCTTGAGACGCTGGAACGCCGCGCGATTGCGGGGGCCAGCTGGCGCGATTTTGGCGCAGTGATCACTGTGCGAGACCTAAATGAGGCGGCTGAGCTGTCGAACCGGGTCGCACCGGAGCATCTGGAGCTGTGTGTAGACGACCCCGAGGGCTATTCGGCAAAGATCAAACACGCAGGCGCAATCTTCCTTGGCAAATGGACGCCAGAAGCGATTGGCGATTATGTCGGTGGGCCCAACCATGTTTTGCCGACGGCGCGTTCGGCGCGTTTCTCATCCGGCTTGTCGGTCATGGATTTCCTTAAACGCACAACCTTGGCCAAGATGACCCCCGGTGCTTTGAAAGCCATTGGACCTTCGGCGGAAACGCTGGCACAGTCCGAAAGCTTGGAGGCGCATGGATTGTCTGTAACGGCGCGTTTGCAACGATTGAATGAAGGGGCAGGGGAATGAGCCGCGATATCTGCCATATCGAAATTGATGACAGCAACTTGCCTGCGCCCACGCCCGAGATCGAGCAGGAGCGCAAAGTCGCAATCTTTGACCTGTTGGAGGATAACAGTTTTGAACTTCCCGAGAGGGAAGAGAAAGACTTGCCTGCTGGCCCGTATCGCCTGCTCTTGGCGATCCGTGAGCGACGGCTGGTCTTTGATGTCGATTCAGAGGACGGTACCGACGCATCGGAATTTCATCTGTCCCTCAGCCCGTTTCGCCAGGTGGTCAAAGACTATTGGCAAATCTGCGAAAGCTATTTCGATGCTGTGAAAAAACTGCCACCCAGCCAGATCGAGGCGATTGATATGGCGCGCCGTGGCATCCACAATGAGGGTGCGCGGGTGCTGCAGGAACGACTGGAAGGCAAGGCCGAGGTAGATCACGATACCGCCCGTCGCCTGTTTACATTGGTCTGCGTTTTGCATTTCGGAGGGTAAGCGCGCGTGTCACAGGACCTTCCTCAATCTGTCCTGTTCTGTTGCGATCACAACGCAATCCGATCCCCCATGGCTGAAGGGCTGATGAAGAAATTCTATGGCCACTCCTCCTATGTGCAATCGGCGGGCGTACATAACGATCTTGAGATTGATGGGTTTGCCATCGCCGTTTGCGCCGAACTGGGGGTTGAGTTGGAAAGCCATCGCAGCCGCAGCTTTGACGAAATGGAACAGTGGGGCGACGACCTGTCGGGCTTTGACCTGATCGTAGCCTTGTCACCCGCCGCGCAACGTCATGCGCTGGAACTGACCCGTCATTTCCATGTTGATGTCGAATACTGGGCGATAATGGATCCGAGCGGTATCGGTGAAGGGCGAGACGCGAAACTGGATGCCTACCGCCAATCACGGGATATGCTGGTCAAACGCATCAGGGACCGGTTCGGGGCGCCAACCGAAGCAGGCGCATGAGCCTTACGATCAAGGTATTTCGCGGCGAAGCAGTCGCTGCGGTGATCGACGATCTGGCGCGACTGAGAATTACCGTTTTTCGCGATTGGCCTTACCTTTATGAAGGCAATCTGGACTATGAACGCAACTACCTGCAGGGGTATTGCCAGTCCGATGCCATCGTTGTCGGCGCTTTTGAGGGTTCTCGCATGGTTGGAGCCTCAACTGGGATGCCCCTTTTGGCCCATAGCGATGATTTTGGCGCGGCCTTTGAGGGCACAGACCTTGATCTGAGAGCGGTTTTCTATTGTGCTGAATCCGTCCTGTTGGCTGAGTACCGTGGGCAAGGTTTGGGGCACCGGTTTTTCGATGAGCGTGAGGCACATGCTCGGTCTTTGGGGGCTAAGCATTCAGCCTTTTGCCGGGTGGTGCGCCCGGACGATCATCCGCTGCAACCGCCGGATTACCGCCCGCTTGATCCCTTTTGGCGCTCACGCGGCTATGCCCCTCTGGCAGGGGCCGTCGCGACGTTTAGATGGACAGATATTGGCGAGTCCGAAGAAACTGAGAAATCACTTCAATACTGGATCAGGAGGCTTTGAACGATGCGTGTTGCTGCTGCAGCATATCCGCTTGATCCGCTGACATCCTGGGATGCGTTTGAGGCCAAGATTACGGCTTGGGTAACCAATGGCGTTGCTGAAAGTGCAGAGCTGCTGGTGTTCCCCGAATATGGCGCGATGGAACTGGCCATGTTGGAAGGGGCCATGGTCGCCGGCGAACTTGAGGCGAGCCTTTGGGCAGTCGCGGCTCATATGCCGCGCGCCAACGCGGTTCTGGCAAAATTGGCTCAGGAGCATGGAGTGCATATTCTTGGGGCTTCCGCCCCGGTGAAGGGCCCAACTGACCGTCCCGTGAACCGCGCGACGCTGTTTGGCCCGACGGGCGAGATTGGTTCCCAGGACAAACAGGTCATGACACGGTTTGAGCGCGAAACCTGGGATGTGGTGTCGGGCGCGCCCTTGCAGATCTTTGACATCGGGATCGCGAAAATCGGCATATTGATTTGCTATGACGCAGAATTTCCTCTTCTGGGCCGCAGATTGATTGAGGCCGGGGCCGATCTTATCCTGACGCCCTCTTGCACCGATGCGCTGGCGGGGTATTGGAGGGTGCGTATCGGTGCTATGGCGCGCGCGTTGGAGGGGCAGTGCGTCGTGGTGCATTCGCCCACTGTGGGGCCTGCCCCGTGGTCACCCGCCGTCGACGAAAATGTTGGCGCTGCCGCGATTTACGGGCCGCCAGACATCGGATTCCCACCGACCGGTGTCATCGCGGAAGGGGCCTTGAACCAGCCCGGATGGGTGACAGCCGATATTGATCTGGACGCGATCCGTCTTGTCCGCCGTGAGGGGCGTGTTCTGAACCTGAAGCACTGGGAAGAAAGCCGCAATCGCGTCTAATGCGGCCCTAAACCGGCCCAAAGGCAAGTTTCGCCTTGAAAAATTCGCAAATCAGGCGCATCTAACCGCCATTCCGCGCATTTGACGCGGAGACGTAACGTAGGAGAGACCATGGCCAAGGAAGAATTGCTCGAATTTCCCGGTGTCGTGAAAGAACTCTTGCCGAATGCGACGTTCCGGGTCGAGCTTGAAAACGGCCATGAGATCATCGCACATACGGCAGGCAAGATGCGTAAGAACCGCATCCGTGTTCTAGCTGGCGACAAAGTGCAAGTTGAGATGACCCCCTATGATCTGACCAAGGGTCGGATCAATTATCGCTTTAAATAAGCAGCTTTGGATGCGTTTGATCCTCGGATCTGGCAGCCCCCGGCGTAAGGAATTGCTGGGGGTTTTGGGCGTTGAGCCCAATGCCGTTTGCCCGCCCGATATTGATGAAGACCCCAAGGCCGGTGAATTGCCGCGGCCTTATTGCGTGCGTGTTGCGCGCGAAAAGGCGCTGGCTGTGGAGGCTGAGGGCGATGATATCGTCCTGTGTGCCGATACCACGGTCGCGCTTGGGCGGCGGATAATGGGCAAACCAAGCGATGCAGGTGAGGCGGCAGAGTTTCTGCTGGCCCTGTCCGGGCGCCGTCATCGGGTCATCACGGCTGTTGCCGTTCGAAAGGGCGACAAGCTCTGGGAACGGGCTGTGGAAAGCCGGGTTCAGATGAAGCGTTTGAGTAATTTGGAATTGAACGGCTACCTCGCCACCAATGATTGGCAGGGAAAGGCAGGTGGCTATTCCATCCAGGGGCCCGCCGGGGCGTTTATTCCATGGATCAGCGGCAGTCACTCGGCCATTGTCGGCTTGCCCCTGACAGAAGCTGCACATCTTTTGGCCGCCGCGGGCTGGCCGGTTTGGAGAAACTCATGAAAGGCCGCGTTGTCGTTCTGGATGAAATCGCAGGCCGAAAGGCCGCCGCCTTGATCGTCAATGGCCGGTTGGAAGACCTATTGATTGACAATGACGATGCCGTTGTTCCCGGCGCGATCTTTCGTGCTGTGTGCGATCGTCCGCTCAAAGGGCAGGGCGGTATGATCGTGCGCCTGGGGGACGGCAACACCGGTTTCCTGCGTCAGGCCAAAGGGTTTGCCCCGGGGGATACTTTTCTAGTGCAGGTGACCGGCATCGCCCAGGATGGCAAGGCGGCCCCGGTTAACACTCGCGTCCTTTTCAAATCTCGCTATGCAATCGTGACGCCCGGAGCAGCAGGCTTCAACGTCGCCCGAACGATCAAGGATGAAGAGGAACGCGAACGCCTGTTGGAGATTGGCCATGAGGGGATGGCAGAGGCGCCTGAGGGCTTTGGTCTGATCTTGCGAAGTGCGGCAAATGAAGCCAACGGCGAAGATGTTGCCGATGACATTGCGGCGATGCTGGACCTTGCGATGGCTGTCACATCGGATGCTGATGGCGTGCCGGAATTGCTGGTTGATGCGCCTGACGCGCATGTGTTGGCGTGGCGTGACTGGACCAGCCCGGTACCAGATGACGTTATTGAGGCAGAGGGCGCCTTTGAAGACCACGGCGTGCTTGATGCAATTGATGATCTTCAATCGCCCCATGCAAAGCTCAGCGGCGGGGCGTCGATGATGATCGAACCGACTTCCGCCCTTGTGGCCGTCGACGTGAATACGGCCGGTGATCATTCGCTGGCTGCTGGGCTCAAGGCGAATATGGTCGCCGCGCGTGATCTACCCAGACAACTGCGGCTGCGAGGCTTGGCCGGGCAAATCACGCTGGATGTTGCCCCAATGCCAAAGAAAGACCGCCGCGGGTTTGAAGATGTCCTGCGTCGCGCTTTCCGTGCGGACAGCACAGACACGGTACTTGCAGGCTGGACACCACTTGGGCTTTATGAGCTTCAGAGAAAGCGTGACCGATTGCCCCTGAAAGACCTACTGCGCCCATGACTTGCCCGATTTGCAAGAAAGAAACCGATAAACAATACCGTCCATTCTGTTCACGTCGCTGCGCAGATGTGGATCTGGGTCGGTGGTTGAACGGGTCCTATGCCGTGCCTTCGGATGACCCTGAGGATGCGGAATCGCCCGCGGACATGCAGGCTTCATCGACAAAAATTCACTAAGGCGACTGCGCGATTGAAGAATCGGCAGGGTGAGTTTGTTCTGCTGCGGCGCAGAAATTCAGCAACTTGCACGGGACTTGTGCTGTACCTTTGCATACGATTTCAAAAATCCTGCATAGGCTCGCAGCGTTGCTGTCACCCGACGGGGTTTGGGCAAGCCTCGTGCGACCCCAAGCATTGTTGAATAATTTAGGCCGTTGCAGGTCGTGTGACTTGAATTGATCGCCCCAGGTATTCCTTCGGCTATATCAGAGTCTCATTTTTGAAGAAAATTGTAAGTCCAGTTGGATAAGTCAATCGGTCCAGAATGGACGATCTGCTTGACGCAAGGACGCCTGCCCACGCAAGCTTCGTTCTGCAAATGGTCGGGAAACGACACAAAGCGACTAATCAGGGAGAACTAAACAATGAAATCGAAACTGGTATCTGGTGCCGCCATTGGTTTGGCGATGAGCGCCACTGGTGCGTTTGCACAGGGCATTGACGAACTTACCGTGGCCTATTTCCTCGAATGGCCAATGCCGTTTGAGTATGCCAAGGCAATGGGCATCTATGAAGAAGAGCTGGGCGTTACTATCAACTGGCGCGCATTTGACACTGGCACCGCGATGTCTGCTGCGATGGCTTCTGGCGACGTCCATATCTCGGTCAGCCAAGGCATTCCGCCCTTCGTTGTTGCCACCTCTGCCGGTCAAGACCTCCAGGTTGTTGATGTGGCGGTCAGCTACTCTGAGAACGACAACTGTGTTGTTCATTCCAGCCAGGAAATCGATGCATCCAACGCCGCTGACCTTGCTGGCGCACGTGTTGGCGTTCCCATCGGCACAGCAGCTCACTACGGCTTCCTTCGTCAGATGGAGCATTTCGGTGTTGATGTAGACAGCCTGGAAGTTGTCGACATGGCGCCCGCCGACTCCGCGGCAGCTCTGGCACAGGGTTCGCTTGATATGGCCTGTGGTTGGGGCGGTGCGCTTCGCCGGATGGTTGAACATGGCAACGTTCTGTTGACCGGCGCAGAAAAAGAAGCACTTGGTATCTTTGTCTTTGACGCAACCACCGTTTCGGCATCGTTCGCGGAAGAAGAGCCTGAATTGTTGTCTGATTTCTTGGCCATCACCGCCCGTATGAACGACATGTGGAACTCTGGTGAACATACCGAAGAAATGCTGCCAGTTATCGCGGCAGACGCAGGTATGGACGAAGAAGCCGCAGCGGCGACCCTCGCAGGATTTGTATTCCCGTCGGCAGAAGAACAGCTTTCTGAGACTTGGCTGGGTGGCGGCACTCAAGCCTTCCTCAAAGAAGTTGCTGATTTCTTTGTTGCCACGGGCAATATCGATCAGGCGCGTGACTCCTACGACGGTGCTGTAAACGCAGGGCCGTTGGCTGCTGCGCAAGACATGTAATCAGTCAAACCATGGACGACGCGGGTGCGCTTACCCGCGTCGTTCCTTTTTCTTTTTCCAAAGCATCAAACGAGGGGGAGTGCAGCATGACAGGGCTTGTACTCGATAAGATCTCCATGCGTTTCGATCTGCCAAATGGCGGTTCGGTTCAAGCGCTGAAAGATGTGTCGATGACCATCAAAGAAGGTGAGATCATGTCCGTCCTTGGCCCATCGGGCTGCGGTAAGACAACACTTTTAAACATCATCGCGGGATTTTTGGCACAGACCGAAGGCAAGGTCATGCTAAACGGCCACGAAGTGACCGGGCCCGATGCAGAACGCGGGATGGTGTTTCAAAAAGGCGCTCTTTTCGAATGGATGAGCGTACGGGACAATGTTGATTTCGGTCCCCGCATGAAAGGCATGCCAAAGGCCGAGCGGGATATCATCGCCAACCAATTGTTGGAAACAGTTGGTTTGCAGGATTTCAAGGAAAAGGCAGTTTACGAACTGTCAGGCGGTATGCAGCAGCGCGTGGCGCTTGCCCGGTGCCTAGCCAATGATCCAGACGTCATTTTGATGGACGAACCCCTGGGCGCGCTTGACGCACTGACGCGTGAAAAGATGCAAGGTCTGGTTCTGAAGCTGTGGAAAGAGACCGGCAAGACGATCATTCTGATCACCCACTCGGTGGAAGAAGCGCTTTTGTTGGGCGAACGTCTGATCGTTATGGCGCCACGTCCGGGCCGTCTGCACAAAGAGTATCGTCTGCCCTTTGCTGAGCGCGGCGTGAATGCCGATCTGCGGGACGTGAAGAAGTCAGAAGGTTTTGCTGAAACCCGCGATGAGATCCTCTCCATGATCTGGGATATGGAAGAGGAAATCATGGGTCGTACAGAGGAGAGTGCCTAATGCTTATCGCAGCAATTTATATCGGCATTTTTGTCGCGGCCTTTTTTGCGGTCAAAGCTTATTCCTCGATGCGGGAATCACAGCGCGATTTTACGTCGTTGAAAACCGTGACTTTTGGAGATGAAAGTGCGGTTCGACCCAACCGGGCGGCCTCTGTCATTTCGATTATCTCGATCTTCCTTATCTGGGGCGCGTTCACAGGCTCGGTGATCTCTCCGATCCATGTGCCTGCCGCCTTCTTGGGTGAAACATCCTTTACCTATACAGCCGAAAACGCGGCAGGGGATCGCGATGACGCAACGATCAACGTGATTGTTCATCCGGTGGGGGAAGAAGTTGATCCACCCGCCGGTGCCGATGGTGGCGATGGGTTCGCACTTGATGATTCATATGCCATTGGTGGGGGTCGCTCCAGCCTTTTGCAAGCTCTCGACAATGATGAAGGCGAGGACGAAGACGGGTACCAGGTTGTTGCAATCAATGGTCAGGCTCTTGCGCCGGAAGTGGGCGAGGTTGCCGTTGACAATGGTGTAGTTACACTCAGCCGTCGTGGCACAATCCGCTTTACGCCCGATGCCGGGATGCAGATGGAGAGCATCTGGTTGCCTGCGCCTGAGCAAGTGCTAAGCCGCCTGTTCGAAATTGCACGCGAAGGCTATCGCGGGTTCACATTGTTCGAACACCTTGGGTATTCGCTGTTCCGGGTTCTGCTTGGCTTCTTGTTGGGTGCTATGGTTGGCATCCCGCTTGGGTATGCCATGGGCCTCAGCGATTGGTTCCGCGGCTGGTTCGATCCAATCGTCGAATTTATGCGTCCAGTTCCACCGCTGGCTCTGATCCCGCTGGTGATCATTTGGTTTGGCATTGGTGAGGGGGGTAAGATATTCCTGCTCTTCTTGGCGGCGCTATGGATTATGACGATTGCGGCCAGGTCAGGTGTGTCTGGTGTGGCATTATCCAAGATCCACGCGGCCTATTCTCTAGGGGCCTCGAAAAGCCAGATCATGCGCCACGTCATCATCCCGAACTCGCTGCCTGAAATCTTTACAGGTGCCCGGGTTGCGATGGGTGTGTGTTGGGGCACGGTTGTTGCGGCCGAACTGGTTGCGGCTGAACAAGGTGCCGGTCAGATGATCGTTGCCGCGTCCAAGTTCCAGCTGACGGATATCGTTATCATGGGGATCATCCTCATCGGGATCATTGGCTACGGCATCGACATGCTGATGCGGTGGGCCGAGCGTGTTCTTGTCCCTTGGAAGGGCAAGATCTGATTTAGGTCGAACGATACCAAAGAGTGAGGCCGTTGGGAGTGATCCTGACGGCCTCACTCTTTGGCCAGAAGTTCGGATGCCGCTGGTGGAGGTTGTTGAAGAACAAGGAAAAAGGAAAGCTGTACCGGCAAGTGGAGTCTGGCATCGGATCACTTTTTCCTTTTGGGTGTTTTGCATTTCGATTTACCAGGGCCAACCTGAGAGGATTTGGCGAGGGTCGGAATGTTGTGTACTCTCGAAAGGGCGTTTCGCTTTTGGGGAGCTTATGGAATGGCAAGTATCGATTTTTGGTTCTCAATCGGTAGCACATACAGTTATTTGACCGTCATGAGGCTTGCCGAGGTGGAAAAATCTTCCGGTATCGAGTTTCGATGGCGCCCCTTTAATGTCCGGCATGTGATGATTGAGCAAAACAACATCCCGTTCAAAGACAAGCCGGTCAAGACGGCCTATATGTGGCGTGATATCGAGCGCAGGTCAGATCTTTATGGGCTTCAGCCGAACATACCAGCCCCTTATCCGCTGGCCGGGCTTGTACTGGCAAATCAGGTTGCCACGTTGGGCGTGGAAGAGGGCTGGGTTAGAGCATATACGCGCGCAACCTATCGGCGTTGGTTCGACAAGGGGCATCCGGCGGGTGAAGAGCCAAACCTCTCAGCAAGTCTTACGGAAATTGGTTGCGATGCCGATCAGGTCTTGGCGGCGGCTAAGTCGGACCGCATCGCCGATCTTTTATCCGCGTCAACGGAAAGCGCAATGGAACTGGGGGTTTTTGGCTCCCCGACATTTGTTGTAAACGACGAGGTGTTTTGGGGGGATGACCGCCTCGACGATGCGATTTTCTGGGCCAAAGGCAATTAGTTAAGAGCGACAGGGCGGGAAGGTCTCCCCAGTGGGTTTTCTTGGGTTTTGCGGATTGAGATAAGGCCCGAAGGGGGTAACACCTTCGGGCCTTGGACTTAGGTTGGTTCGGGAAAAGGGACTTAACCGAAGACCTTCGTCAGAGCGTTGTCGACAGCATTTGTGATGTTGTCGATGTCATCTGCTGTCGCAATCAAAGCAGGGCTGAAGCAGAGCGTGTTGTTGAAGCCGGGGACCGACCGGTTGGTGGCCCCGATAATGACGCCTTGCGCCATGCAGTCGGCCACAACCGCCTGAACCAGTTTCTCGTCTGCCGGTTCCTTACTAGCGCGATCTGCCACCAGTTCAGCCCCACAGAACAAGCCTTTGCCGCGCACATCGCCGATGCAGGCGTGCTTCTCGGACAGCGCTTGCAGATTGTTGACCATCCGCTCACCCATGGTGACGGTGTTGCCCAGCAAATCTTCTTCGATGATGATGTTCATGTTCTCGATGGCAGCCGCCGGTCCAGCCGTGCAACCGCCGAAGGTCGAAATATCGCGGAAGTAGTTCAGCGGGTCAGAGGTGTCATCTTTGAACATGTCAAAGACTTTGTCGGTGGTGACCATGCAGGCAATCGCCGCATAGCCCGAGGCAACGCCCTTGGCCATAGTCACGAAATCAGGCTGAATGCCATAATGCTGGTAGCCAAACCAAGTGCCGGTCCGGCCAACGCCACATACAACCTCGTCGATATGCAGCAGGATGTCATATTTCCTGCAGATCTCGCCGACGCGCTGCCAGTACCCTTCTGGCGGGGTGATGACACCACCACCAGCGGTAACGGGCTCTAGGCAAAGCGCACCAACAGTGTCTGGACCTTCGCGCAGGATCACTTCTTCGATCTGGTCTGCGGCCCATTCGCCATAGTTTTCGGTCTCAACCTGGGCGCGGTACTCCATGCAGTGAGGAACTTCCACGAAACCAGGTGCAAAGGGCCCGTATTGCGCGATGCGCTCAAGCTGACCACCGGCTGACATCGTCGCAAGGGTCGAGCCATGGTAGTCGCGGTTGCGATAAAGGATCTTATGCTTTTTGCCGCCATAGCGCTTATGTGCGATTTGACGGACCAACTTGAACACTTTCTCGTTCGCTTCAGAGCCCGAGTTTGTGTAATAGACGCGGTCCATGCCGGGCATTTTGTCGATCAGCATTTCAGCGAATTGCGAGCCGGGAACAGAACCGGCCGTATTCGCGAAGTAGTTCATTTTCACCAGCTGGTCATAGACGGCCTTGGCAATACGCTCGCGGCCATAGCCAACATTGACGGTCCAGACCGCACCAGAGACCGCATCCAAGTGCTCTTTGCCGGTTGCATCCCAGACGCGCATGCCTTTGCCTTCGACGATGATCTTGGGATCAACGGTTTCCAGCGATTTGTGTTGAAACAAGTGGTGCCACAGATGGGCACGGTCAGCCTCGATAACGGCCGTCAGGTCGTTCGGGTTGATGGCGGTGTTCATCTCGAATCTCTCCCAAAAGGGCCGCAGCCCAGCAATATCCTGATGCTGAGCCTGCCCGTGAAAGACGAATCCAGATAGGGCCAGAAGCAAAGGAAATATAACGCCAGTCTGTTGACAGGCGGCAGGTTGCCGGGCATCACCGGCAGATATCCAATTCTAATGGTGAGTTAAGTCCAGTTATGGCCATTCCTGTCGACAGTTTTTTCCTCGACCCCGAAGCTGAAGGAACCTTGCAACAAAAGGTTCAACGCCTGGTGGCTGAGGGCGTTTTGGCGGGACGGTTTCAGCCGGGTGAAAAATTGCCTTCAAGCCGCAAATTGGCCGACCATTTGGGTGTGAGTAGGATCACCGTGACCAATGCCTATACTGAATTGGTTGCCGATGATTATTTGAATTCGCGGGGGCGGTCCGGGTATTTCGTTTCTGAAACGGCACCAACGCCGCCAGCCTTTGACTTAAGTGGTAAGCCTGCACGCGGCGGATTTGACTGGAACAGGGCCATCGGTCAGCGATTTGACAATCCGCAATGGCCGGCCCGACCTGGCAACTGGCAGGACTACAAATACCCCTTTATTTATGGTCAGGCCGATCCGAGATTGTTTTCGCACCAGACCTGGCGTCAATGTGCGCTGCAGGCGTTGGGGCAGAAGGACTTCTCATCGCTCACCGCGGATCGGTATGAGGCTGACGACGAGCGCCTGGTTGAACACATCCAGCGCCATATATTGCCTCGTAGAGGCATCGCTGCCCGCAAGGAAGAAATCTTAATTACGATGGGCGCGCAGAACGCGCTGTGGATGACCGCGCAAATCTTGCTGACCCAACGCCGGGTCGCCGCGATTGAGAACCCAGCCTATCCCGGCCTGCGTGAAATTTTGAGCCAGACCAGATGCCATACTGTGGCAGTGGATGTCGATGAGGGTGGATTGCCGCCAGAGGCGCTGCCGGCCGATACAGACGTTGTCTTTGCCACTGTGTCGCATCATTGCCCGACCAATGTGACGATGCCGTTGGAGCGCCGGAAAAAGCTGCTGTCGATGGCGGCAGACCGTGGGTTCGTCGTGGTGGAGGACGATTATGAGTTCGAGTTGTCTTTTCGCGGTGCGCCATCGCCGGCATTGAAATCGATGGATGATATCGGATCCGTCGTCTATATCGGGTCGTTCTCAAAATCGCTTTTCCCAGGTTTGCGTCTTGGCTATGTTGTTGCGCCCGAGGAATTTATTCGGGAAGCGCGTGCGCTGCGTGGGTTGGTCCTGCGGCACCCGCCCGGGCATATTCAACGCACGGTCGCCTATTTCCTGTCCCTTGGCCATTACGATGCGCAGATAAACCGGATGCGCAAAGCCTATCAGCAACGCAGGGCAGTGATGGCAGATGCAATCGTGGCCAATGGATTGCAGGTCGCGGAGGCGGCCGGGGCAGGGGGCTCAAGCTTTTGGATGATCGCTCCGCAAGGGGTAGACGCCGATATCTTGGCCCAAAGGCTCCGCAAGCGTGGTGTTGTGATTGAACCCGGGCAGGGGTTTCTCGACCCGGAAGTTGGAACAACGCGATATTACCGCCTTGCCTACAGTTCCATCCCGCCAGAACGAATTCCTGAAGGGATCCGTATTTTGGCAGAAGAAATCAGGGATTATCGGACCTAATCTCAGCGGAAATTCGGGGCGTGGACCGATGTGATTTTCGGGATGTTCTGTGCCTTACAATAAATGGCAAAAAAGTAGAGAACGCCTATGGACAGCCCCGCCAGAACGCCCTAGAACGCCCCCACCCACGACGGAGCCTCCGTCGGTCCCGTGCCCGGGTAGCTCAGGGGTAGAGCAGTGGATTGAAAATCCTCGTGTCGGTGGTTCGATTCCGCCCCCGGGCACCATTTTTGCAAAGCTAGAACAGTTGCTTGAATTGCGATGGTTGTCGACCGAACTGATTAGCCTAGACAGGGCGATTCATTTGCAATTCTCATTTCTGGTGCGTCGAGCTTCGTTCCGGCCCGACCGTGCACCTTCGAGACGAAATCTGTTTTTTCGCCTGGTCTTCAGCTGCAGTTTTTCATTTCAGAAACTGAACGCTTCCAACGCTCTGAATACATCTTCAATCGCTGCAAGTCGGCGTCGAGATACACATGGTCGAGTGTTGCTCGGGTTGATTTCCCACCCAAAAGAAGCGCGGCTCCGATGCTGGTGCCAGTGCTCGATTTTGATATCTTAATGTGGCGACCTGTGGCGGCGCGTAGCATATTTAGGTATTGTGGATTTCGTCCAATGGGGCCCTCGATGATGATGTCACCTCGTCCCCCCGATATTCCCAGACACTCCGCTGTCATAAGCGCTAGGTAGAATGACAGCGCTACATTGCGTTCAGAGCCAACAGCCTCATTTCCGTCCGGTAACCAGTGGCTTCTTATTCCCTTAAACGGGCCGGATTTGGGATCTACACTTGGCAGCAGCATGATCCTATTGTCCAAAACGCTATTTACGTCCTCGGCGGACGCATCGACGCAATTCCGGTCATGAATCAGTTCATATTCTCGCCCGCCCATGAAACGTGCAGAGGTAACGGGCTGGCCAAGTGCGCTGACGTTGATCAATGTGTCGCGGGACGGATCGAGCGAAACGGGCTTAGCTCCGACGGACATCGCGATAACCCAGGTTCCGGTCGATACCACCGAGAATGGCGACTCTTGGGTTAGGATATGTGGGAATAAAGAGGCATTTGAATCGTGAATTCCACAGACGACAGGTGTGTCAGCCGGCAACCCAGTTGCGTCCGAAATCTCAGGCAGGATTGGTCCAAGAAGGTGTGTCGAGCATTTGGCAGGTGCGATTTTCTTCGAAATACCAAGTGTTTCCACAAGTGTTGAGAACTCGCCTTTGGTAGGATTCCAAAGGTCTGTGTGGCAGCCCAATGATGTGACGTCAGTAGACGCGACGCCTGTCAGGCGATAGCTCCAAAACTGTGGATAGGTGACAATCTGATGTGTCCGTTCCACAAGTCCGGGGTCGACATGGAACTGCCAATGCAGTTGCGCTCCGATATTGAGACCGCCAGCCAATCTGGGAGATCCAGTTTCTTCAAATGCCGGTCGTATGTGGTCATATTCGGTGCTGAGGCTTTCCGGTCCTTCATGTTCATAATCCAGCACCGGAGCGGCCAAATTACCGTCCTTGTCGAGGAGTGCAACACAGGCGCCGTGTGTGGTGACCGAGATACCGTCGATTCCGAACTCTTCGTGAAATTTCGTCAGGCCGCTTAAAAGGAAAGCCCAATGCCCGTCGACATCAAAATGGGGCCAGGGAGGGCCAAGAAGCACAGTGTTTGGGCGTGTAACGACCGCGAGTTCTGTCAGCGACTTGAGGTCGACCAAGGCCAGCTTTGCATTGGTCTTACCGATGTCAATCACTGCAATGTGGCGCGGCGTTGTCATTGAAGATGAAACATCAGGGTAAGCGGTGTCGCGACCGGTTCATTGTCCGGATGCGTTTCCATGATATCAGCCATATGGGCCCACCAACGTTTCATGACCGGGTGATCCGGTAGTGCATCCATGAGTTGACTGTCGGGACGAAGGAGAAGGCCAAACAACGTTCCAGTCTCTTCATCCAGATGGATAGAATAGTCCGATATACCAGCGTCCTTTAGAAGGGCCACAAGCTCTGGCCAGATCTGGTCATGGCGCCGTTTGTATTCGTCCCGAAACCCCGGAAGAAGCCGCATTTTGAAGGCATAGCGTTCCATCATCCCCTCCGCGCGATAAACATTGACCAAAGGCGGGGCAGGGCGATGACACCGATAAGCAGCAGGCCAATAAAGATCGACATGACGATGCCGGGGACGTTGAGTAACCCAAAGCCAAACGTCACCATACCCATTACGAAAGCGGCGATGACGACGCCGGGGATCGACCCGGAACCACCAAGGATATTGATCCCGCCCAGAACAACCATGGTGACGACCTCAAGTTCCCATCCAACCGCGATCGATGGCCGGGTTGAGCCAAGACGCGATGTCAGGCAGACGGCGGCCACACCAGCCATCAGGCCGGTCAGCATGAAGAGGATGAACTTCACGCGCTGAACTCGGATGCCGGAAAACAACGCGGCAGTTGGGTTGTTGCCAATCGCATAAACGGATCGACCGAAATTGGTCTTGTGCAGAAGCACCCAGAAAGCGGCGGCAAGAACGAAAAACAAAACAATCTCGAAGCTGATAACCCACCAGACATAGCCTTGCCCGAAAAAGGCAAATGACCGGGGATAGCCGCCATATGCCTGATCGCCCAGAACAATGTAGCTGATGCCACGAAAAAGGCTCATCGTGCCGATGGTCACAACAATCGATGGCAGGCCAAGGACGGTGACAAGCCCGCCATTGAATGCGCCGCATATCAGGCCCACAAGCAGACCGATCAAAACAATCTCGGTTGTGCCGGCGCCGAACTGAACGGCGGCGCCCATTGCCGTCGATGCGAGGGCGATGATCGACGCCACAGAGAGGTCAATCTCTCCGGAAATGATCAACAGGGCCATTGCGAAGGCTATCATCGCCTTTTCAGTGAAGTTGAAAGTCGCGTCGCTAAGGTTCCAGGCGTCCAAGAAATAGGGTGAGGATAGCGAGTTGATGATGAAGACGGTGACCGCGACCACCAGCAGCAGAGCTTCCCAGCTTTTTAGGGCGCGTTGGAGCGGGTTCGTTAACCGATCGGGGATGTGACGTTCAGCAAGGCTCATGTCGCGTGCTCCGCTTTTTTGAGGATGACCCGGCCCTTTGTGCGACTAGACTGCGCATTAAAGGCGACCGCGATGATGATGGCGGAACCGGAAATGGCCAGTTGCCAGAAGGGCGAGATATTCACGACTGGTAGGGCGTTTTTGACGATACCAAGGAAGATGGCGCCCAGAATGGCCCCTCCGACCGAGCCGACACCGCCAGCGATTGATATTCCGCCAATGACGCAGGCGGCCACAACTTCCAGTTCAAAGCCGCCAGCGATGTCGACATAAGCCACAGCATAGCGAGCAACCCAAAGATAGCCGGTTAGGCCTGCCAATGCGCCGGAAAGGACAAAGGCCGCGAACTGGGTCTTTCCGATGCTGATCCCGGTATAAACGGCCGCGTGCGGATTGCCGCCCACGGCAAAAAAAGCACGACCAAGCGGCGTTCTTGTGATCACCACGTAAGAGGCCACCATGATGACAATCGCGAACCAGGACAAAACAGGAAGGCCAAGGAATATCGCCCGCGGCAGGGCTGTGAAGGCCGGGCTCATTTCATGCGCATTGATCCAATTTCCGTCAGAAATCACAAAAATGATCCCACGGAATATGGTCATGGTTCCAAGGGTTACAACAATAGGAGGGATTTCCAGTTTCCAGACGAGGATGCCATTGATCGCCCCCAAAGCCGCGCCAATCAATACGGCAAGGATCGGAATGAAAACGATTGGCAGGTCTGGATTAACTGAATTCAGCGTTGCGACGATCATGCCAGTCAGCGCGAGATTTGCCGCAACCGACAGGTCGATACAACGGGTGAGGATCACGGCCATTTGGCCAAGCGCCAGTATGATTAGCGGTGATGTATCGTTGAACACATCGATCAGGTTGCCGGGTGCGATAAAACCGGGGAACCGCGTTGTAACCAGCACCAAGATGGCCAGGATTGCGGCAAAGAGAATGGTTTCGCGGGCGCTGGTGAGTTGTTTGACCATTGATCAAGCCTTTTCGATGCCGGCCGCGTTGCGGACCAGTGTTTCGGGTGTCAGGTCTTCGCCTTCTAGTTCTGCGACCATTCGGCCTTCCCGCATGACAATGACTCTATCAGACATGCCCAAAACTTCTGGGATCTCAGAGCTGACCATGATGACGGCAAGCCCCTGAGCGGCAAGCTCGGACATGAATTCATGGACTGCCGCTTTTGATCCGATATCGATGCCCTTTGTCGGTTCATCGAGGATGATCACCTTGGGCTGAGTTGCCAGCCATTTTGCGATCACGACCTTCTGCTGGTTGCCCCCGGACAATGTCCCGACATCTTGGTCCAGCGACGCGGCCCGTAGATCCAGTCGGGACGTGTATTCGCGCGCAAGTCCGTACTCCTTGGCCATGCGAATGAACCCGTTCCGCGAGGTTTTCCCAAGAGAAGGCAGAGTAACGTTTTGAAAAATCGGCAATCCAATAACCGCACCTTGTTTGCCGCGGTCTTCGGGAACATAGACGATGCCATTTGCAATCGCATCGGCGGGAGAGCGGATGGTTTTTTCTTCGCCGTCTATCCTGCACGTGCCACTTGACGGCCTGGTAATGCCAAAGAGTGCTTGCATGAATTCCGAGCGCCCGGCGCCAACCAAACCGTAAAAGCCGAGAATCTCACCCCTTTTGAGAGAGAAGCCGATATCCTCGAATTCGGTAGGATGCGCATAATCCTCGATCTTCAGGACTTCGTTTCCGACCGTAGGCTTTCGCTCAGGAAAGATTTGTTCCACAGACCTGCCGACCATCATCTGGACAAGGTCGGCCTCTCCAACTTCTGAGATCAATCCATCGGCAACGAACTGCCCGTCACGGAAAACCGTATAGCGATCAGCGATCCGGAATATCTCGTCGAACTTGTGGCTGATGAACAAAATCGCCTTTCCTTGGGCCTTGAGCTTTTCAACCAGTTCATAAAGCTCGGCGATTTCTTTGTGGCTAAGTGCGGCGGTTGGCTCATCCATGATCACCACTCGCGCGTCGATGGACAGAGCACGCGCAATAGCTACGAGGTGCTTATTGGCGATCCCAAGATCGCGAAGACGAACAGTTGGGTCGATCTGGGCGCCGATGCCGTCAAGCAGGCTTTGTGCCTGGCGGTTCATTTCAGCAGTGTCGAGCAAACCGAAACGTCCGCGCGGTGTGTGCCCGATAAAGATGTTCTCAGCGACACTCAGCTCGTCAAATAGCACGGTTTCCTGGTGAATGGCTGTGATGCCCGCGTCAGAAGCGTGATGGGCGGTTGGAAATTGAATTTCTTGCCCATCCACAAGGATTGCGCCGCCGTTTGGCTGATAGATGCCCGTCAGGATTTTGACGATTGTAGATTTGCCCGCCCCGTTTTCACCAACCAAGGCAGTAACCTGTCCCGGATAGAGGTCCAACTGAACCTCAGACAGAGCTTTCACGCCAGGGAATGTCTTGGTGATGCTGGAGAGTGAAATGACCGGATCTGGAGATTGTTCCACGGCTGGTGCTCCTGGTTCGGACCTTAGTGTATCCGAAAATTGAGATGGAGAAGAGCGGAAGGTCCCCGGCATGAATTGCGCTGCCGGGGAACACGTTGGTTACCAGAAATCAGAAGATGTCTGCAAAGTCGTGGACATTGGACGCGTCATAGACGAACGGGTCGGCCATTGCGCCGGAATTTGTCTCATCCAACACAAGCTCGCCCATGCGACCCATCGGGACCGACGCGCCTGGCTCAGCTTCTGCAACATCAGTGGACAGATTGTAGGCCAACATGGTTGCGGCATACCCAAGATCGATGGGATTCCAGATGGCGAAGGACTGCGACGCACCGCTGTCGATGTGACCGGCCATTTCAGACGGCAGGCCCAGGCCAGTTACATTCACCTGACCAATCATCCCAGCATCTGCCACAGCCTGTGCTGCCGCAACAATGCCGACGCTGGTTGGTGCAATGATGGCACGCAGGTCGGGGTGGGATTGCATGAGGCCAATAGCTTCGCGATAGGAGTCATCGGCGAGGTCATTGCCGTATACAGTGCCAACGACATTGATGCCCGGGTAGTTGGGCAAGACCGCCGTCATCTCTTCGATCCAGATATTTTGATTGGTCGATGTTGTGGTTGCTGACAGAACGGCCACGTCGCCACCATCAGGCAGGTGTTCGGCAGCCAGCTGAACAATCATGTTTCCGATCAGCGGGTTGGACGACGGATTCAGGTGCAATTCCCGGCCCTCTTCCGCAACGCCGGAATCCCAACTGATTACGGTGATTCCGCGGTCCATTGCACGTTGAAGCACAGGAACCAGCGCGTCAGTGTCATTTGCCGAAACTGCAATGGCGTCAACGCGCTGTGCGATCAGGGCGTTTATCACCTCGATCTGTCCTTCAGCTGTTGTGTCGGTTGGGCCAGTGTAGATGATTTCTACGTTGCCAAGCTCCTCGGCCGCTTCTTGTGCACCTTCGGCAGCAGCCTCAAAGAAGCCAATCCCAAGTGCTTTTACGACCAACGCAATGCGAATATCGTCTGCTTGCGCAGCACCTGCCGTAAACATTGCGGCTACTGCCGCGGTTGACAGGATATTTTTGATAACACTCATGATTTCCTCCCTTGAGCGTGGTTTTTTTTAGTGTCTAAGACGCCGCCTTTTCGGTCTGGGCAGCCTCTGCCTTTGCAACAATCACTTTCACATCTGCTGCCTCGAGCATTGAAGCAGCTTGATCAGTGATGCCTTCGTCAGTGATGACAGTTGTGATCCGTTCCAGCGGGCATAGAACCAGGCTGGAGCGGGCTTTGAATTTTGAGCTGTCGACCAAGACAACCAATTCATCGGCTTGGCCGATTAATTTGGTTTCAGCCTGTATCAACAGGGGGTCACCTTCCATCAGGCCGAGCGGCCCTAGGCCCTGAGCGCCCATAAACATTCGGCGCGCATAAAAGTTGCGCGTCATGTCGTTTTCGAAGGGCGACAGAATGATGTTTTGCTCGCGGTAGATCGTGCCGCCGGGCAGCGTGACCGCGTTCTTGGTGTTTTTCAGAAGGTGCTCGGCAATTGGAAAGGAATTTGTGAACACTTGCATGCGGCGCAACGCCAGCGGATGCACCATCTGGTAGGTTGTCGTGCCACCATTGATAATGATTGGTTCGCCATCTTCGCATAACTCAACAGCCGCATGCGCGATTGCTTGTTTTTGAGCGATGTTGATCGTTTCATTGACGGAAAATGGACGACCTGCCAATCCAACAAACTGCGGCGGGGTGATCGACTCGGCCCCTCCGCGAACACGTCGGAGCTTTTCCTCACTATGAAGAGCATTGATATCCCGACGGATCGTTGCCTCAGAAGCACCTGTTAACGCGCACAAATCCACAACGGTAACAACCGGGCGGTCCTGAACTGCGGACAGGATAATCCTATGTCGGTCTTTCTCGTGCATTTTCTTCCTCCCGTTATGCCAACCTGCCGTCAAAAAAAGAACTAGTCAATCAAAAAACGCCAAAAGCAATCAAAACTTTGCAAAAATGACTGGAAATGACTATTAATGATTGACAATGGCCTTTGTTAGCGACACCTTGGCGATGACTTATCAAGACGCATCATTGCGTCCCCCTGGGAGGAAAACCATGTTGAAATCCGCCGTGCAACAGCGCCTTGCGAACGATTGGGACACCGAAGCGGCCGCGAAAATGAGCGAATCGGAGTTACTCCTTTACCGCTCCAATCTTCTCGGCTCGGACAAACGGATCACCAATTACGGCGGCGGCAACACGTCGGCAAAAGTGATCGAAACTGATCCGTTGTCAGGTGTCGAGGTCGAAGTTCTGTGGGTCAAGGGCTCCGGCGGGGATGTCGGCTCAATCAAAATGGATGGATTTGCCACACTCTATATGGACAAGCTTCGCGCTCTGAAGGCCGTATATCGGGGCCCTGAGTTCGAAGACGAAATGGTTGGATACCTGCCTCATTGCACGTTCAACCTGAACCCGCGCGCGGCGTCGATTGACACGCCCTTACACGCCTATGTCCCGAAAAAACATGTCGATCACATGCACCCGGATGCGATCATCGCAATTGCGGCGTCCAAGAATTCCAAGGAATTGACGCAAAGGGTGTTTGGTGACGACATAGGATGGCTTCCCTGGAAGAAGCCGGGTTATGAGCTCGGCCTATGGCTAGAAAAATTCTGTCAGGAGAACCCCGAGGCTAAAGGAGTTGTTCTCGAAAGCCACGGGCTGTTCACCTGGGCGGATGATGCACGCGATTGCTATGATCTTACGCTCGATGTCATTCAGAAAGCCATGGATTGGTTTGAAGCTGAAACCGGAGGAGTGGCTCCTTTTGGTGGTGCCCAGTCCGAGAGCTTGGCCGCCGCAGAGCGTCGTGATGTAGCTGCACGATTGATGCCGGCGATCCGCGGAATGGTTTCAGCTCAGCAGCACATGATCGGTCATTTCGATGATTCTGACGCCGTGCTGCAATTTGTAAATTCGAATGATTTGGGTCCGCTGGCAGCTTTGGGTACGTCCTGCCCTGATCATTTCTTGCGCACAAAAATCTGCCCGCTTGTCGTTGATTTCGACCCGGCCAAGCCGGATGTGGACGCGACGCTTGCTGGGTTGCCCGATGCGGTTGCGGCATATAGGGACGGATACGCGGCCTACTACAATCGCTGCAAGCATGACGATAGCCCCGCGCTGCGCGACCCCAATGCAGTGGTGTATCTGGTGCCCGGCGTTGGCATGATCACCTTCGCAAAGGACAAGGCGACCGCGCGGATATCGGCAGAGTTCTACATCAACGCCATCAACGTGATGCGCGGCGCTTCCTCTGTGTCGGAATATTGTGGCCTGCCCGAGCAGGAGGCATTCGACATCGAATATTGGCTGTTGGAGGAAGCCAAACTGCAACGCATGCCCAAGCCGAAGTCGTTGGCTGGCCGGGTGGCTCTGGTCACCGGAGGGGCAGGCGGCATCGGTTCAGCAACCGCCGAGCGCTACCTTTCTGAGGGCGCCTGCGTGATGCTTGCCGATATCAACGAGGGCGCGCTTGCGGAAACTGCTGAAAACCTCGCATCCCGGTTTTCTGCGGATGTGGTGCGCACCGTCACCATGAATGTTACCGATGAAAACGCTGTGGCCAAGGCCTATGCACACACTGCCGTGGAATTTGGCGGGGTCGATATCCTCGTATCTAATGCTGGTATCGCAAGTTCGGCGCCGATCGAAGAAACATCACTCGATCTGTGGAACAAGAACATGTCGATCCTGTCTACCGGCTATTTCCTTGTTAGTCGCGAGGCCTTCAAGATGATGAAGGTGCAAGGGATTGGCGGGGCGGTCGTGTTTGTTGCTTCAAAGAATGGACTCGCCGCATCGCCCGGTGCCTCTGCCTATTGCACAGCCAAGGCATCTGAGATTCACTTGGCACGCTGTCTTGCTCTAGAAGGCGCCCCCGACGGCATCCGTGTCAACGTTGTGAACCCGGACGCGGTTCTGCGAGGATCCAAGATCTGGTCCGGAGACTGGCTGTCAGAACGCGCGGCGACCTATGGCAAAGACAAAGCAGGGCTGGAAGAGCACTATCGCCAACGCTCATTGCTGAAGCGATCTGTCTTGCCTGAGGACATCGCTGAGGCAGCCTATTTTCTGACCTCAGAAGCCTCGTCAAAATCGACCGGCAATATCATCAATGTGGATGCTGGCAACGTTCAGGCTTTCACACGTTAATCGGCCGTTCTGGGAGGAACCAACATGATCGACAGATCCGTAATTGACCACTCGAATGATGCCGCGCTAGAGACTCTGAAGTCCGACTATGCAGCCTTGGGCGACCATCTGGATCGACGCGGCATCAACATCGACTCAATCAAGACCAAAGTGGCATCCTACGGAATTGCCGTTCCCAGTTGGGGGGTCGGCACCGGGGGCACTCGCTTTGCGCGCTTTCCTGGCGGCGGCGAGCCACGGCATATCTTTGACAAGCTCGATGATTGCGGTGTCGTACAGCAGTTGACGCGCGCCACACCGTCGGTTTCACTGCATATTCCTTGGGACAAGGCAGATCCTGCAGACCTGATGGCGAAGGCCGAAGAAACGGGTCTGGCTTTTGATGCTGTCAATTCCAACACCTTTCAGGATCAAGACGGGCAAGCACATAGCTACAAGTTCGGATCGCTGTCACATGTTGATGCGGCGACCCGTCAACTCGCCATAGATCATAATCTTGAATGCATCGAACTGGGCAACGCAATCGGGTCCAAGGCCCTGACCATCTGGGTCGGTGATGGGTCGAATTTTCCCGGTCAGGTCAACTTCACCAGTCAATTCGAGCGCTACCTGGACTCGGCAAAGGCAATCTACGCGGGGCTTCCTGCAGATTGGCGTTTGTTCACCGAACACAAGATGTATGAACCGGCCTTCTATTCGACAGTTGTTCAGGATTGGGGAACCAACTACCTGATTTCCAAAGAACTGGGCGATCAGGCCTATTGCCTGGTCGATCTCGGCCACCATGCCCCAAACGTGAATATCGAAATGATCGTAGCGCGACTGATCCAGTTCGGGAAACTCGGCGGCTTCCATTTCAACGACTCCAAATATGGTGACGACGATTTGGATACCGGCTCCATTGATCCATACCGCTTGTTTCTCGTGTTCAATGAGCTTGTCGAGTATGAGAACAAGCCCGGTTTTGATCCGATGCATATGCTAGACCAGAGCCACAACGTTACCGACCCAATTGAAAGCCTGATGAGTTCCGCGATGGAGGTGCAGCGCGCTTATGCTCAGGCCCTGCTGGTGGATCGTGTCGCATTGAAAAACTATCAGCAAAATAATGACGCGCTGATGGCCAGCAATACACTGAAAGATGGATTCCGCACAGATGTCAGCCCGATCCTTGCGATGGCAAGATTTGAAACACGAGGGGCAATTGACCCGATCACTGCCTATAGAAATTCGGCATATCGAGAAATGGTTTCCTCGGAAAGACCGATGGTTTCCGGGGCAGGGGGCGGCATCGTATGATGTCCGGCGTCAGAGTACTGGGGTCCATTGGCTGACTAAACTGAATGAGAGTTTGGCTCATCTTGTTGTCTAGATTACGCGACGTGCTGGCGGTGATGCAGGCATCGCGCTTCGAATGTCTTTCGTTTGATCCTTTCCATTGCTGGCAGTCGATTGCGGCGCAATTGACCCCGTCCAATACATTGATGAAGGTAAATTCTTTCTGCCAAAGCTGGTTGTTGACCATCGTCTTGTGCCGAAACTCATCTATTGCCCGGCAGACGATTTGCACTGCAAATCTGCCGACAGGGGGGCAAAATGTGGTCCGGCGGTTTCCCAACTTAGTAAACGATTGACGCGCTGACAGATGGCTCTCTTCGACCAGTTGGCTTGGTCATTGTCCTCGGGCCTATGGCAGACAAGTTCTCATTGTTTTCACCGCACCGGCCAACCTGCACAATACTGACCTTCTCCACAAAGGAGCTTTGATTTCGCGTCGCGCGTCTGTTGACTTTGACGATCTTTTGGCCGGCACTATTGCGCCTTGAAGGTTTGCAAAATGTCAAAGTGTCTGTGCGAATAACGCGCCGCGCTCGTTGCTCATGGATGGTTCTTGGACGGGAAAATTCCAATGATGCGAATGATCGTCCCGTCCAAGAAATGTGTGTGGCGGCCTCAGCGTTGGCTTTTGCGATCTTTAAGCAGGGCTGTGGCAACAGCCAATGCGGCCGCACCACCGGCTATCAGAACGAGCCAAAGGGATGCGCCACCATCTGCCGCATCGTGGACATGTGGGGCACCCGGATGGGCAGAGGCGGAAACAGTCATGATGGCTGATGAGGCTAAAAAAATTAGGGTTTTCATAGATCATACTCTGGTTTTTTGGATTTCAAAAAGTCGCGAATGTCCAATGCTGCACGCTCATCCATCGACACGTAAATGAGCGACATATTGGTCCGTTCTCGGATCATCTCACCGGGGAAGGGCAGATAGCTTAGTTCTCGGCTGCCAAAGGAAGGTGAGGCCGTTCCAACCTGCCAATCGGTCTTGAGTTCAACATCAACCAGCTTCAGTGCTTTCTGCCCGCCTGTTCCCGGCCGTTCAAAGGGCACTCCGGCCAGTTTCAGATAGCTGGATTTGTCTGTGGCCTGAACAAACCCGTCGATGAACTGCGTTGCCAGAACCTGGATATCCGCCGCCTCATCATGCTCATGCATGTGGCTGTGCAAATGATCCCCATGGGCATGGTTGTGACCCGGCCCATGATTGTGGTGGTGATCGTGATCATGCGGGTGATCATGTGGCATTGGACCACCTCCGTCCTTCGAACTCGCCATGTGGAATGGTCACAGGCTTGTCGATATGGCGCTTGTGCTTGCCTAGGTTTCCACTGGCCACAAGCGAGCCCAGAACATCGACGATCACACGGGTGCCCATAAGGGCCGTAATGTCCGATGTGTCGTAGGGCGGCGACACTTCCACCAGTTCCATCCCGCAAATGCCTTCCGCAGCCACTTTGGAGACCAGTGCAAGTGCTTCACGTGGCAAGAACCCACCGGGTTCAGGCCAACCGGTGCCAGGAACAAATCCACAGTCGATGGAGTCAATATCGAAAGACAAATAAACCATATCGACGCCGTCCCACGCCATTTCCAGCGCCATTTCGACGGTTTTGTCGATGCCCATTTTTTCCATATCACCCATCGTGATGATATTGGTCTCGCGCTCCCGCGCGACCTTTACGGCCTCTCTTGGCACTTGCCAGCCACCGATGCCAATTTGCACAAGGTTCTTGGCCGGGACGTTGGGCAGGTTGGTTGAGTGGAACCACGGCGTTGTGTGCATCCGCTCATCCAGGTCTTTTTCCTGAATATCTGCGTGGCGGTCAAAGTGGATGATGCCGATCTTTTTCGACGTGCATTCGGCGATGCCGCGCACACATGGAAATCCGATCGAATGATCCCCGCCGATCATGATGGGCAGAGAGCCGCTTGAAAAGACGTGAGAAACCGCGCGGCTGATCTGGTCGAAGCTCTTCTCCAGATTGGCCGGGATGGTAAAGACATCGCCTGCATCGCACAGCGTCATCTGCTCTCGCAGGTCCACCGCCATCTCGTAATTATAAGGCGTATAAAGGGCCGAGATCTTGCGCAAACCTTGCGGGCCAAACCGCGTGCCGGGACGGTAGGTCGTCCCGCCATCAAAGGGGATACCCAGAACCGTGGCGTCATAGTCCGCTACTTCGGTCACGTCTTCCGCATAGGGGGCTTTGAGGAACGTGTTGATGCCTGCGAAATGCGGTAGTTCCCCGCGCGCGAAGGTCGGGATCGACTTATCCTCGATGCTGTCGGCACCGGTCAGGCCCATCCGCAGCGCCCACCGGCGTTCTTCATCGGCGCGGCCTTCGGGCAATTCTGCCTCGTTTTGCATGGACTTCCAACCTTGCAAACGGCTGAGATCCGGGTGGTGATGGCGTCGATCCGTTGGACGCTGATCCGCAATATGGTGCGAGCGTGACCGCTCAGGCGGATTTAAGTACATTGGTTTCCTCCAAGATATTCTGAAATGGGATGCCGCCATCGCGCGCATCAAAATCGTAAGTGAACGTCGCGCCAAAGGCGTTTGGATCGGTCGGGTCCCACCGGGGTTTGTCAAACACCAGAACCCGGTCGCCCAGCTTGAACCCCTCCTCAAGGTCATGGGTGACCATGAACACTGTCATGCCGGTTTCCGCGCGCAGTTCGGTCAGGAAATCGTGCATCTGAAGGCGCGTACCGGGGTCCAGCGCCCCAAAGGGTTCATCGAGCAACAGGACCCTCGGTTTGGCGGCCAGCGCCTGGCCAATGGCAAGGCGTTGCTGCATCCCGCCCGAAAGGGTCGCTGGATATTGATCTGCTACATGGTCCAATCCTATGCGCGCCAACACTTCGTCGGCGCGCGCTTTGGCGGCTCGTTTCTCGGCGCCAAAGAACCGTCCCACGGGGCGACGAAAGCTTTCACCGGCCACCACATTTTCCCGCACTGTCATATGCGGAAAGACGGAGTAGCGCTGGAATACCACGCCGCGATCCAATCCCGGCTCTACGGCAGGTGGATTACCATCAATCCGGATCTCGCCGCGGGTCGGGCGCTCTTGCGCCAGAAGGAGGCGCAGAAAGGTGGATTTTCCGCAGCCGGACGCACCAACGATAGAGATGAACTCGCCCTCTTCTATCGTCGTATTCACACGCTCAAGGATCGGACGCTTGCCATAGCTTTGGAATATATTCTCAACGGTTACAAAGCTCATAGACCGCCCTCCGCCCAGGGAAACACTTTGCGAGACAGGGTTTTTAGCGCCCAATCCATCACAAAGGCCAAAGCAGTGATCCAGATTACGTAGGTCAGGATGACATCCATCGCGAGGTACCGCCGGACCAGAAAGATGCGATAGCCAAGGCCCTGATCAGCTGCGATTGCCTCTGCCGCGATCAGAAATAACCAAGCCGGGCCAAGCGACAAGCGGATCGCCTGAATAAGGCGTGGCATCAATTGCGGCAGCGCTACGCGCGTCGCGATGACCAGAGTGCTGGCGCCCAATGTCTCGGCTTTCACGATCATTTCACGTGGTATTTCGAGGACGCGACCGGAAAGATCCCGAATGAGAAACGGGAGAATTCCGACGACAATCAACACCACTTTCGACAACTCACCCAAGCCAAAAACAATGAACAGAATGGGCAACAGTGCAAGCGGCGGGATCATGGAGATAACGGCGACAAATCCTGACAACGTGTTGCGAACGGCAGGCAGCAAGCCGATAAGCACTCCAAATACGGTCGCAACAGCGGCTGAGATCACAACACCCAAAAGCAGGCGTTGCAGGCTGGCCATAGTGTCGAGCCAAAACAGGATGTCACCGCTACGCCGATCGGGTTCGGTTAGCAGTCGGGCGGCCGTTTCAAATACAGTGGCCGGTGCAGGCAGCAGTTTGTCATTTGGGTTCGCTTCCAGGCGGATATCAGACCCTATTGCATAGGCGATCAGGACCGCCGCAAAGGGGAGAATGGCAAGAAAACTGGCCAGTACGACGCCAGGCCGTTGGTTAATCAAACGCATGAGAATTTCCTGGGCTTGGGCCCCGGAGATGATCCGGGGCCGGGGACAACAGGTTACAGCGCGCCGTCAGCGGCCATTTGCATATAGCTGGTGTCAAAGCGGAACTGGATATTGCCCGCATCGCCAGTGGTGACGCCGCCGGGGTATTCGATACCCACGAAATCCGCGCTTGGCGCCCCTTCCCCAAGAATGCCTTTGTCGAAAAGAAACTCGGCAACCGACGTCATTGTGGCCGGCAAAGCGGCATCAGCCGTAAAGGCCACAGCATCTGCCGGATCAAAGAAGAACTCGGTTGCTGCCAATTGTGCTTCGTAGCCGGCCAAATCTGTGCCCGAAGCCTCTGCCATCGCAGTGCGGGCGGCGATACCCTCTTCGGTATCAGATGCCATAATGGTCATCAGCTCATACCAGGCGCCAACCAAGGCACGCCCGAAGTCCGGGTTAGCTTCCAGCGTTTCGGTATTTACAGCCAGAAGGTCAATAATCTCACCGGGGATATCCGAGCTATCGAACAAGAGATTGGCCGACGGATCTTCCATGATCGCGGCAACCAGTGGGTTCCAGGTGACAACCGCCTCAACTTCGCTTGCGGCGAAGGCAGCAATCATATCGGCGTCAGAAGTGTTGATCACGCCATCCAGATCGCGTTCGGCAAGACCAACACTATCAAGTGCACGGGCCAGCAAATAATGCGAGACAGAAAGCTCAACAAGGTTCACAGGGGCCCCGGCCAAATCTTCAATCCCACCTTCTCCCTTCAGGATCAAAGCATCATTGCCGTTGGAGTAATCGCCAACAATCAACGCGGTGGTGTCGACGCCGCCACCTGCTGGGATCGACAGGATATCCATATTCGTGGCTGTGACGGCGTCAAATGCGCCGGCCGTATATTGATTGATGGATTCGATGTAATCGTTGATCTGAACAATCTCGATATCAATGTCATACCGATCGGCCCATTCATCCATGATGCCGCTGTCTTCGAGATAGCCCCATGGCATCCAACCAACATAGATCGACCAGGCGACCCTGAATTCACTACGTTCCTGCGCAAAGGCGGTTGGTGCTGCCGTTGTGGCCAAAAGAGCCGCGAACAGAAGAGAGCGTTTAATCATAAGCGTATTCCCCGTTTGCGTCCCGCCTTCAATGATTGAATGCCGGTCCGCTGGCGGAACTAAAGAGTCTGGGCGCGGACGAACCGGCGCAGTAGCCTCCCGGGATTTTGCCCCGCCGTGTACCGCCCGGAATTTGCCGGATGGCTAGCGCTTCTTGGACCAGACCTCGCAAGAATTTGCGAACGGAACCCTAAGCGCCCTGCCGCTTCAATAGAGGTCAGGGCAGATATCTGGGCAACGAAAGTGCTGGAACTTTTCTGGCCCAGCCCAATTTTCAGTGAAAATTTGATCGTTTTTTTGGCAATAACCCAGTTTTTGACCAAAAACAGGTTGGAAATTCCGGGTTTTTGGTTAGCCGCCCCATAAGTTGCGGTCGTAAAACTGACCGAGCTAAATCGGCAAATACCTTCTGAATCAGGACCCCGCTTATCGCTCGTCAGAGAAATGGTCCCTTCATTTTGTCCGCTTCCCTCGTTGCATGGACTCTACCCCACACAGGCCCAATCAAACGTGTCTCAGGTCCGGGCACGATTCAAACCGGAATTCGGGTAAAAACCTTGATGAAAGACGCTGTTTCTGGTGATAACACGGATGATGGCCTGTGGTCCGATGCTAATGCTACCTGGCACGTGATACGGGACGTCGAAACAGAAAACCAATTGTAAGTTGTCGCAAAAACGCCGGCAGTCGGTCCAAAGGGAAATGGCCGCGCCGCTGTTGGCGCTGCAGCTGGCCGTGGATTAGCAATGCGCGGTGTCTACAGGAAGGCCAATGGCGGCCGCATTAAGGGAAAGCCAAGATGTTTGAGACCATAAAATCGCGCGGCATTGATCAGATTTTGGCCCTGATGCAGGCCTTCAGGGCCGATCCTCGCACGAATAAGGTCGATCTGGTCGTGGGCGTTTATAAAGACGCGGACGGAAAAGTTCCGGTTATGCGCGCAGTCAAAGAGGCCGAAAGGCTTTTGATAGATGAGGAGACAACCAAAACCTATGTCGGGATGGCAGGAGACCCGGAATATTGCGGTTTGGTGCCAAAGATTCTGTTGAGTGAAGGCTCGTCGGCCTTGGCTGCTGGGCGGGTGGTGTCATTGCAGACCCCGGGTGGAAGTGGCGCCTTGAAAGTTGGCAGCGACCTGCTGAACAGTATCAAACCGGATCAAAAACTGTGGGTCAGCACCCCAACATGGGCCAACCACGTACCCGTCGCGACTGATGCGGGCCTTGTCACGGATCAATACCCCTATTTCCGACCCTCCGACCGCGGGCTTGATTTCGAAGGGATGATGGCGCATCTGGACCAACATGCGGTGGCGGGCGATGCGATCTTGCTACATGCATGCTGCCATAACCCAACAGGCGTAGACCCCAACTTTGAGCAGTGGCAAAGCATCACTGATTTCGTTTTGGATCGTGGTTTGCTGCCTTTTGTCGATTGTGCATATCAGGGCCTGGGCGATGGGATGGAGCAGGATGTGGCGGGTCTGCGCCATATTGCGGAACGTGCGCCCGAGATGCTGATTGCCAGCTCATTTTCAAAGAACTTCGGCATCTACCGGGAGAGGGTAGGGGCGATCACGATCATTGCCAAAGATCCCCAGCAGTTGGCCACCACCAAAGGCGCGGCTGAAACAGTCATTCGGTCTAACTATTCCATGCCGCCCAGCCACGGCGCGCGGTCTGTTGCGACAGTTTTGGCCAGCCGGGACCTGTCGGACCTTTGGTCAGAAGAGCTTGATGAAATGCGCAAGCGGATCGCTGATATGCGCAGCGCCCTCAAGCAAAAGCTAGAAGAAAGACAGGTCACCCGCGATCTGTCCTTCCTGACGGATCAAAAAGGGATGTTCTCTTACACCGGGTTTGGGCCTGAACAAGTGGAGGGATTGCGCGCAGATCACGGGATTTATGTTGCGAAAGATGGCCGGATCAACGTGGCAGGCTTGTCGTCGGAAAATCTGGATGTCGTGGCGGACGGTTTTGCCGCCATGCTTCGTTAGACGAAGAACCAGAGAAACAGATAAGAAGCGCCGGGCGGCATTTTCGAACAAACCGCTCGGGGCAATCCCTGTTTAAGACTACCGAGCGTCCGCCAGTCTATCGGAAAACTATCCCGGTCAGTGGACAGACATCTGGGGCAACAACACTGTGGCCTGGTAAGGCACGTGCGATCAAAGACTGTTTAAAACGGCCTCTCGCAATTCTGGATGAAGAATCCAATTTCCCGCGGCGTTGGTGTTGTCATGTTCGGCCTGGTATCCCAGCATGGCCAACCCAACAGCGTCAGAAACGGCGCTGCTCGGGGTTTCACCCGCTGCAAGATACGCCGCGATTAATCGGCCTGCGCCCAAGAAGGATTTTTTTGCCGAGTTTTGGGATTTGTAACCCCCGGCATTCGCCATGCGAATCTGTGTCAGGCCGTCTGTGCCAGCTAAAGATAACGCCGCAAGGGTCGCCCGCTGTGGGGCGGACAAGGCGACCTGGCCCAAAGCTTCGGCATATTCCTTGGTGCTTGGAACGGCCTGATTTGTCAGGGAATCTACCCGACGTTCATCAAATCTATTTCGCTCTCGTGTGTCGAGGACGCTCTGTAGCGCTTCTATAGCGAGCGCTTCGGTTTCGCCGCGCGCTTCAGCGATCAAACCGCGTACTGTCGCCGGTGGTTTTGGAAAAGCACGAGCGACGAATTCCCCTGCAAGCAGGCCGCATTTTATCTGATACCTGCCGTGTTCACCCAACCGGATCTGAAGCGGCGCGGCCTTTTCGGGCTTTTTGACGACTTTTGTTTTCGCCATAGCTTTGAACGGATCTTTTGGGTTGTTTGATCGGTGTGCAGAAATCGATTTGGCCATTGAGGATCCTTTTCGGGGTGCGGCTTTGAAGGGCCGGTTACACCTGACAGCAATGTCGGGCACTTCCGAAGATCAGATGGCCACGGTCACCGCATAGGGCCGTAAGCTTGGCTGAGCGGATGACAGCAATTGAGGAAACACACTGATTTCCTGTGGATATTCCGCGTTGAGTGGTCCAGTCGAACCTTACGCGATCACTAGGGGTGAATTGCGCAATAGGGGCAAATGGGCGCCCGGTCCGAGCGCCCATTTCAAACAATTAGGCAAGCGCGATATTCGTGGCGCTTTCGCGGCCATCACGGCCTGCCTCAACGTCAAAAGTCACTTTCTGATCGTCAGCAAGAGAAGTCATGCCAGATTTTTCCAAAGCGGAGATATGGATGAAAATGTCCTTTCCGCCGGTTTCCGGAGCAATAAAGCCAAAACCTTTTGTCGTGTTGAACCATTTCACTGTGCCATTGGCCATGTGAAGTATCCTTATGTGTTCGCTGCCCGCAAAATGCGACAGCCCGGCTTGTCACAACAGTGTCGAGCGCTGTGAGCCAGTGAAGGGAAACAGAAGGTCGAATGGAGGTCAGTAGCTCACCCTAGCTAGCCGTCGCGCGCAGCAGATACAAGGTGAAAGCGGTTTGGATGCGGATGTTTCCTTTGTGTTCACCGGCTCAATTCACTATGGATGACGAGCTGCCGGATACCCTGGCAGCCCGCAAAGGAAAGCCACTATGTCGTTTAACGACTTGGCAAAGATCGAGGCCGAACGAAGAAAGGCCCCGAAACCAAACGATCCGAAATCACAATCCAAATCCGAAGACGGCAGACAATCGGACTCGGCCTCTGATCCCGCCAAGGAATAGGCATCTGCACCTATCTGAGGGAGCCTTGCCAGTTGCAGGGTATTTGTGGCTGCCCCGCTCCTAGGACTTGCCTGTGTCTTCAGGTTTCAGATTCAGATGCGCAACTCCACTATTGCCAAGCTCCACCGCTGCAAATGGCCCGCCATGATGTGTGTTCGCCGGGTCATGCGGGTCAAGTGACCCCGCCTCGGCAAAAATTTCCTGGGCAAATTGCTCGGCATTGTCCTTTGGGTGGAACCCCAAATGCTGTGCCTTTGAATTGTCGACCGGCGCCCGGTCATTGTTCGAGACGCCATAGACAACGGAAAACCCGGTGATCGGTGTTTCTATTGCACGCCTCACCATCAAGATCAGATCGTCATAGCTGAGCCACGTGCCTACGGCGCGTGGGTTTGACACCTGTGCACAGGACAGGATGCGCATGCAGACAGATTCCAGACCTCTCTTGTCCCAATATAGGCTTGCAAGATCCTCGGCGAAGCATTTGGCCAGACCATAGAACGTGTCCGGCTTGTGGGGGGCATCAATACCGATGAAATCAGTTTTCTTATGCATTCCGACCGCATGGATCGACGACGCATACACCACGCGGCGCAATTTGTTTTGGTAGGCAGCCTCCCAAACGGTGTAGGCGCCGTAAAAATTCGGCCCCCACAACACGTCCATTGGGGCTTCGTCTCCGACAGCGCCAAAATGCACCACCATATCCGCGCCTTCCAGCAGTGCGATCATGGCATCCAGATCAGTCAGATCGGCTTTGACATATGTCTCATTGGCGGCAAGGTTCGTGACCCCATCGGCAATATCGGTCGAGACAAATTGCTCGCACATTTCCGACAAAGGCCCGCGCAGATATGTGCCCAGGCGGCCTGCTGCACCTGTCAGAACAAGTTTCGTTAGTTTCATGGATCAGGTCCTTGGCTTGAGTGTTTCGACAGCGGCTTCTAGTCGGCCCATTGCGTGATCGAGAACTTCGATCGACGCGGCAGTCGAGATACGAAAATAAGGTGACAGTCCATAGGCACTGCCCGGGACAGATGCGATACCTGCGGCTTTGAGGATATATGCAGCGACTTCGGCATCGTCTTTCAGGGTGTCACCGTCCGGTGTTTCGGCGTCGATCAGTTCGGCACACCCAATCAAGGCATAAAAAGCTCCACCAGGTGGGTCCAGGGTCAATCCCTTAATCTTGCCTACCCGGTCTACCACCAGATCGCGGCGCGCTTCAAAGGCTTGGCAAAATTGATGGACGGCGTCCTGGGGCCCGTTCAGCGCGGCAGTGGCCGCTGCTTGCGCGATAGAACATGCACCCGAACAAATCTGGCTTTGCACCTTGGTCATGGCCGCGATCAATGGGGCTGGACCGGCCCCATAGCCAATGCGCCAGCCGGTCATTGCATAGGCTTTGGATACGCCATTCACAGTCAATGTGCGGTCTTTCAGGTCCGGATTGGCAGCGGCGAACGAGCTAAATTTTCGGCCATCGAACAAGATATGCTCATAGATTTCATCGGACAGGACCAGGACATTGGGATGCTGCACCAACACAGCACCAATCGCGCGCAGGTCGTCGTCAGAATAGACAGCGCCCGCGGGGTTGGACGGCAAGTTTAGCATGATCCAACGGGTTTTCTGATTGATCGCAGCGGCCAATTGGTCAGGAAGCAGGCGAAAGCCAGCATCAGCCGGGCAGGGCAGGGCGACCGGAGTGCCGCCCAGGATCAATACGATATCTTTGTACTGGCCAAAATAAGGTGCACAGAGCAGCACCTCATCGCCCGGTTCCAAAGTCGCCATCATGGCGTTGAACAGAACCTGTTTGGCGCCATTGGAAATGATCACCTGATCAAAAGAGTAATCCAATCCGTTGTCGCGCTTTAACTTTCCGATAACGGCCTGACGCATGGCTGCGGTGCCATTGGTCGGCGGATATCGAGTTTCCCCACTCAGCGCGGCCTGGTGGGCGGCTTCTACGATATGGGGCGGCGTGTCGAAATCCGGCTCTCCCAGCCCAAGGTCGATGACATCTTCGCCGCGCGCTTGCGCTTCTTTCGCGGCCTGGCTGACCCATGCCGACGCAGAGGGCCTGACCGGATCAAGACGGGATGAGGCAAACGTCACTTCAATGCGCCTTTCACATCGGTCAGGAGTGTGTCGGAGGCCCTGGCAAGAAGCACCGCATCGGTTCCGCAGGCCACATAGGAAAACCCGTCGTTCAACAGTTCGGCTGCGAAGGCTGGGTCAAGGACCAGAGTTCCAACTGGCATGCCTTTGGCAATCAATCGTTTTGCGGCAGGTTTGATCAGCGCCCAAACTTCGGGGTCCAAAGGTTTGCCCAATTTGCCAATATCCGCGGCGATATCGGCAGGTCCAAAGAAGATCCCCGAAACGCCTTCAACGGCGGCGATTGCATCGGCTTGTTCAATGGCGGATCGGGTTTCGAGTTGCAGCAGCACTGCCGTTTCCCCTTCGACCTTGGCGGTATAGTCGGCGATCCGTCCAAATTTGGTCGCTCGTGTCGCTCCGCTTACACCGCGCACGCCATGGGGAGGATACCGGGTTGCAGCAACAGCGCGCTCAGCCTCTTCAACCGATTGGATCATGGGAAACAACAGCCCCGGCGCGCCAAGGTCGAGCAGACGTTTGACAGCGACGGTATCATTCCACTCGACGCGGACGATGGGGGCTGTGTCGCTGGCTGCAAATGCCTGAAGTTGCCCCAAAACGCTGAAATAATCGTTCGGGCTGTGCTCCATATCGATGAGCGCCCAGTCAAATCCTGCTGGGGCTGTTACTTCGGCAACGAAATTGCTGCACAGGCTGATCCAAAGTCCAATCTGTTTTTCACCCGCTGCCAGAGCCGTGGTGAAGGGATTTGTTGGTAACTGCATCAAATAACGGCCTTTTCAATGATCTTGCGCCCCATTGGGATGCGTTCAAAATGAAACTGCGACATGTCGAGAGTTTTGTAGGTTCCATGCACCAAAATCTCGGCTGTGCCACGCCCCATGGCAGGGGATTGTTGCAATCCATGCCCTGAAAAACCGTTGAGAAGGAAGAAGTTCTCAATCTCGGTATGCGGACCCATAATCGCGTTATGATCAAACGTGTTATACGCGTAATGGCCGGCCCATTCAGATTGTACTTTTATCGCTTCGAACTGGGGAATCCGCGTGGCCAATATGGGCCATACGTGGTTTTCCCAAATAGCGTGATCCATGGCGAAATCGTCATAGTCCACGGCCGGGTCAACGTCTGAATGACCGCCGCACTGGTAAGTTCCGCCGCCATTTTCGCGCACATGCACGCCCGAAGGGTCAATCGTGAGCGGCAGGTCACGGTCCAATGGTTCTTCTGCCTTGAATATCCAGGAATAGCGTTTGCGTGGTTCAACCGGCACATGAATGCCTGCCATCTCGGAGGTTCGTGCGGCACGCGGGCCAGAGCTGTTCAAAACCTGGCCGCAGGCAATGACTTCGCCGGTTGCTAACGTGACGCTTTCGATGCGTGACCCATTGGCATTCTTGGTCATCGCGAC
The DNA here is from genome assembly GCA_947495575.1 of uncultured Nioella sp. GTDB lineage: Bacteria > Pseudomonadota > Alphaproteobacteria > Rhodobacterales > Rhodobacteraceae > CANLZL01. Next base: position 736,248 of record CANLZL010000002.1, on the reverse strand, counting down.
AACTTCATTTTCGATGTATTCAACGCCGCGTTCCCGGGCAGAGCGCCGCCACCAGTCAAACACCGCCGTTGCGTCCCATAACCCTTCATCCACCAGATTGATCGAACCAAGTACAATGTCGTCCACATTGTAGAATGGATAGGCGGCATTGATCTGGTCTGGCGACATCAATTGCGTGGCAGCACCGGCTGCCAACTGTACCTGCTGATTTTCCCGCAGGACATTTGCGAACTCGTCGGTGTCGGCAAGATACATGTAACCAAAGGACCGGATTGAAAGCTCCGGCACACGTTCATCGCCACCCATGTAGGCTCGGAGGTTTTTGACAAATTTCGCCGCAAACTGGCTGATCCGCACATTGAGGTCGGTTGAGAACTGCTGGCGCATGCAAGAATTCGTGTGCATCGTTGAACTGGTTTCAAAGGATAGATCGCGGTCCACGACCAGAACACGGCCATCAAAATCTTTGTCTTCCGTCAGGAACCACGCGGTGGAGGCACCCATAATTGCGCCGCCAATAATGACAATATCGTAGCTTTCGCGCTCTGGTGCTTTCTGGTTCATACAAACTCTCCCTTTGCGACGGCAGCTTCGATCTTGGCAATGTCGTCAGGTCCCAGACCATAGTCCCTTGCGGCAGTTTCCGCAGAAATATAGCCCAGTGCCAAATCGCGCATAACCTGTTCTTTGGGCCTTTCGGATGGATCGCCGTAGCCAGCCCCACCTGGAAATGCCATCACCACTTTTCGGCCATGCGGCACGAATTGCTTTCCCTTGACCCGCATTGTTGTGCCGTCATCCTGAACAATCGTGGTCCGTGCGCCTTCCTTGCCACCGCGGCGCCCGCGCGCCGGGTGTTGGCCCCTGTCGAACATGGCCTGAATGTCAAACTCATGGCCCTCTTGGGCGCCCACTTCCATATATTGGCCCAGACCGCCGCGCGTTTTTCCTGCGCCACCCGAATCCGGACGCAGTTCTTTGCGCCATATTATGACTGGACCCGCATGTTCAGTTGCCTCAATCGGCATCGTCATCACGCCTGACGGGAACGCCGTTGCATTCAGCCCGTCATGTGCAGGCCTTGCGCCGGAGCCGCCTGAATTAAATGTCAGAACTTCCGACCGTTGTGCGTCGGCAGGTGCCGGGGCATCGGTTCTTGGTCGCAGAGAAACCTGGAAATTGCACAGGCATCCTGCACCTTCTGCGGGCACAAGCCCCGGGACGATCTTGTCGAACGCGTCATAAACTGCGTCTGGGACGAAGTGGCCGACAATGTGGCGCAGCGCGACCGGGGCGGGATGCAACGCATTCACGATGGAGTTTTCCGGCGCGGTAATTTCAAACGGGGCTAGTGAGGCCGCGTTATTCGGGATCTCCGGCGCTATCGCGACCTTGAGCGCGTAACACGCATAGGCCTTGGTATAGACCAGCGGGCAATTGATGCCTTTCTTGTCCAAACCCGATGTCCCGGCAAAATCGGTGACAATTCGATCGCCATTAATACTGACCTTGACCTTAAGGGTGATGGGGACATCGAAACCATCCATCGTCATCTCGCCCTGCGCAGAGGTCTGGGGCAGGGCGGCGATCCGTTCGATCGTCGCGCTGCGAGAATTGTCGAGGATAAACTTTGCGATACCGTCCAGATCGGCAAGATCAAACTCGTCCATCATGTCGATTAGACGACGGTGGCCGATTTCATTACAGGTGGCCAGCGCATAGATGTCGCCGATCAATTGGTCGGGTTCGCGAACGTTTCCGCGAATGATCCGAACAAGCGTTTCATCTACGTCTCCCTTATCCGCGAATTTCATGATCGGGATATAAAGGCCTTCTTCATAAACTGACTGGGCGTCTGCCCCAAAGCCGCGTCCGCCAATGTCGACAATATGGGCCGTACAGGCAAAAAAACCGACCAGAACACCGTTGTTGAAGGACGGGGTGACCATGGTGATGTCATGCAGGTGGCCTGTCCCCTCCCATGGGTCATTGGTTATATAGACGTCGCCCTCAAACATGTTTTGTCTGCCAATGCGGCGGATGAAATGCGCCACTGCATCTGCCATCGCATTTACGTGCCCGGGGGTTCCGGTAACGGCTTGTGCCAGCATTTGACCATGGGTGTCGTAAACGCCCGCCGAAAGATCGCCGGCTTCGCGGACAGATGTAGAAAACGCTGTGCGCACTAATGCCTGAGCCTGTTCCTCCACGACCGAGATTAAGCGGTTCCACATGACCTGATAGGCGACCTTTGAATGCTCTGTTGCCATGTCGGTTACCCTTTCGTCACAATGTCGATACAGCCATCCGCTTGTCGGATCGCTTGGCGGCTGGCAGGTACTATGATTGTCGTTTCAGCCTCAGTCACGGCAGAGGGACCTTGCGCGATTTGACCCGTTTTCATCGTTTCTCGATGGATCAGGTCGGCGTCCAGATATTTGGCTGACGCCGCATCGAATAATGGTCGAGACCCGCCTGTCTCTGCCGCTTCTGTTCCATTTGTTGTTAAGATCGGGGCGACCTTTTCGGGTGGCGTGGTCGCATTGACCGACCAGACTGTGATTTCCACGTCCATGCCCGCGACGGGGCGCCCGAATAGCTTGGTGTAATCCTCTTCGAACCGCGTTTGAAATGTTGCGGCATCGGGGGCCATGGCTTGCCCTTCTGTCAAAGAGATCGGGATTTCCCAGCCTTGCCCGGTGTAGCGCATGTAGACTTTGAACTCTGACAGGATCGGACTTTTCTCGTCGCAGGTTCGCACGAATCCCGTGGCCTCTGCTTCAAGCTCTTCCAAAAGGGTTTTGATCTTGCCCGCGTCAAAATCGCTCAGTTTCATATAGACGGATCGGTTTGCCTCAAAGCTGAACGGGGCGCGTAGAAACCCAATCGCCGATCCGACACCCGCCCCTGGCGGGACAATCAACCGGTCCACCCCCAGTTTTTCACAGAGACGCCCGGCATGAAGCGGAGCCGCGCCACCGAAAGCGATCATCGTATATTCGCTGAGGTCCTCACCGTTTTCGACCGCATGCACTCGGGCTGCGTTGGCCATGTTTTCGTCCACCACCTCGGCGACGCCAAAGGCGGCCTCGACCGTTTCCATATCCAATGTGCCCCCAATATGGTCCATCAGTGCCGCTTCAGATTTATCCGGGTGCAATTGAATCGAGCCACCCGCAAAATTGTTCGGGTCAAGCTTACCCAAAACTAGGTCCGCATCGGTCACTCCGGGGCGTTCGCCACCGCGCCCGTAACAGGCGGGCCCTGGTTCAGACCCGGCACTTTCCGGGCCAACGCGAATTTGGTTCATCAGGTCAACATGGGCCAATGAGCCACCGCCGGCACCGATCTCAACCATATCGATCACTGGGATCGAGATTGGCATTCCAGACCCCTTTTTGAACCGGTACGTCCGTGCAACTTCGAATACGCGCGATGTTTTTGGGGTTTGGTTTTTGATCAGGCAAATCTTGGCGGTGGTGCCACCCATGTCAAAGCTCAACACTTTGTCCAAACCGTATCGCGCTGCGATATGCGCGGCAAAAACCGCGCCACCTGCAGGGCCGGATTCGACCAGACGAACCGGGAAATCGGCAGCGTTTTGGATCGAGATGATACCGCCGCCCGAATGCATCAAAAATATGCGGCAGTTGGCGCCTTCGGACTTCAGGCGATCCTCCAAACGGCCTAGATAAGAGGCCATGAGAGGCTTGATATATGCGTTTGCGACAACAGTGTTGAATCGCTCATATTCGCGCATCTGGGGGCTGACCTCGGAAGAGATCGAAACTGAAATACCGGGAATTCGTTCGAGCAACACTTCGCGAACAAGCTGTTCATGCGCCGGGTTCAAATAGGAATGGATCAAGCCCACAGCGACCGAGTCAAATCCGGCCTCAGCAATTCTATCGACAACCAGCTCGATATCTGCGCGTTTCAGATCGACAAGGATCTCGCCCTTCGCGTTGACACGGCCCGGCACGGTAAAGCGCATGTGACGCGGCAACAAAGGATCGGGAAGGTTAAGGTTCAGGTCATATTGTTCAAACCTGCTTTCGGTGCGCATCTCGATCACATCGCGAAACCCTTCGGTTGTGATCAAGGCGGTCTTAGCACCCCGGCGTTCGATCAACGCGTTGGTTGCCAATGTGGTGCCATGAATGATCTGTTCGATTTGAGCGGGTTCGATTTCCGCCTTGGCACAAACCTGATGCATGCCGTCAATGATCGCGTTTTCAGGTGCGGTGTAGGTTGTCAGAACCTTTGTCGAGAACTGTGCGCCATCCTTTTCCAAAACGACATCTGTGAATGTGCCGCCAATATCGACGCCGAGGCGGACCGAAGAGGATTTCATCGTATTTCCAAATTCTTGTTTCCCATAGGGACAACAAGTCAGAAGACATGCAGCTAATCAAATCGATTAAAATTCTCAGGCTTATCAGGAATTTTTATCCTACATGATTTTGCATTGCATCTGCGGCCAGGTCAGCCGCATTCGCAACAAATCTTGGCACGCGATTTTCCTTGTATCTTGCGCAGAAGGGCAATGGGTCTGGCGTCCAATCTGCAATGAGTTTCACGAGGCCACCGCGCGCGATCTCGTGTCTAACCAGACTATGGGGCAACAGGGCGACCCCGAGACCTTCGCAGGCCATTGGCAAGCAGGCAGACAATGCGCTGGAATGTACAATCTGGTTTGTGTCCCAGCCACGGTCCTTTGCAGTCTTGTGCAATGCAGTTCCAGCCTGCGTATGGCGCGCATGCGTCAGGATTGGCAATGCAAAGAATCGTTTGGTCATGGATCCCTGCGAAAGGCTTTCTGCGTTGGCGGAGTTGGCGACCCAAACGTATTCCTCATCCGCCATGTGCAATGTCCTAGAGATGGTGGTTTTGAACGGCCCACTTTGCAGAGCCAGATCGATCTGGCTCTGAACCAGAAAATCTTCAATGACCGAGGATAAATCAACGCGAAGGTCGACGCGCAGGGACGGGTAGGCTTGTTTCAAAAGACGTAGGAAATCCTGAAGCCACGTGCAGGCGACAAGTTCGGTCACTCCAAGACGCAATCGCTCCTCTATCAGGTCTTGCCGTCCGGCCTCCTCCAATAAGGCTTCTCCGGCCCAGATTATCTCGCGCGCCTTTTTAAGCAATGTGGCCCCACGGTCGGTGAGCCGAACCGATCCGGCATCGCGCAGAAGCAGCTGAGCATCGAGAGCGGATTCCAGAGAGGAGATCCTTGCCGAGATATTTGGTTGAGTTGTCCCAAGTGCCGACGCGGCATTTCGAAACGTGCCCAGGTCGACGACGTACACGAAAGCTTCAAGTTGTTTGAAGGTAATCTGACTTTTTATCATATCCCATCATATGATCGAAATTTGTAATCTTCAAACCCGATCATCGACACATGACGTGTTCGAGTTTGCTTTAGAACAAATGATGGGCTGTCCTGGCAGCGAGATTGACCCCTTCGGCCATGTTCCTTTCAGAGCATCAGGCGATTGTTACCCGGTCACCCATGCTGTAATGCCACTTGCCTGCTAGGGTGCAGTGCCAGATGGAGCCGGGACATGCAGGCCATCCGTTCCGAGAAGAAACGGGAAGAGGCCGCCTGCTTTCAGCAAGCTCGCCTCCTGCTGCGTTTCGATTGCAAGGCAAGCGCAAATGGCCACGCTTTCGCCGTAGGTTCTCAGCCAGTTCACAGTAATTTCCTGTCCCGGGGTCACGTCCCCGGCGCTGAGATTCACCAAAAACCGGTCCGTTGGTGAAATCCCTGCCTCCCTTGGTACGAAACCATTGGTAAACTGGATGGGGGCGACCCCCATTCCAATCAGATTGGCCCTGTGGATGCGTTCAAAACTACGTGCAAGCACAGCGCGCACTCCCAAAATGGCAACGCCTTTAGCGGCCCAATCCCGACTGGATCCCATGCCATAGCGTTCTCCAGCCAAAATCACAGAAGACCGTTTTTGTTTGGTTAAACATCTGGCAGCGCGGTGAAGGGGCAAAACACCATCGGTATCCAGATAGGTTGCCCCCCTTGGGATTGAGGGGCCCAGGTGGTTCCTGACCGCCGCGTTGTCGAATAGTCCCCTGATCATCACCTCCCAATTGCCGCGATAGGAAGCGTAGACATTCAGGTCAGTTGGATCGGCACCATTGGACAGCAACCATCGCCCGGCTTCGCCATCGGGTGAAATCTGCCCTGCGGGAGAAATGTGATCCGTGGTGACATCATCACCCAGGACAAGAAGCGGTGTCGCCTCAAACGTGCCAATTCGGCAGGGCTGGTCAGCCGAAGCAAACAACGGTCGACGCAAGGTGCGCGATGCGCCGTCCCAATGGAAACAGGCGCCGGATTGTGTGGGAATGTCCTCCCAGGCCCTGTTGTCGGACGCTTTTGCAAAGGCAAATGGTATGTTGGACGGCTCAACTGACCGAGACAGAAGGCCGTCGATTTCGGTGTCCGACGGCCAGATATCTGCCAAATGAACCTCCGTGCCCGCTTGATCGAAACCAATTGGGTCAGACAAAACGTCACCTGTGATGTCGCCCCTTAGGGCGAAAGCTATCACCATGGGCGGTGAGGCCAGGAACCCCAGATCCAGTGCAGGATGTACCCTGCCCGGAAAGTTGCGATTTCCGGAAAGGATAGCAACGAGGGATTTGCCCGCATCCTGCGCATCGGTGGCCAAATCGGCCAAGGCGCCAGAATTTCCGATACAAGTCGTGCAGCCAAAGCCCACAATGTCAAACCCTAAGGCTGACAGATCATCCAATAGGTCTGCCTGCTCCAACAAGCCACGCGCAGAAGGAGAGCCGGGGGCCAAAGAGGTCTTGACCCATTGCGGCGGGCGCAGACCGCGATTGCGTGCCTTTCGGGCAAGCAGGCCCGCTGCGATCAGCATTCTCGGGTCGGACGTATTTGTGCAGCTTGTAATCGCGGCGATTGCAACCGCGCCGTCAGGAACTTCGTTTTCTGTAGTCGTGCGCAGGGGTCTGGAGATTGCGGTTTCGACCGCCTTTTGCGAGTCAGATGCGGCAATCCTGTCCTGCGGGCGTTTGGGGCCAGCAAGGCACGGCTCCAATGTTGCAAGATCCAGGGATATTTGCTGATCAAATCGGGGCGTATCGAAAGGGTCAAACCACAATCCCATATTTCGGAAAACCGGTTCGATGGAGTTAATCAGCTCCTGGGGGCGACACGTCCGTTCTAAATATTCAAGCGTGCATGGATCAACTGGGAAAAATCCGGTCGTTGCCCCGTATTCGGGGGCCATATTGGCCACGACCGCACGGGCATCGGCAGAGAGTGTCGGGACGCCGGGCCCGAAAAACTCTACAAAGGCACCTGTGACGCCCAGTTGGCGCAATCTGCTTGTGATGTTCAGTGCCAGATCGGTTGGCATGATCCCGGGCGGCAGTTTCCCGTCCAACCTGACGCCGACAATTCGCGGGATGGCCAGTGAAACGGGTTGCCCGAGCATGATGCTTTCGGCCTCCAGACCGCCAATGCCCCAGCCTAGAACTCCGATCCCGTTCACCATCGGTGTATGGCTGTCAGTGCCCAACATCATGTCCGGGCAGGCTAGCCCGTCTGTCCCGACGCTTAATACTGTGGAAAGCTGCTCAAGGTTTATGGTGTGCATGATCCCGGATCCGGGCGGGTAGACGCGAAAGTTTGCAAAGGCTTTGGCGGCCCATTTAAGAAACGCGTATCGTTCGCGGTTTCTTTCTATCTCGGCCGCCAGGTTTTTCTCGGCCGCGTCTGAACGCGCGTAGAAATTCACGGCGGTCGAATGATCAACCGAAACGTCGACCGGCAAGACTGGGGAGAGGCTAGAGGCGGCGCCACCGCGCTCGGAAACAGCGTCACGTAAACCGGCCAAGTCGGCCAGTGCCGGTGTGCAAGTGGTATCGTGCATCAAAAGCCGGCCAGGTTGAAACGTAAGCTCGAAAGCGGTTGTTCTTCCAGCAAGCCAGCAATCCAATGCTTCGATAAGAGGACCGGGCGCACCGGTTTGGCGGATATGGTTCTCGGCCAAAAGCCTAAGAACATGCGGCATTTTCTTGAGACGCGGCCCCAACAATCTTGGCAGGCTGATTGTTTTCAACCTGCCACATTCTGTGTTCGTTTCGTCAAACAATTCAACGCCCAACCCATACGACAAACTTGGATTTGTCATTCTGCCCCTCGAAATACTTGACGTGAGTTAACCGCCCAACCGCTGCCTAAGCCCCTACGGTTTCCGCGGCGACTTCATTGGCGACCATTTTGCCGAAGGCGTCGCAATTGACGGTGCCGCCGAGGTCGCGGGTGCGTTTTGCGGGGTCGTCAATGACGGCGTCCACTGCGGCTTCGATCGCCTGGCCTGCCTCCATCAGCTTCTGGATGCCGCGCTGTTCGCCCAGCCAGGACAGCATCATCGCCGCCGACAGGATCAACGAGGTCGGGTTCGCCACGTTCTGACCCTGGATATCTGGGGCCGAGCCATGTTGCGCTTGCGCGCAGCACAGGCCGGTTTCCGCATTGGCGTTGATCGAGCCGGCAAGGCCCAGAGAGCCAGACAGCTCCGAGGCCAGATCCGACAGGATATCGCCGTAGAAATTTGTGGCCACGACCACGTCATATTCATGGGGTTTGCGCACCAGAAGGGCGGCAAAAGCATCGACGATCAGCTCTTCGGTCTCCACGTCCGGGAAATCTTTGGCCACCGCGCGGAAGCATTCCAGGAACAGCCCGTCGGTCATCAGGAAACTGTTCGCCTTGTGGATTGCGGCCACTTTCTTCTTGCGCTGCATCGCCAGTTTGAAGGCTTCGCGGCAGATCCGCATCGAGCCATGGCGGGTGATCTTGCGCACAGACAGCGCCATGTCGGGGTCGGGCATCATCTCTCCCACGCCGCGATACATGTTGCGGTCGGGATAGAAGCCCTCGGTCGCCTCGCGCATGATCACCAGATCCATGCCAGGGGCCTTGTTTGGCACAAATTCGCGGGTCCGGGCGGGGCGGACATTGGCATAAAGGTCCAAACCGATACGGAAACCAGCCGAGACATTTCGGCCCCCTTCCACAACCGGTGGGTAGTCCATATGCGACTGAGTTCCCAGGATCACCCCGTCAAATTCACTGCGCGCGCGGTCCAGAACCTCTTCGCGCAAAGTGATGCCGTGCTTGCGCAGGCTGGTGAACCCGGCCTCTTCCTCGTGAAAGCTCAACCCAAGATCAAACCGCTGATTGGCGGCCTCAACAACCTGCAACGTCGCCGCCGTAATCTCAGGACCAATCCCATCGCAGGGTACCGTCATGATACGCATCTGTTGTCTCCTTAACATTGCCCTTGGGCGCGGTCATGGCACCTAGGGAAAGTTCGGCATCGCCATTATTCGCTAGGGTGCATTTTCGTTTGGACGGGCAGCCCCCAGGATCGTCGGGGGGACGCCCGTCCTATTTGTGTCGTAACGGGACGCTGAGTTATTGAACGCCAGCGATTTCGCGGAGGCGGCTCATGACCTCTTCACCGACCAACTCGGTGCCAAGCTCGTGCCAAACTGGCTGCATAGCTTCCACCCATGCGGCACGCTGGTCGTCAGACAACGCGTGGACCTGGACGCCCTCGCCCTCAATGAACTCATAGGCCTCGGCGTTGATACGAACGGCGTTTTCCATGTTCCAGGCCGTGGCCGAGGCCAGTGCGGCCTCAATCTCGGTGCGAACGTCGTCATCCAAGCCCTGCCACCACTGGCGGTTGGCACCAACAAGGTAGAAGGAATACTGGTGATCGGTCATAGAAATGTGGTCGACAAACTGATAGGTCGAGGAGCCGCGCCAGGAATTCGGAGTCACCTCACCGGCATCAATCACGCCCTGTTGCAGCGCCGTCGGTGCCTCTGACCAGTTGATCCCAACCGGGTTTGCGCCAACGGCCTCCCATGTTTCAACGAAGATGGGAGCAGATTGTACGCGCACTTTCAGCCCTTCGGCGTCTTCCGGCATCAGGATCGGATCATCGCCCTGATAACCCAAAACGCGGGGTCCGTTCATCCAGACAGCTACGATTTCGATGTTCTGGTTGTTTAGCGCAGGCATGATTGCCTCGCGGATAACGGGATCGGCTACTGCCTCTTGGATGCGTTCGGGCGTGTTCAGCATGAAGGGCAGCTGAAGTGCGGCCACATTTGGCTGGACGGAGCTATAAATGCCCGCGGTTGGCGAAATCAGATGTGCCCCCCCCAATTGCAGGCCCTGAATTTGACTTTGCTGGTCAAACAATGTGCCGCCATGGTGCATTTGCACGTCGATGCGGTCGCCCAGGCGTTCCTCCAGCTCGGCGACGAGGAATTCGAACGTCTGACCTTTCAGGCCGCGATCGTTATTGTCATTTGACATGATCATCGTGACCTGTGCGGAGGCCGCGGTGACACTAAAGGCGAGGGCAAGACCAAGCCCCGCAATCCGTTTCATAAACATTATTCTACTCCCTTTTTTTCTAGCAGAAGGCTCATTCAGTGAGGGTGCCCGTGATGTCATTGCCCGAGCCCTGGCAAGAACATCGAAATGGGCGGGAAGAACGTGACCACCATCAGCGTGATGAAGGTTGCGATCATCCAAGGGATGGTTGATTTAAAGACAGTCAGGACTGGCTGGCCCGAGATTGAGCTGGCCACGAAGAGGTTGATTCCAACCGGCGGTGTGATCAGGCCCAGCTCGATATTCACCACCATGATAATGGCGAAGTGGACCGGGTCGATCCCAAGATTTTCGGCCGCAGGAACCAAAAGTGGTGCAAAGACCAGGATGGTTGGAACGCCTTCAAGGAAGAAGCCAACGACCACCAAAAGTACATTCACGCAGAGCAAGAAGACGATGGGTGACAAGTTCATATCGACAACCCATTGGGCCATCTGTGCCGGCAATCCGATTGAGGTCAGGAAGAACCCGAAAAGCAGCGCATTTGCAGTGATCCAAAAGATCATTCCGACGCGTGGCCCGGTTTCGGCGGTGACCTTCAGGAATTCCTTCACGGTCAATTCCCGGTAGATGAAGAACCCGATAAGCAAGGCCAGCACAGCCGAGATGGCCGCAGCCTCGGTCGGTGTGAAGATCGCGCCGCCATCATAGTTCCACCCGGCGATTGAAAATTCCGGGAAACCGTAGATTCCAACCACGATGAAGACTGGCAGGGACAAGGCCGGAATGCTGCTGCGCAGGGCCCGGCCCAACTCGGCCCGGTTGCTGCGTTCGCGCACAACAATGTCTTCCTTGGTGGCAAGAACGCGCGCCGTGATCATCAAAAGCGTTCCGTAGAAGATACCGGGCAGAATGCCCGCAAGGAACAGGGCAGGGATCGAGGTTTCGGTGATAAAACCGTAGAGGATCAGCGGGATCGAAGGCGGGATCAGAATGCCAATCGACCCAGAAGTCGCCAGAGCCCCGATTGCGTATTTCGACGAATAGCCTTCGCGAAGAAGCGACGGATAAAGAATGTTTCCGACGGCCGCGACTGTGGCCGGGCTGGAGCCTGAAATGGCCGCAAAGAAGATACAGGTCAGAACTGTCGTCATCCCGAGACCGGCTTTCAGGTGGCCGACCAGGGCCTGGGCGAACCCCACCAAGCGTTGCACCAACCCGCCGCGTTCCATTAGGCCTGCGGCCAGGAAAAAGAAGGGGATCGCCATAAGGGTGAAGTGGTTCAGGTTTGAAAAGATCTTCTGCCCGACAATCCCATCCGGAATTGGAGAAAAGATCAGGGAGGCCATAATGGCAGACCCGCCCAGGGCGATCGCGATCGGCGCACCGATCAGGATAAGGGCAAAGAAGATTAAGACAAGCGTCAAGACGGTCATTCGTGGTAGTCTCCTGCGCTGACGTCTTCGCCCATGAGCATTCTAAAATTGCCCTCGGGTGACATGGCATCGGGTGATTTGAACAAGGCCCAGGCAATCATCGCGTAGCGGATAGCCATGAGTGCCGTGATGATCGGGACGATCAGGAATGGGTAAAGCTGCAGAACGCCGAGCTCTGGATGTAACGCATTGATCATATTAAGAAATCTGGCGTAGAATACGGCGTCAGACAGAAAGAAAAGGACAAGAGCGCCTGTTGCAATTAGGGCGACTGCGTTCAGGGCTGCACGGGCCGCGGGAGGTACGAGATGTGGGATAAGATCAACCCTTGGGTGATGTCCCTCTCGAACGGCGCGGACAGCCCCGAACAACATTGCCCAGATCAAGGCGGTTACAAGACCGGCCTCGAGCCAGTGAATGCCCGTGTTGAAGACATATCGCAGGATGACCTGCAAGGTGGCCATCCCGAGCCCCAAGACCGTGAGAACCACGATCAGCAGATCCTCTATGTGGCATAGCCATTTGTCGATTAACTTGATCATTCCCGCCCCTCCCAAAGCGTGGTTTTCAGCGCGTTACGCGCTGCTTTCATCTGCCTGATGTGCAAACATTTCTTTGCCAGCGAACGGCAACTCGACCCGAAGGATCGAAGATGTTTCCGCTTCTGTGATGTAAAGGTGGCGCCCCTCTGGGCCACCAAATGCGCAATTTGCGGTTAAAATGCCCTTTGGGCTACGGATGCGCAGCATCGGCTCACCCAGGGGGGACATGATCCAAACTGTACCCAGGCCCATATGGCCAATGGCCAGCTCTCCACCTGCACCCAGGGCAAGCCCGTCCGGCCCTGCCAATCCGCCCGAAAGCTGAATGTAGGTGCCCGATTTCGCCAAAGTGCGACCGTCAGGCAAAAATCGGATACGCCAGACTGCGTTTGCGCGGGTTACCGCTAGAAATATTTGGTTTTCGTCTCCGTTAAAAACCAACCCATTAGGGCTTGGAATGTTGTCCAGAAGACATTCCAGTTGCCCATCCGCGGAAAGCCGGAAGAGGCGACCATAGGCCGCGTGTAGGCCGCTTTGGCCCTGGTCGGTAAAGTAGAGGTCGCCATTGGATTTGAAATGCAGGTCATTCAATCCGTGGAACCGTTCAAGTCCGGGCCGGGTCAGAAAGGGTTCGATCCTTCCGCTTATCGGGTCCAGAACCATGATTCCATGGGCATGGTCGGCCACAAAAACTCGGCCATCCTTATGAATTTTTAGGCCATTTGGTTCGCCATCATAATCGCAGACGACATCGAATTCACCCGCGGCATCGCATTTGAGGATACGTCCGTTGCAAATATCGACACAGTAGAGGTTTCCATCGCGGTCAAAAGAAGGGCCCTCCAGAAAGGCCCGAAAACTGCGGCCGCCATGTTGGGTCCTGGACCATTCGGAATTTCCCTCAGGGCGGAGGGTTTCCGGTACAGTCGCAAATACCTCGGCGGTGACTTCTGGTGGTGCTTGGAACAACTACTTTTTCCTTTATTGCATTTTATTGATATAAAAAGCATATGGATTCTGCAACACATTTGTGGGGACAAATAAAAAATGAACACTCAAATAGGAATTGTTGACTCGCATGTGCATGTTTTTTCGGGAGAAACCGCGCCTCTTTTTCCGGCGCGCTCTTACACGCCTGATCTTGCAAACGAAGTTATGTTGCGGGCCCATCTCGATAGAATCAGCGCATCCCGTGTCGTGATCGTGCAGCCCAGCCCCTACGGCACCAATAACGAGCCTAGTCTAAACGCGGTGGCCCGGCTGGGTCTTGAGACGGCAAAATGCGTTATTGTCGTTGACCCCCATGCCCGGCCGTGCGGCGACTTGACCCTTCCCGGGGTGTGCGGATTGCGTGCGAATTTCAAAACATCGGGTGACGCAGACCCGGAGTATTGCTTGTCACAGTTGCGGGCGATGGGCGGAGCACTTGGTCAGAGTGACAAGATCCTGGAAATCTTTGCGCCCGTCGCATTGCTATATCATTTGCGGGCCGGGCTTTCAGAGTTGGGTCGCCCCGTCATTCTTGATCACTTCGGTGGACTGAAGCTGAGCAGCCCCATTTTGGCGGAGGATTTGGAGAAGCTGCACGAAGTGCTGTCTTTGGGGAACGTCATCTTGAAAGCCTCAGGGGCATGTCGGGCTACCAATTATGCACCAACCCATGCGGCATTGGATGGCATCGCCCCTGCATTATTCGCAACCGCAAAGGGGCGCGTTATCTGGGGCAGCGACTGGCCTCACACCGGAAAGTCGGAACATCGGATCAATCGCCCGCTGTCAGAATTGGAGGAGTTCCAAGATGTCGATGACGTGCAGGGCGTTGCGGACATCCGCCGTTGGGCGGGAACAGCGAATGACGCCGAAGAAATTTTATGGAATACTCCCAACGCCTTATTTGGGTTCTGACTATCCCCTGACCGTTGCCGTATAGCGAAAGGAAAAGGGCTCGAGGTAACGGCTTTCACCGTAGAGGATCATATCCCCTTTGGTGTCAAAGAGGCTGTGACACCGCACCAAAAGCGGTGCGCCGGGATCAACGCCCATCACCTGAGCGTCCTCGTCAGTTGCGGTTTGTGCCAATAGCGCCGCGTCGATCCGGCCGATCACGATACCCATGTCTCGTTCGATAATCATATGTACGCCTTCGCGGTCCAGCGCGCTTAGCTCGAACTCTAAGGCGACATGTGGCGAGAAAAACCGGCGTTCTGACCCGATACATTTTCCTGAGATGAACCGTGTTCGATAGAGGGAAGTCACCTCTCGTCCCGCCTCAATCCCGAGGTGCGCAGCGATCCGCTCGTCGCAGGGCGATCGCGAAAGCTCAACCAATTTGTAGGCGACGTTTTTCCCGGCAACGGCAATTTCGGACTCAAAAGACTGGATGTTATGAATATCCAAATCTACCCGCACATCGTTACGCACGTCCGGCGCCCGCACAAAGGTGCCGCGCCGCTGAAACCGTTCAACCAAACCTTCATGGACAAGGCGAGACATCACGCCTTGGACCGTTGTGCGGCTTACGTCGAATTTCTCGGATATTTGTTTTTCTGTGGGCAGTCGGTCACCTGGAGAGAGAGCCCCGGACGTGATGCCGTTTACGAAGTGATCGTAGATTCGGCTTTTGGATGTTTGTCGCGCCATGCCTTCCCCTCTACCGCCCGGGCTTCCACACTACGACCATTGTCCTCAATCGTCGAGCAATTGTATGCTCATTATTTCAATTGATTGATTTTGGGATAGGTGGAACAACGACTTTGCCACCATCAATCCCTTACGTGAACGGGGCCAAGAAGCTGTATTAAGGAACTACCCCCGGCGATCCTGCTGGAACGACACTTTTGACATTGTCCTGATGGTGATGGGCTGCGCCAACCCAAAGCAAGGCGATGCTTAGGGCAGATATGAACGGGGCAGGGCGCTGTTGTGGGCAACAGTCATGACTTCGTTGTAAACTATAAAGAGTTTCGTCCGGCGTGTCGTCCGTCGGGCTCGCCAAATAACTTGATGTCTAGGCGTCTATTGACGATCAAGATAAGCGCGCCAGCCACCGTATGACGTCACTTCATCAGCGCCGTCCAGAGCCGCGTTTTCGGCCAGAAATCCTTTGAATTCTCGTCCATCGGCCAGCCGAATTGTCCCAATCGACAGGGGCATGGGTATGCGCTCCATGAAATGACCAACTTCCGTTTTTGGCATGGCCCAAACCTCGACCTTAATGGCACTGCCTGCGGTTAGATCGCGAACCAGACCCGGTCGAACCGGCGGCCCGCCAGCCAATGCGAAGAGGCGATAGTCAGGGGCCGTGGTGGTTGCTTCCAGAAACCGCGCTTGGCGATCCGTTAACTCATGGTTTAGTGGCAAACCCGACATATGCGCACCGACTACAGCAATCGCCATTTCTGTTTCGGTTGCTTGGTGTGTAGTCATGGGGTGCGAGGTTGATGCGTGAAAACCAGTTGCTCCCAAGGCAGGGTTACTAGCGGAATGGACCCGCGCGGCCAGACCTGCAATCATATAATCCAGCCCGGCGCGGGCCAATAATGTGATGCTGCCGGGGCGGCCATCGCCGCGCGGATTTGTAGGCACGGCGATCCCGCACATATCCATGAGGTTGACGAAGTTGGTATAGGTGCCAAAGCGCGAATTGGGGCCAATTGGGTCTGCGTCCAGATCACTGACGGAATAAAATGTCGGAATGGTCGGCACGCAAAGCATGTCCACGCCTGCCAAAGCCGGCTCAGCCGCGCGTTTCAGATCGGCCAGACGATAGATACCTCGGAACGCGTCAGCGGCACTTAGAGATTCGGCAGCACCGATAATTTGCCGTGTGACCGGGTGAATGGCATCCGGTGCATCGCGCATCATGTCTTCGATGACGGCCATTCGCTCAGCAACCCATGCTCCCTCATAAAGCATCTTTGCAACTTCGAAGAATGGCGTGAAGTCAATCTCGGTTATCTCGCACCCCAGCTCGCGCAGAGTAGCCAGTGCATCTGCAAAAGAAGCCGCCTGAACCTGGTCGCCGAAGAATTCCAAACTGTTGGCGTCGGGAACTGCCAATGAAAGGTTGGGCTGGACGGGCCCAAGGTCTGGTGCGGGCAGGGCCCTGGAATATGCATCGCCCGGATCAAATGCGCAGGCGCACTGAAAGGCGGCATAGGCATCTGGCACTGTCAGCGCGAAGATCGAGATTGTGTCGAGCGTTCTGCAAGCCGGCACCACGCCCGATGCGCTGAGCGCCCCAAGCGACGGCTTTAGCCCCACAGTATTGTTCAATGCGGCGGGAACCCGGCCCGACCCGGCCGTATCTGTTCCCAGGGAGAAGGACACGATACCGTGGCTCACAGCCACGCCAGAGCCAGAGCTAGATCCACCCGGAACAATCTGTGGGTCCACGGCATTCTTTGGAATGGGATAGGGCGACCTGACCCCCACCAGTCCAGTGGCGAATTGGTCGAGATTGGTCTTGCCAATCAGCAGTGCCCCCGCAGCCCTGAGACGCGCGACGACAAATGCATCTTTTTCTGCGGTATAGGCGAATTCAGGACAGGCGGCTGTGGTTGGCGCGCCGCCTAGGTCAATATTATCCTTAATCGCGAAGGGAATCCCCCAGAGCGGCCGGTCGGGATCATATGCGCCCAACGCATCTGCCTCGGCCAAAACCTCGGCCTTGTCACGCAAATGAAGAAAGATGCCCGGATCATCAACCGCTGCGATGCGGTCATAAACTTCTTCTACAATATCTAATGGCGTGGTCCCGGTCGCATAGGCCGAAAACAGGCTTCTGAACTCAAAAGATGTCCCGGTCATGTTTGGCTTTCTTCTAGAATCTTTACTGGGCGTTCCCATTGGATCAACACCGTGCATCCGGTTTCTGACCAGACGGAGTGTTCGGAGCCTTCGGGGTTAATCATCAGGCTGCCTTGGGGATAGGCGCCGGTCTCATCACATTGCACGCCATCCAACACCAGGATCGTTTCCAACCCCATATGCACGTGCCGCGGAACCTTGGCGCCGGGCGCATAACGCAGAATGGCCAGCGCAGGTTCGCCACGCCAGATATGGTGGATATCAACCCCGTCGCGAAACGGCTCAAACGGCAGGTCACGCCAAATCCCCAGGAAGTTCGCGGTTTGTTGTGGGTTAGTCATTTAGTGCCTCGGCCAAGTCATCAAATCTGGTCGTCCACCCGACGATCCCTCCTTGGGCACGGATCATGCAAAGCGTTGCGGCTTTGAACTCTGGGAAATAGCTTTCAGTCGCATCTTCGACCAGCAAGCTGTCAAAACCCCGGTCATTCGCCTCACGCATGGTGGTTTGCACGCAAACCTCGGTTGTGACCCCGGCAAATATCAGCGAGGTGATTTTACGTTCTGACAAGAGTCCCGAAAGGTCGGTCGCGTAAAATGCGCCCTTACCGGGTTTATCAATCACGATCTCGCCGGGTTGCGGCGCAAGCTCCGGAATGATCTCGGCCCCCGGTTCGCCGGCGATCAGGATACGACCCATCGGACCGGGGTCGCCAATTCTCAGGCTCGGCGCGCCGCGATTGCGTTTGGCATCAGGCAGATCAGACAGGTCTGGCTTATGGCATTCGCGGGTGTGGATGATTGTCATTTGATTGGCACGGCAAAGGTTTAGCAAAGCAGCAGTTGTTGGAACAATCGCCTGCAGCAGGGACACGTCGTTGCCAAGGGTTTCGCCAAAACCGCCCGGTTCAACAAAATCGCGCTGCATGTCGATCACGATCAGCGCCGTCGTCGCGGGATTGAAATCAAAAGCAAAGGGAAATGCACCTGCGACTGTCGCCATCAGACATGCCCCCCCATGAATTGCCCAATCTGCGTGATGTCAGCCTCGGAAATCGGGGTTTCATAGGCGATCTTGCCTTCTGACATGACCATGACCCGGTCCGCCAATTCCATGATTTCGTCCAGATCTTCGGACATCAAAAGGACAGCAGCCCCGCCATTGCGCGCGGCCATGATCCGGGCCCGGATCTCGGCCACGGCCGAAAAATCCAAGCCAAAACAGGGGTTTGAAATGATCAGCAGGTCAACATCGCCGCTCAGTTCCCGCGCCAGAACGGCACGCTGCACATTGCCGCCCGACAGTGCCTGTATTGGACTGTCCAAAGAGGTCGTCTTGACCTTGAAGGCCGCAACCAGATCGCTGGCCCGCCCCTGCATCTCACGGCCAGATAGCCAGAACCGCGTGCCTTTACCGTTCAGATCAAACGTGCGGAACGAGATATTTTCAGCCACGGACATACGCGGCGCGCAGGCGTTTTGAAGCGGCTCTTCCGGCAGATACCGCACGCAGGACAAGCGAGCATCGCTGCGCGTGGCACCAAAGGGCGCATCTTTGACCCGGATTTCACCGGCGCTGAGCGGGCGCTGGCCGGTCAGGATCTCCATCATTTCCATCTGGCCGTTGCCCGAGATCCCGGCGATGCCGACAATTTCGCCGCCGCGCACATCCAGCTTGTCGATCACGATGTCCTTCAGTCCAGACCGGTCGCTTGCTTTCAGCCCCGATAACTCAAGAATGGGTGCGCCCGGTATTCCGGTGCGGGGCGCGGGATCGGCCAGCTTGGCATCCCCCATCATCAGGGCCGCCATATCGGAATGGGACAGTTCTGAAACTTTTCCTCCACCCACCAGTTTCCCGCGCCTCAGCACGGAAACATCATCGGCATAAGCCGTAACTTCGCGAAACTTGTGAGTAATCATCAAGACAGAGATCTCGCCCGCCTCGCATAACTGGCGGACATGGCCCAGAACCTCATCTGCTTCATCAGGGGTCAAGACCGATGTCGGCTCATCCAGGATCAAAAACCTGCGACCAAGGTAGAGTTGTTTCAGGATCTCAAGCTTCTGCTTTTCCCCGGCGGCAAGCGCGCGAACCGGCTGATCCATTGGCACCTGAAATGGCATTCGCGCCATGAACGCCGCCAGCTCAGTGCGCTCCTTGCCCCAGTCGATGACATTGGGCACATCCGTGCGGCTGATCACCAGATTCTCGGCCGCGGTCAGCGAGGGAACCAGCGTAAAATGTTGGTAAACCATGCCAAGGCCCATGGCGTGGGCCGCTTTTGGATCAGGCACAAGCGCCTCGCGCCCATCCACCAGCATTTCACCACTGGTGGCCGCATAAAACCCCATCATGCATTTGACAAGCGTTGATTTGCCTGCCCCGTTCTCGCCCAGCAGGGCGTGAAACGTGCCGGGTTCAATCCGGATGGAGACATCGTCAAGCGCGGTAAACGCGCCAAACCGCATCGTCATATGCAGAGTTTCGACGCCAATTGCGCCCTTCTCGGTATGCCCCGCAACAGTCATGGTAGGGCTTTCAGCAAAGTCGCGCTATCGCTGACGGCGCCAAACACGCCGCCCTGCATCGTGACCATCTTGAGCGCAGCATCGTGGTTTCCCTTGTCTGTGGCTCCGCAGCAATCGCCGAGGATGAGGCATTCAAACCCCCGGTCATTGGCCTCACGCATGGTTGTCGACACGCAGACATCCGTGGTGATCCCGGTCAGGATGATGTTGTCTATCCCGCGAGTGCGCAGGATCAGTTCAAGATCAGTGGCGCAAAAACTCCCCTTGCCGGGTTTGTCGATAATTGGCTCACCTGGCAGCGGGTAAAGCTCTTCGATGATGTCCCAGCCGGGCTCGCCCCTGATCAGGATTTTCCCGCATGGCCCTGCATCGCCAATGCCCGCGCCCATCTGACGGGACCGCCAGCGTTTGTTTGGTGGCAGATCAGCCAGATCTGGGCGGTGGCCCTCACGGGTATGAATGATGTGATAGCCCTTGTCGCGCATCGCGCTCAGCACCGTTTTGATCGGCTCGATCGGCGCACGCGTCATCGACAAGTCATAGCCCATTTTGTCGACATAACCGCCGACACCACAGAAATCGGTTTGCATGTCGATAATGATCAGGGCGGTGTTTTCCGGCCTGAGATCGCCATTATAGGGCCAGGAATACGGGTCTGAAGCGACAGTGATATTGGGCAGGTCTTTCATTCCGCGGCCTCCTTTGCGGGGTTGCCATATGCCCTTGTGGGCGCGTCAAAGCCAAAGCCCGTACCATCGGTGACTTTGATCTTATCCTCCCATGGCAAGCGATACGCGCCGGCGGCAAGGTCGGTCATAAATGTGTAGGGGCAATCAGTGGCGCCGCCTTTGACGGCGACATATCCGCGATGGCCAAGCTGATAGATGTTATTCTCAACGCCCCAGTTTTCGCGGGCCTCGCGCACCAGATCGGGGCGGAGTTCTGCGGTGATGATCTCATCCACGCGGCCGTTCGTTCCATGGGCGATGATCTGGCCATCGAAATTGCAGACCATCCCTTCGCCCATGCTGTCAAAGCTGCCATCGCTGCCGCACATGCAGACATTTGCCGTGATCATTAGGTTGCAAAACGCATTGGACTGATTGGTAAATCGCCAACTTTCGCGGATCGGCGCGGTATAGCCTGCGGTGCGGATCATGATCTCGGCGCCTTTATAGGCGGCCTCCCTGGCCATTTCCGGGAACATCCCGTCATGACAGATGATCAGGCCCAGTTTGCAGCCGTTAGGCCCGTCGATCACGGGAATGCCGCCATCTCCCGGCTCCCACGGTTCCACGGGAACCCAAGGGTGCATCTTACGATAATAGAGCTGGATCTCGCCTGTGTTGTCGATAATTAGCCCGACATTCCAGGGCATGCCGCCCGGGTTATACTCCATGATTGAAAAGCAGCCCCAGATATCGTGATCAATGCACGCCTGCTGAAACGCTGCAACCTCGGGGCCATCCATCCGGCACATGATCTCCGGGTTGATATCCATCGACAGCCCGTGCAACGCGTATTCGGGAAAGACCACCAGATCCATCGTGCCAAGGTTGCGTCGCGCCTTGCCGACCATGTCCACGATGCGGGCCGTTTGGTGCGCCAGATCGTCGGGCGTTTCGACAACGGGCAGTTGCAGCTGCACAAGGCCCACAATTACGCCATGTTCTGACTTATTGAGGCCACCCAAACCGTTCATGGCTCGCTCCTTTACTTCGTAATGCTCAGTTCGCCCGGCGCGCCGGTCATGGCCCGCGTGGTGGACGATGTTGCGATCAAAACACCAAGGGTCAGCACGTAGGGTGCGGTGAAGAACAGGTGATAACCTTGGGATATGCCCACCGATTGCAGCGAAGGGCCAAGTGCGCCGGCGCCCCCGAACAAGAGCGCAGCGCCAAAACAGGCGACCGGGTTCCAGCGTGCAAAAATCACAAGGGCAACCGCCATAAGGCCCTGACCCGATGAAATGCCCTCATTCCAGCTGCCGGGGTAAAACAGGCTCAGATATGCGCCGCCGACCCCTGCGAATGCACCACCCGCCATTGTGGCAAGCGTGCGCACAACTGCCGGGCGCAACCCCATAGCGCGGGCTGCATCGGTGCTGTCACCGACGACCCGGATGACCAGCCCGATGCGCGTGGTTTTGAACATCCACCACAGCGCAAAAGCCGCTGCAGCGCCGATCAGGAACAGGACATTGACGTTCAATGCCGCCTCGACCTGCGGAATGCTGGACCACCAACCAAGCGGGATCGAGGGAAGGTCTGGCGCGACCGGTTGGACAAAGGGTTTGCCAAAGTAGAAGGCAAGTCCGGTCCCAAGGATCATCATGGCAATGCCAATCGCGATATCATTCACGCGTGGAAGCGAGCAGATCAGGCCGTGAATCAGCCCAAAAGCTGACCCTGCCGCTGCCGCTGCCAGAACGCCCAGCCATGGCGAACCGGACAGATATGCCACGGCATAGCCGACCATCGCACCAATCACCAATGTTCCTTCCAGCCCAAGGTTGATGCGGCCAGACCGCTCAGTCAGGACTTCACCCAGTGATACGAACAGGAAGGGTGTCGAGACGCGGATCGCCCCGCCCAGAACAGCAATCGGAATTGCCCATAGGCCAAGCTCATTCATGGCGAAGTGCTCCATCTTTCTGGCGCAAAGGCCTTGAACCGCCCGTAAAACGTGTCGCTCAGCAGGATCGCTATAAAAACAAAACCTTGCAGCACAAGCATCGTGGCATCCGGTAAATCCATACGGCGTTGGATAAGCCCGGAAGAGGCCTCAAACCCTGCAAGCAGGATGGCAACGGGGATAATGGCCAGCGCGTTGTGGCGCGCCAGAAAGGCAATCAAAATCCCGGTATATCCGAACCCTGCCGCCAAAGACGAATTGGCTGAGCCATGGACAGCCGTGACTTCAAAAAAACCAGCCAGCCCCGCGAAAGCGCCGCCAAGGGCAGTAAAGCCGAGGATCAACCAGCCAACCGGCAAACCCTGCACCTGTGCGGCGCGGATGTTCCCGCCGGTAATGCGGGCTGCGAACCCCCAGGTCGTGCGCTCGATCAACACCCAGGTCAGGACGCAACAGATTAGTCCTGCGGCCAGACCCCAATGGACGTCCCATCCGGGGATATCTCCAATCCTCAACTCATCGGTCAAGCTCAGCGTTGATGGCTTGTTCGGGTTGGACGGGTCCCTGAGCGGCCCTTCAACAAGATGGTTCATGATCGAGATGGCGATATAGGCCATCAAAAGGCTGGCAATCGTTTCGTTCACACCGCGGAAATACCGCATCGCGCCAACAGCACCGATCCAAGCCGCGCCGACCACTGCGCCCGCCAGCGCCATCAGGGGTAAGGCCACAATACCGGAGGAGCCCAGCATTGCCGCCCCCAACGCACCCGTGGCGACGCCGCCCAAAACGATTGCGCCTTCCCCACCAATCACGACCAGCCCCAAGCGGGCGGGCAAAGCCACACACAGCGCCGCAAACAAGAGCGGCGCAGTGCGCGACAATGTGTTTTGCCAGGAAAAAGCGGTGCCGAAACCGGCCCGATAGACCAGATAGAAAAAGTCGGTGGGGGACTTGCCCTGGATCAACAGGAAGAGGCTGAAGACCAAGAACCCTGCCAGCAGGGCGGCAATGGGCAAAACAACCGCTTCCGCCCGGCGCGCCACGGGTGCCAGTAACGCAACCCGCGCCGACGCCAATGATCCTTGAGATACGCTTTGATCGGTCACGCGTGCTTCCCCACTTTACCGACCGGCCTTAAGAGGTCGATCCGATAACGCCCTCGACAAGGTAATCCATGCTTTCCAACGCGATATCGGTCTCGACCAGTGCCTCGCCCGCGCCGAGAATTTGGGTGCCGGTATTGCTCATCAACGGGCCGCGAATGGCCGCAAATCCTCCGGCCATGATCTCGGCCTTGGTTGCTTCAAATTGGGCGCGGGACGCGTCAGATACGGCGGGGCCAAGCGGGCTCATCTTGATGAACTCATCGGTCAGGCCGCCACGGACAAAATTGGGGATCGTGCCGCCATCAAGCGCGGTTTGAACCATGCCGGTATAGACATTGGCCCAGTTCCATTCGGCACCGGTCAGGTAAAGATCAGGCGCCAACGACGTCTGATCGGCGTGATAGCCGCACACATAAGATCCGCGACCGGCGGCGGTTTCGATCACCACTTTTGGGCCATCCACGTGGCAGGTGATCACGTCACATCCCGCGTCGGCCAGCGCATTTGTCGCTTCGGCCTCACGTACGGCATTGGACCAGGAGCCGGTGAAAATCACCTGGCAGGTAATCTCGGGGTCAACCTGACGCGCGCCCAGCAAGAACGAGTTGATGTTGAGCAAGACCTGCGGGATCGGGATCGCCGCAACAAAGCCCAGCTTTTTGCTTGTGGTCGCGTGGCCTGCTGTGATGCCGTTCAGATACTGGCCCATGCCGATATAGCCGAAATAAGAGCCGACATTCATCGGGTGCATATCCGCAGACCAAAGTCCGGCGGCATGTTGGAACCGAACATCGGGGTGGTTCGGTGCGACTTCCAGAATATGGGGGTCGAAATATCCGAAGGATGTGGGGAACAGCAGGCTTGCCCCATCAAAATTGATCATCGATTCCATCGAGTTCTGTACATCGACGGTTTCGGCTACGTTTTCTTCTTCAACAACGGTGACGCCATCCATCATGGCAACGGCCGCTGCGCCTTCGGCATGGGCTTGATTGTAGCCGAAATCATCCTTTGGCCCGACATAGATGAACCCAACGGTCAATCCATGGCCATCCGCCTGCGCCTGAAAGGGAAGCGATCCAAGCGAAGCGGCACCAACTGCGGCGGCGCTACCATGAAGAAAGCCACGGCGGGAAAGGGGTTTCATAGGCATTACGGATATCTCCTAAAGGTCGGGAAAGTGCCGTTGCCTCAGAGGGCGCAAGCACAGTTAATGATTCTTAAAGAGATCATCGGTGCTTTTACCCTGTGTTGACGACTGCTAAGTTTGCAGCAAAGCGATGCATTGAATGCAGCAGTAAGGATGTCCCATGCCCGAATTGATTCCGTTGAGCTATGTCGAAACCATCGCCAAGGCGGGGTCGATCCGGAAAGCGGCTGACACTCTGGCCATTACTTCAACTGCGCTGAACCGACGGGTCTTGGCACTGGAGGATGAATTCGGCGTTCCGATCTTTGAGCGACTGCCGCGTGGCGTGCGTCTGACAACAGCGGGTGAGTTGTTGGTTCAGCACATCAGGTCGCAACGATCAGATGTTGCCAAGCTTCAAAGCCAGATTGCTGATCTGAAAGGTGAGCGGCGCGGCCATGTCTCGATTGCCTGCAGTCAGGCATTGCTGCCTTATTTTTTGCCTGCCGAAATAGCTGCCTATCGCAAACAGCACACGGCAGTGACCTTTGGCGTCTACCTCAGGGACCGGGCCGCGGCGGAACAGGCTTTGGCCGATTTCTCAGCCGATGTTGCGCTTGTGTTTGAACCCGTTCGGTTGAGCAATGTACAGGTTCTGGCGACCTTTCCTCAGACGGTCTACGCCGTGATGCGTGCGGGCCATCCTTTGGCGCGGAGGGGCGTCATTCGACTTGGTGATGTGTCCCAATACCCTGTTGGCTTGCCGACCAGCCCCTATGGAGTTCGGCAATTGATTGACCACGCTCTGGTACGTTCATCGGCGCGATTGGATGTAGCGATTGAATCTGACAATTTTCAGTTTCTCAGACGCTACCCGGCAGAGGATGATCTGATCACTTTCCAGATCCCCATCGGCCTGCCCGGTCAGGACGGCATGGATGGCATGGTCGTCCGACCAGTAGACGCGCGCGATATTCCGCAAGGATTGCTTTATCTATGCCAATTGAAAAACCGAACCCTTCCGGTCGCAGCTGCCAAATTTGCGGTGCAACTAGAAAGGTCACTGGTCGAACAATTGGGCGAATTTGAATGAGGTTTCTCTGAACGCCTCTTAATACCAGATGGGGCCCGTCGCTTTGGATTAGGCGGCCGCGCGGACGCTGCTCCTTTTCGCGCGTTCGGCCCGTTTTTCGCCTAAGATCAGCATTGCAGGAGTTACCAACAGCGTCAAAACCGTCGCAAATACCAGTCCGCCGGCAATTGCGCTTGAAAGCTCGGTCCACCATTGCGTCGATGGGGCGCCATAGACAATCTCGCGTGTGAAAAAGTTGATATTCAATCCGATCACCATCGGCATTAACCCAAGCGCTGTCGTGATTGAGGTCAACACGACGGGCCGCAATCGTTGCGCGCCGGTTCTGAGGGCGGCCTCCAAAGGTGACATACCCGCGGCTTTGAGGGCGTTGTAGGTATCAATCAGCACGATGTTATTGTTTACGACGATCCCCGCCAGGGCGATGACACCGATGCCGCCCATTACAACACCAAACGGACGCCCGGTGATCAGCAAGCCCAAAAGCACGCCCGCAACCGAAAAAACGATGGCGCTCATCACGACAAAGCTTTGATAAAAATTGTTAAACTGGGTGAGCAGGATCACAAACATTAAGAAGATCGCTCCGGCAAAAGCCGCAACCAGGAAATTCATTGCATCGGCTTGGTCTTCGGCCTCACCGGCAAAAGAAAAGGCGACCCCGCTGGGGAATTCGGCACTTTCTAACGCGTTGGTGAGCGCCAAAACCTGATCATTGACCAAAACGCCAGCGCTGACATTGGCTTCTATTGTGACGACACGCCTTTCATCGATGCGACGGATTGTGCCGACGCGTTCCGCAGGCGCGAAAGTCACGAAGTTCGAGATTGGCACAAGACCTGAGGCCGTGGGCACCTGTAGGCTGCCAAGTGCTGAAAGAGACCGTTCCTCATGTGGAAATCGTACGCGGATATCAAGCGACCCTTCGGCGTCGTCCGGGCGATATTCGGCAACGCTGATGCCGCGGGTCAGCAATTGTAACGCTTGTCCCAACAGGCTGACATCCGCGCCAAATCGCGCGGCTTCCGCCCGGTTCACGATCACGGCCACTTCGACACCGGGCAATGGGCGGGTATCGGTTATATCGGTGAAATTGCCAATTTCGGCCATCAGCTCCCGAATGATTTCGACTGCGGTTTCCTGATCTTCTGCAGATCGCGCGCGGATTTGCAGACTGACGGGTTTGCCCTCGGATGGTCCGCCGCTTTCGGTTTGGACCTGAACGTCAATCCCGGCAATGTCTGAAACCGCTTGCCGGATATCCTCTCCTATTACGGCGGCTGTGCGGCGCTCATCCCAATCGGTCAGTTCCAATTGCAGCGTGCCGATGGTCTCTTCGTCGCCTTGTCCGCCGCCCATGGTGGACCGGGCATAGACGCTGGCAATTTCGTCATAGCCCAAAAGCCGATTTTCGACGGACCGTACAAGTTCATCGCGCTGGTAGATCGAGAAATTGTCACGGGCGCGTATTTGGACCTGCATGAATTCCGGTTCGACCGAAGGGAAAAATGTGACGCCGCTGCCAAATTGCCCGTAGAGGCCAAAACTGCCCAAAAGGGCCGCGACGGTCAGCAATACGGTGGCGCCCGGTCGCAGGATTGCCCATTGCAACACCCGGACATAGGCACCGGTCAAACCGCCAATTTCGCGCGGATCGCCAAATTCGGCGGCATGCATCGCAGCCTTGGCCTTGGCAGTCTGCGGTTGCCGCTTGCCAATCATGCCACCAACAACCGGGATAAAGACGAGCGCCATGAACAGGGACGAAAACAGCGTCAGGATCACGGTGATCGGCAGAAACTTCATGAATTCGCCCACCATGCCTGTCCAAAAAAGAAGCGGGAAAAACACGCTGAGCGTGGTTGCAGTAGAGGCTATGATTGGCCATGCCATGCGTTTGGCGGCAAAAGCGTAGGCTTGCTTGGGGCTTGCCCCTTCCTGCAATTGCCGGTCCGCCAATTCGGTCGTGACAATTGCTCCGTCAACCAGCATGCCGACGACAAGAATAAGCGAGAAAAGAACAACGATATTCATCGTGTACCCCATCGCCCAAAGCGCTGTTACACCGGCTAAAAATGCGCCGGGGATTGCCAGCCCAACCAGGATGGCCGACCGCAGGCCAAGGGCGTAGACAATCACGATCATAACCAGCGCCACGGCGGCGATGACATTGGCCTCAAGATCGCTCAACAAGTCCTCGACCTGTTCGCTTTGGTCATTGAGGTAGGTGACCTCAACACTTTCAGGCCAATCAACGCGCATTTCTTCGACAAGCGCATGCACGTCAGCCACTGTTTCGATGATATTGGCACCGGATCGCTTGGTTACTTCCAGTGCAAGGGCGGGTTGGCCATCAATCCGGGCATATCCGGTCGGATCGTCAAATGCGCGTCTGATCGTGGCAACATCGCCGAAAGTGACCACTGTACCATCACGCACCAGAACCGGCATGCCCATGACGTCGGTCAGATCCTCAATCAATCCCGGAACCGTCAGCACGATACGGCCCGCGCTGCTTTCAATGGCGCCTGCCGCAATCAGACGATTGTTTCTGGTGATTTGGCTAATCAACTCATCAAAGGACAAATCATAGGTCTGAAAAACCGTAGGATCGATCAGAACTTCAAGGAATTCAGAGCGCCGCCCTCCGATGTCGGCTTCCAAAACGCCCGGAAGGCCTTCAATCCTTTCCTGCAAATTCTCCGCGAGGCTGTTCAATGTGCGCTCTGGCACTGAACCTGAGAGAATGACGGTAATGATTGGAAAAAGCGCCGTGTTGATCTCGGTTACGGTCAAGTCATAAGCGTCATCAGGCAGTTCACCCTGCACGCGGTCAACGGCCTCCCGAATATCGCTGAGCGCCTGATCGGTGTCGCCGCCGGGCTGAAATTCCAACTGGATACTGGCCGATCCTTCTGAGGCGAAGGCCTCCATGCTGTCGAGACCTGTCAGGCCAGAAAACTCTTGCTCCATAGGTTCGATCAATAGCCGTTCGGCGTCATTCGGACTGATGCCATCCAGTCCCGTATGGACATAAAAAAGCGGAAGCGGAATTTCGGGATTTGCTTCTTTGGGGATAGACACATAGGCGAACCACCCAACCGCCAGGATCATGGCCAGGGCCAGCCCCACAACGCGGCTGCGCGAAAATGCGCTGTCGATAATGCCGTTCATTAACTTGCATCCTCGATCTGAGGACGCACTGTATCGCCGTCATTAACGTAGCCCTGACCAATTGTGATCAGGCGAATACTATCCGGCAGTCCAGTGACCCAAATGCCGTCGATTTCGGCGCTCACGACCTCAATGGCATAAAAATGAACGATATCCTCGTCATCCACCGTTTTTACGCCCAGTTGCCCATCAGAATTCAACGAAACAATAGAAGGCGACAGGAAATGAGCCTCGATCTGGTTGGTCGGAATCGAAATTTCGGCCGAAAGACCGGCGGCAATGGCGCCATCTTCGTTCGGCAAAGAAACTTCTGCCAGGAAGGTTCGCGTTGCCTGAGCGGCGGAGGTTCCGACAAAGGTGACGACGGCTTCGCGCTCTTCTCCGGTGATGAATGTCACAGTCGCGGTTTGCCCACTTTCCAATCGCGTCAGGGATTGCTGCGGGACCTGAAACGAGACTGTTAAGGGTGAGTTGTCGACGATCCGGCCGACCGTCGCACCGGTTTGGATAAACTCACCAGGATCGAGATCTAGCACCTCAATCCGGCCGTCAAACGGGGCAACAATTGTACTGTTGGCGATTGCGGATTCTGCTGCGGTCAATTGTGACTGTGCCTGCACCAGAGCCGAGCGGGCCTGTTCGATACGGTCCACGGTTGCGACGCCACGCTCCAACAAAGTCTCTGCATTTTCAAGATCACGGGTGGTTCGCGCAACTTCCTGTAAAGCCTGCGCAAGGTTGGCTTCCGCCTCCTCGCTGTCCAATCGCGCTATGACCGCGCCTTCTTCGACAAAATCACCCATTCCCGCTATAATTTCAGTAATTTGGCCAGATGCTTCGGCCCGTATCTCGGTATCCCGATCAGGTAAGGCTTGTCCTTCGGCGTTAAAAAAAAGGGTCACCGGTCGTGCGTCGGATTGTCGGACGCTTACTGCGATTGGTAACGGGGCGTTCGAAACGACCTCCTCGTTTGTAACTTCTGCTGGTAGAAAAAAGCCACTGCCCATCCATCCAATGATGACAAGCGTGATGCCCAACGCGGTCCAAGTAGAGGTCTTTGCGCCTGTATCGCTGGCAAAGGCAAGGCTTTCCGGATCGGGCGTATGCGCGGTCCCGTCAGTCATGTTGGTCGGCTTTGAATCTTGGGCATCAAGGGGTCCGTCATCTGGCAAAGTCACAGTTCAAATCCTCTACTGAGCATAGGCACTCAGCTTTTTTCTAATCTCTCATCGCAAACCTGGTCTTCATTTAGAATAGACCTGTATTCAAACACTTTGGTCCTGCCATCAGGTTTCAAGCGGGCTAATTGAAGCGTTCGATTGGCGACCACGGTCTGCTACTTGGCATCTTCGCTTTGCTTGGCACGCTAGCAACAATCTCGGAATTGTAAAATCAATGCAACCAAACTGAGGGTTCCACGCTGCACTGGTCTTGCCGGCAGGTTGCTGAAAACACGCAGCCAAGGATAATTACTGAAATTCCGGAATGGTCGCTGCATAGTCACGGCTTTGCTATTGGCCACACGCATCGGATCAGAGCTATGCTGACTGGTCGCCCCCCTTGTCACCAACTGTCTTGGGGCAACCGTGCGATCACGAATGCGGAGCGCCACAGAAATTCAAGTGGCAGGGGACGGTCTTTTGGTAGAGTTTCGGATCAAGAGTTTTGCCGATAGCAGGTGCTGACCTTTACCATCTGTCAAATTGGGCGGCGGTCCCGCCAAAAGCTTCGCAGCTTCATTGGCCATGTCTTGTACCGGGATACTAATCGTCGTGATGCCGCCATTTACCCATTTGTTCAGCGGGCTGTCGCCATAGCCCACAAAGGAGATCCGATCTGATGTCGCCTGACCTTTGCTGAGGATCATCTTAAGCGCGCCGTTCGAAATCTCGAACCCGCCACAAATCATGGCTGTGGCATTGGTATGTTGCAGAACCTCTCGTGCGGCCGCAACGCCCATTTCAAAGGATGGGGCACCGGTATGGATGTGGTCGTCTTTCAGCGGGAGGCCGGCTGCCTCCATTCCGCGCGCATAGGCGTCATAGCGGTTTCGGCCAGAAGACATTGACAAGTTGGCACCAAGATAGGCGATGTCCCTGTGCCCAAGCCCTGCCAAATGCGCCACAGCGCCGGACAAGGCCGAGGCATCGTCGACCAGCACTGCACTGCACCCGCCCTCAACAACGCGTGTGCGAATAAGCTGAATAAC
Source organism: uncultured Nioella sp. (assembly GCA_947495575.1). Lineage (GTDB taxonomy): Bacteria > Pseudomonadota > Alphaproteobacteria > Rhodobacterales > Rhodobacteraceae > CANLZL01. The sequence continues at coordinate 705,174 of CANLZL010000002.1, read as the reverse complement.
GCGCATATTGCGTACCGGCGTTGCAGACACCTCACCCCGAGTAGGGCAGGGCACCATGATAACCGTGTCCGCCTGAACTTGTTGCAGTCGGTTCACGGCCTCATTTTCTTTGTTCAGGTCGTCATCAGTCAGGTGAATGATCAGTTGTTGGCCGACCGCATCGCATTCATTTGCCAGAGAATTTGCAAAATGTGCGTAGAATTCATTTGTGATATTGGGCAGCAAAAGGCCGACAATGTTAGTTCCGTCGCCACGCATCACCCGTGCCGCTGCACTGCGGACATAGCCGACCTCTTGGGCGCGCTTTTGAACGGCCTCGCGGGTCTCTTTGGTGACGTTGGGATGATCCCCTAGGGCCCTGGACACCGTCATATGCGAAATCCCGAGGTCATTCGCGATGGATTTTATTGTGGCGCGACCTGGCAATTGGGTTCCCCTATGGCGATAGGTTTTGGCATTCATAGCGGTATATGAAACAAAAACAAACTGCGATGGCGTAGCGGTTCCGAACCAAGATACCTCTGGTCTTTTCGAGGCCTTAAACGGGGCGTGGCGTGACGGCCGATCAGGTCCAGCCGCCGTCGATTGTAAATTCTTGCCCTGTGCACATTGCGCTGTCAGCAGCGGCCAGAAACACCGCCATCGCGGCTGCGTCATCAGCTGATATTCTTCCTGCCAACGGCTGGTTTTCGGCAAGAATGGTACCACTTTCCTCGTCAAAATGCTCGCGCAATTGCCGCTCGGTCATGACCCAACCGGGCATGACTGTGTTTATTCTGACACCTGCCGCGCCAAGCGGTTTGACAAAGGATCTGGTCAAGCCGTGGATGGCTGCCTTGGCGCTGGTATATGCTGGCATTCCGTCATGTTTGGCTTTCCATGAAATCGAGCCGAAATTGATAATCGAGCCCTGTTTTCGGTCGATCATGCCGCCCGCGACCGCCTGAATGGCAAAAAAGGCCGGGCGCAGATTGACCGCCATTGTCTTGTCCCATTGATCCGGTGTGAGATCGCGCCAATCGTGGCGGGTGTCATTTGCCACGTTATTGACCAGTACATCTACCGGCCCGAAACCACGCTCGAATTTGGCAATTGCGGCCTGCAATGCGGAAATTTCGGCAACGTCCACTTTGGAAAAGCAGACAGAATTGCCATTCGCATTCAATTCTGATGCGAGGGCAGGGCCTGCTGCATCGTCAATATCCACAAACCCGATACGCATGCCCTGACGGGCAAAGGCGCGGACCATTGACGCGCCGATGCCAGTTGCCCCACCTGTCACAAACACGCAGCGCCCTTTGAGGCTGGGATATAGTCCGAACGCCTCCATCAGACGTCCGGGATCAGGTCGCCACTGTCGACATCAAAGAAGACAGCCTCTTTGATGTTCAGGGCAAGTTCGACCGCCTCTTCTTCGTCCGGGCGGAATTTTGCGGGCAGAACAGCCACCAGTGATTTTCCAGCTAGGGTAAAGACAACCATCGTGTCCGGTCCGGTCGGTTCGACCACATCGACGGTTGCCGAAACCCGGACCATTCCATCGCCACTAACCTCAGCAGGTACGAAATGCTCTGGTCGCGCACCCAGGGTGACAGTTTTACCGATGAACCCAGCCAATTCTGGATGCGTTGACCCTAAAGGGAACACCACCTCACCGCCATCGCCTTTGAAAGTGGCCGTCACATCATTGTCCGTGCCCGAGATTGTGACGGGCAAGAAATTCATCGAGGGCGACCCCATGAACCCGGCCACAAATGTATTGGCGGGCTTTTGGTAGATAGTGTCAGGGTCGGCAAATTGCTGGATCACCCCGCCATTCATCACGACGATCCGATCCGACAACGTCATCGCCTCAACCTGATCATGGGTCACATAGACGATGGTTTGGCCAAGCCTTTTATGCAGCTTCTTCATCTCTGTCCTCATCTCGACTCTCAGCTTGGCATCGAGGTTCGAGAGTGGTTCATCAAACAGGAAAAGTTGGGGGTCGCGGACCAGTGCACGACCCATAGCAACCCGTTGGCGTTGACCTCCAGATAATTGCGAGGGTTTGCGATCCAGCAGGGGCTCGATCTGCAACAATTTGGCCACCTCGGCCACGGCTTTGGCCTGCTCATCCTTGGGGACTTTGCGGTTTTCCATCCCGAAGGTGATGTTCTGGCGCACGGTCATGGTCGGATAAAGCGCGTAGGATTGGAACACCATCGCGATGTTGCGGTCCTTAGAGGACAGATCGGTCACTTCGCGATCTCCAAGGGTCAACGACCCGTAGGAGGTTTCTTCCAACCCTGCGATGATCGATAACAATGTGGATTTCCCGCAGCCCGATGGGCCGACAAGAACGACGAACTCGCCATCCTTGATGTCCAGGTTCACATCACGCAGTGCGATGAAGTTGTCGTATTTTTTCCATACGGTTTCGATGTTGAGGCTGGCCATTATTTCACGGCTCCTTGCGTCAGGCCCCGGACGAAATAGCGTCCGCCGAGGAAGTAGATAACGAGTGGGGGAATGGCCGCGATGAGGACTGCGGCAGAACCAAAGCCATATTCGCTGACCCCAGTATCATCGGCATTGAGCGACATCAGAGCTGCCGTGATGGGCCGGAAATCCGAACTGGCAAACGTCACGGCATAGAGGAATTCATTCCAGATAAAGGTGAATTGCCAAATGATCGTGACGATGATGATTGGTGGCGATAGCGGCACCACGATTTTCCAGAAGGTGCGAAAGAACCCCGCGCCATCAATCCGGGCTGCTTTGATCAGGTCATCGGGCAGGTTGATCAGATAGTTGCGGCAGAAGAGAGTGGTAAAGCAGGTGCCTTGGATGATGTGGACCAGCGCCAGACCCGCCAGAGACTGCGACAAGCCAAGCGCCGACAAGGTGATAGCCCATGGCAACAGAACCACTTGGGGGGGAAGAAAGACGCCGATTGTGATGCAAACAAAGACCACACCGGCAAAAGGCATTTTCCATTTGGTCAGAGCAAAGCCGTTGATCAGGCCGATCGCAGTTGAGATCAGGGTTGCAGGCACCACCATTAGGATTGACGCCCAGAAATAGGGCCGGACCCCAGTGCAGGCGGCATTGATGCATGCTTCGCTCCAAGCGACGCCCCAGTTTTCAAAGGTGATCCGTGTGGGCCAACCAATAAAGCTTTCGCGCAGGATATCCTCGTTTACCCTCAAAGAGTTCAGGACGATTACCGCAAGCGGCATCAGGACAAACAACGCCAAAATGATCAGCGTTGTGTAAAGGGCGATGCGACCGGCCAGTTTTTTGGCTCCAATCGGGCGTTTGCGATCAAGATCAGGAATGTTTTCTGCAACAGACATTATGCGGCACCTCCGCGCTGGCGGCGAACAACCCATGCAAGGGCCATGACCGGCAAAAAGACAATGACAAGGCCGATTAGCATCCAAACGGCTGCAGCCGCCCCTTGTGACAATTGGCCAGCAGCAAACAGGCGGTCATAGACAAACATCGCGGGGAATGTTGTCGATATCCCGGGCCCGCCGTGGGTCAACGCAAGGACGAGGTCGAATGTTTTGATCGCGAATTGCAAAAGGATGATCAGGACCGAAATCATGACCGGCCAAATGGATGGCAGGATGATCCGGCGATAGATTTTCATCATGCCCGCCCCGTCGATCTGCCCGGCTTTAACCATGTCATGATCAACTCCGCGTAGCGCTGCCAACACCATAACCATCACGAACCCGGATGCGTGCCAGACGGCGGCAATGACAACGGCATACATCGCCGTTTCCCGGTTGGTGATCAGGGTAAAGGTGAACTCATCCCAGCCAAGGTTCCGAACGAAGGCCTCTAGCCCCGTCGATGGGTTCAGGATCCACTGCCATGTTGTACCGGTCACGACGAAAGAGATCGCAATGGGGTATAAAAAGATCGATCGCAGCAGGTTCTCTGCCTTGACCTTCTGATCCATCAGGATTGCAAGAAAGACACCGACAACGGTGGACAGAACAATATAGAGCACGCCGAAAAAGGCCAGATTCCAGACGCCCGTTGTCCAACGTGGATTACGCCAAAGGCGCTCATAAGCGTCGAACCCGGCATAATCATAGACTGGCAATAGGGTCGAGGTGGACACCGAAAGGTAGATGTTCCAGCCGACAAACACGAAGATATAAAGGCCGGTTGTAATGATTGTAGGCAGCAAAACGACCATGGGGATCAGTTGCGCGATCCGGGCAGCCCGACTTTTGCCACGGGCCTTGAAGGCCGGGGGGGGCGGTAAGTTCGACATGAGAAACTCCGAGATAAACGGAGCGACCGGGGAGAGGGACGGCCGCTCCGAAAGGTGTGATCAGTATTCGTTGATCACGGCTTCGGCCATGGCGCGTGCGGCGTCTTCCGATGACATATCCGAGGTGATGAACTCAGAAATCACGGTGAACATCGCGCGGCGGAACCGCTCAGGTACCGACATGTTATGTGCCATCGACAGGACAACCGTGTCTGTCTCGGTTGCAGCTTGCAAATCGGCAAGGCTGCGGTGCTGACATGGGTTGAACTCGTCGCCCAATTCCACATCCATACGCGCCGGGATTGACCCTTTGGCGACGTTGAACACGGTCTGGAAGTCCGGCGTCATGATGGTTGAGGCCAAGAGTGCCTGACCTTCGATAAAATCGGGATCGGATTGTTCAAAGAAGACTACAGAATCCGAGTTCAGGATATAGCCCGGCTCGCCAGAGTTCATTGGAGCGCCTGCGCAAAGGTAATCCTCACCATAGACATAACCGGCGGCATTCATCGTTCCGATGGCCCAGTCGCCATGGAAATAGAACCCGGCCTCACCCTGTGCCATCATGTTGAGCGGTTCTTCCCAACCGCGCCCCGGGAAGGCGGGATCCATCCAGCCGACCATAAGGCGCAGCTGATCAAAGGCCGCGACCATGTCTTCGCCCTGCAATGCATCGAGATCGAGGTCAACAAACGCGTCGCGATAGAGATCCGTGCTGATCCCCTGAACGATCACTTCAAAAAGAGTCGCATCAATCCAGTCCTGACCGCCATGAGCCACCGGGATGATGCCTTCTTCGGCCATACGAGCGGCATAGTCGTTGAACTGGTCCCAGGTGGTGGGCAGCTCGGTTTCGCCAATGGCATCCATCGCCGAGGCCGAGGCCCACATCCAGTCGATCCGGTGGATGTTCATTGGCGCTGCAACCCATTCACCATGTGGTGCCATAACACTGACCAGCTCGGCCGAGACCACGTCTTCCCAACCCTCAGCTTCGGCCAATGCGTTCAGGTTCGCTGTCAGGCCTGTGCTGGCCCATTCGCCAATCTCAGGGCCTTTCAGCTGAACAGCCGCGGGCGGGCTGCCGGAGATCACGTCGGCGCGCAGGCGCGCAATGGTGTTGGATGTGTGACCTGCAATCGCAGTTTGGTTCCACTCGCCGCCTGCAGCTTCGTACATTTCGCCCAAGACCTGAATGGCCTCTGCATTTGCGCCTGAATGCCACTGGTGCAGCATGTTGGTGCGCGGCTCTGCACCTGCAGCCCCGGCTGCGACCAGAGCAATTGCTGCGACCGTGGTTCCCAGTTTGGTTTTTGTTAGTTTCGTCATGTCGTCCTCCTCGTTGAAATGACTGTCTTCTCCCGGTTCAGACTGGTCTTGGATCAACGTCCCAACGCAGCCTTGCCAACAATGTTCACCTGAACATTTCCGGCCAAAAAAGGGAAATTTCTTTCCCATTTTCTTTGTTTCTTTTCGTTCCTCCCGCGGCCCAAGCCACCGATTGCACAATCAGTGGTTATCTCGTGGCAACTCTTTTTGCGCGATGCGCTGATATTTGACAGCTGGTTTCAGGACCATTCCCTGATCCAACTGATCCACCATGCTTCGCTGTATTTCTTGCCAGGGTGTTTGATGGTCGGGGTAGGCAAATCCACCTTCCGCCTCCAAGCGCGCTTTTCGGTTGGCCAATTCTTCGTCCGAAACAAGTGCGTTTGCGGTGCCTTTCGCCAAATCGATGCGGATTTGGTCGTTTGTTTCCAAAAGCGCCAGACCACCACCAACGGCGGCCTCGGGGCTGGCGTTCAATATGGATGGGCTGGCCGATGTACCAGACTGACGCCCATCGCCAAGCGTCGGAAGCTCGGTAATGCCGCGTTGGATCAGTGCCGCGGGCGGCTGCATGTTCACGACCTCCGCAGCGCCCGGATAGCCGACTGCGCCGGCACCACGAATGACAAGGATGCATTCCTCATCAATCTTCAACGCCGGGTCATCTATCCTTGCGTGGTAATCCTCTGGACCGTCAAAAACGATAGCGCGGCCGACAAACGCCTCAGGATCCTCCGGGTTGGACAAGTACCTTGCCCGGAACGCGTCCGAGATCACGGATGTCTTCATCACTGCGCTGTCAAACAGGTTGCCAGTCAGGTTCACAAATCCTGCCTTGGCTTTCATAGGTTCCGTGAACGGTTTGATGACATCAGAATCAGTAACAGTGGCATCAGCATTCGCCGCACCAATGCTACAGCCGGTGACCGTCATGGCGTCCGTATTGGGTAGGGCACCCGCCTTTATCAGTTCAGACAAAACCCCCGGCACGCCGCCTGCGCGAAAAAAATCTTCACCTAAATAAGCCCCTGCGGGCTGGATATTGCACAGCAACGGAACATCAAATCCCAAGCGTTGCCAATCATCATTGTTGAGCTCTACGCCCATGTGGCGGGCAATGGCGTTCAAATGGATCGGTGCGTTTGTGCTACCGCCCAAGGCCGAGTTGACAACAATTGCATTCTCAAACGCTTGTCGTGTCAGAATGTCGGACGGTTTTAGGTCTTCCTTTACCATGTCAACGATCCGTTGGCCGGTCTTGTAGGCCATTTGGCCACGCTCGCGGTAGGGGGCTGGTATCGCGGCGCTACCGGGTAATTGCATGCCCAGGGCCTCGGCCAACGAATTCATTGTCGTCGCTGTGCCCATCGTGTTGCAAAAGCCAACTGAGGGGGTCGAAGATACGGACATTGCCATAAATTCGTTGTAGTCAATCTCTCCGGCGGCCAGCTTTTGCCGTGCAATCCAAATCGACTGACCGGTTCCGGCGCGTTTCCCGTTGTGCCAGCCATTCAGCATCGGTCCAACAGACAGGGCGATGGCGGGGATGTTGACAGTAGCAGCTGCCATGAGCAGGGCAGGGGTGGTCTTATCGCAACCGATTGTCAGTACGACGCCATCAAGTGGGTAGCCATAAAGGCTTTCGACCAGTCCCAGATAGGCAAGGTTACGATCCAGCCCTGCGGTCGGCCGCTTTCCGGTTTCTTGAATTGGATGTACGGGAAACTCGAAGCAAATCCCGCCGCTCGCTTCAATGCCCGTGCGGACGCGCTTGGCCAATTCAATGTGATGACGGTTGCATGGGCTTAAATCGCTACCGGTTTGCGCGATACCAATTATGGGCTTGCCAGACTGCAATTCTTCTAAGGTAAGGCCATAATTGAGATAGTGACCGACATAGAGCGCGGTCATGCCCGGATTTTCTGGGTTCGCGAACCATTGTTGGGACCTGAGTTTCATGCGGGAATTTCCAATCGTTTGGCGGTTTCCTTGGTATTTGTTCTGACCAAAGAAACATTTAGTAGCCGCCTTTGAATGGGCGGCCTTGCAGCCACTGTAAATCGACCAACGATGCCGTCAAACCCTGCGGGGGAGGTTGCCCAGATGAGGCCCGCGCACAGCGAAGTGTCATGCCGCATCAGTTTTGCTCCGTCGCCGCTCATCCGACTTGTCCAATCAAATTGTTCACGTGAACATTTATGTCCTTAAATTGATTTGTGTCAAGCCCTAGAGTTCTGATCCCGCGCTGAGTCAATACTAAAGACGAACAGCCAACAAATAAGCCGTCTTTGCCAGCAATTCTCTAAAGGAAGAAATTTGAGTGGCTACAGGCTGCCCAAACGGGGCGGGCGGGAATCATGGCGGGCTCGAGTCGGTTTCTACCCCTACGGACCTTGAAAAAAAGGGGGCAATCCGGGCGGTTGGCGACCAATAGCACGACCATCAAATAGCGTGCAGTTCAATGACTGGTAACGCCCTGAAGTGTTTCCCCAAGACCGGGCAAATGCTCAGTTAAGGTTTTCTTCGATCAGGATCTCTGTCCTGATTTGTTCCTGCGATGCAATGGTTTTCCGGCCTTCGCAATTTGCGCGCAGTATTCGAACCGCGCTCCTCACCAAATGGCCCGGATCCTGCGCGATTACGGCATCGAGAGTGCCATCCCGCAAAAACGCCTCGGTTGCCCGGGTACGTTCATGTGCAATGATCACCTGATCCGAGACATTGCTGATGGCAGCAACCGCTTCCAGCGGCGCGCGAGCCTCTGAGCTAAGGATGTAACAACCTATGATATTGTCGAAACTTCGATAGGCGTTTTCAACAATAGCGCGGGCGCGCTCGGGGTCGCCATAGGTTTCCATTGAGGGGAGGGCGGTCAGGTTAGGGTAGTCATTTGTAATGACCTCGTCGAATCCCAAGCGCCGTTCGATACTGTCACGCGCATTCATCGTTTCAGAAATAACCAGTACTTCCCCTGTTCTATGCCCCAGAAAGCGCCCCATCAGCCGACCGGCGGTTGCGCCGGCCCTGTTGTTGTCGATCCCGACAAAGGCTGTTGGATGGGCGCCGGGTTGTCCAGAGATCAGCTCGACGACATGAACGCCACGCTCAACCAAACGCATTGTCGCATCACGCACTTGCGGGCTTTCTGCGGCCATGATGGCAACGCCATCGACACTGTCTGAATTGAGCGCGGACAGGACTGACGTAATTTGATGAGGATCGTTTTCCAACACATCCCGAACGTCGACATAAATTGATTCCGTTTCGAATGCAGAACGTGCCTCAACAATGTTACGAATCATTGTTGCCAGGAATTCATCACCTGATTTAGGGAGCAGGAAAGCCAGCCGAACAATACGGTTTCGCGCAAGGTTGGCCGCAGAGATATTACGAACAAATCCAATTTTTTCAATGGCTTCGTTGACAGCTTCGATCGTTGCCCTGCGGACTCCGGGTCGCCCGTTCAAGACCCGGTCTACCGTTGCGAGGCTGACTCCCGCGGCTTTGGCTAGATCTTTGGTGGTGGGTCGCATGGCTGGCTTTACCCTTTCGATACATGCTCTATTTTTCCCTTATTTTTTCTAGGCTTGCAAGTCTTTGAGGTACGTACCTCAGAAATGTCTTGCTTTGAGGTACGTACCTCATTTACTCATATTCACGTCGTTGAGTCGCAGCTGGAGCCTGCGACCAAACTTTGGGAGGACAAGTCGACATGAAACGGAATTTGACTCTAACTGTGGCCAGTGCGGCCCTAATTGCCGGTGCCAGCGCGGTTCAGGCCGAGGACCTTACGCTTTGTTGGGCGGCCTGGGACCCTGCAAACGCTTTGGTCGAGTTGAGCCGCGACTTTGAAGAGCAATCAGGGCACAACATGTCCTTTGAATTCGTGCCTTGGCCAAACTTCGCAGACCGTATGTTGAACGAATTGAACTCAGGCGGGCAGCTCTGTGACCTGATGATCGGTGACAGCCAGTGGATCGGTGGATCGGCTGAATCCGGGCATTATGTCCAGCTTAACGACTTCTTTGACGAACAGGGCATCAGCATGGGTGATTTCATCCCTGCGACTGTACGCGGTTATTCCGAATGGCCCAAAGGCACACCGAATTACTGGGCTTTGCCGGCCTTCGGTGACGTCGTCGGATGGACCTACCGCCGGGATTGGTTTGAGCGTCCTGAACTGCAGGAAGAATTCATGGCGACATATGGCTATGAGCTTGCGGCCCCAGAAACGCTGGCGCAACTTCGCGACATCGCTGCCTTCTTTCAGGGACGTGAGATTGACGGAACCACCGTCTATGGCGCCGCGATCTATACCGAGCGCGGCTCGGAAGGAATCACGATGGGCGTCACCAATGCGCTCTATAATTACGGGTTCACCTATGGCAGCGCCGAAAACCCGTATGAAATTGAGGGGATCGTGAATTCTGACGGCGCGGTTGCCGGTCTGGAATTCTACCGTGACCTTTATGACTGCTGCACGCCACCTGGGTCGTCCGATTGGTATATGTCTGAGAACATCGACGCCTATCGTTCAGGGCAGGTCGCGATGCAAATGAACTTCGCCTTTATCTGGCCCGGGGTGAATGCTGATCCGAATGTAGGTGGCGATCGCTCTGGCTATTTCCCGAACCCGGCAGGTCCGGGCGGACAGTATGCTCAATTGGGTGGACAGGGCATATCGGTGGTCAGCTATTCTGAGAACCAGGACGCAGCCCTGGAATATATCGCGTGGTTCGCTCAGCCAGAGGTGCAAGCCAGCTGGTGGGAGGCGGGCGGTTATTCCGCGTTGCGTGCCGTCGTTGAGGATCCAGGTTTTGCCGACAGTCAGCCCTATGCGCAAACCTTCCTGGATTCGATGGCCATTGTGCAGGATTTCTGGGCCGAACCGGCCTATGCAGACCTGTTGCTGGCCATGCAGGACCGCGTCCACAGCTATGTTGTAGCCGGTGAAGGAACCGCGCAAGAGGCGTTGGATGGGCTGGTCGAAGACTGGATCGAAGTCTTCGAAGACGAAGGCCTGATCGACTAAGCGTCCGCCAATTCTCTTCCTTTCGGATGCATTCGCGCGTGGGGCGCCGACCCTCCTTGGTGCCTCACGCAACTCTCACTTATCAAGAAGGACGTCTCATGTCCGACACTCCTATCATGCGCCTGGCGAAAGCGACGCCACCCGGCATAGGCCGACGCGTTGGTGGCCTGTCCGACCGCGCCATAGCATGGATATTTGTAGCACCGTCGATTGCTCTCTTGCTGGCCGTCAACATATTCCCGCTGATCTGGACGATCCGGCTTAGCTTTACCAATTTTCGCGTCAACCGGCCCAACCGAGATGTTGAATGGATCGGGCTGGAAAACTACCGCGATATCCTGACGGATTCCGACACGTGGCTTTCGACGCAGGCGACAGCGCATTTCCTTTTCTGGACCATCGCGCTTCAGGTTCTGATTGGCTTTACCATGGCCTACCTGATCAACAAGAAATTCAGGGGCAACGACATGTGGACCACGATCATTGTGTTCCCCATGATGCTCAGCCCCGCCGTTGTCGGCAATTTTTGGACGTTTCTTTATCAGCCGCAAATCGGTCTTTTTAACTATGTCGTGGGCTTCCTGACCGGCGCAGATCCGTCGAGCTTTTCGATGATTGGTGATGTGGCGCTGGCCCCATGGGCGATCATCATCGTCGATACATGGATGTGGACACCCTTTGTGATGCTGATTTGTCTGGCGGGGCTGCGATCCATCCCAGACAGCATTTACGAGGCAGCGGAATGCGACCGGGCAAGCAAATGGCGTCAGTTCTGGACGATCACCATCCCGATGATCCTTCCCTTCCTGATGCTCGCGGTTCTTTTCCGCGGAATTGAGAACTTCAAAATGTTCGATCTGGTTGTCCAACTGACAGGCGGCGGGCCCGGATCCACAACCGAGGTCACCTCGATCAACCTCAAACGCGAGGCGTTCGAGCGGTGGCGCACCGGCTATGCCTCGGCCTATGCCGTTATCCTCTTCGTCACCGTCTTTGGCTTGGCCTCAATCTACGTCAAAGCACTTAACAAGGTGAAAGACAGATGAGCAGTTTCTCCGTCACCGAACCCTCCGCGCGGCAGAAATACTTTGCCGGTACGCTGGTCTCACTCTACGCGATCATCACTCTGTTGCCCTTGCTCTGGATCATCGCGACCGGTTTCAAATCACCGTCAGATGCCATCGCCTATCCGCCCGAAGTGTTCTTCGAACCAACCCTGGAAGGTTACGTGAACCTCTTCACCACCCAAACACGGGTAACAGCAGAGGCCGCTGCCGAACTGGGAGAGCCCCAGACTTGGTACGAACAAATCGTTCGCGACAATGACATGATCATTGTCGGCCCCTCGCGCTATGGTGAACGCTTTTTCAACTCGGTCATCATCGGCTTCGGATCCACATTTCTCTGCATCGTTTTGGGCACTGCAGCTGCCTATGCTTTCTCACGCTTCCGGGTGCCGCTTAAAGACGACTTGATGTTCTTCATCCTGTCGACCCGGATGATGCCGCCCATCGCCGTCGCGATCCCGATCTTCCTGATGTTCCGCCAATTGGGCCTCAATGACACGCATGCCGGGATGATCCTGCTCTATACGGCCGTGAACCTGTCACTGTCGGTCTGGCTGATCCACGGGTTCATAGACGAGATCCCGATTGAATATGAAGAAGCCGCCCTGATCGACGGGTACACGCGGTTCCAGGCTTTCTACAAAATCGTGCTGCCGCAGGCCGCCACCGGCATCGCCTCGACCGCCATCTTTTGCCTGATCTTTGCGTGGAATGAATATGCTTTCGCCGTGCTGTTGACGTCAGGAACAGCCCAAACCGCGCCGCCGTTCATCCCGACGATCATTGGGGTAGGTGGCCAGGATTGGCCCGCCGTTGCCGCTGGCGCCACGATCTTCCTCGTGCCGGTCATGGTCTTCACCATCTTACTGCGCAAGCACCTTCTGCGCGGGATTACATTCGGAGCGGTTCGCAAATGACTAAATTTATCAATGGCTTAATGCGCCTCAAGCGCGGACCTTGGGAAATGGTCGCCTCGATCCTCATCGCAGTTGGCGTGGTGATGCTGATGCAACCCTTTGTCATGGCGCTCTACACCTACTCATTCATTGTCACGCTCATTGGCACGGTGATGTTCATCATCGTCAGCCACTTCCCGGAGTAATCAAATGGCACAAATCAGAATTGAAAACGTGCGTAAGGAATTCGGGGCGTTCACGGCCGTTCAATCGTCGAGTTTCACGATTGAGGATGGTGAGTTTTTCATGCTGCTTGGCCCTTCCGGCTGCGGCAAGACAACCACACTCAGAACGATGGCGGGGCTGGAACTGCCAACGTCGGGCAACATCTATATTGATGGCGAAGAGGTCGGGCAAAAACCGGCCAGCCAACGCGATATCGCCTTTGTCTTTCAGATGTTCGCGCTCTACCCGCATATGAAGGTTGGCCAGAACATTGCCTACCCCTTGCGCAGTCAGGGCATGTCCAGGGTCGAAACGAAACGGAAGGTCGATGAAGTCGCGCAGATCCTCGGCATTCAGGACATCCTGAAAAAGCCGGTTGGCGGTCTGTCCGGCGGTGATCGCCAGCGGGTGGCACTTGGCCGGGCGATTGTCCGTGATCCCAAAGCATTCTTCATGGATGAACCGCTTGGCGCGCTGGATGCCGAGTTTCGCGAGCATATGTCAGAAGAGCTGCGCGCGCTGCACGATCGGATGGGGGCCACAACGGTCTACGTCACCCATGATCAGTTGGAAGCCATGCAGATGGGCGACAAGATCGTTGTGATGAACCACGGCGTGGTCGAACAGTTTGGCGTCCCGCAGGATATCTATGATTGGCCAGCAACGATGTTCTGTGCCAGCTTCATCGGCTCGCCCTCCATGAATTTCCTGACCTTTGACGGAATGGTTGGTACGGGTGCGGACACGGTTACCGTCGGCGAAACTCAAATCCAAATGCCCACGTTGCGGGATGGCGCAAAGGGCGCGCTTGCCCTTGGCGTAAGGCCGGAACATGTGCGGTTTGACGACAGCTCCGGCTATCGGGGCGAGGTGATTGCCACAGAGTATCTGGGCACCACCCAGATCGTCACCTTGGATAGCGCGCATGGCATGATCAAGGCACGCATCCCGTCCACGGATGTTGTCCGTGTTGGCGAGCGGCTGGGCCTCCATTTCGATGCCCGCACAATCACGATCTTTGATACCGAACGCGGCACGGCTTTGCGCTCGGCTGGAAATGAAGGGGTTTTGTCCCATGGCTGAGGTTGAATTGAGAAATGTCACCCGGGCGTTTGGTGAAGATGTTGCGCTGGATCAGGTTTCCATGACCGTGCCAGATGGGGCCTTTGTGGTCCTCCTGGGGCCAACGGGTGCCGGAAAAACCACTACTTTGCGCATGGTTTCGGGTCTTGATCTGCCCGATCAGGGCGAGGTGTTCATCGGGGGGCGTCCGATGGTTGGACTGACTCCCGCACAGCGAAACGTTGCAATGGTGTTCCAGCAATACTCGCTCTACCCGCATATGACTGTGCGTGAAAACCTGGCTTTTCCGCTGAAATCCCCACTCCTCAGGACACCGCCTGACATCGTCAATGCAAAGGTTATGGAAGTGGCCGAAACCCTGCAGATTGCTCATAAGCTGGATAACAAGGCCACCGCGCTTTCAGGTGGTGAAATGCAACGCGTTTCTATTGGGCGCGCGCTGGTTCGCAACCCAGAAGTGTTCTTGATGGATGAGCCGCTAAGTTCGCTGGATGCAAAGCTGCGGGCGGAACTCAGAATCGAGCTGAAAAGCATTCAGGCCGATAGCGGCGCGACGCTGCTTTATGTAACGCATGACCAGATCGAGGCCATGACAATGGCCACCCATGTCGGCGTTCTTGATGACGGAAAGCTTATCCAGTTCGGCCCGCCGCGCGAGATCTATGAGAACCCGGTTAGTATCTATGCCGCCAGTCGACTTGGCCAACCGAAGATCAATGTTTTGCCTGCCGATTTATTTGGTCACGCGCCCGATCGCGCAGTCAATATTGGTCTCAGGCCCGAACAGATCCGGCAGGGCGAAGGCGCAGACAGCATGGTGACCCGGGTGGAACATTTGGGCGACCAAACCCGGCTGCACTTGTCGTTCAGCAACCATGACCTTGTGACTGTAACGGACGCTCACACGACCTTAAAATCCGGAGATATCGTAAAAATTCGTCCGGAAAATCCGTTTTTCTTTGACGCCTCTGGCGCAAGAATCCATTGAGGGAGGACCCAATGACACAATTCGTAAACAAAAAAGAAGATATCGTCGCCGAAGCCGTCGATGGGGTAATCGCAACCTCGGGTGGATTGCTGACCCGGCTTGATGGTTTTCCCCATATCCGAGTCGTCTTACGGGCCGATTGGGATAAATCCAAAGTGGCGATCGTCTCGGGCGGGGGGGCTGGTCATGAACCAGCGCATGCGGGCTTTGTGGGCGAAGCCATGCTGACTGCCGCCATTTGCGGCGATGTTTTTGCGTCCCCCTCGGTTGATGCTGTTCTGGCGGGAATTCTGGCCGTGACTGGCCCTGCGGGATGTCTGCTTGTTGTCAAGAACTACACCGGGGACCGTCTGAACTTCGGGTTGGCTGCGGAACGGGCCCGTGCCTTTGGCCTCAAGGTCGAAATGGTGGTGGTCGATGATGATATCGCGTTGCCTGATCTGCCACAGGCGCGTGGCGTTGCCGGCACATTGTTCGTTCATAAGGTTGCAGGAGCGCTGGCCGAGAGCGGCGCGGATCTTTCCACCGTGACCAAGGCCGCGCGCAACGTGATCTCTCGTGTGGCGACGATTGGGATGTCGCTGGATACATGCACGATTCCCGGGGCACCCAAAGACGCCCGCATTCCCACGGGCAAGGCGGAACTGGGCCTGGGTATCCATGGAGAGGCTGGCGCGCAACAGGTTGAGTTCAGTGATGCCCGAAGCGCGATAATGATGGTCTGCGACCGGCTGGCCAGTGTGATGAAGCCGGGAAAAACCTATGTCGCCCTGCTAAACAATCTGGGTGGGACATCAGTGTTGGAAATGCAGGTTCTGGCCTATGAGCTTGTGCGGTCCTCCATCGCAGATCAGATCACGCATGTGGTTGGGCCGGCAACAATGATGACGTCCTTGGAGATGCGCGGTTTTTCCGTGACTTTGCTTGAAAAATCTCAGGCTGATTTCGCGCTGCTTGGCGTTCCGACACCATTGGTCGCCTGGCCCGGCATAAAGGCTATTTCGACAGTTTCGACCATTGAGCTGCCGGACGGCTTGCGACCCATCCGCCCAATGCCTTCAGATCATCCCGCAACACGGGCGTTCCTGACGCAGTGTTGTGAGATTCTGATCGCTGCCGAGGCGGATCTGAATGCCTTGGATGCGCGCGCGGGCGACGGAGATACAGGGTCAACCCTCGCGGGGGCGGCACGGGCGCTGATCTCCTCTTTGGATAACTTGCCGCTTGCAGATCACACACAACTATACCGGGCCATTGGACAGGAACTGAGCCAGACAATGGGCGGCTCTTCGGGTGTTCTTCTGGCGATTATGTTTGCAGCGGCTGGTGATGCTGCGTCCAGTGGGGTGAACCTGGTGGAAGCACTCAGGGTCGGCATGCTTCGGATGCAGGAGATCGGTGGCGCGGAACTTGGTGATCGAACGATGGTCGACGCACTGCACCCGGCCCTAAACGTGTTAGAAAATGGCTTGGGCGCCGCAGCTGCTGCCGCCCGAGAGGGCGCGGACCGGACGGCCAAGATGGCCAAGGCGCGTGCGGGCCGTTCCTCCTACCTGAGCGAAGATCAACTCAGCGGTTTCGTCGATCCAGGCGCAGAGGCGGTTGCGCGTCTTTTCGAAGGAATTTGTGTTGTTGATGCTGATTGATAGTTCAATAAACTGATACAAAACAAAGAGATACGCGCCTTTTCTGCAGATAAGGCGCGTATCTCTTTGGCGAAGTAACTGGTTGGCTTTGACCCCAATCAGACAGCGATTTCATTGCTATATGCGCGGATAATTGTGTCGACACTTTCATCAATCGGAAATCCAAGCTCAGCCGCCTCGCGACAGTCCAATGCCTTGGGCCAAGACCCTACAATCGATGAAATCGTCGGGTCATGGATTTCGTGAACGAGCTTTACGGCCTGTTTGCCGCCGACCCGTTCCAGAGCCGCCAACATGTCTGAAACAGAAACGGTTAAACCGCGCCCACTAACTGTGACGCCGGGGGGCAAAACGCCGGCAGGTAAGGTTGCCAGATGTAGAAGCGTTTTCACCGCACAATCAGGTGACGCGACCCACATTTCAGTGTCTTGCGGAACGGGAAGCACGGTTGCTTGGCCATTCAACGGCTCACGGATGATGCCGGAGACAAAACTTGAAGCCGCTTTATTGGGTTTGCCTGGGCGAACCGTGATCGTCGGCAACCTTACATTGCGCGCATCGAAATGCCCTCTGCGGGCATGGTCGCCCATCAATAATTCGACAATCGCCTTTTGGGTGCCATAAGAGGATTGCGGCGTTAGCCGAAAGTGATCTGGCACGATATCGGGAAGCAACCCACCGTAAACTGCGATGGAAGAGGTGCCGACAACGATGGGTTTTTTGCCTGACAAGCGAATGTCATTAAGGAATGTTGCTGTCGCAAGAACGTTGACCTCCATTCCAAGTTCGTAATTCGCCTCGGCCTGACCTGAAACAACCGCTGCAAGATTGAAAATCACATCGGCTGAGAATGCCAACATCTTTTCCCGGTCTTTTGCGTTCCGAAGGTCTGATGCGTAGGTCTCGACGTTGAAATTGGCAGGGAGGGGAACAGGTCGAACAACATCGGTTAAGCACATCGCACTGATTGGGCGTTCGCCAAGTGCACCTGCATCGACCAGTTTCTGCGCAAGTCGACCGCCAATCATTCCGCCTGCGCCAATAATCAGTATTCTCATCACATCTCCCGCCTGAACCGTTACACCCCAATCCTCAACCTAAAGATCTTATTCAGCCGCATGGGCAGTAAATTGGGCATCGTTCAAAAGTTTTCGCAGCTGGGCCTGCTCTTGCGCGCTGACGCGTACTTGTGGGCCACGCACTACCGGAGAGGAAACCGCACCAAGTGCGAAGGCCAGTTCCTTGTAGCGTGTATGAAGGTCAACGTAAGGCTGTCGGTAGATCGCGAAATTGATTTGGGCGAGCCTGAAATGGATCGCCCGCGCCGTCGCCACATCACCCCGTTCCACCGCATCATAAAGCCCGACAACCTCCTCCGGGAACAGGCACGCAAGCCCGGTCAACAACCCGTCTGCGCCGGTCATAAGATTTGCAAACATTGCCGTCCCCACCGCCGGGAGACAAATGATGTCTCGATTATGGGCGGTTAGGGCCAGATAATCCTGATCATATCGCACGGTGTCATTGGCCTGTGCCATTTTTACGCCAACCACATTCGGGATGGTTTCGACAAGCTGCATGAGGAGGTCGTGCGGGTAGGAGGTAGGATCGCCCACTGCAAGCTGAAACAGAAATACCGGCAGATCGACTCCGTCAGAAATTGCTTTGTGGTACGCGATTGCAATGTCAGGGCTGGCCGCAGCCGTCCAACTAGAGGCGATCGGAGGGCAAATCAACAACGCATCCGCCCCGACACTTGCCGCAGCTTTCGCTTGGGCAACAGCGCCCGCCGTCGAGATATCCAATATGGCCGCAACTACGATCTGCTCGGGCCGCCCGTGCTCTTTATGAAGCGCGATCACTGTCTCGCGCTCTTTATTGGTCAGCGTTGGACCCTCACCCGCATAGGCATTTGCGACGTAGCCGGTAACTCCGGAATACGCGTTAAGCCGATGAATACGCTGAATCAGATCCTTTGTATCCAGTCCCCCATTGTCATCGAAGGAGACAAGATTTGCGGCCAATACACCCTTGTTATACTGCATCTTCTTGATCCTTTGTTGTTGGGGCTTCGGCCGCTTCATTTCGGAGTGGCCAAAGCTCGCCAAGCCGGTGTGCGGTCTCCAGCAATTGCGGAACAAGTTCCGCTCGCCGCGTTTCGGTCATTCGGACGGCGGGCGCCACGATAATGACGCTTGCAACAGCTTCGCTCGTTGGATCGGCCAGTCGAATTGGGGCTGCGATGGATGTAACGCCTGCTTCTGCCTCTTCGATGGCTTGCGCAAACCCGCGGTTCCGTATGTCGCGCAGATCCCTCAAAAGGGTTTCGATGTCGCCAATTGCATTTGGGCCAAGCGGTGTGTCAATTTCAAACCCGGCGGCCAAAGCATACCGCATTGCCTGTTCCTCGGGCATCGTGGATAGCCACGCTTTGCCACCGGCGGTTGCGTGCAGAACAACTTCGCGGCCCAGGTTTGCGTCGAACCGAAGGCCGTTGGTCGCCCCTTGCGCCTCGGAAACGAAGAACAACCTGTCTTTCTGAGGGGCTGCCAGGCGGACCAGTTCACCTGAAAATCGGGCAAGGCGGCGAAGTTCTGGCAGGCAGATATCCTTCAGTCCTGTGCTCGACAAAAACTGAAGTCCCAATACGGCGAGGCGCATGCTACCGGTATAGCGCTGTGTTCGTGGATCCTGTTCCACATAGCCGCGCTCAACAAGCTGCGTCAAAAGCCGATGTGTACCGCTTTTCGACATGGACAAAGCGTTTTGAATGTCTGCCAGTGCATGGCTTTCACCAGATTTTGAAAAAAAATCGAGCGCTGCGAGGGTTTGGGTTATCTGTAGAGACATTATGTCTGCTCCTTTTTCTCGCGGGAACCGGCGGTTCCAACCGGTTCCGATTTCTGGATTTCTGGGGCCTCGCGCTCGCTCGCCCTAGATCGCCAAGGCCACATGAGCAACCGCCGTGCAGATGGAATTGCGGCCAGGAAAGTTAAAAGGCAAAGCAAGGCAAACATCGCGCTTAGCGGGCGTTCGACAAAGGCCAACACATCCCCATCCGCAATGCGAAGCGACCGTCGAAAATTCTGATCGATAAGGTCGCCTAAAATAATGCCCAGAATGAGCGGGGCCATTGGGAATTTTTGTTGGCGCAAAATGAACGCTAGGACCCCGAAAAAGCCCATCACGTAGATGTCGAACACACGCTGTGACAGCGCATACGGGCCAATCACGCAAAGGATGAAAACAACCGGCATGAGGTATTCGCGATCCACGCGCAAAAGCATCAGAAGCGGGCGGGTCAACAGCAGCCCGAATACCAACATCGCCAGAGAGGCAAGAGCAAGGATCCAGAAAACCTCGTACACGAAAGTCGGGTTTTCAAACATGATGAATGGACCCGGGCGGATGTTGTGTATGTACATTGCGGCAAGCAGGATTGCCGCAGGCGCCGAACCAGGGACTGCAAGGGTAAGAGCGGGAACAATTGCGCCAGAAATAGCGGCATTATTCCCGGTCTCTGCCGCGATAAGCCCCTCGGTCGATCCCTTGCCAAACTCGTCTGGCGATTTGCTTGATTGGCGAGCCGCTGCATAGCTGACCCAAGCACCGACATCTTCGCCAACGCCGGGAATAACGCCTATGCCGGTGCCAATCACACCGGAACGCACGATGTTGACCTTGTTGCGCCAGATCGTGCCAAATGAGGGTACAACCCGCCCCGTGATCCCGCCTGCAAGTTCTGCGCGGCGGCGTGACATCGTGGCCAGCACCTCTGACAAACCAAAAGCACCAACCATTGCAGGGATCAGAGAGATTCCGGCCGTAAGTTCTGGAATGCCCAGGGTGAAACGCGGGTAGGCGTGCATGGTCTCTTGCCCGACAAGTGCAAAGAATAAACCAAGGAAGCCAGTGATCCAACCCTTCAACGGGTCATCGGCGGACGTCATGTAGCCCGCAATTAGAATGCCAAAAACCCCCAGCCAGAAATACTCGAAAGATCCGAAGCTCAGCGCGATATTGGCCAGCATGGGTGAGATCGTTGCCAGGAAGATAATACCGATGAGCCCGCCAATAGCCGAGGCAGTGGTTGCTAGTCCAAGCGCCTCACTTGCGCGGCCGCTTCTAGCGAGGGGAAACCCATCAAGAGCAGTTGCCGCATTGGCCGGTGTGCCGGGAATGTTCAGAAGGATGGCTGTCCGGCTGCCGCCATAAATCGCACCGACATAAAGCGATAACAGAACCAAAATGGCCTGAGTGCTGTCCATGGCGTAGGTCATTGTGGTCATCAAGGCCAAGCCCATCGTCACCGTTAAACCCGGAAGACTGCCGATCATAATGCCAAAAAGCGTGGCCCAGGCCACGTTGAAAATGGATTGGAACGTCAGGACATTTTGCAGGGCTTCAATCATGTTGACTTACGGCAGTGTTACAAGAAAGACGGTTTCAAAAAGCGTGGGAATGCCAAAGCCGATGAGGCCGACAAATAACGCAACGCCCGCGATCGCCCAGTACGGTCTCTGCCCTGACAGTGCCATAGGGCGAAACACCAGTGCAAAGCCTGCCAAGAAGACAATGGTCAGCGGTGCGAAGGGAACGTGCCCGACAAGGGCGATGTATGCCAGACCGAGTGCCAGCATGCCAATCAGGCCGCCCATTTGCGGGCGTTCGGACTTGGATTGCGTACGGATCGGCGGCGCGTTGCGCAAGGCCAGTGCAGTGCCAAGCAGCGCAAGAACGGCTCCAACGAAGGCGGGGAAGATCCCGGGTACGGTCCACGGACTGACGGACCTTTCTTCAAATGTGGGCATGTTGAGAGCGCCGATAAACACAAGGGTGCCCAATCCGGCGATCGTGGCGCCGACCAATCGGTCAGCGCCACGATGATTGCTTTGGTCAGTCACTATACCGCTCACTCAATCGGCGCGATGCCAAGTTCAGCAGGCGAAACCGCATGCTCGTTTCGTTCGAACAGGCCCCAGGCTGCCGCCTGAACAAGAGGCATGGAAGCCTCAAGCGCTTCTTCTGTGACATTCAGGTTAATGCCACATCCACGAGTGCTGCACAGAGTTGCCAGAGCTTCCGATGCGGAGAGAGTCTCTTCCCAAACCGATGCCAAATGGTCCACAACATTTTGCGGCACGCCCATCGGCAGGTAAATTCCGACGAAGTTTTCGGTGGGTGCAATGTCCGGGTAGAAATCGTTGATGGACGGAATTGGGTCGCTGCCATCCAGCGTCATCGGTGTGCTGCTAAAAACGGCCAGGGGGCGCAGTTGACCGGCGCGGATCATTTCCGCTTGGGTCAGTGACAACTGCGTAGTGGCTTGTGCCTCTCCCGATACCGTGGCCATCACAGCAGGGTTGCCGCCATCATAGACCAGTTGTTCCGGTTCAATGCCCGCCGCAGTTGCCAGCGCGCCAAGGGCCTGGCCTCCGGTGGAGTTGATCCCGGCAGTTGCGACAAACATTGACTGCGGGTCAGTCCGTACTGCATCAACAAACCCCGAGACATCAGCCACATCGGATCCGTTATTGACGCTCAGGATGCCTGTGATGGTTGCGACTGTGAAGATATTCCAATCTTCGATCCCGGTATCGAGAGTGCCGACGACGGCATAGGTTCCGATGTCGCGAACCCCACCTGAAAGCCATGTGTAGCCATCCAATGGGGCGTCCATCACGGCCTGCGTTCCGACCGAGCCGGCAGCGCCCGGTTGATTGACGACAACAACGCTTTGCCCAAGGACGGGTTCCATTTCTTGTGCGACAACACGCACAATCTGGTCTGTGACACCTCCGGCACCATAAGGGACGATGATGCGGATGGGTCTATCAGGGGTCCAATCGGCGGCAGCGCTGCTTGCAAACAAGGCGGCTGAGACGAGGCCCAAAGTGATGGATTTAAGGTACATTCGTTCCCTCCCGGAATATGATTCTATTTTGGAACACTATTCCAAAAATTGAAATCACGCAACTCGGTCTGAAGATTTCGGAGGTCAGAAGGCCAGCCGCCGCCCGGACTCCTTTAGCCAAAGGCGCCATGCTCTGCGGAAAATAATGGCAGTGGGAAGAGCAAGTGTTTTTGTCGAGTGACGGCTGTTTCTTGACCCCTGGCGCGGATGGCGCCGTTGGAGCAGACATCAATAAAATTTGATCTTCTCTGAGAATTGGGTGTCATTTTGCGTTGTGAACAAAGAGCAGGGCATACATTTCTTCTTCAAATGTGTCTTATTCCGCAAAGGATTAAGCAATTGGCAATTTTCTCTTGTTAGCAAGGCAGGGCCGCAAAACCCGGGATTTTGGAGAAAATTCATGCCAAATCAATTCTACCGTCTACGAACGGCCTTGCTTGCACTGCTTGTGATGCCATTATTTGCCGCGATGGCGGCGGCCACGGCTTTGGAGCAACCGTCTGGCCATGTCGTCCTTACTGTCCGGGGGGACTTGGAACATTCGAATAGCGACGGTGAGGCGCAATTTGATCGGACGATGCTGGAAGAGTTGAATTGGCAAACAGTCGAAAGCCATACAACTTGGACTGATGGTCCGCAGGAATTTTCAGGCGTCTTGCTACGTGACATTTTGGACCGCGTCGGGGGCGGCGGCAGTGAATTAGTTGCCATCGCTTTGAATGACTATCGTGTGTCCATTCCAATCGAAGATGCGGCAGATCACGGAATTCTGCTGGCCTTGGATCATAATGGCCGTGCCATGCGAGTGCGCGACAAGGGGCCGATCTGGCTCATCTACCCGCAAACCGAAGCCGATTTGCGGGATCCGCAATTTGACGAGTTTATGATTTGGCAACTGGCGGTCATCGAGATCATTGAATGACCCTTTTTCGCCGAGCACTCTCCAGCATCTTCGTTCGCGGAGTGCTGGTGATTGCCCTTTTGGGGGTTCTCCTCGGTGCAATGTTCAATCACCGGCGCGCCGAGGAGCAGGCCCAAGCCGATATCGCCTTCGGGGCTGCCAGCAACACATGGTACATCAATGAGCTTGTGTATGAAACGGCGAGACTTGAAATTGCCTTGGCCAATCTGGAATTGGCAGATGGAAGTCTTGAAGATGTGCAGCTCCGATACGAAATTTTGTGGAGCCGTGTAAACGATATTCCGCAATATGATATATCGTCTAATCCCAGCATCATGCGCCCGGTCAACGATTACTTCCTGTACCTCGATGCAACAGAAGATCTCTACTATCCGATCGGAGACCCCGAGTTAGAGCGTCTTGTGGGTCAAAGGCAGGCACTGACGGAGCTGTCGACGAACCTCAGGCTTGCCTGGATCGACGAAAATGCAGCTGGCCGGTTTACGAATGTTACGTCGTCGCTTGCCGCCTTTCATGTCGGGACCAGCCGGACAGAGATTGTCATCGGGTCCTTGGTGCTCCTATTGTTCATTTACATGAACGTCGAATTATTCGTTGCAGCCAAATCCAAGCAAAGGGAAATCCGCCTGCGCAAACGCGCACTGGTGGCCAGCGAAACAAAGGGCAATTTCCTGGCCCGGATGAGCCATGAAATCCGAACGCCGATGAACGGGATTCTGGGGATGTCGGAATTGTTGCAGCAATCCGACTTGAGTGACGACCAACGCATCTATAGCAACACGATCACGACCTCTGCGCAGGCCTTGCTGGCCATCATAAATGACATTCTTGATTTTTCGAAAGTTGAATCTGGGCAACTCGCCTTTAAGGCGGCGCGTTTCAGCGTCCATGACCTTGTGGAAAGTGTCTCGGCCCTTTTGGCGCCGAATGCGTCTGAAAAGGACCTTGATCTCTTTGTTGACTTGCCAGCGGGGCCGGATCTTTGGTTGGTCGGCGATGCGGGGCGCATTCGTCAAGTTCTGGTCAATCTCCTTGGAAACGCAATAAAGTTCACAGATTCTGGCCAAATCGAGATTCGTGTTGACTACCAAATGACCGATTCAGGGCCTGATTTAAAAATAGCGGTCGAGGATAGCGGTATTGGTATTCCACACGACAAATTGGAGGGCATTTTTAACGATTTTGAGCAGGTCGAAAACGGGAGAGAGCGCCAGTTTGATGGAACGGGGCTTGGATTGGCCATAACCGACCGTTTGATTGACGGTATGGGCGGACGCATTGAAGTGCGCTCAGACCTGGGCTTGGGGTCAACTTTCGAGTTGCACTTGCCATTGACCCAAGCCGCACCGCCCCAACAACCCGACGCGCGGCCGGTTGCCACTCATTCAGGGCGAGCCTTGATCGTTGATGCTTCCGTCACATCTCGCGGGATCCTGCAAAAACAATTAGAAGGTCTCGGATTGTCAGTGACTCAAGTGGCGGCGGTCGAAGACGTGCAAGCGGCCGTGGCAACCCTTAAACCCTCGCAACATGACATCGCGTTTTTTGCGGATGATTTGCCCGGGGCTGATTTCGCAGGCATGATAAATGAGCTCAGAGCTCAAACGGGATGGTCCGTCCCGTCGGTGTTGCTGACATCGGTGAAGCGCACGGCCCCCCACCGACCTGAAGGTTTCGTGGCAGTATTGACCAAACCCATTATGCGGTCGTCTCTTTTCTCTGTTGTTCACTCAATCGCAAAATCGGCACCAAATGACTGCGTTGCGACCGATTCAAAGGCGCCCAATCGGGCTGGCACGCAGGCAGGGGACGATCGGTCCCAGCTTGCCGGGAAGAAAATACTTGCTGCAGAGGACAACCGTACAAATCGGTTGCTGCTAGAAAAGATGTTGGGCAAAACTGGTGTTGAACTAAAAGTTGTCGAAAACGGCCAATTGGCCGTAGATGCGATCGAACATGATCGGTACGACGTTGTTCTAATGGATGTCTCGATGCCGGTTCTTGACGGGCACTCGGCGACACAAGCAATTCGAAGCTATGAAGAAAAGACCAATCGAGCGAGATGCCCGATCATAGCCTTGACCGCCCACGCAATGGAGGAAGACCGCGCCCAATGTCTCGCAGCCGGAATGGACGCGGTGCTGACAAAGCCATTATCACAGTCGTTGCTCATCTCAACCATGACGGAAAGCCTAAATCGACAGGTTGAAGCGGATTGAGTGTATCCTTTTCTACTGTGTGGCGTATTTGGCTTCCATGGCGTCGTATTCGCTTTTGGCCACAACACGTTGACGCAAGTCGAAACTGGCCACCGGACCGGTTTCATCCATCTTTCCATCACGTTTGAGGCTTCCGAGTGCGTTATACATGCCAAGAATCGCTGCCTGAAGCGCGGTGTTTGCGTAAAGGACAAGGCCATATCCCAAATGGTCCAATTTGGCATAGTCCAGGATCGGCGTTTGTCCACCGATCACCAGGTTGATCAGTTGCGGCGTCGGATTCAAGCGGGCGGGAATGGCTGCAATCTCTTCGGCTGAGACGGGAGCTTCGACAAAAGTGATGTCAGCGCCGTCTTCAATAAAGGCTTCCGCTCTGTCCAATGCAGCATTGAGACCTTGCGCGGCACGGGCGTCTGTGCGTGCAACCACAAGGAAATTTGGATCCTGGCGGGCGTCGACAGCAGCCCGGATGCGGCTCCGTGCCTCATCTAGGCCCACTACGTCTTTTCCAGAGAAATGTCCGCACCGTTTTGGGCTGACCTGATCCTCCAGCTGAATGGCGCTTGCGCCTGCACGTTCCAGCATTCGGACTGTGTGATGAACATTGACCGCGTTGCCAAATCCGGTATCCGCATCGACGACCAAAGGTAGGTCGGTCACGTTTCGAATGGCCGCGGTGGTTTGGGCGAGTTCCGGCAATGAAATGAAGCCCAAATCCGGCATCCCCAGATGGGAATTGGTGACGCCAGCGCCAGAAATATAGATCGCCTCAAAGGCCAGGTCGTCAATAATTCGCGCGGCCAATGCATTCGATGCGCCTGGCATCAGGATCGCGCCGCCTGCATTGAGCCGGTTGCGAAAGGCCTTGTTGATCTCGGTGGTAAGCATCGGTCACTCTCCGCGGTGTTTGGTTTGTGCACTGCTAGGGATAGCATTTTCGCCATGCAAGTCAGGTCAGTCATATTTCGTCAGATAGAACTCTCTTTGCGGGCGAGTGTTCGAGCCAAACGTTCCAACAGGGGCGTTACAGCTTCGCGGGCCTGCTCATTCAATCGATCAGACAGGCCTGACACTGTCAAAGCCCCCAATAAATCGCCGTCAGGGGAAAAGACGGGCGCGGCAATGGATGAAATATTTGGGTTGGTTTGGCCCACCGAAGTCGCGGTCCCGTTTTTGTTGAACGCTGATAAATCACCGATGGGTTCACCTGAGAAATGACGCAATACCATTCCTGACGCACCTGTTGACAGCTTGAGGCGCATGCCTTCTTCGACATGAAAGCGCAACAGGTTGGGAGAGTTCTCGCGGTAAAGGCAGACGCGATCTTGCCCTGCTTTTACGTAGAAACTTGCCGTTTCACCGGTCGCCTCGACCAGCATTTTTAATGCCGGCGCAACATCGGACCGACGCAAGAAGTCGCGGCGGAAAATGAGGCCAAGCCGCCAGACGCTCGGCCCGACACTGAAGCGACCACTGGCATCGCGCTGGATGAACCCGAATATATCCATTGAATTTGTGAGGCGCAAAATAGTGCTTTTGTGCAGTCCGGTTTCCTCGGCAAGTTCGGCCAGAGTCATCTCAGGCCGCTGTGTCGAAAACGCGTTAAGAATTGAAAGTGCCCGTTCCACAGATTCTGTTCGGTTGGCGGACATGGCGTTCTCCCTGACGAAATCATTGGCTCAATCCTTGTGACAAAGCAGGGAGTTTGTCTAGGAGGTGACAACTTGAAAAAGGGGACGCAACGTGGATTTTCTTACTATTCCGGGAACTCAGAAACACGCCATCAACTATGCCAGCATGCTTGGCCCACGGCTGAATTCGATGCCGTATTCATTGCGGGTGCTGGCCGAAAACGCGGCCCGACATTCCAAAGATGGGCAGGCTGCGGCCAGTGTTGCCAACCGGGACAGCACAGCCGTGCCATTCCGTCCTGCACGGTTGCTGCTACAGGATATGCTTGGCCTTCCACTGTTGGTCGACCTGATGGCGATGCGCAGCAAACTTGAGGACCATGGTCGTGATCCATCAGCAGTAGATATCAGCCTGCCTGTTGACCTGGTGATCGACCACTCGATGACAATTAACCATTGGGCCGAAGAGGGTGCTCTCAAGCGCAATATGGACCGCGAATTTGAAGTAAATCGCGAGCGCTTTGCCTTCCTGAAGGCTTGCGAAGCGCGGTTCGCGAACCTGCGGGTTGTTCCTCCGGGCGGCGGGATCATGCATCAGGTTAACCTGGAATTCCTTGGGAAGACTGTGTTGGCCGACCCAAGTTCGCCTGACCTGCTGATCCCGGATACCAATTTGGGAACCGACAGCCACACCACCATGATCAACGCATTGGGCGTTCTGGGGTGGGGCATAGGTGGGCTGGAGGGTGAGGCGCTGATGTTCGGCGAGACCAGCCTTGTCAATGTGCCGCCAGTTATTGGGTTGGAAGTGACTGGTTCGCCCTCGTCGGATATTACAGCCACGGACATTGCGCTTGTTGTCGCGGAAAAATTGCGCTCTCGTGGGGTGGTGGATCAGTTCGTTGAGCTGTTTGGTGCAGGTTACGATCGGTTGGGGGTCGCAGACCGTGCGACGATTGCCAATATGTCTCCGGAATATGGCTCAACCTGCGTTTTTTGTCCGGTTGATTCTAACACATTGAAATATTTACGGGAAACGGGACGGTCCTCCGATCACGTTGCGCAGACCGAAGCGTTTTGCAAAGTGCAAAACCTCTGGGCGGGCGAAGACGCGGGCAAAGTTGACTACGACGACGTAATTGAATTGGATTTGTCACGTATCGGGCGCACGGTTTCAGGCCCTGCGCGGCCAGAACAAAGTATGGATCTGGCAGCAACCTTTTCCCGCCTTGCACCACAGGCCGAGGCTGAGGCGCGTCGTCGGGTACCTGTTCCTGACGAAGACTATGATATTGGCGACGGCGATGTGATCATTGCGGCGGTGACCAGCTGCACCAACACGGCAAATCCTCGCAATATGGTGCTGGCCGGTCTCATTGCCCAAAACGCGGTGGCGCTTGGGCTGACTGTTCCACCGCATGTCAAAACGTCGCTTGCGCCGGGATCGCGAGTGGTGGCCCAGTATCTTGAGGAAAGCGGCCTGCAAAAGCCTTTGGATCAGTTGGGTTTTGCCGTTGCTGCCTTTTCCTGTTCGACCTGTAATGGCATGTCCGGTCCTCTTGCGCCTTCGCACGAATCCGCGATCACATCCGAGGATATCAAGGGTGTCGCCGTGCTATCGGGGAACCGGAATTTCGCGGGGCGTATCCACCCGTTGGCGTCGCGCAATCTGCTGGCCTCGCCGCCCTTGGTTGTGGCTTACGCTCTGGCGGGCACAATCCTGAAAGATTTGACCAAGGATCCGATCGGTGAGGCCGCTGACGGGACGCCAGTTTACCTTTCGGATTTGTGGCCAAGTTCCGAGGACGTAGATCGGATCATCTCGGCCAATTTGAAGCCTGAGGACTTTACCAATAACTACAAGGTCATTGGCGATGTGAATGAGCATTGGAACGACATGTCGGTTGATGCAGGGCGGTATGACTGGGTTCCGTCGACCTATGTCAGCTTTCCGCCATTCGTAAAGCAAATCTCAGATCTGGCACCAACAACGCATAAATTGACCGGATTGCGGCCGTTGGCAATCCTTGGCGATTCTGTGACCACGGATCATATTTCACCCTCTGGGATGATCACACCACAATCCGAGGCTGGGCAGTTCCTGATCCGCAAAGGCATTCAGCCGCGCGATTTCAATTCATTTGGAACGCGGCGTGGCTGCGCTGATATCGTCATTCGGTCTACTTTCGCAAACTACCGCCTTCAAAATGAGATGGTTCCCGGGAAGGAAGGGTCGTGGACCCGGATCGAGCCCGAAGGTGAAGTGACGACAATTTTCAAAGCCATCAAAGCCTACACTGGTCGCGGACAGGGTTTGGTAGTGATCGGGGGCCGGGAATATGGGTGCGGGTCATCCCGCGACACGGCCGCCAAAGCACCTTGGCTGGCTGGGGTGCGCGCCGTCATCGCAGAAAGCTTTGAGCGGATTCACCGGTCGAACCTTGTGAATATGGGCATAGCGCCGCTTTGCTTTCCAGAGGGTGTGACGCGCAAAACTCTGGGGCTGGATGGATCTGAGCTTTTCGATATTGATTTTGCTGGGGATCTTAGCGCCGCAACCCTGGCCATTCACCGCAAGGATGGCGCAAGTGAAACCGTTGCCCTGGACTTGCGTCTGTATAATGCCGGCGAGCGGGCCACCTTTGCACAAGGTGGATTGTTGCCACGTGCATTTCGCAGTTTTATGAGCGCGGCCGCTTAGCCCCAGCCCAAGTTTCGGTCGACCAAAGCGCAATCCTGCGTTAAAGTGAGGACGCAGACGGCCTTCCCAGTTTCGGGGGCCGTTTTGCCAATTCATCACTTTTTGTTGGATCTTCTGATGCTGGCTCACGCAAATTTTCGCGCCGCGCTCTATTCTTTGACGGGTGCCGCGATCCTTGGCTTTATTGATAACTTCATTGCCAGCCTGTCGGATGAGGTTAGCCTTTGGCAGTTTCACCTGATGCGCAGTGTCATAGCTGTTCCAATGATCTTTGCCATTGGCGCAGTCTTTGGATGGGGTATTGCACCCAAAAACCTGACCCGACTGACCTGGCGCAGTGTCAGTGTCGTTGCGGGGTTGCTGATTTATTTCGGTGCTTTGGGGATCATGAGCGTGGCGCAGGCCGGTGCGGGTTTGTTCACGGCGCCGATTTGGGTGCTGATCTTTTCCGGGATCTTCTTTGCTGTTCGCATCACTCTTGTCCATTACGCCATCATTCTGGCGGGCTTTGCAGGTGTGATCATGCTGCTTCAACCGGATCCCGCTACACTAACGGTGCTATCGATCGTTCCGTTATTTGCAGGTGCATTTTATGGGTTGGGGATGCTGCTGACAGCCAAAATTTGCCAAGACGAAAGCCCATTGGCGCTGACAATGGGTACGATTTTGGCCTTGGGTCTGGTTGGCGCTGTCCTTCTTGTTTATTTCACCGTCGCTCCAGTTGATCAGCCGGGCTTTCTGACCCGTGGCTGGGTGTGGCCCGGTTCGTGGTTCTGGGGCGTGACAGTTTTGCAGGCCGCGGGATCGATCGTGGCTGTAACTTTGATCGCCAAGGCTTATCAGATCGGAACGGCTCATATGGTGGCGGTGATCGACTATTCCTTTTTGGTTTTTGCGATCCTGTTTGCCTATCTGCTTTGGGGGACGCCGACCAATTGGCTGGCCATCGGTGGCATCGCCCTGATTGTGCTCTCGGGTTTGGCGATATCAGCCCAGACTGCGCGTGAACAATAAGTCCTATGAGCGTCCGAGGGCTTGCAGGGGCAGGGCGCTCTGCCTATCACCTTGGGCATGACAAACGCCGCAAAACAAACCATATCGGACCAGATCCTGAACGTGCTGACCGATCGGATTGTGCGTGGGGACCTGCCAGCAGGTGAAAAGCTGCGCCAGGATCACATTGCCCGCGAATTTGACACCAGCCATGTCCCTGTTCGCGAAGCGCTATTGCGGTTAGAGGCGCGCGGATTGGCGGTTAGCCTGCCTCGGCGGGGCGTGCGTGTGGCTGAGTTTGACACCGCGACCGCCCGCGAGGTTCGGGAAATGCGGTTGGCCTTGGAACCAGCGGCGCTGCGCCACTCGCTGCCTAATCTGACTCAACCACAAAAGGATGAGGCCGAAAGTGCCCGCTTGGCTTGTGATGAGGCCGAGGACATCCTGACTTGGGAGGCGCAGAACCGGCGCTTTCACATGGCGATTATCGCGGGATGCGGTATGCCACGCATGTTGGCAGAACTGGCTGATTTGCAGGTCTTGTCGGCTCGGCATTTACTGGCAAATTATTCCGAGCGTTGGGAAAAACGGGCCGACCGGGATCATCGGGCGATCATGTCGGCCATCGCAGCACGTGATGTCGATCTGGCCGTATCCGTGTTGCGCCGACATTTGTCGCGACTGGGTTAGCCGCGTTTTCGCGCGACAAGACGAACCGGATCATAGGTTAGCCGTACACGCCCATCCTGTTCGAACCGTTCGCGATAAGCCGCATCAAATGCGCTCAGAGACTTGCGGGTCCAATTGGAAGAGGCCTGCCCGTTCACGCCGGTCGCCCGCAGATGCCGCAACAGCGCGGTTGTTGTGTCGAACCACAGAGTTTTGGGCGATTGAATCAGAGACACAATTTCCATCTTTTCCGGCAGCATCGCGGCAAGGTCGGCCGCATCGGCGTAGCTTGGGGCGCCAGCCGTTGAGCCGAGGGTGGCCAGTTCCTGAAATTGTCGGGACCCAAAGCCGCTAAGTGCCAACCATCCATCAGGGGCCAGTTTGCGGGCCAGGTGATCCAAAAGCTCGGGCAGAGCCGTCACCCATTGGATGGTCGAGGCAGAAGCAATCAAGGACAAGTCTTTGGGAAGCGTTAATGATTCGACCGGGCCGGGCAAAAATCGGGCCTCGACATCCGAAACGTGTTGCGCGCAATCGGGAACCAGATCATTTAAGAGCAGGGTCTCAAAAGAATACCGCGCGCACAGGGCGCGGGTGAGGTGGCCGGTGCCACATCCGAATTCGAAAACTGTTTCAAAATGGGTGGCTTTGACCTGCACGGCGTCCAGGTCCGCAGCCAGATCCGCTGCAATTTCGGCCTGAACTTCGGCACCATGGTGATAGGTTCGTAAACTTCTACAGAAGCTCTGACGGATGCGCGATTGATGCGACGGAGGAAGGGCGAGGTCTTTCATGCCAAAACCTCCTGCCAATTTGACCACTTGGCAAAGGCAACATGCGGCGCGTCGATTTCACGGACGACCGCCTGTTGTGATTGCCACGCGCGGTTGAGATTGGCGGGCGCGAATATCTTGTCATTGCGGCCAATCCAAATCCGATCAAAGGTGACTTCAGGCGCTTCACCGCGCGCTGCAATCTGGGCCAGCTCGTCTTTTCGCGCGTCGCATTCTATCGCAAAATCGGCCTGGCGGGTGCCGTAGCAACGTGTCACAAATGTCTGAAAACTATCGGCATTTAAGGTTCTTCGGGTCAGTTCAAAAACGCGTGGCGGAATGCCAGTTGACGGGTGAACCGGGGTGAGGCTTCCGTTAACGGCCACTTTGCGTGCGAACGGATCGGTGCGGCCGATGCACCAGTGACCATAGCCTGCGACGCCAAGGGAAAAAGCGACAAGTGACCGCGTCCGGTAACGATCCAATGATGGCAGCTCCGCATCGAGATCACGGTAATCATCAACCAACAAAACGTCACATGAGCCAGCCAGATCCTGATACGGGTGGTCGCCCAAAGCCCATCCCCCGAAGACGACAATGACGTCTTCCGCACCAGATTTCTTAAGCCAGCGGACCTGCATCACAGTTCCCCCGCAAGTGTTAGCATTCCGCTGCATATCTTTGAAATTTCGTCCGGCGCGCAGATGAATGGCGGCATGGTATAGATGTTGTGGCCAAAGGGGCGCAGATAAACCCCAAGGTCTTTCGCGCGGGCATGGGCCGCGTCCGCACTAACGCGGTGGTCCATCTCGATCACGCCAATCGCGCCCAGAACCCGAACATCGCGAACACCGGGATAGTCGCGGGCGGGGGCCAATTCGACCTGCATCTGTCTTGCGATCGCCGAGGTTTGAGCTTCCCAATCACCGTCTGACAAGATCTCAAGCGAGGCTGAGGCCGCGGCACATGCCAGCGGGTTTGCCATATAGGTCGGCCCATGCATGAAGATCCCAGGCTCAGCATGGCCAATGCCTTCGGCCACGCGGTCGTTGGTCATGGTTGTTGCAAAGCTGATATGCCCGCCGGTTAGCGCTTTACCGAGGCAAATGATGTCAGGTTCAACTGACAAGTGGCTGGTCGCAAATAGTTTTCCGGTTCGCCCGAATCCGGTGGCGATCTCGTCAAAGATCAACAGCACACCATATTCGTCGCAAATCCTGCGCGCTTGATTCAGATATTCGGGGTGAAAGAAATACATCCCGCCCGTGCCTTGGACGACGGGTTCCAGAATAAACCCTGCAATCTCATCTGCATGGTCACGTAGTACCTGTTCCAATTCGGCCAAGCCATTCCGGGTTGGATCATCGGGCCAGTCTTGTCCCATTCGGATGGGTGGTCGAGCTAGGAAATGTTGAACGGAAACAGCGCCTTGGAAGAGGTGGTGCATGCCCGTGTCCGGGTCGCAAACACTCATCGCTTTCCATGTGTCGCCGTGATAGCCAGAGCGGATTGTGAGGAATTTGGAACGCCCGGGACAACCTTGACCGTGCTGGTATTGCACCGCCATCTTCATCGCGACCTCAACGGCAACAGAACCGCTGTCGCAATAGAAGATCCGCGTGAGACTGTCCGGGGTCATCGCCAACAACCGTTGCCCCAGTTCAATTGCCGGTTCGTGGGTCAAGCCGCCGAACATCACATGCGGCAGGCGGTCTAGCTGGTCGTGGATGGCTCGGGTGATCTTGGGGTTGCGATGGCCATGCAGCATACACCACCAAGAGGACATGGCGTCGATGAGTTGCGTGCCGTCGTCCAGCGTGATCGTCGCGCCCTCGGCTTCCTTTACCAGAAAAGTCGGTCCTGGCTTCACGACATTGGTGTAGGGGTGCCACAGATGGGCCTGATCGAATTCTAGAGGAGTCATAGCGCCACCTTGATTGTGTTCAGGTCGATGGTGGCAAAAGCGCCTTTCAATGTCTCAGGTGCCAGTGGATCGATGCGGGGCAGGCGACCTAGATGCGGCACGTCGCCAAAGTCGCAAATCGTCTTTTCAACCTCGGGTTCCGCGTCGCCGACAAAGCCTATCCCAAGGATCGGGCATCCATGCGCGCGCAGAGCTGCAATCGACAGAAGGCTGTGATTGATCGTGCCAAGCTGGGTGCGGGCCACCAACAGGACCGGCGCGTGCCACCGGGCAAACAGCTCAACATAAAGCATCTCGCGGTTGAGTGGCACCATAAGGCCACCGGCACCTTCGACAACCAATGGACCGTCAATTTCAGGCAGGGTCAGTGTGTCCGGGTCGATGACAGCGCCCTCGGCCTCGGCCGATAGGTGCGGGCTGGCGGGAAGGTCGAAAATACACCCCTCGGGCAAGACCGGACGGCCAGACAGGCGCACGACGATCTGGCTGTCGGTTTCTTCCTCACGGCCCGATTGAACTGGCTTCCAATAGGTGCCGTTCAGCGCCTGGGTCAGCCCGGCGGCAAAAATGGTTTTGCCGATGCCTGTATCGGTGCCCGCAACGATAAGCGCGCTCATGCCGCCTCTCTTTCCATCTCGCGTGCGAGGTCTTCGAAGGCTTGCGTGACAGTTTTTGAAGTAACATTCAGCGTAATGGAAATGCGCAACCGCGAGGTGTGGCGCGGCACCGTCGGCGGTCGGATACCACGGATGTCATATCCAGCATTTTGTAGTCGATTGGCGAGGGCCATGGTGGGCTTATCCGCGCCAATTATCACGGGCATGATCTGGCTTTCGAAGCCGCTCAGACCACAAAGCCGGGCAGCCTCAGAATGAGCATGAGCGACAAGTGACGCGAGGGTGTCCTGACGCGCGGAGCTGGCCTGCAACTCGCGTAACGCGGCTTCAACCAACGCTGCATTCAGGGGCGAGGGCGCAGTGGCAAAGATAAAGCTGCGGGCCTTGTTGATCAGGGTCTCGATCAGTGTAGAGGCGCCGGTGATCAATGCGCCAGACACCCCAAGACCCTTTCCGCAAGTGTGTAGTGCCAGCACACGCGGGGTGCCGGCAAAGGCATGGCTTAAACCACGGCCGTGATCACCCAGAACGCCGGTGGCATGCGCCTCGTCAATGACCAGCATCGCGTCCAGTTCTTCGGCAAGAGCAACAAATTCCGCCACAGGCGCAAAGTTGCCATCCATAGAATAAAGGCTTTCGATAGCGATCCAAATCCGACCGCCCCCAGACCAATTGGCAGCAGCCTGCCGCGCAGCAGCAATGTCGTTATGGGCAAAGCTCTGCGTTTTGGCGCGGCCCAGGCGCATACCGTCATGGGCGCTCGCATGGATGCGCGCGTCATAAAGCACGAGGTCTTCATGGCCGGGAAGGGTAGAGAAAATCGCGGTATTGGCCTGAAAACCACCACCCATGAAAAGTGCAGCCTCGGTGCCGAAAAACGTGGCTGCAAACCGCTCCAGCCGAGAATGTGCATCGTCATTGCCACGCAATAAACGAGAGCCTCCAGCGCCAACCGGAACGCCCTGGGACAAGGCGCGCAGGGCTGCCGTTGCCAAAAGATCTGATCCGGCGAGCCCCAAATAGTCATTCGACGCGAAATCGTGCCCTGCGCGCGGGGATAGCGCACGATAGCGGCCGCGTGCTTGCAGTGCGGCCAAAGCGTTTTCATGACGGCCCAACAGGCTCATTTCGTGCCGTGCGAGCCTGCGGCCATGGCGGTGAGGCCGAGTTTTGCGAAGAGCGCGGTATCGGCGTCTTCTTCCGGGTTGTCAGCGGTCAACAAAGTGTCACCGACAAAGATTGAGTTGGCCCCGGCAAAGAAACACATCGCCTGCAGCTCATCCGACATATCAGTACGGCCCGCCGACAGGCGCACATGGCTCTTCGGCATCAGGATGCGCGCCAGCGCAACAGTTCGGACAAACTCGATCGGATCAAGCTTTTGCACATTGGCCAGTGGCGTGTCGTCCATTGGGATCAACATGTTAACCGGCACGGAATCTGGATGTTCTTCAAGCGTTGCTAGGGCCAGCAGCATGTCGATGCGGTCCATCTGTTTTTCGCCCATGCCGACAATGCCGCCCGAGCATACCTTGATCCCGGCCTCGCGCACGCGGTTCAGCGTGTCGATGCGGTCGGCAAAAGTGCGGGTCGAGATGATCTCGGAATAATAGCGCTCGGACGTGTCGATATTGTGGTTGTAATAGTCAAGGCCGGCATCCTTCAGCCGGAAGACCTGATCATCATCCAGCATGCCAAGCGTCATGCAGGTTTCCATGCCCAGATCTTTGACGCCTTGGACCATCGCCTCCAGCGTGGCCATGTCGCGATCCTTTGGCGATCGCCATGCCGCGCCCATGCAATAACGGGTCGCGCCGCCTTCTTTGGCCTTTTTGGCCTCGGAAATCACGCGTTCCACCTCGATCAGCTTGGCTGCGGGCAGTTGGCTGCCATTGCGCGCCGACTGGCTGCAATAAGCGCAATCCTCGGCGCAGCCGCCGGTCTTGATCGAGAGGAGCTTCGAGCGTTGCACTTGGTTGGGGTCGAAATATTCCCGATGCACGGTTTGCGCGCGATAAAGCAGGTCCATGAAGGGGGCGTTATAGATCGCTTCGGCCTCTTCGCGGGTCCAATCCGTGCGGAGGTCTGAAATCATGTCCTTCATGGGGGTATCCTATTTTATAGATAATTTCTCGGGCACTTCTCTTTCGTCCCTTCTTTTTATCTACAAAGGGGGGCGATGCAAGGTTTTTCCCTTGGAACGTTGCGTCTATCCTAGGCCGCCGAAGGAAATGCCGGACAGCTCGGACATCTCTTTCTTCCAAGTTGTGAGGTCCTCAGCATTAAACTTGGATAGGTGATCGTGGCCGCAAGCCCGCGCCATCACCTGCATCAACTCGACCGAGGCTGAGAAGAAATTGGCCAATTGCTGGGCTGATTGTTCAACCTTGAGACGCTGAATCAGGTTTTCCTTTTGGGTCGCAATTCCGACTGGGCAGTTGTTTGTGTGGCAGGCGCGCATAGCAAGGCAGCCGATGGCTTGCATCGCCGAATTCGATACCGCAACGGCATCAGCCCCAAGCGCCATCGCCTTGATGAAATCGGCGGGCTTTCTGAGGCCGCCGGTAATCACCAGACTGATATCGCCACGTCCGGATACGTCCAGATGCCGCCGCGCGCGGGCCAATGCCGGGATGGTCGGGACCGAGATATTGTCACGGAAGATAATCGGCGCAGCCCCGGTGCCGCCACCACGGCCATCAAGGATGATGTAATCCACGCCAACTTCCAGCGCTGCGTCGATATCTTTCTCGATATGCTGGGCAGACAGTTTGTAACCGATGGGGATGCCGCCAGTGCGATCCCGCACTTCATCGGCAAATTCTTTGATTTGGGCCACTTCCGTCCAATCGGGAAAGCGGGGAGGGGAGACGGCAGCGGTGCCGGGCTCCAATCCTCGGACCTCGGCGATCTTGCCCTTTACCTTGTTGCCGGGCAAATGCCCGCCTGTACCGGTTTTGGCCCCTTGGCCCCCTTTGAAGTGAAAGGCCTGCACCTTTGCCAGTTTGTCCCACGAGAAGCCGAACCGGCCTGAGGCCAATTCGTAGAAATAGCGACTGTTGGCTTGTTGTTCTTCCGGCAGCATCCCGCCCTCTCCGGAACAAATGCCAGTTCCGGCCATTTCCGCGCCCGTCGCTAACGCGACCTTGGCGGGTTCAGACAATGCCCCGAAGCTCATGTCTGAGACAAACAAGGGAATCTCAAGCCGCAGCGGTCTTTGCGCATTGGGGCCGATGATCACCTCAGTTCCAACCGGATCATCATCCAGCAAAGGAGGCTTGGCCAATTGCGCGGTCAGCAGCTGGATGTCATCCCAATCAGGCAGCTGTGCGCGTGGGACGCCCATCGATTCAACCGTCCCGTGATGGCCTGTTTTGGTCAGGCCGGATTTTGCGTAACGCTGGATCAGACCGTTATAGGGCTCTTCCTCGGTTCCGTGGCTGGGGTCGGCGTAAAGGCCCAGGTATTGATCGCGTTTATAGGGCTGCGGATTGTCTTTCGCCCACGCGTTGATCTCATCCTCGTCTACAAGGATGGCGCCGTCTTCGACCCATGATTTGAACTTAGGTAGTGCCTCATCATTTGCATATTCCGACACGCCGCTATCAAGGCGATAGTCCCAATAGTGCACACCGCACATCAGGTTATTGCCGCTGACAAACCCATCCGCCATCAAGGCACCACGATGCAGGCAGCGCCCATAAAAGACTGAAATATCGTCGTCGAATTTAACTACGACCAAATCAACTTCGCCAACCAGCGCATAGGCCGGTTTGCGATCAGCAATCTCGTCGAAGCGGGCAATTTCAACTGGCGTCATCGATTGGCTCCATTTTTCAGCAGGGCAGTGCAGCGGGTTAGGATCACAGTGTTGCGTTGGCTTAGCTTACAAAGAAACTGACGATTTCGTGATCATTCTGCACACCGTTCCTTTCGGTACCGCTGCGCGAAACAGCAAAAGGGCGCGGCTTCATAGAAACCGCGCCCTCAATTGTCTTAGATGGTCTGCTGTTTAGCTTTTACCTTTCCCGGCAACGATCCGGTCAAGGATCAAAGCACAGAACAG
Organism: uncultured Nioella sp.; assembly: GCA_947495575.1. GTDB lineage: Bacteria > Pseudomonadota > Alphaproteobacteria > Rhodobacterales > Rhodobacteraceae > CANLZL01. Next base: position 666,206 of record CANLZL010000002.1, on the reverse strand, counting down.
GATGGCGAGGCCGGCAAGGATGCCCTGACCGGCGGCCGCAAATTGCAGGGCCTCCAGAACATCCTCACCCAAACCTTGCGCACCAATCAGCGACGCCACAACAACCATGGCCAGGGAGAGGAGGATGGTTTGGTTGACGCCTGCCATAATAGTGCGCGCCGCCAATGGCAGATCGACCCGCCAAAGGAGGTATCGGGGGGTTGCCCCGAATGCCAAGGCCGCTTCGCGAACCGTTTCTGGTACCTGTTGCAGGCCAAGAACGGTAAAGCGAATAACCGGGGGTGAGCCAAAGATCATGGTTGCGACCACGCCCGCGGGCTTGCCCGATCCGATAAAGGCCACAACCGGGATCAGGTAAACGAAGCTGGGCATCGACTGCATGAAATCCAGAATGGGCCGCACGATGGCATAGGCCTTGGGCCGCCGCGCGCAGTAAATGCCGAGCGGGATACCGACAACGATCGAGATCATCGCCGCAGCGCCCAGAAGGGCAACCGTGGTCATAGCCTTTTCCCAGAAGCTGAGCAGGCCCAGATAGGCAAGGGCGACGCCGGTAAAGATTGCAACACGCGGTCCGGCTGACAGATAGGCCAACATGCAGATCACGAAGGCCACAACCGGCCATGGGCTGTCGACAAGAACAACTTCGATCCAGTCCAGCAGGGTCCGCATGAACCATGTGATGCCGTCAAAGACACCGCGCCCGGACGTGCGCAGCCAGTCAAACCCGGCTTGGATCCAGTCACCAACAAGGATACGCCAATTGCCGTCTGTCGGGAATTCTCCCAATACGCCAATAGCCTCAGGCTGAGCAAACTGGATGGTCGAAACGATTACCGTGAAGGCAAATGCCCCCGCGGCAATCAACATTCTGCTCATCGACCAACCGTTGGCCACATCTCGATCCGAACGCCATCGCGCAAACTGTTTTTCCAGGTTCCAGTTTGCCAATGCTGCTGTCACGAGTTTGAAACCGGCCAAAATGACCAGACCGGCGAAAATGAAGCGCAAACCTGTTGCGTCCGCAGCGGTTGCTGCTGCCTGAGCATCGGCCAGCGCTCCTTCAAGGGCTTCTGCGGCGCGTTGAAGAGACTCCAGTGACGAAGCACCGTTTTGTTCGGCAACTTCAATTTGCTGATAACGCAGGTCCAAAGTGGATTGAATGCTGACGGCCCTCTCGCGCGAGCTTGCGCCGAGATCGCCAAACAGGCCCATCCCAATTAGGATGAAGGCGACTGTTTCCAACAGCAACATGCCGAGGAACCAAGACCAAAGGCCACGTGCGCCATACCAGACGGGACCCAAAAGGGCAGCGGCCCAATTGAGCGTGAATTTGTAGCCCGGCGCCAGAAGCATGGTGCCGAAAACACCGCGGTAATAGGATTGGTTTTGGCCGACGAATTCGTCGATCAGCGGGTTAAGGCGTTCTGTTGCGTGATTATCTGACATGTCTCTGCCCCCTTATCCCTGATTTTCTTTGATGGCGCGGATTAGACCGGTTCGGTTGATGACCCCGACAGTTGATCCGTCGGCCACAACCTTGACGATCCCACTGCCTTCGACGGCAAGGTCCATCAACGCTGAAAGGTCCATTTCCGGATGGGCCACTTGTGCGTCTTTCGGCAAATCGCCGTGATCGGCTTTGAACCGGTCGACCGGAGTCATGACGGAATGGGCAAAAACCATGTTGAGCTTGGAAATGCCCGCCACAAAGTCAGACACATACTCATCTGCCGGGTTCAAGATGATGTCCTCGGGCGTGCCAATCTGAACGATCCGTCCGTCCTTCATGATCGCGATGCGGTGTCCGATACGGATCGCCTCATCAAGGTCATGCGTGATGAACATCGTGGTTTTGTTCAACTCACGGCTGAGCGCCATGAACTGCTCCTGCAACTGTTTGCGGATCAGCGGGTCAAGCGCCGAAAAGGGTTCATCCATAAGCAGAATTTCCGGGTCTGAGGCAATGGCGCGAGCAAGGCCCACACGCTGCTGCATCCCGCCCGAAAGCTCGTGGGCGTATTTATCTTCCCAACCGGTCAGTTCCACCAGTTCCAGAACACGGTCCGCCTCGGCCCATCGTTGAGCCTTGCCAGTGCCGCGGATTTCCAGCGGCATGGCGACATTGTCGCGTACCGTGCGGTGCGGCATCAGCCCGAAATTTTGGAACACCATCGCAACCCGGTGGTTTCGCAATTCGCGAAGGCGCTCTGCGTTGAGGCCCATAACGTCTTCGTCGCCGATCAAGATCTGTCCAGCAGTCGGTTCCAACAGGCGGTTTACGTGACGCACCAATGTGGATTTGCCCGACCCGGACAGGCCCATAACGCAGAACAGTTCGCCCTTTTCAATCTCAAAGCTGGCATCGGCCACACCGACCACACAGCCAAACCGATTGAGAACTTCTTTTTTGCTCAATCCTTCGGCGTGGATCGCCGCCAATGCTTGATCGGCTTTTTCGCCGAACACTTTCCAGACGCCCCGTGCGTCAATTGCAATCTCTTTCGACATGTACCCCGCCCCTCAATTTAAAGAAAAAGGGCTCTGGCGGAACGATCCGCCAGAGCCGTTGCAAGGTTACGATCAGTTCAGGCCAAGCCAGCCGTCGATGATATCGCCGTTTTCAGCCATCCATCCGGCAACCGCTTCGTCAATTTCCTGACCCTGAACAACCACTTGGTAAGTCAGCTGCGACAGTGCCAACGCGTCCATGTCGATCGCTTGCAGGAACGAGGCCGCCGCAGGGTTGCGCTCGTTCAGCGAGTTCGAAAAGGCCACACGGACGGTTTTCACAGGCTCGCCGGTCATGATCGAGCTTTCCTCGAACCAGTTTGCAGTCTGGTCTGCCGACACCATGGTGTACATGGATTCGTCATACGCAGGCTCTTCGAGCATGGTGACGTCATAGAGAGCGTGCACGTAATGTGGCGCGTAGCAGTAGAACGCGGCCCCTTCACCGGCCTCGATCAAATCACGCAGGCGGCTGTAGAAAACCGTTTCATCCTCGGTGGTTGGCGTCAGGAAGGTTTCGATACCGTAATCACGGACGCGCACGCGGAACGTATTGGTCGATGCCCAACCGGACGCGCCAACCCAAACCTCGCCCATGCCGTCGCCATCGCTGTCGAACAGCTCCTGCGCCATCGGGGTCGCAAGGTCGTAGATCGTGCGAATGTTGTGATCTTCGGCCATGTATGTTGGAACACAGATGCCAGCGCTGCCTTCATAGTTGCCTTCGGACAGGGTAACGCCGTCGCCATATTCATCGACAAAGCTCTGCTGGTTTGGCAACCAAACATCCGGATGCACGTCAATGTCACCACGGCCACCGGCCATTGCGGCAAAGATGACTGCGTTTGCGCCAGGGGCATAGCCCACTTCGCCACCTAGGCGGGATTCAATGATCTGACCGATCAAGTTGGCCATGATCCGCGCTCCGGGCCAGCTGGGTTCGCCGACCATAACGGTTTCTTGCGCTGCCGCAGATGTTGCCGATAGGGCAAGGCTGGCGGCCAGCGCTGTGGAAAGCAGTTTTTTCATTGTAACTTCTCCTTGTTGGTCTCTTGATAGTTCTCAGGCCCGCGCGCGTGCGCGGGTCGGATCGATGAACGGAACATTTGTGACAGTGGCAGACAGCTTCTTCATGTGTCCGTCCATTTGTCCCACTTCGAGCTTTGTTCCCGGCTCTGAATGCTCGACAGAAAGGCGCGCCATTGCGATGGCGACCTCCAGCGACGGGGAGCGCGTTGCCGACGTGATGACGCCAACCGGGCGCTCGCCCAGATAGACATGCGCCCCGTGGGCCGGCACGTCGTCTTGGTCAAAGATCAGGCCCGTCAGAACGCGGCGTGGATCTTTGGCATTTCTTGCAAGGGCTTCACGCCCTCGGAATTGTTCCTTACGGAAATCGACTGCAAAGCCGAGTCCGGCTTCCAATGCATCGACGCCAGGTGCGAATTCCGCATTTGCGGCCGCGAGCCCTGCCTCGATACGTATGGTTTCCAGTGCGGCTGAACCCATGGGGGCGATCCCGAACTCCTCTCCAGCGTCCATGACTGCATCCCAAAGGGCGGGCGCATCCGTTGCTGAGCAAAATAATTCATATCCCAGCTCGCCCGTGTAGCCTGAACGCGACAACATAAAAGGGATTCCGTCACGATCGCCGATCCGGGCCACGGTCACTCCGAACCATTTCAGATCATCCAGAGTTGGAACATGAGGTTGCGTGAAAGCGATCTTTCGCAACACATCGCGGGATTTGGGGCCTTGCAGAGCAAGGTTTGGCATTGCGCCCCCAAGGGCAACAACACGCGCCTGCCAATTATTCGCCTCAGCCAATTCATTCAGGTTGCGCCCAGATTCCTCAGAACCACAGCACCAGCGGAACAAGTTGGGCGACAGACGGAACAGGGTACCGTCGTCAATGACCTGGCCCTGATCGTCACACATCAACGTATATTGCCCGCGCCAAACCGCCAGCTTTGCGACATTGCGGGTGGTTGCCTCTTGCAACAGGCGTTCGGCATCCGGGCCGATAATGTCATATTTGCGCAGCCCGCTCATATCCTGCAGGGTGACCGCTTCGCGGCAGGCCCAGTATTCCCCAAGGGTTCCTACGGACGGGTAAGACACCGGCGCCCAAAGATCACGCGCTGGCGCGAATTGCTGGGTCAACTTGCTGGTTTTGGGGTGGAATGCAGATTCCTGGCTAAGCGACATGGGCGCGTCTTCCTTTTCCCGATAGGCGACTGCGCGCCTCAGGGGAGTCTCGGGCTTGTAAATCCGCACATGAATATCCGTGGGATTCCAGCCGTTTATTGGGTCAATATCATCTGGGCAGGCAGTGCTGACGCAGACCAAACGGTCCATCGCGCGCAGTGCAACGTAATCGCCGGGGCGTGACCAGCTTTCCTCGGTCATGATGTGGTGGTTCGAGGGGTCCACCCATGTATTCCAGAAAAAGTTGATCGCCGGCCAAGCTGATCGGCGGGCGACCCCGTAGGAGGCCATCACTTGGCTGATATTGTCGGAACAATTGACATGGCCGGGAAACCCACGTTCCTCATATCCGCGCGAGGTGCAGGCCAGTCCAAATGTGTCATGGCGTCCGCATGTATCTTGGACAAGGTTCAGAAGCGGGTTCATTTCGCTGTCATAGAACTTGTCGAACAAGCCGGGACCTGGAAATGAACGGCGCACCATCGACCGGGTCGCGGTGCTGTCGATCATTTGTTCGTGCCCCGCATCCAGACTATCGCTTTTGAATGCCATGAAGTCCGAACACTGCTGGCCTTCAACGTCAATGATCTGAAGGATCTCTCCCGGTTCAAGCTCATAGGCCATAGCCGACCCGCGCTTGACGGTGAATTCGTCACGGATATCCCCGAACGGGGTTGGCAACAGGGGCAAGGTGGTTTGCGATCCGCCCTTGTGCTCGACAATCACCTGGCCGACAGACGCGCCGGTGACAAGATCAGCCGCGCTGACGTCACGGACAAGCCAAAGGTCGCAATCCGCGCTGGCTTTCAAGATGGCTTCCCCATTCTGCGGGGCCAGAACTGCGCACGGGATATGCGACTTTGTAGGTTTTCCCCGGGATGACATCCAGCCTGTCAGGGCGTGGGACCGAAACTCGGAAAATGCCAGATCTGAAGAGGCCGCCAGCGAGAGTGTGGGCAAGGCATCGTGGCCAGAACCATCAAATGCAACCAATCGAATGGGGTGTTGGTCGACCTGCCAACGTAACGCTAGAAGGTCGTCCGCTTTCAGCGAAATCAGCACTGCTTCGCGCTGTTGCAACACGTGAGTTTGAGCGGGGTGGGGGGCGTCCATTCCGGGGAATTTGCGCCCGCGCGCCAAGGTGGCGCGGTTGTTGATCGTATGGATGAGGGATGTGCCCTGCATGAGGTTCGCCATAAATGTAACCGGTTACATAAAGCTATTTGTAACCGGTTACATGAGTCAATAAACAATGTTACCCTGAGGTCCGTTTTTTGGTACGTCTTATGTGTGGGGGCAGGGATTGGATGAAAAAGAAGTCAACTTTGAGGGATGTCGCCCGCCAATCCGGCGTTTCTGTTGCGACAGTGTCGCGCGTGCTGAACGACTCACAGAGCGTGACCGAGAAGACCAGAGTTCGGGTATCAGCAGCCATCGAAGACCTTGGCTTCGTGCCAAGCGCCGCGGCGCGGTCTTTGAACAGCGGGCGAACGCGCACAATCGGGGCGCTTGTCCCCACGCTGGATCATTCGATTTTTGCGCGCTATCTGAACGCCCTAGAAGATCGTCTGTCGGAACTTGGCTATGGGTTGATCGTCTCTGTCACCAACGGGTCGGGTGATATTGAGGTCAAGAAGGCCCATAACCTTCTTGATATGGGCGTCGAAGGGGTGATTGTTTCTGGTCGCAGCCATGCCGAAGGGCTGAATCGTCTGCTGCGGCGGTTTGATGTGCCGATGATCATAACCTCCTATTTCGATCCTTTGGCTGACTATCCGACCATCGGATATAACAACGCGGCCATTGCAGAAAGTGCGCTGCGCTATTTGCGCGATCTAAACCATAGGCACGTTGCGGTTTTACATGGGCCATTGGAAGGGAATGACCGGATCGAAGCGCGCCTGGACGGTTTGAAACGGGCCCAGGGCGACGTAACTTTGGAATTCGTTGAGACCGAATTGAGCGTCAAGGGCGGGGCTGAAGGCATCTTGCAGGCAAAAATCGACAGGCAGAGCACGACAGCCGTTTTATGCTTGTCCGATGTTCAGGCCCTTGGCGCGCTCTTTGAGTTGCAGCGCCAGAAAATCTCGGTCCCACAGGATGTGTCACTTATGGGATTTGACAATCTTGAATGGTCGTCGATCAGCAACCCGGGAATTACCTCCATCGCCTTGCCAGCTGCGAAGATGGGCTTGAAGGCAGCCGAGGCAATGGCCAGTTGGTTGACCACAAACTTTCCGGCCGAACCGCTAGACCTCAAGGCCGAAATCGTCAGCCGCGGATCAACGCGCAAGATCTGACGGTTCAGGCGCGATCTGGCCTTTGAGGGCGATTTCGGCCTCAGCCCAGGATTTGCGCAGATTTGCCAACCGCTTTGGCAAGTCTTTGTGATTGTTTTTTTCGCTGACACGCTCGATTTTAATCAGTTCCCGGCTAAGAGCCGCAGCCCCGATAAGCGCGGACGTACCGGCCAATTCATGGGATTCTTTCACCAAGCTGTCAAAATCCCCGGCCTGTTCGGCCGCATCCATTTTCTCAAGCGCGCCCTCGAACTGAAGGGAAAACCCTTCAATCGCCTCCAGCACGGCGGCAGAACCCAACACGTCTTGCAAATCTTTCACATAGGTTGGGTTTACCAGGTGCTGTAACTCAGGCCCCGGCTGTTCCGGCGACCCGCCGGCCAAGGCGCGCTGCAAATCACGTAATGAAACAGGTTTGGTCACAACGCCATCCAGCCCGGATGTCAGGAACCTGTCCCGTTCGGCTGGCAAGGCATGTGCGGTCAAAGCAAGAATACGAGCGTGTTGCGACGCGCCGGGTAGAGAGCGAATCTGCTCAGTGGCTTCAAGCCCGTCCAACACCGGCATACTGATATCCATCAAGATCACGTCGAAGGCCGTTTCTCGGGCTTTTTGGACACCATCGCACCCATTGCTGGCCTGTTCGATTTCGCAACCAAGGCGGCTTAACATGCCCTGAACTACGCGCTGGTTGATCGCATTGTCCTCAACAACCAAGACCCGTAATGCACTGTCCTGCTTCATATCCTCATGCGTATCGACATCGGCCTTTGAGGCTGGCTTTGTGACCAAAGCAGCGGGCAGGGGTAGGGCGACAGAAAACGTGCTGCCTTTGCCAAGATGGCTGTCGACAGTAATTTCACCATCCATGATATCGACAAGGCGCCGTGTAATGGACAGCCCCAGACCGGTTCCCTCAGCCTCACGCCCATAGGTTGTATCGATTGTCACGAAATCATCGAAAATCCGGTCATGCTCTGTGGCGTCAATTCCGAGCCCTGTGTCGCAAACTTCAAAAATGACGATATCACCTCCCCCATCACGAAAGGCCCTCAGGGTGATCGTTCCATTCCGGGTAAATTTTACGGCGTTGCCCAGCAAGTTGATCAGGACCTGTCGCACCCGGCGCGCGTCGCCTTCCACAATCTCCAGATCCGGTAGGATCGCGTCGACAACAAGGTTATTGTGTGCTTTGGCAAGGACGCCTGACATGCTGTTGACGATATCCTCAATCAGATCGGGTACGGAAAAACTGGAAAGGGACAATGTGGTTTTGCCGGAATCTAGGCTGGCAATGCCAAGAACGTCGTTCACATGCCCAAGAAGTAGGTCGCCAGAAGTCTGCATCGCGCGCAGATGTGCGGCCTGTTCCTCATCCGAGACCGTGAGGGACATCAATTCCATTGTTCCAAGCATGCCGTTCAGGGGTGTTCGCATTTCGTGGCTCATGACGGCAAGTAAATCGGCTTTGGCCTGCTCTCCTGCAAGCGCCTTATCACGCGCTTCCATCAAGGCGGATTCTGCGGCGAGGCGGGTAGAGATATCGCGGATATAGGAAACAAAGACAGTGCCATCCTGGCTGAGGGCGGTGTTGATCGACAATTCAACCGGGAACAGGCCACCGCCCTTGCGTTTCGCTTCGAGTTGGACACGGCCCGTGCCAACAATATGGGCTTTGCCAGTGCGTCGAAAAAGATCCATTGCCTTTTCATGACGGGCCCGTAAATGAGCAGGGATCACCAGATCCGCAACGTTTTGGCCGATCGCTTCATAACGAGAATAGCCAAAAATGTCTTCTGCAGCACCGTTATAGTCCAAGAGGACACCGTTGTGATCGGTTACAAGAATGGCATCTTGAGAGGTGCTGACAACTGCACCTAGCCGAGAGGATGTTGCCGCCGCCGCCCGCGCTTGTGCGCCGCGTTCGCGTAACAGGCGTGAGACAAGGAACAGTGCCAAAACGAGCGCTGCGAAAAAGATAATGGCGGCTGTACCAATGCGAACTAATGTATCCCTAAGCCCCGCCCGTTGGTTGTCTGAAAGCTGGGCATAGCTGCTGATGCCGCCCAGTCCGAGAAACCGTATTGAAGGGCTGACGATCCCGGATTGGGCGATCAAATCTGGCAACGCGGCGGCCAGAACTGTGTCGTCGGCGTCGATTGCGGGGACTGACCGATCAAGGAAGTCCAAAGCCTCGTTCAAGGCTGCTGCAAATTCAGAGGTTTCTCGCAGCCCACTGAAGACCGGACTGGAATTTACGGTTTCCACGCGGCTGTAGAAAATATCAAACCGCCGGCGAAGTTCGGCAAGTTCCGTTGGGTCGCTGCCATCTGCGCTTAACAGTGCGATTTCAAGACGCCGGAATTCCACCTCGACCTGTGACAAGGTCCAAATACTGGTATCCGAGCCTGCTGTCGCCAGCGCATCGACTTTGCGAAACACGTCTTCGACCAATAGCAAAATTGTCGTCGTGACTACAGCCACGCCAACTGCGAGCAAGGCCAACCTCTGCCAAGTCCGCAAGCGGTCTATCCCTGGCCATCTGCGTTTCATTTCTGGCTGTCTCACCTCTCTATGAGGGGGTCAGCTTACGGCGTCACTCTGATACGGTCCAGTTGCCAGATGCTGCGCGAATACACCACTTCGGTTCTGTATTCCGGGGCGCTGTCATAGGGGTAGATTATCCAGAGTGGGCCTTTGTCGCGCACCGACATCGGGCGCCCGTTTTGGGAATGTGCTACGATTGGTCCTTGCTGACCGACAGCCGCAACCGGGATGTCGACCTGGTAATCATTGATAGCCATCGCGTGCAGCACGCCGTCTTCAATACAGAGCACGTCCAGCAAGTCAGACAATAGAACGCCGGTAAACTCCTGCACGCCATCGGTCCATATAGTGGTGGTTTCAATGGTCGTTTGCGGCAAATCGGCCAACATTTCGAAGTCAAAGGCGGCGGCCTCTTCCGAATTGGTAACCTCTTGAGAGCCGGTAATGGTTAACAGAACCTCTCCCTGTGGCTGTATCAGTTCGCCGCTGGCAATTGCATCATCTGCAATAAGTGCGCAGAAACAAATTGATATGACAGCCAAGAGATGCCGGTGGGTCATCGAATGTCCTCCTGCGGACCGTTTGCAACCATTGGTTTATCGCCTCAATTTCGTACAATTGGGATATATGCATCAGAGCAGTTTTATATCCTTTCGAATAGTCCGGCATTGAAGAAAACCCTGCATGGGTCTACGATCTGAACCCATATTCTGCCGCAAAGCAGGGCCAAAGGTAGTTGGCTTTTTGTGTGTGCCGGATCGGTTTTGTTTTTTTATGGGGTCGCCCATGCGCGTGTTGATTGCCGATGATCATAGTCTGGTTCGTGATACGATCGCTGCTTTTGTTGAAGCCGCCAGTGACATTGCGGTGGATACAGTCACCAATTTGTCAGAGGCCCTGGAGGCCATTCACACCAATGGCGCCTATGACGTTGTCCTTCTGGATTATGCCATGCCCGGAATGGACGGGTTAAAAGGATTGGAAACGGCGATTTCGGCGAATGGGTCTGACAGCGTGGCCATCTTGTCGGGAACGGCCAAGCGTCAGGTCGCCCAAGACGCGATGGAGGCGGGGGCGATCGGTTTTTTGCCCAAGACAATGGGGGCCAAATCGCTGGTCAATGCCATCCGGTTTATGTCGTCAGGCGAGGTGTATGTTCCGGCGTCATTCATGCAGGAAGACGAAAGCTCCGAGGTGCATCCGTTGGCAGAAAAACTGACCTCAAGAGAAATCGAGGTATTGTCCGGGCTGTGCAAGGGACAGTCCAACAAAGAGATTGCCCGCACGCTTGATTTGCAAGAAGTGACGATCAAGCTGCATGTAAAAACGCTTTGCCGCAAACTGGATGCGCGCAACCGGACACAAGCCGCAATTATCGCCACCGAAGCCGGATTGTTCTAGCGCGGACTGCGATCCATTTGTTCAATACCCAGACAAGGCACCGGGCGGCAACGTATCAGTATTCTTTACATTTTCGATAACCGCGAATGAGTTTGTTTGTTGAACAAAGGGCAGGGCGCTGACCTTATCACCCAGCACTTCGCGGAAATGGCCCATGTCGCGGGTCCGGATTTGCAGCATGAAATCGAAATTGCCCGCGATCATCATGCAGGTTTCAACTTCATCAATTCTCTGGACAGCGCTGGAAAAGGCGCGCAGGTTCTCATGACTGGTGCTGCTCATGATGACATGTACCAAGGTGAGATGGTTGAGGCCGAAGAATTCGGGCTCGATCACGGCACGATAGCCCTGGATGGCTCCCTCGCGTTCCAGCCGCCTGACCCGCTCCGTGCAGGGCGTTTTTGTCAGGTTCACCTTTTCGGCCAGATCAACAATGGAAATCCGCCCCTCTCGTTGCAAAACGTCGAGAATGCGTCGATCTATATGGTCTAATTTCCTATCCAATGTCCCATATTTCCTATTAAGTTCTGCTATTTTAGGAAAAACGACCGAAATATCCCTCAATTTGGTCCCTATGTCCAGACGTAATGGCTATTTATCGCCCTTACAGGGGCGGGAACAGAACAATTTCCCATGCCAAAAGGCACGCCGCATTGTTTGCCCTTGGGTGCGACGCAAAAAGGGAAATGTCGGAGGGAGGGACTTTTATGTCCGCTACACTCGTAATCGGCCTCGACGGACACAGCTCCGGAGATCGTGCGCTTGCCTATGGTAAGCGCCTGGCCACACTGATCGGGGAGTGTGAACTTCTCGTTTGTTATGTCATTGAATGGTCACCATTTACCTTTCAGACACCTGAAGAAAACGCCGAACGGCACATGCGTCGCGAGAAGGAAATCCAGACCGCGATGGATCGTGTTGTGACGCCCGCGCTGGCCGATTTGGCCAAAGCTGGCATCACGGCACGCGGCGTCGTTCGTCACGGCGATGTTGCTGATACGCTCAACTCTGTCTGTGTTTCGGAAGGCGCAGATCAGATCGTCGTCAGCCGGTCTTCGGAAGGTGGCTTTGCCAAACGCATTTTCGGAAGCTCGACCGCCAATTTGGTGATGAGCGCAAGCGTCCCCGTGACGGTTGTCGGATAAGGAACAGGTCCAATGAAATCGCTAAACACACTTGCGCTGGCAGCGGCCTCGGCCCTGACAGCTGCACCTGCATTTGCGCAGGAAGCCGCACAAACCCTGGATGAGCGCGTGAACGAAGTTTTCGCCACCGCAACCGGCCCGTTTGTAAGCTTCATCTTTTCGCCGTTTCCCGGCACATCGTTCCCATGGATCGTTGGTTGGCTGGTTGTTGCGGCAACAGTTTTCACCTTGTATTTCGCGTTTGTTCAGTTCCGGTTTTTCGGCCACGCGATCAGCCTTGTAAAAGGCGACTATTCTGACCCGGAAGATGCGGGTGAGGTTAGTCACTTCCAGGCGCTTGCAACCGCACTGTCAGGGACTGTCGGCCTTGGTAATATCGCCGGTGTGGCTGTTGCCGTAGGTATCGGTGGTCCGGGCGCGACATTCTGGATGATCCTCGCGGGTCTTTTGGGCATGGCGTCTAAATTCACCGAATGTACCCTTGGCGTAAAATATCGGAACGAATATCCAGACGGCTCCGTCTCGGGTGGTCCGATGTATTACATTTCCAAGGGGTTTGATGAACTTGGTCTGCCCGGCGGCAAAATCCTCGCGGTTCTGTTCTCGATCTTCTGTATCCTCGGCGCGTTCGGCGGAGGTAACATGTTCCAGGCGAACCAGGCACATGCTCAGATTTCGGGCATCGTTGGGGATTATCCCGGCTGGATCACTGGTATCGTGTTTGCAGCCGTTGTGTTTGCCGTTATCGTTGGCGGCATCAAATCCATCGCACGCGTGACCGAAAAAGTGGTTCCCTTCATGGGCATCCTCTATGTCGGTGCGGCACTGATCATCCTCATTGCCAATTTCGACATGATCGGTTGGGCCTTTGGTCAGATCTTTGCAGGTGCCTTTACTGGCCTCGGTGTGGCTGGCGGCGTTGTTGGCGCCCTGATCCAGGGTTTCAAACGTGCGGCATTCTCGAACGAAGCGGGCGTCGGCTCGGCGGCGATTGCACACTCTGCGGTGAAAACCAAAGAGCCAATCACCGAAGGATTCGTTTCGCTGCTTGAACCGCTGATCGACACCGTTGTGATCTGTACCATGACCGCATTGGTCATCACCATTTCGCAGCAGTTGATCACCGATCCTGAGACGGGCTTCTACGTTCTGTCCGAAGGTGGCTCCCATATCGCAACTGTCGACGGTAACACCGGTGTTGCGCTGACCTCTGCAGCCTTTGGTGCCTCCATCAGCTGGTTCCCCTACATCCTCGCTATCGCGGTTGTTCTCTTTGCCTTCTCCACCATGATTTCCTGGTCCTACTACGGCCTGAAAGCATGGACCTACCTCTTTGGTGAAGGTCAAACGACTGAGCTGGTCTTCAAGGTTCTGTTCTGCGTCTTCGTTGTTATCGGCGCTGCAGCCAGCCTTGGCCCGGTCATCGACTTCTCGGATGCGGCGATCTTTGCGATGGCTGTTGTGAACATCTTCGCGCTCTACTTCCTGATGAAGCTGGTGCGTGCAGAACTGAACTCCTACGCTTCGCGTCTGCGTTCCGGCGAAATCCGCAAGTTCAAACACTAATAGGGTAGGGGCCTAACCGCCCTTTGCCGAAAAATCAGACGGGCCGTCAGGAAACTGGCGGCCCGTTCTCTATGTCAGATGTGATTTCAGATCGGCCAGAAAGCGACGGGATGCTTTCACAAGTTGCCCTGCTGGACGGGCGGCCAGATCGGACAAGGTCCATCCGTCTTCCGGTGCAAGCTGCCGGATCAGGTTGTTCAATTCTGCCATGGGTCCGGCCGGTAGGGCCAGCCGTTCGGCCTGTCGTAACAAAGCCAGTTCCGTGTGGATACGCGCCAATTCGCGGAACGCCTCGGTCATCGGGCCGAAATGCGCCGGGTCGTCCTGCCAGGATTGACCGTCAAACAGCGCCTGAACCACATATTGTCCGGCCCCATAGCACTCATAAAGTGCGCAGGCGGTCATGCCATGGGATTTGCGGTTGTCGTGGACGGCGCAACGACAGGCCGCGTCCAGATGCTTGCAAGGATCATTGGGGGCTTTGTCATAGCCAAAGCCCTGATCTCGATCAAAGGCAAAAGCCACGCAGCAAAGTCCGGCGCAATTGGCGCAATCTGACCGCAACACTTCCGTTTCAGGCGTCATAGACCAGTCGTAATCCTTGATGCCCGGTTGCCGTATCGGGCGAATTGCCGTGGCGCGCCGCGATCCTGTACCGATAGCAGTAGGAGATATGGCAGAGGAACGATCCGCCCTTTTGCAATTTATATCCCTCTTTGCCTGCATGGACCTGACGAGAGGCTTTGCGCAGCGTCCGGATTTTGAATGGCTCGGACGTCCATTCCCAGACATTGCCGACCATGTTGAAAAGCCCATAGCCATTTGGCTCAAAAGACCGAGCGGGGGCGGTGCTTTTGTAGCCGTCCAAACCGGTATTTACGTGCGGAAACCGGCCCTGCCAGATATTGCAAGGCATGTAATCCTCATCATTGGGTTCCTGATCGCCCCATGGAAAACGAACATCGCCCAACCCACCACGCGCGGCATGTTCCCACTCGGCCTCTGTGGGCAAACGCCCTCCAGCCCAATCCGCAAAGGCGCGGGCGTCGTTCCAGCTGATCTGCACCGCAGGATGATCATCCTTGCACTCGTCTTCACTGCCCGGGCCATTGGGTCTGCGCCAGCAGGCACCATCGACCATGCGCCACCATTCGGCGCCAGCTACACCTTGCGTCGGTGGGAAATCTTGCGGCAGATGCGTGTGAAACACGAAGGAATTTCCAAAACGCTCTGCTTCGGTGACATAGCCCGTGTCTTCGACAAAAGCCGCAAAGCGTTTGTTGGTGACAGCCTCGGCATCCATGCGAAATGGCCTTACTTTCTTCTTGCGCAGCGGGCCTTCGGCGTCAGCGACAATAATCGGCTCCTTGGTGCCAACCAGGGCGGTGCCACCAGGGATATCAACAGGTTCAGACTGATCCTGTCCTGTCTTCTCTGTGACCTCAAAAGGATCTGATTGCGCCCCGCCCACACGCGCTGGCGTGCAGCAGGATTTCGGAGCGTCCCGTGAGGCGGGCAAGGGCAGAGACATTGAGCGAGGGCCTTGGTCATTCAGGTTACGAAACACATGCACATATTTGGGCCAAAGGTCCATATCTGAGCGGCAAGACGGGGCACCCCCTTGTCAATTCACGCGGAAGGCTCAAAGTGGCGCAACCGATGATTTGACCGGAGCATCCCGTTGCCAGACTACCTGTTTCCTCCGCCTGCCGTGCGCAGCCTGCCTGTTTTGGGGCACACGGCCCGCTTCCCGATCTCCCGCATTTTTTGCGTCGGTCGAAACTACGCGGAGCATGCCGCTGAGATGGGCTCGGAAGTGGATCGGGCCGCCCCATTTTATTTTACCAAGTCTCTGACCGCGGTGGCCGAAAGCCCGGCGCAGGTGCCTTATCCGCCGGGAACGTACGATTACCATCACGAAGTTGAATTCGTTGTAGCGCTGGGCGCGCCTGCCTTCAGGATAACGCCAGAGGCAGCCGTGGCGACCGTCCTTGGATATGGATGCGGGCTGGATATGACCCGGCGCGATTTGCAAGCCAAAGCCAAAGAAAAGAGGCGTCCTTGGGACATTGGCAAAGATGTAGAGGGTGCCGCTGTTCTTGGCCCGCTGACCCCAGCTGGGGATTTCGGACAAGTTGGTCCGCAGGCTATCGAATTGGAGGTTAACGGAGAACACCGTCAGACAGGGCGCCTGTCGGGCATGGTTCATTCGGTGCCCGAGATCATCGCGGATCTATCGCAATACTATCACCTTGTTCCGGGCGATCTGATCATGACTGGCACACCTGCGGGAGTGGGGCCAGTGGATGTTGGGGACAAATTGGTAGGCCGTGTTGGCGGTCTTGCCTCTGTCGAGTTGACGATTTTGCCACCTGAGTAATCATTCACGCCGCGATACTTGCGATAAACTCTATCAGCAGGTCCGCATATGCCTCTGGCGCTTCAACGCAAGGCAAATGCGCAACCTCCGGCATCATATGGTAGCGCGCATTGGTTATTCTGGCAGCTGTGGCCTGTGTTCGCAAAGGGGGGCAGGCGCGGTCCAATGCGCCGCTGATTGCCAATACCGGTTGAGTGATATTGCGCGCCGCAGCTTGCTGATCGGCGTCAGCAATCGCGGCACAGGCGCCCAGATACCCTTCTTTCGGGCAACGCGCCAACATGGTGCGCCAGATCCGCGCTTCGGGTCGGTTGCGGTAGTTGGGGCCAAACCAACGATCCAGAATACCTTCGGCGATTCCCGCCACGCCGCCTTCACGTACGGCAGCCATACGGTTGCGCCACATATCCGGGTTTTCAGTGGTATCTGCGATATTCGATATGACCAGCGCCGACACAAGATCGGGTCGTTTTGCGGCCAGTTCCATTCCCGTTGCGCCGCCAAGTGAAAGACCAACAAAGACAGCGTTTTGAAGTCCAAGATGTTCTATGAACGCCTCTGCGTCGCGCGCGAGACCGGGTATTGTGTAGGGCCCCGCCGGGCAATCTGACAGGCCATGCCCCCGGGTGTCATACCGAACAAGGCGTAGGTCTTTTGGGAGTCGCTGAATTACCGCATCCCAGAGCCGCAAATCAACGCCAAGGGCGTTTGAGAACACGACCGGCCGGCTATCCGGGTCGCCATCCTCGCGCCAATGCAATCGTGTGTTGTTCACCTCAGCAATGTTCATATACCCAGCCTCCCTTTGATCGCAGGGTGCGGGCAATGGGAGGTGTTTTGCAAGGGGCAGACCTATCCCCAGTCCATGACAACTTTTCCAGCTTCGCCAGACAACATGGCGGAAAAGCCTTCCTCGTAATCATCAATGCCGATGCGGTGGGTGATGAGCCCAGACAGATCCAGCCCCGATTGGACCAATGCGATCATTTTGTACCAGGTTTCAAATATCTCGCGCCCATAGATACCTTTGACCTGCAACATCTTGAAGATGATCTCGTTCCAATCGACGGCAAATTCCGTTGGCGCGATGCCCAGAAGGGCGATCTTGCCACCATTGTTCATCCGGTGGAGCATCTGGCGCATGGCGGCGGCCGCGCCAGACATCTCAAGGCCCACATCAAAGCCTTCTGTCATGCCAATCTCGCCCATGACATCGAGCAAAGTTTCACTCGAAACGTCAACGACATGTTGCACGCCCATATCGCGGGCCAGTTGCAGGCGGTAAGGTGCGATATCGGTGATGACCACTTTGCGGGCGCCGACCTTTTGCGCGACCAAGGCCCCCATGATGCCAATGGGGCCAGCGCCCGTGACCAGCACATCCTCGCCCACAAGGTCAAAGCTGAGGGCGGTATGCACCGCGTTACCAAACGGATCGAAAATCGCTGCAATCTCATCGGGGATATCATCCGGGATCGGCACAACATTGGCCTCGGGGATGCAAAGATATTCCGCAAAGCTGCCCGGCCTGTTCACGCCGACGCCCTTGGTGTTCCGGCAAAGATGCCCTCGACCTGCGCGGCAATTGCGGCAGGTGCCGCAAGTCACGTGGCCCTCGCCCGAAACGCGTTGGCCTATGCTGAATTTCATGGCCGCTTTGCCGCAATCGACAATCTCTCCACAAAACTCATGGCCTACGACCATTGGGACAGGAACGGTTTTTGCCGACCATTCATCCCATTTCCAGATATGGACATCGGTGCCACAGATGGCCGATTTCCGTACCTTGATCAGCACTTCGTTTGGGCCGGGTTCCGGCACAGGCACACGTTCCATCCAAAGACCCACTTCGGGCTTGGCTTTGACCAGTGCTTTCATTTCATTGGACATTTTAGATGATCCCCATATCGCGACCAACCTCGATAAACGCGTCAATCGCCTTATCCAGTTCTTCTCGGCTTAGGGCTGCGGACATCTGCGTGCGGATACGGTCCTGCCCTTTTGGCACAACCGGAAAACTGAAGGCCGCGACATAGACGCCCTTGGCATCCAGGCGCGCCGCCATCTCTTGCGCTTTTTTGGGGTCGCGCAGCATCACAGGAATAATCGGGTGTTCGCCCGGCAACAGGTCAAACCCTGCCGCCGCCATCCTTGCGCGAAAATGCCCGGCATGATCCATCAGCTTTTCACGCCGTTCTGTCGAGGCTTCCAGCATATCCAGTACCTTGATCGACGTTTGGGCAATGACCGGGGCCAGCGTGTTCGAGAACAGGTAAGGGCGCGAGCGTTGACGCAACCATTCGACAACCTCTTTCTTGGCTGATGTATAGCCGCCTGAGGCCCCGCCAAGCGCCTTGCCAAGCGTGCCGGTGATGATATCGACCCGGCCCATCACGCCGCAATGTTCATGCGTGCCGCGCCCGGTTGCGCCCATGAACCCGACCGAGTGGCTGTCATCGACCATCACCATCGCACCATATTTCTCAGCCAAGTCGCAAATCTCTTCCAGTTTGGCGATATAGCCATCCATTGAGAATACGCCATCAGTCGCAATCATCTTGAAGCGGCAGCCCTCAGCGTCTTGCAGCTTGGCCTCAAGATCGGCCATATCCGAATTTGCATAGCGTAGCCGTTTTGCTTTGCAGAGGCGCACTCCGTCGATGATCGAGGCGTGATTCAGAGCGTCCGAGATGATCGCATCTTCAGGCCCCAAAAGTGTCTCGAAAAGCCCGGTGTTTGCGTCGAAACAGCTGGAATAGAGGATAGTGTCCTCCATCCCGAGGAAACTGGAAATGCGCCCCTCAAGTTTTTTATGTTCTTCCTGCGTGCCGCAAATGAACCGGACCGAGGACATGCCATAACCATATCGATCCAGCGCCTCGCGCCCCGCTTCGATTAGTTCAACGTTATCCGATAGGCCAAGGTAATTGTTCGCGCAGAGGTTGATGACTTCTTTGCCGTTATCGAGCGCAACGGTTCCGGACTGTTTAGTGGTAATCACTCGCTCTGATTTGAACAATCCCGCATCACGCAACCCATTCAGTTCTTCTGTAAGATGTTCGAGAAAGCTCTGTGTCATGATGGAAATCCTGATGGCGCATTTAGGGGTGAGGTGTTGACCTATTAAGCCTGAAGCCTCCATCAAGTCTAGCATGTTCTTCCAGCAATTTGCCGGCTGACTTGCGTGCGCCCGGCAGTCTTCCTAGGGTGACCTGGATCTGACGAGCAAAGGCGCGGATATGGCCATTTTCAATCTTGGGTCGATCAATATCGACCATACCTATCTGGTGCCGCATCTGCCGCGCCCCGGTGAGACTTTGGCCGCAAGCAATCTGATCACGGGCCTTGGCGGAAAGGGCGCAAACCAATCCATCGCGATTGCGCGAGCCGGTGGCCAGGTATTGCATATCGGGGCTACCGGACCAGAGGGGGAATGGACCGCAAAAGTGCTTGGCAATGCAGGCGTGGACATAGCTCATGTCTCGCGTCTCGATATTCCGACGGGGCACGCCATCATCAACGTCGATGATGCAGCAGAAAATGCGATTGTTCTTTTCTCCGGTGCCAATCGTGCAATCACGATTGATATGGTTATGGGGGCTCTGGCACAGGCCGGGCCAGGTGACTGGCTGCTGTTGCAGAACGAGACCAGTGCGGGCGTGGACGCAGCCAAATTGGCCAAATCCAAGGGGCTGAAAGTTGCCTATTGTGCGGCACCTTTTGAAAGCAAAGCAGTGGCGCAAATATTGCCCTTCATCGATCTGTTGTCGGTCAATGAAGGCGAAGCGGCCAGTTTGGCGGCGGATTTGCCCGATGCTGATCTGGGATCGATCCAGCAACTGATAACTTATGGTGCCAAAGGTGCTGCGTTGATTGGGCCAGAAGGGCGCGCAGACGTTGCCTCGTTCGCCGTTGATCCAGTGGATACCACGGGGGCAGGGGACACGTTTCTGGGCTACAGTCTTGCGGGGTTCGACACTGGATTGTCTGTGGAGGATGCGATGCGGCGCGCCTCGGCTGCGGCCGCGATCCAGGTGACACGGCCGGGGGCGGCTGAGACCATTCCAACGGCTGACGAGGTGACGGCCTTTCTACAGGATCAAGCCTGACCCGGTCTTTCCTTCCCGGGCAAATGCGCCTATTCCGGCGCGGAAGACAGCCTTGAGGCACTCCCAATGAATGAACAAGCAGTCCCCCCCCATCTTGAACGTGCCCCGGGGGCTGAATGGGCGTTTCAACGCTATGAGGTCATGCGCCCGGACTTGCCTGATGCAGAGTTTCCAGAACACTCCATCCGCGCAGGCTCATTGGCAGATATAGCACCGCATGTTGATGCCTTTGTCTTGGATGCTTACGGAGTTCTCAACACGGGCGACACGGCGGTTCGGGGTGCTGTTGCGCGGATGTCGGACCTGCAGGCCATGGGCAAGCAACTGATCGTGTTGACTAATGGCGCCAGTATCACTCACGATCAAGCGGTCGCGAAATATCGCCGGTATGGGTTTGAGTTCACAGAGGAAAACGTTGTTGCTTCCCGTGAGGTTGCATTGGCGGGTTTGCCTCTTCTTGGTCCGGGACAAGTTTGGGCGAGCATCGCACGCCGTTCGGATGGGTTTCAGGATTGCCTAGACATGGTTGAAAACCTTTTGGCGGATGACAGTCTTTTTGACCGCGCCGGAGGGTTCCTGTTCTTGTCATCCAACGCTTGGAATTCGGACCTCAACAACCGTTTGATTGCAGCGCTGAAAGCAAACCCGCGCCCCTTCATTATCGCCAATCCCGATCTGGTGGCACCGGATGAGGCGGGGCTGACGATGGAGCCCGGCCATTTTGCGCATGCGGTTTATGAGGCGACCGGTATCAAGCCGCGATATTTCGGCAAGCCGCATGGCAACGCCTTTGCCGCCGCTCTTGACCGCCTGCCGGGTATTGTCCGAAACCGGATCGCGATGGTGGGCGATACGTTGCACACGGATATCCTTGGCGGTGCGGCTGCAGGGTTGCGCACGGTTCTGATTACCGATCACGGTCTCTTTCGGGGATGTGATGTTGACGATTACATCGCGCGCTCAGGCATCCGACCTGATTGGATTTGCCCCACGACCTAACGTGCCGGGATCACCCGCCGCGCAGTTTGTTGAGCAGAAAGATCTCACTATCCTCATCAACCGGTTCCGCCTTGTTGGAGGGCAAAATCTCGCCATCCACCGCGACCGATACGCCCGCTGCGATGGCAGGGGCAAGGGCCGGGTGTTTAGCGACCAGATCATCCAAGACCTGCCGTACGGTCTTGCCCTCAACCTCGACGACCTCTTTGCCATCGGCCAACGACCGCAGGCCAGACCAGAGATGGATCTCAGGCATGTTTCGCGGCCTTGATCCCCGCCAGAACTTTGGGCGGTGATAAGGGCAATTCGGTGAACCGAACTCCGGTCGCTGCTGCAACCGCATTGGCAATCGCGGGCAGGGGGGGCGTGATTCCAGTCTCGCCCACACCACGCACACCGTAAGGGTGACCGGGGTTCGGAACCTCAACAATCACCGTGTCAATCATCGGCAGGTCCGAGGCGACGGGCACGCGGTAATCGAGGAAAATTGGGTTCTGCAGGCGACCGTCGGGCCCGTAAACATATTCCTCGTTCAACGCCCACCCAATGCCCTGCACCGCGCCGCCCTGAAACTGACCTTCCACATAGGAGGGATGGATCGCTTTGCCTGCATCCTGAACCACAAGGTAGCGTAGGATCGTTGTGCGGCCGGTTTCAGGATCTACTTCGACATCGACAACATGCGTGCCAAAAGACCCGCCAAACTTGCCGGGATTGGCTTCGAAATGGCCTGCAATCGGCCCGCCAGTGTCGCTCATCTCGCCGGCAATTTCAGCAATCGAGAGCGGTTCGAAATCTCCGGCATTGGGTCCAGAGGGCTTGGCAAAGCCATCTTCCCACGTCACGGCGTCAGGATCGATGTCCCATTTCTCAGCCGCGCGAACGCACATTTTCTGGATGCACTCCTTAGCCGATTGGATCACTGCCAACCCGCTGGCAAAGGTGGCCCGGCTGCCATGCGTAGGTTCATTGATGCCAAGCGAAGCTGTGTCCGCAATATGGACCCGGACGTTTTCGTATGGGATTCCAAAGGTTTCTGCAGCCATCAGCGCCATGGAGGCTCGGCTGCCGCCAATATCCGGCGTGCCAACCGTGACCGCCACAGCACCATCCTCGCCAATAGCCACCGAAGCAGACGTATCGCCGCCCCAGTTCATCCAATAGCCCGAAGCTACGCCGCGCCCTTGGTTGGGGCCTAGCGGCGCAGCGTAGTTTGGATGCGCTTTCGCAGCTTCAAGAGTTTCGATAAGGCCGACCTTTTTCACTTTCGGCCCATAGGTTGAGCGGTCGCCTTCAACCACGCCGTTTTTCAGGCGGATATCCAGCGGATCGATGCCTAGCTTGGTGGCCATCTCATCCACAACACTTTCGCAAGCAAAGGCCGCCATCGGCGCACCCGGTGCCCGATAGGCTGCTTGTTTGGGTCTGTTAGTCATCACGTCATATCCAACGTGATGCACGTTTTCGATCCGGTAATTGGCAAAAGCGAGATCAGTCGTGACATCGACAGGCGCGCCGGGAAAGGCGCCCCCTTGCATCCGGAACACACCAGAGGCGGCCGTTATGCGCCCGTCTTTGGTCATGCCCATCTTAATATCCATCGACGCCGAGGCCGTCGGCCCGGTAGCGCGCAGCACTTCAGACCGGCTCATCACCAATTTGACTGGCGTGCCGCCAGCTTTGCGGCTCAATGCCAAGGCGACGGGATCAATAAAGACGGTGGTCTTGCCGCCAAAGCCGCCGCCGATTTCCGAAGGCGTCACTTTGAGTTGGCTGGTTTCGATGCCAAGGGCGGCGGTGCACATCTGGCGCACAAACCAATGGCCTTGCGTGCAGCACCAAAGCTCACCCTGTCCGTCAGTGCCAAGTTGGGCAAGGCAAGCATGGGGTTCGATATAGCCCTGATGTGCGGCTTCGGTTTTGAAGCTGCGCTCGACGATCAAATCGGCTTCAGCAAAACCGGCCTCAAGATCACCTTTACCATTCTCATAATAGCGCACGACATTAGGGTGCAGCCCGTCCGGCACAGAATAATCCGCCGCGCCGTCCCGGATCACTGGCGCGCCCTCTTTCATGGCCTCATCGACATCGGTGACATGCGGCAGAATTTCGTATTCCACCTCGATCAGTTTCGCCGCGTCCTTGGCAAGCAGAGGCGTAGTCGCGGCAACAGCAGCGACAGCATGACCGTCATAAAGGGCCTTTTCACCGGCCATGCAGTTTTCCTGCATGTTCCAGTCATCGCCGGTCAGCCCTGTGGCAAAATCGGCGCGTGTGACCACTGCCTTCACGCCCTTCAGTGCCAGCGCCTTACTCGCGTCGATACTTACGATCCGCGCATGGGCATGGGGGCTGCGCAAGATCGCTCCGTGTAACTGACCGGGCGCGTTCAAATCCGCGCCATATCGGGCTCGGCCCGTCACTTTATCCAACCCATCGGGTCGGTTCGGGCGGGTGCCCAGAAGTTTGAACTGGGGTTTCGATCCATCAAGGGCCATTAGGATGCCTCCCGCATATCTGCTGCCGCATCCATAACGGCGCGAATGATCTTGTCATAACCGGTACAGCGACACAGGTTTCCGGCCAGCCAATAGCGCAACTCGGTTTCGGTCGGGTCGGGGTTCTTTTTCAAAAGAGCTTCGGCAGCGACCAGAATGCCGGGGGTACAGATTCCGCATTGTAACGCCGCATGTTCGATGAATTTTTGCTGCAACGGGTGCAGCTGGTCGCCATCGGCCATGCCTTCGATGGTGCCGATCTCTTTGCCCTCGGCCTCAGCCCCCAACATCAGGCAGGAGCAGACCAACCGGCCATCAACAGTAACTGAGCATGCCCCGCAATCGCCGGTGCCGCAGCCTTCCTTCACGCCCATCATTCCGACACGGTCGCGAAGGCAATCCAGAAGGGTTTCGCGCGGATCGCAGAGATACTCGACCTCATCGCCATTTACAGTGGTTGTGACGTGGATCTTGCTCATTGTGCTTCTCCTTTCGCGCGCCCGTAGGCGATCTTGGCGGCGCGTTTGGCCAGAACTCCGGCCACATCTTTACGGAACTCGATGGTGCCGCGTTTGTCGTCGATCGGGTTGCAAGCGGCAGTTGCGGCCTGAGCAAGTGCATCAAGCGCGGTTTCATCCAACGTGCTGCCAATAATGGCCGTTGCGGCGTCATTAACCAACACAACTGTTGGCGCCACAGCGCCCATGACAACGCGTGCCTCGGTGATGATATCGCCCTCAATGCGCAGGTTCACTGCACAGCCGACAACGGCGATATCCATCTCGGTCCGGGGGATGAAGCGCAGGTAAGCGTCGCCGCCATTTTCGCCACGTGCCGGAATGTGCACTTTTGAAATCAGCTCGCCCTTTTGCAATGTGGTGCGCCCCGGCCCGGCAGGAATGTCTTCGACGGCCACTTTGCGGCTACCATCCGGCCCTGTGACGGTGACAGTGCATCCTGCCGCGACCATGCCCGGCACGGAATCCGCCGCAGGAGAGCCATTGCAGAGATTGCCAACAAGCGTCGCGCGGCCCTGCACTTGGGTTGAACCGATCAGATCCATCCCTTCGACCAGTCCCGGCCAATCCGCAATAAGTGCAGCATGTTCCGTCATCTCAGCGCCTGCCACGGCCACGCCCAGATCCCAACCCCCGTCAGCGCGCTGAGTGATGTCTTTCACACCCTCGATATGTTTGATGTCGATCAGGTCATCCGGTGTCACCAGATCTGACCGTAGCTGTACCAGAACATCTGTGCCGCCCGCCAGAAAACGGGTGACGCCCGAGGTGGCCGAGGCGATTGCCGAAGCGTCAGAAAAGCTAGTCGGAGTGTGATAGTTCATCAGGTCACCATGGTCAGGACAGCCGCCCAATTTGGCGCTGTCTTTAGAATTCGCGAAACTCGCCATACCCTACCTGAGCTAATGGCTGTGTCGATGGTTTCAATGCGAAAAAAGGAGGGGATTTTGCGTCATGACTCTGGTCCAATGACCGACGGCTAATTTTCGAAGGAAAAGTCAGGTAATTCCGAGAACGCATTGTTCAACGCCACGCCCCAGCCGGCTGAGATTGTCTGGAAATACGGATCCTCGGCATGGAGCCTGAAAACGCGGCCCTCGGTCAGGCTATCATTTTCATAACAATGCACATCCAAGGGCAAGTTAACTGATAGATTGGCTTTGATTGTAGAATCAAAGCTCAGTGTGAGTAGTTTGACCGCCGCCTCAAAGCTCATGTTCGGATCGTAGACCCGGACCAGAATTGGTCGGCCATATTTGGTCTCACCTATTTGAAAGAATGGTGTGTCCTCACTGGCTTCGATGAAATTTCCCTCTGGGTAGATCAGGAATAGCCGTGGCTCACCGCCCGCAATCTGACCACCTACAATCATGGTCGCGTGGAAGGAACTATCGGCCTGTTGACCCGAAGTGGAGTGGCTTTCGATCACTTCGCGCAGGGTTTCACCGATTAGCTTGGCAACACCAAACATAGATTTGGCGCGAAAGATCGACGGGCTGCGGTTTTCCGGCGCTTTTCCGCGTTCTTCCAGCAGGCTGACGACGGCTTGCGTCGTCGCCAAATTGCCGGCTGTCATCAGAGTAATGCAACGCTCTTGAGGGGCCTCGAAGAGGAACATCTTGCGGAAGGTCGAAATATTATCGACGCCAGCGTTTGTGCGGGTGTCTGACATAAACACCAATCCACAATCCAGCTTCAATCCAACGCAATAGGTCATGCGCGATCCTCAATGTTGACGCTGATGCTCATTAATCAGGCTATTGCTGAACTTGCAAGCTAACCTGAAGGCTCTCATTTCCTGCCCCGTGACGAATGCCCATAATCGGGGCGGCGTCACGGTAATCGCGACCTGTCGCAACGCGTACATAGCGAGCATCGGGTGCAATTCCGTTCGACACATCAAACCCGACCCAGCCAAGCGTTTCTGTCCAGACCTCGCACCAGGCATGGCTTGCATCCTGATCAACGCGATCATTCATCATCAGATAACCCGAGATATAACGGGCAGGGTGCCCCATCAGACGGGCCGCCGTGATCATGATTTGTGCGTGATCCTGACAGACGCCATGGCCTGCCGTCAGCGAAGCCTCGGCAGTTGTTTCGCTATCGGTTCGCCCGGTTTCATAGGCAACATTTTCGCGAATGGTATTCGACAATTGGTGCAAGCGATCCAGCGGATCCATTGCAGATGTCTCAGCCGAGATGTTTCGGGCAAGGTTTCGAATATTTGGTCCGGGATCGGTTTGTTTGGTGGTGTTTTCAAACAACCAAAGGGGCGCATAGCCGCGATGGGGTCCGATGACGCCCGCCTTGTCTTCAACATCGACAAGGCCTTCGCTGACGATCCTAATCTCGGTCGTGCCAGGATCGGCTTTGACAAGATCAGTGTGATTGACGAACTGATCGTCAAAACTGACCTGCTTGGTACCGCCTGTGATCGAGGTTTGCCAATTCAGAACCGTTTGACCGTGTGCCGACCGGGGCACAAGGCGCAATTGCTGTAGGGCATAGGCCACCGGCTGATCGTAGCGATAAGTGGTGACGTGGGTGATTTTGAGTTCCATTAAGCGTCACTCATAGAAGCTAAAATCGGATTCGATAAGCCCTGCCAGCATTGAGGTGCAGCTGATGCTTTCAGTCAGGAACTCATGAAGCCCCTCTTCGAACACACTTTGAATGGTAGCGGAGTTCAGTCGGTTGCACATTCGGTCGGCCAGAGCGTGGCACTCATGACGCTCACCATATTCACGTGCCAGTGCCTCCAACTGCTCTCCGATATTGGCATAGCAAAAGGCCAGTGACCGCGGCATACGTCGATCCAGCAACAAGAAATCCGCGATGCCCATCGGCGTCGTATCGCCCCCGTTCAACCAGCGATAGCTTTGTTCCGCTGAGACTGAGCGCAGAATGACTTCCCATTGCACATTGTCCATTTTGCTGCCGACAAAGGCCGCAGAAGGCAACAAAACGTAATACTTCACATCCAAAATGCGCGCAGTGTTATCGGCACGCTCAAGGAAGGTCCCTAGGCGCGAGAATGAAAAAATATCGTTGCGCAGCATAGTACCATGCAGCGCGCCGCGTACGACCGATGTGCGAAACCGGATCGCTGACAAGGTATCGTAAAGATTGCGATCAGATACTGGGCGCGTCAGTGCCTCTTTCAAAGCCATCCAGCATTCATTGGTGGCTTCCCACACTTCTGATGACAGAGCTGTTCGCACGAGTCGCGCGTTTGACCTTGCCGCCTCGATGGAGGACATGACCGATGACGGATTGTCCTTATCTCTAAGAAGAAAATTTACCACATTGGCCGAGTCATACGTGTCGTATTTGGCGTTGTAGGTGGCCGCGCTGCCTGCGGTCGCCACGACGGATTCCCACTCATTCGAGTCGTCCTCACCCCGTGTCAGCGCGATGCGCCACCCGGCTTCCAAGAGTCGTGCAGTGTTTTCTGCCCGCTCAAAATAGCGGTACATCCAAAAGAGACCGCCAGCTGTTTTTCCTAACATCATGCCCTCAATCCCCCAAAACCCAAGTGTCCTTGGTGCCGCCGCCTTGCGACGAGTTCACCACCAGTGACCCTTTCTTCAACGCCACCCGGGTCAGACCGCCCGGCACGATGTCGATTTTATTGGGGGAGACCAGCACGAAGGGCCGCAGATCGACATGGCGGGGGGCAAGCCCCGCCTTGGTCAGAATCGGTACTGTTGAGAGAGCCAAAGTGGGCTGCGCAATGTAGTTTGATGGCCTTGCCCGCAGCTTTTTCTCAAACTCGGAAAGTTCCTTTCTCGATGCTGCTGGGCCAACCAACATACCGTAGCCGCCCGATCCGTGCACCTCTTTCACCACCAGTTCGGCGAGGTTTTCAAGAACATATTTCAGGCTATCGTCTTCTGAACAGCGATAGGTTGGCACGTTTTTTAGGATTGCGCGTTCACCGGTATAGAATTCAACGATATCAGGCATATAGCTATAAAGCGCCTTATCGTCAGCGATACCAGTGCCGGGAGCATTGGCAATGGTGATCCCGCCAGCGCGGTAAACGTCCATGATCCCCGGCACACCCAACATGCTTTCAGGATTGAACGTCAGCGGATCAAGATATTCGTCATCGACCCGGCGATACAGTACGTCAATCGCCTGGTAGCCTTGGGTCGTGCGCATTGCGACTTTGCCGTTTTCGACGCGCAAGTCATGGGCTTCGACCAGCTCCGCACCCATCTGATCGGCCAGAAACGCATGTTCGAAATAGGCGGAGTTATGGATGCCGGGGGTCAGCACGGCCACTGTCGGTTTGCCCTGAGTTCCATCCGGGGCGCAATTTGCAAGCGACCGCCGCAAGAGCTGCGGATAGCTACTTACAGGCCGCACTTTCAGTTTGGGGAAGAGTTCCGGGAACATCTGAAGCATCGTTTCCCGGTTCTCCAGCATATAGGAGACGCCGGAAGGCGTGCGTGCGTTATCTTCCAATACAAAGAACTCATTTTCACCTGTGCGCACCAGGTCAGTGCCGACTATATGCGTATAGACGCCGCCGGGAGGGTTCACCCCGATCATCTCGGGCAGGTAAGCTTCGTTGGTTGCGATCAGCTCTTTCGGAACGCGACCTGCGCGGATGATTTCCTGTCGGTGATAAATATCGTGCAAAAACGCGTTGATGGCGCGTACACGCTGCTCAATCCCGCGTTCCAGCTGTTTCCATTCCCGCGCAGCAATGATGCGCGGGACGATGTCGAACGGGATCAAACGCTCTTGCGCCTCTTCCTGTCCATAGACATTGAATGTGATGCCAATCTTACGAAAGAAATCTTCGGCCTGCTGCGACTTGCGCATGAGGTCTTTGACATTCTCCTGGCTGAACCATTTGTAATAGGCGTCATAAGGCGTGCGCGGATCGTCAATAGCGCGCAGCATCTCATCAAATGTGTTGGGTGATTCTACCATGGTCCCCCTGATGGGCTTGGCGGTTGTTTATATAGAAGAGTTTGGTTTGCCATTTCGCGTGGCGCCCTTGTCGGGCGGCCCGCGTTTTCTGTTGTTCTTTTGTTTGGCATGACCAACATAATCTGATCTTGGCAGGTATTTCAGCGAGTACAACCAGAAAGCCGGAATAATGTTGCGTGAAACGGGCCGAGGTTTTGGGAATGTTACAATATTAGGCAGTTTGTGAATGGAGCTTGACCTTGGTTTGATGCCACCGCATCTGAAGTGTCTGACATGCGAAAGGCCGATGACGTGAAAATCGCTTATGTGACCTCGCCCGGGCGGGGCGATCTGGATATGATCCTGAAAGGATTTGCCGACACTTTGATGGCACGGGGTGTTTCGGTCGCGGGCGTTGTGCAGGTTAATACCGACTGCGGGCCGGACCGCCCTTGCGACATGGACGTCATTGTTTTGCCCGCCGGGCCGGTCTTGCGAATATCACAAGATTTGGGCCCAGGGTCTCGTGGCTGTCGACTGGATCCAATGGTTTTGGAAGAGGCCGTTGGCCTCGTGGGGGGCAGCCTTACGGAAAAACCGGAACTCTTGCTGATCAACAAATTTGGGAAGCAAGAGGCCGATGGCCGCGGTTTCAGGCCTTTGATCGGCGAGGCCTTGGCTCAGGGGATTCCGGTTGTCGTGGGCGTGAACGGACTGAACCGAGAGGCATTCGAAGCCTTTACGGACGGCGCTGCGGACCCTGTCGCACCAGATCAGGACTCGCTTATGGCATGGTTTGATGGCGATGATGCCTTAGCGCCGCTGTAGAAAAGCATCCTGCGCCCGTCGCAGGCTTCGTAGGTCCAAAAATCTTGGCGTTGTTTGCATATAGTCCAGAAAATCCTGCCCGTAGCCAGCTTTCAACCAGCGTTCTTCATTGAGGGCAAAGAGCAGGTAAATCGCAAAAAGAAGACCGGCCAAAGCCAAGACGACCCAAGACCCTGCGGTTATCGCAAGCCCAACTGTTGCCATGACGGAAGACACATATTGCGGGTTGCGTGAGAAGGTATAGAGCCCACCTGTGACCAATCCGTCTGCATTGCAATAGGTGTTTGCAACGCCAAGCGATCGGTAGCCCCACAAAGTTACGCCGTAAGCTACGCCCATAATTGGAAGGCCAATCAACCAGTTGGCCAAGACACCGCCGTCAGTTTGCCAGATGAACAGCAAGGCATAGACCACCAGTGCGCCGCAAAATCCACGAAAGAGGGAAAAGGACACTTTGTGTTGCCAGCCAGCGCCGGAGGAGGCAGGCCAAAACCCGAGGGCAGGGTTCAGAAGCGACCAGATCAAGAATCCGCATAATGCGACGCCTGTCGTGATTGCCAGCCAAAGAATTGGCGTGATCAGCGCAGGCATAGTGGGCTCAGAAAACATCAATACCTCAAGCAAGTCGTCCATAACGGGTCACGTTCAGGATATTAGCCAATTGCAACACACACGCAAAAGCCCCTGAGTTTTGCCACGAAATCCGGGACGAGACTGGCAATTGGAGTACGGTTTGGTCGCGGACCTTGTCGAAACCGTTCTGCGACCATATAACTGTCATTGTCAATTAACTCGATAAACTAACGCGCGACCAGGCAAAGAGGACATAATGGAAACTGAATTTACTCCGATCGCAAGTGCGATAGGTGGCGGCCTGATCGGCGCATCCGCCGTTCTTTTGATGCTGACGCTTGGCCGGATCATGGGCGCGACAGGCATTTTGGCGGGGCTTTTGACGCCTGCGTCGCGCGCTGACTTCCTTTGGCGTGCGGCTGTTGTCGCGGGCATGATCACGGGTCCGGTGATCTACCTTGGCCTTACCGGAGGGTTCCCAGCCGTGCAGGTGCCAATCTCGACCCCGCAAATGTTGATCGGTGGGTTTATCGTGGGAATGGGCGTCACCTATGGTTCTGGCTGCACGTCCGGCCACGGGGTTTGCGGCATGGCGCGGCTATCACCGCGGTCGATTGCGGCCACCCTGACCTTCATGTTTGCTTGCGGGGTGACGGTCTATGCCACCCGCCATCTGATCGGAGCCTGAGCGATGAAACGTATTCTGACCGCTTACGTGATTGGCGCGATATTTGGACTTGGTATTTCTCTATCCGGCATGGCCAATCCCGCGAAGGTGCTGAACTTTTTCGACGTTGCCGGGACGTGGGACCCCAGTCTTGCCTTTGTCATGGGGGCGGCTCTGCTTGTCACATTTTTTGGCTATCGGTATGTGCTTGGCCACAACGCCGGGCCCATCTTGGACAAAGAGTTTTTGGTGCCGACGGCGCGGGACCTTGATGGCAAGTTGCTTGGCGGCTCGGCACTGTTTGGCATCGGCTGGGGCCTGTCCGGATTCTGCCCGGGCGGCGCGATTCCGGCACTAGGGACCGGCCAAACCGATGTTATCCTGTTCGTGGCAGCGATGATTGCAGGTATTCTTGCAGCCAGAATGCTGATGACCTTCCGCAGGCCGCCTGCGCCAACCCAAGCCTGACCATAATTCGAAGAAGGAGGAAATATGACCTATCCCGTTGAAATGACGATCAAACCTGAGGTCAAAGCCTTCTTTGACGAGGCCACAAATACGATCAGTTACGTGGTGAAGGATCCGGCCTCCAGCCATTGTGCCATCATCGATTCTGTCATGGATATCGACTATGCGGCAGGGCGGATCACCTATGTTCATGCCGATGAGATGATTGCCTACATCACCGAAAACGGCCTGACCCTTGATTGGCTGATCGAGACGCATGTTCATGCTGACCACCTTTCAGCGGCTCCGTATATTCAGGAAAAACTGGGCGGAAAGATCGGCGTCGGCTCGAAGATCATGGTCATTCAGGACACGTTCGGAAAGATCTTTAACGAAGGCACCGAATTTCAACGCGACGGAAGCCAGTTCGATAAGCTGTTTGAGGATGGTGACACGTACCAGATTGGTGATTTGACGGCGCTGACGATCTATACACCAGGCCACACGCCCGCATGCATGGTTCATGTCATGGGGAATGCGGCCTTTGTAGGGGATACGCTTTTTATGCCTGATGGTGGTTCGGCCCGCGCGGATTTCCCGGGGGGCGACGCGGGTGAGCTTTATGACTCAATCCAGAAAGTGCTGTCACTGCCCGACGACATGCGCCTGTTCATGTGCCACGACTACGGACCCAATGGGCGCGATATTCAGTGGGAAACCTCGGTCGCAGAAGAGAAAGCACACAACATTCATGTGGGTGGCGGCAAGACGCGAGAAGAGTTCATCAAGTTCAGAACCGAAAGAGATGCACAGCTTGATGTGCCGAAACTCATCATTCCCTCCTTGCAGGTCAACATGCGAGCAGGTGAAATCCCCCGCGACAAGGATGGCAATCCGGTTCTCAAAGTGCCCGTAAACGGGCTTTGAAGATCGCGAAAGGGGAAAAGACTATGGAAATCAAACGCATCAGCGACGAAGTTGTTGTGTCCCCGCAGATTGAAATCAGCGATTTGGCGCGAATCAAAGAGCTTGGGTTCGCGTCCATCATTTGTAATCGCCCCGATGGCGAAACGCCTGATCAGCCGAACTGGGCCGAGATTGAGGCTGCTGCACAAAAATTGGGCATGACTACCTGCTTTCAGCCAGTGATTTCTGGAACGGTGTGCAAGGAGGATGGGGCCGAGTTTCGCGCCAAGCTGGCCGAGCTGCCCAAACCAGTTTTTGCCTATTGCCGCACGGGAACCCGATGTGCGCAACTATGGTCCTACGCCCAGACAGATCAAATGTCACAAGAGGATATCGCGGCGGCCGCCGAAGCTGCTGGTTACGATGTGACGGGGCTTTTTTCCAAAGCCTGAGCAATCGGTCCACAGGACAAAAGCTTTTTTAGGCCGGGGTTGTCAGTTGTCAGATCGGCCAGAGTTACCCCATCAAGCGAGGCATAAAAGGCGTCCAAGGCCGCATCGAGCGCAGGGCGCAATTTGCACGAACAAGCCAGCGGGCAGTGATTGTCGATAGCCGAAAAGCACTCGGCAAAGGGCGTATTCGCCTCGAAGACACGGAACACCCGGCCAACGCTGATGGCTGATGGTGGCACTTTCAAGCGGATGCCGCCATTACGACCCCGCAATGTCTCTAGAAACCCGGTTTTGGAGAGCTGGTGAATGACCAGTCCCAAATGTGCCTCGGACACGCCGCAGGCCTCTGCCACCTCTGCCTTGCGTAAGGTGCAATCCGGATTTACGGCGCAGGTCATCAACGTGCGCATGGCGATATTGGTGCGAATGGTCAATCGCATTGGCGGGCTCCCCTCTTAGAGGGGCGAGATTACGCATGAGACCTGAGCCTGCCTTGATCCAGATCAGTCTGCGGCGAAATCCACGGAATAGAGGGCTGCCGGTCTGTGGCGCCCGCCGGACGTCTTTTCCTTGAGATCGGTCAACTCCCAATTGGCGGCAATCCACTTGCGAAAATTGCGTTTGTCCAGTTCTTCGCCTTTGAGTGTTTCAAACACAGCCTGCGCTTGGGCCAGGGTGAATTTTTTCGGCAAGAACTGAAAGGCTGACTTCGCGGTTTCTGTCACCCGGTTGGTGACCTTATCAGCCAGCTTTGCCCGTGCATCGGCCAAGATCACGTCATGATCGAAGGCAAGGGGGGGCAACTCATCCATATCAAACCAGCGGGCATCGGACGCGTCTGTTGCGGCCGCCAAAACCATTTGGTCCGAGGGCACAAGCGCCAAAAATGCGATGGTGATCACACGTTCCCGCGGGTCGCGATCGGGCGCGCCATAAGCGCCCAACTGTTCCAGTGGAACACCGGCAACGCCGGTTTCCTCTTCCAGCTCACGCAATGCGCCGGTGACAAGGTCTTCGTCCATCTTGATAAAACCGCCTGGGATCGCCCATGATCCGACGAAAGGTTCCGCCAGTCGTTCGATCAGAAGAACATGCAATTTGCCTTCCCGGATCGAGAATATGCAAATATCGGCTGTGACCGCTGGATGCGGATACTCATATGTAAAACTCATGTCTGCCTCTGTCGGGCACATTTGGCCCAACCCTTTCGTTTTTTGCCCAATTCTGTCGGGCGGTCGATGGCTTACCGGCGATCGTGTCATCAAAACACCACGCGACGCCAGTCAGGTCAAGAAAAATGGCCGACCCCCTGGGACAAAGAGGGCCGGCCGGACGATCCAAAGGGACAGGGACAAGGGGACGGATCGTCATTGGGAGGAAAAAAGGAAGAAAGAAAAAGAAATGAAGGAAGGTCTGAAGAAATCCGTTTGATCTGGTAGAGTTTGAAGTAGGTCTTAAGTGATGTTGTTAAATTATGGTGTCTTTATGACACTAAATAAATGTGTTGTAAACACACTTATTGGGAATTCCGGTGAAAAACCCACGGAAACCATGTAAGACCCTGTATCTAAGTAATAAAAAATCACAACTGGGAACGCGCGATGGCGGCGTTCCGGAATTCATTTTTCATGAAACTGTCGAATCTACACCCGGGATTCGCTCCACAAGACCCTGTCGGCACTGGATTTATTACCCGCGTCGATGCTTTATGTTCGGATGAGCGACGCGTCCCGAATCTTCATTTCTTATTCGCACAAGGATCGTGAGCGGGCTGATTTCCTGTTCGACGGGCTGAAGGGGCTTGGTCATGAGGTTTTCATTGACCGAGAAGGGATTTTTGAGGCCGAAAACATCACTGACCGCATTCGCGAGATGGTTCAGGCCTCTGATGTTGTGGTTTTCGTTCTTGGGCCAAATTGGATCACATCACCTGCTTGTCGCCAGGAAATGCACTTTTCGCTTGAGCTGAACAAACGCATCCTTCCCGCGGCTTTCGAAGATGTCGGCGCCGATCTACCCAGTGCGATCCGAGAAATCAACTATGTCCGCTTCTATGGGCAGGACGGGGATTGGGACAGCGCGCTTGGCCGTCTGGACGATGCGTTAGGGCGCGATATCACATGGGTTCGCGACCACACGCGTTATGGCGATCTTGCCAACCGGTGGGTGCGCGGTCAGGTGGGTACGTTATGGGGGCGTGAGCTTAGGGCGATGCGCAGCTGGATCGAACGCCATCCCAGTGGCGCGCCATCCCCCTCGACCGAGCATTGGCTATACCTCAAGGCGGGCCTTAGACGTCGGAAATGGACCCAAATCGGGTCGACGATTCTGGGCACACTGGCGACCGTTGTCGGGCTACTTTTTGGGTTAAACTACCTCAGCAATTCGCAATGCGATGAGTTTTACCGCCGCGCAGAGCTGGCCCGCTCTCTCGAACCGGTTTTGGCAATCCGAACATTGCTTCCCTTGTCCGAGTTTACTCTTTGCAATGCAGATCGGGCATGGTTGGATGTTTTGGAAACGCTTGGTGATACAGTGGAACGCCAAAGGTTGCGGGCCACTATCACTTTGCCGGAAATAGCAGCGCATTTCGTAGAATTCATGCCAGAGACCGGCCATGTGGTTGCGGCCACATTAGATGGCAGCACCGTTGAATTTGATCCGGACACAGGGGCGCTGACGGAATCCACTTTGGAAATGCCATCCAGTAGTCCGGCCCCGCTGGTCATCAACGACAATGGACGGTTCGTGATGATCCGGGACACCCGCGTGACCGTGTGGAACCCGGCTGACGGCAGTTGGGCAGGCCTGAGATATAGCGGCGCTCACCCCATTTTGGCTGCGGCGCTTTCGGATGAGGGCGACACGCTGGTTGTAGCAACGGCTGACAACCAGTTGTACTTTCATTCCATGTTATCGGGACGCTCTGTAAGAGATCCCATAGACCTGGGGCAGGATGGCAGTGTCACCGAATTGGCTTTTGTGCCCAATTCGCCTCGCCTTGTGGCCGTCCTGGACAATGCGGTTATGGTGGTCGATATGGTGCCGGCCTTGGGCGGGCGGGGTCCCGACATGTTGCACCGCCTGTCAGAACTGCCAGAGCCAATCATTGCCATGGATGTTTCATTGGACGGCAGCACCGTTGCGATGGCGGGGCGCACGACGGCTGCGATCTGGGACCTGACAACGCTGACCGAGGTTTTGCCGCCGACTGTGCTGAACCAGGACGACATCTTCATCAGTTCCATTGGCCTCAGCCCGGACGGGTTAAGCCTCGCAGTTGGTGCCTCTGACAAGCGCGCACGCATTCATGACACCGCGACCGGAAAAGTTTTGACCACGCTACGCGGGCATCGCAGCCCGGTCGAAGGGGTGCAATTTTCGCCCTCCGGTGATGTCCTGATGACGTTTGACCAAGCAGGTCACATGCGCATTTTTGACATTTCTACATGGCAATTTCATCGCGATATCCCCGGCGGATCGGCCCTTGAAGTGCAACAGGAAAGTCAGGCCCGGCAGAACTTGTCAGCCGGGCGGATTGAAACAGAAACATTGTCGGTGATGGTTGAACCAAACCAAGAGGATGTCCTGATCTTGTCGCACAATCAGGCGGGCGGTCCGCCGGTCTACCAGGATCGCCTGCGCCACAGGCTGGCGGCCGTCACGTCGATGGCGCTTTCTGCCGACGAGCGTTTGCTTGTTACAGGGTCGATCGACGGGTTTGTGCGCATCTGGGACACACATACCGGCCAGGAAATTCACGCCTACGAGCATGCAAGCGATTTGCTGATCACTTATGTCAGCGCCGATTTCTCGCCGGATGGACGCTATGTTGTCAGCTGGGACAACAATGGTGATCGTCGTGTAATGTCCGTTCACAGCATGGAAAGTGACCTGTTTCGCACGGCCTGTAGGCTGTTGCCATTTGAAGATGGCCATCGTTTGCTTTCTGTGGCTGATGATGCCACGGACACCAGTGAAGACGACCCTTGTGTTGGTGTCGAGCTTGGACCGCGCTGGTCGCTGGTGTTGAGCATTCTTGGCGGCGGCTGAGACCGGCATCAGGCATCGCGCGGGGTCCGCGTGCAGATGCATTGCTGGAAAACTGTTCACCGCCCCTTGCAGTCCCCGAACCCCGACCATAGCATCTTGTCGAACAGAAGAGCTTTAGCTGAGGCAGGCGTTATGAGAGATCCCCAAGAGTTTTACATGAATACCCTCGTTCCGATGGTCGTTGAGCAGACCAGCCGGGGTGAGCGCGCATATGATATCTTTTCGCGTCTGCTGAAAGAGCGGATTATTTTCCTCTCCGGCCCGGTGCATGATGGTATGTCCAGCCTAATCGTGGCGCAGCTTTTGCACCTTGAGGCGGAAAACCCGTCCAAGGAAATCTCTATGTATATCAACAGTCCCGGCGGCGTTGTGACCAGTGGATTGTCGATTTACGACACCATGCAATATATCAAACCGAAAGTGTCCACGCTGTGCGTAGGGCAGGCGGCCTCGATGGGGTCACTACTTTTGACTGCCGGCGAACCCGGCATGCGCTTTTCGTTGCCCAACAGCCGTATCATGGTTCACCAGCCATCCGGCGGGTACCAGGGTCAGGCCACTGATATCATGATCCATGCGCAAGAAACGCAAAAGCTAAAGGACCGTCTGAACCAGATCTATGTCAAACATACCGGCCAAAAATTTGAAGCCGTGGTTGATGCTCTGGAACGCGACAATTTCATGGATGCAGAGCAGGCCAAGGATTGGGGTCTGATTGACGAGATTGTCGAGAACCGCAACGCGGACGACGCATAATTCATCACCCGCGCGGCTCACATAATTGTCGCGCGGGTGTGACCCAAAGGATAGCCCCGAAGGTGCATTTTGACATTGTGGACCCCGCAGGGCTGCACTAGGCTTGGGGAACGATTTGATAAAGGGACCTCCTGGCGGTCCGACGACAGCCCCGGTGAGGTAAAGACGACATGGCGAATTCTTCCAGCGGCGACTCGAAAAACACGCTTTATTGCAGCTTCTGCGGCAAGAGCCAGCACGAGGTGCGCAAGCTGATCGCGGGCCCAACTGTGTTCATCTGTGATGAATGCGTTGAGCTTTGCATGGACATTATCCGTGAAGAAACCAAGACAGCCGGTCTGAAATCCGCCGATGGCGTGCCCAGCCCGAAAGAGATTTGCGAAGTTCTGGACGATTACGTTATCGGGCAGGCCCACGCCAAGCGCGTGCTGTCGGTCGCGGTTCACAACCACTACAAACGCCTGAACCATTCCGGAAAATCCGATATTGAACTGGCGAAGTCGAACATTCTCCTGATCGGTCCAACTGGCTGTGGTAAGACGCTTCTTGCCCAAACGTTGGCCCGTATTCTGGATGTGCCGTTCACCATGGCCGACGCCACCACGCTGACAGAAGCGGGGTATGTAGGCGAAGATGTTGAGAACATCATTCTCAAGCTGCTTCAGGCCTCGGAATACAATGTTGATCGTGCGCAGCGCGGCATCGTCTATATCGACGAGGTCGACAAGATCACGCGTAAGTCCGACAACCCTTCGATCACACGCGATGTGTCGGGTGAGGGCGTGCAGCAGGCGCTTCTGAAGATCATGGAGGGCACAGTGGCCTCTGTGCCGCCACAGGGCGGGCGCAAGCATCCGCAACAGGAATTCCTGCAAGTGGACACAACCAATATCCTCTTCATCTGTGGCGGCGCTTTTGCTGGACTCGACAAGATCATCGCGCAGCGCGGCAAGGGCTCAGCCATGGGGTTTGGCGCCGATGTTCGCGACGAAACACAGAAGACCGTCGGCGAATACTTTAAGGATCTGGAACCAGAGGATCTGCTGAAATTTGGTCTGATCCCGGAATTTGTCGGTCGTCTGCCCGTAATTGCGACCTTGGAAGACCTGGACGAAGACGCCCTTGTGACCATTCTGACTGCGCCAAAGAACGCATTGGTCAAACAGTATCAACGCCTCTTTGAACTAGAAGATGCGAAGCTGAAATTCACCGATGACGCCCTTTCTGCGATCTCTAAACGCGCTATTGAACGCAAAACCGGCGCGCGCGGCCTGCGCTCGATCATGGAAGATATCCTGCTGGATACCATGTTCGAACTGCCCGGCACCGATGGCGTAGAAGAAGTGGTGGTGAACGAAGAGGCCGTAACCTCAGATGCTCAACCGCTTTTGATTTATGCCGAGCGCAGCAAGGAAGAACCAGCTAGCGCGGGCTAGTGTTGGCGGTCACCAAATTGGTAACGAGCAAACGGCGCAGGCCACAATGCCAGTGGGACCGTGGCCTGTATGGCGTTTGTTGAGATTGTCCATTTAACCCTGCTATTGAAACGCCTCACGCCAGTCACGTCCCGCCGGGCCACGAAGCCTGATCTCACTCAAGTCAAATTCGAAACGGCGACACGTGTTGTCATTGACGTTAATGGCAACCTGTATGATCAGATTGGGCTGTTCCGGATATGGGTTTCCGGTCACCATGCCTGTAAACAGCTGATTGCCCAGCTGGCTTTGTTCGCCAACCAGAACCTGGCCAAACTGGCTGGCGCAATTGTCTGAGGCAAAAACCGGTGCGTCTTGGAGCATGACCCATCCTGGTGCCAGAGCGCGCGCGCCAAACAGGCGAAAAACACAAGTCTGCAGCAGATGTCGAATCCCGCCTTCATTTCCGCGATTATAACGGCTGACCAGATCAACCCACCCGGCGTCGTTGAATATTTCGCAAGCGTGCACAGGCTCTGATCCACGGCTTTCGACGAGGAAGGTAAAGCCGTTTTGGGCGGCCACTCTCCGTGCCTCGCCCGCTGGTACGCGGTAATCTGCAATCTCACCTTGTGGGAGAGGCGTAACATTCGGGCGAACCGGCGTTTGGGGCAGAGCTTCGAGGTTGGGTTGTGTCACGGGCCTGACGGTCGGAGACACCTCTGGGGCCACACCACCAAGACCCGGCGCTGCGCCTGAAATCTGGCAAACACGCCGGCCCTGATCATCAATGCCAACTTCGCGATGGCCGGCAAGACAACTGCATTCGCCAGTCCTTGTGTTTGGCTCTGTCCCTGCGGCACATCGAAAAAAGCAGCGGCCGAAACGGTCAGGGCCCTGATAGGGTGGACGGCATTCCGCAACGGGTGTCAGCGGTTCGCCAGGGTCGCCGTTCCCTTCATCAATATGCAGCAGTTGGACCGAAGACATCCTGTTGCGCGGAAAGTTCAGATCCTGAATATCAGCGTAGTTTCCGGGGCCAAGTATCAGTGCGGGGCCATTGTTGTTCTGAAACCCATCGTCGCGATGAAAGCTCCATTGGCCAGATAAAATGCGGATGGATGACACAACATTGTCGTAGCCAAATTCGTCCAGATCAGGCGCACTGCTGGTTAAACGCAACACCTGACCCTGAAAATTCGTCCCAGGGTAAAGCTCGACCTCCTGAGCGTTGCCGAAGGACGTGGCCAGAAACGAAAGGAATAAACCCAAAAGAAGCCGGCAGGCAAACTCCATTGAAATTGCTACTTGCTTCATTGTGGCACTCCCCTTGGTCACGTATCGACCCTTTTGGGATCAATCAGATGAGGGGCGTGGGCTCGCAACCCTATGACCCGTTTGGCGAAGCCACTCCGAATGATCACAGGTCGTAAAGGATAGTGAATACAGTCCTGCAGGTCAAAACCGCGCAAAACATGGAGCTAGGTATGGAGGGAGGTTTATCGCAGCCAAAGCTTTTCGCGTTTCAATCGGTTGCGAATGGCCTGTTCTTTTCGCGGCAGGTTCTCTTGGTCAAACAGGGCGCGCGCGCGCGCGCCTTTTCCTTGGAAAATCATGCGCTTGAAAGGCTCGTAGCCCTTGATTACCTTTTTTATCTTATTCGGCGCGGTCAACTCCTCCAACACGTCGACCACCCGCTGTGCTTCCCGCGCATACAGCAGCGGCAACACTCGGTAGTGACAACTATGCGACCCATCAAGGTAACCGGGCGCCAGCGCATCGCGACCACCGCCAAATGAGTGGATGACAAGGGGCAGGGCCACCTGGTCGAGCCATGGGTCCAGCGTCTGGCACACAAGCTCATCCGGCGGATCATTGCGGATAGATGTGGCGTATTCAAGGAAACGTTCCCCAAATTCATGTGGACACCGGAAGTAGAAAAAACCGGCATTGAAATAGAGGTAGCGCCGCCAA
The DNA here is from genome assembly GCA_947495575.1 of uncultured Nioella sp. GTDB lineage: Bacteria > Pseudomonadota > Alphaproteobacteria > Rhodobacterales > Rhodobacteraceae > CANLZL01. Next base: position 625,027 of record CANLZL010000002.1, on the reverse strand, counting down.
TATTCATCGGGTTGATCAAGGTCCAGGGAACTATCGAAATCCAGCCCGAACCGATCGTAGAGCGACTTCCAGATGGCGGTATATCCTGGCCCGTACAGCTCAATCTGAGGCCAGGTGCCTTCCACTTTGAGAGAGGCGGAGGGTTTGTCGAATTCAAAGGGAACGTCCGTCAGGTCGTCCAAGATAAGCGTGTCTGTATCGAAAAAGACGAACGGTTCTCCCTTGGGGAGAGCTGTTAACATTTCGATCTTGTTACCATAGGGATAATCTTTTCCGAAGTGGTTGCTTTCAAACGGAATAATCTCCGCACCCTGCGCCTCGATCAAGGCACGGATTTCCTGGTTTCCCATAGCTTGGTTGCCGTGCCACAGCGGGCCCGGTTGCGGTTCGGCCACAAAAAAACGACCTTTGAAATTCGGATTGAAGTGGCGAAAACTGACGGCAAAAAGCGCTGCCTCGAACTGCAACCGCCCATTTTGGCCTACAATAACGACATTGAAATTGTCAGCCTTTGCCATCCTGCCTGCCCGCCCTTTTGCCTGTGTTGCCCACAGTCTACCGAGCGCCCCGGCCCGTGGCTATCCCAAAGGCAGGGAGTTTGTCCTCAGCCTCTATCCAAACCGCAGTTGAGGCAACCAAAGTGACAACTTTGGTACGAAAGTAAGCACGATCAGCATGCCAAAGAGCAGGATGTAGAAGGGCACAGAAGCCCGGATGAATTTCGCGATTGGAACCCGAGTGATGGCGCAGGTCGTGAACATCAGTGTGCCAAGTGGCGGTGTGACACCCGCAACGGTCAGGTTGAACACCATTACGACCCCGAAATGAACTGGATCGATGCCCACCTGACGGATGACTGGGACAAGAATTGGCGTCAACAGGATCAGTGCGGCCGAGCCTTCGATAAACATGCCTGCAAGAATGAGCAGAAGGTTTATAAGCAAAAGCAACAGGATAGGGTTTTCGGTTAAGGCTAGCATGGCTTGCGCAACAGTGCGCGGGATCTGCTCCCAGGTCATGTAAAAGCCAAAGGCGTTGGCCGCGCAAATAACCAGAAGAATGACCGCCGTGGCCTGCATGGTCTGTTCCAGAATGGGTCGGATATGGACCAGCTTTAATTCGCCATAGACCAGGCCCACGATCACGGCAAAAAGGATGGCCATGGCGCCCGCCTCGGTCGGCGTGAAAAAACCAAACCGGATTCCGACGACGATGCCGACAGGGACCAGCAGCGCCAGAAAAGCACCGATAAAGGCATGTCCGCGCTGTGACCAGGGCATTGGGGCAGGGAAGGCGGGTTTGAGGTCTAGGCGCCGTGCTTGCATAGCCACGACCATCATCATGCCTGCACAGATCACGATACCAGGTACGATGCCCGCCAGAAAAAGCTGCCCGATCGAGACATTGCCCATAAAGCCATAAAGGATAAGGCCAATACCCGGCGGGATGATCACCGAAATAATGGATGAGGAGGCTGTGACAGCCGTTGAAAAGGCCGGGTCATACCCGCGCCGCGTCATCTCAGGCACCAAGACCTTTGATTGCATCGCGGCATCGGCATTGGCCGAGCCAGAGACGCCGCCCATAAGCGTGGAAAGCAGAACGTTGACTTGTGCCAGCCCCCCGCGCCAATGCCCGGTCAGAGACTCAGCGAAGTTCATCATCCGCTTCGTAATGCCTGCATAATTCATAACGACCCCGGTCATGACAAATAGCGGCACGGCCAGAAGCGGGAAAGAGTGGGTCACGGCAACAAGACGCTGCACGAAAATTTCGGGCGGCATCGCCCCGGAGACCAGAAAAAACGACAGGGCCGCTATGCCAATGCCTAAGCCCACAGGGATGCCAATGGCGATCGCGAGGAGTAGAATGAGTACAGGCAGAAGGGTCATAGGATATCCTCCGCCTGATCAGGCTCGGGTTGTGGCATCACTCCGGTCAATCTCAACAAAGAGGTCACGGACATGCCTCCAAAGCTGATTACAGTCGCCAGGTAGACCCATGAAAACGGGATATCGAGCACGGGCGACGGCCTGCTTGCGCCGTTTTGCATCATGATAACGCTCAGATATGTCATGTAAATCAGGAACGCCGCGACCAGGATGTCGCTTGCCTTGATCAGCAGAATCTGAAGAGCGGTTGGCAGAATATCGACCAGCAGGGTCACGCGAATATGTCGGCCTTCACGATAGGCAGTCATAGCGCCAATAAAGACGACCCAAGTGAACAAAATACCGGAAAGTTCCGTCGTCCAAACCGCGGGGCGAGAGGTGACGTATCGTGTCAGGACTCCCCAAAGAACCGACAGCACCAAGATGGCCAATGCCGTAAGAGAGATCGCATTTTCCGCGCGGCGCACCCATATTGCGACCTGTTTCATTTCGGACCCCTCCCGGCAGAAAAGGGCCCGGCGCGAATGATCGTTGCGCCGGGCCGAATTGGATTAGTTGTCGAGGATCGCCCGTACCTGGTCGTAAAGGCCGTCGGACCAATCAGGGAACTGGTTATAGACATCAGCCGTAACTGCCTGGAACGCAGCGATGTCGACGTCCCGGTTGAACGTGATGCCTTCATCTTCAAGACGTGCAATCCATTCCTCTTCGCTGTTGAGCATGAGGTCGGTCATGAACTCACCAGCCAAAAGCGCTTCTTCGGCCATGATGGTCTGAATGTCCTCTGGCAATGATGCAAAGACGTCAGAATTCATCATGAGACCCGTAAAGCCGCGGAAATGCGCGGTCAGTGAGATCACGGATTTGGTTTCATGCAAACGTGCGCCGTAGATCGAAGGCAAAGGAGCCTCGGCTCCGTCAACCACTCCGGCCGAAAGCGCGGAATACACTTCGCCCCATGCCACTTGGGTCGGACGAGCGCCCATTGCGTTAAAGGTTTCAACCCACATAATGTTGGGTGGAGTACGGAAGGTCATTCCGGCGATGTCATCGGGCGTGCTGATCGGCGTATCGGTCAACATATGGCGCGAACCAAAGAGCCAATTCAGAGCCAAAAGCTCGATCCCGGCCTCGCCGCGCAGACGATCCGACATATCGGTATAGAGGTCAGATTCGACGATGCGTTGGAAATCACGCGGGTCTTCCATCAGGTATGGCCCACCGAGAACCCCAAAATCAGGCACGAAATCACTGAGGTAGCCGGGATCGGAAATTGTGATGATCGGTGCACCCGCGCGGACCTGTTCGAACACTTCCGGATTCGAGCCTAGCTGCGCATTGGGGAAAATCTGGATGCTGACACGGCCTTCGGTGCGTTCTTCCACATTCGCCACATACTCTTCCATGGCTTGCTGAAGGGGCTCCTGGTCCGAGGTCACATGGGCAAGACGGAATGTATAGTCCTGCGCGGCCCCGATTGCCGGGGTCAGCGCGATGGCGGCCACAGCTGCGGCCAATTTGTAGTTCAGAAACGACATGTTTTCCTCCCGTGTCGAGTTTCAAGAAGACGAAACGATCTGGCAGGTGGCTGGCAGGCGTCTCGCTTTCTTGCAGATGATCTAGCACGAACTTTCCAAATATGGGAGTCATTTTTATATTTGCAAAAACGGACTAGAGTCCCAAAAGTGCCGAAACGGAAATACCGGTTTGAAATACAAAGAAACGGGTGGTTTTTCAGAGGGAACTAGTGAGAAGGATGACGCAACTGTCCAATAGCTCTCTCTGTTCAAGAGCGCTTCCAAGGTCATCTGAGAGAAAGGAAAGTGGTGGGCGACCCTGGAATCGAACCAGGCGTGCGTCTCCGCGAGGGAGTTACAGTCCCCTGCCACACCTTGCGGCCTGTCGCCCACTTCCTCAGTCTTTCGACTGAATGCTGGGTGGGGATAATGCGCGGCGCAGAGGGCGTCAAGACGAAAAACTCATGCATCTGCACTTGCCTTTCCCAAGGTGGGCGGCATAGCTGGCGGCAAGGCCGATCTGGAGGGCCGCGATATGAAAAAACCAACCTGGGTCGTCGAAAAAGAACGCGCAAAACGCAAATCTGCTGCGGAAACAGTCTGGCTGTTCGGTCTGCATGCGGTGCGGGATGCGTTGATGAATCAGGCGCGCGACCGGTTACGTCTGGTCGTCACCAAAAACGCGTCCGACCGTCTGGCCGAAGCCATTGCCTTTTCGGGGATGGAGCCAGAGATTGCGGATCCAAGGAAATTTCCGGTGCCGTTGGATCCGGGGTCTGTGCATCAGGGGGCGGCCTTGGAAGTGAAGCCACTTGATTGGGGCAAACTGCGCGACGCCTGTGACCCTGGCCCAGGTGCCCCTAGGGTTTTGCTGCTTGATAGGGTGACCGACCCCCATAACGTTGGCGCCGTTTTACGGTCAGCCGAAGTGTTCGGCGCGCGTGCTGTTGTGGCGCCACACCGGCATTCGGCCCCTGAAACCGGGGCTTTGGCAAAAACCGCCTCGGGCGCGCTGGAACGTCAACCTTACTTGCGGATCAAGAACCTTGGTGATGCGATGGAAGAGCTGCGCAAGCTTGGTTACACGCTGGTTGGTTTGGACGGCGAGGGGGAAGGTACAATTGACGCGCTGGTGCCCGAACTGAATGATCGCCCCGTGGCTCTTGTTCTTGGAGCAGAAGGCCCCGGCTTGCGCGCGCGCACCAAAGAACTGTGCGATCACCTTGTCCGCATCCCATTTGCGGGCGAATTTGGGTCGCTCAACGTCTCGAATGCCGCCGCAGTTTCCCTATATGCTGTAACAAGAAACAGTTAAGGGCCACCAGATGACGACCAAGATCGCAACCTGTTGTTACTGCGGGTCACGCACCGCTCTACGCCTGACTGCACGGGACGGGCACGAGTTGGCCTGTGGAAAGTGCGGCGCTCCCTTGCACGAGATGAAGGCCCTGCCGGAAGCACGATCATCCAAGAAAAAGAAGTCAAAACAACGTCATGCGCAGCAAGGGGATTGGAAGCGGGATCAGAATGACTGGGGTGGGCGCGCCCGCGAGTGGGACGGAGATGGTGATGATCGTCGACGTCGTAAAAAACCGCGTAAGCCAATGTGGAAACGCGCGCTTGGCGAGGCTTTTGATGTCATTGAGGATATCTTCGACTAACAACGGTTCACAGCTGCGTGTAAGGGGCTTTCCTGAGCGCACCAAAGCAATGATCTTGGTGAGGACACGATACAAAGGACCCTTGCCATGCTTTCACGCCGTTCCACTCTTGGCCTATTGGCCGCCGCTCCGCTTGCGTTCTCAGCGCGCATAGCCTTTGCCTCAACCGCGCCGGTTTTTTCTGACAATGGCCCAGCCATCCGTGGTGCCGATCCTGTCGCCTATTTCACCCAAGGCACGCATGTGATTGGAACGTCTGCCAATGCGGCGGAATGGAATGGCGCAACCTGGCATTTCGCGTCGACCGCCAATCGCGATGCCTTTGCCGCCGATCCGGAGCGTTACGCACCGCAATATGGCGGGTATTGCGCCTTTGCGATGTCGCGCGGCTATATCGCGCCAACGCTGCCTGAGGCGTGGACGATTTATGAAGACAAGTTGTATCTAAACTTCAACCTGGACGTCCGGGCCATGTGGCAGACCGACATTCCTGGCAACATCGCGGCGGCAGATCAGCATTGGCCGGAAATTCTTGCTTGAGAAAATATCAATCACTTTTTCGTTCCACCCCTTGGAAAGCGAAACGAAGTTGCTAAATTACAACGTATGGCGCCCACTTCGGAACATGTGAGCGCCCATCACTGTCCCTCGTTCCGTACTGGCGCCCGCGCGAAACCCGCTGCGGGCGCTTTTTTCATGTGCTAGGTCTTTTCTCATGACTTTGACCCCTTCTGACGACCTCATCCGCAAAATCTTAGACGAAACCCGATTAATCGCTTGCGTCGGCGCGTCTGCTAACCCCGCAAGGCCATCGCATTACGTCTCACAATACCTCGTCTCCAAGGGCTACCGCGTGGTTGGCGTGAACCCTGGGCTGGCCGGGCAAAAGTTGTTTGGCGAGACCGTTGTGGCGTCGCTTCGTGACCTGAGCGAGCCTGTGGACATGATAGATATCTTTCGGCGCATCGAGGAAATCCCGGCAATTGTCGAGGATGCTTTGGCGCATGTCGACGGTCTAAAAACCATCTGGATGCAGCTTGGGATTGTGAACCTGTCGGCGGCAAAAATGGCTGAAGACGCTGGATTGCAGGTTATTCAAAACCGCTGCCCGAAGATAGAGATACCCAGATTGTATAGTTAGCGCTTTTTTGTCGGATCGAATAGCCTTCGACCATCCGATGCGCCCAGGTGATCCTCCCTCGGACCCCCTGGGGTATTTTCACAAAGAAGAAGGGTTAGCGGCTGGCTTTCTCATCAATGCCGGATGTGCCTTCGCGGCGGTCAAGTTCGGCCAAGACATCAGAGAGGGCGACATCGCGGACGGCCAGCATGACCAAAAGGTGGTAAAGCACATCTGCGGCTTCCGAGGTGAGCGCCGCCTTGTCATCCTTGATGGCTTCAATGATGGCCTCGATCGCCTCTTCGCCAAATTTCTCGGCGCATTTCTCTGGACCTTTGGACAGGAGCTTGGCCGTCCAAGAGGAGGATGGATCAGCGCCTTTTCGGGCCTCAATGGTGGCAGCAAGTTTCTCAAGCGTGTTCATGATATCCTCACTGGTATTCCAGCCGCTGCCATATAGGCCTTGGCCTCGCCAATTGTGTATTCGCCGAAATGGAAGATCGACGCAGCAAGAACCGCGCTTGCGCCGCCTTTGGTGACGCCTTCGACAAGATGGTCGAGCGTGCCGACACCGCCGGAGGCGATGACTGGTACCGGTACGGCAACCGAGATCGCGCGGGTCAGAGGCAAGTTGAATCCGGCCCGCGTGCCGTCGCGATCCATCGAGGTCAGCAGGATTTCCCCGGCCCCGTTTTCCACGACTGTTTTGGCAAATTCTACCGCGTCGATTCCGGTTTCTCGGCGCCCGCCATGGGTGAATATCTCCCATTTTCCGGGGGCGACGGTTTTGGCGTCGATGGCCACAACAATGCATTGAGAGCCGAACTTGTCGGCTGCGCGGGCCACGCATGTCGGGTCAGCCACAGCTGCGGAATTGAAACTAACCTTATCCGCGCCCGCCAGCAACAGGTTGCGCACATCCTCAACCGTGCGGACACCGCCGCCAATGGTCAGGGGCATGAAGCACTGTTCTGCCGTACGGGTGGCCAGATCATACATGGTGCCCCGGTTCTCATGCGTGGCCTTAATATCAAGAAAGCAGAGCTCATCCGCGCCAGCCGCATCATAGGCACGTGCCTGTTCGACCGGGTCGCCCGCATCAATCAGATCGACGAAATTGACGCCTTTGACGGTGCGCCCATCGGCAACGTCGAGGCAGGGGATGATCCGGGTTTTCAGCATGGCTTTTTCCGCACGAAGGTTTCCCCCGTCTCTTAGACAGACAGACCACGGAATGCAATTCCTAGCGTCGCGCCAGGCGACCTACCACCCAGGCAAGCCCCCAACAAATCGCTGAGACTATTGAGAGCCCACCGAACAGAATGATCCCCCAACTGGCCATAAAGCCTGCAAGCGCGGCAAATCGGCCTATATCTTGGCCTGCCACGATGCAGGGGTAGATGTTGCCCTCATCAATCCGGCAGCCAAATATTGCGCCGAGAAGGATAGCAGCAAGAACGCAAAGCGCCCAAAGCAACAGGGGCGCAAAGGTTAGGAACGTGAAAACCCGATTGATCCAGCTTATCAAGGTACCATTTCCGAAGCGACTTTCTGCAGCAAGAGTTTAAGCCTTCAAGACTTTCAGCGCTTCGCCCAGATCAATGGCTCCGTCGTATAGAGCACGGCCAGAAATGGCGCCATCCAGTGTGGCCCCGCAGGATTTCAGGGCGCGCAGATCATCAAGTGAGGACACACCACCAGAGGCAATCACGGGGATCGAGACCGCATTGGCCAGCGCCGCCGTTGCCTCGACATTCGGGCCCTGCATTGCGCCGTCGCGATTGATATCTGTGTAGATAATCGCGGCCACGCCTGCATCTTCGAAACTGCGGGCCAAATCGGTAACCATGACGTCGGTTTCCTCGGCCCAGCCTTTGGTGGCCACTTTGCCGTTGCGGGCGTCGATGCCGACCGCGACTTTTCCGGGAAAGGTTTTGGCGGCCTCGCGCACAAGGTCAGGGTTTTCGACGGCAACAGTGCCGAGGATGACGCGGGCGATGCCTTTGGTGACCCACATTTCGATCGTGGCCATATCGCGGATTCCGCCGCCCAATTGCGCAGGGACGGAGGTTTGCGCCAAGATGGCTTCCACCGCGGTACCGTTCACAGGCTCACCCGCAAAGGCGCCGTTCAGATCAACAAGGTGAAGCCATTCACAGCCAGCGTCCTGAAAGGCAACAGCCTGTGCCGCTGGGTTGTCTGAAAATACGGTCGCCTGATCCATCTCGCCTTTGTAAAGCCGCACGGCATTGCCGTCTTTGAGGTCAATCGCAGGGTAGAGGATCATTGTCAGGGCCTTTCATTCTAACGCGTCCCGCGCCTTTTGCAGCAAGCGCGCTGCCTTGCCAAGCGGCAGCAACGTCATCCTTGCCTGACTGGGACGGAAACACGCAGGATCAGGACAGGATTTGGGAGGAGGACCCGATGAAACGTCTTTTTTTGACTGTGATCCTGACTGTCGCCACGGCAACTGCAGCACTTGCTGACCCCATAGAGGGACGCTGGCGCACGGCAGGAGATGACAATGGTAATAGCGGATTGATTGAGGTTGCACCCTGTGCCGACGGCTATTGCGGGACCCTGATCGTGGCCTACGGGCCCGACGGAAGCCAAATCAGCTCGGATAATGTAGGGCGTCAGATCCTGATTGGCATGGAGATACATTCCAGCGGCGAATATCGAGGACAGGTTTACTCGCCCGATCGGGGGCAGACCTATAACAGCCGGGTCACAATTTTCGGAAATACGTTATCGGTCAGGGGCTGCCGTTTGGGCATTTGCCGAGATGGCGGCACCTGGACCCGGGTGAACTAGGCAAATACAGACCAGCCCATTTGACGTGCCAGCATTTCGATGGCTTCCGTGCCAAGTTGTGAATTGCCTTGCGCGTTAAGGCCAGGGGACCAGACGGCGATTGAAGCCTTTCCAGGCACAACGCAGAGGATGCCGCCGCCAACCCCGCTTTTTCCCGGCAGGCCGACGCGATAGGCGAAATCGCCCGAAGCGTCGTAATGCCCGCACGTCATCATGATGGCGTTGATCCTGCGCACCCGGTCGGGTGAGACCATGCGTGGCACTCCGGGCGCATTGGTCAGGAACCGGCCCGCGCGGGCCAGTTGCTCGCAGGTCATCTCAATTGCGCATTGATGGAAATAGGTGCCGAGCGTCAATTCGGGTGAGTTGAACAGGCGCCCATGAGCCCGCATGAAATGGGCGAGGGCGAAATTGCGATGGCCGGTTTCTGTTTCAGATCTTGCCACCGATTTGTTGATGTGGATGTCGTCATCTTCGGCGGCGGTGCGAACGAAATGCAGTATTTCGCCCAACACTACCTTTGGCACATGCCCGGCAAGGATGGCGTCTGTCACGGCAATTGCGCCGGCATTGATAAACGGGTTCCGCGGACGGCCTTGTTCATGTTCCAGTTGAAGGATGGAGTTGAAGGCCTGACCTGAGGGTTCACGCCCAACCCGTGCCCAAAGTTGATCACCAAGACGTCCAAGGGCGATGGCAAGCGTGAACACTTTGGAAATCGACTGGATCGAAAATACGTCATCCGTATCACCCGACGATAAGACCCGCCCATCGGGCAGGGCCACGGCAATGCCGAATTTCGTGGGGTCAACGGCAGCAAGTTCCGGAATGTAATTGGCAACGGTTCCACGCGCTTCGCGCGCACCCATCTCCTGCACGATTTCGGTCAGGATCCCTTGCAGGTTGTCCATCTGATCAGGGCCGCCAGCCAAGGAAGTTTGAAATCATTCGCAGGCCTGCAGATTGGCTTTTTTCCGGGTGAAACTGCATGCCCACAACATTGTCACGCCCGACAATGGCCGTGATGGATCCGCCGTAATCCACATGCGCCAAAAGGTGCGACGGATCGGTGACATGCATCTGGTAGCTGTGCACGAAATAGGCGTGATCGCCGGTTTGGACACCGTCCAGAACCGGGTGGTTTGTATCCAGAACCAGATCGTTCCAGCCCATATGAGGCACTTTCAGTGAGGTATCCGAAGGCGTGATCCTAACGACCTCGCCGGGAATCCAGCCAAAACCTTCAACATCTTCGTATTCACGCCCCCAGCCAGTCAGCATCTGCATTCCCACGCAAATCCCCAAGAATGGGACTGCGCGGTTTTCTACGGCCTCAACAATGGCCTCTTCCAGCCCGTCAATGGCCTGCAAACCCCGTCGACAGGCCGGGAAGGCCCCGTCGCCGGGCAGAACAATGCGGTCGGCTTGGGCGACGACTTCAGGGTCGGCGCTGACGATGACCCCGCCATGGCCACCCTCGGCCGCCATGCGTTGAAATGCCTTTTCCGCCGAGTGCAGATTGCCGCTCTCGTAGTCCACCAGAACCGTGGTCATTGCTCAGAGCGCCCCTTTGGTCGAGGGGATGTCATCGGCTTTGCGCGGGTCAGTTTCAACGGCCATACGTAAGGCGCGGGCAACCGATTTGAAGGCCGCCTCAGCGATGTGGTGGCTGTTGAAACCGTGCAATTGGTCGATATGAAGGGTGATGCCGCCATGAGTGCTAAACGCTTGGAAAAACTCGCGCACGAGCTCGGTATCAAAGGTTCCGATCTTGGGTGTGGGCAGATCCAGCGTCCAGATGAGGTAAGGCCGCCCGGACAGGTCCAGCGCCGTGCGCACCTGCGCGTCATCCATCGCCAGGTGACATTCTCCATAGCGGCGAATGCCCTTTTTGTCGCCAAGTGCCTCCGCCAGTGCCTGACCAAGCGCGATCCCCACGTCCTCGACCGTGTGGTGGTCGTCGATATGCAGGTCACCGTCGCAGCGAACAGTCATGTTGATCAGGGAATGGCGCGACAGTTGATCCAGCATGTGGTCAAAAAAACCAACACCGGTCTGATTGTCGTAGGTGCCAGTACCGTCGAGATTAATCTCAACGCTGATCTCGGTTTCCGCCGTTTTACGGGCAATCGCTGCTCTGCGCATTGCGCTCTCCGCTTCGTCTGGTTTCAGCGCCTTATAGGCAGGTCAACGGGGCGGGAAAAGGGCATGCTTGGGGCAGGGGTGGCATTTGTGGCCTTCCGGCCCCAAGCCATGGCGCCGGGTCTGATGAGCATTACTGCAATGTGAATTGGGCGACCGGATCCTCTAACAGATAGAGCTGGTAGGTGCCGGGTGTCCCTGCACCCAGGAAATAAAGCGACTGATCGGAACTGCGCGGGGCGTCGTCCCAGCTGATTGAGGTCGTCCATTCGGAACGCGGTGCTGCATCGTTGGACGGTTGCGTGCCAAGGGCCATCAGTGGCATCCCGTCTGGGCCGACAAGCGCAAACCAACTTGCCCTGAGAAACGCTTGGTTTTCACCCGCCTGCGCATCGGTATCTGTTGAATAAGCCGGGGTTACGTCAAACTCGACCTGCAAAAGCGTCCCGACACGCGCCGCCATCTGGCCGGGGATGTCGATGCGGTTCGACCTGTCTTCACCGTTCACGGGCGCGGCGCGCGTGATTGAGCGCGGGGTAACCACCATCGTCTGTCCCGGTGTGATCGGCGCGCTGACCGGAACATTGAGGTCAACCGGAACGGTCAGGGCCTCATCATCTTCACCAATCCGCAATTCGCCCGAGGTCACGCCCCGTGGCAGATACCAGACCCCGTTGAGATAGACTTGGGCAGTTTCATTCGGCCAATCATTTGGCCGCCGCTCTGACATGGATCCGGCAGATGTGTTGTAGATCCCGAACCAATCATAACGCCCTTGCGCGCGGCGTGGGTCCTCTTCGCCGGGAACTTGCAATAGAATGTTGCTTGAGCTGATCGAGACGCGATCCACCTCGTCCGACCAGGCCACATCAAATACGGCACGAATATAAAGAAAGTGCCCGTCTGGTCCGCCCAGAACAAATGGCGCGCAGCAGGCCACGCCGGAATCGCCTGTGTGGTCGATCAGGTTTTCGTACCGGTAAACGCTGATCCCCGCCAAACTAAGCGGGGATTGCGCAATGGCAGGCAAGGCTGAGAAAAGCGCCAATGCGCCCGCCAAAAGGCTGCTGGCAGTCTTGGTCATAATAAATCCTCCCAATTTTGTTTTCAGAATATCCAAAGCTTCTCGGGGCCAGGCACAAAAGGCAACAAAAAGCAGGAAAGGGGCGTCAGGAGAAGGCAAAGCAAGCAAGAATTGACGATTTCTGGCGTCGTGGCTTGATATAATGTACAAAATACACTAATAAGGGTTCAGGACGATTTTTTAACTGATTCTTCCCCGATTTGCGCAAGAGTTTGCGCGCTCCTTGGGGTCCAGATTTGATTGAGGAGACACTTAATGGCCATTCTGACCTTTAATCCGCGCAGTGCTTTGATTGCCTTCGGGTTCGCCGCGGGCCTTGCCTTGGCAATTCCGGTCGCCGCGTTCGCGCAATCTTCTATGACGTCGACCTACGGCGATATTGCCGTGACGATCACGGGGAATGGGTCCATGGGTTCTACCCAGACAGGTCAGGGAATTGAGGCGCGTCTGAACGATCATCTTGTCATTATTCGCGACACAGAGATCGAAGTGGACGGACAGATCATTGCAATCAACTCAGCCTCGAGCGTTGTAGTTGACGGAACGGACGGCTTTTCCGTCTTGGTTGATGGCACTCGGGTTGCCGGGGAAAGCGAATTGGATCGTCTGATGGCAGACGCAGCGGCAGGCGACGCCTACGCACAAAACAATCTTGCCGTAAGATATAACCGGGGTGAAGGCGTCGAACAGGATAGTGTTCGCGCAATGCAGCTGTATCGTCAGGCAGCCGAACAAGGCCTGGATGTCGCCCAGTCCAACTTGGCCTTTGGGTATTGGGATGGCAGAGGCGTCGAAAATGACGATGCAGCCGCCATGCACTGGGCGGGCCTAGCCGCAGCGCAGGGTGATGTGATTGCCATGCGTCTGGTTGGTATGGGCCACTACTTTGGCCGTGGCCATGACCAAGACAGGGCTGAGGCCGCGCGAATTTGGGCTGAAGCTGCGAATTTGGGTGATGCAACGGCCGCCTTCAATATGGGGGTTATCGTTCGCGATGGCGACGGAGTGCTGGCGGATCGTGACCTTGCGATCCTCTGGTTTGAGCGCGCTGTCGAGCTTGAGCACCCTGATGCGGCGGCAAATCTAGAGGCGCTGCTATCCAGCAACTGAATGCTTGCCACCAGAAACAACAAAAGCCTCCGATGTCTCGGAGGCTTTTTTGTAATTGGAGCGGGCGAGGCGATTCGAACGCCCGACCCTAACCTTGGCAAGGTTATGCTCTACCCCTGAGCTACGCCCGCTCTCTTGAGGGCGGTGTTTAGTCCGATGCGTTCGAGGCCGCAAGGGCGATTTTCAATGATTTCTTCCGACCACTTGGAATCAAAAAAGCCCCCGGAAAAATCCGGAGGCTCTTTCAATTGGAGCGGGCGAGGCGATTCGAACGCCCGACCCTAACCTTGGCAAGGTTATGCTCTACCCCTGAGCTACGCCCGCTCTGTGAAGGCGGTATTTAGGGATATGCGGGCAGGGGCGCAAGAGAAAAAACAGCCCGGGAAGCGATTTTTCGCGCAGCTTTGATCTCAGTCGCGATATGGTCCAGGTACGCAAGTTTAAGACAGGAACGACATGATGAAAGTTGCAGTTATGGGGGCGGGGGCCATGGGCGGATATTTCGGCGCGCGCCTGTCTGCGGCGGGCCATGATGTCACTTTGATTGCAAGGGGGGCGCATCTGGCCGCCCTCCAAAAGAATGGCCTGCGCTTGATCAGTCCGAAAGGTGATCTGCAATTGCCAGATATTCGCGCAGTAGCGACACCGGAAGACGCGGGCGAGGCCGATGTGGTGCTGTTCACGGTCAAAAACTACGATGTAGCCGCTGCAGGCGAAGCTATTCGCCCAATCGTAGGATCTAACACGATGGTTGTGACCTGCCAGAACGGGGTCAGCGCACCTGACAGGCTGGCGGAGGTGATTGGATGGGACGCCGTAGTGCCAGGTGTTGCGCGCATGCCGGGCGATATCGCTGAACCGGGGGTCATCCGCCACTCGGCTTCATTTGACAGTCTGGCCTTTGGAGAAATCGCTGGTGGACAATCGATGCGCATCGAAAAACTACACGATGCGTTGATCGGCGCCAATGTGATGGCAGAACTGCCCGGGCACATCCTGCATAACCTCTGGACGAAATTCATAATGCAGGCGACCTATGCCTCAATGTCGTCGCTGACGCGCTTGGATCTTGGCCCGCTGAGACAGAACCCAGATTCATTCGCTCTATTGCGCGCCGCTATGGAAGAGGCCTTGGCCGTAGCGCGCGCGGCTGTCCCCGACCTTCCAGATAATGTAATCGATGCTGGCTGGGACCATTTGAAAAATGTGCTACCGGCCGACTCGCACGCCTCGATGCTGGACGACCTCACCCGCGGCAAGCCGATTGAAAACGCATTTCTCTCGGGCGATGTGGTTCGGATCGGTCGCAAACACGGGGTGCCGACACCGATTCATGAAACCTTTGCGCGTGCGCTTGCGCCTTATGAGGCCGGATCACCCGTCTGACGACGATTGCGGGACCGCCATAGGTTTAGCGCTTCGACCGCCCCTGCAAAGACCATCGCCGCATAGATAAACCCGCGTTCGACATGCACGTGGAACCCGTCGGCCACCAGCGCCATGCCGACCATGACAAGGAAGGCCAGCGCCAGCATCTTGGTTGAGGGATGTTTTTCCACGAAATCGGCAATCGGGGCTGCGGCCACCATCATGACGACAATTGCAACAAAAACGGCGGCGATCATAACTTGGATATGATCAGCAATGCCCACTGCCGTGATGACGCTATCCAGTGAAAACACCAGATCCAGGATCATGATTTGCACAATGACAGTCATGAAAGTCGCCCGCATGACAGCATCACCGCGGCCATGTTCCGTTCCCTCGACCTCGTCGAATATCTCGGTTGACGCCTTGTAAATCAGGAAAAGGCCACCCGCGATCAGGATGATATCGCGCCAACTGATCTCAAGCCCAAATAGCGTCATGATCGGATCGCTTAGACCGATGATCCATGAAATTGACAGCAAAAGAAGAATGCGCAGAACCAACGCCCCGGTCAGGCCGACAACCCGCGCCCTCCGCCTCTCTTCTTCGGGCAGACGTGAGGCAGCAATCGAGATAAAGATGACATTGTCGACGCCCAGAACGATCTCGAGAATTGTCAGGGTCAGAAACGAGGCCCAAACGGCCGGGTCAGAGAAAAGCTCGATCATGTTGGGTCACTTTCCGTGGTCTCAGAACAGGGCATGGCCGATATTTGATAGGGCGGCCGTCACAAGCATTGTCAGGGTCAGATACATGCCCCAGATGCGCAGGGAAACCTTTTGCGGCGTGGCGCTGAAGCCGATGGCGTGCAGTACGCGCCCAGCCAACAGGGTCAGGCCCAGAATGTGAACCAGCCAAACCGGGGCATTCTGAAGTTCAGAAATCAAAAGCAAGATCACTCCAAGCGGCGCATATTCTGCGCAATTGGCCTGCGCCCGCATGGCTTTGGTCACCGCTTTTTCACCGCCATCGCCGACAGAGACCTTGTACATGCGACGGGCCAAAACCACACGGTAACTGAGAAACAGAAACAGCAGAGTGATCAAGCCGGCGTAGAGGGCGGTGACTTCGGGCATCAACTTCTCCAATCCAATGGCGTTTTGGATTTTTGATGCATCAAACTGCAAATGTCACCATGAGGCCTTGCATTGCGTAACGTCAAGAAAACGGCCCGGTGGGGCTTTTTCCACCGGGCCGTCAGAAGCTCTAGACAGTCGAATTCAGCCGAGCTCGACCAGCAGATCCTTGGCGTCAATTTGACCGCCGGGCGTGACATGAACGGCGGCAACAACCGCATCGCGATCGGCGTGAATGCCGGTCTCCATTTTCATGGCTTCAATGGTCAGCAGCAGATCGCCTTCTTTCACTTTGGCACCGGCCTGTACCGCTACGCTAGCCACAGCACCCGGCATCGGAGCGCCGATATGCTTGGGGTTGCCCAGTTCGGCCTTGGGTCGCTTGGCGGTTGTGGCTTGTGCTTTGCGATTTGGTACACGCACAGTTCGTGGTTGACCGTTGAGTTCAAAAAAGACCTTCACTTCGCCATCTTCATTGGTCTCGCCCAAAGCCTGCAACTGGATGACAAGCGTTTTGCCGGGGTCGATCTCGGCCTCGATCTCCTCACCCGGTTCCATCCCGTAAAAGAAGGTGCGGGTCGGCAAGGTACGTACAGGTCCGTAATCAGCATGGCGCGCACGGTAATCGGTAAATACCTTTGGGTACATCAGGTATCCGTTCAGATCCTCATCATCGACTGGCTCGCCCACGAGGTCGACAACCTCTTTCCGTGTTGCTTCGATATCAACCGGTGGCAGGTGCTTACCGGGCCGCTCCAAATTGGGTTTTTCGCCTTTGAGGGCCTTGGCCACGATCAAATCAGGGAAGCCACCCGGGGGTTGGCCCAGATTGCCGCGCATCATGTCGATGACGCTATCGGGGAAGGCCACATCAGTTTTGGGGTCTTCGACCTCATCGCGGGACAGGTTCTGGCTAACCATCATCAAGGCCATATCGCCCACAACTTTCGACGACGGGGTCACCTTTACGATATCGCCGAACATCTGGTTCACATCGGCATACATCTGCGCCACTTCGTGCCAGCGTTCTTCAAGGCCAAGGCTGCGGGCCTGTGCCTTAAGGTTGGTGAACTGGCCGCCGGGCATCTCGTGCAGGTAAACCTCAGAAGCCGGGGCCTGAAGGCCACTTTCAAAGGCTGCGTATTGGCCACGCACTGCTTCGAAATAGTCGCTGATTTCACGGATTGCCTTGATGTCCAATCCAGTGTCGCGATCAGTGTGCTTCAGCGCCTCAACCACTGTTCCAAGCGTCGCCTGAGACGTATTGCCCGAGAAGCTGTCCATGGCGCAGTCAACAGCGTCGACACCGGCCTCAGAGGCCGCAAGGATCGTCGCGGAAGCAATGCCAGCTGTGTCATGGGTGTGGAAATGGATCGGCAGGCCGACCTCTTCCTTCAGGGCCTTGATCAGGATGCGGGCTGAGGCGGGTTTCAAAAGACCCGCCATATCCTTCAGGCCAAGCACATGTGCGCCTGCGGCCTTCAGTTCTTTACCCATATTGACGTAGTATTGCAGGTCGTATTTGGACCGCTCGGGGTTCAGGATGTCGCCGGTATAGCAGATCGTGCCTTCGCAGATCTTGCCGCTTTCCACGACCGCATCCATGGCCACGCGCATGTTTTCAACCCAGTTGAGCGAGTCAAAGACGCGGAACACGTCAATGCCGGTCTCTGCCGCCTGTTTGACAAAGAACTGCACCACGTTGTCTGGATAGTTGGTATAGCCCACTCCGTTCGACGCGCGCAGCAGCATCTGTGTCATGATGTTGGGCATGGCTTTCCGCAGATCGCGCAAACGTTGCCATGGGCATTCTTGCAGGAACCGATAGGCCACATCAAACGTCGCGCCGCCCCAGCATTCAACCGAGAAGAGGCCAGGCATATTCGCCGCATAAGACGGCGCCGCCTTGATCATATCGAGCGACCGCATTCGGGTTGCCAAAAGCGACTGGTGCCCATCGCGCATCGTGGTGTCGGTGATCAGAAGCTGTTTCTGCTCTGACATCCAATCCGCCACGGCCTGCGGGCCTTTTTCTTCCAGCAGATTGCGGGTGCCGTAAGCGGGTTCGGCTTTCAGAGCAGGAGCTTTGGCAGGGCGCAGGTCGGCTTTTGGCTCGGCGCGTCCCTCTGTCTCGGGATGCCCGTTGACCGTGATGTCGCCGATATAGGTCAGGATGCGCGTCGCGCGGTCCCGCTTGGCTGTGAAATCGAACAGCTCGGGCGTTTCGTCGATGAACTTGGTCGTGTACTGATAGTTTAGGAAAGTCGGATGCTTCAGCAGGTTTTCGACGAAGGCGATGTTTGTGGATACGCCGCGGATACGGAATTCCCGCAACGCACGATCCATCCGGGCAATCGCAGCCTCAGGCGTTGGCGCCCATGCCGTAACCTTCTCCAAAAGCGAGTCATAGTAGCGCGTGATGACCGCGCCGGAATAGGCGGTGCCGCCATCCAGACGGATGCCCATTCCTGTCGCGCCACGGTACGCAGTGATGCGGCCATAGTCGGGAATGAAATTGTTGGTTGGGTCTTCGGTGGTGACCCGGCACTGAATGGCATGGCCATCCAGTTTCACGTCATATTGGCTGGCCACTCCGGTGGCGGCCATCAGCTTCTTGCCCTCGGCAATCAGAATCTGGGCGCGCACGATGTCGATACCGGTGACTTCCTCGGTAACGGTATGTTCCACCTGCACCCGCGGGTTCACTTCGATGAAATAGAATTCACCCGAGTCCATATCCATCAAGAACTCGACGGTGCCTGCACATTCATAATTCACGTGCTGGCAGATCTTTTTGCCCAACAGGCAGATCGCCTCGCGCTGGGTCTCGGACAGATAGGGGGCAGGGGCGCGTTCCACCACTTTCTGGTTGCGACGTTGGACCGAGCAATCGCGTTCCCAAAGGTGATAGATATCGCCGAACTTGTCGCCCAGGATCTGGACTTCGACATGGCGGGCGCGGGTGATCATCTTTTCCAGATAGCCTTCGCCGTTACCAAAGGCGGCTTCGGCCTCGCGCCGGCCCTCCAGCACTTTTTCTTCTAGCTCATCCTCGCTGAAGATCGGACGCATGCCGCGGCCTCCACCACCCCAGCTGGCCTTCAGCATCAGGGGATAGCCTACTTCGGCGGCCTCTTTCTTGATCGCCTCGATGTCATCGCCCAGAACTTCCGTAGCGGGGATCACAGGCACCCCGGCCTCGATGGCTACCCGGCGGGCGCTGGCCTTGTCGCCAAGCGCGCGCATGGTTTCAGCCTTTGGACCGATAAAGGTGATGCCATTGGCGGCACAGGCATCGACGAAATCGGGGTTCTCTGACAAAAGGCCATAGCCGGGATGGATCGCGTCCGCGCCGCATTCCTTGGCAACCCGGATGATCTCATCAATTGCCAGATACGCGGCGACAGGACCAAGGCCTTCGCCGATTTTATAGGCTTCGTCAGCTTTGAAGCGGTGCAGGCTCAGCTTGTCTTCTTCGGCGTAGACAGCCACCGTGCGCTTGCCCAATTCGTTGGCGGCGCGCATCACACGGATGGCAATCTCGCCTCGGTTGGCAATCAGAATCTTCTTGAAATCGGCCATGAACGTTCCCCTCTGGTCCCGACGATGTGGCGGACGTTAGGGCAGAATTGCTGCACTGCCAATAAGATTGGTGTCGGTTTGTTGGCAGGCGCAGCATTGCCCGGTTTTGCGGCTCTCTAGCAGGAAAATGCGTGGATTGGATAGGGGTTTTTGCCAATTCTGGTCAAATATACTAACCAATTGATGGCGCCAAAGTCAAAAAACCTATGAATCCCGAAACTGTTAGCGGTCAACATCTCAGACCATCGACCGAAAGTTTTTTTTTAGGCGATTGCGGTCGGCCCCTGCATCGACGGATTTTTGACCAAACGGTCCGGCAAATCGCCGATACGGGCCGCGCCAATCTGTCCCATGTTGGCGATCAGGTCCTTGGTCAGCATATCATGGAAATGCGACGGGCCGGTGACATTTAACGCCGCAACGGCATAGTGCCAGGCCCGTCCCAGCATCACGAAATCTGCGCCTAGGGCAAGCGCTCGCATGATATCCAATCCCCCCTCGACCCCACTGTCAAAAACAATGGGCAGGCCGGTTGCCGCACGGATTCTCGGCAAGACTTCGATGCTGGCCAAGGATCCGTCAAACTGTCGGCCTGCGTGGTTCGAAACCCAAATGGCATCCGCACCTTCGGCCTCCAGTATCGCGACATCTGCCACGTCCATAACGCCCTTGGCGATCAATGGCCCATCCCATTCCGCGCGCAAGATTTTGAAATATTCCAGATCCGGAGAAGTGCGCAGCAGGTAGCCAATATGCGCGTTTGAGGGCAGGGGGCCGTTTGACGCCAGCCCTTCTGAGTACTTATCCATTGTCCGCATGCGCGGCATGCCAAGGGACAGCATTCCGATGGCCCAAGCGGGGCAACGAAGGACATGGCTGAGCAATCGGGGAGAGAGCCTCGGCGGCTGCTGCAACCCGCCACGGGTCTGGCGTTCCCGGCGTGAGGCGATCGGGACATCCAAAGTCAGGACGAGCGTATGAAACCCGGCCGCACGGGCGCGGGCCAACAGGTCTTTGCGAATGTCAGGGTCACGCGGCGGGTACAGTTGAAACCATCCCTGATCGCCGATGTCCGGGGCCAAATCCTCAGGCGCCTGCGCCGCGACAGTCGACAGGCAATAGGGAATGCCCGCCGCGGCCGCGTGGCGGGCAAGCACACGTTCGGCATTGGGCCAGACAAGCCCAGACATTCCGACCGGCGCTATTCCAAAAGGTGCAGGATATGTTTTGCCCAACAATGTGCAGCCCAGATCGACCGCGACCTCGCCGCGGAGGACCGCAGGGTTGAACAGGACCTGATCCAGCATCGTCCGATTGCGCCGCTGTGTCGATTCTGACCCGGTGCCACTGTCAAAGAATTCCCAAACAAAATGGGGGATGCGGCGGCGCGCCTTGGCCTTGAGGTCACTCAGGCCGGGATATTTTTGGTGCAAGTCCATAGCTGCACCAATCTGAGCAAGCTCACGACGCCTTGTCTACAGATCAATTGACAGCGCCCGCCCTGGGCGCACGCGAAAGGCGTCTCTGCTGCGCCCGCTCAGCCTCGCGCGCCGAAACGCCCGCCGCGTCGATCGAAGATATGGCGCTGTTGTCACGCAAGATGTCCTGATCTGCTGCAAGCGATAGGTATCGCCCGCAGCAAACCCGCAAGAAGGAGGTGAAATTGCCCATGTCATGATCTGCATCCAAGGCCTCAAGATAGAGCTTGGTGATCAATTGCCCTGTCGTCATTCGATCGCGCGCGCCAATCTCTTCCAGGATGGCCCAAAAGAAGTTTTCCAACCGGATCGATGTTGCAACCCCGTCAATTCGCATGGATCGGGTCCGGCTTTCCCATTGATCGGGGTTGGCGCTGATGAACAATTGGCACATGGGCGTCTCCTTGGTTCAGGCGTCGAGCAGGGCGATGAATTGGGCAAGCCATGCAGGATGAGCAGGCCAGGCCGGGGCCGTGACCAGATTGCCATCGGTTACCGCATCTGTCACTTCGATATCTGCAAAACTGCCTCCGGCGGCTGTGACCTCTGGTGCGCAGGCCGGATAGGCGGAGCAAGTGCGCCCCTCAAGAACACCAGCGGCCGTCAACAATTGTGCGCCATGGCAAATGGCGGCCACGGGTTTACCCGCGTCGAAGAAATGCCGGATCATTGTCAGGACATCTTCATTCAGGCGCAAATATTCCGGTGCGCGTCCGCCGGGAATGACCAGTGCGTCATAGCTGGCAGGGTCAGTAGCGTTGAAATCGGCATTGAGCGCAAAATTATGACCTGGCTTTTCAGTATAGGTCTGGTCGCCTTCAAAATCATGGATCGCGGTTTTGACCGTATCGCCAGCAGCCTTGTCAGGGCAAACCGCGTCGACCTTGTGCCCAACGGCCATCAGGCATTGGAACGGAACCATAGTTTCATAGTCTTCGGTGAAATCGCCGGTGATCATCAGGATCTTGGCCATTGTCGTTTCCTCCTCTTTGTGATGGGAGGAACGGTAGCGGGCGATTGCGGGCTGTGGGTGGTAGGTGGTTACTACAAAGACACGGACCCGAAATCGCACAGAACATTAAAGGAACATCCTTTATCTTGGGGAAAGAGCGGGGTAGGGTCGCGGCCATGGATATTTTCGACGATGAAGAGGCCTTCGCGGCCGCCTCTCTTTCGGCGCGGGCCATGGCCGCGCGACCACAGCCTTATCTGGATGGGCTGAACCCACCACAGCGTGAAGCGGTGGAAACGCTGGACGGCCCGGTATTGATGCTGGCGGGTGCGGGAACGGGCAAAACACGGGCCCTGACCGCACGGATTGCGCATCTCTTGTCGACCGGTAAGGCACGACCCAACGAGATCCTTGCCGTGACCTTCACCAACAAGGCGGCGCGCGAAATGCGCAACCGCGTTGGTGGCTTGTTGGGGCAAGCGGTTGAAGGGATGCCGTGGCTCGGCACTTTCCACGCGATCTGTGTGAAGCTGTTGCGCCGTCATGCCGAGCTGGCGGGTCTCAAATCGAATTTCACCATTCTCGATACAGATGATCAGATCCGGCTGATGAAGCAGTTGATCATTGCCGAAGGTATTGATGAAAAGCGTTGGCCGGCCCGTGCCTTGGCTGCCGTTATCGACAAATGGAAGAACCGCGCTTGGACGCCCGAACAGGTCCCCGCCGCGGAATCAAGCGCCTTCAATGACAAAGGCGTCAAGCTTTACACGGCCTATCAGGCCCGTTTGAAAGCCCTGAATGCGGCAGATTTTGGCGATTTGTTGCTGCATGTCGTGACGATCTTTCAGGCCCATCCCGATGTTTTGCAGCAATACCAACGCTGGTTCCGCTATATTCTGGTCGACGAATATCAGGATACCAATGTCGCGCAGTACCTTTGGCTGAGGCTGTTGGCGCAATCGCATCAAAACATTTGCTGCGTTGGTGATGACGACCAATCGATCTACGGATGGCGCGGGGCCGAAGTGGGCAATATCCTGCGCTTTGACAAGGATTTTCCGGGCGCCAAGGTGATCCGACTAGAGCAAAATTATCGCTCGACGGCGCATATTCTGGCCGCTGCAGGTGCGGTCATCGAAGGAAATAAAGGCCGGTTGGGCAAAACGCTCTGGACGGAGGCCGAGGGCGGCGAAAAAGTACGTCTGATCGGCCACTGGGACGGCGATGAAGAGGCAAGGTGGGTCGGCGAAGAGATCGAAGCGATGGAGCGTGGTACCCGCGGCATGGACCCGATCAACGCCAATGGCATTGCGATCCTTGTGCGGGCCAGCCACCAGATGCGGGCCTTTGAAGACCGTTTCCTGACGATCGGATTGCCCTATCGCGTCATTGGGGGGCCGCGCTTTTACGAGCGGATGGAGATCCGCGATGCCATGGCCTATTTCCGGCTGGTCGTCAGCCCGGAGGATGATCTGGCCTTTGAGCGAATTTGTAACACGCCCAAACGCGGGCTTGGCGACAAGGCGCAGCAGAAAATCCAGATGGCCGCGCGCACAAATGGCGTGTCTTTGTTGGAAGGGGCCAAAGTCTTGTTGGCGGCAAAGGGCCTGACGGGCAAGGGCGCCAAGGAACTGGCACGGTTTGTCGAGAATGTTGAGCGTTGGCGCAAGCAGATGTTGGGGCCGACCCGCGCAGCCAACCCGGTCCCTGATCTTCTAGAGGATCTCGACCCGACGGGTGCGATATCTCACATCGAGTTGGCCGAGATCATCTTGGATGAATCCGGCTATACCGAGATGTGGCAGAATGACAAAACGCCAGAGGCGCCAGGGCGTCTGGAAAACCTCAAGGAATTGATCAAGGCCTTGGAAAGCTTTGAAAACCTTCAGGGTTTCCTCGAACATGTCAGCCTGATCATGGATAATGAAAGCGATGACAGCGAGCCCAAGGTGACGCTCATGACGCTGCACGCAGCCAAGGGTTTGGAGTTTCCCGCTGTCTTCCTGCCCGGTTGGGAAGATGGTCTTTTCCCCAGCCAACGCGCGATGGATGAAGAGGGTCTGAAGGGCCTCGAAGAAGAACGCCGCCTTGCTTATGTCGGCATTACCCGCGCCGAAGCAGTGTGTACGATTTCTTTCGCTGGCAACCGTCGTGTCTATGGCCAGTGGCAAAGCCAGTTACCGTCCCGATTCATTGATGAATTACCAGCAGATCACGTCGAGGTTCTGACACCACCCGGCCTGTACGGTCATCAGGGCGCAGGCTCGGCGCAAAGTGAGTTCGGCGCCGATTACGGGTCAAACTTGCAGGCAAAGGCCGCGCGCGCCGATGTCTATAACAGCCCCGGATGGAAGCGGATGCACGCCAATCAAGGCGCGCGCGGCATGAGCCAGCCACGAGAGACCAAGAATTTCGTCATCGATGCCTCTGCTATTTCGTCTTTCACGCTTGGTGAACGCGTGTTCCACAAGAAATTCGGCTATGGCACGGTCGAAGGTGTCGAGGGCGACAAGCTGGAGATCGTCTTTGACAAGGCGGGCACAAAACATGTTGTAGGTCGTTTTTTGGTGGCCGCAGACTCTGCCGATGACGTGCCGTTTTAGAACCGGAATTTTGTGACATTCGGTAGTTATGCTATTGTCAGGTAATGCGCCTGCCACTTTTCATTTGTCTCTGCTGTGCATTGGCTACTCCTGCCGCAGCCGATTTTTCAGATATATGCGAGGACGAAGACGAAAGCTTGGAGGCTCGTGTCTCTGCGTGTCAGCAGGTCTTGCAAGGGGCTGAAGACCAGGCAGAGGCATTGGCCGACATCGCTGATGTCTATTTCGAAAATGATGTCTGGGCTGAAGCCATAGAGTTGTTTTCGCAGGCGTTGGAGGTGAACCCAGAACACACTCGCGCATTAGGACGTCGCGGTATTGCATTTGAAGGGCTTTACCGTTGGACACAGGCAGAGGAAGACTTCCGCCGTCTGATCGAAGTCGCGCCGGACAACCCATGGGGGTATTACCGGCTTGGTCGACGTCTCTCCCAATCGACGCGGATCGAAGACTCCTTAGAGTATTTGGAAGCTGGAATTGAAATAGATCCAGAATACCTGTTGAATTATTGGCAGTTGGGAACGGCATTGTCTCGGCTGAACCGCGACTTGGAGGCAGCAGAGCTTTATCGCAGATTATCCCGAATTCGACCGTTCAATGATGATGCTCATCTGCGCGCATATTGGCGGTTCGAAGAGGCGGGACTTCTTCAAGAAGCCGCCTACCATGCGCGCATTGCCTACACGCTCAATCCAAATGATTTGTCGACACGGGATTGGTTGATCGGCCATCTCGGCGATGCGCCAGCGCCCGACCTCGAACCCTATGAATGGACGATGCCGTCGTCAGAGCAAACTCTTCGTTATTTCCTGGTTCGCGCCCCCGTGGATGAACGTGATGAAATGACCCGGGCCATCGAAGACATGATCAATTTTTTTGGAGGGCAGACCTACCCCGTCCCCGTCAGCAGCGTGATTGTTCAGATGCCTAATACCCCCTTTGGCCAAGACGCCACGGTAACGATGCCGGTGATCGAGGCCGCGGCAGGGGAAGACATGCCGCCCTCCAGTGGTGCCCCACGCCTTTATGGCATGTTCCCGTTTTTCGCGCGGCCACTTGGGCCAGAGGGGCCGTTGGTCTATGCAGAATTTGATGAGGAAGATCCTTCAGAGATTTGGCCTCTGACAAACGGCGGCAGTCTGTCTGGCGACGCGCGTTACCTTGTCGATTGTAGCGCGGGGCGTGGGTTTCCCTACGTATCGCTTGGGTGCCTGCCGGGGACTGAAATTGCCGAGGCGGGGACACTCGGTTGGTCACTTTCTGTTTCTTTAGATCGCATCCACGTACCGATGGGCATCTTCACCACCTTTAGGATCGACGTTGCTGTGGAAAGTTCCATTGTCATTTTTGGCCAACCAGTAGAAGTGGATTTCACAGAAAGCATCTGGGTTGCGCCCGAGTTGAACTCTTGGGTCGCACGGATATCCACGGCTGGTGATGAATACCAGTTTCTACAGGCAATGGAGGTCGTCCAAGCAGAATAGCCCTTTGCTTATTTGCCTTTGTGGCCCGCCGGGCCTGTAATCGCACTTGGTTTTGGTGAACCGGAGTCGTTCGAGGTCGGGCATCGCAAGCGAACAGGACGAGCACCACAAAATCCGTTAAACATACAGTTTCTGGATCGGTCCCGAATGGATCACATGGCAGCCCTGAACCCGCCTACGCAAGAAGAGTTTTTGTTCTCTTACGCCATGGCCATGGTTAAGCCCAGTCAACCCGCGACAATCGGGATGAGAGAGGCCACCAAAAGTACGGCCATCGTGATGTTGAAGATGCGTAATCGCCGCCCTGTATCCAGGAACCGTTTGACCTGAACGCCTAGCCAGGCCCAGACACCGACCGATGGCAGGTTCACGCAGGCGAAAATTCCCGCAACCATCAACGCCCCCATCCATCCGCCGCCCTCTGGTGCGTAATTGGTTTGGGCTGTGATCGACATGAAGATCGCCTTTGGATTCACCCATTGGAAGGCCGCGGCTTGCAGAAAACTCAACGGTGTTCCCTCGGTTGCCGCCTCCGAGGGTGGCGCGGCATTGGCGATCTTCCAGGCGAGCCATGAAAGGTAGACCGAACAGAGAATGACCAAAACAGTGCGAAGTTTCGGAATACTCTCGAAAACCTGCGTCAGGCCCAATCCGATAACAAAGGTCATGAACCCGTGTCCAAGGCTGACGCCGGCCATATGGGGTAATGTGCGTTGCAAACCGAAATTGGCACCCGATGCCATGAGCATCAGGTTGTTTGGCCCCGGAGTGATCGAGGTGGCAAAAGCATAGCCGATAAGGGCAAGGATCAGGTCAAAGCTCATGGAGGTGAGATTAGGGGGACTTACTCGCAATTAAATTGCAAATATCGCGATTAATGCTCTATCATCACAACTTATGATCAAGATTGATGAAAAAGACCGTCAAATATTGCGTGAGCTTGGCCGGGATGGTCGGGTTAGCAACCTGGAGTTGGCTGACCGAGTCTCTCTGTCCCCTTCGGCCTGTCTCAGACGGGTGCAAGCCTTGGAAAAGGCAGGCGCCATTTCGGGATACCGGGCTGTTCTGAACCCGGCTGCGTTGGGGATTGGCTTTACCGCAATGGTGACCGTGGGCCTGAATGAGCATTCAAAGGCAGCGCAGGAAGCCTTTGAGGCGGCAATGATCCGTGCACCGCAGGTTCGCGAATGTCACAATATCACTGGCAATGTTGAATATTTGCTGCGTGTCGAAGTCGAAGATTTGTCCGCATACAAACAGTTTCACACCGATCGGCTTGGCGCCCTGCCGCAAGTGGCGACGATCCAGACCCATGTTTTGATGGCCTCCCCCAAGGACGAGCGCGCCTGACGCGCCGCCGGAAATGAAAAAGGCGGTGGCACCCAGGGAGGAGGAGAGGGTGCCACCGCCAGAACTCAGCGCCCAAAAGGGAGGAGGAAGGCGCCGATCTGACAGGCCGGGGAAACCCGGCCTTTTGTTGTTTGCGGCAACCCCCAAGGGAGGAGGAGAGGGTGCTGCCGCCTCAATTCGGATCCAAAGGGAGGAGGAAGGACCCGGATGAGTGGGTCCTTTTGGGGACCCGTATGGGAGGTGCGGCAGCCCCCAAGGGAGGAGGAAGGGCGCTGCCGCCTCATTTCGGGTCCAAAAGGGAGGAGGAAGGACCCGGAAGAGCTGACCCGCTTCGGGGCCCGATATTTTTGCGGTAGCGCCAGGGAGGAGGAGAGGCGCTACCGCTGTATTACGAACCCAAAAGGGAGGAGGAAGGGTTCGTAGATCTGACCCAACTTTGGGCCGGTATTTTTTGGCGGCGACGCCAAGGGAGGAGGAGGAGGCGTCGCCGCAGGATCAACCGGTTAAAAGGGAGGAGAAAACCGGCTGATGTCTCTAATTGTCAAACGTTCTTGCCGTAGGCAGCTTCTAGGGCCACGCGGCGGATCATCGACTGGTTAAGGCCAAGATCGTTCAGCTCACGAGGGCCAAGTTCATTCAGCTCGGCAACTGTCTTGCGGTAGATACGGTACGCTTTGAAGGCTTCGGTTGCTTGCTCGCGGATTTCGCGGAGACGTGTGCCGAAGGACAGGTCGATAGATTTGCTATGTGCTGCGTATGCCATGTCTTGTTTCCTTATGGTCCAGGTCCGTCGGAGAAATGTTTGCGCCAACATTGTGTGGCGTCCGGCGTGGCCCATGTTCGTTTCGTTGATCCTAAAATTAGGGATTTGCTGCAGATGCACAATCCTCGAAAGCGTCAATGCTGCCATGCAGCAAATGCATGGCGCAGACAAATTATGCTTAAATTTCGGACGATTAGAGAGTTCTAGCTCACGTTCCTGTGAAGTGACGCTAGGAAACACTATATATTCCCGAGACAATTTGTGGCTGGCCTCTTGACCCATTGAGCGGGTAGGTCTTGCCCATCGAGCGGGAACGAGGCTGACATGACCCAAACACGTGAATCAGTGCTGGCTGCACTGGATAAACTCAACTTACCAAATGGCGGTACATTGGTGAGTCGCGACATGATCCGCGCCTTGCAGGTGGATGGCGCAAAGGTTTCCTTTGTCATCGAGGCCGCAAATGCCGATGAGGCCCGCAGTCTGTCGCCGCTACGCGATGCGGTTGAGGATCTGGTTAAGCGCCTTGACGGGGTTTCTCAGGTTTCCGTCGCCTTGACGGCTCATAGTGCAGGAAAGGCTGCGCCGCAGGCAGGTGCAAGCGCACCGCCCTCGTTGAAAGTCGGCGGGCACATGAAGGCACAGGACGGCCCCATGAAACCTGCAGGCGTCGCGCGCATTTTGGCCGTTGGATCCGGCAAAGGCGGCGTGGGGAAATCTACTGTCTCCTCTAACCTCGCCGTGGCCTTAGCCAAGCAGGGCCGCAGAGTGGGCCTGTTGGACGCAGATATATATGGCCCGTCGCAGCCGCGCATGATGGGGGTCAATCGCCGCCCGGCAAGCCCGGATGGCAAAACCATCATTCCACTGGAAAACCACGGCATCAAACTGATGTCGATTGGCTTTATGGTGGGTGAAGATCAGGCCGTGGTCTGGCGTGGCCCGATGCTGATGGGCGCCCTTCAGCAGATGTTGACGCAAGTCGAATGGGGCGAACTGGATGTTCTGATCGTCGATCTGCCCCCTGGAACCGGCGACGTAGCCATGACGCTTTGCCAAAAATCTGAGGTCTCTGGCGCTATAGTGGTGTCCACGCCGCAGGACGTGGCGCTTTTGGACGCCAAGAAAGCGCTCAATATGTTCCAGATGCTCAAGACGCCGGTTTTGGGTCTGATCGAGAATATGTCGGGATATATATGTGAGAATTGCGGCCACGAGGCGCATATTTTTGGCGAAGGCGGTGTGCGCAAAGAGGCCGACCGTGCCAAAGTGCCGTTTTTGGGCGCGCTTCCGATTTCACTCGAAACCCGGCTGGCAGGCGACGGCGGAACGCCTATCGCGGCGGGCGAGGGGCCGGCCGCGCAGGCCTATGCCGATCTTGCCGCACGCCTTGTTGAAGGTGGAATGGCATAACCGACCAGTGATTTGCGCCAAGCAGCCGTGAAATAATTTGGGAAATCCTCCCAAAACGGACCCTCCAAGCCCCACTTGGAGGGTTTTTTACATTTTTATGGGAAAAATCCCCATGCTCTGTGGCTGGAAAGGCACGGCTATATCTAGTGGGTAACTAAGCATCGTTCCGCAGCATTTGGTCAATATTCGGCCAATGAACCCACAATATCCTGTTTTTCATGGCCGCAGTTTCCAAGATGTGGGGAAAAATCCCATAAAAGGGGATTGATTGGGAAATCGTTCCATGAGACAACAATCACACAGCAAACGAGAGGCACCGGGACAGAGCCAAAGGCCAGACCGGAAAGATAATAAAAGCAGGTTTCATACAGGCATTCTCATTCGCTGAATATGGAGATCCGGCGCGCGGGCAGAGCAGACATCCCCCCCCAGGTAGCGCGCGCAGTCGGACAGCCCAGAAATGGGACGAGGGCGGCGGATTGAGCAGTGGCAGCTTGCTCGATCCGCCGTGTTCCGTTTCAGGGCCAGGGCAAATTTTGACAGTGATAGGACGGGGACAGTGGAGCGCAGGTTTCAAGGCGAAAGCCTGAACAAAGTAGACGGAAAGGGCCGGGTGTCTATCCCGGTCAAGTTCCGTCGTGTGCTTCAGAATTCCGACAAGGACTACGCCCCCGGCGGCGCACCGCGCCTTTACATTGCATATGGCGATCCCAAGAAAAACTACCTCGAATGTCTGTCGGGCGATGCCTATGACGAGATTGACGAGATGATTCAGAATGAAGGCCGCGGCACCCGCCTCCGCGCCGCACTGGAATACCTTTATTACTCGAAATGCGATGAGACGACGGTGGATGACACTGGCCGTCTGGTTTTGCCGGTGGCCGCTCGTGACAAAATCAATCTCGGGGCCGAGGCCTTATTCCAGGGTAAAGGCGATCAGTTCCACATCCTGAACCCTGAAGAGGGCAAGGCCGCGGAAGAGAATATCGAGAAGCTTTTGGTGGCCCTCGGTGGCGATGACGAAGAATTCTTCGATCCGCTCAGTCTTGTGGGTCGGGCGACGGGTGACAGCGAATGACCCGCGATGCGGGCAAGGACGGTGACGACATGCCCCATATTCCAGTTCTGATTGGTGCGATTTTGGCCGCGGTGGCCCCTGTAAGCGGCGTCTGGGCCGATGGAACCTTCGGAGCGGGAGGCTATTCCCGCGCGGTTCTGGAGGCCGGGGCGGAAACAGTTATCGGTATTGACCGTGACCCGTTGGCTTTCGAATTGGCCGCAGATTGGGCCGATGACTACGGCGACCGGTTAAAACTGGTAGCCGGGACATTCTCTGATCTTGATGAGCATGTAGCCAGTGTAGGGCATCCGCAAGTGGATGGCGTGATGTTGGACCTTGGGGTCTCGTCTATGCAGTTGGATCTGGCAGAGCGCGGGTTTTCTTTTATGCGTGACGGGCCATTGGATATGCGCATGGGTCAGTCCGGCCCTTCTGCTGAGGATCTGGTGAACGATGCGCCCGAGGAGGCGCTGGCCGACATCCTTTACCACTATGGTGAAGAGCGTGCGTCGCGCCGCATTGCGCGCGCGATCACCCGCGAACGGGCAGTTAGACGCATTAGCTCTACTTTGCAATTATCTGAAATTATTACAAATAACCTGCCGCGAGCAAAGCCAAACCAAAGCCATCCTGCTACGCGCAGCTTTCAGGCGATCCGCATCGCTGTAAATGATGAATACGGCCAATTGGCTGAGGGTTTGATGGCCGCCGAACGTGCGCTACGCCCCGGTGGGCAATTGGCAGTTGTGACCTTTCACAGCGTAGAAGACCGCATTGCAAAACGCTTTTTGCAAGACAGGGCCAGCTCGGGCGGCGGCGGGTCCCGCTACGCCCCGCAAGAGGCCGCACGTGAGCCAGGTTTCGTTTTGACCCCACGCCGGGCAATCGCGCCAGACGCCGAGGAAATCGCGCGCAATCCTCGCGCACGATCAGCAAAACTGCGTGTGGCACGTCGCACCGATGCCCCGGCAGCCCCCCCTTCGATTGACCCGATGGGCCTGCCGAAGCTGTCGGAGATTCTCTAAATGCGAGGTTTCCTCACGTTCATTGCTGCCCTTGCCGTCGTGGCGCTTGGATATTGGGCCTATCATCAGAATATCCAGACACAGCAGGCCATTCGCGAGATTGACCAATTGCAGCGCCAGATCGGTATGGAGCGAGAACGTCTTGGTGTTTTGCGGGCCGAATGGGCCTATCTCAATCGCCCAGACCGTCTGCGTGAACTGGTTAACCTGAACTTCGATAGACTTGGCCTCATGCCAATGACGCCAGATCAATTTGCGGTCGTGGACGAGATTCCATGGGGACAGGAAACACCGATCGAACCGGTTGAAGAGATATTTCTGAATTCCTCACTCGCGGATGAACTGCCATGACCCGCCGAATTGCTCTGCGTCCACTGGCACGCATTCTGGATGCCCGCCAAAAGGGCGAAAACCCTGATGTGATTGAGCGTGAAAACCTG
This sequence comes from uncultured Nioella sp., assembly GCA_947495575.1. Taxonomy (GTDB): domain Bacteria; phylum Pseudomonadota; class Alphaproteobacteria; order Rhodobacterales; family Rhodobacteraceae; genus CANLZL01. Next base: position 593,033 of record CANLZL010000002.1, on the reverse strand, counting down.
AGGCTCAGACACGAACAAGAACGCGACCGGTTGCGCAACCGCGCGGAGAGCCGGCTTTTGATGCTGGCTGTTTGCTTTTTCGCCGCCTTTCTGACTGTTGGCCTGAAAATGTCGTCGCTTGCAGCGTCCGAACCGGAAGAGCCACGCACAGCAACTTCTGGCAGTTCTATCATCTCGACGCGGGCCGACATCGTGGATCGTGAGGGACGGGTTCTGGCCACCAACCTGGTCACCAACGCGCTTTACGTTCATCCGCATGAGCTAATCGATCCTGAAAGAGCTGCTGCCGGACTAGCGGCAATCTTCCCCGACCTTGATGCCGACACTTTGCTGCGCCGATTCGAGTCCGGCTCGAGGTTTATGTGGATCCGCGGTTCGATATCGCCAGAGCAACAGCAGGATGTGCACGATCTTGGCGAACCCGGATTGCTGTTTGGCCCACGAGAGATGCGGCTTTATCCCAACGGGGCATTGGCCAGTCACATCATGGGCGGCTCGCGCTTTGGTGAACAGGCGGTAAACGCGGCGGAAATCCTTGGGGTTGCCGGAGTCGAGGCCGAATTTGACGACGAATTGCGCGACGCGGCAAATGGCGGTGAGCCATTGCAACTGTCAATCGATCTCAGCGTTCAGGCCGCCGTCGAAGAGGTGTTGGCCGGCGGAATGACGTTGATGAGCGCCGTCGGCGCAGCGGCTGTCCTGATGGATGTCCATACCGGCGAGGTGATTTCTTTGGCCTCATTGCCCGATTTTGATCCAAACGCACGGCCCCGGCCCCTGCTGGAAGGCGATCACTCAGACAGCCCGCTCTTCAACCGGGCTGTTCAGGGGCTTTATGAATTGGGCTCAACCTTCAAAATCTTTACAGCAGCGCAAGCGCTGGAAGAGGGGCTTGTGAACCCGGACACTATGATCGACACAACCGGGCCGCTGCGTATGGCGGGTTTCACGATCAATGACTTTCACGATTACGGCCCTCGCAATTCGGTGACGGATGTCATTGTTCATTCTTCCAATATCGGGACGGCCCGTATTGCCCAAATGATCGGGTCCGAGCGGCAACAGCATTTCTTGCGACAGTTAGGCCTTTTCGAACCGACGGGTCTCGAAATGGTGGAAAGCAATTCGGGTCGTCCGCTTTTGCCGCAGCGTTGGGGGGACCTGTCAACGATGACCGTTTCCTATGGCCACGGGATTTCGATCAGTCCCCTGCACCTTGCGGCCGCTTACTCCTCACTTCTGAACGGCGGCACTTATGTCCAGCCCACGCTACTGCGACGTGACGCGCCACAAGATGGCCACCGCGTCGTCTCGGAAGAGGTTTCCGCGCAGGCCCGAGCGATGCTGCGGGCCGTTGTGACCGACGGCACCGCATCCTATGCGGAGGTCGAAGGCTACGAAGTGGGCGGCAAAACCGGCTCGGCCGACAAACCCAATCCACAAGGCGGCTACTATGATGATCGCGTCATGGCGACCTTTGCCTCGGTCTTTCCGGCAAGTGACCCGCGATATGTTCTGGTTGTCACGTTGGACGAGCCTTCTATCGTAATGTTGGGCGAAACCCGCCGCACTGCAGGTTGGACAGCCGTTCCCGTCGCTGCCGAAATCATCCGCCGCGCCGCGCCTCTTTTGGGTCTGCGGCCACAAGATATTGAACAAGGGCATGGCTATCAGCTATCCAGCGCTTCACAATAAGGGCCGAATCCACGGCCTCGACGCCAGTAGGGGGATCTTATGGCGCCAACACCCAAAGCGCTCTCGGCCCTTGGCCTGACGGCCACACGTGGCGGTGATGTTGAGGTCACAGGCCTCACGCTGGACAGTCGAGAGGTTACGCCCGGCTTTCTTTTTGCGGCACTGCCCGGAACCCGTGTGCATGGCGGGGAATTTATCCAATACGCGCTTCGTCAAAAAGCAGGCGCCATTCTGACAGATCGTCAGGGCGCAGAGATTGCTGCTGCTGCGGAATTGTCTGCCTCGGAAGCATCCGTTGTAATTGTCGAAGATCCGCGCGCGGCCCTCGCCCATGCCGCTGCCCTTTGGTTTGGTGCCCAGCCAGAGACCATGATCGCGGTCACTGGGACCAATGGCAAAACCTCGGTCGCCAGTTTTACCCGCCAGATCTGGTCCGCCTTGGGCAAAGCAGCTGTGAACATCGGCACCACTGGGGTTGAGGGCGCTTATTCGGCGCCGGGCATCCACACCACACCTGATCCGCTGACATTGCACCGATTGCTTGCGTCTATGGCGGCAGATGCGGTCACACATGGCGCAATGGAGGCCAGCAGCCATGGCTTGGATCAACGCCGGATGGAAGCCGTTCACCTGGCTGCCGCCGCCTTTACCAATTTCACCCAGGACCATCTGGATTACCACGGCACGATGGAGGCCTATTTCGACGCCAAGGCCCGCCTTTTTACGGAGCTTCTTCCAGAGGAAAGTACTGCTGTCATTAACCTCGATGATCCCAAAGGGGCAGATCTGGCCGCCATTTGTGAACGTCGCGAGATCGAAGTGATCACGCTTGGCCAATATGCCGATGATGCACGCCTTAAGATCACTGGGCGGCGCATGGACGAAACCGGGCAAGACGTGCTTTTCCGCTGGCAAGGCGAAAGCTATCGGGCGCGGCTTGACCTCATCGGAGCGTTTCAGGCGATGAATGTCCTGACCGCCGCAGGGCTGGTGATAGCAGCAGGTGAAGAGCCTGAGGCCGTATTTTCTGTCCTTGGGAAAATCGAAGGTGTACGGGGCCGGATGGAGCTGGCCTCACGCCGCGGTAACGGCGCGCCGATCTATGTGGATTACAGTCATACACCTGACAGTATCGAAACCGCATTAAAGGCGTTGCGCCCACATGTTCTGGGGCGGCTGATCATCGTTTTTGGCGCAGGCGGTGACCGTGATCGCGGCAAGCGCCCGCTGATGGGCAAAGCGGCACAAGAGAATGCTGATATCCTGATCGTGACAGATGATAACCCGCGCAGCGAAGACCCAGCCGCGATCCGCAAGGAAGTGCTGGCGGGATGCACTGAAGCCACGGAAGTAGGCGATCGTGCAGAAGCCATTTTGCGCGGCGTGGATATGTTGCAGCCAGGCGATGCATTGCTGATCGCAGGCAAGGGGCATGAGACCGGACAGACAGTTGGTGATGTCGTCTACCCCTTTGATGATGTTGAACAAGCCTCGGTTGCGGTCGCCGCACTGGAGGGTCGGATATGAGCCTGTGGACGGCAGAGGAGGCCGCAAGAGCAACAGGAGGCGAGGCCAGCGGCGATTGGTCAGTGGATGGCGTGTCTATCGATACGCGTACCATCCAGCCTGGCGATCTGTTTGTCGCCCTGAAAGCCGCGCGCGACGGGCATGACTTTGTTGCGCAGGCACTGCAATGTGGGGCTGGGGCGGCACTGGTCAGCCATATCCCCGATAACGTCGCACAGGATGCGCCTTTACTTGTTGTACCAGACGTCCTGACAGCGCTCGAAGATCTGGGCTGTGCCGCACGCGCCAGAACAACCGCCAAAGTTGTCGCAGTCACGGGGTCTGTCGGAAAAACCACAACGAAAGAAATGCTGCGCACGGTCTTGTCCAGCTTTGGCAAAACCCACGCCGCTGAGGCCAGTTATAACAACCATTGGGGCGTGCCTTTAACACTGGCACGAATGCCAGCAGACGCTGAATATGCGGTCATCGAGATCGGCATGAATGCGCCGGGCGAAATTGTTCCTCTGGCAAAAATGGCGCGCCCGCATGTGGCTTTGATCACAACCGTGGCCGCCGTGCATTTGGAGGCATTTGGAGAGATCGAGGGCATCGCCCGCGAGAAGGGCGCGATTTTCGAAGGGCTGGAACCGGGCGGAGACGCCATTATCCCTGAAGATCTTGCTGTTACGCCAATTCTGCGCAGTGCAGCGTTTTCAGCCGGACGAATTCTTGACGTGGGTGAGGCCAGCGATGCGTCGGCACGGGCCCGTGCTGTGACAATTGGCGATGAGGCGACAATCGTGCAGGCCCAGATCGCAGGCACGCCGATCCTTTTCAAACTATCTGCACCAGGACGGCATTTGGCCCACAATGCTTTGATGGTGTTGACCGCAATCCACGCGCTTGGCCGTGATTTACCACGGGCCGCCTTGGCCTTGGCCGGTTGGCGCCCAGTTGGAGGGCGCGGCAAACGCGAGCGCATTCACCTGGATCCCGGCGTGGAGCACGCAGTTGAACTGATTGACGATGCATTTAATGCAAGCCCGGCTTCGATGGCCGCAAGTCTCGAAGTTTTATCGGCAGCCACACCTGTGGGGCGCGGGCGCCGTGTGGCCGTCTTGGGCGATATGCTGGAATTGGGTCCGGAGGGGCCTGCCATGCACGCAGCGCTTGCTGAATTGCCGGCGATGAATGCCATTGACCTGGTGTGCACGTCTGGTCCGATGATGGCCGCGCTGCATGCGGCGCTACCTGGAGGCAAGCGCGGTCTGCATACAGAAACACCGCAAGATATGGCTAAGGCCCTACCTGGATTGCTTTGGCCCGGTGACATCGTGCTCATAAAAAGCTCAAAAGGCTCGAAACTCTCCCTCGCTGTTGACGCGCTCAGAAAATTGGGTCAATCCGCCCCATCCAGTTCAGAGGAAACCCGCTAGATGCTTTATTGGCTCAACGCGCTGTCGGATGGCGGCGATTTTTTTAACCTCTTTCGATACATCACCTTTCGCGCAGGCGGCGCGTTTTTCACCGCCCTGATTTTCGGCTTTGTCTTTGGGCGCCCGCTGATCAACCTTCTGCGCAAGAAGTATCAAAATGGTCAGCCGATCCGCGAGGATGGGCCCGAAAGCCATATCGAGACCAAAGCAGGCACGCCGACGATGGGGGGCTTGTTGATATTGGCGGCCCTGACCCTGTCGACCCTGCTTTGGGCGCGGTGGGACAATGGCTATGTCTGGCTGGTGCTGTTTGTGACGGTCAGCTTTGGGATCATTGGATTTGTCGATGACTACGCAAAGGTCAGCCAGAACTCAACGGCTGGTGTGTCGGGCCGCATTCGGTTTGGCATCGGGCTGGTGATTGCAGCAATTGCGGCTGTGGTTGCGATGTATCTGCACCCCGATGAACTGTCCGGCCAATTGGCATTTCCGGTGTTCAAAGATGTGCTTTTGCCGATGGGATACATCTTCATTCCCTTCACGATGATCGTGATCGTGGGCAGCGCCAATTCGGTGAACCTGACCGACGGTCTTGATGGTCTGGCCATCATGCCAGTGATGATTGCCGCAGCCACCCTTGGTGTCATCGCCTATGCGGTTGGCCGGGTCGACTTTACCGAGTATCTGGATGTGCATTACGTCCCGGGAACTGGGGAATTGTTGATCTTTACAGCAGGCCTTATCGGCGGCGGGTTGGGCTTTCTTTGGTACAACGCACCCCCTGCGGCCGTATTCATGGGTGATACGGGGTCTCTAGCACTTGGTGGCGCGCTCGGCGCAATTGCTGTTTGCACCAAGCACGAGATCGTGTTGGCCATTGTCGGCGGGCTGTTCGTGGCCGAGGCTCTGTCTGTGATCATTCAGGTGCTTTATTTCAAACGCACCGGCAAACGCGTGTTTCTGATGGCACCCATCCACCACCATTTCGAAAAGCGGGGCTGGGCCGAGCCGCAGATTGTGATCCGGTTCTGGATCATTTCGCTCATCCTTGCCCTGATCGGCCTCGCGACACTGAAACTGCGTTAAGTTGTAGAAACGTGACCGCCCAATGGGCGGTCGCAGGGCGTTTTGGTCAGGGAAATCGCACTAGCGTACAGGTCCGCAATCAGGCCTAAGTGCAATCGGGCTGGCAGGAACCCTCTGACGAGGATATTTCTGGAAATTGAAAATGGTTCGGCGTGAGGTGAGGCCATGATCCCGGTACAGGGTGTCGAAGATAAACGGGTTGCAGTTCTGGGATTGGGCCGGTCGGGTTTATCGGCTGCGCGAGCCCTGCGGGCCGGTGGCGCGGACGTATTGGCCTGGGACGACGGTGCCAAGGGCCGAGAACTGGCCGAAGCGGAAGGGTTTATCTGCGTTGATCTGACCAAAGGGCTCGCCTTTGATGGGGTCGACCTGCTGATCACCAGCCCTGGCATTCCGCATCTCTACCCGGAACCCCATCGCGTGATCGCAGCGGCCTATGAAGCTGGTGTGCCGGTCGACAATGATATCGGCTTGTTCTTTCGGTCAATTGGCATGGCGGATTGGGCCGAAATGGATACGCCGCCGCGCGTCATTGCAGTGACTGGATCAAACGGGAAATCCACAACTTCGGCCCTGATCGCGCATATTCTGGAGGAAAACGGTACGCCGGTGCAACTGGCTGGAAATATCGGGCGCGGGGTTCTGGATATAGAGCCGCCATTGGATGGCGAAGTTATTGTGTTGGAGCTGTCGAGCTATCAGACTGAACTGGCCCGCGCGCTCACGCCGGATGTGGCGGTGTTTACAAATCTCAGCCCGGATCATCTGGACCGACACGGCGGTATGGGCGGGTACTTTGCCGCCAAGCGCCGGCTGTTCTCGGAGGGTGGACCAGATCGCGCCGTGATTGGTGTGGATGAGGCCGAAGGGGCCTACCTCGCGGGGCAGATGAGCGAAGGCAATGGCGATAGCCGCCTGATCCGCGTTTCTGTCGGGCGCAAGCTGAGTGGCTCCGGCTGGAACGTCTTTGCCCGCAAGGGTTGGCTCTCGGAATTTCGTAAAGGACGCCAGGCCGGCTCGATTGATCTGCGTGGGGTTTCGGGATTGCCAGGCGAGCATAATCATCAGAATGCCTGCTGCGCCTATGCAGCAGTGCGGGCGCTTGGCATTGCCCCAAAGGTGGTCGAGCGCGCGTTTCACAGTTTCCAGGGCCTGCCGCATCGCTCTCAACTGGTAGGGGAGCGCGACGGTGTACGTTTTGTGAACGATTCAAAAGCGACCAATGTTGATGCAGCCGCCAAGGCACTCAAGGCATTCCCCAAGATCCGCTGGATCTGTGGCGGGCTGGAGAAAGAAGGCGGTCTGAACGGGCTAAAAGATGGGTTTGGATCGGTGGTGAAAGCCTATGTGATCGGGCGTGAAGCCGAAGCTTTTGCACTCGGTCTGGGAGACACACCGCATGAGATCTGTACAACGATGGAGGTGGCTGTGGCTCGAGCGGCGAAGGAGGCTGAAGCTGGAGAAGTTGTGTTGTTGGCCCCGGCTGCGGCCAGTTTTGATCAATATGACAGCTTCGAGAGGCGTGGAGAGGATTTCGTGGCGCAGGTCCTGCGCGCCTTGCAATAAGCCGTCATATCGGCTGACATTATAGGTGCGGATTTTCAAACTGGGGGCTGCTTGATGGCAAATGTAGTCGGAATTGGTGGTGTGTTTCTGGAATGCGCGGACCCCGACACCACCAAGGCCTGGTACATGCGAGTTCTGGGTTTGGAACCAAACGATTATGGCGGCTTTGACTTTCCACACAGCGAAAGTGCTCGCGCTTTTCCAAAAGGGGCCCGAACAATTTTTGCGCCCTTTGCTTCTGGAGGGGAGTATTTCAAACCCTCGACTTTGCCGTTCATACTTAATCTGATTGTGGATGATCTGGAGGGCATCTTGAGCCGCATTGAGGCCGAGGGCGTTCCTCAATTGAAACCATCCGAGCGCCATGAATATGGGGCTTTCGCATGGATATTGGACCCAGACGGTCGAAAAATTGAATTGTGGCAGCCGCCCGAATGAGCGATCTCATGGCGAGGATGTTGGTTTCTCTGGCGCCAGAATCCATTTCACGCTAAGCTGCCGCACAGACCTGGAAAACCGGGCGATCAGAGGCAGTATCGGGCGGTACTCATGACAGAAATGGCGCATGGCACGGTTCTCGTGCAATCGGGCGAAGCGATTCTTCCACGATGGTGGCGGACAGTGGATCGGGTAACAATCGCCTGTATCTTTGCCCTCTTCTTGGTTGGTCTTTTGCTGGGCTTTGCGGCCTCGCCGCCCTTGGCGGCACGCAATGGCCATGACCCGTTTCACTACGTAAATCGGCAAGCGTTTTTCGGGATCATGGCGCTGATTGCGATGATTTTTACGTCGATGCTTAGCCCGACCCAAGTGCGCCGTTTGGGCGTTCTGGGATTTTTTGGCGCATTTGCAGCTTTGGCGCTTTTACCCGTTTTTGGCACCGATTTTGGCCAAGGCGCGACGCGCTGGTATTCGCTTGGCTTTGCCTCTTTGCAGCCTGCGGAATTCCTCAAACCGGTCTTTGTAATCTTCACCGCCTGGATGATTGCGGCAAGCCAAGAGATCAATGGCCCGCCGGGCAAAACCCTGTCGCTTATCGTGATGATGATCATCGTAGGATTTCTAGTTACGCAACCCGATTACGGGCAGGGCGCTTTGATCCTGTTCGCGTGGTCCGTGATTTATTTTGTGGCCGGTGCGCCGATGCTTGTTTTGGGGCTGGTCTTCGTTCTGGTCGCCATGGGCGGCGTCTTTGCCTATTCCAGCTCAGAACATGTGGCCCGCCGCATTGATGGGTTTTTGTCGGCTGAGGTCGACCCCAACACTCAGCTTGCCTATGCAGCCAATGCCATCCGCGAGGGCGGTTTTTTTGGCGCAGGTCTGGGTGAGGGGGCGGTGAAATGGACCCTGCCGGATGCCCATACCGATTTCATCATTGCGGTGGCCGCCGAGGAATACGGATTGGTCCTCGTTCTGGCCATAATCGCGCTCTTTGCCACCATCGCGCTGCGGGGTTTTTTCCGGCTCATGCGCGAACGTGATCCCTTTATCCGGCTGGCGGGCGCCGGCATTGCCTCACTCTTTGCACTTCAATCCATAATCAATATGGGCGTTGCTGTGCGGCTTTTGCCCGCCAAGGGTATGACCTTGCCATTTGTCTCTTATGGCGGCTCCTCGCTTATTGCGACGGGCATTGCAGTTGGCATGTTGCTTTCCTTCACCAGAACGCGTCCACAGGGCGAAATTGGTGACATCCTCTTGAACAGGAGCAGATGAGGGAATGAGCAAGACACCTCTCTTGGTGATCGCAGCAGGCGGCACGGGCGGGCATATGTTTCCAGCGCAAGCGCTCGCCGAGGCGATGATCCGCAAAGGTTGGCGTGTACGTTTGTCAACGGATGCGCGCGGCGCGCGCTATGCGGGTGGGTTTCCGCATGTGGTGGATATTCAGCAGGTCAGTTCTGCGACCTTTGCCCGGGGCGGAGTGGTTGGCAAATTGTTGGCCCCCTTCAAAATCATGGGCGGTATTTTATCCGCCACATTGCAGATGCGCCGCGAAAGACCGGAAGTAGTAGTGGGTTTTGGCGGCTATCCGACGATTCCGGCGATGGGCGCGGCCTATCTGACCAAACGCCCGCGGATGATCCATGAACAAAACGGTATTCTTGGCCGCGTGAACAAGGTCTTTGCCAAGCGCGTCAATGTTGTGGCCTGTGGGACATGGCCCACGGATCTGCCTGAGGGGATTGTGGGTGTTCACACAGGCAATCCCGTTCGCTCTGCGGTTCTTGAACGCGCCGGCGCGCCTTATACACCACCTGGTGATTGGCCTATGTCCATTGTTGCTATCGGCGGCAGCCAAGGCGCACGGATTTTGTCGGATGTGGTTCCAGCGGCGATCGCTTTATTGCCGGATGATATGCGTGCGCGCATTCGCGTGGCCCAGCAAGCCCGGCCCGAGGATCAGGACCGCGTGATTGCCGCCTATTACGAGATGGGTGTTGGCTGCGAAGTTGAGCCTTTCTTTCGCGATATTCCGCGTCGCTTTTCTGAGGCGCAGCTTGTGATCAGCCGCTCTGGCGCATCGTCTGTCGCCGATCTTTCGGTCATCGGTCGCCCGTCGATCTTTGTGCCTTATGCGGCCGCCACCGGTGATCACCAAACCGCGAATGCGCAGGGTCTGGTTGATGCAGGTGCGGCAATCCGAATACCAGAGAGCAAATTCACGCCAGAGGCCGTGGCCGACGCGATCCAAACTGTTTTGAGCCAGCCGGATGCGGCCCTGCAAATGTCAATCGCCGCGGCACAGGCCGGATTGCCCGATGCCACGGACCGCCTGGTGGCTTTGGTCGAGGAACTGGCTGATGGCGTCTGACCGCATTCAACTTCCCGGTTCGCCCGTGAACTGGATCGCGCTCAACGACGCCCCCCATGACGGGCGCAATTGTGTCAACTTGCTGTGCCGCGCGCGATCCAATCTTGTGAACCCCACATCCCAAGGCATTCGATCCAAGGAATTCTCATGAACGCTGCCGCAACCAAGCTTCCCACTCAATTGGGCGCCATTCATTTCGTCGGTATCGGCGGCATTGGCATGTCAGGTATCGCCGAAGTGCTACTGAACCACGGGTACTCTGTTCAGGGTTCGGACCTCAAACCCTCCAAAATCACCGAACGGTTAGAGCGTCTTGGCGCGCGCATCCATATCGGACAGAAGGCTGAAAACCTTGAGGGGGCGGAGGTGGTCGTGATTTCTTCGGCCATCAAACCCGGCAATCCAGAGCTTGACGCGGCCCGTATCCAAGGCCTGCCCGTTGTGCGCCGGGCTGAAATGCTGGCCGAACTGATGCGGTTGCGTTCCAATATCGCGATTGCAGGTACGCATGGCAAAACCACCACGACCACGATGGTCGCGACGCTGCTGGATGCGGGCGGCGTTGATCCGACCGTGATCAATGGTGGCATCATCCACGCCTATGGCTCGAATGCGCGGGTAGGGCAGGGTGAATGGATGGTGGTTGAGGCCGATGAGAGCGACGGATCGTTTAACCGCCTGCCTGCCACCATCGCTATCGTCACCAATATCGATCCAGAGCATATGGAGCATTGGGGCGGTTTCGACAATCTGCGGCAGGGCTTCCTCGATTTTGTGTCAAACATCCCATTTTATGGGCTGGCCATCTGCTGCACCGATCACCCCGAAGTTCAAAGCCTTGTGGGTAAAATCACCGACCGCCGAGTCGTCACCTACGGCTTCAATGCGCAGGCCGATGTGCGCGCCACCAACTTGCATTACGTCAAAGGCGTCGCCCATTTCGATGTGGTGCTCAGTCAGGATGACATGGTGATCGAGGGTTGCACATTACCGATGCCGGGCGACCACAATGTCTCCAACGCGCTGTCTGCCGTGGCAGTTGCCCGCCATCTGGGCATGAAGGCCGCCGAAATCCGCGAGGCGCTTGCCAATTTCAAAGGCGTAAACCGTCGCTTTACCAAAGTAGGCGACGTAAACGGCGTCACCATAATTGATGATTACGGTCACCACCCGGTTGAAATCGCGGCTGTGCTGAAAGCCGCGCGGCAGGCAACCGAGGGTCGCGTCATCGCCGTTCACCAGCCGCACCGCTATTCGCGCCTACATTCCCTTTTCGATGATTTCTGCAATTGCTTTAACGAGGCCGATGTCGTGGCCATCGCCGAAGTCTTTGCAGCGGGCGAAGAGCCTATTCCGGGTGCTTCCCGTGATGATCTGGTGGCGGGTCTCGTGGCCCATGGCCACCGCCATGCGCGTGCGATCCTTTCCGAAGATGACCTTGAGCGCCTTGTTCGCGAACAGACACAGCCCGGTGATATGGTGGTCTGCCTTGGGGCGGGGACGATCAGTACATGGGCGCATGGGCTGCCGGAGCGTTTGAAGGCATAAGTCATGACTGCACCGCTCAAACGTCGTATCGGACCGGGTCTTTTGACCGCCTACGGAACCGGCGTGATGATTGGTGCGGGGATCTATGTTCTGGTCGGCGCCGTTGCAGGTTTGGCAGGGATTTGGGCGCCGGTGGCCTTCCTGATCGCGGGGATTGTCGCGGCCCCGTCCGCACTGTCTTATGCTGAGCTTTCTACCCGCATGCCCGAAGCAGCAGGTGAGGCTGCCTATATCGCAGCAGGGCTGAAATCAGAAGCATTCGCCATTTTTGTCGGGTTGGCCATCGTGCTTGCCGGAACTATCTCGGCTGCTGCTGTGTTGCGTGGCGGGGTTGGATATCTGACCTCGATCATGCCGATCCCGACGGCACTGGCCATTCTGATCTTTGGATGTGCATTGATTTCGGTCGCAGCCTTGGGTGTGCTGGAAAGCCTTGCCGTCGCAGCGCTTTTCACGGTCATTGAGGTGATCGGTTTGGCGCTGGTCATCTGGGCTGGTGTGATTGAGGCACCGGTGATTTCCCCTGATTGGTCCGCAGCCGCGCCGCCGATTTGGTCCGGCATCGGCATTGCCGCCAGCCTCGCCTTCTTTGCCTTTATCGGCTTTGAAGACATTGTGAATATGGCTGAAGAGGTGAAAAACCCCTCACGCAGCTTGCCATTGGCCATCCTCTGGTCCCTCATCATTACGGCGTTGCTTTACGCTTTGGTCAGCTACGCCGCTGTGCGGGCCGTGCCGCTGTCTGATCTTGCTGCATCGGACCGGCCGCTTGCCTTGGTTTGGGAGGTTGGCACCGGGCGCTCTGCCGGGTTCCTTGCCATTATCGCAGTTCTTGCCGCGCTGAACGGCGTTTTGGCGCAACTGGTTATGGCGGCGCGGGTGCTTTATGGGCTTGGCGGCCGTACACAGACCTTGGCGGTATTTCGACCCGTTTCGACCCGATTTGGAACGCCGGTTCGGGCAACAGTGATCGTGGGAATTGCCCTGATCACGGCTGCTTTGCTGTTGCCAGTCAGTGCGTTGGCCTCGGCAACATCCATATTGTTGCTGGCGGTTTTCGCCGTGGTGAACCTGTCGCTTATCCGCCTCAAGTCAATTTCCGCATCCGCGCCGTTCTCTGTGCCCATCTCCGTGCCATATTTTGGCCTCTTCGCTTCGTTATTGGCATTGGGCTTCGCAATTTTTTGAAGGAGGCGCAGCGTGACCCTTTCTCTAACCCTGGCCAGTCTTTGGGTGCTGGCGGCGACAATCACCGCGCTATTGCCTATGCGGTTTCAGTATAAACCGGGGCTGACCCTGCTCATCCTTGCCCTGCCGCTTTTGATCTTCATCGGGATCGAACATTCTTTTTGGGTCGTCGGGTTGGTGCTATTGGGCATAATCTCGATGTTCCGTCGTCCCTTGGCCTATTTCGCGCGGCGCGGCATGGGGCTGCTGAAACGAGGCACGGTCTGATGCCGTTGTCCTTGACCTTTGCCAGTCTTTGGGCAGCCTCTGCCTGTATAATGGGAATGACACCAAGCCGATATCATTGGCCCGCCGCGCGAGTTCTCATCGCGACCGGCATTCCGATCCTCGGATTTGTCACTGTTCAGGCTGGTCCCTGGTGGGGCCTTGCCCTAGTGGCCGCAGCCTGTTCGATTCTAAGATGGCCGGTTTTCTACGCGGCCCGTTGGGTCCGCCGGATTTTTCTGCAATAATCCGGCGTCATGGAACCAATGCTTCTAATCATTTTGGGCACATCCTTTGCTGCCGGATCGGCCATCGGGTTTTTGCTCGCGAAATACGCGGCCCCTTGGCTACTTTATTTTGTTTGGGCGGTCCTGGCAGTTTTTATCGTCTGTTTTTCGGTCGACCCGGTTATGGACCTACTGGGATTGCCTGATAATGGCTATGATCGCATCGGCTTTTTCGCGCTTGCCATGCTGTTTGCTGCGCCTGCCCTTATTGGCTGCCTGGGTGTAGGATTGGCAACTTTGGTCCAGCGACGGCGTCGTGAACAGGACGAGGGCGGGCAATGAGTCTTGTCTTGTTGCTCGCAGCGGCGGTTTGTGCCGTGCTTGGTTTGGTTGTCGGGTCGATGGTTGGCCGCTTTTTTTCCAAGGCACTACTTTACGCTTTTTGGGTCGCGTTGGGTGTCGCCGCTGGCTACTTTATCGTCCAATCCTTACTTCCGACAACCGATTGGACCCAAAGGACGAGCGACCGGGTAATGGCCTACCTCATAACCACGCCGGCCTTTTTGTTTTCCCTTCTTGGCGGGCGGCTTGGTTTGCGGCAAAAGGGGCGCGTAGCCGCGACGAGACCTGACCAAGATGACTGACACAATCCTGCCGCCCGTGCGCGGCACGTTGACGCCCAACCGGTCGCTGGCCGAACTGACATGGCTGCGGGTTGGTGGACCTGCGGATTACCTGTTTCAGCCGGCAGATGAGGAAGACCTCAGCCAGTTTCTGGCGGCACTCGATCCGTCTATTCCGGTCTTTCCAATGGGCGTTGGGTCCAACCTGATCGTGCGCGATGGCGGGTTGCGGGCCGTGGTTATTCGATTGGGACGCGGGTTCAACAGCATCGAAATGGGGCAGGGCACTGTTACAGCTGGTGCCGCAGCATTGGATGCCCATGTCGCCCGTAAGGCGGCGGCGGCGGGTCTGGACCTGACTTTCCTTCGGACCATTCCCGGATCAATCGGGGGGGCATTGACGATGAATGCAGGCTGCTATGGGTCTTATGTGGCGGATCATTTTCACTCGGCGCGCGCAGTCTTGCGGGACGGAACACAGGTAACACTTGGCAGGGACGATATCCATTTCCAATACCGCCAGACCGATTTGCCTGATGGTGCAGTTGTAACCTCTGTCACTTTCAGTGCCGATGCGGGCGATCCCGAAGAACTGGCGGCGCGGATGGAGCATCAACTGGCCAAGCGTGATGAGACGCAGCCCACCAAGGATCGCAGCGCCGGGTCGACCTTTCGTAACCCGGCAGGCTACAGTTCCACCGGTAAGGCAGATGACGTGCATGACCTGAAGGCGTGGAAAGTGATCGACGATGCCGGGATGCGCGGCGCCCGGCGGGGCGGCGCTCAGATGTCCGAGAAACATAGCAATTTCTTGCTCAATGCGGGCGGGGCTACCGCCGAAGACCTTGAATCTCTTGGTGAAGAGGTCAGAAAAAGGGTTTTCCAAAACAGCGGAATAGAGCTAGTATGGGAAATCAAGCGCGTGGGGGAACCCGCAAGTGGAGATAAGTCGGACTAACCGGCTGAAAAGCCCCAATAAAGGGGCATAAATAATAAGCCAGACGGGCAAAGCCCGCGGCATGAATTGAGGCACAGGTGTTGGTAGGTTCGGGCAGAACTCCCCCTCGTGTAGCGGTGTTGATGGGCGGACCAAGCGCAGAGCGCGAGGTGTCGCTGTCTACAGGGCGTGAATGCGCCAATGCGCTGCAAGGTGAAGGGTATGAAGTGATCGAGGTCGATGCAGGCCCCGATCTGCCTATGCGCTTGGCCGATATTTCACCTGATGTTGTGTTCAATGCCCTCCATGGTCGGTGGGGCGAGGATGGTTGCGTTCAGGGTATGTTGGAATGGATGCGCATTCCTTACACCCATTCCGGCGTTCTGGCCTCTTCACTGGCGATGGATAAACAGCGCTCGAAAGAGGCGTTTCGGGCGGCAGGCATCCCAGTAATGGAAAGCATTATCGCCGCCCGCGAAGATGTGATGGTCGGCCATGTGATGGATCCGCCCTATGTGGTCAAGCCAAACAACGAAGGGTCATCCGTTGGCGTTTACCTGGTGCATGAAGCCGCGAATGGACCGCCGAAACTGGCCGATACGATGCCCGAACAGGTGATGGTCGAAACCTATGCACCGGGGCGAGAGTTGACGACTACTGTGATGGGGGATGAAGCCCTGACCGTCACGGATATCATCACCGATGGCTGGTATGATTATCACGCAAAATATGCCGAGGGCGGATCGCGCCACGAAGTTCCGGCCAATGTCCCTGCCGATATATTCGATGCCTGCATGGATTTGGCTGTGAAGGCGCATAAAGCGCTTGGATGTCGCGGTGTCAGCCGCACTGATTTTCGGTGGGATGAAACGCGCGGATTGGACGGGTTGATCGTGCTGGAGGTCAACACCCAACCCGGTATGACGCCCACATCCCTCAGCCCTGAACAGGCAGCCCTTAGGGGGATGAGCTTTGGCCAGTTCTGCGCATGGATGGTGGAGGACGCCTCATGCGACAGATAATCCGCAACGGTCAGGCCCGCCCGGCGCCACAACTGCGCGACCCGGCCCCCTCAAAATGGTCTTACAGAATTCAACGGCTTTGGCTGACGCCATTTTTTCGCGCTATCCTGCGCGTGGGCATTCCTGCCTTCGCAGTTGTTGCAGCGGGGGGCGTTTACCTGTCCGACCCCACAAATATCCAAAGAATGCAGGATAGCATTGCGGAATTTAGGCGGTCGATCGAGGCGCGCCCCGAGTTTCAAGTCAATCTGATGTCAATTGACGGCGCGACCCCGGTCCTGTCCGAAGAAATCCGCGCCACATTGGCTTTGGATTTCCCGACGTCTTCCTTCGACCTAGATCTGGAGGCGCTGCGGTTACGGGTCGAACAGATCCGCGCGGTGGAAAGCGCGCAATTGCGGATCAGGTCGGGGGGCGAACTGGCCGTGGCCATTACCGAACGTCGCCCGGTCATGGTTTGGCAGGCGCGTGAAGGGCTGTGGCTGGTTGATGCCTCGGGCGAACGTGTCGCGCCGCTTTTAGCTCGGCCAAACCTGTCGCATCTGCCGCAAATTGCGGGCGATGGCGCCAATGAGGCCGCCACCGAAGCGCTGGCCTTGATCCATGCCGCACGCCCCTTGGGCGACCGACTGCGCGGTCTTGTGCGGATGGGTGAGCGCCGGTGGGACGTTGTCTTGACCGATGGCATTCGCATTCTTCTGCCTGCCGAAGATCCGGTCACCGCATTGGATCGCGTGCTGGCCCAGAACGACGCCCAGGAAATTCTTGAGCGCGATATTTTGCGAGTGGATCTGCGCGATCCCTCGCGCACCGTATTACAACTGACCCCCCAAGCGCTGAGCGAACTTCGCCAGATGCGTGAGGTGACACTATCGACGGGAGAAAACGGATGAGTATGCTGTACCACTCGCAGCGGGCCATGCGCGCCAAACGTCAGGAAGCAATGCGTCGCGGCGTGATCGCCATCCTGGATATCGGCAGTTTTAAGACCTCCTGTCTGGTGCTGCGGTTTGACAGTGTCGAGGAAGAGGCCGTGGCCGATGGCGTCGGTGCCATGGCGGGCCAGAGCAATTTTCGCGTCATTGGTGCGGCCACCACTCGGTCGCGCGGCGTGCGTTTTGGAGAGGTCGATACCGTTCAGGAAACCGAGCGCGCCATTCGAACAGCCGTTCAGGCGGCGCAGAAAATGGCGCAGGTCCGGGTTGATCATGTCATTGTCAGCATCGCGGGTGCGCGACCCCGGTCTTATGGACTGGTGGGCGAAACCAGCCTGCAAACCGGGACAGTTGCCGAATGTGACGTCGCCAGTGCACTGGCGGCCTGTGACATGCCTGATATTGGGGAAGGGCGTGAGGTTCTTCATGCACAGCCCGTGAACTTTGCGCTTGATCACCGCACCGGTCTGAAAGACCCGCGTGGCCATGTCGGCAACCGCCTCAGCGCCGATATGCATATGCTAACTGTTGATGCACATGCGGTTGAGCTGATCCTGCATTGCGTCAAACGCTGCGATCTTGAACTTGCGGGCCTGGCCTCATCCCCATACGTCGCGGGCGTCTCTTCCTTGGTGGAAGATGAACAGGAACTAGGCGCGGCCTGCATTGATATGGGCGGCGGCACCACCGGCGTATCGATCTTCATCAAGAAACACATGATTTATGCCGACACCGTGCGGATGGGTGGCGATCACGTCACCTCTGACATCAGTCAGGGCCTGCAAATTCCCGCCAATGATGCCGAGCGGATCAAGACCCGATTTGGCGGTGTTGTGGCAACCGGCATGGATGATCGCGAACAGATCGAGCTTGAGGCCGATACAGGCGATTGGGAACATGACCGGCGCTCTATCAGTCGGGCCGAACTGATCGGTGTGATGCGTCCACGTGTCGAAGAAATTTTGGAAGAAGTGCGCGCTATCCTGGAAGACGCGGGATTTGACCATTTGCCCTCGCAACGCATTGTTCTGACCGGCGGGGCCAGCCAGATCCCTGGCCTGGACCAACTGGCCAGCCGCATCCTTGGAAACCAGGTTCGTCTGGGGCGCCCTTTGCGTGTTCAGGGCCTGCCGCAATCGGCTTGTGGCCCGGCATTTTCGGCCTGCGTCGGCCTGGCATTGTTTGCCGCTTATCCACAGGATGAATGGTGGGATTTCGAAGTGCCCGCCGACCGCTATCCCGCGCGTTCTTTGAAACGCGCAGTGCGCTGGTTCCGCGATAACTGGTAAACGGCGCAAAATCTGTAATCTTGCCGGCTTCACACCCATGGTGTGGGGGCGGGTGGATTGCGCTATATACTGCGTGGATAAGCAAAATCCCGCCGGGGCGCCACATTTTGGCCCAATATTTCGACGTTTTTTGCCAATTTTCGCGTGACGCGCCGGGGCTAACACGGTAGGATTCAAGCCAAATAGGCAGAAATCGGCGATCCGACGACAAGATCGGTGCCAGAACCAATAAGACAGGCGGACTTATAAATGACCCTGAATCTGACCATGCCGGACCAGCCGGACCTGAAGCCCCGCATCACCGTGTTTGGTGTAGGTGGCGCTGGCGGAAATGCCGTCAATAACATGATCGACCAACAGCTTGATGGTTGCGAATTCGTGACCGCAAATACCGATGCGCAAGCATTGCAGCAGTCCAAGGCAACCAGCCGCATCCAGATGGGTGCGAAAGTTACCGAGGGTCTTGGTGCAGGTGCTCGGCCCGCAGTTGGGGCCTCCGCGGCCGAGGAAAGCATCGAGACGATCGTTGACCACCTAGTGGGAGCGCATATGTGCTTTATCACAGCTGGCATGGGCGGCGGTACCGGAACCGGTGCCGCTCCGATTATTGCGCAAGCGGCGCGAGAGCTTGGGGTGTTGACGGTTGGCGTTGTGACCAAACCCTTCCAATTCGAAGGCTCCAAGAGGATGCGCCAGGCTGATGAAGGCATCGAAGCCCTTCAAAAGGTTGTCGACACGCTGATCATCATTCCAAACCAGAATCTGTTCCGATTGGCCAATGAAAAGACCACGTTTACCGAAGCCTTCGCGATGGCTGACGATGTGCTCTATCAGGGTGTAAAGGGCGTGACCGACCTGATGGTTCGTCCCGGCCTTATCAACCTCGACTTTGCTGATGTTCGCGCTGTGATGAACGAGATGGGCAAAGCGATGATGGGTACGGGTGAAGGCGACGGCGATGACCGTGCAGTTCAGGCCGCGGAAAAAGCGATTGCCAACCCACTTCTGGATGAAATCAGCCTGAAAGGCGCCAAAGGCGTTCTGATCAACATCACCGGTGGTTATGACCTGACCCTCTTCGAACTTGATGAAGCGGCCAACCGTATTCGTGAGGAAGTAGATCCAGAGGCCAACATCATCGTGGGTTCGACGCTGGACACCAATATGGAAGGCCAGATGCGTGTTTCGGTTGTCGCAACCGGGATCGATGCGGCCGAGATCCGTCAGGAAATCCCGGCCCCAACCCGTCGCATGTCGGGCGAACCGATTTTCCAGTCTTCGGGCAATGCGGCGGTTGCCGCGCAGCCCGTTATGGATGAGGAAATTGAAGAAGGTGAAGAGGTCACTTCGGAAGCACCGGAGCCCAGCCTTTTCACTGAATTCGATGCGGAAACCGCGCATGAACAGGCAGAAGACCTGTTTGAGGATGATGTTGTTCCTGCGCCAGCCTACCGACCAGCGGCAGAAGCAGCGCCGGCGCCGAAATCTGTTCAGCGCGGTGCCCCAGCAGATGAGGCTGACTATGTCGCGCCTCGCTCTGCCGGTGGCTCTCCATCGCCCGAAACGCTGGCCCGATTGCGCGCAGCGATTGCAAAAGATGGCCCTGCTCAGCAAGCGGTCGAACCGGAAGCTGATGAAGCCGGCAAGACCCGTTTCGGCATTAATTCACTGATCAACCGGATGACCGGTCACGGTGAGGAGGCGGCACCGTCGCAACCCGCACGCCGTCAGCCGCCGATGCAGCAGAGCCGTCCGGTGCAAGCCGAAGAGCCCGTGGATCCAGAGCAGGAACGGATTGAAATTCCGGCCTTCTTGCGACGTCAAGCAAACTGATCTTACGTCAAATGTGACGGAAAAGACCGCCGGAATAGGCGGTCTTTTTTTGTTTGTATTCTGTATGTTAAAGGGTGTTTTGCAGGAAGTTGGCGAAAATTTGCCGACAGTTTTCGGCTTTGTTGCAGGTGGTCACAAAGGTTGAATTGTTTTGTGTCCTGCCACGGGGTAGATCATTGCCACGGCCAGCGGGGTGGGACTTACTTGGCCAAATAACTGGGACAGCGAAAGCGAAATAGTCGCTTAATCTGGTTTCAAATCGACGCAAAGCAGGAGCGTTCCGTTGCAGGCGACACTAAGATCATCGGTAGAGTTCAAGGGCCTTGGCCTTCATTCCGGGCGTCCAGCGCGGATGAAAGTGCACCCGGCCGCGGCCTCTTTCGGCATCTGGTTCCGCCGCGTTGATATTCAAGATTCTGATAACATGATCCCGGCGCGCTATGACGTTGTGCCGCAAAGCCAGCTCTGCACTCGTTTGCGGAATGAAGCGGGTGTCGAAGTTTCCACCGTTGAGCATTTGATGGCCGCGCTTGCCGGTTGCGGCATTCATAACGCCCTGATCGAAATTGACGGCCCCGAAGTTCCAATTCTAGATGGGTCTTCTGCTCCGTTTGTCCGTGGGCTCCTGGCGCGTGGTGTTCAGGCGCAAAACGTGCCGGTTCTTGCCATTGAAGTGCTTGAAGAAGTGACGGTCACCCGCGGCGATGCAACCGCCACCCTGCGCCCTGCGCGTGGTATGAAGATGCGCTTTGATATTGAATTTCCGGATGCCGCCATTGGTCAGCAGACCTTGGCCACGGATTTGCGCAATGGTCATTTCGTGCGTGAACTGTGTGACAGCCGCACCTTCTGTCGTCAGGCCGAAGTGGATGCGATGAAGGCCAATGGCCTTGCGCTTGGCGGTGTCCCTGGAGAAAACGCGGTTGTTGTCGATGGCGATGCCGTCGTCAGCCCGGGTGGCTTGCGCCACAAAGACGAACCTGTGCGCCATAAAATGCTGGACGCTTTGGGCGATCTGGCCTTGGCGGGCGCTCCGCTTTTGGCGGAATATCACGGCGTTCGGGCGGGTCATATGCTGACCAATGAGCTTCTCCGTGCGCTCTTTGCCCGACCCTCTGCCTGGCGGTTGATCGAATGCAGCCCTGAGCAGGCCGCGCAGCTTCCTGGCGTCGATCTTCATGCAGAAGATCTGGCGCATGTTGCCTGATCCCCATAGGGGTAAATTCAGGCGTTTTGCCCTCAGAATTAATGTGCTAGACCATCTGTCAGAAAGGGCAGGCGCCAAAGCCTGCCGGATGTGATGCATGAGGATTGTGGGCATGGCACGCGGGCGGGGATTGCTAAAGACATTTGGTAGGGCGGCGATTGCCACCGGTCTGGTTCTTGTTCTGTCCTCTTGCGCGGTGTTCCGTGGCGGTAACCGTGAAGTTCCGCTGGAACAACTGGAAGCGCAGCCAATTTTTGAGCGCGCCGAGGCCGAACTGGAAACAGGTCGCCCGGAAGACGCGGCTGCCTTGTTCCTGGAAGTGGAACGCCTGCATCCCTATTCCGATTGGTCACGCCGCGCGCTGATCATGGCGGCTTATGCCTACCATCAGGACCGTGACTACGAAAACAGCCGCGCCACCGCGCAACGGTTCCTGGATTTCTATCCTGCTGACGAAGATGCGGCCTATGCGCAATACCTGCTCGCGCTCAGCTATTACGACCAAATGGATGATGTCGGCCGCGACCAAGGCATCACATATCAGGCACTACAAGCGCTTCGAACCGTGATCGAACGCTATCCTGACAGCGAATACGCCGCCTCGGCCATATTGAAATTCGACCTCGCCTTTGACCATCTTGCGGGCAAGGAAATGGAAATCGGGCGCTATTACCTGCGTCGTCAGAACTACACAGCTGCTATCAACCGTTTCCGTGTGGTGGTTGAACAATTCCAGACCACGAGCCACACGCCAGAGGCCCTGTTGCGTCTGGTAGAGGCTTATCTGGCACTTGGACTGCCAAATGAGGCGCAGACCGCTGGCGCGATTCTGGGCCATAACTTCCAGTCGTCGCCGTTCTATGATGATGCCTTTAGCCAGCTCACCGATATGGATCTGGCACCAGAGGCTGCCGGCGAAAGCTGGTTGCGTGAGATCTGGCAGCAAACCATCCGCGGAAATTGGCTCTGACCCGCTAGCAGGAGCCTCAGGCGCGATCATGCTGCACAGCCTCGATATCCGGGACATGCTGATCATTGACCGGTTGGAGCTTGAGTTCCAACCGGGCCTAAACGTGCTGACCGGTGAAACTGGTGCGGGCAAATCAATCCTGTTGGATTCGCTTGGGTTTGTTCTGGGCTGGCGTGGGCGGGCGGATTTGGTGCGTACCGGTGCCGAGCAGGGCGAGGTTGAAGCCGTTTTTTCGCTCGCGCCAGGTCATCCTGTTCATGCGATCCTGAAGGAAGCCGGCCTGCCGGATGAGGATGAGTTGATATTGCGGCGTGTTAACACGGCAGCAGGACGCAAAACCGCTTGGGTCAACGGTCGGCGGGCGCCCGGCGATGTTTTGCGACAGCTCTCCGACAGTTTGGTTGAGTTGCATGGCCAGCAGGATGACAAAGGCTTGCTTGACCCGCGCGGTCACCGCGCGATGCTGGATGACTACGGGCAGTTAGCACCCAATCGAGATGCGGTGACCGCCGCATGGAAAGCTCAAAGCGCAGCCCGTAAGGCGGTGGAGCAGGCCGCGGCGGAGATGGCCGAATTGCAGGCGGAAGAAGAGTTTCTGCGCCACGCGGTGGCCGAACTGGACTCGCTTGACCCGCAAGCGGGCGAAGAAGAAACCCTCGATGCGCGCCGCCGCCTGATGCAGGGCGCAGAGAAAATGCGCGCCGATGTGGCCCGTGTGATCGAGGCGCTAGGCGGGCAGGGTGCCGAGGGCGCCATGGGCGACGCGCTTAGATGGATTGAGGGGCTGACTGAAAAAGCAGAGGGTGGATTGGACAACGCCATCGCCGCGCTGGAACGCGCTATGGTGGAATTGGGCGAAGCACAATCTGGCGTCGAAACCTTCGCCGACCAACTGCGCTTCAATCCGCATGAATTGGAAGAGACCGAAGAACGCCTGTTTGCTCTGCGCGGTCTTGCCCGCAAGCATTCGGTTGCGCCCGATGATCTTGGGACGTTTGCAGACGATCTGCGTGCTCGCCTCGAGGCGCTGGATCGCTCGGGCGACAATATTGCGGCCCTTCAAACCGCGCTGCTTGCGGCCGAGGCTAGTTATGGGGCTGTTGCCGCTGAATTGACCACCGCGCGGCAGTTGGCTGCCAAACGCCTCGATCGACGGATCATGGACGAACTTGCGCCGCTCAAAATGG
The DNA here is from genome assembly GCA_947495575.1 of uncultured Nioella sp. Classification (GTDB taxonomy): domain Bacteria; phylum Pseudomonadota; class Alphaproteobacteria; order Rhodobacterales; family Rhodobacteraceae; genus CANLZL01. The sequence goes on along the minus strand of CANLZL010000002.1, from coordinate 569,696 downwards.
ACCGCGCGGTGTTTGAAACCCGGATCGTGGAAGAGACGGCTGGCCCGTCCGGCCGTGACGCTGTCACCTTCACAGTTGCCACCAATCCCGGCGCACCCGCCGGACCGCTTAACAAGATCGCGTCTGGCGGGGAACTTAGCCGTTTCCTTTTGGCCATGAAGGTGTGCCTGAGTGAACGGGCCGAAGGTCTAACCATGATCTTTGATGAAATCGATCGCGGTGTCGGCGGCGCCACTGCTGATGCGGTCGGTCGGCGCCTGGCTGCGCTGGCAGATGGCGGGCAAGTGCTGGTTGTAACGCACTCGCCGCAAGTCGCAGCTTTGGGCGCGCATCACTGGCGGGTTGAAAAAGCCGTGAAAGACGGAACCACGCTGTCACGGGTTGTGCCGCTGGATGCCTCAGAACGGGTCACCGAAGTGGCCCGGATGCTATCGGGCGATACCATCACAGATGCCGCGAAAGACGCCGCTCGCGCCCTTTTGAGCGGCAGCATTACCTAAATCGACGCCATCAAATAGAGTTTTTCCGGCCCAAGCGATTTCCCTAGGGAAATAAACACGCTAGATGTGGCAGTTATCTGCCAATGAGGTGCATTTTTGGCAGACATCGTGAGGACGAACCTTGGCCAAACAGCGCCCGCCATATTTGCAGGACCAGCTCAATGAGGTTGTGACCTCGATGCGGGGCGGCTGGGAAGTGATCCGGCACAAGGCACCCGGCCAAATCACCTTTTGGTTTATTGCGCTGGCAGTGGGAATTGGTGCGGGCTTCGCCGCGCTCTTTTTCCGAAAGACCATCAATTGGCTGCAGATGACGTTTTACGGCGTCGAAGACCCACGATTGCTGCATAGTTTTGCCGAAGCTTTGCCGTGGTACTCAATCTTGATCCTCCCGGTTTTTGGTGGGCTTGCTGTAGGTTTGATCCTGCATTTCTTTACGCCGGATGGGCGGGTGCGGTCTGTGGCCGACGTGATCGAAGGTGCGGCTCTGGCCGATGGCAGAGTGGAACAAAAGGCCGGTATCGCATCGGCCTTTGCCTCGCTGATCACGCTCGGCACTGGTGGATCGTCTGGCCGAGAGGGGCCGGTGGTGCATTTGGCGGCTGTCATTTCATCCTGGGTATCAGCCCGCATTCGTGCCGACGGAATTACGGGGCGCGATCTATTGGGCTGCGCCGTGGCCTCGGCCGTTTCGGCAAGCTTCAACGCCCCGATTGCAGGCGCGCTTTTTGCGTTAGAAGTCGTCTTGCGACACTTTGCAGTTCACAGTTTCGCCCCCATCGTCATCGCTTCTGTCGCCGGCACCGTTATCAACCGCCTCGAATTTGGCGATATGACAGAGTTTCAGTTGGGCAGCGACAGCGCGTTGGAGTTTTATGTCGAGCTTCCGGCGTTTCTTATCCTTGGCCTTGTGGCCGGGTTAGTTGCTGTGGTGTTCATGCGTGCCAATTTCTGGGCCGAGGATCTGGGTAATCTTGTTCAACGGCTGGGACGGATCCCGCGTTACTTGCGCCCGGCGATTGCCGGGCTCTTGCTTGGCTGCATTGCAATCTTTTACCCCCATATAATCGGGGTGGGCTATGAAACCACGTCAGCGGCCTTAACCGGAGAACTGTTGCTCCACGAGGCGATTATTTTTGCTGTGCTCAAGGCGATTGCCGCTGCGATCACTTTGGCTGGGCGTATGGGGGGCGGTATATTCTCTCCATCCCTTATGATCGGTGCGCTGACAGGTCTGGCCTATGGCATGATTGCGACCAGCATCTTCCCCGATGTATCCGGATCCGAGACGCTTTATGCGCTAGCAGGTATGGGGGCAGTGGCTGCTGCCGTTTTGGGCGCGCCAATATCGACGACCCTAATTGTTTTTGAGCTGACCGGCGATTGGCAAACGGGGATCGCGGTGATGGTCAGCGTCTCGATCTCAACCGCCGTGGCCAGTCGGCTGGTTCACCGTTCTTATTTCCTGACCTTGCTTGAACGGCGCAACATTCACCTTGCCGCGGGGCCTCAGGCCTATCTGTTGGCCATGTTCCGGGTGGGCAAGGTTATGCGTCCGATGGATCATGACGCGGCTGGCAACGCGGAACGGTTGGAGACACTGATCGAACAAGGGATCTACCTTGATCTAAACGCCACGCTGGAACGGGCCCTGCCGGTTTTTGAGCGCACAGGGTTGGATGTGATCCCTGTGGTGACTCTCGCGCCCGGTGATGCCCCGCCCGCTTTGGAAGGGGCCCTGTTTCACGTCGATGCGCTTAAGGCTTATAATCAAGCCCTTGCAGCCACAGCGGCTGAGGAACATAGCTGAGCCTCCGGGCGCTGAATTGACAGATCGCGGCGCGTCGTTTCAATATTCCGGATGATTTCAAAAATCCTCTTCAAACCCGCCAGCTGTGTGGCCGTTTTTTTTGCCGTCACATTGTCCTCTCCAATTACAGCCCAAGAAAGTGCAACGGCCGCGTTTGCCGAAATGCTTTCTCTTGTGCCGCAGAACACGATTGAGTCGTCATCGTCTCTGATGGAGATTGAGTTTGGAGACGTGTCTGTCCTGTCCCCATTTCTTGCCTTGGGCGCGCTGCAGGGGCGGAACCCACAGCAGGTAGAACGACTTGCCGTTGCTCAATCAATGCCAGGCAGTATTCGACAAAGCATGATGGTGGCGGACGAAGATTTGATGTTTGAGGCGGTCGGCCTGCGCCACGCCGATTTCAGTCAAACGCTTTCCCTTTCGGCGCTGCCTTCGGAAATCGTATTAATGCGCGTGCAGGATACTGCAATCAGTTCGGTCGACGCCGCACTGACAGCAAACGGATATTCGCGCACAGTGGAAATGGGCGTTCCGGTCCTTTGGTCGAATGAAATAGATTACGCAATTGATTTGGATGCCATTGATCGCAACAATCCCTTTAGTGGACGGTTGGGGCGCGCGTCGCGATTTGCACTGGCCCCGGGCTTACTGGCTTACAGCCTTGGGTGGCCGGAAATGACACGGCTTTTGTCACCCGGCCCGGTCCTGTCGGACCATCCTGATATTCAGGCGGCATTGTCCGCGACCGATGCCGCGCTGGAGCCGCCTCGAAGGGTTGGCCACGCCTATTTGGCAATGCCTCCCGCGGGCGGGTCCCAAGGCGCCACCGTGGACCCGTTGCTTGGGCTGGATCAATCCGTAGGTCTTTCACTTGTCGCGATTTCTGCGGTTCCGTTCATGACTGACGAAACTGGCCTAATGGCATTGGTTTTTGCGGAAGGCACCAATATTGATGCCATGGCCGAGAGGATTGCAGAAAACTGGGCCAATGCGGACGATCCAGTGATGCAAAGGCCCTTTGCCCGCGATGGTGAACCGATGCCCATCATAAACGCGGTTCCCGGTGAACGCCCGGTGGTAACCCTTGAGCTGACGCAGGATTGGGGTGAGGACGGCGCGATGGCCAACCAGCCGCAGACACGGCTGCTGCAAATGGTTTTCAGGGGGTCCATCCCGGCACTTTTGAACGAATAGCCTCTAGCGAATTATTTGAGGGCTAAGCTTTTCCAAAGACTGGGCATTTGACACAGACACATGTCAGATCGCATGATTTCAACATGTTTTTTCAAATGCTTTTTAAGCCCGCCCTCATACTGACGACGTTCTGCCTTCCCTTAGTCTGCGCGCCGGCGCTGGCGCAGGATCGCCCGGTTGATCCCCTTTGGGCGATGTTGGAACTGGTGCCGCAAGACACAATCGACAGCCATAATGGTCTGATTGAGATCGAGTTTGGCGATGCAGAGGTAATTGCGCCATTGGCAGCGCTTAGCCAAGTGCAGGGTCTCATTTCGCTGGACGCGTCGGCCCTTGCTGCCGGGCGGTCATTGCCTGCGGATATCATGCAGGATGTGGCCCTTGCAGACCCGGACGAGCTTTTCGCCTCAGTCGGTTTGCGGCATCAGGATTTCAGACAGACTTTGGCGATCAGGTCACTGCCCTCGCAAATCATGATGATGCGCCTGTCCGGCGAAGCTTTGGATAATGTTTATGGTGTCTTGCATGGACGAGGCTACGAGCCTGACCTTTTGTCTGGTCTGCCGGTTTTGTGGTCCGGGGAACAGGATAACGGGATCGATTTTGATGCTCTTGATCCAACAAACCCTTTCGGCGGGCGTCTTGGCCGGTCCGCCCGGTTAGGCTTTGGTGCGGATGTTCTGCTCTACAGTCCGGCATGGCCTGAAATCACCCGTGCGCTTTCGGCCGGGCCTGTTTTGGCCGAAAGTGTAGTGGTAGAGGCCATCATGAGTGCGCTGAACGATGTAATCGAGGCGCCAGCGTCAATGTCGCGTGCCTATTTGATTCTGACGCCGGATGCTTCCGACAGACCAACGGATTTGGCGACCGAGCTCGGGCTGTCCGTTCCGGGGCAGCTTTTGGCCATTGCTGTCACGGATATTGCCAACGGAACCACAGAGAGCGGTGCGCTGACCCTTGTTCTTGCGCCGGGTAGCGATGCCGAGGCAGTAGCCACCCGGATGCGCGAAAACTGGGACGACGTGGCCGACCCGATTACTGGTCAGCCCTATTCGGCTGGCTGGGATATAGCACCCCAAATTACGGCCCATACAGGGGAAGTGCCGGCTGTTTCGCTTTTAATGGCAGGAAGCTGGGGCGAGGATGGCGCGATGGATAATCAAGCCTATCTGCGCCTTTTACGCTTGGTTCATTTCCAGGCATTGGGGCCGTTGGTCGATTGACCCCGGCCCCAAGTAAGGGCTTACAGTTTTTCGACGGCAACCTGGTCGGTATAAAAAGCAAGATGACCGGCAATGGCCTGAACGCCTTCATTTGGCGTCTCATAGCTCCACGCGACATCTTTCAGAACCTGGTTCTTGGTCACGACCGAAAAATACTTGGCATCGCCCTTATGGGGGCAATAGCTGGTCCGGTCTGACGCATCGAGGAAGGCCATGCCGAAATCTTCGCGGGGGAAATAGATGACGGGGGGCAAATCGCCCTCGCTGAGTTCCAAAGCGTTGGTGGATTCGCCCAAAACGGCGCCCCCTGCGCGTACAACCCAGGTACCTGTTGCTTTGCGAATAGTGATACGGCTCATGGTTTCCATCCCTCTTTCTCCCTCAATCTGCGCGACCGCCATGGCCCGGTGATGCCCGGCCTATGTAACAACGTCATGTCACAAAGGCTGTGTGGCCTGTGCCAACCATTCTGCCGCTTCATCGTCCAAAAGCGGCGTGAGTTTTTCGGCGGTGTCTCTGTGATAGGCGTTCAGCCAATCAATTTCGCCCTTGCTGAGCCGTTCTGCGTCAATCAGACGCCGATCTATCGGAGCCCAGGTCAGGGTGTGGAAGCGGTACATAGGACGTTTGTCGCCCTGAGGCAAGTCCGGGGCTTCTTCCACCACAATCAGGTTCTCGATCCGAATGCCAAACTGCCCCTCACGGTAGTAGCCCGGTTCATTGGACAGGATCATGCCAGCCTTCAGTGGGACGTCCGATACCCGGCTCAGTCTCTGTGGCCCCTCATGGACACTTAGGTAGACCCCGACGCCGTGGCCCGTGCCGTGGTCATAATCGCGCCCTTCGGCCCAAAGCGGAGCACGCGCCAGGGCATCCAGATGGCCACCCGTCAGGCCTTGAGGAAAACGCAGGCGAGAAATAGCGATCATTCCCTGCAACACCTGGGTAAAGGCCGCCCGTTCTTCTGCGCCGACCTCGCCTATCGGAACAGTTCTGGTGATGTCAGTGGTGCCATCCTCATATTGGGCTCCACTATCGATCAGGAACAATTCACCGGGTTTGATGTGGGCATTGGTCTCGTCCGTTACACGGTAATGGACAATCGCGCCATTGGACCCGGCACCAGCAATCGTATCGAAGGAGATCTCCTTCAAAGCGCCAGTTGCAGCGCGGAACCTTTCCAAGGCCCTTACGCAGTCGATTTCAGTCAGCCCGCCTTTTGGGGCATTCACGTCGAACCAATGCAGGAACCGGACCATTGCCGCGCCGTCACGAATATGTGCCGCGTCAGTTGCGGCTATTTCGGCCGTTGTCTTGCAGGCTTTGGGCAAAATGCAGGGGTCATCGCCTGCTTGAAATGAGATTCCCGCCTCCTGCAAAATAACGCTCACCTGATGGGGGGCTGTTGCTGTGTCCACTCTTACAGGGCCGTCAAGCCCACGCAGGTGAGAATCAAATTCATCCCATGTTTTCAGTGTGGTCGAAGGGTCGGGGCCAAGAGATGCAAATTTTTCAGGATCTGAAAACAACGTCACCAGGCCCTGATCGTCGATAACGGCAAAACACTGCACCACCGGCAAATGCGCCAGATCAGCACCGCGAATGTTGAGCATCCAATTGATGGAATCGGGCAAGGTCAAAACGGCGGCCGCCTGTCCGGCTTCTCGCAATGTCGCGGCCACCTCTGCGCGTTTCTCGCCCGAGGTTTTGCCAGCCAGTTCAGCGGAATAGGCGGTGGCGGGGCCGGTTGGTCGTTCCGGCTGATCCTCCCAAATTGCATCTATGCGATTGGCCACGGGCCGCAAGGAAATCTGTGCCGGAGTTAACGCTTTTTCGAGGCGCGCGACCTCCTTGGATGTGTGCAGCCACGGATCAAACCCGACAATTCCGCCTTTTGGCAGTGCCTCTTTCAGCCAATCCTCCAGCTTGGTCTCCGGCCAGTCCACGGGGCTGAACACATTCTGGTCGGTCTGAGTTTTGACTTGTACACGGTAGCGCCCATCGACGAAAACGCCCGCCTTATCCGGCAAGATGGCTGCAAATCCGGCAGACCCGGTAAAACCAGTCAGCCAGGCCAGACGCTCATCCCGAGGCGCGACATATTCCCCCTGATGCGCGTCGGCGCGGGGCACCAGAAACCCTGTCAGACCTTCACGCGCCAAATTTTCGCGCAACATGGCCAAACGAGGGGCGCCATCACCGGGATTTGTGGTTGCAGTAAATCCTTGAAACATCAATGGGCGCCTTTTCCTGTCACAACCGAGTTGGCAGAGAAGACCCTAAAACTGACCGACAAGGCAAGGGGCAGCCACAGGCAAATCAAGCCGTGTTATAGTGTTATTCGTAACGTTAGGAGGGGGACGGGATGGATTTTGCAGAGATGGAGAAACAGGGCTGGTCGGATGCGTCAATTGCGGCGACCTATGCCAGCGATTTTGCGAAGGCGTCTGAAATGGCTATTCCGGCCATGATTGACGCCGTTAACGTCAGGCAGGGTGACGAAGTGCTGGACCTGTGTTGTGGCCATGGCATCGTCGCCGAGGCGCTTGTGGCCACCGGGGCGCGTGTGCTGGGTTTGGATTTTTCTCCTGCTATGCTCGACATGGCCCGCTCCCGTGTTCCTTCTGCGAATTTCACAGAAGGGGATGCAATGAATTTGCCTTTCGATGCTGGCCGGTTTGACGCCGTGACCGTCGGCTTTGGTATTCCCCATGTGCCCGATCCCGCCGCCGCAATGGTTGAAGCGCGTCGTGTTTTGAAATCGGGCGGACGATTCGCCTATTCGGTCTGGGATGGCGTGGTAGATTCGGCCATGGCCTATGTGACCGGCGCAGCGGCAACATTTGGATCGACAAAGGTGAAAATGCCTGCAGGCCCCGGTGCCACTGAATTTGCTGAAATGGCACGCGCCATACCGGCCCTGGAGGCGGCTGGATTTGGCAATATCGCGCGGGTCCAGGTTGCCAGCAATTGGACAGTGAGCGACCCCGCCGCGCCCTATGACTATTTCCTGACTGGTACTGTGCGGGGATCGGCCCTTTTGAAAGATCAGCCGGAGGAGAACCAGCGCGCTATCCGGCAGGCGGTAATCAACAGTGTTGAGGCTTTGGGCGGGCCCACCGGTCCATGGACCGTGCCAATTCCATCGGTGGTTATTTCCGCAACAGCTATCTGAACCGATTGTTCAGGGCTCGGGCAGGGGTTTCACGAAAACTGACACCCCTGTCGCGAAACCCAGTACCTCAAGAGGCGCGTTTTATGCCCATAACCCGCGCCCGCGCTCGTGGATCAGAGTCAAAGAGTGAGGCCAGTTGTTCAGTCATCGCGCCTGCCAATTGCTCGACATCTGTGATGGTCACAGCGCGTTCGTAATAGCGGGTGACATCATGGCCGATCCCGATCGCCAGCAGTTCCACAGCCTTGCGTTTCTCAACCATTTCGATCACGTCGCGAAGGTGTTTTTCCAAAAAATTCGAGGGGTTAACGGACAATGTTGAATCATCCACCGGCGCACCGTCCGAAATCACCATCAGGATTTTCCGTGCCTCGCGCCGCGATACCATTCGACGATGCGCCCATTCCAGAGCCTCTCCGTCGATGTTTTCTTTCAACAAACCCTCTTTCATCATCAGGCCCAGATTGTCCCGTGTCCGGCGCATCGGAGCATCAGCCTGTTTATAGATGATGTGGCGCAGATCGTTCAGGCGGCCCGGCTGCTGCGGGCGTCCTTCGGACAGCCATTCCTCACGTGCGCGCCCGCCTTTCCAAGCCTTTGTTGTAAAACCTAGAATTTCGACTTTCACGCCGCAACGCTCCAAAGTACGCGCCAGCACATCAGCACAAATCGCTGCGATCGAAATCGGACGCCCGCGCATCGAGCCCGAATTGTCCAGCAACAGCGTCACAATGGTATCGCGGAATTCGGTGTCTTTCTCGACCTTGAAACTCAGCGGCGTGGTGGGGTTGGCAACAACGCGCGCCAATCGGCCCGCATCCAGCGTGCCCTCTTCCAGATCGAATTCCCACGACCGGTTTTGTTGTGCTTGCAGGCGGCGCTGCAGCTTATTGGCCAGACGGCTGACTGCACCTTTTAGCGGCTCAAGCTGTTGATCGAGATAGGAGCGCAGTCGCTCCAATTCACGCGCTTCCGCCAGTTCTTCTGCGGCGATTTCTTCGTCGTTTTCAGTAGAATAGACTGTGTAAGTGGGATCCGCATCAGAATGGGGCTGCGGTGGAGGTGGATCCTGAGGCGCCTCGCCCTCGGGCATCTCGGTCTCTTCGGCATCTTCCATATCGCCGTTATCCTCCATCTCAAGCGTGGCTTGAGAGGCATCTTGTTGCTCTTCCTGACTTTGCTCAGGGTTGGCGTCGGCTTGTTCATCCTGATCGTCATCGGCCTCACCTGTGGAATCGGGATCATCCTCTTCCTGCGACTGGGCTTCGTCCTCATCCTCTTGATCCAGGTCATCGGGGTCATCACCCAACTGATCACCATAGCCAAGATCTTCGACCATCTGGCGGGCAAATTTGGCAAATGCAGTTTGATCGGACAGAGTTTTTCCCAGGGTTTCAAGGGTTCCGCCGCAGCGATCCTCGATAAACCCGCGCCAAAGTTCCATGACATTGGCCGCCTCGGGCGGCAATTCGCGGCCGGTCGCAAGGTGGCGGATCAGATAACCGGCTGCCACAGCGAGCGGCGCATCCGAGGCCTCCCGCACATCACCGTAGCCCTTGCGACGCGCTTCATGTGTGATTTTTGCGTCGATGTTTCCTGCTGTGCCGGGCATGTCGCGCGCACCCATGGCTTCGCAGCGGGCCACTTCCATCGCTTCCATCAGATCCTGCGCCATCTGCCCTTGCGGGGCATAGCGAACGGCCGTTGCAGGGTCGTGATATTTCAATCGCAGCGCATATGCGTCCGAGACACCTCGTGCCAACAATACTTCGTCGCGTGACATCCGGCGCGACACCTGTGGCAAGCGCACGGTGTCACCGTTCACACCCGGTGGGTCAACGGAGAAGCTGACATCGAGATCAGGGTTGTCGGCCATGACCCGAGTGGTTTCGGCAAGCGCCTTTTTAAACGGATCGGCTGGATTATCGCTCGGCTTTTTCATGATCCGCAATTTAGGGCCGGGTGGCCTTCTTGGAAAGCGGATTCGATCAGTCCAGATGCGGCGCGTCACCCTATTCCAATATCTGCGCCCTTACGCAGGCGCGGGCGGCTTCGACGGCGGCGCCATAGCGCGCGATTTGTTCCTCAGAAAGGTTTGCATAATCCTCTTGTTCCAAACCGCGACCTTCAAGAAGTTGGCCGGAAGCATCCATAGCACATGCCAGGTAGACGCATGCACAGGTTGCCTCGGCGATGGCCTCTGCCTCAGCTATGCGAGGGTCCTCGCGGCCAAGTGCCGCCCAGATTGATAGAAACATGATCGGAAATTGGATCAAAAGGTTGCCTCGTAAAACGCATTCATTATGACCGCGCAGGGCTCGGGCGTTCCCATAAAGGCACGCCAATCCGTGATCGGAATCAACTCCATTTCTACTGACCAGCTGCGCCCTGTGACCTCATCGGCTTCTGTATCCATATCAACCAGTGATAGCTCGGTCGAAGCGTATCCGCCCAGAATATCAAGGCTGCAATTGGCTGAGGCCGCAAGGATGCGATCATAAGTCGAGAAGGCATAGGCCGTGACATAAAACGCATCGTCGATCCATCTGACTGTCAGGGATTCGTGCCAGGGATGGCGGCCAATGCCGGTTTGTTCAGAGTGGAGCGTGAACCCTTCTCCTGCGGCCTCAAGGGATGGCGACATGCCCCACATTGCCCCGTTGAAGGCCACGCTTCGCAGGATCAGTAGCGGATCTTCTGCATCTGTCCGACGGTCGGGCAGAACGATCAGGTCAGCGGTATCCGGCTCTTCGATGTTTTCCAGCAGAAAGATGTTTTCGCAACCATTGAGGTCGTGAATGTTGTGACACAAGTGGTCAATGACGCGGGGCAGGGCAGTTGTTTCTGAAGGTGATAGACCCTGTGCAACTGAGGGGGCAGGCAAAAGCAAGGGCAGGGCGGCGAAGAACAAACGCATGAGAAATCCTGAAATGATTAATAATATTCTGAGATCGTAGCGCGAGAGAAGTGCCTTTGCAAAAAGGCTCAGGTCAGGATCAGGCTAAGGCAAGTGGCAATTTCTTGTTCCGCACGCGTCAACGCCCAATGCGCGTCGCCGTCGTCTTGATTAAACGATGCACGCGTCAGCAGCTGTGCATGCGCCTGTTTCGCCGCTATCCGATGGGCCAGAACCTGGCGCCCCTGATCTTCGGGCATCACGGCCTCTATCAGACTGATCATCGCAGCGCGGTGTGCTTCAGTTCGCTCAGACGCCGGATCAGAGAACAGCCATTGGTGTTCCATCTGCGCGGAAAGCCGCCCGGCGCACCCTGCAAAGGTCAATGTAAGCTCAGAGATATTGGAGGCCGGGGCGGGAGGGGCCAAAAGCGCCATCATGCAAGGCAGGGCGAGATGAATTGTTTTCAAACCGCTCATGATTGCATCATTGACCGGAAAAAATTGCCAATCAACTAAGCAGTTTGAAAACTTTTGAAAGCGTGACCAGAAATCATCGCCTGTTTTCAGGGGATTGGCGCATGCCCGGTCGCGATATCTGCCAATAGATCAACATGGACATCCAGCGCGTCGATAACGGGGTAGCCTGGGTCGCGCCCGTTAAAGGCAAGGTTTAGGTCTGTGCCTGCCAGCACAATTGCATCCGCGCCTGCCGCCATCATCCGCGCGCCAGCAGCAAGAAAGGTGGCGCGTTGCGTCTCTGTACAAACCCCGGACACGGCCATATCGATATATCGCTGGCCCAACTGCTCACTCTCGCGGTCCAGCGCAATGGCTTGGGTCTGAGTCAATTGGCCATAGAGTCGGGTGGCCATGACAACCTGCGTGCCTAACAGGCCGATCGTGCCAATTCCTTGTGACGCGAAATAAGTGTCGAGCGGGCTGACCGCAGAGACCAGCGGTAGCGGTGACAGCGCCCTGGTTTCTTCAAAACAAAAATGCCCGCCGAGAGAGGTGATTGCAGCGCAATCGGCGCCGGCGTCTTTCAAACGGTGTAATAGCGGAGCAAATACCGCCGCCTGTTCGCTCCGCCGATCCGCCAGGTTATTGGCCACCAGTGTCTTGGCGTCAGAATGGACGATCGTGAGGTCAGGCATTGCTCCACGCGCTTCAATCGCCTTGGTCAAACGTTGGTAATAAACGATGGTTGCGGCCACGCCGATGCCGCCGATCAAACCGATATGCATGTGCCCTCCGTAAAAAGATCAAGGGGCAGTCAATCTGACCGCCCCTGGGGATGCAAATTCATTTCTGTGATGGCGATGATCAGTGGTGCCGATCTCAGCCCATGCTCATCGAGGCTGCACTTTCAGGCAGTTCTTCGTCAAAGCAACGCTGGTAAAACTCTGCCACGGTCTGGCGTTCCAGCTCATCACATTTATTGAGGAAGCTCAGTCGGAAGGCGTAGCCAACATTACGGAAGATCTCGGCGTTTTGGGCCCAGTTGATCACCGTTCGCGGGCTCATCACTGTCGACAGCTCGCCATTCATGAATGCGGTTCGGGTCAGGTCGGCAACGGTCACCATCTGGCTGATCTGTTGGCGGCCCTGAGCGGTGTTGTAATGCGGGTTCTTGGACAGAACGATCGCGGTTTCCGCGTCATGGCTGAGGTAGTTCAGCGTTGCAACCAGCGACCAGCGGTCCATCTGCGCTTGGTTGATCTGCTGTACGCCGTGATAGAGGCCGGTCGTGTCGCCCAGACCAACAGTATTGGCCGTGGCGAACATGCGGAAAAAGGGGTTCGGCGTGATGATCTCGTTCTGATCCAAAAGGGTCAGCTTGCCATCATGTTCCAAAATCCGCTGGATCACAAACATCACGTCAGCGCGGCCGGCATCATATTCGTCAAACACGATGGCGACAGGATTGCGCAGCGCCCATGGCAGGATGCCTTCGTGGAACTCTGTCACCTGCTTGCCGTCTTTTAGCTTAATCGCATCCTTACCGATCAGGTCGATCCGGGAAATATGGCTGTCGAGGTTTACACGCACCGACGGCCATTTCAGACGGGCGGCAACCTGTTCGATATGGGTCGATTTACCCGTACCGTGATAGCCTTGAATCATCACGCGGCGATTGGCGGAAAAACCTGCCAAAATCGCCAAAGTGGTATCAGGGTCGAACTTATAGGTCGGGTCGATCTCTGGGACCCGATCCGAGGCCTCGGCAAAGCCTTTGACCTTCATCTCGGTGTCGATGCCGAACATATCCCGGACAGAGATGTCTTCGGTCGGTTTTACATCGGTTGTCATGGCACCGGCCCCTTCGTATCGCGAATTCCTACCGGGCGTAGCTGCACGAATTTTTGCGCCGCTGCAAGGGGCGCGGGGTCGCGACTGCAGTGATGCGGCGACTGGCGTTGCGGAATCTACCAGCTGGCCTGCTGTAACCTACAAATTGGGCGAAAAATGAGACTTATCTGCCAGAGGTTTTGGTCGAAATGGCACGGCCGGCCGCCACAGCCGAGGACCAGGCCCATTGGAAGTTGTAGCCGCCCAGCCAACCGGTGACGTCCACCACTTCGCCTATCAGGAAAAGGCCAGGACATAGCCGCGATTCCATGGTTTTGGACGAAATCTGATCTGTAGAGACGCCGCCAAGCGTGACCTCTGCCGTGCGATACCCTTCTGTCGAAGTTGGCGTGAGGCTCCAGTTCTCCAAGTTGTGTGCGAGCGCCTTCAGTGCTTTGTCAGACTGGTCGGCGAGGTTCCCTTGCAGGCGCCACTCCTTGGCCAGATGCAATACGAGGGTACGTGGCAAAAAGTCGGCCAGGACTGTTGTCAGCGCCTTGGCACCTGCCGTTTGGCGGCGTGAGCGCAAGGTCTCAAAAAGATCCTGGCCAGGACAAAGCTGGATCGAAATTGACTTACCTTCCTGCCAAAAAGAACTGATCTGCAGAATCGCAGGACCAGACAGGCCACGATGCGTAAAAAGGACGGCCTCTTCGAAACTGGCAACATCACAGGACGTAACAGTGGGGACTGCTGTGCCCGCCAGGGACTTGAAAGCCGCCTTTTGGTGCTCGTCGAATGTAAAAGGAACAAGGCCTGGGCGGGTTTCAATCACTTCATGTCCAAACTGCGTTGCAATGCTGTAGCCGATCCCGGTTGCACCCATTTTGGGAATGGATTTTCCGCCCGTTGCGACGACAAGATTTCGGGTGCGGACAGAAACGGGGCGGCCTTCCCGCGTCAATTGCACCTGAAACCCGGTGTCTGTTTGGGTGATCTGGCCGATCTCGGTCCGCAGCCATAGTTCGGCGGGAGCCATCTCCGCCAGCAACATGCCGATGATTTCTTTTGATGAGCCATCGCAGAAAAGTTGCCCAAGTGTCTTTTCATGCCAGGCGATGCCGTGTTTTCCGACAAGGTCGACAAAATCCCACTGAGTGTATCGGCTCAGGGCGGACTTTGCAAAATGGGGGTTCGCAGAGAGGAAATTTTCAGGGCCCGCAAACATGTTGGTGAAATTGCAGCGCCCGCCGCCTGAAATTCGAATTTTCTCGCCGGGCGCTTTTGCATGATCAATTACCAAAGTATCCGGCCCGGTATGGGCCGCACACATCAATCCCGCTGCCCCGGCGCCAAGGATCAGAGTCTCGACCACATGGTCAGGCATTTAGACAATCCAATCCGATGGCGTTTGTAAGGGAAACGACGTAGGACGCCAATTACTTGAAATTGCGGCTTTCCTTGATCTGGTCCCAGGCCCAGACAACTTCCTGCAGCTGTTCCTCATGGCCACGGTCACCGCCGTTCATATCTGGATGCAGAACTTTGATCAGCTTTTTATAGGCTTTGCGAACCTCGGCCTTGGTCCAGTGATCTTTGGCGTCCAGAATATCCATCGCCCGGCGTTCGGTTGGTGGCAGGCGGCGGGTTGACCCTGTGATTGATTTGCCTGCGTTTTTGGTGGCATTTTCACCCAGAACCTGATGGGCGTCGTCAATGCCAAGGCGGGCCCAGGCGCGTTCTTCGGTAGATTTCTTGAAGGTTTTGGTTGGACGATCCCAAACCTTGTCACGCTCCATTTGGGCTTCCATCTCGGCCTCGGTTGTGCCTTCGAAGAAGTTCCATTTCAGGTTGTATTCACGCACGTGGTCTTTGCAAAACCAAAGAAAATCATCCAACACGTCCGGGGCGCGGGGCGCACGATACTGGCCCGCCTCTTCGCAGCCATCTTGGTGGCAAACACGTTGTGATGTCTCAAAGGCGCCAGACATGCCGCGCCGACCTGTCTTGCGCTTTTTCTTGTCTGTCGTCACGCGCAGGTCAAAATTAAACGGATCATTTCCGGCCATGGTATTTCCCTTCTCGACTCGGGAGAAGCAGTCTAGTGTTTTTTGCGGCAGATTGAAGAGCAAAGGGGCAACTAATCGTGTCGAGACAACAGAAAATTCACGCGCGATTGGATGCGGCCCTAAAGCCTCGTCATCTGGAGGTAATTGATGAAAGCGAGGCCCATCAGGGCCACGCCGGATATCAGGACGGAGGTGAAAGCCACTTCCGTGTAGTGATCGAGGCTGACGGCTTGTCTTCCCTCAACCGGTTGGCGCGCCATCGCGCAGTGCATGATGCAATTGGCAAGGATTTATTAAGCGAAATCCATGCATTGGCGCTTGTTGTTCGTGTGTAGCATTTACTCGGCGGCCAAATCACGATCCCGGTTTGACCCGGTCAGGGGCGGTTCAGAGCGCGTGGGTGCAACATCAAAGTTCTGCGGTAAATGCGGCTCTGGCGTAGGGTCATGATACACAGGCGCGTTGATTTCCTCGTGCCCTTCATCATCGTCAATATCTTCAAAAAGCTCACGCCGGAACACCAATAGATTATGGGTCACGACCGAGCGCTTGGTCAGGCCGGTGCGTTCTTCTGATGGCAGGCTTTCGGCGCGGACATATTCCCACCCCTCGCCAGCCATTTCGTTCATCACGGTGGATAAGGCCAAGGCGTAACGATCAATCGGTTGCCGCAGCTTTTTGGCCTTCTGGCCCTTCGCCGGGGCCGGGACGACCTTGTATTCATAAAATGCCATTCTCGGCCCACCTTCGGAAATTCGATAGTTCGGACCAGACAATACCCAAATGCGAACGCACTGTCCAAGGGGATCGGTGCGATTGGCCGGAAAACGCGCATCTGCGTCTTCATTTTGGCATTTAGGGCGGTTCAGCTACACTGCTGGGGACTAGATTTTTTACAAAAGGAATTTGAAATGCGCGTTATGTCTTTGGTGGCGCTTTTGGTTGGGACGGGGTCGACATTGATGGCTGCGCCCCAGATCTCGCAAGAGGAGGCTGCGGAACTGCGCAGCACGGTTCAAGAATTCCTGGCAGGCCAAGATGTCGACCTGGCGCGACTGAACGATCTGGCCCAAACGGCCATCGCGGCCGGGACCATCCAGTTCGGGATGCATGACCATGTGCTTACGCAGCTGGCTGGGGCCATCGAGATTGCGGCCCCCGCCCGACAGGAATTGGCCTGCATAACAACTGTGGACGCTCCGATCGATATTCCCGGAACCCCGCCGCGTTACACAGAAGATATTTCAATCACACGCAATGAGGGCGGGGCGACCGAAGTTGAGTATGTGACGATTGACCCGGAATCCGAATTGTCGATATCGCTGACATGGGATGGGGCGGAGGCCGTTTTGGGCCTGCTGACTTATCGCGATTCCTATGACAACCTGCGGTATGAGCTTCAGACTGATGGCAATTATTTGGAAGCAAATTCAGGCATGGTTACAAATCCAAGGTCGCCTGAGGCGCAATTGATCGCTGCCATCCGCGACAATGTTGTGCCCACAAATCCCAGTTGGTTCTACTCGGGCGTGAACGTTGTCCAGGGTCAGCCAGCCTTGCGCCCTGGCGATGAAGAGAGCGTCTTTCAAACGATTTCGGCCCTGGCGTCGAGTTTTGGAACCTTGCCTGCCGGCTTTGAACCTGCCCTGCTGATTTCAGCGGTCACAGGCCAGACAGAGATCGATGGGGATGCCCATATCGTCTTTGAAATGTTGTTCGAGGTGGCATTCCATGGGGGGACCGGGCCGGATGTCTTGATCCGGGCCGGGGTTGCAGAAGAGTACCAGATTTCCACCATGGCGCGGACCCGTATGGCGGGCACGATCTTTGCCCGTTCAGGCAGCAGCGAGATGCAAATGTTACAGGAGCAGACCTGCGAAGTGCATTGATCAGCCCTTGAGCTTGGCCGCCACGATTTGGTTCACCGCTTTCGGATTGGCCTTGCCACCTGTGGCTTTCATCACCTGACCAACGAACCAGCCCGCCAGTTTCGGGTTCTCTTTGGCCTTTTCAACCTGGGCCGGGTTGGCGGCGATAATTTCATCTACCGCAGCCTCAATCGCGCCGGTATCGGTCACCTGTTTCATGCCTTCCGTTTCCACGATTTCGTCGGGGTCGCGGTCTTGGCTATAGGCGATTTCAAAGACATCCTTCGCAATCTTGCCCGAGATCGTGTCGGATTTGATCAGCTTGATGATTTGCGCCAGACGGGCAGGCGCGATTGGGCTGTCCTTGATGGTTGCGTCATCTTTTTTCAGGCGGCCGAACAATTCATTGATGACCCAGTTGGCGGCCAGCTTGCCGTCGCCTGCATAGGCCACCACAGCCTCAAAAAATTCCGCATCGCGGGTTTCAGCGGTTAGGACAGAGGCATCATAGTCGCTGAGGCCGAAATCGCTGATGAATCGCGCTTTTTTCTGATCTGGCAGTTCTGGTAGGTTGGCAGCAATGCCATCGACCCAATCCTGTTCGATCTCCAATGGCAGCAGATCAGGGCAGGGGAAATAGCGGTAATCATGCGCTTCTTCCTTGGAGCGCATTGACCGTGTTTCGTTCTTGTCGGGATCGTAAAGCCGGGTTTCCTGATCCACCGAACCGCCGCCTTCGACGATCTTGATCTGACGGCGCGCCTCATAGTCGATAGCCGCTTGGATAAAGCGCATCGAGTTCATGTTCTTGATCTCGCAGCGTGTGCCGAGATGGCCGAAATCGCCGGTCTCGCGGTAGCGCTCATAGGCGCCGGGCTGACAGATCGAAACGTTCACATCCGCGCGCAGATTGCCGTTTTGCATGTTGCCGTCACAAGTGCCCAGGTAACGCAGGATCTGGCGCAGTTTCACGACATAGGCCGCCGCCTCTTCCGGGCCGCGAATGTCAGGGCGGCTGACGATCTCCATCAGCGCCACACCGGTGCGGTTCAGGTCGACGAACGACATATGCGGGTCCATATCGTGGATGGATTTACCGGCGTCCTGTTCCAGATGGATGCGTTCAATCCGGACCAGACGCGCCGTGCCATCCCCCATCTCAACCAGCACTTCGCCTTCACCCACGATGGGGTGGTAAAGCTGAGAGATCTGATAGCCCTGCGGCAGGTCAGGATAGAAATAGTTCTTGCGATCGAAGGCAGAAAACAGGTTGATATCAGCCTTGAGGCCCAACCCGGTGCGCACCGCCTGCTCAACGCAGAACTCGTTGATAACAGGCAACATGCCGGGCATGCCTGCGTCAACAAAAGCGACGTTCGAATTTGGCTCGGCCCCAAAGGTGGTGGAGGCGCCGGAAAAGAGCTTGGAGTTCGAGGACACCTGCGCATGCACTTCCATACCAATCACCAGCTCCCAATCCTGCTTGGCGCCAGCGATGGTTTTTACTTTTGGGGTCTCGTACGTGAGGTCGAGCATGTTGGTCTCCGTCATCCGAACGCAGGTGGTTCTAGGGCAGGGACGCTCAGGGCGCAAGGGCTTGGGCTACCTGTCGGCAAGTGATTGCGATTGCATCGGTCATATGACGAACTGCTGCCATTGTGCTATGGATTTGTTAGACTTGTTTTGACGTGGTTGGCGCAGGAGAGACTGGATGAAAAGAGGACCATCCCCTTTTAGGATCGTTGTCACTTTGGTCCTGACTTTGGCCATTCCGCAAACAGTGCATGCAACAGCAGGGTCTGAAATCCCGTCCTGGCTGCAACATCATATCGGAACCAGCGAAGGGCAAATCACGGAGGTGGTTTTGCAGCGCGCGCGGGCTCTTTACCAAGAGCAGACCCGCCTATCGGATATCCGAAACCCCTGTTACTTCGCGATGGATGCGACCCGGCCCAGCACCTCTTCATCCGGCCAGCCGGGGCAACGGTTCTATATCATTTGCGAGGGCGATGAGAGCTTTCGCGCGGTATCATCCGGCTATGGCAACGGACGGGATTTGCCCGAGGCGGATTTTTCGAACGGGCGGGAATGTGCGCAGAATTTCAGCAATGCCGAAGGCTCCAAACTGACCGCGGGCGGCGCATATGTGACGGCAGAAACACGGACCTCATTCAAAGGATATTTCAGTGAGGAGGGCGAGAGAGTGCCGTTCACCCGGACTTTTTTGCTCTTTGATGGCATGGGCGAAGCCGACAATGCGCGCGAGCGGGAAATAGGCGGGCATGTGGCGATGTTTTTGCGCTGGCAATGTCGTTACAGCAACCCCGAAAGCCCCTATGCGGATGCTGAGGGGTACGTGCCCTTTGGAAATTTGGTGAATTATACCGGCGGGCGCAGCAACGGATGTACAACATGGTCGGAAGAGGTAGCCGAAGAGATCATCGCGCTGGTGGAGGAAAACCCGACAACGCTCTACATTTATCCCGAATCCGCCGACATAAACGCGGTCGCTGCAGCGGTGGAGGCCGGTAGAGACCCGACCGAAGAGGGGCTATACTGGAACGCCAGCTGCCTTGGCGAGATTGGTGCGCCACAGTTCTGGCCGCGCGAAGAGCTGCAGCCGATCATCGACCGATGGCGGCAAACGCTGCCGGATCAACCGCCGCTGGAATTGCCAATCTGTCGGTGAGGCGGATTCGGTATTGGCCCTGGGAAAGCCCGTCGCAACCGGATCTGCAGGGCAGCGTCGAGCTTTTGGATCGCCGCTGATCAATCCGGGCGCCTTTGCAGGGGCCGGAACAAAAAATGGCTTGGACACAAGGGTTTGCTGATCGCAGACCGCATCCACACCACTGGTGGGCAGGGTTTTGGATTCCCCTCAGCCTGTGCCATCCTCAGTTTTTTCTGGGAGGGAATAGATGACATATTCAGCAATTTCGCATTGGACTGCCACCGAGTGGAACGATGGCATGGAGGACATCGCCCGCAACAAGTTTGTTCCACTAATCATGTCGGTAGGCGCGTCGCGGGTGCAAATGATCCGCACGGGCGACCTGACCTTCACCGTGGTGACAGAGTATTCTGACGAGGCAACGGCCAACTCGGCGCAACAAAGGATTGCCGAGATCAGGGCACAAGCCGCTGAAGAACTGCCGATGACGATGGACAGCGCCGCCGCGGGCGGCGTTTTTGCCAGCGGCTAAGGCTCAGATGAGCCTCTCAAGTATGTTTCAACCCGCCTTAGCGCGGTAGGGGAAGGTCTGGGCTTCGCCTTCTATTAGGATGTCGAAGGTCAGTCGGCCTTCGGCGTCGGTGCCTGCTGTATATGTCAGAACTTCGTCGATTTCATTTTCGGCTGTAAAAGTCAGCACTTTCGGCGTGAATTCGATCTTGGCCATACGACGGTCCAAACCGGCCATTGATACCAGAAGTTGAGACCAGACCATCCGCCAGATATCTGGCTGCTCCACAGGCAGACTCCAAGTAGCTTGATCGGGCCGGACAACGGGTGCAGGGTCATGGTGAAGGTAATCGGCATAGGAAAGTGGGTTCATTTCAACTAATTCCAACAGAGACAGACGTCTATGAAACCGAGCATTTCTGCGCTTGCAATTGTTTGTTCAACTCTGACGCCAGCAACGGTACTGGCCGACGGCTCTTGTCCGTGTTTTACCTCTGCGAATTTGCACAGCATCACGAATGTCTGGAGTTGCACACTCGAGAGCTGGACCACCGGTGAAACGTCCGGAGACAGTGTATGGATAAACGGTAGCAGAAATGATCATGCCAACTGGGCGTTCGCCCGTTTTGGGAGGGAATGTGGTTACTCGCCCGGCACCGAAACCATGAACACGGTAGCCCTCTGGGGTATCTCCGTCGCCGAGTATGCAGCATGCCACCAACTCATCGAGGATGTGTGCGCCGCCCGCGCCATACGTTGGGAGACAGAATAAGGCCCCTAGATTGACGCGGGGCCCGCAAATGTTTTTCGCGTTGCCGTTCAGACCGCTCCAAAGATGCTAACCACACGGCAGGTCAATGCTCCATCTCATGGCAAAGACTGAAACGACAGGCGTGGTGCCTGCTTATCCCATTTTGGCACGGTAGGGGATGGTTTGAGGTTGGCCATCCTTGATGATGTCGAAGGTCAGGCGGCCTTGGGCGTCCTTCTGCGTACAGTAGGTCAGTATTTCATCAATCTCATTCGCAGGTGTAAAGGTAAGCACTTTGGGCGCGATGTCTGTCACTGCGGACGCTTCAAGGAAGTCATTTGAGCAGATGATCAACTGATCGCCTTTCTGGCAGGTGCGGGCCGCGGCCCCATTGAGAACGCATTGGCGTTCGCCACGATTGCCATAGATCACATAGGTCGAAATCCGCGCTCCAGATTGCTTGTTCCAGATGTCGACAAATTCCATCGGAAGGATGCCCGCCATTTCGCAATGGTCAGGGTCGAGCGTAATGGACCCATGATATTCGAGATCGGCCCCGGTCACGGTGATGCCATGCAGTTTTGCAGCGACAAATTTCTTCATTGTTTGGTCTTCCTGTCCTTCGGCGCAGTGGGCCGCTAATTGACCTAAGGAAAGGGCTAAGGCAATGCGGCGGATCGGCAGTGTATCGCCCATTTCGGGGCTAACGGGTCTCAGCGGCTGGACCTCTGGCCAGCCAGGCGTCACTGGCCTAGGCTTGGACCCATTCATTGCGGTAAATTCGGTTACTTTTGATGCAGCTTTCACGTCTTTTGACCCTGATCCTTATTCTGGCAGGATGTTCCATACGCCCGGAACCCGAAATTCCCGTTGCGATGCGTTGGGATCATCGCCCGGAGGCGGCCGAATGGACGCAGGCCTCATTGGACATGCTGGCCGGAGACGCGGCAATATTGACCGAGGTTGATGTCTCTGACGGAGAATATTGGTGTCCGGGGTATTCAGATGCCGCACCAGAGACGCGTGCGTTGTTTTGGGCCGGGTTTCTGTCGGCCCTTGCACAGCATGAAAGTACCTGGAACCCAGAGGCGGTCGGTGGCGGCGGTCGGTGGTTTGGGCTGATGCAAATCTATCCGCCCACAGCGCGCTATCGGCAGTGTCAGGTGACAAGCGGGCAAGGCCTTACGGATGGGGCCGCCAATTTGCGTTGCGCGCTTAGGATCATGACCCATACTGTTCCGCGCGATGGGGTCATCAGTCAGGGTCGCCACGGTGTTGCCGCGGATTGGGGGCCAATGCGCAATGCTGCGAAAGTGGAGCAGATGCGAAGCTGGCTGCATCAACAAAGCTATTGTCAGGGTTGATCAGGCAGACTTGCCAACCAGTGACCTGGGGCAGGGACATCAACAATTGAAAAGGACGTTTCAATGCGTGTCTTATGGGTGAGCCTCTTTCTCGTTTTCGGTTTTGCCGCTGGCGCGCAGAACGTGTCGGAATTGGCGCCGGCAGGAAGTTTGCTGCCGGAACCAAGGCCCGAGATTTCTGTACCCAGTTTGCACTGGGATGAGTTGCGACCGGGAATGGCGGAAGAGGCAGATGCCAGTTGGGGATTGGCCTTGATCACGGCACTACAGGCCCGTCCCGCGCTTTTGGATACCGTGCCGGAAGATATCGGCAATTGGTGCCCGGCCTATCCCGAAGCTGAGGCTGACCAGCGCGCAGCGTTTTGGGCGGGCTTGATTTCGGCCCTTGCCTGGCATGAAAGCACCCATCGCGAAACAGCGGTGGGTGGTGGCGGCGCGTGGTTTGGCCTGATCCAGATCGCGCCGGCCACGGCGCGGGCACGCGGGTGCATCGCGGGCAGCGGGCAGGCTTTGTTGCGTGGTCCCGACAACCTACGATGCGGTGTTCGTATACTGACGCAAAACGTTCTGCGCGATGGAGTAATCAGCGCAGGCATGCGCGGCGTGGCCGCGGAATGGGGGCCATTTCATAATCGTAGAAAGCGCGAAGAAATGCGCGACTGGGTCAGCTCTCAGGATTATTGCACAGCAGAGGACTGACGCTAGACCGAGCGTACCGGAATACCGCGATCGGTGATTTCTCTGATCAGGTGCAGGGGATTTGGAAGGGCGTTGCCAGGCAAAGGAATTTCCTGCCCGCTTTGCATGACCACCACGTAGGCCGATTTTGTGACTCGCACATAAGAAATCATGCACAAGGGTAATGCGGTTTCCCGAAATCCATTATAAATCAATAGCTTGCTTTTTGTCAGCCGCATCCCGAACATGGGCCGGATCGCCATTTGGATAAGGCAAATGGCAAGGCAGGGCACCAAAAGCGCCCAGACCCACAATGGAGCATGAAACTGGGCTGCAAGCGCCAACATGGCGAAGCCTGATGCGTAGGCGGGCCAGGCGTGGGACAGACGCCCACGGACGAAATGTTCAAAGAAGCTGGTCATGGAGTGATGCTGCGCCCGGTTTTGGCCCTTTCTGTGACCATTGCCGGACGCATGCGTGGCCAATCTCTCTAAGCCTGCAGCATTCTTGTGACCATTTCAGTCAAATCCCGGCTAAGTCCACCGGTTTCCGCAATCCGGGCCAGTTGCTCTTGCATCAAGGCCTGCCTGTCAGCGTCATAGCGGCGCCATGTTTCAAAGGCAGTCGACATGCGCGCTGCTGTTTGCGGGTTAGCCTTATCGAGTTTTAGCAGCCAATCAGCTAGAAATGCGTAGCCCGCACCGCTTGGATCATGGAACCCCGCAGGATTGCCCGCCGTCAATCCGCCGATAACAGATCGAAAGCGATTGGGGTTTTTCCAGTCAAAGTCTGGATGTTTTGTCAGTGCGGTTGCCAAAGCGACGGCTTGTTCGGGCGCGGCATGCATGGCCTGAAGCATGAACCATTTGTCCATCACCAAGCGATCGGATTGCCATTGAGCATAAAATTCGTCCGCAACAGATGGATCGCCCGCCTCGATCAGGCAAGCAAACGCCGCCAGCTGATCGGTCATGTTATCTGCCCCGTCATATTGCGCCCGGGCGCGGGTGCCCTCGTCACAAAGCGATAGAAGTCTAAGGCAGGTATTTCGAAGCGCTCGTTTTCCCGCGGCCTCGGCATCCGGGCTATAGGGGCCGGTCTGCGCCATGGCGTCATAGGTCTCCTCCAAGTCATATTGCAGATGCGTTGCAATTGCCTTGGCCAGAGATTTACGCGCGGTGTAGATCAGGCTTGGGTCCGGTACGTGGCCTGCATCAACCAGGCCTTGGGCAATGTCATCTTCTGACGGCAACGACAGCACCAAAGCGCGGAATGCGGGATCAAGGCTTGCATCGCTCGCGGCTGATTTCAGCGCGTCCAGATAGGCAAGCGAGGGGGCCGTGTCGTTTGTCAGCATGGCCAGCAGTGTTTCACGAGTCAGTGAGCGCCCGGCCTCCCACCGGTTGAACCAATCCGTGTCATGCGCCAGCAGAACCGCGCGATCGTCGAAACTTGGCGAATGGTCCAAAATGACAGGGGCCGAGAAGCCACGCAGGATGGATGGAACTGGCCGCTCGGTCAGCCCGGTGAAAGAGAAGCTTTGTTTGGCCTCTGTCATCTCCAGCACTTCAGTCGGCCGCAGTTCAGCACCAGAAGCCGCCAAAAGCCCAATAGCCACAGGGATCACTTGCGGTGATTTATCTGGCTGGCCGGGCGTTGGATCCGTTTTTTGTTCAAAATCAATTCTGTAAGTGCCGTTATCGAAACTGTCCTGATAGGTAAGGCGCGGCGTTCCGGCTTGTGAGTACCATTGTTTGAAATGGGTCAGGTCGCGGCCCGTCGCGTCCTCGAAGACCTGAAGCCAATCTTCAATGGTCGCAGCATCGCCATCATGCCGGTCAAAATAGAGAGATAACGCTTTAGCATATCCCTGATCGCCCACCAGCCGCTTGAGCATCCCAATGATCTCGGCGCCTTTTTCATAGACTGTGGCTGTGTAGAAGTTGTTGATCTCGACAAAACTTTCCGGGCGAACGGGATGGGCCAAAGGCCCCGCATCTTCGCGAAACTGACGGGCACGCAATTGCAATACATCCTCGATGCGTTTGACGGCGTGCCCGCGCATATCGCCTGAGAATTGCTGATCACGGAATACGGTCAGCCCCTCCTTCAGGCAAAGCTGGAACCAATCCCGGCAAGTGATGCGATTGCCGGTCCAATTGTGGAAATACTCGTGCGCAATGATACCTTCGATCAAATCGTAATCGCGGTCAGTTGCAGTCTCAGGGCTGGCCAGAACATATTTCGAATTGAAAATATTGAGGCCCTTGTTTTCCATCGCGCCCATGTTGAAATCATCCACCGCAACGATGTTGAAGACGTCGAGGTCATATTCACGTCCATAGACCTCTTCATCCCAAGTCATCGACCGTTTCAGGGCATCCATCGCATAGGCGCATTTGCCTTCATCACCGGGACGCACCCAGATATTGAGCGCCACATCGCGGCCCGACATCGTCGTGAATTGATCCGAATGGGCCACCAAATCACCTGCCACCAGCGCGAAAAGGTAGGAGGGTTTTGGATGAGGGTCTTCCCACTCAACAAATGCATCGGTAGTTCGTCCCGGGTTGCCATTTGACAGTTGCACGGGCAGATCAGAATAGATCCGAACCTGATATGGGGCCATAACATCGGGCCGGTCCGGGAAGAACGTAATCTTTCGAAACCCTTCTGCCTCACATTGGGTGCAATACATGCCGTCCGACATATAAAGCCCCTCAAGCGCGGTATTTTCGGACGGGTTGATTGTCACTTCGATTTCAAAAGTGAAGGGTTCATCCGGGATATCCACGTGATGGATAGAGATCGCGTTGGGAGTGCCGGTGTGATCGACCAAATCGACACATTCAACGTGATTGCCATTGATGAGGGCGGCCCCTGACACGCGAAGTCCTTCGCCAACCAAGACCAGATCCTGGTCAGCTTCAAGCGGTGTGAAATTCAGAATCGAAGAGACGCGTGTGGCCTTCGGGTCAAGCCGAAACTCCAGCTCAACCTTGTCGAGTTGAAACGGGTAGGGCTTATAGTCGGCCAGGTGGATTGTCGGCGGCTGCTTGGGCGTCATGGGGCATCACTTTCACGAAAAACTGTACAATCAGTAGCGCATGACGCGATGGGTGCAAGGGTCGCAGGTTGAGCTTCAATTGAACGATGACCCTACGTCAACCGACATATGAGTATCCAGGAGTCAAAAGGTCCCTCGTCCTACATTTTCAGAAAAGGAATTT
Organism: uncultured Nioella sp.; assembly: GCA_947495575.1. Classification (GTDB taxonomy): domain Bacteria; phylum Pseudomonadota; class Alphaproteobacteria; order Rhodobacterales; family Rhodobacteraceae; genus CANLZL01. Next base: position 543,466 of record CANLZL010000002.1, on the reverse strand, counting down.
CATATGTTCGGTAAATCTTTCAAACCTGCCGTTGCCGCGATTGCGCTTTTGATTGGCGCGGGCAACGCCTCCGCCACGGGGCTTATCCAGTTGGAAGGCGTTCAGATGCAACCCAACTTGCCGGATCTGGTTGTCCGCCCGAACCTGCCAGCGATATCAGGTGCGATAGGCATCAACTGCCCGGCGCCAGCTGTGCGATCTATGACGGCTCATCGGATCGGCGGTGATATGGTGCGCATCGTTGCCGAGATTGCCAATATTGGCGGCGTCAATTTCCAATCCGGTGAGGGCCAGCAACTGGTCACCTTATCGGATGGGCGTGGCCGTCCAGTAGGTTATCGTGGCTTTGTGACTTTAGCCGCTGGTGACAGTTTCACATTTTCGACCGAGCGTCGCTGGAACCCTGCCTCTGAGTTTCAGGAGGGGTTCAGCGCCCATATTGACTATGCCCCGGACATCTTCATCGATGCCAATCCGGCCAATGATGATTGCCGGATGGGCGACAACGCGCGCAGCATAACGCCTGCGGAAATTAACGCCCTTTTCAACTGATTTGTCCTCACGACGTCCTCCTGACAGAATGCTGTCAGGAGGGGTGTGTCAGAACATACCTATCGCAATTATTTCGTGACAAAGGATATGTTCACAATGACCTCCCCCCAACACACAACCGTCTGGGCAGAATTGCCCGTAACCGACCTGGACAAAGGCATCGCTTTTTATAGCGCTGTCACCGGGCTTGAGATCAACAAGACCGATATGGATGGCAATGTCATGGGCATGTTCAAAGTCAGCGATGACATGACCGGGGTTGCTGGCCACCTTTACCAAGGCAAACCGGCGGGAGACGGCAGCGGCCCAACTGTTCACCTTCTGGCAATGGGCAAATTGGAAGAGGTCATGCAGCGCGTCACCAAAGCAGGCGGTGATGTCGTGTCAGAGCCTATTGCTATTCCGGCCGGTCGCTTCTTCTATGCCAAAGATCCCGATGGAAACTCCATCGGCCTGTTCGAAGCCAGCTGAGGGCCGTTATGAAACAGTTCAAACCGCAGCATTTCACCGCCTGGGCTGAGATCCCCGTGCGTGATCTGGATCGGGGCGTTGCTTTTTACGCGGCCGTCACGGGTGGCATCCTGGAAAAGGTCGAAATGGGGGGGGATCCCGTAGCCTATTTCGTGACCGAAGAGACCACCCAAAACGTGTCTGCCAATCTGTTTGTCGGAGAGCCGGGAGATGGCAATTCGGGCCCCACGATCTTTCTGGCCATTCCGGACCGTATTGAGGACGCGTTGGATCGGGTTTGGCAGACAGGGGGGCGCATCGCGTCTGATGTGATCGAGATTCCGCCCGGGCGCGTGGCCTATGCCAATGACCCTGATGGAAATCGCTTTGGCCTGTTCGAGGCCATTTGACATATGCGCCGTGCTGATCGTCTATTCCAGATTGTTCAATACCTTCGGGGTGGCCGATTGGTCACGGCGCAAACCTTATCCGAGCGGTTGGAGGTCTCAACCCGCACCATTTACCGCGACATTGCAGACCTCCAATCAACCGGCGTTCCCATAGATGGCGAGGCCGGGTTCGGTTACGTGATGGAGGAAGGCTATGACCTGCCGCCGCTTATGTTTACCCGCGATGAGATAGTGGCCCTTGTGGCCGGTGCGCGCCTGATCCGGGCCTTTGGTGGAGCAGATATGGCGCGCGCCGCCGAAGAGGCGTTGGTCAAAATCAACGCAGTATTGCCGGATGCGGAACGCGCCAAGGCCGCGGGTGTTCAAATCCATGCGATTGGGCCTCGTATGACCGATGCCATCCGCGCGCGCATCGATCGTGTTGAGGCGGCCGTCGATGCCTCTGTCCGTTTGGCGCTGGAGTATTCTGACCAACATGGGCGGCCGACAACGCGCGGCATTCGTCCGCTTGGGCTTTGGTTCTGGGGATCGGTTTGGACAGTGGTCGGCTGGTGTGAACTGAGGGATGATTTTCGAATGTTTCGCATCGACCGGATCAACGGAATGTCCGAGGGCGACCGGTTTCGTCCTGAGCGTGGCAAGCGTCTGACCGATTTCTATCGACTAATGGAGGATCGTCCGCCACATAAGGAAAACTAAACTGACGCCCAATTTTTCATGGGCGCTGGTTTGTTGCCTATAGGAAACCTTTGTTCTAGGTCATGGATGAGCCGAGACAGAGGAGAGACCACTATGCCCCGCCTAATGCGCGCAGAATTGCAAGTTGACGCCACGCTGGCTGAGTTTATCGAGGCCAACGCATTGCCGGGTACGGGAGTGGCACCAGACCAGTTTTGGCAAGGCTTCTCGGATCTGGTTCATGAACTGGGCCCTAAGAACCGCGCTTTGTTGGAGACACGTGAGACGATGCAGGCCAAGATCGACAATTGGCACATCGAACGCCGTGGACAGACGCATGATGCGGACGTCTATTCAGCCTTCTTGAAAGAGATCGGGTATCTGGTTCCAGAAGGTCCAGATTTCGAGATTGAGACTACAGGAACAGATCCTGAAATTGCCTTGATTCCTGGACCACAGCTGGTGGTGCCGATCATGAATGCCCGTTTTGCCCTGAACGCGGCGAATGCCCGGTGGGGCAGCCTCTATGATGCTTTTTATGGAACGGATGCCTTGGGCGACCTTCCAAGTGGATCTGGCTTCAACGCTGTTCGCGGGGCAAAAGTTGTGGCGCGGGCCAAGGCGTTTCTGGATGAATCCTTGCCGCTGACTGAGGGCAGTTGGGCCGATGTGACTGATGTCGCGCATGTCTCATTGGTCCATCCAGACAGTTATGTCGGGAAGTCGAGTGATGAGCCAACCTATGCATTTAAAAACAATGGGCTGCATATTGTAGTTCACGTTGATCCAAGTAATCAGATTGGCGCGACCGATCCGGCTGGTATCGCCGATATCCGCCTGGAATCGGCCCTGTCGACCATCATGGATTGCGAAGACAGTGTCGCCGCCGTTGATGCCGAAGACAAAGTTCTGGCCTATACCAATTGGCTGGGCCTGATGAAGGGTGATCTGACCGAAGAGGTCAGAAAGGGCAGCAGGAGCTTTACCCGCGCGTTGAACCCCGACCTGGAATTCGAGGCTGCAAATGGCGCGCCCGTGATCCTGAAAGGGCGGTCTTTGATGTTGGTCCGAAACGTCGGCCACTTGATGACCAACCCGGCTATTCTGGATCGCGATGGTCTGGAAATCGGTGAAGGGCTGATGGACGCGATGGTGACCACGCTGATTGCTATGCATGACCTGCAAAAGTCCGATGGCGCGCGCAATTCGTTGCACGAGTCGGTCTATGTGGTGAAACCAAAAATGCACGGACCAGAAGAAGTGGCCTTTGCCGATGAGATTTTCAGCCGTGTTGAAGCCATTCTCGGGTTGCCTGCCAACACGGTCAAACTGGGAATCATGGATGAGGAACGCCGCACGTCGGCAAATCTCAAGGAATGCATTCGGGCCGCGAAATCACGCGTGGCCTTTATCAATACAGGATTCCTTGACCGAACCGGGGACGAAATTCACACCAGCATGGAAGCCGGGCCAATGCTGCCCAAAGGTGAGATGAAATCGACCCCATGGATCAGTTCGTACGAGGATCGCAATGTGGATATCGGACTGGCCTGCGGGTTGAAGGGCAAGGCGCAAATTGGCAAGGGGATGTGGGCCATGCCCGACAGGATGGCCGAGATGTTGAGCGCAAAAATCGGACATCCGAAATCCGGGGCAACCTGTGCTTGGGTGCCTTCCCCAACTGCTGCAACTCTGCACGCGATGCACTATCACAAAGTTGATGTTCTGGCCCGTCAGGACGAACTAAAGGCCGCCGGACCGCGCGGCACGCTGGATGATCTACTGACGATCCCAGTGATGGGCGGACGGAATTTGTCTGAGGACGACCTATCCCGCGAGATTGAAAACAACGCTCAAGGCATTTTGGGCTATGTTGTTCGATGGGTTGATCAGGGGGTTGGGTGTTCAAAAGTGCCGGATATCAACGATATAGGCTTGATGGAGGACCGCGCGACCTGCCGCATCAGCTCTCAGGCGCTGGCCAATTGGCTGCATCACGACGTGGTGACCGAGGATCAGGTCATGACCGCGATGCGCAAAATGGCCGCGGTGGTCGATCGCCAAAATGCTGATGATCCGAGTTATCGTCCGATGGCTCCTGATTTCGACGGCGTGGCATTTCAGGCCGCCTGTGATTTGGTCTTCAAAGGCCGCATTCAACCTTCAGGATACACAGAGCCGGTGTTGCATCGGCGGCGGTTGGAACTGAAGGCGGCGACTTGATTGTGCGTTGCGCTCCGCAGGCCCCATTTTTTCTAAGACTAGAAGAGACCGGCGCGCGCATCTGAACTGTGCGCGGTAACCTTACCGAAGGATTGACGACATGATCACGGCAGAGCAAGCCACCCAGATTATTGATGCCGCAAGATCCGAAGGGCAGGCCATGGGGCTGAACCCTCTGAGCGTTGCGGTGCTGGACAGTGGCGGACATTTGATTGCGTTCCTGCGCGAGGATGGTGCCAGCCCCGGACGGTTTGAAATCGCGCGGGGCAAGGCCTATGGCGCGGTGATGATGGGCATGCCCGGAAGTGCGCAAATGGCCCGCGCAGAGGAACAGGTCTATTTCATGGCTGCCGTTAACGGCGCTTTTGGGGGCAAAACAATCCCTGTTCCCGGCGGCATTCTCGTTAAAGATACCCAAGGCAACATCATCGGCGCCGTCGGCGTTACCGGTGACAGTTCAGACAATGATGCCAAGGTTGGATTGGCGGGGATTGCGGCGGCCGGACTTACGGGCGCAGCCTAAGATCCAGCCGTTTCAATCCGTTAATCCCAATGCGCCGCGCCTTTTCGGGTCGGCGCATCGTGTTAGCCAGGGCAAGGTCCGGGTAGCGGGCCAACAATCGATCCAAGGCGATTTCGGCTTCTGCCCGGGCCAGCTGCATCCCCAGGCAGACATGCGGGCCAAAGCCAAATCCGACATGCGCATTGGGGCGACGCGCCAGGTTCATCTGCTCGGGCTGATCGAACCGCGCAGGGTCGTGATTTGCGCCAATAAGCAGGGCGCATAGCACGTCGCCCCGCTTTATCTCTCGGCCGCCGAATGTGAGATCGTTTAAAGCAAAATGGCCCTTAGTCAGCATAACAGGGCTAAAGAACCTCATGAACTCTTCAATCGCCAAAGCGCGACCTTCGGGATCTTCTCGATAGGTTTGGCGAAGTTCCGGCAGTTCAACCATGGCCGCGATGGCATTTGTAATCAGGTGAACCGTAGTCTCATGCCCCGCAACAAAAAGTGTAAAGACAAGACTTAGAAGTTCGTCTTCATCCAGCCGGTCGCCGCCTTCTTCGGCGGCCACGAGTTCCCCAATAAGTCCGGGTCGCGGGGTGGTTTTGATCCGTTCAAAATCAGCTCGAAAGTGGCGCATGGTTCGCCAAAGTCCGGGCAGGCCCAGAAAAAGCGTTCGAACCCCGGTCGTGCCTGAAATAGGTGAAATCCACCGGGTAATTTTTGCCCGATCGGCCTCTGGAACTCCTAAAAGGGCGCAAATGACCAAAAGTGGTAGGGCCCGCGTGTAGGCTTGCATAATTTCGACTGGGTGATCTGGATCGATCTGATCAAGCAGCTCGTCGGCAATGCGTGCAATTTCTGGGCGCAGCGCTTCGATTTGTGAACGGGCAAAGGCTGTGTCTACAAGATGTCGGACGCGTTTGTGATCCGCGCCGTCCATCAAGATAATATTCTTCATCAGGGGCTTCATGAATGGTGGCATCCACCAGAAAATCCGCTTGGCACGTTTTGCATTGATACGGCCGGGATTGCGTGTGAAACGCTCTCGGTCTTTCAACAACTCGCGTGCCGCCGCATCCGTTGTTGTCAGCCACACTTTGCCCATTAGGGGTATATGTGCGCGAACCAAATCTCCCTCGGCGCGCATCCGAGCCAGAACCGGTCCGGGCTGTCGCAGGAAATCTGGGTCTCTTAGATCGTAGTCAGACATGAGGTGCCTCGCTCCCATTAGATATTGGCACGCAGCAGCGATTGCGCAACCGAATGTGCAAATTTGAAGACTGGAGAGCCGGGCTCTGCCTTATTAGGCTTCCCCCCAGAAAAGGCAGCAGGAGCATGGGATGACAGATCGGCAACTAATCTCTTCTGGATCAGAATTTGAGGCGCAAATTGGCTATTCTCGGGCCATTCGAGACGGCAATTGGGTTTTCGTCGCTGGCACGACCGGGTTCGATTACAAGACCATGGAGATCAGTTCCGACGTAGCAGAACAGGCAGAACAGTGTTTCCGTACCATTGACGCGGCGCTGCGCGAAGCCGGGTCCAGCATGGCTGACACAGTACGGGTCCATTACCTGTTGCCGGACGCAAAAGATTGGGAGGCCTGTTGGCCCGTTACCCGCAAGTGGCTGGGCGATATCCGCCCGGCGGCCACCATGTTTCAGGCAGGCTTGCAGGATCCGAGAATGAAAATTGAGATCGAGGTTACAGCGCGCATCGACCGGTCAGGTGCCTGAAATATTGGCGCTGCACAGAATGCGAAGCCACTGTGCGCGTGCTGAACTAGGCAGGGCAGGGTGCGCGCGCTATATCTTTGAGAGATACGCATAAAAAGAGGAAAAACATGTCGCGACCTGTCATTGGCATCATTGGCAATCATCATCTGATCAATGATGAGTATCCGACGCACGCCGGTGGAACGATGAATTCCGAGGCAATTGCCGAAGTTGCCGATTGCGTGCCCTTGCTGATCCCGGCTGACCCGCGATTTGTAAAGACGTCGGAATTGCTGGACGTGTTTGATGGGTTTCTTTTTACAGGCGGGCGCCCAAATGTGCATCCTGAGGAATATGGCGAGGATCCGACCGAGGCGCATGGCGCCTTCGATCGTTGTCGTGACGCCGTATCTTTGCCATTGATTCGAGCTTGCGTAGAACGGGGCCAGCCGATCCTTGGCGTGTGTCGCGGGTTTCAAGAGGTTAACGTGGCCATGGGCGGGTCGCTCTATCCGGAAATACGCGACTTGCCTGGCCGAATGAACCACCGCATGCCGCCAGACGGTACGATCGAAGAAAAATTCGCGTTACGCCACGTTGTGACATTTTCCAAAGGCGGGCCGTTTCACCGGCTGATGGGAGCCGAAGAGGTCATGACAAACACGTTGCATGGACAGGGTATCAAGACCCCCGGCGCGCGCGTTGTGATTGACGGGCGGGCGCCGGATGGTACGCCCGAGGCAACTTATATAAAAGACGCACCTGGGTTTACCTTGTCTGTTCAATGGCATCCCGAATACCGGGCCGCAGAAGATCCGGTCTCACGCCCGTTGTTCGAGGCGTTTGGTCGTGCCGCGCGCGCCTGGGGAAATGGCCGAAAGGCCATTGACATCAAGGGCGTAGCATAAACGCGTTTACTTCGCTCGGGGGCCGCGGAGCGAATGGATATGGCCCCGAATTTTCTGCCATTTTTCAGCGTCTTCGTGGTCGCCCTGCTCAAGAGCCGCCGCCGCTTTTTGTGCTGCTTCAGCCTCGGCCTTATCACCATGGGCGGAATAAAGTGATTGGGCATAGTTGATGAGATCAGTAGATGTCATCTCCTCCTCCTTTTTTCTATTCCATCGCGCGTCGGTTGTGGGGCAATGGTGCCGCAACCGGCCGGTTCGGGTCAAGGCAGCGCTATTCCTCGGTCGGGATCAGACGAATTTCGCCCAAATCGGCCAGATCGCGGATGGCTGTCACAACCTCGGCCATGGCGGCTTCTCCTTCTGCTCCAGGGACCTTGCCGCGCGCCTCTGCATCCTCGCGCAATTGTTCGGCCATGCGTTTGGACATGTTTTCCAATAGAAACTCGACAGATAGCGGCGATAATTCCATTCCTGAGGCCAAAGCGACAATCGTGGTTTCCGGGTCGACACCGCGCAGAATTCGCGGCACATCCTTGGGTTCAACCCGTTTCGGGATATGATCGAAAGTGAAGATCGCCTTTCGGACATGTCCTGCAAATTGAGCGTCTTTGGCTGTTAAACCTTCAAGAACCCGGTCGCGTGTCACAGAGGCAGCGGCGTTCAAAATCGCGCCGACGCGATCAGCCGGGGCACCGGTGAACGAGGGAACCGGCTGTGCATCAAGCTGTGCGACAAGCGATTGGCCAACTCTCTGAATAGTGTCTGCGCTGACCGAGCCGGTTAAGGCTACCGCGTGGGCGACAACATCTGCACGATCTTCCGGCAGTTCGGCCAAAAGCGCCGCTGCTTTGGCCACGGGCAGTTTGGACAACAAGATTGCGCAGATTTCAGCGCTTTCGCGTTCAACCAAGGGTTTCAGGCGCTCAGGCTCCATCCCTTTCAACCGTCGCCAGGGATCAGGAGGGCCTTCGTTCTCCGACATATTGCGCAGATGCTCACGCGCTTCTTCACTCAAATGTCCCTCAACCATCGACAAGGCACCAGAGACGGAGCGGGGAAATGTTAACGCAAGATTGTCGAGGGTTTGCGCAAATTCTCCTGCCACGTGGGACAGCGTTCTTCGGTCGATGTGGCTGAGATCAGCCATTTGCCGAACCAGCCGTTCCTGCTGTGCAAGGCTGAGCCCGGATAATTGCGGCATTGCGCCCTCGGACACCAATAGCCGCACGATGACAGCGGCTTTTTGTGAATTGCTAAGCGAGACAACCGGCGCGGGATGCGCGGTGGCCTCTATCACTTCTAAAGACGGCTCCATAAGTAACCCCAAATTTATTGTTCACCTACCCGAAGGGCAGATTGGGGCAGGAGGGGTTAAGGCAGAGTTGCCGACCACGCGCCAATACATTTGGGATTTGACTTAAATGTCAGCAGGTTTCAAAGCCTCGCGCATCACGCGCGCGACATTGGCCGACAACGGCAGGCGTTCGGCAGAGACATCGTCAAAGGCAATCCATTTTGCGGCAAGCGCATCGTCGGCAGGCGTTGGTGTACCTTCGACATAGTCACATTGAACGGCAACAAGCAGGAAATGAAAGGCCACTGCGCCGGCCGCGTCATGCGTAATGATGTCGAGGTTCAGAAGGGTTCGGCGAGGCATCGCGATGACACCGGTTTCTTCCATCAACTCGCGGGCTGCGGCGGCGTGAACAGTTTCGCCAAGCTCCACATGCCCGCCCGGAAAGCCCCATTTCAGCGCGTCAGGGTCTTTGGCCCGTTGAACAAGCAATAGCCGCCCCTGATGGGCAACCACGGCCAGCGCAGCCAGCCGTGGGGTCGTGTGAGGCTCAGAGCCCGGCATCCTCAGCCGCACCGATCATGAGGTTGAGGTTTTGCACGGCTGTGCCAGACGCGCCTTTGCCCAGATTGTCCAACGTCGCAGTCAGGGTGTATATCCCCGCCTCATCGCTGCCATGTACCGAGATTTCCATTCCATTCGTGCCATTCATCTTTGTGGCATTCACCCGTGCAGGCGCGGGAACCACGTCAACGAACCTTGCATCGGAATAGAACTCGGCCAGCATGTCATGCAGTGTTGCCATATTCGGCGCACCTGCCAGCATTTCGCGATGTAGGTGCAATTGAACAACCATGCCTTGGGCGAAATTTCCAACGGCAGGCTGGAACGCGGGCTGTTTTGACAACCGCCCATAACGCATGATCTCGGGCACATGTTTGTGGCCCTGATTTGTGGCGTAAAGGAAGTGATCTGCCGCGTCGCCAGCATCGAATTCCGCGATCAGGGCTTTGCCGCCGCCAGTATAGCCCGACACGCCGTTTAGAATGACGGCACTGTCGTCGGTCAGAAAACCCGCATCGCGCATGGGGCGAACCAGCGCGATCGAGCCAGTGGCATAACAGCCGACATTGCCCACTCGGGACGCATTTGCAATCGTATCCCGCTGACCGGGCAGTTCGGGCATACCGTAGACCCAGCCATCGGCGATTCTATGGGCTGTGGAGGCATCAATGATCTTGCAATCACCTGCCAAAGACACGGCCTCAATCGCTGCCGCATCAGGCAGGCAGAGAATGGCAATATCAGCTTCGGCAAAGGCCTCGGCCCGTGCGTCCGCGTCCTTACGGCGTGCCGGGTCCACCGACACCAAGGAGATGTCAGAGCGGTATTCCAACCGTTCCCGGATTTGCAGACCGGTCGTGCCAGCCTCGCCGTCAATAAAGACCTTGGCCACCATGGCTATGCCCTTTGTATATGTCGTTTAGAAAGCTCCGCCCGCGTAGCGTGTTCGGCCCGAAGGTTCAACTCCAGGGGGCGGAAATGGAAGAAGAGGGGCCGGGCTTAGCGCCCGCGTCGATCTTCTTCTCGTCGGGTACGCACGCGGATCGGCACCGGGCGTTCCTGCGTTTTTGGACGCATAAGAACCACAGCCAAGGCCAGAACCGGAAGAAGTGCAAGAAGCCACATAGGCCAATACCTCGAATCTTAGAAAGCTGCGCCCATGCGCAACGCCCGTGACTTTATCAACTAATTGCCGGAAATGAAATCCCGGTTAATACCCTGTCGTTTGACCGGTCGTCAGGGCGCGATGCAGCGCATATTCCGGCCAGCTGCCTTCGCCGCCGCGTTCCCAAATCTGGACCAGTTGCAGGCGTGCAGCCTCTACCTGACCCTGTTCTATTAGACCCATGCCAAAATAAGCGCGGGCGAGCAGGTTGTCAGGATTAGCCTGCAACGCGCGTTGGTAATAGCCCTCGGCCAGCTCCCAATCGCCCAAGGCCCGGCTGGTGAACCCCCAATAGGTTTGTACTCGATCCTCAGACTGGTCTGACATTGCCACCAGAGCACGTTGCGCGTCCAACGGACGGCCGGCATAGGCGAATTCCCGGACAGCGCCAAAACGAGCGTCGTCATCTAGCCGGGCATCATCAGCATCGACACATGCCTCGCTATCTTCATCCCAAATCTGCCCGTTTTCACAGGTCTCGGTGGTGTTTGTCGGTTGTGGCGGCGTGTCGTCATCGGACCCGACAGCGAAGGCTGTGACCGGGGAAAGGGCAAGGGCAGTGGTCAGGCCAACGGCCAGCGAAAATCGCATCAAAAAACCTCCAGAACTAAGGCCACGCAGAAATAGCGTGCCTCAAAAATTGAAAGAGGGTCACGTCAACTTGTCTGTGTCACCACGCAGACACCGGTTGTGTGATCATAGTCATACCCATCGGCACAGCTCATGGCTTGCCGGTTGTCATGACTACAGCCCTCGGCCAGCGCCAACCCGGGCGCTACGGCCAATATTACAGCAAAGAATAGAGTTTTCAGAGGCATCGGTCTCTCCCTGCCAGCCTAGACTAGCGGAAGAGTACCATATTTTTCTTTTGCCGCCCCAATCACGAAAAATTGTGATGAGGTGGAAAGGCTTTAGTCCTCGCCAAACACCCGGGCAAAGATCGTGTCGACATGTTTGGTGTGATAGCCAAGGTCGAACTTCTCGTTGATCTCGTCTTCCGTCAAGGCCGCGCGAACCTCGTTATCTGCCAGCAGCTCTTCACGGAAATCGGTGCGGTGATCCCAGACTTTCATCGCGTTACGCTGCACAAGACGATAGGCGTCTTCACGCGACACGCCCGCCTGCGTCAGGGCCAATAGCACGCGTTGCGACATGACCAGTCCGGGGAACTTGTTCATATTGTCCAGCATGTTTTGCGGATAGACCAACAGCTTGTCGATGACACCGGTGAGGCGCGACAGAGCAAAATCGAGTGTGATCGTGGTGTCGGGGCCGATGTTGCGCTCGACCGAACTGTGGCTGATGTCACGCTCATGCCAGAGGGTCACGTTTTCCATTGCCGGGACCACGGCCATGCGGACGAGACGCGCCAGACCGGTCAGGTTCTCGGTCAGAACCGGGTTTTTCTTATGCGGCATGGCAGAGGAGCCTTTTTGGCCCATCGAGAAAAACTCTGCCGCTTCCAGCACTTCCGTCCGCTGCATGTGGCGGATCTCGGTCGCGATGTTTTCCACCGAAGAGGCAATGACACCGAGGGTGGCAAAGAATGCCGCGTGACGGTCGCGCGGAATGACCTGCGTGCTGATCGGTTCAGGCACAAGACCCAGTTGATCGCAGACATGCTCCTCGACCGCCGGATCAATATTGGCGAAGGTGCCGACCGCACCGGAAATCGCGCCAGTGGCAATCTCGGCCCGCGCATCGCGCATGCGGCTGAGGTTGCGGTCCATTTCGGCATAGAAACGGGCAAATGTCAGACCCATCGTGGTTGGCTCGGCGTGGATGCCGTGGCTGCGGCCGATGCGGATTGTGTCTTTGTGCTCAATCGCGCGGCGTTTCAGCGCCGCCAGCAGGCCTTCGATATCGGCAATCAGAATATCGGCGGCGCGGACAAGCTGAACATTGAAACAGGTGTCCAGAACGTCCGAGCTGGTCATGCCCTGATGCACGAACCGCGCCTCTTCCGACCCGACATGCTCGGCCAGATGGGTCAGGAATGCGATGACGTCATGTTTGGTAACAGCCTCGATCTCATCAATGCGCGCCACGTCAAACTCAACATCCTTGGCCTTCCACACGGCCTCAGCATTTTCGCGCGGGATCACGCCTAGATTGGCCATGGCATCGCAGGCATGCGCCTCGATCTCATACCAGATACGGAATTTAGACTCGGGGCTCCAGATGGCGACCATGTCGGGGCGGGAATAACGAGGGATCATGCGAGGGCAGCCTTGATTGTCATGTGGATTTGCCGCTCTCATAGGCTGCAGAGCCTGAAGGTACAAGCAATCGGGGTGTCGCAGATGCGCGCAATCTTGGGAACAACGGTGCTTTTGGCCAGTTTTGGCCCGACTTGTGCAGATTGGGTGGAATTGAGGGGTCCTGTGAATGGGCCAACCCCCTCCAATTCAGACAGCGCGACACAGCAATTTCTGGCAACCGGAGAAACACTCTATTCTGCTGGACGCCTGTCCTTGATCTCTTGGCTTGACATGATGCGTTTACTGGGAGTTCGGGCGGTTACGGTTTATGGGCGCGGGCGAGGCAGATCATGAGGCGCGCCGGAACGTGGCTAAAACTGTTCAGATGAACGTTAGAAACTTTTGAAATAATCTTCGAATGCCTCAGGGAACAGCATTTTGAATTGGGCATGATGAACGCCTGAGATTGCACCTATCATGAAACTAGAGTTGCCTGAGAGGTCACGCAATTCGGTGACGATCGCGCCGACCATATCCAGTGGCTTCCCCCCAAAATGAACCTCGGACGCTAGCCACTGTTTATCTCCATTTGGCGGAGCAAAGACGGTAGGCGGTAACAAATGAAATTTGTCTCCGGGTACGAAACCACCGTCAGCGCCTCCCATCGGAGGGTCACAACCCTCGGCGGTCATTTCTCCCATAACTACATTTTCTGAATAAAACCGGAACTTTCTAGGACGCACCAACGGCAACTAGCTTACTCGCTCGACCCCTTCATCAACCGGTCGGCCTTCTTCCGAACAAGTGTCGCCCGTAAATCGTGCATGGCCAAAAGCAGTCGGTCGGTAATCTCCTCCAATGCGTCATCCGAAGCGCGTGCCTGTGCCCATTGCGTCGTCAGGTTCAGGTGATCAATGGCGCGGTGGATATTGTCCAGATCACGGGCCTCCAAGACGGCCTGACGCTCTGCCATCCATTCTTCGATTACCTTTAATTCTTCCGGTGTAAGCGTATGAGTGCCATGGGGTTTGATCTTGCCATTATTGACATTGGCCATGGCAATCTCGGTCATTTCGATCCGCCGCTGGCGGTTCTGCGTGTCCACCCGGTACACAGCTGCGCCGTTTTCTTTGACGCGAAAATAGAACTCTGGAAGATCTGACATTATGCCCCTGGCCTTGCCCGCTTTCCGGCCAATCTAGAAAGCGGGCAGGGGGAAGTCAAAGCATCAGGCTGGTTTGCGCGCCACCACGTAGCTACTGAGCAACCCACCCTTATAGATGTCATACTCGACGACCTCGAAACCTGCGTTGCGAATGCGGTCGATGACGCCCTGGTCGGACATGAACGTCACATATGGCGCTTTGCCGAAAAGCTGCATTACCTTGATCATTGGCCAGAACAGAATGCGTTTTCCGCGCAGGCACGGTGTCTTGGAAATGAACATGCCACCTGGCTTTAGAAGATCCATGATAAAAGACAGGTCCTGCGTCAGATCTGGCATGAGGTGCAGGACATTGTGGGCCAGAATGGCATCGAACGGACCGGATCCCAAGGCATCATCGCCCAAAACGCCCTGAACGATAGAAATATTTTTCACCGATTGATCCCAGGCCTTTTCGCGTCCAATGGCCACCATTTCGGCCGAAACATCAGACGCTGTGATGTGGCCGACATGCGGGGCGAGCAATAGGGCGGTTGAGGATGTGCCAGCACCCACTTCTAACACGCGATCCTCGGAACCCAAGTAAGACCGGGTGCGCGCAAGTGAATGCTCATAATTGTCCACGTTTGAAATTGGGCGCGCAGCGTAGCGACGGGCTTCGCGGTCCCAGAAACTGGCATTAGAACTCATCTTTGGTATCTCCTTCATCTGTCCCAAGTTTCCCACGCGCGCGCGTCCAAAGAAATTGCATAAATCTGTATTCTCTATATACGAATATGCATGAATTGGGCGGCGGTGAATTTTGACTGGAATCAGGTCCGGGCCTTTTTGGCCACGGTCGAGGAGGGCACGTTGTCAGGCGCGGCACGGGCGCTCAATTTGACTCAACCGACCCTTGGCCGACAAGTCACTGCCTTGGAAGAGTCTTTAAAAATCACATTATTTGAACGGGTTGGGAAGTCTTTGGTGCTCACCCAAGCCGGACTCGACTTGTTGGAACATGTTCGTCAGATGGGTGCAGCGGCTGAACGGATTTCGCTCTCGGCTGCGGGGCACAATCAGGACGTCACCGGGGAAGTGCGCATATCGGTGTCTGATGGTTTTGCCGCCTATACCATGCCCGCGCTCTTGGTTGGCCTTCGCGAAATTGCGCCGGGCCTGATCATCGAAGTCCTGTCCCAAAACCAGATCAGTGACATCCGGCGGCGTGAGGCTGATATCGCCGTGCGTCACTTACGTCCTGAGGACCCAGAGCTCTTTGCCAAGCGGCTCCCCGATGGGTCAGGCGGGCTTTATGCGTCTCGCGATTGGCTGGATCGCCACGGGCGACCAGAGAAGATCGAGGATCTCAATGGCAAAGATATGGTCGCTATGGCCAATCCGGAAATTATGTTGGCCGAAATGCGCAAACGCGGGATCAATCTGACCTCTCCCAATATTCGGCTGAGCTGCGCTGAAACGGTGGCCAATTGGCAAATGGTTAGGGCTGGGCTTGGTTTTGGAGTGATGTCCGATGCGGTTGGCGATCAGTTTCCTGATTTGGAGCGTATCGACATTCCGGGGCTTGAGCCGGTTCTATTCCCAAACTGGCTGATCACCCACCGCGAATTGCACACCAGTCGGCGCATTCGCATCGTCTTTGACTATATGGCTGAGGCGTTATCCGGCCTGCCCAAGCGGCGAATGGTCTGACGCCCGCCGGTCGCGGCCTTTAGACCGCGAAGCTCAATTCAGCTATTGCCGCGCCCTGAAAACAGGCTCGCTTCTTCTGCGGCCTTCTTGATTGCACGGCTCTTGTTCATGGTCTCTTCAAACTCGGCCTCGGGGTCACTGTCATACACAACGCCGCCGCCTGCCTGAATATAGAGCGTCTCATCCTTCACCACGGCTGTGCGCAGGGCAATACACATATCCATGTCACCGCCCGCACTGAAATAACCAACACCACCGCCATAAACGCCGCGTTTTTCAGGCTCCAGCTCGTCGATGATCTCCATTGCCCGCACTTTGGGTGCGCCTGATACCGTTCCGGCCGGCAAGCCGGACAAAAGCGCCGACAGGGCATCGTGTTCGTCAGAAATCTCTCCAACGACGTTGGACACGATATGCATCACATGGCTGTAGCGCTCGATAATAAATTCTTCGGTTGGGCGCACCGTCCCGATCTTGGAGACTTTGCCCGTGTCATTGCGCCCAAGATCCAGCAGCATCAGATGCTCTGCCAGCTCTTTTTTATCGGCCAACAAGTCTGCTTCCAGCGCTTTGTCTTCTTCCACGGTCTTGCCGCGCGGACGGGTGCCAGCAATCGGCCGGATGGTAACTTCCTTGTCAAAGACCCGGACCAGGATTTCCGGGCTTGCCCCCACAACCTGGAAAGGACCGAAGTTAAAGAAGAACATGAATGGCGACGGGTTGGTGCGGCGCAGCGCCCGGTAAAGGGCGAAGGGCGGTTCGCGGAACTCCTGGCTCCACCGCTGAGAGGGCACAACCTGAAAGATATCGCCCGCACGGATATACTCTTTGGCCTTTTCAACGGCGGCCAGATAGTCGGCTTTCGCAAAGTTTGACACCGGCTCCGCAATCGGTGCAGCTTCGCCCATCTCTCGGGTTGAAGCTGTTGGCTGGCGTTCAAGATCACGCACCGCGTCCATGACGCGTTCTGCGGCTTGCGCATAGGCCGCTCGTGCGCTCAAGCCTGAGCCCACCCAGGCAGGCGAGACCAAAGTTACTTCGCCTTTCACCCCGTCGAGGACGGCGATGACCGAAGGCCGGATCAAAACGGCATCAGGCAGCGCCAGTGGATCCGGGTTCACATCCGGCAGGTTTTCAACCAAACGGATCATGTCATAACCGAGATACCCAAACAGCCCCGCCGCAGCTGCAGGCAGATCCGCAGGCATATCAATGCGGCTTTCTTCAAGGATCGCACGGATGGATGTCAGCGGATCATCGGGACAGGGTTGAAACGCGTCCCGGTCAAAGCGCGCTTCCCGGTTGATGCGACTGGTTTCGCCGTGACATTCCCAGATCAAATCGGGCTTCATCCCAACCATGGAATAGCGGCCGCGGATTTCGCCCCCGGTGACAGATTCCAGAACGAAACTGTCCTGCCCGGCATCGGCCAGTTTCATCATCACCGAAACAGGCGTGTCTAGATCAGCGGCCAGACGGGTATACACCAGCTGGTTTGCGCCAGCATTCCAGCCCTTTTCGAAAGCGTCGAAAGATGGGGTAAGCGCCATGGTCCCTCAGCGGAATTGTGCGTGGATCGCGTTGATCGTGGCCGGGTCGATGGAAATGCCTACCTCAGCCTGCAAGGCCTGTCCGTATGCTTCAAAAATGTCCCCGGCGATGCTTTGCCCAAGCTGCGCGCCAACTAATCCTTGCAGGACAGCCGTATCCGGCGCGCCGCGAGTTCCAGGGTTGATGCTATCAAGGCGAACAATGTAGGCCGACAGGGCGCCAGGGATCACTACAAGATCACCGGGTTCTGACAATTGAAAGACCTGCGCCACCAGTGTTTGCGGCGCGTCGGGGATGAAATCCTGACGGCGGATCAGCACTTCTTCCTGAAGGTCCAGACCGAGACTGTCCAGATTTCCGGAAAGCGCCAATTGACCGGCAAGTGTCTGTGCCCGATCTTCCAGACGAACTCGCAATTCCGAGGCACGCCAGGCCACTGAAACCTCATCGCGGATCTCTTCAAAGGGCGGGATTGCAGGGGCAATCACCTCATCCAGACGCAGGGCAAAAAGACCTCCATCAGACAGTTCCAACACTTCCGGGAAATCACCCTCGCGCGCGGCTTCGGCTGCTTCGCCAAAGGCAGCATAGGCTGCGATGCCGTCTTCGCTTGCCGGAGTCCAGGTGATCTGATCGGCCACCAGAGCAGTTTCATTGGGCAATTCTTCCAATGTGGCACCGCCTGCCAGCAAATCATCCAAATCTTCGACCATGTCGGCGATATTTCGGCGCGCCCGATCTTCGGCCAGCTCTGCGCTCAGATCTGACTCGGCCTCCTCAAAAGTGACTTCTGTGGCCGATAGAACTGCATTGATCCGGAAAAGGGCCGGGCCAAACTGGCTTTCCAGCGGGCCGAGAATCTCGCTTTCGGTATCCGCAAAGATCACCTCGGCGGCTTCATCGGACAGATCGCCTGCGGCAGTTTCACCAAGGTCGACATCGTCCAGGGTCAGGCCACGCTCTTCGATCAGCGTGTCATAATCCGTTTCGCCAGCGTCCAGGGCGGCACGTGCGGCTTCGGCCTCTTCCAGCGATGGAAACACAAGGCGCTCCAGTAGGCGACGCTCAGGCTGCACATATTCCGCGATGCGCTCTTCATATAGCTCACGCAGCAGGTCTTCTTCGATTTCGATCTCGTCCATGATCATGTCGGGCGTGATCCAGGCGTAGCTGAAGACCCGCTGTTCCGGGCGTTCAAACCGGGCGCCGTTATCGTCGTAATAGGTTTGCAACTCTTCATCTGTCGGCGCGGCCAAACCGGCAGACAGATCGCCTTCGGTTACGCGGGCCATGGTGAAATTGCGCGTCTCGGTCTGGTAGGCCACCAATGCCTCTGCGTAGGCGTCGGGTGGAGTAAGCCCACCGATAACTGCAACCTGCAGGAGCGACCTGATCAAATCGTCCCGTACGGTTTCTTCATAATCGGCAACGTCAAACCCGGCCCGTTCGATTGTGAATTCATACGCTTCCCGGTCAAACTGACCATCAAGTCCGGCAAAACTGGGCGTGTTGCGGATTTGTTCGGCCACGGCCAAATCACCGACAGAAAGCCCCATTTCATTGGCTTCATGGGCCAACGTCGCGCGGGCGACAAGGCTGTCCAGAATGGCGCGATCCATACCGGCTGCAACCAGCGCTGTAACGCTTGTCAGCGGGCTGCCGGCATTGGCTTGATTGCGGATCTCGGCCTGAATGGCGCGCGCATACTCATTGGCTGTGATCGGTTCGGACCCAACGCGACCTACCTCGCTGCTGCCACCTGAGAAATTCCCGATGCCAAACCCTGCAAGCCCGATCATCAAGAGGCCAATAATGACCCAGACAATCATGTCAGACAGTTTTTTTCCCGCGCTCTTGGCCATGCCAGCCTTCTCCCAGATTCTTGCCTTGTGTCAGGCTTTGCGCGGAAGGTTTAGGGCTTCGAACGGGGGGGGGCAAGGCCCTCAGACGGAAAGGCCGCGTAACCTGTCGCCCGTTTCGGCCAAAGTGGCGGCATTTGCATTGGCAAAAGCCAGTCTGATCGAGCGTTCGGCGAGGCCTGACCCGCCTTCGGACTTCAGGGGGCCGAACATGGCACCCGGCAAAGTCAAAAGGCTGGCCTTTTGCACCAACGCCCGTGCAACCACATCTGAGGCGGCGTCGAATGGATGTCGCAGATAGGTGAAATACGCCCCGCATCCCAACACAGACCAACCCGGCAACTCGGCAAATACGGCGTCGGCCGCGCGTCTACGCTCCAGAATTTCCTGCCGTTCCCCCGCCAGCCAACTATCCAGGTTTCGCATGCCCCAAAGCGCGCCGATCTGGCCGATCTGGCTGGGGCAGATGGTGACCGTGTCGAGGAATTTCTCGACCTCTGCCAACCGCGACTCTGAGGCCAATATTGCCCCCACTCGATGTCCGGTGAGGCGATAGGATTTAGAAAAGGAGTAAAGCTGGATCAGCGTGTCCGCCCAATCGGGATCATTGAGAAGATCATGTGGGGCACCCTCACGAATGTGAAAATCGCGATAGGTTTCATCGAGGATCAGGGCCAGCCCATGATCACGGGCAAGGTCCAGAAAAGCTCTCAGCAGCTCTGCGGGATATTCCACGCCGCCGGGATTGTTGGGCGAGACCAGCACAATGGCCTTGGTACCCGGTGTGATCAAAGCCTTTGCAGCGTCGGGATCGGGCAGCAATGTGGGCCCGGTCTGCAAAACCTGCGTCGCAACACCTGTCATATCCAGCCACATCTTGTGATTGAAATAATAGGGCGCGGGCAGGATAACCGCGTCGCCTTCACCGGCCAAAGTGGCCATCACAGCCGCAAAAGCCTGATTGCAGCCAGAGGTGATGGCAATTTGCCCGGCATGGACATCGGTGCCGTAAATGCGCTCGGTTCGCGCTGCCAGTTCCTCGCGCAAGTCCATATTTCCAAGGACTGGCCCGTAAAGGTGGCTCTCCGGTTGGGTCAGGATGGCGTCGGCCATGGCTTGGCGCAAGCCCTCGGGCGGGGGATCAACAGGCGCAGCTTGGCTGAGATTAATCAGCGGTCGATTTGCTGGAAAGGTTACGGCGTCTATCCACCGGCGTGCTTCCATTACAGGCGGTGGAAAAGTTGCCGAAAAATTTGGGTTGATTCCAGCCATAGTGGTTCCCTTCACCGTCTCCAACTTGATTGTACTCCAGATACTTTTGACTGAAACATCCGAGAGCTCTCCACCCATACAAGCCCAAATAGAAATGGCGCAAGAGATGCCTCTTGCGCCAGATCCAAAAATCTTGCGGTCACACAGGTGGCCGTGGTCTGATCAACCTTAGAATGGAATCTCGTCATCCATGTCTTTGGACCCACCAAAGCCGCCGCCTTGATTGCCGCCGCCCTGACCACCACCAAATCGATCATCGGGATAGCCGCCGCCACCACCTTGGCCGCCACCGCCGCCATAGTTGCCGCCGCCGCCTTCGCTACGCCCGTCCAGCATTACCAATGTGCCGCCAAATCCTTGGAGGACAACTTCGGTAGAGTAACGGTCCGCACCAGACTGGTCCTGCCATTTGCGGGTCTGCAGCTGACCTTCGATATAAACCTTGGAGCCCTTGCGCAGATACTGTTCTGCAACACGCACCAGACCTTCCTGAAAGATTGCAACTGAATGCCATTCGGTCTTTTCGCGGCGTTCGCCAGTGTTGCGGTCTTTCCATGTTTCCGAGGTCGCGATCCGCAGGTTGCAGACCTTGCCACCGTTTTGGAACGATCGCACTTCGGGGTCACGGCCCAGATTTCCAACCAAAATGACCTTGTTGACGGAACCAGCCATGTCTCTTCCCCATATCTTTTGTTCTGTTCGATTCTCTTAGCAGAGAACCACGGGCGTTAAAGCACCGCAACAAGGTTAAGAAAAGCCAAATGGCCGCCGACAACAGGGCCACTTGCGGCAAATACTGGAAAACATGTGGATATCTATTATATTCGGCTCGTAGCAAATTATTTGAGGGGCGTTGTTTTGCGTCTGACCACGTTCAGCCTTTCGACAAGTCTTGTCGTCTTTTTGGTCGCCGGGCCTGGGGCGGCTCAGGGCATAAGCTCGGACCGTCTGGCACGGCTCAATCAGCAGCTCAATGTCCTCGATAGCCGGGCGGCAACGCAGTATGAGTTTTCAAACCGTTTGCAACCGGGCGCGGATGAAGAAGAGGTTATCGCGCGCTACACCGGTAGTTATTCAGGTCCGTTGATCGAAGTAGCGCGGGACGCAGCCCGTCGCCATGGCATCCCCGAAGACCTGTTCTTGCGTCTTGTGACTCAAGAAAGCGGCTGGAATACGCAAGCGCTGTCGCATGCGGGGGCGATTGGTTTGGCGCAACTGATGCCGGATACGGCCAGCCTGTTGGGCGTCGATCCGCATAATTCACATCAGAACCTTGATGGCGGTGCGCGCTACCTGGCGCAGCAATATCGGCGGTTTGGCACTTGGCGGCTGGCCTTGGCGGCATATAACGCGGGGCCTGAGGCGGTTGTGCAATATGACGGCGTTCCGCCCTACGCTGAAACGCAGGCTTATGTGCGGGCGATCCTTGGTGCCTGAGGCCGTCCGCGGTTCAATCTCTGTTATTCCAGAAGAAACGTTACTGGCGCGCCGGCGGGCAAGCCCATTTTGCGCCTAAGCTCTGCCCGGGCGCGCGACAAGCGTGATGTAACTGTGCCCTCCGCAATCCCCAATCGTTCGGCAATTTCAAGGTAGCTTAATCCCTGCACCCCATACAGGCGCACAAGTTCTGCTTGGTCTGATGGCATGTCTTCAAGGGCTTTCAATGTATCTTTGCATGCGATGCGGGCAGGGGCTTCGGGGCCAAGTTTGGCGGCGGCGGTGTCTTCTACCAGTGGCTGTTTCGAGAATACTTGCGCCTCTATCAATTGGCGGGCGCCGCGGTCGCGAATGCGGTTTCTCAATGCCGAAAATGCGTAATGCCGTAGATCGTCGATGGGGTCTTTTTCCGTATCTGCCATACGTCTCCACAGACGCAGGACAATGTCCTGCACCAGATCATCTGCGGTGTCGCGGTCCCGTGTCAGGTAACGCGCTACACGCAACAGGTCTGGCAACAGAGCCTCAAGTTGCGTGGCTGCGGAAGACGGGATTGGGCGCGGTGGTGTAGTGGGGTGCATTGTCAGGAAGCCTTGAAGAATACCACTTGGTTCTTCTGTATTTCCCATCATTGTGGCGGGCCGGGACAAGGTAGATGCGGCGACGACCCGGAAACCGGCCAGGCCCCGCCGGAAGTCGGTCTGAATGGGCAAGGCCCCGCCCGGCAGGATTTTGCCCGGCGGCCGCCCGCACCTGCCCTTTATGATTCTCAGCAAGGCCCCGCTGATACCCGCGGTCAGTTCTGATTTTCGGGATGGGTTTTGCGCAGGCGGCGTCCTGTTTGGGGAATGCAGGTTGCACAGTGCAGCCATCCCGCATTCACATTGTAATCAGGTTGCGAAGGAGCAAACCAATGACATTTTCCCATCTTACCCGCACAGCCCGTGATGCCGCACTTGGCTTTGGCATTGCAGGGGGCGTTCTTCTGACAGCGGCCATTGCAGCCGAAGATGCCATGATGGATATCGACGGGGACGGGCTGGTGACCCTTGAAGAACTGCAAGTGTCCTATCCCGATGTCACCGAGGATCAGTTTCTGGCCATGGATATTGACGCAAGCGGTGCTTTGGATGAGGCCGAACTCACAATGGCGACGGATGCCGGATTGTTGCCGTTGATGGAAGGCTAAGACCAGTTCAGTTTCATTCCTATGAGTGACCATTTGTGAGGGCGGCGCGGTCTCGCTCGGGGCGCTTGAGGGGCTTCTGTCGCACCGCACATCTGCTCATAGAAAAGGGGCGCACCTTAATTGGTGCGCCCCTGTTGTTCTCGATTTTCTGTTAGCGCTCTTGCAAACGGGCTTTCTGGCGCGCCTAAAGCCCGCGCGCCATAGCCGCGACGCCTGTGCGCGCCACGCGAACTTCACCCAAGGGCCGCATCAGATCAGCAAAAGCATCAATTTTTTCGGGTGGCCCGGTCATCTCGAAAATGAAGCTCTCAAGCGTCGAATCGACGACGTTTGCCCGGAAGATCTCTGCAATGCGCAAGGCTTCTACACGTGCTTCGCCCTTGCCGGTAACTTTGATCAACGACAATTCACGGCTGACATGCGGGCCTGCAACCGTCAGGTCAGATACTTCGTGAACTGGCACCATGCGCTCAAGCTGCATTTTGATCTGGTGAATGATCTGCGGTGTGCCCGATGTGACAACGGTGATGCGGCTGCGATGACCCTGATGATCTACCTCGGCCACTGTCAGGCTGTCTATGTTATAGCCCCGGCCAGAGAACAGGCCGATGACGCGGGCCAGAACACCAGCTTCGTTTGAGACCAGAATGGCGAGAGTGTGCGATTCAATCTCATCGGACAAATGACTGCGCAGGTCATAGGCTGAATGGCTGGACGAGCCTTTTTCGATATTGAGCGGCGACATCTTAGATACCTCTTTGTGATCTGCGCAGGACGACACGGGCCATAACAGCCCAAAGCGTTACTGCAAAGGCGAGAAGGAGAATTGGGGTGACGAAGGGGCGAATTGGGATTTCGCTACCAAGAAAGAGTATGCTGGCCACCATGACTGGACCGACCCCGACCCACAACAGAAAGCCAACGGTCAAGTCAGGTCCTCGCGGTCGCAGAACGCCAGCACGAAGAAGAAACAGCAGAAGCGGGGCCAGAAATGCCGCCTCGTAGTGCCACATATAAGGGCTTGAGACGAGGATACCGGCAAAAAGCATTGCCGCCTTAAGGTCAAAGCCGACCAGATCGCTGCGCCAGGCCAGAAAAATGCCAAGGGCCGCCAAAACAAGGCCCAGCATCTGGCCGGCAAATGCGATGTTTTCGGGAACACCTATATAAACAAGCCCGGAATAAAGGCTGATCATCTGGTCCCTGTCGCCAATCACTGTTCGCATCCAGTCGTAATGCTCACGACCGATGGCAAAGAACTCGGACCAATAGGCCATTCCGAACGCCAATGTTCCGATCACGACAAGGGCAATGGTGGTCAGGGCAGCAGACAGAATTGTACGCCAATGTCCGGCCGCGATCAGAGCTACAGGGATCAAAAGGCCCAATTGCGGTTTGAGTGTCAAAAGGCCGATAAAGACCCCAGCCAGGATTTCTTTGCCACGCCCGAGCGCGCCAAGCGCAGCGACAAGGCCCGCCGCCCAAAGAATAGGTGTTTGCCCCAGCACGTAAGCCGCTAGCGTTGTTGGGGCAAGTGCCACCCCAATCCACACACCCGTTGCCTTGCTGGCAAGCGGGCGAACCGCTGCGATCAGCGCAAGGCTTGAAACAGTGTTGTAAGTGATAAACGCAGGCATGAAGGGCAGGGCGCCCAACGGCATCAGCAAGATAAGGTAGCCGGGGGGATAGAGCCATGGAAGCCACGCAGAGTTTTCGACCTGATGAATGGCCTCCAGGCTTTCGAGATTGAACGCCTCAACGGCGTTTCCCTCCAGTGCGAGCTGGGCTGCGGACCAATAGACAATGAAATCGACACCAAAGGATGTATCGCCATCAAGTGACATGACCGTAGAGGTCAGCATGTACCACATTATGACCATAAACACAGTCGCGCCCGCCCCGATAAGCCCGATACGCAGACCGGCCTGACCGGCGAAGGGCAGCAGGGCGCGATCGCCCAGTTCCAGATCAGTTTGATAAGACCGTTTAGGTGTCATAGCCAAATCTTTCGATCCACGGCGTGAGGTACGGCATTGCATCCTCGAAGAAGCGGTCATACCGCCTCCATCGGCCCGCGGCACTGGTGTATAGTTTCTGCGAAACCTGACGATAGCTGGCCGTGCGGATGACGGGTTTACGCGCGGCGAATTCATGGAAGTCGGTCATAGCGTCGGTCCACTCAAGACCCACAAAGTCCAGAACCGGCGTGGCCGTCGCCTGAAGTTCCTGAACCATGTCCTCATAGCGAATTTCAACTACATCCAGATCAAGCTGGTCGCGGTAAGCCTGCCAAAGCTTCATGGCACGGTCGTACAGCTTTGCCGCGCGGGTCAGGTCGCGGAAATTGTCCATTGCATCATTCGACGCGAAGTTTTGCATGAAACAACTGAGGACGACGTCGCACGGGTGGCGGATCGAAAAAATGAACCGAACATCAGGAAATATCCGCCGAATTATGGCCGCGTTGACAAGGTTCAGCGGCATTTTGTCAAAAGCGATCTGGTCAGGCTTGATTGAGCCAGCATGCTTTTGAAACCCGTCAAAATAGGTTTTTGCCCGGGCAGCAATCTCTTCGTCCGAAAGGGCTGCCAGGTCTTGGGCCTCAGCGTCGGACCGGATGCCCTCCTGCATTTTTTCCATCATAGGCGCTTCTTCGGCCAATGACACTTTTGGATGGGCCAGCAGGATGGTTTCCAGCAATGTTGTGCCCGACCTTGGAAACCCCACCATAAAGACAACTGGAGTGTCTTGATTGCGTGACACATTCCTGTCCCAAACGGAGGGGTCAATCTGTTCAGCTCCTTTCAGACGGTCCTCAACCAGTTTCAGAAAACGGTCTGCGCCAGATGCCCCGCCCTGTAGCGGGGTTACTACGGTATTCATCTTCGAAAAGGCCGCAAAGGCCTTGTCCGTCACGCCTGTCTCATCAAAGGCCCGGCCCAGATTGGCGGCGTGGACAATTTGAAACCCCGGAGACAAAGAACTGGCATCAGTGCTGTTCAGTGCGGCAATCGCACCGTCATATTCTTTGCGGCGCACCAGATAGATCCCTCTGTTCAGTTGGATCATCGGTTCGTTCGGGCAAGCGATTTCGGCGTTTTTGAGCACATCGTCCAGGTCATCCAGCCGGTTCAGCCGTTCTAAGGCACGGCACCACGCGTCCCATGCAATTGGGTCGCTAGGGGCGATGTTGGTGGCGTTTCGAAAATGGTCGATTGCTGCCTCGACCTGGTCATTATCCAGATGGGCCATACCCAAAGCGACCTGGGTGGCGGGCAAGTCGGGCGCGACATCTTCGGCAGCCTTTGCTGCGGCCAGTGTCTCGGTCGGATTGGATTGGCCATGAAACAGCGTCGACAAAATCAGATAGGCATCGGGTCTAGCCGGGTCGACACGCAGAGCGTGGTTCAAAACACGTATTGCATCAGCAATGCGTCCAACCGCGACAAGCGCTTTTCCAAGGGTGACCGCAACATCGCCTAGTAACGGTTGGCGTTTCAGCAAGGGCTCGGCGCTTGCTAACACAGTTTGCCAATCCTCTTTCAGCCCCGCTTGCAATACGCGTTTGCGTATCGAGGCCTCCTTTGGGGGGAGGGCAGGGTTCGGGTGGGCAAATTCCCCGAGGGTGGCCAAGCGCTTGCGGGCGGCACGATCTCGTGGGTTGGCATATAGATGTTTGCGCAGCATCGCCGCCGCCTCTGCCGGCTTATTCTGCGCAATCAATTTCTGTGCAGAGCCCAGAGCAGTTGCCGAGGCAGCAAATGGCGGTATCGAGCCGGTGCTCATCACGTGTCCTTCGGTGCTTGGCACAGCCCGGCAGAAAACCTCAGTCCATCTGCCGGGCTGTGATCCATACAGTTTTAAACCAGTACAGACCCTTTGGAGTCGATCACGCCTTGTGTTTCCGCCTCGCCCAACAGCATCTCGTTATGAGCCTTGCCAGATGGGATCATGGGGAAGCAGTTTTCGTGCTTTTCCACCAGACAATCAAAAAGGACAGGCCCCTCGTAGTTGATCATCTCCATAATGGCATCGTCGAGGTCCTTGGGATCGCTGATCATAATGCCTTTCCAGCCGAAGCTTTCAGCGAGCTTAACGAAGTCGGGCAGCGCTTCTGACCAGCTGTGCGAATAGCGTTCGCCATGAAGCAGCTCCTGCCATTGGCGCACCATCCCAAGGCGTTCGTTGTTCAGGATGAACTGTTTGACCGGCAGGCGGTACTGTGAAGCTGTGCCCATTTCCTGCATGTTCATCAGCCAGGATGCCTCACCCGCAACATTGATGACCAACGCGTCAGGGTGCGCAATCTGCACGCCGACAGAGGCCGGGAAGCCATAGCCCATTGTGCCCAGGCCACCTGACGTCATCCAGCGATGTGGATCTTCGAAGCCCAGGTATTGTGCAGCCCACATTTGGTGCTGGCCAACTTCCGTGGTGATATAGCGGTCATTGCCCTTGGTTAGCTCTTCCAGCCGCTGCAGCGCATATTGCGGCTTGATCGTTGTTTCGGAGTTCTTGAAATCGAGGCAGCGGATCTTTTTCCACTCTTCGATCTGGCTCCACCATTTCTGGACACCAGCAGCATTGGTCTTGCGCCCGCGCGACTTCCAGATGCGCAACAGGTCTTCCAGAACGTGGCCAACGTCGCCCACAATAGGGAAGTCGGCATGGATGACCTTATTGATTGAGCTTGGATCGATATCGATATGGGCCTTGCGCGAGTTGGGCGAGAAATCGGCAATGCGCCCAGTGATCCGGTCGTCAAACCGCGCGCCAATGCAAATCATCAGATCACAGCCATGCATTGCCAGGTTGGCCTCATAAAGGCCGTGCATACCCAGCATACCAATCCAGTTTTTGCCAGATGCTGGGTAGGCGCCTAGACCCATCAGGGTCGAAGTTATGGGAATGCCCGTTGCATCAACCAACTCGCGCAGCAGCTGGCTGGCGCCTGAGCCAGAGTTGATTACACCGCCGCCGGTGTAAAACACCGGGCGTTCGGCCTGTTCAATTGCGTCAACCAAGGCGGTGATGATCTCGGCATCGCCTTTTACCCGTGGCTGGTAGTGCGAGGGGCTTTGCTTTGGTTTGCGAGTGTATTCGCCGGTCGCAAACTGAACATCCTTAGGAATGTCTACCACGACTGGGCCGGGGCGACCGGCGGTGGCAATGTGGAAAGCCTCATGAATAGTCGAGGCGACATCATTGGTGTCTTTGACCAGCCAGTTCATCTTGGTGCAGGGGCGGGTGATGCCAACCGTGTCGGCCTCTTGGAACGCATCCGATCCGATCATGAATGTCGGAACCTGCCCGGTCAGAACGACGATAGGAATGGAGTCGAGCAGCGCGTCTGTGATGCCCGTCACCGCATTTGTGGCCCCAGGGCCAGAGGTGACAAGCACGACACCCGGTTTCCCGGTTGACCGGGCATAGCCCTCGGCTGCGTGAACGGCGCCTTGCTCATGGCGAACCAAAATATGGCGGATTTCGTTTTGCTGAAAGATCTCGTCATAAATCGGAAGCACGGCGCCACCGGGATAGCCGAATACAGTGTCGACACCCTGTTCTTTCAGGGCTTCGACCACCATTTTGGCGCCGGTCATCTCAGTCATTGCTCTTGCTCCTTCTGGGTGGGCCGGGTTTGGCCTCATAGTCAGGTCTATTTTGTCTCTGTCGCATAAAAAAGCCCCCGGCGGTTTGGCGGGGGCGCATGGGGTACCGATATGGCTGTCGTCACCGACCCATGCGCTGTGATCCTACAAGTACGAGAATGCGGGGCATTCCTAGGGCTCCTTTTCGCGAGTGCAGAGACACTAGAAAGCTGTATCGGGGGCGTCAACAGGGAAAGCGCTTGAAAATTGGAAATCCGCTAAAGAATATGTCGCAGGGCGGCCAAAAAACGAAACTAAATAACCAAATCCTGCGCCAAGGCCGCAAGAATGTTTAATTTGGGTCAGGTTCCCAAGCGTCACCGGTCGATTTCGCGGGAAAGATCCAGTTTTATTGGGCTATGGTCGACATGAGATTCGGATTTCTGCAGTGCCGCATTGGCCTTTGTGCGTTTTTGCAGAAAAATTCTTCTCATTTCAAAAATCGTTCGAAAATCGCCAAGGTTTTGTCGTTCATGCGGCAAATTGGTAAGATAATTTTACAATTTTTTGCCCTTTTGGCCCAAAAAGGGGTTTGTCGACGCGACGGGCTTCGCTAACGTACCCTCACCAAATCATCTATGGCTCAACGTCCGAGGAAGGCGTGGGCCGCATATTGGGAGGATACCATATGGATCGTCGTTCTTTCCTTAGAACGTCTGCACTTGGCGGCGGCGCAGCCGCGGCAACCACGCTGGCAACACCGGCACTGTCGCAAGGCCGCGAGCAACTGACCATGTTCACCACCTGGCCACGTGGCCTGGCCGGCGTTTGGGACTCGGTTGAGCGCTTTGCAAACAACGTTGCTGACATCACCGATGGATCGCTGACCATCGACGTCCGTGACTCGGGCCAAACCGGTCTGGGAACTCAGGTTTTTGACCCGGTCGTATCCGGTCAGGCCGACATGTATCACGCGGCTGACTACTACTTTGTTGGTCAGCACCCCGCCTTTGCCTTCTTTACCGCTGTGCCCTTTGGCATGACCGCACCAGAGTTTATGACCTGGTATTATGGCGGCGAAGGTATGGCCAAGCACCATGAGCTGGGCGAAATCTTCGGCGTAAAATCCTTTGTTGCGGGTCAGACTGCGGCGCAGGGTGGCGGCTGGTTCCGTGAGCCGATTGAAAGCGCAGAAGACCTACAGGGCCTTCGCTTCCGGATGCCCGGCCTTGGTGGCCAGGCGCTGGCAAGCCTGGGTGCCTCTGTTCAGGTTCTCGCCGGTGGCGAAATCTATCAGGCGCTGTCTTCGGGTGCGCTTGACGGCACTGAATGGATCGGCCCCTGGTCGGATGAGCGTCTTGGTCTGCAGGAAGTCTGTGACTACTACTATCCCGCCGGCTTCCACGAGCCCGGTGCGGCGCTGTCCGTTTCGGTCAACCTTGAGCGCTTTAACGGCTTGTCCGTTGCGCACCAGCGTGCGATCGAAGTTTCGGCCGCAGATGCGCACCAGCATAACTACTCGCTCTTCATCGCAAATAACGGCCCGGCGCTTCAGCGTCTTCTGGCCGGTGGTACAGAGGCGCGTGAATTCTCGGATGATGTCTGGGATGCGTTTGGTGCAGCAAGCCAGGAAGTTCTTGGTAGCTTTATGGATGACGAGCTTTTCGCATCCATCAACGATAGCGCAATGAGCGCAATGACCGAGGCATCTGGTTGGATGCAGCGGTCTGACGCGGCTTACACCGCGCAGCGTAACCGCGTGCTGGGAATGTAATCCCACTTTAACGCAATCTATCCCCGTACCGCCCCGGCGGTACGGGTTTTCTATGGGGCGGCGACCGATACTGGCGCCGAGGGACATATCAAGATGACCGATTTTCTTGGATGGGTGTTCAATAGTCTTTGGGATGGCATTTACGGCTTCTTCTGGACGATCCTGCATATCGGGCAGGTGTTGAATTTTTCGGAAGCTGAAAACGTCTTTCGGTTTATCTACTACGGCGGATCTTCGGCCTTGTTGGGCTTTGTCCTGATCCTGGCCACATTGGTCTTTATTGCTGGCATTTTCCGACCTGAATTCCTCTGGGGTGTTGTACGCCGCATTGAAGGTATCTCGAATTTTGTTGGGCGGGCCGCGGCCTGGGCCGGCTTGATCATGGTTCTGCAACAAACGATCATCGTCTTTTTGCAATCCATCTTTCGCGTCTCAGATATCGGTATCGGGCCGGGTGGCATCGCCTTTGTTCAGCCGCTCGGCTGGTATGGCGATGGATTGAAATTCTACAACGCGCTGGTTGTCTGCTTGTGCTGTTCTTACACATTCGTGCAAGGCGGCCATGTGCGCGTTGACCTCTTCTATGCAGGGTGGAGCCACCGGAAAAAGCGCATCTCGGATATGATCGCGACACTGGTCTTCATGCTGCCTTCGCTATTCCTGATCTGGTTCTACGGCTGGTTTTACCTGTGGCGCCATATGATCACTCCGCCGGTTTCGGCATCGAACTCGCTGGATCAGATGCTGGCGCGCGCCCGTGCCTTTCGGTGGGATGTACAGACATTCGCAGCAAGTCCATCCGGGTTTAATGCATACTTCCTGTTTAAGTTCCTCTTGATCGGCTTTGCCGCTCTGATGATCCTGCAGGCCTTCGCCTTCTTCTACCGATCCTATCTGGAGCTCCGAGAGGGGCCTGAATCGGCGGGCAAATATCAGGAAAAAGATGTCCTGGATTCGCTTGAAGAACTTGAACAGAACGCCCACGGCGCCTGAGGAGATAATCAGATGTTGTTCGGTCTAGATGGCGTAGCAATCGCCCTTATCATTGTATTCCTGTGCCTCTTTGGCGCGATCATGACAGGTTTCCCGGTGGCTTTTGCCATCGCGGGAGCTGGTGTCATCTCCTTCGGGATCATCTCAGCTTTGGACAGTTCCGGGTTGCTGATCCACCACGCGATCGACGATCGCTCAGCTGAATATGCGGCCCTTCTGGCAGAGGGCATATCGCGAGAGGCGATATCAATATTCAGGTACCCGGAATTGCCAACATATGAGACCGCTCTCTTCCCACGTGGTTGGGAACATGCGCTGAACACCAATCTCAGCTTCATCGTCAATCGGATGGACGAACGTGTGATCGCGGGTCAATCCATCGAGACGCTGCTGGCGGTTCTGATGTTCGTTATGATGGGCATCACGCTGGAACGCTCAAAGATTGCCAATGACCTGCTGACGACGATGGCCCGCCTTTTTGGCCCCCTTCCGGGTGGTCTGGCCGTGTCAATCGTGATCGTGGGGGCCTTCCTTGCGGCCTCGACCGGTATCGTCGGGGCAACCGTTGTCACCATGGGCCTCTTGGCCCTGCCGACCATGTTGCGCAATGACTATTCTCCGGAACTGGCCACGGGCGTTATCGCGGCATCGGGTACCTTGGGGCAGATTATCCCGCCCTCGATCGTGATCGTTCTGTTGGGAACATTGGCCGGCGACCTTTTCGCCGCAGGCCAGGAAACCCGTGCTCAGCTTGTGGGCTGTGGTGACGCGCTGACCTATTTGGGGGAACCGGCGGTTCTGTCGGTCGGGACATTGTTCCAGGCTGCGCTTTTGCCCGGTATTTTCCTAGCCTTCCTCTATGGCGCCTATGCCTTTGGCTTTGCGATGCTGAACCCATCGAAAGCGCCCGCCGTTCAGCTTGAAGGCGGTGGTGGCGAAGTGATCACACGGAGCGAGGGTCTGACCTGGTTCCTCGGTGTGCCGGTGGCGCTGATCCTTGCGCTGGTTGTGGCCGGTCAGATGGGAATTGTTGGCAATCAGTCGTTCCGCGTATCGACCTTCTCGGAAGCTGGTGACACCGCAGACTTGCGCACGAATGTCAGCGAAACCTGTCAGGCAGCGATGATCGATCTGCATGGTCAAGAAGCATGGGATGCCGCCATCGCGCAGCAAACTGCCATTGATGATGCAGGCGGTACGCAGGAAGCGCATGAGCGCTCAGACGAAGAGATGGCCGCGGCAACAGACGCTGCTATGGCTGCGATTGCGCCCATTGGCTCGGGTGTTGCAGTTCTCTTCCTGATGCTGGGTCTGGTATTGACCACGGCCCGCGGCATCATGCCAACGGCCAGCCCTGTGCCATTGTTGATCGGTGGTGCCGGAGTCGTTGCGGCCTTTGTGCTGGATCTGACAATGATTTCGCCCACCACAAGTTCTGGCGCGACATTCTCATTGCTCGCGATCCCGTTCTTTGTGGCCATGTTTGGCGTCACGATCGCGATGAAGAGGTTGTCAACAAATGACCTGCTGCGCGTGGTCTTCCCACCGCTGGTACTGATTGTTGCGGTTCTGGGCTCGATCCTTGGTGGTATCACCAACCCGACCCCCGCGGCGGCTCTGGGAGCCTCGGGGGCGATCATGCTGGCGGCTTACCGTAAGCTGGGTGATGAGAACAAATCGGGCAAGTTCATCCTGTATGCCAGCCTTGCAATTGTCGTAATGATCCTTTTTGGCATTAACTTCGACCTGCGCATTGGCCGAGACGAAGTGGCCTTTGCCGATTGGGTGGCTTATTTCATCACGCTTGCCGCCTATCATGTTGCGCTGGCTGGATTGCTCTATGGCTGTTTCGTTTTGCTGCGCGGCGGTGTTCTGACCCCGGTTGTGCGGGAAACGGCGAAAGTCACTTCGATGGTCTTTACCATCCTGATCGGTTCGCAGCTTCTGAACCTCGTGGTGATCTCTTTCGGGGGTGAGCACTACATCCAGGACTTCCTGCGCAGCTTTGATAATGAGTGGAAAGTCTTCCTGCTGGTGATGGTGATCTTGTTCGTGCTGGGCTTTGTCCTCGACTTCCTTGAGATCATCTACATCGTGATCCCGATCGTGGGGCCGGTTATCTATGGCGGCACGCTGGATCCGAAATGGGTGACGATCATGATCGCGATCAACCTGCAGACCTCGTTCCTGACCCCGCCCTTTGGCTTCGCGCTGTTCTACCTGCGCGGGGTGGCCCCTGCGAGCGTGACCACGGGCCATATCTATCGCGGCGTGATCCCCTTCGTTCTGATCCAGGTGATTGGATTGGGTCTCTTGGCACTCTTCCCGCAGATCGTGACGATCCTGCCAGAGCTTCTGCCCAATAACTGAAGCCAAATAGATCCGGTTACTAAATGGAGCGAGCCCCAGCTTTTACCAAAGCTGGGGCTCGCGCTTTATATGTCGTCTCGCCCCTTAGGGGCGATCCTCCGAATGACATCAGGATTTCGTGGGTAGGGTGTCGGGCAAAGACAGCCGTGCGACCTGTTCCGCGATTGGATCAACGGACAGGGGATGAGCCTCAGCCTCAAATGCTTTTGGATCATCCAAGGATTGCCACTGGCCGCCTGCATAGACCTCAAGCGCGGCATAATCGGCTTTGTAGTTCATCTTGTCGCTACCGGGCACCCAATAGCCCAGATAGACATAAGGCAGGCCAGCCTCTCGTGCGATTTCGACATGGTCGAGAATGACATAGCGGCCAAGCGACCGGTTTCGCTGTTCCGGCCGAAAGAAGGAATAGACCATCGACAGCCCGTCATCGAGCACGTCGGTCAGACAAACAGCGGTAAGATCTGATGGATCCGCCTCATCGCGATATTCGATGACGCGTGTGCGAACCGGTGTCTCTTCGATCATCGCGGCAAATTCAAACACATCCATATCCGCCATGCCGCCATCAGCGTGACGGCTGTCGAGATAATCCCGAAAGAGCGCGTATTGTTCTTCGGTTGCCCATGGGCTGCGCGCCTCGCGTATCAAACTTCTGTTGCGACGGAGCGTCCGGCGTTGACCTTTTGAAGGTTCGAAATCTGCAACACGGATACGGGCCGACAGACAGGCGGCGCAGTCAGCGCAAGACGGCCGGTAGAGCACATTTTGCGACCGACGAAAGCCCTGTTTGGAAAGCGTATCGTTCAGTGTTTTGGCGTGGTCGCCCTGCAGGGCTGTGAACAGCTTGCGTTCGCGGCGCCCGTCCAGATAGGGGCAGCTTTGCGGGGCCGTGACATAAAACTGCGGCGCAAGTGGCAGGCTATGGCGCATGAAATCCTGTTCGCTTCTGGGCTTCCACGAGAAAATCTGTGGATAAACCTGCAACAGGATCGGGGGCGGGGCAACCATTTTTGCAAGAGTTGCCCCGAGGTTGTCAGATTAGCGCGGTTTGTTGATGGCGGCGGTACCCAGTAAATGATCCGGTACACTTTGCTTGCGCGGGCTGAGAGCAATGGAGCCAATAGAAAGGACCTGCACAATCGGCACGATAAAGCAGCCGATATAGAGCCCGGTGTGGAACATGGCCTCCTGACTGGTCAGGCGGGCGCCAGTGGGGCCGCGTAACTCGATATTCATCAGCCGCATACCAAGCGTCGCGGAACCAGAGCCAAGGGTGATCCAGCGATACAGGAAACTGGTAACAGCCCAGAAAAACGGCCAGAGCCAGAAGGCGACGCTGAGGGTTACGATGCTGAGAATAAGCATCATCACAAAAATCAGGACCACATCCACGATCCAGGCGAACAATCGCTTGGTGGGGATGCCGTCATAGAACACGGATTGGCTGTCTGGGTCGGGCAAGGCGGTGCGCATAGCGGAATACATGGGGGTGCGTCTTGTAATTTGAAGGTGAAAAAAGGCCGCGCCCCATCTCTCGCAATCTGGCTAGGGGGTGCAGATCGCGAGAGCCCGGGGGCGGAGGAACGCCTTAGAATGGATCAGGCGTCGACGGTTTCGGCGTCTACGGCCTCTTCCCGTGCGCGGCGGGCGCGGTCATCCATGAACTGGTCAAACTCGGCTTTGTCTTTTGCGTCACGCAGGCGGTCAAGGAAGCTTTGGAAGGCATCCTGCTCTTCTTCGAGGCGGCGCAGCGTGTCGGCCTTATAGGAATCAAACGCGGTGTTGCCCGAAGAACGGAACCCATGACGAGATGAACGCGAACGGCTACGGCAGCCAGATTTGAACATGTTTTTGCTCCAGATCATGTAAAAGAGAAGGGCGAGGCCAATGGGCCAGAAGAAGATGAAGCCCAGGATCATTGCCGCGATCCATGCGCCTTTGCCTTTTTCATCGAGCCAGGCCTCGGATTTTGAGAACCAGCCTTTGGCGGTGTCGGCCACGTCGGTGGTAGTTGCAGTCATTTTGTCCTCCGTCTCGAGTAAGTGATGTTTATCGTCTTCACATTACCGAAGATGGGGGATGTTAATGGGATTAACAAGAGGGTGGGGCAAAAAAATGTGAAAAGGATTTACATTTTCTTCTACAGGTGTAGCTGTTTGTAGCGGGACAGAGTTATTTTCAGTCAGGGACAGAGTTATTTTCAGCAACTCGTTTTTGCGAGATCCGTTAACTTGCGTTCACCACGCCCCGCCATGCTGCCCTCCTGCTGATATGGAAACTCGAAGCCACACCCACAAATCAACGCTCTGCCAGCATCTGGGGATTTGCCTGCGCCGAGACCAGGGAAGAGGCTGTGGCGCTGGGAGCGTCCAAACTTGACACCCCTGAGATCCGCGCCTTTGAAACCCGGCCTGCCCAGATATGGCCAGGCGCACCGAATGAAAATGTGTTCTGGGACACAAGCGACCGGCGGAAATCGTTAAATGACCAGCCATTTGCGACGCTGTTAATGGAGCATTTAACACACCGATAACAGGCTGCATTGAGCGAAGAGCAGGGATGGCAAGGGTTGATGTCAGACGTCTTCAACGCGCAGAAAGCGGGATTTGCAAAGTCGAGCGGACAGCCCAAAGAGGACACCCACTATAGAGGCTTGATGCTGCGGCTGGAGCCCGCAAAGCGGCCTTTCCGCGCGACCGTGAGCGCTGGACCCTTCAAGGTGATCTGTTAAAGGGAGGGCTTTGATGCAGGCAAACAAGAAGGCTTCCAAGCTGTCTTCAAAGTGGGGCAATCGGAAGAGACCACGTGACACGGCCCAGTTCCTTGCACTTCGCCCGATTCCCGCCGCATTTCGTCGATATACTTCAGATGCTTGACTCAAAGTGTTGCGCAGGTGATCATAGATATTGGGGGAATGTTAAGTACATGTTAACGCTTGCTTTTTACAAACAGGTCGATCTTTATATGGCGATGTCGGCCTTGAATATGGCGTTGACACCTGCCAAATCTCTCGTGTAGAGCCTTCTCACGCGGCCCCTAGAGGCCGCATAATTTTTTGTGAACGTTAGATGCAACCACCGATATGCTGACTCTTGATGCAATATTGAAAGCCACGAAGCAGATGTCTTCGTATGGCGAGGGCGGTGTGCGCGGCGCTTTAGATCATTTGCCAGATAGGGTCCAGGGTCG
This sequence comes from uncultured Nioella sp., assembly GCA_947495575.1. GTDB lineage: Bacteria > Pseudomonadota > Alphaproteobacteria > Rhodobacterales > Rhodobacteraceae > CANLZL01. Next base: position 506,713 of record CANLZL010000002.1, on the reverse strand, counting down.
GCCCGAGCCTCGTGATATTGAGGTTGTTTGTGACGAAGAAACCGCAGACACCGGTTTTGAGCGTCGATGGGATGATGAACTAAAGATTTGGCGCTTCGACTAAAGCCGCGAACATGATCAGCATTGAGGCGAAAGCACGGTACCTTGTGCTGCACGATGTTGGGGCACCCGGACCGAAAAGAATCGTCCTAGAAAAATCACTGGAACTGTGTGTTGAAAAATGGACACCGGGTTCTCGCGTGTCTCCATGTTGGCCAATCAAAGGAACCGTTTCCTCAGATTACAGTTTCACAGGCAACCAAACTCTTTTTTTTATTGGACCGATACAACCCGCCGAATTGTTCACAGCAATCGAGGGAATATTGGTCGCGCCCCAGATCTCCATTTGGGTCACTGCCGGATGTTTCAACGTCGTCCTTTGCATTGATCATGAAGCAAAGGAGATGGTCACAAAAATCAAGAGATGGGCCAACAAAAACACAGTCGCTTATGAGGCCTGGGGTTTGGACAGAGGTATCATAAAAAATGCTGTTTCACGCTCGCTGAGCGGTTCACTCGACCACACCAGCCTCAAAAAGCTCTCTCAAAACGCCAAGGCTGTCAAAAACGACTTCCTACAACCAGCACTGCAGGAAAACGTAATCGCATCAGCTACGGGCCTAACAAGATCGTTCAGCGTACACCGCCCTACGAGTCTAGCCGTCAACCAAGTCATCGACGCAATGAACGGAGTTTTCGATGCGCATGACAAAGGTAAAATCAGCACATTGGATTTTCAGGCACGAATGCTGAGTATGAATGCGGCCATGTCTCGCTTCTCATCTCAGGCGTTTTCGGGCATTCCGCCAATCCAAACAACTGAGTGCCATTTTTGGATACATTCTCTATTGGGCACGGGCAGCGCCAACATAGCGTTGAATAACTTGACCCATTCGATCCAACAGGTTTTGGGCGAAGCAAAAATTCCTGAACGACTTGAAAAGCTGTCAGAGGTAGTGAGCGAAGTACCTGACAACACAGAACTGGTGATGGGCAACGCGCTTCTGCGGTTCGATTTGTTCAAGTCGACCGAAGGGTTGGAAGTCAACGGCAAGCCGGTTGTTCCGCTTGTAAACTACTTTAGCGGGCGTGACGGATTTAGCAGTCAGGTTCAGACGCTAAGCGCCCCTTTGTCTACCATCGCAGAATGTAACAGCTACCGGTCAAATATTTTGACTGCCACTCACGAACTGAGTCATATCTTTGTGCAGTCGGCTTTGGGTGTGCTCTATCCCAACCTAGACTCACAAAGCGATATTGACGAGGCGAGGAACGCAACGAGGATGGACTTCAAGGCATCAAATCATCTCGAAGCAGCAAAGAAGTTGGTGATCGAGGCCGTTGTGCTGATGGAGCAGGCCAAGCAAGCCAAGTCCAACCAAACCCTAACGAGCGCACAAGTCAGCGATATGCTGCCAGCAATTCTGTCGCGTTGGCGGCAGGAGATGCAGGAAATAATGGTTCATTCGTTCGATTTCCTCTACTTTCACAAGGGCAAGGCGGACTTCTACGTTACGAGCATTTGGCACAGTTGGTGCGCAATTCCAGGCATTGCAGATCGCGTCCCAGAGTATTTATTGAGGACAATTTGCGCGGTTTCCGCTGATGTTCTGGATGCCCTTCCGCAGCAAATTTTTGACTCCGCGGTTCGAAGCACAAAGGAGCTTCTCGAGACCGTTGACTCTCAAATTGATCCTCAGAATGACTATGTTTCTATCGCGCTAGAACGCATCGAAGAAATGGAGAAGGATGAAGACCTAAAGAAAAAAATTCGGCAAGAATTTGAAGCACGTAAATACTTGGTCCGCTTGGTTAAGACTTATCTCCACTCTGAGAAACTCGAGAACGCCCTATTTGACGATCATTCAGTGAGATCGACAGCGCGAAAGGGGAACAAAGCTAAGTTACGGTACGACACTAACCACATAGGCAATCCACTCGCGTTCTTACGCAAACAGTTGAAAGCAAACCCCTCCGAGGCAGAGTCACTTTGGGTGCTGCATTGTTTGGCATTCGACTTATTTCAACGAGAGGGGATCAGGAGTTGACGTCGCTAAGTGGTTTCATTGTAGCGAGCCCTTCGGCCCGAGATTTCATGGCAAAGGACTTTGTCATGGAAGAACCGGCTATTCCCAAGGGTGCCACGACGAAGCTTAGGCACACTCGTGTATTCAACTTAGCTAGATGGGACGAGTACTCACTTCGATCAATGGTTCCATTAGGAGACGAGGCCGCCGACGAAAAGGGGCCCTTCGACTATCTGATTTACATCGTACGAGGATATTCAAAGTTGTTGATGCTTTCGCATCGCAGGCGGATCGTTGATGTTGCTTTGGGACAAGTCTTTTCAAATTGTGTTTTTCCAAATCTTCGGAAAGTACCGATACTGATAGATGAAATGATTGACTTCTGCCAGAAGCCAGAGGCAGAGTTTCTCATTACGTCCTTGCACGGAAAATATTCTGGAAGTGGAACGGATTTGAGGAGCATATCACTATATGGCGATGATGTATCGCGCTCCACACTTTTTGCGGACCACCATGGTCAATTCAACTTCCACACATGTGGCCTCGGACGGAGATTGTTTGATGGTTTGCCGAAGGCTGCTTTGCCCGACGAAGGAGAAATAATCAGAATTGCCAGCGATGGTTTTGTCAGTCTAAAGCTCACTACGCGGGCGCAAGCTATCGAAATTCAATCTGTCGTTGATTATGTAATGGTGAATAGGTGGGTTGAGGATTGGGTGCCGGGAGGCAAGGGACCGGAAAATGACTGACATGAATATGCCTGATCGGTGGATGGATGAAGGCAATCTTGTTGACCACTTGGCAAGGCAACTCCTACACGGTCGGCTGGGCCTATTTTTGGGAGCGGGAGTGTCCATGCCGTTTGGTTTGCCATCTTGGATGGATCTCGTCCGTACAGTTGCCGAGGAAGCAGGGGAAACTGATCTAGCCGATGATTTTGAACCGACTGAAAAAGCGGGCGCACTCAAAGTCAAGTACTTTGATGGAAAAGACGAAGACTTTAACGCGGCTGTGTCGAGGGCATTGTACAAAGATCGGACGCTAGATTTCGCCGAAATCAGTCAAAACAAGATGCTTCAAGCCATCGGCTCACTGGTGATGTCTTCGCGTCGCGGCTCCGCAGCCAAAGTCTTTACCCTGAACTTCGACGACTTATTGGAGTTGTACTTAGAGTTTCATGGCTTCACGACTTCAGTCATTCATGATGGCTGTCATTGGGCCCAAAATGAAGATGTAGTGATCTATCATCCGCACGGGTACCTGCCTTTAGGACATGACGATGCTAGTTCCGAAATTGTTTTGGGAACATCAGATTTTCATAATGTGATGGCATCTGATCAATGGCGGCCTGTCATACAAACGGCGTTGAGGCAGCATACCTTTTTGTATCTAGGTCTATCTGGCAAGGATATGCACCTGCACAGCCACTGGACCGGTCTTTCTCCGGTGCACGCGATTTCTGGTGACAGGGTTTGTTATCATGGAGTGCGATTTAAAGTTGGTGATGGCGAAGACGATCTTGAAGTCTTGACGCGAAGTTGGGGTATTCACACCCACGAACTTGCAGAATATAGCCAACTTCCCGACTTTCTTTTCAAAGTCTGCCAGCGTGCCAGAGAACTACGTATGCAGCCGACGAGTTAGCAAAGTCTCATCGCTTTTTCTGTGGGCAACACATGTAAAGGCAATCCGTTCAACGGCAGCTTTGAGAAGCGTTACGTGAGCGCTCGCGCTAGCAGCGAAGGTCCGGTTTCTGCCGATCTGCAAAAAACCAAAGTCGGCTTCGGGCTGGCACCAGTCGTCCGGCGGCGTCACAATGAGCGGCAGCTCCGCGGGACAAAGCTGCCGTTTGCTGAGGCTGGTCCAATGACCGGTTTGCCCGGTCAGCACTCCTTTGATCATGAACGAATTCAAGCAGGCATTAGTCCTGTCCAAGAATTTGGCAAATGTAATGAATAAATTTGAGTTGTCGCTTGAGTTCGGTATGGAGCGATCCTTGCTGATAACCAATCCGATTTGCACAAATTGACGGAATTCTCAGAAGACCAAATCCAGTGTGTCTTTAGCAGATCGCCAAGCGCAAATCTCTCGAAATGGCCTGAGGTTTGTTTGGTGTCGGATTTTTTTGTCGACGAATTTTTGAGGCCTATTTGTCAGTGGATTGCGGCGGAGCAGTCGCTTCTCTTTCAAGGCGAGCACTTCGTAACTGAGCCATTTTTCTTGCCGCTGTTCTGCCGCGTCATCGACCAAATCCCTTGCGATACGGGATGTCTTTTCCATCGCGGCCTCAGGTTTGTAGGTGTGGTCATTGAACACAGACCTTTTGGTTGGTTGGTTCACAGTTCGATCTCCTTGATTGATCCGTATCGGTCAGTCTGAGCGAGATCGTTTAAACCACCGTCAGATGTGCGGATTTGCGTTGGATGTGTTGCGACTGCTTTAATGGCCTATCAGCGATCATCTTCGTTTCGACGTCGGGCGCTGCCATAGCATGCATCAATGCCTTATAGTTCATCTGAAATCTTATTTCGGAGCCCAACCGCGACGCCGAGCATTCAGTTTCGACAACAAGATGATCGCTGGTTGCGCCGATCAATCTACTTCCATCAGCCAGCGAAAGCCCCGAAATGTCCGTGTCTTGCTGCCCTAGCGCGAGTATCAGACGTGTGTTGCCATCATTCTTTGTAGAACTCCGATGGTTTGGCAAAGCTGGTCCGACCAAAGCTACGGGCGCGGCGGCTGCCTTCGCCCCAGTTTCAATAACCTCTGCGACTAGTGTGAAGGCATCGGTGTGCATCTTGCCTATTTGATCGCCGGACAGTGGATCGACGCCCAGAAGTATGGCCTCTCCAAGCCTGAGATCGTTAATACGCCCCGCTGTTGTTTCTCCGAACGCCCAAGGCAGATTAGCAGAATTCCCTCCTGATACGGTTTGAATGACCGGGCCACAGAGTTCCTCAATTTCGGTTGCGAGCGTAGAAAGAGCCGCCATTTGGGACGCATTGGGAGCCGCACCCTCCAAACAGGCAAAGTTTGCGCCAATACCTTTCAGCGCGACACCGGGCATTTTCAAAACACGCTGCGCAATTGCCACCACATTTTCGGGCAAAATCCCCTCACGGAGGTCTCCCATCTCAACCATAAGTATGATCCCGTGAACTGTCTCACTACGGCTCGCAGCAACCGCCAGCGCCGCGATGACATCAATCTCTGTGTTGTAGCTCGTTTCACAGAATTGGATGATCTGATCCACCTGGCTCAACATTGGAGTCCGGATCAAAGTGACTGGGCCTGCGATACCCGCCTTGCGCAGTGATTTGACATTGCTGAGGCGCGACTCTGCAAGCCCCACAGCGCCACCGTCCAACATGGCTTGGGCGATGTCCCCATTCCCGCAAACTGCCTTTGTGACGCCCGTGACTTCAATTCCGTGGACCATAAGGCCCCGGACAAGTGTCTGAGTATTTCGGCGGATCTTTCTCAGATCCACCTCTATACGCGGACAGTTCAAGCCGCTGCCACAGGTGGCGCATGGTTTAGTTGAGGAAATGCGGATATGACCATGGCAAGCAAATTTGCCGCCGGTCGGCTAAGTGCGTCGGTCACCGGCAAACCGAGTGATTGTGCCTGTGTCGCGATGGCATCAGAAATTTCAGCTCCGGCCATCCCTTCGTGGTTGAGTGTAAGCCCGATAACTTTTGTGTCTGCAAATGCCTCGATTATTGCAATTTCACTTGCGGGGGTTGGCATCGGCATGTCGGGGAAATCGCAGCGGTTAGCGCGTTTGGGCGCGTGCTGAAGAATAACGGCATTGGGCTGGCTGCCGCGCAGGATAAAGGCGGATGTGCAAAATGCGGGATGGCTCAAGGCCCCTTGACCTTCGATCAAGATGACATCGGGACTTTCGGCCTTTGATGCGGCGACGATTGCACCTTCAAGTTCACCGCAGCAGAACTGGGGCGGGATCGCATCCATCGCGACGCCGTATTTTGCGCCCTGCATCAAACCGGTTTGACCCGTGCCAATAAGGACCGCCTTGATGCCATTGGCGTTCAAAATGCGCGCCAAAACTGTCGCTGTCGTTCGTTTTCCGATTGCACAGTCAGTTCCCAGAACCGCAATACGCAGGGCACCAACGCGAGCAACACTGCCATCAAATAATCGCATGTCCTTGCTGAGCTTGGGCTTTCGGATATCTCGGATCGTGACATCTTGCTGGGATGCGGCACTGGCAATTTCAAAATCATCGCTGAGGTATTCATGCAATCCGCTGACGATGTTCATGCCAAGGTCAATCGCGTCCAGAACAACATTGCGGTCTATAGGTGAAAGCCGCCCGCTGGATGGGGCCATCCCGTAGATCAGCGTATCAGGGACCACGCCTTCATGGGCGACAGCCGCCTCCAGGTGGCCAAAAATTGGTATTTGGTTTGCAGTTCCGCCGAGAGCGAGCCCACTGTCCTGCCCGTCAAAAGCGCTGTCGATGATGGAAAGGATTCGATACGCCTCAGAATGACGCACAAGACCGTTTGCGGTTTTGCCATCGATTTTCGAGAAATTTCCCTCGCAGTAGACAATTGCCGATGGTGGGGGCGTGTCATGCGTATCTATACTTGCCGGTATGGGGTCATCCTGTCTGATAGGGGTAGCTTGCGCGCCTTTGGCAGGACGGCGGATAGTGGCTGCCGTTTTCAATTCCATTTCCATATTTTTTCCTTTGATGGTCAGCTCGGTCAGCGCCTCTGGCTTCGCTGTTCCTTCTGACGTCAATTTTGCTGACTTTCGGCCTAGTTGCTGAGAACGCATCGCCCGCCCGCAAGCTGGAAATTTCTATTGCATTCCCATCGGTTACCTAACCTGTTCAAATGTGCGTTTTCAGGAATTGCAATCTCCTCGCAAGTTTGTCCTGAAACAGCGTACCCGCGCTCGCACCGCCACCCTGAGCCATATGTTGAAGGTGCATCCAGATACGCATTTTCTGGGACCGCTATAGCGACGCAGAGACCGGCCTGTTCAAAAAAGCCCCGTTCACATGTCCATGGCTGCCCGTAGCGGGAGCCACTCAGATACGCGTTTGCGGGCACTTCAATAGCAGTGCAACGGCCATCACTAACTTCAAATCCACGGTCGCACTCCCATGCCGCTCCGGTCAGTGAGCCTGTCAGGTATGCATTTTCAGGCAAGAGAATTTCTTCGCATGTGTCGTCGACTTTGGTGAAGCCGCGCAGACAGTGCCACCGCATGCCCGATGGATCCAAATATCCGCCAGTTGGGACAATCACCGCAACGCATCCCACAGAATCGACTTCGCGGAAGCCATGAAGGCATTCCCACCCGGAGCCGTATCGTCGGTTGGTTGCATATGCATTTTCTGGCAAGATGACGGCGACGCACACATCGCCATTTTGCCTGTATCCGATGTCGCACTCCCAACCATCGCCATAGCTCCTTGCGTTGGCGTTTTCGGGCATGGACTGGGCGAATGCCGACGTCGCAAGGAGAACGGCCACGCAAATTGAGCTAAAAAGTAGGGTTAATTGATGCTGAATATCGAGGGGTTTGCGTATGACTTGGGGGCTCTGTGAAATCAAATTTGATTTATGATCCAACCAACTCAAGCCCTTCAACGCATGCTACCGCGAGGTCTCTATTTGGAGTTTCAGAACCGGGGAAAGTGGCCCATCCTGTTGCCATCATGGCAGATCTACGATTGGAGGTCGTGGTTGCGTCAATAATCGTCGCGAGTTTCTCGGCACGGTCTGGATCTGCTGCCGCTGCATTCAAGCAAACTGGCACCATAGCCAAGACTACTTCTTCTTCTGCAAAGTCCTGTGCCATATCTTGTGCGGCACCGGCGGTTGTCCACCCGCCCCATGCAAACCCAAGAACGGTAACAACAATTGCACCGGTCACGGCACCATAGACACTGGGTTTAGTCCATTCTGGAAAAGTCATATTTTGATCCTTTGACGGAGAAAACGCCGCCGCGCTGTTTTTTTATGTCTTGGTCTTATTGGTCCTGTCTTCCGGCAAGGCTATTGCTGCGTCACGCTTAAGACAGGTCGTAAGTGTGCTGGTGGCCAAACTGACCGATGGAACCGCTACAACCTTTCGGCACGCTCAAAGTTGCGGCTTTCGCAGGGCCACATCCTTTGCAGAGAATTCACAGAGTCCAATTGTGAAATTACTCGGAAATGAAGCCTCAACAAACGGATGAACGGGCACGATAGTTGAAGTGATTGTGGCGACGGCGCCAACAACCTTCTAACACTTCAAATCCCCGTAAAAGGACGTGAACCATGAATTATCTTGGTGGAAATTGTGGCCTGAATTGAACAATGCCATACGCTTGTTCGACTGAAGTTCACAACCTTACTACCCACTACATACGCGCTTGTCGTTCGGACTGCAACGTTGGTAGTTGTCAGTGGCTTTGTCAGTGTCGTCAAAGCGCCAAAAAAGCCGAGGATTAATAATTCTGAAAGGGAATGTCAGCCTTTATATCCCAGAAAGCCGACATTCGCTGCACGGCAGAAAAGTGGTCAAAGTGGGCTCTTTGCGGGCTTTGGCTGCGCTCAAAATCGATGACTGCTTTGGGCTGGGATCGGTCACTCGGCGGCGATTTGGTAACCGGCCGCTCAGCGGGACAAAGTGAGCTTTCTCCGCGAGTGTGCCAATGTCGGCTTTGCGATTTTGGGCTAAGCCAACTCGTATCCGCGCTCGTAGGATTCCTTGATTCGCACTAGGACCTCCTCTTTGCCGAGAGCGTTTGAAAACCGTGAGGGGTAAACTTCCGGAAGGTCGTAGCTGGGGTGACCTTTGACCATCCAGTTTGCGAGAAATTGGCCCGCTCCACCTCCCGTTCCGATGCCCACTGTGAACCCGCTCGCGAGCCAAAGTCCATTGAAGCTTTCCACTGGCCCAAGAAGAGGCAATCCGTCTGGAGTGTAGCAGATTGGGCCGTTGTTGACCGTTTTGATACCCGCGTTTTCAAAGACAGGAATACGGTCGATCACACGCTCAAGTTCAGGAATTAGTCGGTCAAGCTCTGGTGGCAAAAGTTCCTCTTTGAAATCAAGTGGAATTCCATCCGTCGCCCAAAACTTCGGGCCTTGCTCGTAGACACCGCACAGGAAACCGTCTCGTTCCTGCCTGATGTTGGCGGCGGCTGCCGGATCGCGCAGGGTTGGAAGCTCAATGTTCAGGTCTGCAAGCTCTGGAACAGGCCCCGTAATGAGCTCATGATGTTGCAGCGCATATAGCGGTAGGTTCAGGCCAATTTGCGCGGCAAGTTCGCGGGTCCAAAAGCTGGCAGCCAGCACAACGTGATCAGCGAGCAGGGAGTCTGGTCCAGCGGTTAACTGCCATCCCGATGGTGTTTTCTCAATCGCGGTCACTGGTGTTTTTGTCTTTATTTCTGCTCCCAATTGCCGGGCCGCTTTGGCCATTGCATGGGTGGCCCCAGATGCATCTACGTGACCATCAGTGGGCGTGTGTGCAGCTCCGAAAACGCCGTCGGTCGAAAGCAATGGATAGATCGCCTTCACTTCGTCTGGACCAATGACGCGATAAGGAATTTGAAGATCTTGGTAGAGCGGCTTTAGGGCGCCGTAGGCCGCCAACTCAGCTTCGCTCGTCGCAAGGCGCAAGCTACCGGTTTGATGGAAACCGACGGATTGACTGGTTGCTGCTTCGGCCTCCAAATAGGTCTCAATCGAGCTCGTAAAGAGCCGGGTCATTTCGGCATAGGGCCCAAAGTAAGTTGTATTGCCAGCGGCATGCCAAGTGGAACCAGACGTCAATTGTCGCCGCTCAAGCAGAACCGCATCAGTCCAGCCGCGTTTGGCCAGGCCATATAGAACCGAACAACCGACGATCCCGCCACCGATCACTGCGACTCGAACTTTCTGGGTCATGTGTTCCCCTCTCACGGTGCTAAGTTTTTGTTCTGCTTGCGGATCTTTTGGTCTGTCTCAGCGTCGATTTTCGGACGCATCGGTGAAGACAGACAAAAAGATTTCGCAGCTTTTTTCAGGTAGGCCTCCACAACACCAGGCGGAAACCGAAGGCGACCTGCGTCATCCTGCCAACACCCGTGATCAAGGGCCGCCTCAAGAACACGTGGTGTTGCCCTGGCTCTGCCCATCGTCTCAAGGACCCGCAATGCCGCATTGTGGACTTCGCTCAATTGAGCGGCGGACAAAGGCGTATAGGGACTTGCGATTGGCGTGCCGCTTAGCATCGACGTATCTTCACGTCGCTCGTTTCTTGCATTCATACGTTGCCGACGGCCACCCGACCGGCGGGGTGGAGCCTCATGCATGCTTGTCTCGTAATATGGGATGTGTTTTACCTATCATGAGACAGTTGAAACGTCTCACCTGCTTTTGTCAATCCTAATTTGGACCCATGTTATGCCCCCTAGTTCCATTTTAACCAAAGCCATGGGATTGCTTGATCTCGTGGCTGCTTCTCCGATCCCTCTCAATCTAGGAGAGATTGCAGATATGAGTGGACTGCCCAAAAGTTCGGCTCACCGTTTGCTGGTCTTGCTGAGGGACGCAAATGCGTTGGGCTACAACCCCGACCTGCAATGCTACAGCCCCGGGTCAAGGCTGATGCGTTGGGGAGTTCAAACGCAACAACAAAGCAACTTTGTGACCTTGGCGTCACCGCATATGAAGTCGCTCTGTCGCAACACCGGAATGCGCACAGCACTTTCGATACTTGATGAAGACGCAGTTTTGTTCGTCCACACGGTCGAAACCGGCGCACCGTTTCGCCTTGCACCACGAATTGGGCAACACTCGCCCCTACACGCCAGTGCCGCAGGTAAACTGTTTCTGGCGGATATGGATGACGCGGAGCTTACCGCCCTCTTAGCCCGCTACGAGTTTGAGCAATGTACAGAATTCACGATTACCGATGCCCAAGCATTGATGGACGAGCTCAACAAAGTCCGGCAACTCGGATATGCCGCTTGTGCCCGCGAAGAGTTGCGCCAGACTTGCGGTTTGGCAGTGCCCATCATGAATGTCGAAGGCACGACGATTGCGGCGCTCAGTCTTTGGAATGTTGGAGAAGCCGATTTGCTTGATGACCTCAAGCTGCATCTTAAGGTTCTCAAGAGCGCCTCATCTGACATTCAGACAAGTTTGGGTCACATTGCCAAAGCGGAACTCTAATCGGGTGGCTTAACACGATAAACACTTTTCAATCTCGTCGTAAGGCCCTCACCAACGGACATTGGTGCAAGATGCAGCATTTGGTAATTTGGGCTCTTTGCGGGCTTTTGCTGCACCCTAGATGAATTCGGCATTGCGGCTATGCAGCGGCCGTTCGACCGGACAGGCACGAATGGCAGGTAGGGCCGAACCTGTCAAAACTGCGTCCCACTTAATTTGCCGAAATTGACCTGCTCAAAACCTGCTTCCATTTGTTTTTATTAAGATAATCGCTAAGTGGGACGCTAAGAACGTAAGTGGGACGCCAATGTCCCACTTTATTTTCGATATTTTGGTGGCCGTACCAACTCCGGTGCGCCGCCGAACACTGTTTTATTGTTCATTTAATAGGGTTTAGAGGCAAGGCGTCCCTGTGAGGCCCCACAGCGCGTCAGAAGTGCTCTCTGCAAATTATTTGGCCGATAATGCCACTTATGAAAGTTTCGCTGTCAGGTGCATGTCGCGTGGGGGCAGGGCGCGTTTAGCCCTTTTTTCTATACGTCTTCCGAGATCCTCCTGGCTCTTCCGGTTTCCTGAAAGAAAGTGTGTCCGTCTACAAAAACTCCGCAAGAAAATCAACACAGAGCTGCTTATTCGGCTGGTAAACAAACACCCGTGTAGCCGCGCCCAGTTGTTCTCAGGTCACGTGACGGGCGATGTTGTGGGCGACAAGCAACCAATGTGAAGCCATTTGGATTGGCGGGCACAGACGCCAGAGCCGTGCCTTCGGTCTCAAAAATGCCTGTATGATTCGGTGGCAAAATTTCGAACTGACGGCAGGGGGTCGGGTTGCGTTCAGAAGGCAGGCACAGCCCGACCGAGACCGCATCCTCGCAGCTATTGGACACCTGAATGGCCGTTCCGTCACGCGCAATGGCTGATAAGCAGGCATTTTGGTCCGCCCTTAGTGAGGCCGGCTGGTACCGGCCTGTCGAAAGATCCAAAAGCGGTGGAACCACAATGGCAACCAAGATCCCTACGCCGATGCCCATCCAAAAAGGAACCCGACGCGGTTGGCCTTTGCGCTCGAACACCAAAAGTGTCAAAGCCCCGGACCAAATGGCGATAAAAGCTTGCGTGCCGTTGATCTCAGGCAAGACTCCGATTGAGCGCCAAATCCCTTGCAGCCACAAAAAGACAGGTGGCAGCACAAAGGCCGACACAATAGCGATGGGTATGTAGACAAGTTTTGGCCAAGAGGCGCGCCTGCCGACAACCAGCCAGGTCAATACGACCGCCATTGCGGCAAACAGAACAGCGCCATCCATTAACTCAAGCATTTCAAATGCCCTTGCTGCGTCGCGGAAATCTCAAATGATCTGCTGGGCAGATTGGCAAAGAGGGCGGGATCGTCCAAATGATGAATATCTGGGGAAATGCCTATCCCCGCCAAATCCAGCCGCCCCCATAAATGCGAGTGCCTTCCGGATCATAAAAAACGCAGGCCTGACCTGGGCTGACGCCCTCTTCGGCCACAAACAGCTCCACTTCGGCTTCCGTTTCGGAAATGGGCCGGATCACCGCGTCGCGGGGCGGGCGGGTCGAACGAATTTTGACCGAGAGGGGCCATTCTTTGCGAGAGGTGAACGGCTCATCGCCCAGCCAGTTGATCTCCCGCACGGGAACGATCCGTGTTGATAGCGCCTCTTTCGGGCCGACAACCACATGGCGGGCGTCCGGGTCAAGCTTTACCACGTAGAGTGGGTCAGCCAATCCGCCAATGCCAAGGCCGCGGCGCTGGCCGATGGTGTAGTGGATCACCCCGCGATGAGTGCCCAAAACATTTCCATCCATATCAACGATGTTGCCCGGATCGGCGGCGCCAGGGCGAAGTTTCTCAATCACCGAGGCGTAGTTTCCATCGGGAACAAAGCAGATATCCTGGCTGTCCGGCTTGTCGGCAACTGACAGGCCATACTTGACGGCCAGGGCGCGGGTCTCGGCCTTGGAATGCAAATGGCCAAGCGGAAAGCGCAGGAAATCCAGCTGCTCTTGCGTGGTGGAAAACAGGAAATAGCTTTGATCGCGAGTGGCATCGGCGGCTGAATGCAGCTCCGCTTTCTCCGGACCCATCATGCGCTGGATATAATGACCGGTTGCCATACAATCTGCATCAAGGTCCTTAGCTGTTCCCAAGAGATCCTTGAATTTGACGCGCTCATTGCAACGGATGCAGGGCACGGGCGTCGCGCCTGACAGATAACTGTCAGCAAATTCATCAATCACCGCGTCTTTGAAGATATTCTCATAGTCGAGTACGTAATGAGGAAATCCCATTTCCTCGGCCACGCGGCGCGCATCGTGAATATCGCGTCCTGCGCAACAGGCGCCTTTCTTGGCCAGTGCAGCGCCGTGATCGTAAAGCTGTAGCGTAACGCCGACAACGTCATAGCCCTCTTCGGCCAGTTGCGCGGCCACGACCGAACTGTCGACACCGCCCGACATGGCGACGACTACACGTGTGTCGGCGGGGGCTTTAGCAAAGCCAAGGGAATTCAGTGGATGTGGGTCAAGGGGCATGGGCGCGGTCCTGAGGGGAGCTCGCTGCGCAATATAGGAAAATGCAATCTATTCACAAGGCATGTGGTTACTAAGCGTTAATCACTTTCATCGACTCTGAGCGCGGATCGCGAGGTTTGAGGAGTGATATGTATATCCGTCGTATTAAGGGACCCTATTCCGTGACATTACCTGACGGGCGCGAATTGACTCGTGCCGATCTTCCGTCCCCGACAACCCGCAGATGGGTGGCTAGCCGAAAGGCGGCAGTTGTGAACGCAGTGATTTACGGCCTGATGGATCGCAAAGAAGCCTGCGAAATCTACGCCTTATCTGATGAAGAGCTGGACGCCTGGACAACCGCCATTCGCGTGCATGGCGAAAAAGCGCTGAAAGCAACAGCCATTCAACGATTCCGAGGCTGACCTGAATTTTTAGGTTGATTGATGAAAATTATCCGCCAGACTGTCTAAAAGGATAACTTGAAATTAACTAATAAGTCCGAATTTGGGGGCGAATTTGGGAAAATCGGAGAGAATCAGATGCGCGTTTTGCTAGTTGAAGACGATCCTACCACGTCAAAAAGCATCGAAATGATGCTAAGTCATGCGAATTTGAATGTGTATTCCACCGATCTGGGGGAAGAGGGCATCGATCTGGCAAAACTATATGATTACGATTTGATTCTTCTCGATCTTAACCTTCCCGACATGAATGGCCATGAAGTATTGCGCCAGTTGCGGCTGGCGCGGGTGGATACGCCGATCCTGATCCTGTCTGGACAGGATGACACGGAAAACAAAATCAAAGGCTTCGGGTTTGGCGCTGACGACTACCTGACCAAGCCATTCCACCGGGACGAACTTGTGGCCCGAATCCACGCAATCATTCGTCGTTCCAAAGGCCATTCCCAGTCTGTTATCAAAACAGGCCGAATTAACGTTAATCTCGACGCCAAAACGGTTGATGTCGATGGGCAAGCGGTGCATTTGACCGGCAAAGAATACCAGATGCTTGAGCTGCTGTCGCTTCGCAAGGGTACAACCCTGACCAAGGAGATGTTCCTTAATCACCTCTATGGCGGCATGGATGAACCAGAGTTGAAGATCATCGATGTGTTTATCTGCAAGCTACGCAAGAAACTGTCTGAAGCCACTGGCGGGGATAACCACATCGAAACCATTTGGGGGCGCGGCTATGTTTTGCGCGACCCGCATCCGCAAATCGATGCATCGGAAGGGTTTGCAGCTACCGCCTGACTCGACGTTCTCATCTGGACCTCCCGGCTGCGGCCTCCTATCACTTAGGGGGCCGTTTTGCGTAAGGGTCGGGAGCGAACAAATGTCTGACGAAATCTGGAAACTTGGCCCGTCAGAGGCCCGTGCACGATTGGCAGAACTGGCGCGTGTTTTGTCAGCCGCCAACGACGCTTATCACCGAGACGACGCGCCAGATTTATCGGACGCAGACTATGACGCACTGAAGCGTGAGAATGCGGCCCTCGAAGCGGCCTTTCCCGAGCTAAAGCGGGATGACAGCCCGTCAGAACAGGTGGGTGCACCGATATCGGACGGGTTCAGCAAGGTCACACATGCGGAACGTATGCTTTCGCTCGGGAACGCTTTCGATGCGGATGATGTTGCAGAGTTTACGCGATTTATTCGGAATTTCTTAGGGTTAACGGCTGCTGAACAATTGGCGTTTACTGCAGAGCCAAAGATCGATGGGCTGTCGCTTTCTCTCCGTTACGAACATGGCAAACTGGTGCAGGCCGCAACTCGCGGAGACGGGTCTGTCGGGGAAAATGTTACTGCCAACGCCCGGACCATCATTGATATCCCACAAGTTGTTGAAAACGCGCCAGAGATCATGGAAATCCGGGGCGAAGTCTATATGAGCCACGCCGACTTTCAGGCATTGAACGCTCGTCAAGAAGCCAGCAATGCCAAGGTTTTTGCCAATCCGCGTAATGCGGCTGCCGGGTCTCTCCGACAATTGGATGCCGAGATCACGCGGGCGCGGCCACTCAGGTTTTTTGCATATGCGTGGGGCGAACTGTCCGCGCCATTGGCTGATACTCAGTTCGGCGCGATTGAACGGATGAAAGCGCTAGGGTTTCAAACCAATCCCTTGACCCGGCTCTGTACAGCAACTGACGAATTGCTGTCGCATTATGCAGAGATTGAACAGGGCCGTGCCGATCTTGGGTATGACATCGATGGTGTCGTCTACAAATTGAACGATCTGGATTTGCAGCGTCGTCTCGGCATGCGGGCCACGACGCCCAGATGGGCAATTGCCCATAAATTTCCGGCCGAACTTGCGTGGACCTGGCTGGAGGCGATCGACATCCAAGTTGGCAGAACCGGAGCGCTCAGCCCGGTTGCCCGCTTGCAGCCGGTAACAGTTGGCGGCGTGGTTGTTTCAAATGCGACCCTGCATAATGAGGATTACATCAACGGTCTCGATAGCAAGGGACAGGTCATTCGCGATGGAAAAGACATCCGCGTAGGCGATTGGGTGCAGGTCTACCGCGCGGGCGATGTGATCCCGAAAATTGCCGATGTTGACCTGGCCAAGAGGCCCGAAGCGGCAACGAAATATGTGTTCCCAGATGCCTGCCCGGAATGCGGTTCCGATGCCCTCCGTGAAGAAGGCGATGCCGTGAGGCGGTGTACCGGTGGATTGATCTGTCCCGCACAAGCTGTTGAAAAATTGAAGCATTTTGTGTCTCGTGCGGCTTTTGATATTGAAGGTCTCGGTGCCAAGCAGGTAGAACAATTTTACCTTGATGGTTGGGTTAAGGAGCCTGCAGATATCTTTAGACTGCAGGAGCGCTATGGCAGCGGAATGCAGCAGTTGAAAAACCGCGACGGCTGGGGCGCGAAATCCGCTGAGAAGCTTTTTCAGGCCATTGAGGACAAGCGTGAGATCGAAATGCGTCGGCTTATCTTTGGCCTGGGCATCCGGCACATCGGTGAAGTTGCCGCCGGCGATCTGGCCAAGCATTTCGGATCTTGGAGTGCCTTGGTTGCGCGCGTGGATGCGGCGCGGCCTGCCGGTGCCGCAGAGCGGCGCGCAGAAGAGGCGGTGATGGCCGAACGCCGCCGCGCGGCAGAAGAGGGTCGCCGCGCACAAATTGCCGCCACGCGGGAGGCTGCTTGGCATGGCGTTGCCTCTGAGGCGCGAGCCGCCTGGGATGAAATCACCGGCATAGACGGGATAGGGGCGACCGTTGCGATGGCTCTTGTCACGACTTTTGGTCAATCGGCCGAGCGCGCTTCCATCGACCGGTTGACCGACATGTTAACCATCAAGGAAGAAGTTGTCGCCGATGCCAGCGGCAGCCCGGTGGCCGGGAAAACGGTGGTCTTTACCGGCTCGCTTGAAAAAATGACGCGGGCCGAGGCCAAAGCACAGGCGGAGCGGTTGGGGGCCAAGTTTTCCGGCTCGGTCTCTGCGAAAACCGACTTGCTGGTGGCTGGCCCGGGGGCAGGTTCAAAAGCGAAAAAAGCCGCAGACCTTGGGGTTGAAACCATAGATGAGGATGCGTGGCTGGCGCTGATTGGTGATGGTTGAGGGGCGCGGCCGACCAGAGATTTTGTTTCCGCTCTTTGCTGAGTTGGAAGCGCTGGATGGAATCGGCCCCAAAACCGCCAAGAACTACAGTGGCTTAGGCGTTGAAACTCCTAAGGATTTGTTGCTGACCTTGCCGGTGAGTGGAATTGACCGAGCTAAACGCAACACGATCAACGACGCTGACTTGCCGGGCACAGTGACTGTTGAAGTTGAAATTTGTCGCCATCGAAAACCGCCATCGCACAACCGCCCGTACCGGGTGCAGGTGTCGGATGCCAAAACCAGCTTTGACTTAGTGTTTTTTCATGCGCGCGGCGATTATCTTGAACGGATTTTGCCGACTGGCGCACGCCGGATTGTCAGCGGCAAAATCGAGCTGTTTGACGGGGTGGCGCAGATGGTGCACCCCGACCATATCCTTGCTTTGGACGAGGCAGATGAGATTCCGGATTATGAGCCGGTTTATCCATTGACAGCCGGGGTCACTCAAAAGGGCATACAAAAGGCGGTGCGGTCGGCCTTGCCGCGTGCGCCGTATATGGCGGAATGGATTGATTTGCCTCATCTGAAGTCGCGTGAATATCCCGCTTGGCCGGATGCGCTGCGGCAGGTGCATGCCCCCACTGGGCCTGAAGCGCTGGCCCCAACGCATCCCGCGCGCGAAAGGCTGGCCTATGATGAACTGTTCGCGCACCAATTGACGCTTGGACTGGCACGGCTGACGGCCAAGAAGGGCAAAGGAGTGGCCACATCGGGCAATGGAGCGTTGCGCGCCAAGGTTCTGGCGGCCCTTCCGTATAAACCCACCGGCGCGCAGCGTCGCGCGATGGAGGAGATTGCCGCCGATATGGGCCAGACGCTGCGCATGAACCGACTGTTGCAGGGTGATGTCGGGGCCGGAAAGACGCTGGTTGCGCTGATGGCGCTGTTGATTGCAGTTGAGGCTGGCGGGCAGGGCGTGATGATGGCGCCGACCTCGATCCTTGCCGCGCAGCATCTGGAAAGCCTGCAACCGCTGGCTGAAGAGGCCGGTGTGGTCATCGAAATTCTGACAGGTCGCGATAAAGGCGCTGAGCGACGGGCCAAATTACAGGCGCTGAAAGACGGTGCAATCCAGATCCTTGTGGGCACTCACGCCGTGTTTCAGGACGATGTAGAGTTTGCTGATTTGCGGCTGGCGATTGTGGATGAACAACATCGGTTCGGTGTGCGCCAGCGGGTGTTGCTGGGCGAAAAAGGGGCTGCGGCAGATATCCTTGTGATGACAGCAACGCCCATTCCACGCACGCTGAGCCTTGCCACCTATGGCGATATGGACATCTCTGTGCTGGACGAGAAACCGCCTGGTCGGAAGCCGATCACGACTGCGCTGGTGAATTCCTCCCGCATGGATGAAGTGGTCGGGCATCTGCGCAAGGCCGTGGCCGATGGGCGGCAGGCCTATTGGGTTTGCCCATTGGTGGACGAGAGTGAAGCCGTAGAGATGACGGCCGCCGAGGAACGGTTCAAGCATCTACGCGCGGCCTTGGGCGAGGGTGTCGTTGGTTTGGTGCATGGCCAATTGCCGCCCGCAGCAAAAGACGCGGCAATGGAGGATTTTGTGGCCGGACGCACACGCGTTTTGGTGGCAACAACGGTGATCGAGGTGGGGGTCAACGTGCCCAATGCCACGATCATGGTTGTAGAGCAGGCCGAGAATTTTGGATTAGCGCAGTTGCACCAGCTGCGTGGTCGCGTGGGCCGGGGCGAAGGCGCATCGACCTGCCTTTTGGTCTATCGCGCCCCGTTGGGTGAGACGGCGCAACGCCGCCTGTCCATATTGCGCGAAAGCGAAGACGGGTTTCGTATTGCCGAAGAAGACCTCGCCATTCGTGGGGCGGGGGATTTGATCGGGACGGCGCAATCAGGCCTGCCCAGATTCCGCGTGGCCGACCTTGAGGGGCAAACGGCGTTGATGGATATCGCACAAAGCGATGCGCGCGCGCTTCTGGAAATGGATCCCGCCCTGACCAGCCCGCGCGGACAGGCGGCGCGTGTTCTTTTGTGGCTGATGGAACAGGAAAAAGCGATCCGTTTGATTTCAGTGGGTTAACCCAAAAATTAACCACTTGGTCTAACTTTGTTCTCAAATGTTCTCAAAAAGTTCTTGCAATTGGCGGTCCAAAATGAGAACAAAAGGTCAACAGATGGCTTCACAGTTCAGGAAATGGAAACCATGATTAACCAAGTTCGCCGTATTCTCGAGACCTCACGCGACTCTCTTTTGTATGATTTCGCGGGTGTGCTGGCGCTAGGTGTCATGACCGTTGGATTGCTGCATCTGCCCGGCCTGGTTTAGGGCCACCTTCGTTTACTGCCTGCGGTCGTCCGTCCGGGAGCTTTCTTCAGTCATCCAATGGCCTCTGCCCCTTTGGCCCGGATAGATTGTGCCTCTGCCTGTTGGGTATCGGGTTTTTGCCTACCCTTACCCAAGCTCCGGTCATCCCCCGACACGCATACCTTCCGCCGCCTCCTGCCCCGGAGTGCGGCGGTTTTTTCTTTTTGGGGATGAATTTACGCGCAGGCGGATGCCGCGGCTTCGTCCATCGCTTCTGCCGTGGCCTCAAAGGCCAACATGATTGAGGCATGGCGGTTCTTATATTCGCGCGCGGGTTCCAGAACTTCGTACCCGGAAAACGGCGCAGTGGGGGGCGAGCCACCCTCTTTCAACATAGCGCGCAACTGGTCACGCCCGGCCTCAACCTCTGTTCGGGTGCGCCCAATGATATGTGTGGCCATCAACGCGGCCGAGGCTTGGCCCAAAGCGCAGGCTTTTACGTCCTGACCAAAGCGCGTAATCACGCCATTTTCGACATCCAAATCAACAGTTACGGTTGATCCACAAAGGGGCGCGCGTTTGCGTACGCTGGCCATCGGTGCGTCCAACCTGTCTGTCAAAGGAATATCCGCTGCAAGAGCCAGAATGCGTTGCGAATAGAGTTTGATCAGATCGTTTTCCGAACTCATTGGTCTTTTCCCTTACCTCGTGAGCCTATAGGTAGCGATGCAACGCCAGAATGCAAAGGGGGTGCGACCCATGGCCTTTGATCCCAAAACCTTGACCTTCAACTCGGATGGCTTGCTGCCTTGTATTGCGCAGGATGCGATCTCGGGTGAGGTGTTAATGCTGGCCTGGATGAATGCCGATGCCGTTGAAAAAACGCTCGAAACCAAGCGTGTGACCTATTGGTCGCGTTCACGTCAGTCGTTTTGGATAAAGGGCGAAAGTTCGGGCCATACGCAGAAGTTGATAGATTTGCGCATGGATTGCGACCGGGATTGTTTGTTGGCGGTGGTCGAGCAGGTGGGACCGGCCTGTCACACAAACCGTCGTAGTTGCTTCTACACAAGCATAAAAGACGGCGCTGAAGTTGAGCTGATGAGGCCGATGGTCTGACCAATCAGGCCAAGCCTACTATCGCGCGGATGTCCTTGGGGCTGAAACCATCGGCCCGATATTGTCGGATTGCTCGCGCGTCATCGCGCTTTGCCAGCCTTTTGCCGGACTCGTCGCGTATCAAGCGATGGTGATGGTAAATTGGCGTTGGCAGGCCAAGCAGGTTTTGCAGCAAGACATGTATTTTTGTGGCCTCAAATAGATCCTGCCCCCGGATTACATCGGTCACGCCTTGCAGTGCATCGTCCAGGACAACCGAAAGGTGGTACGATCCCAGGAAGTCCTTTCGCGACAAGACAATGTCGCCAACTGCCGCCCTAAGATACTGGTTCGATACGGGAATTATTCCCGACTGGCGCGCGGGGCTTGCGCCTGTTTCGGTGAAAGACAGATTGGTTGTGTTGGCCGTGGCCGCCGACATATCCAGCCGTAGAGGCACACCAGACGGGAGGGTTGCCTTTGGGCCTGGACGGTCCAATCTGACTGCACAGGTGCCGGGATAGACAATACCATCGGGGCCATAGACAGGGATTACGCCTTCCTGCGGGGCACTAATGGCTTCCTGAATATCTTTGCGATTACAATGGCATGGGTAGAGAAGGCCGCGATCCCATAAATCCTCCAACGCCTGCATATAGGCGTCGGTACGATCTGATTGGCGAATAGCCGGTTCTTCCCAAGTCAGACCAAGCCAGTGCAAATCCTCATAGATCAGAGCCTCCCATTCCGGTTTTGCGCGGGTGTGGTCGATATCTTCGATTCTGAGTAGAAACCTTCCTTCTGACGCCTGCGCCAAGTCATGCGCAAGAATTGCGGAAAAGGCGTGGCCCAGATGCAAGGGTCCCGTTGGTGAGGGCGCAAACCGCGTGATCATGCGCGAAATGCCCTCCAGTTTTTCATTCGGCCACGGCTCGTGCAGGGTCGAGCCAGTCCTCCCAGGCTGACTTGGCGCGGTCGGTATAGCCCTTGTAGCGTTCTTTGCGGTTGCGGCGTCCGCCCTTAATATCAATTGGCGGGAAGAGCCCAAAATTGACGTTCATCGGCTGGAAGGTCTTGGCCTCGGCCCCGCCCGTGATGTGATGGACAAGCGCACCCATCGCCGTTTCCTGCGGAACAGCAGGTAGGCTGGTGCCAAGAATTTCCGCTGCCGCCAGGCGTCCTGCTAAAAGCCCCATGGACGCTGATTCCACATAACCTTCGACACCTGTGATCTGTCCGGCAAAGCGAATATGCGGTTTCGTCCGCATGCGCATCTGGTCATCCAGCAGCGTCGGAGAGTTTAGAAACGTGTTGCGGTGAATGCCCCCCAAACGTGCAAATCGGGCACTCTCAAGTCCTGGAATCATTCGAAAAACAGTGGCTTGCGCGCCGTACTTCATCTTGGTTTGAAAGCCGACAATATTGAACAAAGTTCCCAGTTTATTGTCACGGCGCAGTTGAACTACGGCATAGGGTTTCACATCGGGTTGGTGCGGATCGGTAAGGCCTACCGGCTTCATCGGTCCAAAGCGCAAAGTCTCTCTGCCGCGCTCTGCCATCACTTCAATGGGCAAACAACCATCGAAATAGCCGGCTGTTTCGCCTTCCTTGAATTCAGTTTTGTCCGCCGCAAGAATTGCGTCGATAAAGGCCTCGTATTGGTCCTTGGTCATCGGGCAATTGAGGTAAGCGGTCCGTTCTTCCTCGGTCTCGCCCTTGTCATAGCGCGATTGCATCCATGCCTTGGACATGTCGATGGAGTCGGTGTGGATAATTGGAGCGATCGCGTCAAAGAAGGCAAGGCTGTCCTGACCGGTTTCACGAGCAATCGCCTCGGCCAGCGCGCCAGAGGTCAGTGGACCTGTCGCAATGATTGTGGGGCCTGTTTCTGGCAGGCCCTGAATTTCCTCTTCTACGATTGTGATCAAAGGGTGGGCCCGCAAATGCGCGGTTACATCAGCGGAGAACGGATCACGGTCAACCGCCAAAGCGCCACCGGCGGGCAGGCGATGTCGGTCGGCCATTTCCATGATCAGGCTGCCCGCAGCGCGCATTTCCCAATGCAAGAGCCCGACGGCATTCTGCTCATCATCGTCAGAACGGAAAGAATTGGAGCACACCATTTCGGCCAAGTTGCCGGTTTGATGTGCAAAAGTACCTACTTTTGGCCGCATCTCATGCAGGACCACAGGCACATTCATCTGAGCGGCCTGCCAGGCGGCCTCAGATCCGGCGAGACCACCGCCAATGATTTGAATTTCACGCGTCATGGCTGCGGCATATAAAAGGGGCCGAGGCAAATTGAAAGCCTCGGCCCCTTGGGCGTACCCAAAAATCGATGATTAACTGGTACGAAGCTCAGCTTGGCCGTCTTTGGCGGCGGTCGCGTCTCCCTCATGCGCGATATTCAGCGCCTCACGAATCTCGAAAACTGTGTAACGTCCCCCGCCATACAGGATGAGCGGCACCGCGAAGACGGTGACCAGCGTTATCTTTACCGCCAGTTCCGGATCGCCATTTGGTGTCGTCATGATAGCAGGGAATACAAGTAGGACAGCTGCCAACGCCGAAACCATCGACGTGCGGATGCCCAGGATTAACCAAAAACTAAGTACAAAATATAAAGCGGAGAGGGCCGCGGAATGATATTCCAACCCCTCCATACCACCTACTACTGACGGAACGTTGCAGTCTGCCAACTGCGGGATCAGTCCGATCGCGGCCTCGATCATCAGTGTCGCCGATAGACAAACCCTGAAGTTTAGGCGGAGCCATTCGGTTAGGTTGTTCATTGGTTTTGCCCCAATTGATTGCTCGATGAAAACAATATGGATGCGGAATAGGGCAAGAGGTGGCCGCGTTGTGGGAAGTATCGGGGAAATTTGGCTGCAGTTCTGGTGGTAATCATGGGGTAGAGGCCAGAATTGTCGCCGAATTGGAACCAACCGTTAACCTTAAGACCGAATTCCTGCCGCAATTTGTTTCCCATTGTCGAACAGTGATCGGAAACTGTCGGCTCGTAAGAAACCACGGGACTAGAAGGAGCGGCCCGAACGAGAAACCCGGGCCGCCAATGGTCACGGCTTAGCTGGCGGTTAGCCTGTCGTCGCAAAAAATATTTGTGATGTTGTCTTCGATCTCTGAAGCGCTGCGCAGCTTTGCGACAGTATCTGTGGCTGCATTGCGACGCAGGGTGTCAGAATGGGCAGTTAGACGCAACGGTTGACCAATGTCCGGGTTGACCGGACGTACAACCCGGCGCGGTGTGATCTTGCGGCGGATAACGCGGCGCATTTGATAGTCTCGCGGGGCATTCTCGGCATAGGTCAGCATAAGTGCTGCAATCAGGACGAGGTCGCGCCAGAACGTGCCCAGTTCATCCGCGACACCAAGCTCCATCATTTTCAAATAGCTTGCAAAGAATGTGAGAAGTCCAAGGACCAATGCCGCAGGGCGCATATAAAGGCCAACCATGACAAGAAAGGCGAGGGCGAAAATTACCATGGCTGCAAGAGGAGTAGCTACATGGCTTGGCACAACCTGCTCGGTCAAGATGGCCAGGTCGGTTCCAGGGATGAGGTTCAGCCCGACGGCCAGAAAATAAGAGGCGATGAGGATCCGCAGCAGGTTTTGAGCGGTCATGTTCAGAGTAACGCGTTCAGCACGGGAGGTCATGGTGGCAGCCTTGTCCTTCGAAAAGAGCGAGTAGGGATGTGCTCTTTTGATATGTCGGCCCCCCGGCCCAATTGGCTCCAGCCTCAATATTTTGATTCAGAATTGAGGCGAATTTGTCGAAAGCTTTAGGTGAATTTCGCGCGATCCCGTGGTCGGGCTGCGGCCAAAATCAGGCGGGAATGAGACAGTTACTTTGCTGCCTCAATCAAATCCCAACGATTGCCATAGAGATCACGAAAGACGGCGACGATACCGTAAGGTTCATGGCGCGGCGGCTCTTCGAAATGAACACCGGCCGCCTTCATGCGCGTTTCTTGGCCCGTGAAATCATCACAAAAGAGGAAATACCCAAAACGCCCGCCCGCATTCTTCCCTATTTGGTCCACTTGATCATCAACAGCTCGCGCAATCAGAAATGCGGTCTCTGCTCCTGCATGGGGGGCGACGCGGACCCACCGCTTACCGTCCCCCATATCCGTGTCTTCCAGCAACACCCAACCAAGCGCGTCCTGAAACCAGGCAATCGCCTCATCATAGTCGCGCGCCAGATAGGCAACGAGGGCAAGCCTCATTCCTCGTCAGCCTCCTCGTCCTGTTCCGCAATCCAAGCGACCGAAACAACCTCTTCATTCTTGGCTGTATCGAAGACTTTGACGCCACCGGCAGACCTTGAACGGAAAGAAATACCATCAACAGGGCAACGGATTGACTGGCCCGTTGTTGTTGCAAGCATGATCTGATCGCCCATATCAACAGGGAAGGACGCGACAAGCGCGCCGCCACGCATGGCCTTATCCATGGCAGCAACTCCCTGACCGCCGCGCCCGCGCACGGGATAATCATGACTGGAGCTGAGTTTGCCCGATCCCTTGGCAGAGATTGTCAGGATCAGGTCTTCGGCTGCTGACATCTCGGCATAACGTTCCTGACTCAGCGCCATATCGGCGACCGCATCGTCATCGTTGTCAACGTCTTCATCGGTCAGACCCGCAACAGCGCGGCGCATCTTGAGATAGGCGGCCCGCTCTTCTGCACTGGCCTCGAAATGGCGAATGACAGACATGGAAACCACGCGGTCTGTTCCGTTCAGGCGAATGCCGCGTACACCAGTGGAATCCCGGCCCTTAAAGACCCGGACATCTGTCGTACGGAACCGTATGGCGCGGCCCGAATTGGTCACCAGCATCACATCATCGTCTTCTGTACAGATGCGGGCGTTTACCAACTCTACGCCTTCGGGCAGCTTCATCGCGATTTTGCCGTTGGATTTCACATTTGTGAAATCTGACAGTGCATTGCGACGCACATCGCCCGCGGTTGTGGCAAAGGCGATTTGCAGCTCATCCCAGTGATCTTCATCCCGGTCGATCGGCATAATCGCCGCGATCGAAACGCCTGTTGGAATGGGCAGGATATTAACGATGGCTTTACCCTTGGATGTCCGTCCGCCCTGCGGCAAACGCCAAGTTTTGAGCTTGTAGACCATTCCATCCGTGGTGAAGAACAACAACGGCGTATGGGTGTTGGCGACAAAGAGAGTCGTCACAACATCATCTTCTTTCAGGCTGCCGCCCGACAGGCCCTTGCCGCCACGCTTTTGTGCGCGGAAATCGACCAGAGGGGTCCGTTTGATATAGCCCCCAGAAGTGACCGTCACGACCATATCTTCGCGCTCGATCAGATCCTCGTCGTCCATATCGCCAGACCAATCAACAATCTCGGTGCGTCGGGGCACGGCAAATTGGTCTTTTACTTCAGCCAGTTCAGCCGAAATGATCGCGAGGATCCGGTCGCGGCTGCCAAGGATCTCTAGGTAGTCCTTGATTTTCGCGGCCAGCTCCTGCAGCTCGTCAGTCACTTCCTTGACGCCAATTTGCGTCAGGCGCTGCAGGCGCAGCTCAAGAATGGCGCGGGCCTGAGTCTCTGACAGGTTATAGGTCCCGTCCTCGTTCATCTTATGGGTCGGGTCGTCAATCAGACGGATATAGGGCGCGATATCCTCGGCCGGCCAACGCCGGGTCATCAGCTTTTCGCGGGCTTCCGGCGCATCGGCAGAGGAGCGAATGGTTGCAACAACTTCGTCCACATTGGTCACGGCCACGGCCAGACCACACAGGATATGGCTGCGCTCACGCGCCTTGCGAAGTTCGAACGCAGTGCGGCGGGCCACAACTTCTTCCCGGAAATCAAGGAAAGAGGTCAGGAAACGGCGCAGTGTCAGTTGCTCAGGCCGCCCGCCATTCAGCGCCAGCATGTTGCAACCGAAAGACGTCTGCATCTGTGTGAATCGGAACAGTTGGTTCAAGACCACTTCCGGCGTTGCGTCGCGCTTGAGTTCAACGACGACGCGTACGCCGATCCGGTCTGATTCATCCTGAACGGCAGAAATGCCCTCAAGCTTCTTATCACGGACACCTTCAGCAATACGCTCGATCAGCGTTGCCTTGTTCACCTGATAAGGAATCTCATCTAGAACAATGGCATAGCGGTCTTTCCTGATCTCTTCGATCCGGGTTTTAGCTCGGATCACGACGCTGCCGCGCCCTTCCAGATAGGCTTTGCGCGCGCCAGCGCGGCCCAGAATGATACCACCCGTCGGGAAATCTGGCGCCGGAACATATTCCATCAATTGTTCACTGGTCAGGTCGGAATCTTCGATCAGCGCCTGACAGGCGTCGATCACTTCGCCAAGGTTATGCGGCGGGATATTGGTGGCCATACCAACAGCAATACCGCCGGCGCCATTGACCAGCATGTTCGGGAAGCGGGCAGGCAGAACCGTGGGTTCCTGGTCTTTTCCGTCATAATTGTCCTGAAAATCAACCGTATCCTTGTCGATATCGGCCAAAAGGCTGGCAGCGGGCTTGTCCATCCGCACTTCCGTATAGCGCATGGCGGCAGGGTTATCGCCATCCATCGACCCGAAATTGCCCTGACCGTCCAACAGCGGCAGAGACATCGAGAAATCCTGAGCCATCCGCACCAGCGCGTCATAGATGGCGCTGTCACCATGCGGATGGTATTTCCCCATCACATCGCCCACTGGACGGGCGGACTTTCGATACGCCTTGTCGTGGGAATTGTTGGTCTCGTGCATCGCATAAAGGATGCGCCGGTGCACCGGTTTCAGCCCGTCGCGAAGGTCCGGGATTGCACGCGAAATGATCACCGACATCGCATAGTCGATGAAGCTGGTTTTCATTTCATCGACGATTGAGATCTTTGGCCCGTCATAAGATGGCGCCTCGGGTCCGTTTTCATCCATGTTTTCAGGAGGTTGGGGTGTATCCGTCACGGGTTCTGCTCGCCCTTTGTCGTGCATCTATATCTAGTTGTCGCAGAGTATAGAGGGACGGGATATAGGGTGCAATGGGGGTGGTGACGGGGCGCGATTTGAGGAATGAAGATCAGATCTGCCCACATGCGGGGAGGCGTGGCTTGTGTTGAGAAAACGGCAGATCAAAGATCATAGAGGACGATCCTTTTCGCCGTCGTGAACGAGTGCACCAAGCCGGGGTGGATATTGCCACTTTCCATTCGGCTAAGCCTGCGGAAAAGTCATTTCTGGCACTTGTGAGTCCTTCACCACGCTGATTTGCATCTCGGGCTGGCTATCGGTGTCGTTTGGAATGTCGCTCTGAATCTCAATTGCGTTTTGCCCATAAGATGATTTGAAGTCATCCACAGACTCAAAATACAGATTGGCAACTGCAACATAGGCTGGATTTGAGCCGGGTTTTCGACCGCTTAGACCCTGTTCAATTTCAAATCCTTGCAGCGCTGCGCCCATTAGCCCCCGCACCCAGGGGCGTGTTTGTTCACGTAGTAATCGATATCGAACCGCCCGTATTCGTCGTAGGGATAACGAAGGCTAATCTTGATCATGATGCCAGTCCTTGGTTTTGGATCGTATTTTTCGAGCAAGCTAGATGAACAGTAAGACCTGCGTCAAAGACCGATATTCCAGCCTCACCCCGCAAAACGGCCACTATGCTTGGGTGAATGGTGGTTTACTTTTCGACTGCCATTGTTTCCGAGCGCAACAAACTGGCACTCACTGGTATTGACCGGTAACAGATTGTTTTATTTGATTTTTAAAGATCATTGCGCATCATAGGGGCAGGGAGGCCCCAAATAAAGAGGTGCCACATGGCAGTATCTGAAACCGAATTGATGCTCAAAGGCTATGGCCTGACCACGGCCGAGATGTTCTATCACATGCCCGATTACCCGCATGTCCTGAACACCTTCATCTGGCAGGATTACGATCTTGCGCCTGATCACGACCGGCTCTTTAAGTTCATAGAGTTCTGGCAGGAAGAGATTGAAGGCGCGCTCCATTCCGTCCGGTTTTCGCATCGAAAAATGATCAGTCCCGGCGAATGGCGTAATGTCGTTGGTGAAATTCCAATTCACTGATCGTCTAGAAACAGGCCACGGTCAGTGGTCCTCTTCTTTGCAAATGTAACCCGGGGGGTGCGGGGGCTGGCCCCCCCGCCGGTCGGATGGCCGTAGGCCATTCGAAACCTTATGCGTTTGACCGCTGCAACATGCCAAACAAATCCCGTGGATCATCGGGGTCCGCCAGCATATCCAATTCTTCATAAAAACCAGTGCCTTGAATGGCTGATAAAACGTATCGCAGGGCCGAGAAATCCTCGATGGCAAAGCCCACGCTGTCAAACAGTGTGATCTGGCGCTCGGAGGTCCGGCCCTTGGCCGTGCCCGCGAACACCTGCCATAACTCGGTCAGGGGGTGGCCCTCGTCCAATTGCTGAATCTCACCCTCAACCCAGGTCTGCTGCGGGTATTCCACGAATATGTCCGAGCGCAGCAGAATATCGCGGTGCAGCTCGGTCTTGCCCGGGCAATCGCCGCCAATGGCGTTGATATGCACGCCGTCGCCGATCATGTTGTCGGTCAGGATGGTGGCGTTCTGTTTGTCGGCGGTGCAGGTGGTGATAATCTGGGCGCCCTCCATGCTCTCCTCACCCGAAGAGCAAGACACCACGGTCAGGCCGAACCCCGCCAGATTGCGAGCGGCCTTGGCCGTTGCCGCCGGGTCGGTATCGTAAAGGCGCACGGTGTCGATGCCGCAGATCGCCTTGAAGGCAAGGCATTGGAACTCGGATTGAGCGCCATTGCCGATCATCGCCATGGTGGTGGCGCCTTTGGGGGCCAGGTATTTCGCGGCCAACGCCGACATGGCAGCGGTGCGCAGCGCGGTCAGAACCGTCATCTCGGTCAAGAGCTTGGGATAGCCGCTATCGACATCGGCCAGAAGGCCGAAGGCGGTGACGGTTTGCAGCCCTTCCCTGGTGTTCTTGGGGTGTCCGTTGACATATTTGAAGCCATACATCTCGCCATCCGAGGTCGGCATCAGCTCGATCACGCCAACATCAGAATGGCTCGCAACGCGCGGGGTTTTGTCAAACAACTCCCAGCGTTTGAAATCCTCTTCGATATTGGCGGCAATATCGGTCATCACTTTCTCGATGCCGATATGATGGACGAGGCCCATCATGTTCTGAACCGAAACAAACGGTACGAAGGCGAGGTTGGAGGGGGCGGGGATTGTGGTCATGGTCTGAGGACTCTTATCGGCGAGACAGGTGGATGCCGGCGATCATGCAACGGATCGAGCCGCCGGCTGTTTCAATCGTGGGGATGGCCAAGGGCAGGATCTTGGCCGAACGTTCGATGATCGCGATCTGATCTGGGGAAAGCGCGTCATAGGCGGTTTGCGACAGGGCCAGAACACGACCCTTGTCGCCCGTCACCTCGATGGCATTGCCCGCGAACCGGGTGATCTGATCCTCGCTGAGTGCAATCACCTCATGCCCGCTTTCCTCAAGCCGGGACATCACCGTCTCGCGGCGCTCATCCGAGGTGATCATGTCCAGCCCGATCATCGCATATTCGGTGCCGATCCCCATCAGGACATTGGTGTGATAGACGGCCGTGCCCTTGGCATCGACCGCGTCGAAGGCGATGGGCTCATAAGCGAAATTGGTGCAGAACCGTTCCAGGATCACCGGATCGGCGCGGTTCGATTTCGCGACATAGGCCACGCGGCCCACGTGATCCAGTACCATCGCGCCGGTGCCTTCCAGGGCCAGACCATCGGCCTCAAGCCCGGAATAGTCGATCACATCCTGCACGCGGTAATCGCGTTTCAGCATCTCGATCACGTCCCACCGGCGTTCACGGCGACGGGTCTGGGCATACATCGGATAGACCGCGACATGACCGCCGGCATGGGTGGAAAACCAGTTATTCGGAAAAACGGAATCTGGTGTCTCGGTGCCGGTATCGTCAAAGTCGTGCACGGTCACGCCCACGTCGCGCAGCGCGGTCACGACACCGTCGAATTCGGCGCGAGCCGATTTAGCAGTATCTGCCGGCGACAGCGCACACGCCGTTTGGAACGCATTGTCAGCGGCCGTCTCTGCATTGGGTTGAAAGTGATGCGGGCGGATCATGACCACCGATGCGGGGGCTTGCTGGCTCATGCGGCAAAGCTCCGGGTTGGGCGGTCAAAGACACGGCGCCCCATAAGCGATGCGGTGAGGTCGACCATCAAAGATGCCGTGCGTCCGCGGTCATCAAGGAACGGATTAAGTTCGACAAGGTCGAGCGATGAGACAAGGCCGGAATCATGTAGGATTTCCATCACCAAATGCCCTTCACGGAAACTGGCGCCGCCGGGAACAGTGGTGCCAACGGCGGGGGCGATTTCAGGATCTAGGAAATCCACGTCCAAGGACACGTGCAGCAGGCCATTTGCAGCCTCAACACGGGCGAGAAACTCTCGTAAAGGCGCCGCGATGCCATGTTCGTCAATGGCCCGCATATCGGTAATCGCAATATCGGTTTCTTCCAGCGCCGCGCGTTCCTCGCTATCAACCGAGCGCAGTCCGATCATGGCAATGTTTTCGTGGGGGACCGGGTTGGCAACCGGTGGAAAGGCTTCGAATCCTTCGCGTCCTGTAACGTACCCAACTGGTGTGCCGTGCAGATTGCCCGTGCCGGTGCTCTCTGGCGTGTGGTAGTCAGAATGCGCGTCCAGCCAAAGCACAAATTGTGGGCGGTTTTGGGCCGCTGCATAATTGGCAACACCGGAGACGGTGCCGAGGGCGAGACTGTGATCGCCGCCCATAAAAACTGGAAATCCATCTTCCATTGCTGTTTCTGCCGCGGCGCTGAGGGCTTCTGTCCAGGCCACGGTTTCCGCCAGTGCATGCAGATGCGTCGCGCTCTGGATGTCCTTAAGCGGGGCAGGCACAACATTGCCAATATCCCGGGTCGGGTGGCCAAGGCTTTCCAGCGTCTTGGCAAGGCCAGCGGTCCGGTATGCATCAGGGCCCATAAGGCAGCCCTGGCGGCGTTTGCCGCTATCAACCGGTGCGCCAACGAGAATGATATTTGTGGGAGTCATTGAGAGCCTCAATCTGCGACGTTCAATCTGTTACCCACTGGTATCAACCGGATCGGATTAGACATAAGCCAACAAATTGATCATAATGGGCGGATATTGCGCAAAATGGTCAATTACTATGTCAAATTTGGATGAAATGGATTTACGGCTGCTGGCTGCACTCAGGCGCGATGGTCGGGCATCGGTCTCGGATCTTGCGCTGGAACTTGGGGTCACTCGCGCAACGGTACGTGGCCGGATGGAGCGTTTGTCGAGCAGCGGAGAGATCCACGGTTATTCGGTTGTCACGCGCGGCGATTTGGCTGTTAGCCCTGTACGTGCCTTGACCATGCTGGCCATTGAAGGTCCGGGGATGGACCGCATCCGGCGTCAGTTGACTGGTCGCCCACATGTACAGGCGATCCATTCAACCAATGGTAAATGGGATTTGATCGTTGAGTTGGGCACAGCAACTTTGGAAGAGCTGGACGTCACCCTTGGGGTCATACGGAAGATGGAGGGTGTGTCGACCTCAGAAACAAGCCTGCTTCTCAGCACCAGTCGTTACAGTCGACATTAGGCCTTGGCGCGTGCTTTACGAAACGCAGCGACGCATAAGCCAAGCAGGACCAGCGAAATAACGGCGTTGTAGTTGGCCATGGACAGGCCAAAAAGCGACCACGAGATTTCATCGCAAAGTGCAATCGCATTGCCACAATTGGGGTCCAAAAGCCCACATTCACTGGCCGTTAGGTCCACGCCGCGCGATGTGCAACTGGCCGGTCCGTCCCACCATTGCCGCTCAACCCCGGTGTGAAAAGCAGCAAGCCCAAAGCTGACGGCCATGTTAATGGCGCCAGCCGCCGCAATGATAGCACGCGGAATGGCCGCGCCAATCAAACCCAGAATGATGCCTACTCGGTGCGGCCAACGCTGCCAGAAACACATAGCACAGGGTTCCACCCCAATTACGAATTGGAAAAACAGCGCCCCAAAGAACAGCGCCGCCGATCCAAGACCGGCCAAAAGCATCAACATGCGGGCAGAAAGCTGGGTCATATGAACTTCACCACGTAGAAACCTCCGGCAAGCAGTAGCACGAAGAGAATGAACATCAAGCCAAGGCGGCGCTCGATAAACTCACGAATAGGCGCGCCGAATTTCCAGAGCAATCCTGCCACGATGAAGAAGCGCAAGCCGCGCGCAAGAATGGAAGTGAGGACAAAAGTCATAAAGGGCAGGCCGGTCCAGCCCGACATGATGGTGATAACCTTGTAGGGGAAGGGCGTGAGCCCCGCGATCAGGACGGGCCAGAACCCGAAATCATTGAAGCGCGCGTTGAATTCCTCAATGCGGTCCACTTTGCCCAGTGCCTCGAAAATCGGGCGGCCGAGTTCTTCGAATGCGAACTGGCCAATGGCGTATCCTGCGATGCCGCCCAGAACGGACGCCACAAGGCAAACGCCCGCAATCAAAAAGGCGCGCGATGGGGCCGCCAAAATCATCGGGATCATCAACAGATCGGGGGGAATAGGAAAAAACGAGCTTTCGGCAAATGACACGATGGCGAGGGCCACCAATGCATAGCGATGCTCAGCGAGGCTAAGCGTCCAATCGTAAAAACGGCGTAACATCTATCTCTCCGAAAATCGGCACCAGCCGTGCAGGATTTAGCGCGCAGGGTCAAGACGTTGGTTAAGCGTGACTGGCATCTCTGCCGGTTTAGTGTGGGTTTAAATCATTACGGTTACAATCTGGGCTTTGATCCCCATTTCTGTTTCCTGGGAAGCAGGATATGGTTTGCACCGCGCGAGGTAGGTTTGCACCGCGCGAGGTAGGACAGCCATCCGAAAGGGTTCATCATGACATCAAATCTGGATCGAATTCCGGAGCTTGCTTTGGAGTGGCACAACAACGGCTCTGGTGCGGTCTTGGCCACTGTGGTGGAGACATGGGGCTCGGCCCCGCGGCGGGCTGGCAGTCAGATGGTTGTGTCAGCGGCAGGCGTGATGGAAGGTTCGGTGTCAGGCGGTTGTGTCGAGGGTGCGGTTGTCGCCGAAGCGCTTGAAGCCTTGTCACGGGGCACTGCGGAACTACTGGAATTTGGCGTTGCGGATGAGGATGCTTTTGCCGTTGGGCTGGCCTGTGGTGGGCGTATCCGAATTTTGGTTGAACCCGTCGGTGCGGTCATTTCGGTCGATGTTCTGGAAACCTTGGTCAAGGCACGCGCGGCCCGGCAGCAAATGGCCTATCTTGTCAATGTGGCTAGCGGAGAGCGTCGTTTGGTTTCGCGAGCCAAAGCAGCTGAAGACACCGCCATGCTTGATCGCTTTGCCAAAGATCGCTCAGGCTTCGATGGGGATTGGTTCATCGGCATCCACAGCCCCGGAATTAGGCTTGCCGTTGTTGGGGCGGTCCATATTGCACAGGCCCTGATGCCTATGGCGCGCTTGGCGGGGTTCGACCCGGTTTTGATCGATCCACGCCCCGGTTTTGTGGCCGCATCCCGGTTTCCCGGTGAGACCATAATAGAAGCCTGGCCCGACGAAGGCTTGCAGCAGATTGGCCTTGATCCACGCGCGGGTGTCATAACTTTGACTCATGATCCAAAACTGGACGATCCCGCGATCAAAACTGCTTTGGCCAGCGAGGCCTTCTATATCGGTGCGCTCGGGTCAAACCGAACCCATGCAAAACGTGTTCAACGACTGATTGCGGATGGGTTTTCAAACCTGCAGATCGCGCGGATTCATGCCCCTGTTGGTCTGGACATCGGGGCGGCAAACCCTGCCGAAATTGCCGTTTCCATCCTTGCTGAGGTTATTCAGAGGCTGCGTCGCACATGATCTTTGGTGATTGCCCCACGCACGACGCCCAAGGCGCCATTTTGGCGCATTCATTACAATGGGCCGGTGGGCGCCTGCGAAAGGGGCGCGTTTTAACTGCAGATGATTGTGCAAACCTGTTTGCCGCCGGTCACCAAACTGTAGTTGTAGCAAGATTGGGTGATGGCGATGTGGGGGAAGACCATGCGGCCGCCCGACTTGCTTCTGCGCTTGTACCCGATCCCGCTGCGGCGGGGCTTGTCGTTGAAACTGCCTTTACAGGTCGCGTCAACATCCGCGCTGCGCACCCAGGGGTTGTCCGGCTTTCTTCCGACGCCATTACCGGAGTAAACGGCGTTGATCCTATGATCACTGTCGCCACCGTTCCTGATTGGCAGCGCGCTTGGCCGGGGATGATGGTGGCAACTGTCAAAATCATTTCATACGCCGTTTCCGACAGTGACTTGAAAGCCGCCGAAGAGGTCGCCAAAGCCGCATTTTCTGTAGCTCCGGTTGCCTACAAAACCGCAGGGCTGATCATCACGGAAAGTCGGGGAAAGCCTGGCTCTAGCGAAAGCAAGGGTGTGTCAGCGATCCGTGGCCGACTGGAGGCTCTGGGTATGCAGTTGGCCGATGTGATGACCGTTCCACATGACCAAGACGCAATCGCACAGGGGTTAAAGCGACTGCAAGGCGATCTGGCCCTAATCCTTACCGTCAGTGCGACTTCAGACATTCATGATGTTGCGCCATCAGCCGTTGTCGATGCAGGCGGTACGATCACCCGGTTCGGGATGCCGGTTGATCCGGGAAACCTTCTGTTTTTGGGGCAGGTTGCAGAACGGCCCGTGATCGGCTTGCCCGGCTGTGCGCGATCCCCTGCCTTGAATGGGGCCGATTGGGTGTTAGAGCGTGTCTGTTGCGGGTTTCCGCCAAGTTCCAAAGATATCGCGGCGATGGCTGTCGGCGGGCTATTAAAAGAGATTCCATCGCGCCCGCAGCCGCGTTCTGTTCACCGGAACTCTAAAAATAGAGTTTAGAAACAAAATGTTACGCTCAATTCGTGATTTCGCATTTTGCGGAAATCTCGATCCGTGTTTGGATAGGGACGCAAAATTATCAAGAAATTCATAATAAGGAGCCGTCACATGATTTCCCACACCACTTCCCTGCGCGGCATGTTGCGATTGGCCGGAATGGCATTTTTGGTTGGCCTTGGCACCACAAGTTTTGCCGTCGCCGAAGGGTTTTCTTCGGGTTACGTCACCGGGTTCACCTCAGAGGTAGAGTGCATGAACACGGCCCGCGATGCCATGCAACAGCAATTCCGCCGCCACGGGATGGAGCCGGACATGGGCGAAGCCACATTTTCGGTGCTTGGTTTCGAGGTGCCGCCGGGCGTGACGCAAGTTGCGATTATCTGTTCTGAGGATCAGGGGCGCGTCACCGCCAGCGTCGCAGGGTATAGCCTGCAGGAAGACGGCACACGTCTTGATACGATCAATGTGTTTCTTGACATGCTGGAAGGTGTGCCTGTTGCACCGGTGAATCCGGCGCCGACAGGATCGAAATAACCCAATTACCTGACTGCCAGAACTCGAAATAGGCTCAATCCGCGTATCCGCGGGCTGAGCCATTCATCGCGGACTTAATCTGCGTTCGGAAAAAACAACTGCTCGCCGTCTCGAGTGAAGCCAGCGATTACATCTTGCCCATCGGTCAGAAGCCATTGGGTAAATGCGGCCGCTCCATCCGCGTTCACATTGGGGCAATGGGTCGGGTCCACCGGAATGACACCATATTGATTGAACAACGCGGCATCGCCTTCGCTGAGGATCACGTGACTGCCTTGGTTTTCGAACGACAACCATGTGGCGCGGTCAGTTAGACTGTAGGCCCCCATACCTACGGCAATATTCAGAGTAGCGCCCATGCCGGACCCGGTTTCGCGGTACCAGCCGCCTGACGCTGCAGCAACATCGGCAATACCGTCCCACAGGCCAAGTTCCTTTTGATGGGTGCCGCTATCGTCGCCGCGGCTGGCAAATGGGGCGCCGGTCATGGCAATTCGGACCAATGCCTCTTCGATCGAAGTTGTTGTTGCCACCTCTGCAGGGTCGTTTGCCGGACCGATCAGAACGAAGTCGTTATACATCAGGTTGTAGCGCGCAACGCCAAAACCTGCGGCAACAAACTCTTCTTCAGCCGTCCGGGCGTGGACGATCAGCATATCGCCATCGCAACGCTCAGCATTGCGCAAGGCTTGGCCTGTGCCGACCGCCACGACGCGGATATCCAGGCCGAGCGCGTCTGAGGCGATGGGCAAAAGGTGCGCGTAGAGCCCGGAATTTTGCGTGGATGTGGTGGATTGCACCAGGACAACCGGAGTGTCGGCAAGAACAGGTGGAGACAGAGCCATGCCAAGGCAGACCAACCAGATACGTGTCACAGCAGTAGTTTTCCTTTGAGATATGCACGGGCAGGGCCGCTTTGCGGCGCATTCAGAAACTGGGCCTTGGACGTCAGTTCATGCGCCAGACCCTGATGGAGGAAGGCAACATCGCGTGCCAGCCGTTGAACCTGGCCTGTGTCATGGGTCACGAGGATCACCTTGGTGCCCTGTGCGGCGACCCGCGTGATGATCGCTTCGATCGCGTGGGTTGCATGTGGATCCAGATGGGCAGTGGGCTCATCCAACATCAACAGTAGGGGGTTGGCGGCCAATGCACGGGTGATGGCAAGGCGCTGTTGCTCACCCCCTGACAGCCTGCGTGCGGGTCGGTCTGCCAGACTTCCAAGGTTGCCCAACGCCAAAAGCTCGTCCAGTCGTTGCGCGCGCAATTTTCGCGGCACACGGGCCAGTTTCAGCGCGTGCAGCAGGTTGCCCCGAACCGTGCGACGCAGCAATGTTGGTCGTTGAAATACCAACCCAACCCGGCCTTGCATGGCCCTTGGCAGTACAACCTTGCCGGAATCCGGGTCGACCAACCCGGCAACAACCCGCAGCAACAAAGACTTGCCCGCGCCGTTGGGTCCAAGAACGGCCGTGATGCCGGTTGATGGCAAGTCCAGCGTTAGGCCGTTCAGCAAACCTGCGCCGCGACGTTTGAATCGCAAATCGCAAAGGCGGATCGCTGGCAAATCGTCTGAGGCAGGCGTCGGAGAAAACGGAATGACGCGGGGCGAGTCTTTAGCCATGGGCGTGTTCCTCCAACCGGGCGCGCAACCCAAGGACGACAGCATTCAAAACCAATGTCAGCAGCAGCAAAACCAAACCAAGCCCAAGCGCCAAAGGCAACGCGCCACGCGAGGTTTCCAAAGCGATGGCGGTGGTCATCACACGAGTGACGTGGTCGATGTTCCCGCCGACCAGCATGACAGCGCCCACTTCAGCCAAGGCCCGGCCCAAACCCGCCAATAGAGCAGTGGCCAATGTGAACCGGCCATCCCAAAGCAGGGTGGCGATTACATCGACCCGGTTCGCGCCCAGTATCCGGAGCGTCTCGTCATATTCCTGAAGAAGGTCGGACAAGGTCGCGCGGGTGAGGGCCGCAATGATCGGAAAAACAAGAACAGTTTGGGCGATGATCATCGCGGTTGGTGTGTATAGCAGGCCAAAGACCCCGAATGGGCCAGAGGCAGAAAAGGCCAGATACACAACAAGGCCGACAACTACAGGCGGCAGACCCATCAGTGCGTTGACCAGCACCACCAGCGCACTTCGCCCGCGAAATCGAAAGACGGCAAGGGCGGCCCCAAGGGGCAAACCGATCAATGCCGCCAGCACGACCGCCGTGAGCGAGACTCGCAAAGACAAGCCTACGATCTCGATCAAATCGGCATCAGCGCTAAGCACAAGGCCAACCGCGGTTAGAAAGCTGTCTGTCAAAGTGGGCATGGGCAGGTGTCCCGGTCAATATGCGACAAGACTGCGTCGCGATGTCGGTTCGGGCAAGTTTGTTTCCGACCCATTCCCAGTGGAAGGCGAAGGAATGCCGCAAGGGCGGGGGCGATCCGTTGCCTTTCGGAAATTTTGGCAATGCAGCACCGCAAGAAAAGACCCGCCACAACAAAAGTCGGGCGGGC
The DNA here is from genome assembly GCA_947495575.1 of uncultured Nioella sp. Lineage (GTDB taxonomy): Bacteria > Pseudomonadota > Alphaproteobacteria > Rhodobacterales > Rhodobacteraceae > CANLZL01. The sequence goes on along the minus strand of CANLZL010000002.1, from coordinate 467,927 downwards.
CTTCATTGTTAAATCATTGTTGTGGGGTCAGAGGCCCAAAGCGGTGCGCAGACGTGCAACAACTTCAGCGACAAGAGCAGGATCGTTCCGCGCCTGTTCGATGGCTGCCGACAGGGCAACCTGACTGACCGTGCTCAGGTCGGATTGACCAACAACCGCCAATGCGGCGTCGGCATCAAACCCATCAACGGTCAGAGGGTCTGCCGTTTCGGCAACCATTGCATCGGCAGCGCCTTCAACCGCATCCTCAGTGGTGCCTGTCACAGCTTCCACAACGTCGGACACTTCCTCGGTCACAGCATCTGTAACGCTTTCGACTACTTCGGCGGCCTCATCTGTGACGGCGTCTGTGACAGTTTCGACAACTTCAGCGGCCTCTTCGGCCATGTCGCCGGTGCCTTCCATCACACTTTCTACAGCGTCTTCTACAGCGGCCTCGGCCTCTTCAGCCATTTCTTCAGCGGCTTCGGTGACTTCCTCGACCACTTCTTCGACGGCGTCGGTTGCTTCTTCAACAACTTCTTCCACCATCTCTTCAACGGTTTCAGCGGCGTCTTCAGCCTCATCCATGGATTCGGTGGCTTCTTCCATCACCTCTTCGGTTTCCTGCATCGCGTCTTGCGAGCTATAGGGGCTTAGGAAATACCCGACCGCCCCGATGGCAGCGAGGGCAACGATAATAATCAATGAGCGCGACATGGTTCAAATTACCTCTTGGCAGAACATTCGACCGATGACTTACGCCTCCGATCAACAAAGCGCAATCCGATTGGCGCGTTGCCTTGAAAACATGCGGCATTTGGCCGGGATTGGCCTTGAACCTGCGCTCTAGCGGCGTTACCTTCGCGGTCCAAATAACTCTCGTGGCCATAGAAGGATTTAACCAATAGCCCGCAGACCCCATAACGCGCCCCCGCAGCGCGATACCGGCCCCCGCGTCAATGAACGTATCCGGTCCCCCGAAATTCGATTGATTGGTGCCGAAGGCGAAAATGTTGGCGTTGTGACGCCGACACGTGCCATGGAAATGGCAGCGCAGGTTGGTCTTGATCTGGTAGAGATCTCGCCCAATGCTGCACCGCCTGTGTGCAAGATCATGGATTTCGGCAAGTTCAAATACGAACAGCAGAAGCGGGAATCCGAGGCGCGGAAGAAACAAACTACGATTCAGGTGAAAGAGGTGAAATTCCGCCCCAACACCGATACGCATGACTACGAAGTCAAAATGCGCAACGTGGTGAAGTTTCTGGAAAAGGGCGACAAGGTGAAAGTTACCTTGCGCTTCCGTGGTCGCGAAATGGCACACCAGAATCTGGGTCGTGAGCTGTTGGAAAGAGTGGCCGAGGATACCAAAGAGTTGGGCAAGGTTGAAAACATGCCCAAGATGGAAGGCCGCCAGATGGTCATGATGATCGGGCCTTTGAAATAAGGCTTTTTCACGATTTTATGAACTATAGGCGCGCCCATCTGTGGCGCGCCTTTTTCGTTGTTCGCCAGGGCAGGTCAGGCAACATTTGATGCGTTGAACAGGTCAATATTCTGATCACCCCAGTCACGCAGCGCGACAAGAATTGGCCCTAACCCCTGACCCATCTCGGTCAGGCTGTATTCGACCTTTGGCGGCACCTGCGGATAAACCTCACGGTGGACCAATCCATCAGCTTCCAACTCGCGCAATTGCTTTGTCAAAGTCCGCGAAGTGGCGTTTTCCACACGACGCCCGATGTCGCTAAAGCGTAGGGTTCCCTCGCTCAATAAATGCCAAAGGATCACACATTTCCATTTGCCACCGATCAGGCTGACCGCGGCCTCGACCGGGCAACCGGGTGAGCAATCAAATCGGGGATGTTTCACTTTGGCCAATGCGGTATCCTTTTTGATACTATGGGTCGACGATGTGGGTATGACATTGAATGCCCCTTAAAATAAGTATTGCGCAAGTTCAATCAAGGAGATCTCCGCGTGAAAGCCGTTTGTTACACCACTCCGGGCCCGCTTGATGGGGCGGGTGCACTGAAAGATATAGAAATTTCAATACCTTCCGCGGCTGGCCATGACCTTCTGGTCAAGGTCCGGTCCGTATCGGTGAACCCCGTTGATACGAAAGTCAGAGGCGGGCGGCCAACCATTGAAACAGACATGGGTATCCTTGGCTATGACGCGGTGGGCGAAGTGGTGGAGGTCGGTGAGGCCGTGACATTGTTCCAGCCTGGCGATCATGTTTGGTATGCCGGCGCCATCAACCGCCGGGGCACAAATGCCGAGTATCATCTGGTCGATGAACGGATTGTCGGGCGGAAACCGGAAAGCTTATCGGATGCAGAGGCGGCGGCATTGCCGTTAACCACTTTGACGGCTTGGGAGATGTTGTTTGATCGCCTTCGCGTGACCGATCCTGTTCCAGGCGTGACGCCGTCGATTCTGATCATCGGCGGGGCAGGTGGTGTTGGTTCGATCGCCATCCAAATCTTGCGCGCAATGACCGATTTCACAGTGATTGCAACGGCTTCACGGTCAGAAACGCAAGACTGGGTCCGTGCGCTTGGGGCGCATCACGTCGTGGATCATTCCAAACCTTTGCCTGCTCAATTCACAAAAATGGGCCTGGATGCACCGGGGTTCGTGTTTTCGACCAATCAGACCCAGAACTATGTCGAACAGATCGCGGAATTGATTGCGCCGCAGGGGCGGTTTGGCCTGATTGACGATCCTGAGGGCGGGATGAACATAATGCCATTCAAGATCAAAGCGGTATCAGCCCATTGGGAATTGATGTTTACCCGACCAATCTTTGGCACGACCGATATGGCGCGACAGGGAGAAATTCTAACTGAGATGGCGGCACTGGTGGATGCCGGCAAGATCAAATCCACGGTTACAGGAACTCTTGGAAAAATCGACGCCGCGACGCTGACCAAGGCACATAAACTGATCGAATCCGGCAAAGCCAAGGGCAAGATCGTGCTGGAAGGGTTCTGAAATGAAAAGGCCACCCGCGAAGGTGGCCTTCCTATTCTGTGATGTACAGCCCTCAGTCGAGGAAGGCTTTTTCGACCACATAGTGGGCAGGCTTTGAATTGGCACCTTCTTCAAGCCCGTATTCCTCGAACATATCCTTCAGTTCAAGGTTGAAGGCGAGGTTGCCGCAGATCATGGCGCGGTCGGTCTTAGGGTTCAGGGGCTCCACACCCAGATCGGCAAAGGCCTCGCCCGAGCGCATCAGGTCGGTGATACGGCCCATCTTGGGGCTCTCTTCGCGGGTGGTGGTGGGGTAGTATTTGATCTTCTTCCAAAAGCCCTCGCCAATGACCTCGTTCAGAAGCTCATCCTCTTTCAGGCTTTCAATCAGATCGCGGCCATAGGTCAGTTCACCCACTTCGCGGCAGGTATGCGTGATGATGACCTCATCGTAATCTTCATATGTCTGCGGTTCACGCAGGAGGGAAGCAAAGGGCGCGAATCCGGTTCCAGTGGCAAAGAACCAAAGGCGTTTGCCGGGCAACAGAGCGTCATGGACCAGCGTTCCCACAGGTTTTGGCCGCAGGATGATCTCGTCACCCACTTTGATGTGCTGCAGGCGAGAAGTCAGCGGACCATCAGGTACTTTGATCGAGTAAAATTCCAGCTCCTCATCCCAGGATGGTGAGGCAATGGAATAGGCACGCAGCAGCGGTTTGACCTTGCCGGTTTTCGGATCGGGGTCATTCATCAAACCGATCATCACGAACTCGCCCGAGCGGAACCGCAAGGAGGCCGGACGCGTTACGCGGAACGAGAACAGACGGTCGGTGTAGTGCTTCACCTCGGTCACGGTCTGCGCATCGGGCAGGGTGGGTACTTTGACAGCTTTTGCTTCGGTCACGGGGGTTTGCTCGGTCATTTCAATCATCCAAGGCCGGCATAGGGCCGGCTCGCTTCATAATCTTTGATCTGGGTCAGGAAAAGGGGAAACTCAGCCCTTTAGCCGCGACCGGTGGTCATGGTCTTGCCAATTGGCCCGATCGAGCCATTGGGATTCGGGTTGGCGGGCGGCCAGACTTGCGTCAATTTCAACGTCATCAAAGCCCGAACGGCGTGCCATAGCGTATTGATCGGCCAACACATGGCCATGCGCGCGCAGGTGGCCGGTATAGCCCATCTGGCGCAACCGGCGGGCCAGGGTGAAGCCACGTCCATCGGCAAAGGACGGGAATCCGATACGGATCAGGGTCAACTCTGAAAGCTGATCAGCCAGTCCTGCAAGGTCAGCATCGGGGGAGAGGTCGATGGTTGACCCGGCCTGATCCGCATCGGACCCGGGTGCGCGGAAACCGTTATCTGTGACGATGACGTTTTCCGCATCTGCTGTGAGTGTCTCGGTCATAAGCCTATCCTTACGAAGCGTCTTTGATCGGGCCGCGCACGATGCGTCCGTCAATGAAGTGAATGCCGCATTCCTCTTTGTCTTCGTTGCGCCAGCGGCCCGCACGGGGGTCTTCGCCGGGTTTGACGGGGCTGGTGCAGGGCGCACAGCCAATCGAGGGATAGCCCTTGGCCACCAGAGGATGACGCGGCAGGTTATTGTTGATCATGTAGTCCTGAACATCCTCGGGCGCCCAATGCGCCAAGGGATTGATCTTGATGCGAATATCGCCTTCCTGCTCAAAAAATTCGAGCGCGGCGCGGGTGCCCGCCTGAAAGCGCTTGCGGCCAGTGATCCAGCTGTCGAACGGGGCAAGCGCTGCCTCCATCGGTTGAACCTTGCGCAGGTCGCAGCAGGCATCGGTGCTTTGTTTATGAAGCGTTCCGTCGCGGTCGCCAGTGATAATCGCGATCTTGGAGGCGTGAATGGTGCGCACATCGGTCAGGCCCAGCTTTTCGCTGACCTCTTGCTGATAGCCAAGGGTTTCCGGGAACAGCATTTCAGTGTCCACAAACAGGACGGGCGTGTCCTTCTTGATAACCGAAACCATGTGCAGCAGCACGACCGATTCCGCCCCGAAAGAGCTGACCAAAGCGATCCGGCCCAAGTCAGGGTCGGACAACGCTCGTTCCATGACGGCCGTGGCCGAATGATGTTTGTAACGCTGATTGAGCGCCTCGACCCACTCGGAAAGCGGGCCGAGATTGTTATCAAGCGGCACGGGACTTTGCCTCGGGGTAGAGAGCGGCTTTGAAGGGCTCGATGCCAACACGCTTATAGGCCTGCAGGAAAGTCTCGCCTTCGTCCTCACGCAGATCGAGATAGGTGCGGATGATGGTCTCAATTGCCGGAACGATCTGATCGTAAGAAAAGCCGGGGCCGGTACGGGTGCCAATCACGGCATCCTCAGACCCGTCACCGCCAAGTGTGATTTGGTAGTTTTCCACACCTGCGCGGTCGAGACCCAAAATGCCGATATGACCAACATGGTGGTGTCCACAGGCATTGATGCAACCCGAGATTTTGATCTTCATCTCGCCGATTTCATGTTCCAGTTTCAGCTCATCGAAACGGGTGGCGATCTCTTGTGCGACCGGGATCGAACGGGCGGTCGCCAATGCGCAATAATCCATACCGGGGCAGGCGATGATATCGGAGATGAGGCCGATATTTGCAGTCGCCAGACCGGCGGCTTTCAGGCGCGCATGGATTTCGGGCAGATGACGCTTATGGACATGCGGCAGGATCACGTTTTGCTCATGGCTGATCCGCAGCTCATCATGACCAAACTCGCGCGCGATCTGCGCCATCAGGCGCATTTGATCGGCAGAGGCATCGCCGGGTGTGTCGCCGTGTTTCTTGATCGAGATCGTGACGATGGAATAGCCATCCGCGCGATGCTCAGCCAGGTTGGTATCAGCCCAGGCGCGGAAGATCGGATCAGCGTCATAGGCGGTCTGATAGACAGCGGTTGAGGCCGTTTCGAATTCCGGCGCGCTGAAATCCTCAGCGATTTTGGCCAGAAGGCGCATATCAGCATCACCGTCAAACAGCGGCTTGCGCAGTTCGAATTCCTTGGCAACCTCTTCGCGCAGGTTTTCCAGGCCAAATTCATGCACGAGGATCTTGATGCGGGCCTTATATTTGTTGTCACGACGGCCGATCATGTTCCAAACGGCGACGGTGGCCTCAAGGTACGGCAACAGCTCTTCAGCGCGAACAAAGTCGTTCAGAACTTTGCCGATCATTGGCGTCCGGCCAAGGCCCCCACCAACCAACACTTCATAGCCCAGTTCACCGTCGCGCTCTACAATGCGCAGGCCAATGTCATGCGCCTTGATCACGGCTCGGTCCTTCTCGGCACCGGTGATGGCGATCTTGAATTTGCGCGGCATGAACTGAAACTCAGGGTGGTCAGTGGACCATTGGCGCAGCAATTCGGCCACTGGGCGCGGGTCGGCTACTTCATCGGCGGCAGCTCCGGCGAAATGGTCAGCCGTCACATTACGGATCGTATTGCCGGAGGTCTGAATGGCGTGCAGACCAACTTCAGCCAACGCGTCGAGCATATCCGGAACATCGCGCAGTTTTGGCCAGTTATACTGGATGTTCTGACGCGTGGTGAAATGGCCATAGCCCTTATCCCACTTCTCGGCCAGCAGAGCCAGTTGGTCCATTTGAGCGCCGCTCAGTGTGCCGTAAGGAATGGCGACGCGCAGCATATAAGCGTGAAGTTGCAGATAGAGACCGTTCATCAAGCGAAGCGGCTTGAATTCATCTTCGGTCAGGCTGCCGTCGATGCGACGCTCAACCTGAGATCGGAACTGTCGGTTGCGTTCGGCCAGAAAGGCGCGGTCAAATTCTGTGTACTTATACATGGATCAGAGCTCCACTTGTTTGCCATGGGCGTAGTTCGAGGGGCCGCGCATGCGGAACGCCTCACGGAAATGGGTGGGTTCGGGGCCGTTGGGCCCGGCTTTGGCATCGGCCAGATAGACGCCAACCACGGTGTCGACCTGCTTTTCGGCCTCCAGCAGACGCAACTGGGCAACAGCTTCATCTTCGATAAGTTCCGCCTCGATCAGGCTACGTGCCCATGTGTCGTCGGCGGTGAGATAGACAACGTCGCCTTCGAGTAAGTGATTGGCGGTGATGACTTTGGGCGTGAATTCACGGGGCATGTGCAAGCTCCGGCTGTTGTGCAATTTGGGCTTCGGCCGCGCGGGGTGCGAGACCGTAAAGAAGGATGGCGGGGCCGTTTAGATCGGCGGTGTCGAGATCAGAGGACAGCGTTACCAGAGTGGCGGCAACGGTGCGCTGGTCAGGCCGTGACGCGTTTTCGATGATGGTGACAGGGGTCGAGGCCGGGGCGCCATGCATCAGCAGCCGACCTTGCAGGAACCGCGCGCCTTTCTTGGCCATGTAGATGGCAGCGACTGTTCCGGGCTTGGCCAGTGCGGCCCAATCCTGCTCTGCAAACCCTGCCGTATCATGGCCAGTCAGAACCCGCAGGGCTGAGTTGCGGCCACGTTTGGTCAGGCTCTGACCGATACCGGCGGCAGCCGCAGAGGCAGAGGTAATGCCGGGTACAATCGACCAGCTGATGCCAGCCGCGTCCAGCGCGTCGATCTCTTCGTCCAGGCGGCCATAGATCACCGGATCACCTGACTTCAGCCGCACAATCTGCAAGCCCTTCGCCGCGTGCTCGACCATCAGGCGTGCAATCTCTTCCTGAGGTGTGTGGCGACCAAAGCCCTGTTTTCCAACATCCAGAAGGGTTGCCTCACGGCGCGCCAGTTCCAGAATTTCTGGCGCGACCAGACGGTCATGGATGATGACATCGGCCTCATCCAGCGCTTTGCGGGCCTTAAGGGTCAGCAGCTCAGGATCGCCGGGGCCAGCGCCTACAAGCGCGACATGGCCTTCGCGCGGCTTGGCAGTCAGATGTTCGGCCAGAAGGTGACGCAGCCCGTCCTCCACAGCGGTTTCACCGCCCTCGGCCAGGGCACGGGGGCCCTTGTCGAAATAATACTCGGCCCAGAAATCACGACGTTTGCGGCCGAAGGGCAGGGCCTCAACTGCGCCACGGAAGGCTTTTCCGATGCGGGCGAGACGGCCAAGCGTGACAGGCAGCATTTCTTCCAGATCGCGCTTGATGGCCCGGGCCAGAACCGGCGCGGCGCCTTCGGTGCCGATGGCAACCGTCACTGGATCGCGGTCGACAATGGCCGGAGTTATGAATTGGCTGTCGGCAAGGTTGTCGACGATATTGGCCAGCACACCTTCTGAACGGGCAAGGGCGGATGTTCGGGCATCTTCGGCATCATCTTCGTCGGCGGCATAAAACAATGCTGCGCCGGATGTATCACCTGCGATCAGGGCGCGGCGTGTCAAAAATAGCTGGCCCTCAGCAGCCCAAGCCTCGATTTCTTTGGCGGGTGAACTGGAATAGACTTCGATCCGGGCCTCTGTCTTGAGCAGGAGGCGCAGTTTTGCCAAGGCTGCGTCGCCGCCGCCTGACAGCACAACCCGGCGTCCTTCCAGAGCCATAAAGATGGGAAAATGTTTCATCGTGATCAGTTTCCAGTCTGTTTCAGGTCCCAATATAGGAAATTTTCCTGATATCTGGCTATATGGGCTTGCGAATAAGAACATTTGTTTTATGAATATTGCCTTGGGGAACGCGTTGTCCTAAAACCGAAAGGAATGGCAAATGTCCGTCCAAATAGATGCTCTGGATCGGAAGATCCTCGGGGTGCTGCAAGAAGATGCCAGCCAATCCTTGGATGAAATTGCCAAGAAAGTGGGGTCCTCGAAGACCCCGGTCTGGAGCCGCATTCGCAAAATGCGGGAGGCTGGCATTATTGGTCAGCAGACCGTGGTTTTGGATGCCGACGCACTTGGTCTAGAGGCTTGTTTTTTCGTGCTTATTCGAACGTCGGAGCATGAGGCAGACTGGCAACAGAAATTCTTGGCCACGCTAAAAGCGCGACCTGAGGTGATGGAAGCGCATCGGCTGGCCGGCGATATCGACTATATCCTGAAAGTGCGGGTTGCAAATGCGCGGGCCTATGACGAGTTTTATCAAGCCTTGATTGGCGAAGTGCGGATCTACAACGTAACGGCGTTGCTTAGCATGGAAGAGATTAAGTCCACCACGATGCTGCCCCTTTGAGGAAGTGCACCCGCGCCTTTTTCGGCGCAGCTTTGAGATCCCATTCTGCTAGATGGAGCCGACGAGTAAAACTCCGGAACAATCGACGTTTTGCGACTTAGGTAGCCAGCTCGGTCACGACCTCGGCGCCGCTTTCCAGCGTGCGGTGGACGGGGCATCTATTGGCAATTTCCAGCAATCGGTCGCGCTGATCGTTATCCAGTGGCCCTTCCAACGTAATGAAACGCTTGAACTTGTCGATCTTGGCACCCTGGCCGCCCGCATCCTGAGCGTGAACCTTATTATGCAGCACATCGACCTCCACACCGGTCAGCGGCCAACCCTTTCGGCGGGCATACATACGGATGGTCATTGAGGTACATGCGCCAAGGCCGGCGGCCACGAATTGATAGGGTGTGAGGCCCTGATTGGTGCCGCCATAAGCCAAAGGCTCATCGGCCACCGCGTGGTGGAACGGGCCAACCTGCACGTCCTGACGAAAGCCTTGTGGATCGGCCTCAACCACGCGGGTGACGCCTTCGGGGGCGCCAATGGGTGGGGCAGGCGGGCGCAGAGGTACGTATTTCCCGGCCCAGGCCGCGATAACTTCTGCCGCATATTCAGCATCTTCGCCATTTGTGATGAGGTGGTCGGCATCATCCAGCGTGACGAAACTTTTGGGATGTTTGGCCGCAACGAAGATCTGGGTGGCGTTTTCGATGCCAACAATTTCGTCACGCGGGGCATGTAGGACAAGTAGTGCCTTATGCATTTCCGAGATTGCGGTGCCGAGCGCCTCGGCTCTTACATCGTCAAGGAACCCCTTGCCGATACGCACCGGACGCCCGCCCAAATTGACCTCGCCCACGCCCTCGGCCTCGATCTGGGCCACGGAGTCGCCAAAGTTATGGGTGACGTGATCAGGATCAAAGGGTGCACCGATGGTGACAACGGCTTTGACGCTGTCAAGCTGGCCTGCGGCTTTCAGCACTGCCGCACCGCCAAGCGAATGGCCAACAAGCAAACTGGGAGCCATTCCGCGATCGGTGAGGGCCTTTGCCGCCGACATCAGGTCATCAACGTTGGAGGTGAAGGATGTGTTCTCGAACTCGCCCTTTGAATGGCCAAGGCCGGTAAAATCGAAGCGCAAAACAGCGATGCCCATCCCGGCCAAACGCGCCGCGATCCGGCGTGAGGCCATGATATCTTTGCCACACGTAAAGCAATGCGCCATCAACGCCGTCGCCAGGTGCGGCCCTTGGGGCATATCGAGGCGGGCGGCCAGATCGTGTCCGGAATGGCCGGGAAAGGTGAAACGCTCGGTGCGCATGGATGTCTCCAGATCTTTTGGTTGATTAGAGAATGGGCGTTGAGGCGGGGGAGTCGCAACCCACCTCACGGGGGCGTGTAGGAACGTGTGAAGAGAAGGGTATTTCGCGATCTGATATGGCCAAAGCGATGGATTTTGCCTGGAATCCTGAAATGTTTCGCCCAGCAATAACAGGCACTGCCTCTTAACCACCGTAAAGTTGGCCCTTGTTGTTCCGAGGCCAATCAGGTTTTCTTGCATGGCTTTGGAGAAAGGGCATTTTTAGGTGCAGGTGATTTGTCAGTCAGAATTGCGGGATGCACCCTGGATGACCTCTGCCGGTCGGCGCCTGCCGGGATTGCAGCCGCTTGATATGCAGGAATGGCTGATCCAGGACGAGGTGTTTGCGGCGCAGATGGCCCTTCGGGATCAATTGTTGCTTGAGCGTCGCGCGGAGGTGTTTCACGGGCCGTCGGTTGCAGATGCCGCAGCAGAGGAGCTGCTGGCATTGCTCCTTGCCCATTTGGGCGATGGGTACAGTCCGGGTGCGGATAAGGTGACGCGGCCAGATGGTGTGACGGTTGATTTGCGGGCAGATCATCCGTTGCTGACGGCCGGACGGCTGGTGCAAGAGGATTTCTGTATATTGCAACGGCCCGATGGCGCAGATGAGCATGTGTTGACCGCGGCAGTTCTTTGCTTTCCGGCCAGTTGGACCTTGGCCGAAAAAATCGGTCGACCCCTGACGGGAGTTCACGAGCCAGTTGTGGAGTATTCGCCAGATATGGCGCGGCGGGTGGAGAGGTTGTTTGCGCACCTGCAACCAGATCGGCCCATGTGGCGCGCTAACGCGCTTAGGTATCGCGATCCATCCTTGTTTCACCCAAGGTCCGAGGACGCGCCGCATCATTTTGGATATGGCGAAACTTCCTATTTGCGGTCCGAGCGGCAATCCATGGTGAAGCTGCCCAAATCGGGGGCGGCCGTGTTCTCAATTCACACTTGGGTCGTGCTGTGGGCTACGCTTTCGTTGGACCAACAAGATGGGCTTGACTCTTACCTTGCTGAAACGGCAGGGCAGGGGACATGAGCCTGATTGAAGACCAATATGACGCCTATCCCTATCCGGAGCGCAATCCGAAGGATGAAGCAAAGCGGCTGGTGACAGGATCGCCCTCGCATCCGCTTGAAATAGATCATTTTCTGTTTGGTGGCGCGCGTGATTGGACGCAGCCCATTCGCATCTTGGTCGCCGGCGGCGGCACTGGCGATGCGCTGATCCAGATGGCGCAGATCCTGACCTCGGCCAAGCGCGCCTACGAAATCACCTATGTCGATCTGTCCACGACCGCGCGTGCCGTGGCCGAGGCGCGGGCGACAAAACGTGGATTGCAGGGCATCCGGTTCAAAACCGGATCTTTGCTGGACGCTGCAACATTTGGACAATTTGACTACATTGATTGCTGTGGGGTGCTGCATCATTTGCCAGAACCGCAGGCCGGGTTTGATGCATTGGCCGCAGCCCTTGCGCCGGGCGGCGGTCTTGGCCTGATGGTCTATGCGCCTTATGGGCGGTCCGGTGTTTATCCGCTGCAAGAGGCTTTTGGCGCATTGCTTCAAGGCGGTCCAAAGGAGCGGCTGAAAGAGGCAAAGGCGATCTTCAAACGCCTGCCAGAGGCCCATCCCTTCAAACGCAATTTGCAATTGGTGGATCATCAGGCCAGTGATGCCGGGTTTTACGATCTGTTGCTGCATAGTCAGGATCGCGCCTACACAATCCGGGAGATTTATCAGAGTGTTGAGGCCGCCGGGTTGGAGGTTGTGGGCCTGCCGCAGGCGCCAGTTTACGATCCGTCACCGCTGCTGCCGGATCCGCGCATTCTGGTCGGGATTGATGATCTGTCGCGCAAGGAAATTGCCGAAAAGTTGCGTGGAACAATCAAGACACATGTCCTTTATGCGGCAAGACAAGGTGAAGCGGCAGGTCGAGTTGCGAAACCATCGCCAAAGGCTGTGCCCCATTTGAAAGGTGTTTCAGGGGCTAAACTGGCGCAAGTGATTGCCGAGAAGGGTGTTTTGCCGGTGATGCTGAACGGCGAGCGGATTGAGCTTCCGGTGTCTGGAATGTCAGCAGGGTTGCTCCGCCATGTGAATGGCAGGGCCAATCTGAACGAGATTGCCAGTGCAAACCGGTTGGATCCTATCGCGTTTTCGGCGCTATGGAACGGGTTATCCGATGACCTTTGCCACTATGGATTGATGTATTATTCCAGCCTTCTGCGGTGATCCGCATTTGGTCGCTACATTTTGAAATGTTTAGATAATTTCAGGCCCTGCCCCTGATAGTTCGAAGCGAGATCGGCCCCATAGAGCGTGCGAGGTGCTGAGGCCATGCGCTCGTAAACCAACCGCCCTACGACTTGTCCGTGCTCCAACACGAAAGGGGCCTCGTGGCAGCGCACTTCAAGGACGCCGCGCGCGGGCACACCATGGCCAAAGCCGGGATCGAAAAAGCCTGCATAGTGCACTCGGAACTCTCCGACCATGGCCAGATAAGGCGCCATTTCTGCGGCGCAATCGGGTGGGATCGTCACAGCTTCCTGGCTTACCAGAATATAGAAAGCACCGGGATCAAGGATAATGCGGCCCTGATCGGTTTCAATTGGCTCCCAGAAATCGGCGGGCTCATAGCCTCCAATATTATCAAGATCGATGACGCCGGTATGCGGCTTGGCACGATAGCCCACAAGGTTTCCCGTTTCAGGTCTGAGGTCGACCGAAAACCCCAAACCTTCGCCAATCACCGCGTCGCCGGACACCAGCGGGCTTTTCGCATGGCGCGCGCGCAGTTCGTCATCTGTCAAAACGGCCTTGCCTTCGCGGAACCTGATCTGGTTCAATCGCATTCCCGGCCGCACCAGAACCGAAAAGCTGCGCGGGCAAATCTCGGCGTAGAGCGGGCCGGTATAGCCTCGGGGTATCCGATCAAATTCCGTACCCCGATCAGTGATGGTTCTGGTCAGAAGATCAAGCCGTCCGGTCGAGCTTTTGGCATTGGCAACGGCGTTGATCGTGTGGGGCAGGGCCAGCGCTTCCATAAGCGGAACCACGTAGACGCACCCCTTTTCCAACACGGCCCCGTGGGAAAGGTCGACCTTGTGCATGGTGAATTCTTCCAGCCTTTCGGCCACGGTCGCCGTGTCACCTGCCAAGAAGCTCGCCCGGACACGGTAAGCGGTTTTGCCAAGCCGCAAATCAAGGCTGGCGGGCTGCACTTGCGTTTCTGCAAAGGGAGAGTCGGGGCGAATTTCGCCGCGTTCGGCCATGGCTTCGATGGCATGATCGGGCAGGACGCCGGGCTGCATGTTGTCTTCGCTCATCGTACCCTCCGGATGCACAAAACCGCTCCGCCCTTAGGGGCAGGAGCGGTTTTAGAGTTGGTCGGGCTAGCAGGACTCGAACCTGCGACCTTCCGTCCCCCAGACGGACGCGCTACCAGGCTGCGCCATAGCCCGACGTTCGGCTGTTCTACCGATTTTCCGCCGGGGCGCAAGCGTGAAAGAGGGGGAAAAGCAGCCACGATGCGAAAAGTTCAATGGGCCGATGTCTGGCCCTTGGAACCCAGCCGTTTGGCCAAAGCCTGCAAGCGATCCAACAAGGGGGCCAGGGCCGTGGCTTGTTCTTCCGAAAAAGAGGACGATTGCGAAAGTAGATCCCGGATCGCAGTCATCGGGGCAAATTCGGCGGCTGGTATATCCTGTAACTCGACCGGTGTGAGCACCGGTGTTTCGTCTTGGGAAAGTGTTGCCGTGTCCGGTTCGGCCGCAATTGTTTCAACAATTTCAGCATCTTCAATTTCGACGGGCTGTGGTGTTGCCTCAACCGCCGCTGGTGCGGGCATGACAGGTTCGGCAGGCGCAGCGTCCAAGGACGGCGACAGACCGGCAACATGAGGCACACCATCCTCGCGCAACATCTTTTGCACACCTCGAATCGTCAGGCCCTGTTCGTGAAGCAAAACCTTGATCCCGCCAATCAGCTGCATGTCAGCCGGGCGATAATAGCGGCGCCCACCGGCGCGCTTTACTGGCTTGATTTGCGTAAATTTGCTTTCCCAGAACCGCAGAACATGGGCCTCGACCCCCAACCAATCTGCAACCTCACGAATGGTGCGAAAGGCCTGCGATGATTTATTGGGCATAAAGCTTTATCCTTTGTTTCCGGCTGCAACCCGATCTTTCATCAGGTGCGAGGGGCGGAAGGTCATCACCCGGCGGGGCGGAATAGGGGCTTCTTCGCCGGTTTTGGGATTGCGGCCTACGCGGGCAGTTTTCGAGCGCACCGAAAAAGTCCCGAAAGACGAGATCTTGACCTGCTCACCGTCGACAAGGCTGTCAGACATCACCTCCAGCACGCGTTCAACCAATTGCTGGCTTTCGTTGCGCGACAAGCCAACCTCGCGAAATACTGCTTCGCTGAGATCCATTCGTGTCAGGGTTTTTCCGGCCATTTCGTCAGTCCCTCCGTTCAGGTTGATGCATCCTGCGCGCTGGTGTTTCCCAAGTCAATATCAAGGGCTTGCAGGGCAGTGTTTGGGCGAATTGAAGCGCGAATTACCAGCGAATTACAGCTGAACCCCAGGCCAAACCGCCGCCAATGGCCTCTGCCACCAGTACATCACCCTTTTTGATCTTACCCTGAGACACGCCGACAGAGAGAGCGAGGGGAATCGATGCAGCCGATGTATTGCCATGATCTTGGACGGTTACAATCACCCGATCCATGCCGACTCCCATCTTTTGGGCGGTGCGGCTGATGATCCGCAAATTGGCCTGATGCGGAACGATCCAATCGACATCATCGGAGTGCAAGCCCACGCTGTCCAACGCCGTGTGGGCGGTCTTGGCGAGCTTTTCGACCGCATGACGGAAAACCTCTTTGCCCTGCATTTTTAACACGCCGGTGCTTTGGGTTTTGGACACGCCGCCATCGACGAAAAGAAGATCGCGATATTGGCCATCGGAGTTCAGATCCAGCGAGAGGATGCCGCTGTCAGCGTTGGTTCCAGAGGCGTCCTGACCCTCAAGAATCAGCGCGCCCGCGCCATCCCCAAACAGCACACATGTCGTGCGGTCATCCCAATCCATGATCCGGCTAAATGTCTCCGCACCGATCACCAGAACCCGTTTGGCCTGTCCAGAGATGATGTAGGCATTGGCCGTGGAGAGGGCGAAGATGAAGCCTGCGCAGACCGCCTGTACGTCAAAACCAAAACCGCCCGACATTTTCAAACCCGTCTGGATCATCGTTGCAACCGAAGGGAAAGTCAGGTCGGGTGTTGAGGTTGCAACCACGATAGCGTCGATATCGTCGGCCGTCAGACCTGCGTTGGCCAAAGCGGCCTCTGCGGCCTTGATGCCAAGTTGAGAGGTTGTTTCGCCATCTGCCGCAAAGTGGCGGCGCTCGATCCCGGTTCGGGCGCGAATCCATTCATCCGACGTGTCCATCATCGTTTCGAATTCTGAGTTTGGAACAACACGTTCGGGCAAGTAGTGACCAATTCCAACGGCTACGGCGCGGCGCGGTCCTTTGGCAGCCATCGTTGTCATTGGTTCTTCCCTTCGTTTTCGGAGTCAATCGCTCCGCTTGATTCCGCGATACGGCTGGCCAGTCGGTCGTTAAATCCGACCGCTGACAGTTGGGCCGCCAATTTGATCGCTGCCGATACGCCCGTGCCGTCCGAGGCACCATGGGATTTCACGACTGTACCGTTCAACCCAAGGAATACCCCACCATTGACGCGACGGGGATCTATCCGTTTGGATAGGCGATTCATTGAGGTATGGGCCAAAAGCGCGGCGATCTTGGACAGGAATGAATATCGAAACGCCTGCCCAAGAAAATCTCGGATCAGGCCAGCGGTGCCTTCCCCGGTTTTTAGCGCGATGTTGCCAGTGAACCCATCGGTTACGATGACGTCAACGCGATCAGAGGGGATGTCGCCGCCCTCAACAAATCCGACATAGTCAAAATTTGCACGGTCGGCTGCGGCGGCGATGGCTTGCGACGCCAGCTTCAATTCGGCGCGGCCTTTGAATTCTTCTGTGCCCACGTTGAGCAGACCAATGCGCGGGCGTTTCAGGTCCAGACCGTTGCGGGCATAACTCGCGCCCATCAGGGCAAATTGCAACAGGTCGTTTTCGTCGGCACGGATATCGGCGCCGACATCCAACATGATGTTAAACCCATGTGTGTTTCGCGATGGCCAGAGGCAAGCAATGGCAGGCCGGTTCACACCCTCGATCTTGCGTAGGCGCACCATGCTCATCGCCATCAGGGCGCCGGTATTGCCGCAACTGACGGCAACCGAGGCTTCGCCGGCGCGCACTGCGTCAATGGTCGACCACATCGAGGTACCTTTGCCCGACCGCATGACCTGGCTGGGCTTATCTTCCATCGTCACTACATCGGTGGTGCCCCGAATCTCACAACGCCCGCCAAGGGATGGCTTGCGGGCGATGAGCCGAGAAAGCTCGGCTTCGTCTCCATGGACGATAAAATGCAGGTCCGGCGCCTTTTCAGCGGATTTCGCCATACCGTCGACAATTGCCGACGGACCGCGATCTCCGCCCATAGCATCAATTGACAGCACAGTCTTGGACGTCTCTGCGTCAGTCTCTTGCGCTGTCTCTGTCATACCAAACCTGCGTTAAACACGTATGGCAGGGTTATGCTGCGTCGTCGTCCAGGTCAACTTCGTCTGCCTGAGCGATAACTTCGCGATCGGCATAGGTGCCGCAGGAGGGGCAGACGTGGTGGGGGCGCTTCAGCTCGCCGCAGCTGGGGCATTCATTTGGGTTTGCTGCGGAAAGGGCGTCGTGGGACCGGCGCTGACCGCGGCGGGACCGCGTAATTCTATTCTGTGGGACAGCCATGTCACAACCTCGGGTTTGGGCGGGGCGGGCTTTGGCAGCTTTGCCCCGGCACTTTGCGTCTATTAATCGTCTATCTCGGGTCCGCCTGATGCTGGTTTCCGGCCTTGCGGACCGGCCGGGCGCGGCCATAAATGCAGCGTCTTTACCAAGCGGCGAATGAGGCCGGGAACATACTGGTATTTGCCGGTCTTGCAAGCCCTAATCCACGCTTGGATCAGGAAGAATTTTCTTCGCCATCGGGGGATGGATCGTTCGTAAGCTTATCGCGCAAACCAGCCAAGCCTGCAAAGGGCTTGGCATCCTCGTCCAGCATGGGTTTCTGGCCCGGTTCGGTAAAGACCGCGGCACCCAACTCAGCGTCATCCTTGCGTGGATATAGTGGCAGGTGCAGCGCCAATGCCTCGACCATCACCGCGGCTGCGTCAATTTCGTTGGACAATGGTTCGATCGAGTCGTCGTCAAACATCTCGATCTCTTCCTCCTCTGGATCGACCTCTGGCATATCGGCCAAAAAGCGACGCGTTACCACGACGTCAATGCGACTGGTCACCGGGTCAAGTGTTACCACACAGGGTTGCACCACGGTAGCGCCCAGATTTCCGGTAAGCTTCCAATCCTGGTTGCCGTCGGCGGCGATGTCGCCCTCAAAACGCAATTTCCGGACGTTCATAATACCCAGATATTCGGCAATGGCCGCGCGGGCAGAGGCATCGGGGGAGAGTACAAAGCCTGTCGGACGCGACCCTTTGAGGTCGGCCACCCGAATGGCGTGGCGTGGCAAATCGGACTTGGCCATGTCATATCCTCCTTCAAAGCAGGGCAACCGCGACGCGGTGCTTGCCCTGCGGGCATTGGTCGGTTAAGCCGATAGAAAGCTTTCGCGGGCCTTGCAAGAGCCTGCAGAGATTGAATTTTGGGTCGCGCAGGAAAGGCCGGGTGCATGAACGGAAATCGGAAGGGCGTCAAGCTGGCTATGGCCATCCTTTTTTCCGTAGGGCTGACGGCCTGCTCTGCGACCTTCACGAATCATGGTTATGTGCCGCCGGATGATGAACTGGCCGCGATTTTGCCTGGTATTGATGACCGGGCCAGCGTTGAGGATACGATCGGCCGACCGTCTGCCTCGGGTATTGTGGGGGAAGACACGTGGTTCTACGTTGCATCGCGGCAACGCCATTATCTCTATAACGCGCCCGAAGTAACCGAACGCCAGATCGTTGCCATTAGCTTTGATCAGCGCGGCACGGTTGAAAATATCCGCGAACTTGGGTTGGAAGACGGGCAGGTGGTCAACTTCTCTCGGCGTGTGACCGAAACCAATATTCAGGAAGTCACCTTCCTGCGCCAACTGTTCAGCAATTTTGGCCGGATCAATATTGGCGACGCCTTGGGCAATTAATCGCCAGAGTCCTTTTCCGCCTGAAAATCGAGTGCCACTCCATTGAGGCAGTAGCGCAAACCTGTAGGCGCGGGGCCATCCGGAAATACATGGCCAAGATGGGCATCGCATCTCTCGCAATGAACCTCGGTTCGCCGCATGAACAGGCTTCGGTCCGTTCTTTCGCCAACTGGTGCCCCGTCGATTGGCGCGAAAAAGCTGGGCCAGCCTGTGCCGCTGTCGAATTTGGTGGCCTGGTCAAACAGGGGTTCGCCGCAGCACACGCAATGAAACACACCACTTTCTTTTGGAAAGTTGTCATGGGTGAAGGCGCGCTCTGTTCCATGTTTTCGTGTGACCTTATAGGCCAGTGGGCTTAACGTATTGCGCCATTCGGCGTCACTTTTTTCAAACTTGTTCATCATCGTTTCCCTTGTCGTGCGCGTGCCATGCTCTCAAAGTAAAGCAACCACAAAAGATGTAGCGCCCAACCCTGCCATCGCCAAGGTTTGGGCAGAGTCAAATTGAAGTGAGGCAGTCAAATGGTCAGCCTGCATAAGGGCCGCTACGCGGTCAGGCTAGCGGATCGTCCAGAAGACGTGGAGGCCGCACAGCGTCTGCGTCAGCGCGCCTTTCGCCGTGACAACACCGGCGTTGAAGCGGACGGTTTCGATGCTGATTGCCAGCACGTTTTGATTGAAGACGTGGCATCAGGCGAACTGGTAAGCTGTTTTCGATTGCTGCGGTTGGACACCGGAGCGGAAATTGAAAAAAGCTATTCCGCGCAATTCTATGATTTGTCGGGACTGAAGCAATTCCCGGCGCCGATGGCTGAAATCGGCAGATTTTGCATCGACCCGTCGCGCCAAGACCCCGATATTCTTCGTTTGGCCTGGGGGGCGATGACTGCCTTTGTTGATAGGGAACGCGTTGAGATGCTGTTTGGATGTTCCTCGTTTCAAGGCACTAATGCAGAGGACTACGCAGACGCCTTCGCGCTGCTGCGTGACAGGCATCTTGCACCCAAACGGTGGTTGCCGCGTATCAAGGCGCCGAACGTGTTCCAGTTTTCCCAACGGCTGCGCTACAAACCCAATTTGAAGCGTGCGCAGTCCAAAATGCCGCCACTTTTGCGGACCTACTTGTTTATGGGGGGATGGGTGTCAGACCATGCGGTGATCGATCGCGATTTGAACACACTGCATGTGTTTACAGGGCTTGAAATCGGCGCCGTTCCTGCAGCCCGCGCCCAGAGTCTGAGATCTGTTGCGGGGTGACGTCTAGGTGTCTGTTGGCATAGGTGGCGTCGCATAAACAAGTGCGACGCCACCGTAGGTCTTGGCGGCGAAATTGGGGTAGAGGTGTTAACCGTTTTCCAGAACAACCATAGCGTGACGTTTTTTTCCAGCAGACAGTTTTAGGGGCTCAAACAGATCCTCTGGCCGGATCAACAGCCCTGTATCCGTAACCGCCGCATCGTTCATCCGGGCCCCGTTTTCCGCAATCAGGCGCTTTGCCTCTTTGCCGGACTTAGCAAGGCCCGAGCGGGTAATGAGCTGCACCACAGAAATCCCATCGCCGATGTCGGCAGTGGTCAGACGCAGAGTTGGCAAATCGTCGCCAGTGCCACCTTTTTCAAAGACTTCGCGGGCGGTAGCCTCGGCCGTTTCAGCCGCCTCGGCCCCATGCAAGAGCGCGGTGACCGCATTGGCCAAAACGATTTTGGCCTCGTTGATCTCGCTACCTTCCAACGCACCGAGGCGTTCACAATCTTCGATCGGCAATTCTGTATAGAGCTTCAGGAACCTCCCGACATCTGCGTCCGTGGTGTTGCGCCAGAACTGCCAGAATTCGTAGGGCGAGCGCATCTCGGCGTTAAGCCATACGGCCCCGTCCTGGCTCTTACCCATTTTCTTGCCATCAGACGTGGTCAGCAATGGCGAGGTCAGGCCATAGATTTCATGATCCAGCACACGACGTGTTAGATCGATGCCGTTGACAATATTTCCCCATTGATCCGAGCCGCCGAACTGCACCAAACACCCGTAACGCCGGTTAAGTTCAAGGAAATCATAGGCTTGCAGGATCATGTAGTTAAACTCAAGAAAGCTGAGCGATTGTTCACGATCCAGCCGTGATTTCACGCTTTCAAAGCTGAGCATCCGGTTGACCGAGAAATGCCGCCCGATGTCGCGCAGAAATTCGAGGTAGTTCAGATCGTCCAGCCATTCTGCATTGTTGATCATCAATGCGTCGGTCGCCCCATCCCCGTAATCGAGGTATTTGGCGAAAACCTGCTTGATGCCGGAAATATTGCCGTCGATCTGGTCCGGCGTCAGAAGGGGCCGTTCATCGGCGCGAAAACTGGGGTCGCCCACCTTTGTGGTGCCACCGCCCATCAGAGTGATGGGTTTATGCCCTGTTTTTTGCAACCAGCGCAGCATCATGATTTGAATCAAGCTGCCCACATGCAATGACTTGGCCGTTGCATCGAACCCGATATAGGCTGGTACCACGCCCGCGATCAGAGCTTCGTCCAGCCCCTGATAATCGGTGCAATCGGCCAGAAAGCCGCGTTCGATCATCACGCGCATGAAGTCGGATTTGGGGTGGTAGGTCATCGTTTTGCCATCCATTCTGTTACCGGATGCCGTGATACCGGGAAGGGCAATGGGATGGAAGAGCCGATCTGGGCTGCTGGCGCAATGTCGGGAACCTCATTTGATGGGGTGGACGCAGCGTTGGTTAAGACCGATGGGGTGACAATCGAAAAATTCGGCGCTTCGGCCTTTCGCGCCTATAGGCCAGCTGAGCGCGAAGTGATCCGCGCGGCTATGGGCAGGTGGCCAGGTGACGCTGGTGTCGCTGAGGCCGCCGAGATTGTTGAAACAGCTCATGCGGCCGTTCTGTCCGGGCTGGCAGGGGCAGAGCTTGTGGGGTTTCACGGGCAGACCTTGGCGCATGACCCCAAGGGCCGTGGCACGTATCAGGCGGGCGACGGACAGGTCCTTGCCGATGTGCTGGGAAAACGGGTGGTCTGGGATTTTCGGTCTTCCGACGTTGAACTGGGTGGCGAGGGCGCGCCCCTTGCGCCCTTTTTTCACTTCGCCTGTGCAAAGCGGATCGGTGCAATGGCTCCGATCGCATTTCTTAATCTTGGCGGAGTTGGAAACCTGACCTGGGTTGATCCGCGCTGTGAACAGGCGGAGGATGCCGACGCTTTGTTGGCCTTTGATACCGGCCCCGCCAATGCACCGATTGATGATCTGATGCGAGCAAGAACCGGACAGTCTCATGATGAAGGTGGCACGTTGGCCTTGGCCGGTCGGGCAGATGAACGGATAATCGGTGAGGTCATGGAACGCCACCACATGTTAAGAATGCCTCCTAAATCATTGGACAGAAATGATTTTGATGATGTTCTGACGTTAGTGTCTGACCTGAGTGCAGAGGATGCAGCCGCAACACTTGTGGGCGTGGCTTCCGAGGCAGTAGCGCGAGGTTTACAGTTTTGCCCCTCACCGCCAGAGCGTATTTTGGTCACAGGCGGCGGACGTCACAATGCCGCAATGATGGCGCAGTTGACTGCGCGTACAGGCGTTGAAATCGTCCCGGTTGAGGCGGTCGGTCTGGATGGTGACATGCTGGAGGCACAAGCCTTTGCCTATCTGGCGGTACGCGTGGCGCGCGCCATGGCAACCTCTTCTCCCTACACAACGGGCGTGGCTGCCTTGGTGGGCGGTGGCCGCATCAGTCACCCATCTGGGGCCTAACCGCGGGGGATGTCAAAGCCCGGGGGTGCCAATTCAAAGCCGTCAAACTGGAAGCCGGGGCTGACGGTGCAAGAGACCAGAGTCCAATCGCCTGTTGATCGCGCGGCTTGCCAGTGATGCGGCGGGACCAGAATTTGCGGGGTACCAACGGTGAGGTCAGGCGAAAGAATATGATCTGCGGCCGGTCCGTCATCTGAGGCACTGATCGACAATGTCAAAGGCGCGCCTGCATGGAAAAGCCAAATTTCGGCTGCATCGACTTTGTGCCAATGGCTGTCTTCTCCGGCTTTCAACAGGAAATAGATGCAAGTGCCTGCGGGGCGCGCACCCTCTGTGGACTCTGCCACCCAGGTTTGCCTGTAATACCCGCCTTCGGGATGGGGCTGCAGCTCCAGATTCGCGATAATCTCATCTGCGGTCACAGGAATTCGACCTCCTTGAATGTTGCGGCTTCGCCGTGATGAAGGCCGGAAGCATCGGTCAGTGTCCAGATCACCGCGTCGCGGATACGAAACCGCCGACCTGAACTGCTGACGCGAACGCCTTCATACCCATTGAGGAATCCATGCCCCCTGAGCGCCTCGAACAATGCGGCCCGCGCTGCGCGTTCATCGGGTTCCGCGGTCAGGCGCGAGGGCATTTGGGTGATCTCGTCCCAGCCCATTTCCCACAACCCCTGCGCCCTCAGATTGGCATAGGTCAGCACCGGGTCGGCCTGTGTGTCATGCGACAGTACAACGAAATCGGCGTAATAGAGGGCAGCGGCATCATCCTCTTGCGCGAGCAGCAATGACTGCCCAGTTGCGGCCTTGTAACTTGATATCAGCAGATCGGCATGATCGGCCAAAAACCTGTTTTCAACAGCAGGCATGTCAGCCATTTGCGGTTACCCGTATACGAAGAAATTCAGCTTGTTTCCGTCTAGATCACGGAAATAGCCCCCATAGAATTGTTCACCGCGTGGGCCGGGGTCGCCCTCAGATGTGGCACCAAGGGCGATTGCTTTGGCAAACAAGCGGTCCACATCCGCCGGTGTCTCAGCCATGAGGGCGATCATCGCACCATTGCCGATGGTTGCTGTACCGCCGTCAAAAGGCAAATTGATAGTCAATAGCGGGCGACCTTCGCCAAACCCATAGGCGACAAGGCGATCCATCTCATACATCTTTTTCGCGCCCATCTCCTCCATCAACGGGTCATAGAAGGACTTGGCGCGGGTCATGTCATTTGTGCCCAGGGTAACGTAGCCGATCATTTAGAACTCTCACATTTTTCTACTCGCGCGCATTGCGCCATGCGAATGCACAAATGAAAAGGGCAGCCCTTGCAGACTGCCCTTCAGGTTCTGTGCGTTTTCGCGCGGTTAGCGCAAAATCGACTTGCCTGCGAACACGGCGGTTTCGCCAAGCTCTTCTTCGATGCGGATCAGTTGGTTGTACTTCGCGAGCCTGTCAGAGCGTGCAAGCGAGCCGGTTTTGATCTGCCCGCAATTAGTGGCGACGGCGAGGTCGGCAATGGTTGCATCCTCGGTCTCGCCCGAACGGTGCGACATGACGTTGGTCATGCGGTTGCGGTGGGCCAGTTCGACGGCTGCGAGTGTTTCGGTCAGCGTGCCGATCTGGTTCACCTTCACCAGCATCGAATTGGCCGAACCGCGTTCAATCCCCATGGCAAGGCGGGCCGGGTTGGTCACGAAAAGATCGTCACCGACCAGCTGGACTTTGTCGCCAAGACGCTCGGTCAGCAGTTTCCAGCCCTCCCAGTCATCCTCTGACATGCCGTCTTCGATCGAGAGGATCGGGTAGTCATCGCAAAGCGCCGCAAGGTAGTCGACATTCTCGGCTGAGGTCAGGGATTTGCCTTCGCCCGCCAGCTCGTATTTGCCATCCTTGAAGTATTCAGTGGCTGCGCAATCCAGCGCCAGCATGATGTCCTCGCCGGGTTTGTAGCCAGCTTTTTCGATAGATTTCAAAATGAAATCAAGAGCATCACGGGTGGAGCTAAGGTTGGGGGCAAAGCCGCCTTCATCACCGATGCCCGTCGACAGGCCGGCGGCCGACAGCTCTTTCTTCAATGTGTGGAAGACTTCCGATCCCATGCGAACAGCTTCGCGGATGTTTTCCGCAGCCACTGGCATGATCATGAATTCCTGAATGTCGATCGGGTTGTCGGCATGCTCACCGCCATTGATGATGTTCATCATCGGAACGGGCAGAACATGCGCCTGCGTGCCGCCGACATATCGATAAAGCGGTTGACCAGTGAACTCGGCCGCGGCTTTGGCAACGGCGAGCGAGACACCAAGGATTGCGTTTGCACCCAAGCGGCCTTTGTTGTCGGTGCCATCCAGTTCGATCATCGTGGCGTCGATGGCGGCCTGCTCGGTCGCGTCAAAGCCCACAAGCGCTTCGGCCAGTTCACCGTTTACGGCGGCGACGGCTTCCAGAACACCTTTGCCCATGTAGCGGGATTTATCGCCATCGCGTTTTTCAACGGCTTCATGCACGCCGGTCGATGCGCCCGACGGAACCGCCGCGCGGCCCATTGTGCCGTCTTCCAAAATCACGTCGACCTCTACGGTCGGGTTGCCACGGCTGTCGAGGATTTCGCGGCCGATAATGTCGATGATGATGCTCATTTCTGAATGCGTCCTTTGGGAGAGGTAAGGAGGAATTTGGCCGCAGTCATAGCAGGGGGGCGCTGAAAGTAAACAGGCCATGATAGCGCTAACTGTCGCGGTTTTTGCGCGAAACTGTTCGAAAAGACGCTGTTTGCGCGAACAGGTTCGCTTTGCCGCAGATTAGCCCGTCAGGCTTGACGTGCCAAACGGGCCTCTCGCAGGACAGAATAAAGTCCGGCACCCACAATAATGGCTGATCCCAGATAGGTCAGGGCATCGGGGCGTTCGCCGAACACCAGAATGCCGACAGCAATCGAGAAAACAAGACGTGAATAGCGAAAGGGCTGGACGGCTGATGCTTCTGCCATGCGCATGGCCTGGATAATGCCGTATACTCCCAATGTACCGGCAAGGGAGGCCCCGATCAGAAACCCATAAGCGCTTCCCTCTGGGGCGCGCAGCGGTGCGTCTGACAGCACGATCAATAGACCGCCTGTCAAAACCGTGGCGGCAAAAGCTTGAAAAGACACAGTCATTGTCCCAACCGTACGTGGAACTCTTCGTGTGATCAGGTCGCGGAATGAAATCAACACCACCGCAACCAACACATAGCCGGTATCGGCGTTGAACCCATCCAGACCTGGCCTGATGATCAGCAAAACGCCACAAAAGCCCAGCCCAATCGCGCTCCACCTTCGCCAACCAACGGTCTCCCCCATGAACAGGGCGGCCCCCATGGTAACGGCTAATGGCATCGCCTGAAACACGGCTGCAACGACAGAAATTTCGACCCGCGCCAAGGCCGTGACAAAGGCCATTGCGGCCAAACCTTCTGCTGTGGCGCGCATCAACAGGACGGGTTGCCAAGCGTCCCGGGCCCAGATTCGCTCGCGTTTTATGCGTGCGCCGATGGCAAATAGGGCTGTGCCCATTGCGCCCAAAAGCAGGATAACTTCCCCGGTCGAAAGGGATTGGGACAGGAGTTTGATAAACATATCTTCAAGCGCAAAGGCGGCCATCGCAGCCACGACCAGAACAATCCCACCAATATTGTTCATGACGCGCGGCGTTCCCGCCAGATCGTGTAAAGGCCCGTCCCGACGATCAGAATTGCGCCCACATAGGTCCAGATATCCGGGCGTTCGCCAAAGAGTGAAATCCCGAGGATCAATCCAAAGATCAGTCGTGAATATCGAAACGGTGTGACGGCTCCGATCTCGCCCACACGCATCGCGGCCGTAATCGTGTAATATCCGCCGACCGTGACCAGAATGGCAAAGATCAGGATCACCCATTCCCGGACGTCCAGCCAAATGGGGCCGGGGGTAACGGTAAATAACAACAACCCTGTCGGCACCAAGGCGAATATCCCAAAGGTGCCAAGTTGCAGGTTCTCAAGCGATTTAGGGGCGGCGCGAGTCGCCAGATCGCGCGAGGCCAACGCGATCATGGCCGAAACAGCCCATAATGCGTTGGGGTCAAAGGCTGAAAGCCCGGGGCGCAGAATGATGAGGACGCCCAGCAATCCAACACTGATTGCAGCCCACCGCCGTGGACCAACGGCTTCTCGGAAAAACAACGCACCGCCCATCGCAACAACCAGTGGTGCGGCCTGCAAGATCGCTGTCAGCAAAGACAAGGGTGTGTGCGTCAGTGCCATTACCATGGAAATGCCTGCCAGGACCTCGAACGCAAAGCGGATTGCAATGGCCGGGTGCCACAGGGCCCGCGGAAAAAGCGCAAGCCCACGGGCGCGCGTCCAAAAAGCAAAAATCACAGTACCCAGTATGCCCAAGGATCCCATGATTTGACCCGGAGGCACAACACCGGCCAACGCCTTGATACCCACATCGCCCAAGGCAAACGCGGCCATGGCGACAAGCATCAAAAGGATGCCGCGAAGATTATCGGCGTCTTGGGACATGTTTTCTGAGAACCGCGCTATCGGAATAGCCAATCAGTTTCACAGAGTGGCCGAATTGGAAAGGGAAGAGTTCGCAAATTAACTTGTGGTATGCAAATAATGCTATATACAAATAATATGGAACATTACGAATCTCTTATTCTGCATTGGGTTAACCGGCTGTCCTTTCTGTCTCGACGGGAACTATCAGAGCGGTTCAAACAGGCAGGTCACAAAATCAGCCCTGAGGAATGGGCGGTCTTGTTGATGCTGTGGCAGGAGGACGGGCAGGGACCCGGTTCAATCTCAGCACGCAGTTTGCGGGATGCAACAACCGTGACCCGGCTGATCGACGCCATGGTCCGCAAATCACTGGTTGAGCGCCGCGAAAGCCGGTCAGATCGGCGAAGGTCCGAAATTTGGCTGACCGAGACGGGGCGGGGTCTGCAATCCGTTTTGCCAAGTCTCGCGCGTCCTTTGATCGACACCGCAAGTGATGGGATATCGGCGCTGGACCACGAAACTGCCCTGCGAGTTCTGCAACAGATGGCGGCAAATCTGGTGGGTACGACGGCGACCCAGGGGGAAGAGAATGCAAGATCAGTATAACTACGGTGGGTTCGACGCAAAAACCTATGATCTCGACCGCTTCGACAAGGCACAATTGGGTCATAAGGCCCCGGACGGGCCGGTTCTTGTTCTAGGGCGCAAAACCCGTTTGTTGGAATTTGACGGAGCGTTTTTGGTGCTGGAATTGGGCTCCTTAACATGCCCGTTATTTCAGTCACGCCGGGACGGAATGGACAGCCTTATGGCAGAGTTTCCGGACCTGACCCATGGCGTGCTTTATATTCGTGAGGCGCATCCCGGCGCACGGATCCCGGCCCATCAATCGGTTGAGGACAAGATCGCCCGGGCAGCAGAATTGCGCGCCGATGGTGAAAAACGCGTGGTCTTTGTGGACGGGTTGGACGGTGCCTTGCACGAAAGCTTTGGCAGCTACCCAAATGCCGTTTTTATCATCAACCGGAACGGGTGCATTGTGTATCGCAGCGCCTGGAACAATCCACGCGCTACGGCTGCGGCGCTGCGCCGCCTATTGAAGGGCAAACCAGCAGGGCGCGAAGGGTTGATGGTTCCTGCTCGTCCGGCAATCGCACGGCAAACCCTAAGGGCCGCTGGCCCGGGTGCCGGTCTGGATTTCCTGCGGTCCTTTCCAAGATTGGTGTGGAAGAACCTGATCAAACGCAATTTGCGGCTGATTTTCACGGGCCACACTGGTCCAACCCCCGACACCGGCTGCTGATCAGTTTGGCTTGCGGACGCCGTAAAGTTCCAGCTTGTGACCTTTCAGCTGATACCCCAATTTTTCAGCGATGCGTTCCTGAAGGGCTTCGATTTCTGCATCGACAAATTCGATCACTTCGCCGGATTGCAGATCAATCAGGTGATCATGGTGGTCACGCTCGGCATCTTCATACCTTGCACGTCCATCACCAAATTCGAGCTTTTCCAGAATACCCGCTTCTTCGAACAGTTTGACCGTTCGATACACGGTCGCAATCGAGATGTTTGGGTCAACCTCAGAGGCGCGACCGTACAACTCTTCGACGTCAGGATGATCGTTTGACGATTCAAGAACGCGGGCGATGACCCGGCGCTGTTCGGTCATGCGCAAGCCATTGGCCTCGCAGCGCGATTCGATTGTATCCGGCATCGGGCGCCCCTCTGTCATCTTGGGGCACGTCTGTAACGCATTGACCCTGTAAGGGGGAAGCCCCTAGGCTCAGTTATCCTCAGGTGATTTCGCGCCAGACCAGTGTTTCTAGGTTCAGCGCGTAGCTGCCCGGCAAGGCACGGTAGCCAGGTTCAACCGTTGCGCCTGTAATCAGTATGTCATTTTCGACAATTGCAGCCTCATGGCCGTGAATCCAACCAGGGTTTTGCCCCGTTGTGACCACTTGGTGGATGCTGAAATCGCTCAGGTCGAGGCGTAGCACTTGCGTCTGATCAAACCTCCGCGCGTCTTTGTAGCCAAGCGACCCGATGATCCAGAGATCTTCCCCAACCAACGTGGCTGTGTGGAAATCGGTGGGTGGAAAGATGTCGCGCGGGTAGGTGTAGTGGGTGATGTCGCCACTGGCAGAAATGACGGTGACATCATTGTAAATCCAGAAATCTGGATCGTAAAAATCCTCGTGTTCGCCAGCGATCAAGATCAGCCTACCGTCTGGCAAATACGTCAGGCTCTGGCCGAAACGCTCGAAACTCCAGATCGGTTCGGTCAGGCCCGCCCTTAGGGCTGGGGACACCAGATAGGCGTTCTCATTGGCGAAGTTGTGGATTTGGGTAAAGTAGAAGGGCTTGGCCGAGGGTGTCGGGTTCATCGTGCCATACTCGGGCACGTACTGATCCAGAAAATCCACTTCGCTGACGTCGTGGGTTGGCGTGGCCGTACCGAGAGAGAGCCGTGAGGCGAGCACTGTTCTGATTGTATCCTGGTCGCTCAAATATCCAATTCCGGTTCACGGCCCAAGCGCGTGGCCAGTCGCGCGACAGTGAGGCCTTGCACGATGATCGAGAATATTACGATGACATAAGTCGCACCCAAAATCAGCGGTTTCCATTCGTTTTCCGGCAGAGACAGGGCCAGCGCAACCGAGATACCCCCTTTGAGACCGCCCCAGGTCATGATCGGAATGACCCCGGCAGAGAATGCACGGAAGGGGCGTAGGGCATAGATCGGGACGGCAACAGCGGCAAGTCGGGCAAACAGCGCCAGGGCGATGGCGGCGGCGCCTGTCAGCAGGATGTTTTGGTCAAAGGTGACGGCAAAAACCTCAAACCCGATGAGCAGAAACAGGACAGCGTTGAGGATTTCGTCAATCAGTGTCCAGAAACTGTCGACATGTGCCCGCGTGTCAGCGCTCATCCCGCCCTTTGGCCCGGTATGCCCAATGAGCAGCCCGGCGACGACCGCCATAATGGGGGCAGAGACATGCAGCCAAATGGCGAGCTCATACCCGCCAAAGGCCAGACCGAGTGTCAGCAGAACCTCAAGCGACGGATCATCAATATGGCGCATGACACGGAAAGTGAGCCATCCCAGTGAGGCGCCTAACAGCGCCCCGCCAACAGCCTCTTGCAGGAATAGGATCACGGCATCGCTCAGGCCGCCCCCGCCATGATCACCGCCGCCATGTCCAAAGGCGAGGCCGACCAGCACAAGGAACACGACATAACCCACGCCATCGTTAAATAGACTTTCGCCAGCGATCTTGGTTTCCAGCGATTTGGGCAGATCGGCGGCCCTGAGCACACCAAGAACGGCTACGGGATCTGTTGGCGTGACGATCACGCCAAAGACGAGCGCGATCATCAGAGGCATTCCGGTAAGCCACGAAAACCCGAAACCGATGATGAGTGTCGAAAGTCCCACACCGATGGTGGCCATCAGGGCAACCACGCGCCATTGCGCGCGCAAATCCTCGATCTTTACATGCAGTGCGCCTGCGAACAGCAACAGGCCCAGCATCCCCTCCAGCAGCGCCTCGGAAAAGTCAATTTCCGAGATCAGAAGCCGCAGCTCATCATCAATTCCGAAAGAGGGAAGGACCGCGTCCAAGGCCATGACGCCGAGCGAAGCCGCAAGGGCCACAATCAGGATGCCTATGGCCGAAGGCAAGCGCAGGAACAGGTAGTTGATCGCCCCAAAGGCGCCGGCCAAAACAATAAGGAGCGAGGTGATCTGCAATAGGGTCATGGCGCAATTTCAATCGGTCAAGAAAACACGCACAGCCCATAGCATGGGCTAGGCGGCCGGAACACCAACCTTGTGTGCGCTTCAGGTGCCGCAGAAGGTTTGTTGAACGACTTCCTTGGGAAGGGGCGCGAGGGTCAGATCGGGTGCTTCGATTGGCGCGTCAAATGGGGTCGAAAGGGCTTTGTTCAGTCGATCGAACGGGGCGAAGTCGCCCCTGACGCCTGCCTGAATGGCCTCTTCTATACGATGGTTTCGCGGGATAAGCGCCGGGTTGGTCGCTTGCATCCGGGCTATGCGCGCCAGTTCCGGGCCATCCTCTGACGCACGTGCCAGCCATCGGGGCAACCAGTCCAGGAAAGCATCGGGCTGGTCGAATTCTTCGGCTGCCACAGCCGGGTCGTCGCCAGAAATTGCCCCGAATGTACGGGTGAAATCGGCATTGCCTTTGGCCATATGGGTCAGCAATTCATAGGCCAAGGCGGAATCATCTTCGCGTTGGCTGGTCAGGCCAAGCTTGGCCGTGAAAACTTTGTCCCACTCATCCGAAAACACATCAGCAAAGCCCTGAACCGCCTCGGTCGCGTCTTCGACCGCCTTTTTGTAATCGCCACCGATCAAGGGCAGCAAGGCCGTGGCGAATTGCGCGAGGTTCCAAACTGCGATCTCGGGTTGCTTGCGATAGGCATAGCGGCCGTAACGGTCGATAGAGCTGAAGACCGTGTCTGGGTGGTAATTATCCATGAAGGCACAGGGACCATAATCTATGGTTTCGCCGGCGACCGACACATTGTCGGTGTTCATGACGCCATGGATGAAGCCTACGCCCATCCACTTAGCGATCAACCTGGCTTGTGCCGCGACGACGGCCTTGAGCAGGCCAAGTGCACCCTCAGCTTCGGGATAGTGCCGGGTAATGACATGCTCCATCAATAGGCGCAGCGCCTCGTCATCTTGGCGTGCCGCAAAGAACTGGAATGTTCCAACACGGATATGAGAGCTTGCCACGCGCGTCAGCACGCCGCCGGGATACGCGCGTTCGCGCTGGACGCGTTCGCCCGTAGATACAGCGGCCAAGGCGCGGGTGGTCGGAATGCCAAGCGCAAACATCGCTTCGGACACGATATATTCCCGCAAAACCGGTCCAAGCCACGCGCGGCCATCGCCATTGCGCGAAAACGGTGTTGGTCCGGCACCTTTGAGTTGGATGTCGCGGCGAATACCGTCATTGTCGATGACTTCACCCAACAGAATTGCGCGGCCATCGCCCAGTTGCGGCACCCAACCGCCAAACTGGTGGCCGGCGTAGGCCTGCGCCAAAGGATTTGCCCCTTCAGGAAGGGCATTGCCAGAGAGCACACCAAGCCCCTCCGTACTGCGTAGTGCGGCAGAGTCCAGTCCAAGCGAATTGGCCAGGGCCTCGTTCAATGCAATGAGATGTGGCTCTGCCACCGGGGTTGGTGCCATGGGGCGAAAAAAACGGTCGGGCAGGCGGGCATAGGAATTGTCGAAGGCAATCTGCATGGCATCCCTCTTGAGCAGCTTCATCTGATGTAGGGTGGGCGTCGGTCAGTTGCCAGTCGCCGCCTATAGTCGGGCCATTCTTTCGGTCAGCAGTTCGAAAAACCCATCGGCATCCACATCGCCCATGAAAGTGGCATTGGCCGGGCGATCCGTGACGCGCCACCAATCGGCAACGGTCATGCCTCGGGTCAGTTTTGATCCGGTTTCAATCTCGACATTGATATGGCGTCCGGAAAAGAGATCTGGCCTCAGAAGGTAGGCAATGGTCGTTGGGTCATGTAACGGCGCACCAGCCGATCCGTACTTTTCTTTATCGAAACGCTCAAAAAACTCGGTCCAACCTGCAACCATTCTACCGACATGGGTGCCAAGCGCGCGGAAAGCGTCAAGACGCGCCTGCGTGACCAGCACTTTATGCGTCACATCAAGCGGCATAACAACAATGGGTGCACCAGATTTAAACACGATATCAGCAGCTTCCGGGTCAACGTAAATGTTAAATTCTGCCGCAGGTGTGATATTGCCAACCTGAAAATAAGCGCCCCCCATCAGAACGATTTCCTGAATGCGGTCCGCAATGTCTGGGGCCTTTTGCAGGGCCGTTCCGATATTGGTCAACGGCCCCAATGGGCAAATCGTAACCGTTCCGGGCGGCTCATGGCGCAAAGTATCAATGATGAAATCTACGCCATGCTGGTCCTGAACGGGCATCTTGGGATTCGGCAATGGCGGACCATCTAGGCCGGTTTTGCCGTGCACATGTTCCGCCGTGACCAAAGTATGGGCCAACGGACGGTCGCAGCCCGCGAAAATCTTCACGTCAGGGCGCTTTGCCACTTCGCAAACCATCTGCGCATTTTTGGTTGTCAGGTCCAGGGGGACATTGCCGGCAACCGTTGTGATGCCCAACAACTCCAACTCATCCGGCGATGCAAGCGCCAACAGGATCGCGGCGGCGTCGTCCTGTCCGGGATCTGTGTCGATGATGATCTTGCGTGGCATCTGGGCTGTCTCCTCTACGCGAAGAGAAAATCTGGCTGGTTTGCATCAAAACATCAATGCCTTCGACGCGGGAATTTTTGTAAAGAGGAAGGCGGAAAAGAAAAAGGGCCGCCCTGGTAACAAGGCAGCCATTCGTTTTCAGATAAAGGTTCGATCAGCGATTTTCGATATCGACGTAGTCGCGATAGGTCGCGCCGGTATAAAGCTGACGCGGACGACCGATTTTGCCAGCTGGATCTGCAATCATCTCTTTCCACTGCGAAATCCAACCCACCGTGCGGCTGAGCGCGAAGATCGGAGTGAACATCGATGTGGGGAAGCCCATCGCCTCTAGAATGATTCCCGAATAGAAATCAACATTCGGGAATAGCTTCTTCTCAGCGAAATACTCGTCATTCACCGCAATGGTCTCAAGCTCTTTGGCAACCTGCAACAGGGGGTTGTTTTCAATGCCAAGCAGATCAAGCACTTCGTCAGCGGACTGTTTCATCACGGTCGCGCGCGGGTCAAAGTTTTTGTACACACGGTGACCGAAGCCCATCAGGCGGAAAGGATCGTTCTTGTCCTTGGCGCGGGCGATGTATTCAGGGATGCGATCAACAGAGCCGATTTCGCGCAGCATTTCAAGACAGGCCTGGTTGGCGCCACCATGGGCAGGGCCCCAAAGACACGCAATGCCAGCAGCAATACAGGCAAACGGATTGGCGCCAGAGGAGCCAGCCAAACGCACGGTCGAAGTCGAGGCGTTTTGTTCGTGATCTGCGTGAAGCGTGAAAATCCGGTCCATTGCACGGCTCAGGATCGGGTCGGGCATGTATTCTTCTGCGGGAACCGCGAAACACATACGCAGGAAGTTCGACGCATAATCCAGATCGTTACGCGGATAAACGAACGGCTGACCGATCGAGTATTTATAGGCCATGGCTGCAATTGTCGGCAGTTTCGCGATCAAGCGGATCGAGGCAACCTCGCGCTGCCATGGATCCGAAATATCGGTCGAGTCATGATAGAAGGCCGACATCGCGCCGACAACGCCCACCATAGTGGCCATAGGGTGCGCATCGCGGCGGAACCCGCGGAAGAAGTTGTGCATCTGTTCATGCACCATTGTGTGATTGGTCACACGGTTCTCGAAATCTTCCAGTTGTGCAGCCGAAGGCAGCTCACCGTAAAGCATCAGATAGCAAACTTCGAGGTAATGCGATTTGCCGGCCAACTGGTCGATTGGATAGCCGCGGTGCAGAAGGATACCTTCGTTGCCGTCGATATAGGTGATGGTCGATTCGCAAGCTGAGGTCGATGTAAAGCCCGGATCATGGGTAAACACACCGGCCTGGCCGTAAAGCTTGGTGATGTCGATGACATCAGGGCCCACGCTTGGCGAATGGATGGGCAGCTCGAATTCTTTGCCGTCGAAACTCAGCTTTGCGGTCTTGCTGTCTGCCATTTCAGTCCCTTTTCACATTGGCCGGCCCAAGAGGGGTCGCGGCTGTCCCGTATGAAGGATGCGCCTGGGATGGCGCCCCTTTTTCCTCGCAACAGCCCCGGCCAATTGGTCAGGCAGGGGCTGCGGCCTCCGTCAGGCGGGCGATGGTCTCCTCCCGGCCGATGACGAGCATCATGTCGAAAACGCTCGGGCTGACCGAACGTCCGGCAATCGCTGCCCGTAGGGCTGGTGCGACTTTGCCGAGTTTAAGATCATGGGCCTCAGCAGTGGTGGCCACGATGCTCTCCAACTCTTCGCGTGACCAGCTAGCATTTTGCAGCTGCGGCGTCAATTCACGCAGTATACCACGGGATACATCTGTCAAAGCCTTTGCAGGTTTCTCTTCGATTTCGATCGGTCTTTGTGTGAGGATGAAGTAAGCTTTTTCAAGGAGTTGCGGTAAAGACTTCGCGCGGTCTTTTACACAATACATTGCCCGCAACAGCCCTTCTTTCTGCAATTGCGAAAGCGCGGATTGCTGCGTTGCCGCCAAAAATCGCTCGATTTCACCCAAAAGCGCGTCATCTTGCATCAGCCCGATATGGTGGCTGGCAACATGTTCCAACTTTTTAAAGTCCAGCCGCGCCGGAGATTTGCCGATTCCATCGAAGTCGAACCAGTCCATGGCCTGCTCATCGTCAAACAGTTCATCATCGCCGTGGCTCCAACCAAGCCGCGCCAGATAGTTTCGCATAGCGGCAGGCGGATAGCCCATTTCAGCATATTCCTCGACCCCGAGAGCCCCATGGCGTTTGCTGAGTTTTTTGCCGTCAGGCCCATGAATCAGGGGGATATGTGCCCATACCGGCTCTTCCCAGCCCATGGATTTGTAAATCTGGATCTGGCGCGCAGCATTGTTGAGGTGATCATCCCCACGGATCACATGGGTCACGCCCATATCGTGGTCATCGACAACAACGGCCAGCATGTAGGTAGGAGTGCCATCCGAACGTAACAGAACCATGTCGTCGAGTTGTGCATTTTGGATGGTGACATCTCCTTGCACCTCGTCGCGGATCAACGTCTGGCCGTCACGTGGCGCCTTAAGCCGGATCACAAAGGGCAGATTCGGGTGATCACCTTCTGCAGCGTCTCGCCAAGGGCTCAAGAACAGGGTCGACCGACCTTCGGCCTTGGCGGATTCGCGAAATGTTGCGATCTCGTCCTGAGTAGAAAAGCACTTATAGGCGTGGCCATTGGCCAGCATGTTGCGTGCAACCTCTGCATGTCGATCTTTTTGGGCAAACTGGCTGACCGGATCTCCATCCCAATCAAGGCCAAGCCAATTGAGGCCATTCAGGATGGCCTGCGTCGCCTCAGGCGTCGAGCGTTCGCGATCCGTATCTTCGATCCGAAGCAGAAATTTCCCGCCCCGGCCCCGTGCATAGAGCCAGTTGAACAGCGCCGTTCGGCCGCCACCAATATGGAGAAAGCCGGTGGGGGACGGGGCAAAGCGGGTGACGACGGGCGTGCTCATCGTGAAGTCCTTTCGGGCGCGTCGGCGGATTGGCCGGGCGTTAAGGTTTGGGAAACCATGTTGCGGCAGAGTCTGTTGGGGCGTGTTTAGGCAAGCCCGGAAAGGGTGGCAAGGGTGCGGCTTTGGCAAGCGATAGATGCGGGGCTTCAGCGTCAGCGTGGCTATTTGATGCCATGGTCGCCGGCTTTTATGGCTTTAGGGGTTGCAACCTATTTCGCGCTTGCGTTTGAACCCGTTGGCCGCGTCTATCTTTACCTCCTGCTATCTTGTCTCTTTCTGGCGCGTATCGGACGCAAATATCGAAACAGGCTTGGGCCCATCTGCACTGGTTTCATTCTTGCCTTCTTGGGCTTTTGCGCTGCGGGTGCACGGACGGACCATGTTGCCGGCCCGGTTTTGGACCATCGCTACTACGGCCCGATCGAAGGGCGGATCGTCGCGATAGATCGGTCAGCGTCAGACAAGTTGCGTTTGACCTTGGACCAGGTGCATCTTCCAGGCCTGACCCCACCAGAGGTTCCTCGTCGCGTCCGGATTTCCCTCCACGGCGATCAGCCGTTTCTTGATCCCTGGCCCGGCCAACGGATTGCAACCACTGGCCATTTGTCTCCGCCCGAGGGGCCGGGGGAACCGAACGGGTTTGATTTCCAGCGTCACGCCTGGTTTCAGAGCATTGGTGGCGTCGGCTATACACGGAACCCGGTCTTGGTCATGGCCGAACGTCCAGAAAACACCATGCTGCTGGCCACAATGCGGGCACGGTTTTCACGCACCGTTCAGGCCCGGGTGAACGGCGAAGCCGGTGCCTTTGCCGCCGCGGTTCTAACTGGTGACAGATCCGGAATTCCTGTTCAGACCTTGCAGACACTCAGGCATTCCAACATCGCGCATCTATTGGCGATTTCAGGCCTGCATATGGGGTTGCTAACGGGATTTGTGTTTCTCAGCGTGCGTGGTGGGCTGGCGCTTGTGCCGCCTTTGGCGCTGCGTATCCCGACCAAGAAATGGGCGGCCGTTGCTGCCCTTGCGGCGGGCGGGTTCTACCTTGCGCTTTCGGGCGGAAATGTCGCCACAGAGCGGGCGTTCATTCAGGTGGCCGTCATGTTTTTTGCGGTACTGATTGATCGCCGGGCTGTCACCCTCAGATCTGTGGCCATCGCGGCACTGATCGTCTTGCTACACCGCCCGGACTCCCTTCTAGGGCCGGGGTTCCAGATGAGCTTTGCCGCAACAACAGCTCTGGTTGCGGTCTTCAATGCGTTGAAGACTAACGCATTCCTGAATGAGTGGCCAAAGCCGATGCGGGCCTTATCCGCGTTGGTATTGTCCTCGTTGGTGGCCGGGCTGGCCACCGCCCCTTTTGCTGCGGCGCATTTCAATATCTGGGTGGTTTATGGCCTGCCTGCAAACCTCTTGACCGTTCCGGTGATGGGGTCGTTGGTAATTCCTGCGGCCGTGGTTGCGCTGCTTTTGTGGCCGTTAGGTCTGGAATGGATTGCTTTTGCAATCATGGAAAGGGGTCTGAATTGGATATTGGGCGTGGCGGCATGGACGTCAGACTTGCCGGGGGCGGTTCGACCTGTTCCCATGCCTGACTCCAATGCCCTGCCATTGATTGCCCTTGGCGCGCTCGTGAATATCATCTGGCAGGGTCGGACGCGGTTTCTGGGGGCGGTGCCAGTGCTCACTGCACTTGCGTTTTGGATAATGGCCGAGCGTCCGGACATATTGATTTCTTCATCCGGCAGGTTGGTAGGCATCGCCTCTGACGAGGGACGTGCCTTATCCAGAGAAAGAGGCGACGGCTTTGTAGCCCGTCTTTGGTTGGAAAATGATGGCGATTTTGCCGATCAATTGACCGCCGCTGCCCGTCCATTGTGGCAGAACGATACAGGCGGGCGCAGTGTAGAGATACATGGATTGCGTATTTGGCATGGCGTCGGACGTCGTGCAGAAGCGGCGTTGGAACAAGCCTGCGCAGACCACGACTGGGTGATTACATCCGAAACGTCGCCAAACGTGCTGGCCGCATCCGAATTATCGGACCTATTGCCGCGCCAAACCGGCATTCAGGCACAAGCCCAACCTGCCACTGGTGGGGGGTGCCTATTCATCGGGCCCGAAGATCTGAGCCGGCATGGAGCCTTCGCCATCACTTTCAGCGATGGAGTACCTCAAATCAGTACAGCCCACGCACAGCAGGGGCGGCGGCCATGGGTGCCACTACGCTAACGAAGAATGTCCTAGTAACTGCGGATCAGACCAACAAGTTTGCCCTGAACTTTCACCTGATCATCGCGCAGCATCCGGGTCTGATAGGCTGGGTTGGCCGCTTCAAGCGCGATCATGCCGCCTTTTTTGCGAAATCGTTTCAGCGTGGCCTCATGCCCTTCGACCAATGCCACTACAATATCGCCATTATCGGCGGTTGAGCCCTCTTCGATGACAACAATATCGCCCTCGTTGATTCCGGCGTCGATCATCGAGTCGCCCTTGACCTCAAGCGCATAGTGCGACTTTCCGGCTCCCAACATTTGTTGAGGCACGGCAACATGCGTGGCCACTTCGCTGATCGCTTCGATCGGCGTGCCTGCCGCAATGCGGCCCATCACAGGCAGCTCAGTTGCGCCAGCGGCTGAGACAGGTTGCGCGTTACGTGGGGGATCGGTGCGGTCGCCTTCTATGACGCGCGGCGTAAATCCACCCATCTTGGCCTCAAGGCTATCGGGCAGCTTCACAATTTCGATCGCGCGAGCCCTATGGGCCAGACGACGAATGAAGCCGCGTTCTTCCAATGCGGTGATCAATCTATGGATGCCGGATTTGGAGCGCAGATCCAGCGCTTCTTTCATCTCGTCAAACGATGGCGGAACCCCATCACGCTGTACTCGCCTGTGGATAAGTTCCAAAAGATCCAGCTGCTTCTTGGTCAGCATAACCTATCTCCGCTCGTCATTTCATCCGTCTGTTCGGGGAATGTTCTATCGGTGTTCTTGCTTCGTGTCAACAATGCCCCGTTAGAGGCGAATGATATCCACAAGTGTTCCGGCAGGGATCGCGTCTTGGCCCGCGGGGCGGATCATCAAGGCTTCAGACATTGCCAGCACGGTCAAAAGCGAACTGTCTTGATTGTCGAAGGGCGTCACCAAAACGCGCGAGGGGCCGGGCGAGAGCTCTGCCCGCATATAGTGATCTCTGGGGCCATTTTCCGGCAGATCTACCGCCAGTTGAGCTTTTTCTCGTGGTGCAGGACCTGCCGCCAAACCGAGAAAGGCACGGATCATTGGCAAGAGAAAAATATGACCACAGACCATTGAGGAGACAGGGTTGCCGGGCAATCCAAGCAGCGCGGATTTGCCCATCCGGCCCGCCATCAACGGTTTTCCGGGGCGCATCTTCACCTTATAGAAACTGCGCTCTAATCCTTCGGCGGCAGCGACCCGCGCAACCAGATCATGATCACCAACCGAAGCCCCCCCAATGGTAACGATCAGGTCTGCATCTGCAGCAAGGGAGAGCATCTGCGACAGGCTATCGAGAGTGTCGGCAGCAATGGGCAATAGGCGCGCCTCGCCGCCATTGGCCTCAACCAGCGCTTTCAAGCCATAACTGTTAGAGGCAATAATCTGATCGGGGCCGGGAGTGTCCCCGGGCTGGACCAGTTCGTCGCCGGTGGCAATCAAGGCGATAACCGGCTTGCGATGCACAGGCAAAGTTGCGTGGTTCATCGACGCCGCTAACGCGATATCGGCAGGCGTCAGGATGCGCGGCGCGGCAAGTTCTGTTCCGACGCAGAAATCGCCGCCCGCGGGTCGGATATGAAACCCGTGGTCAAGCGCATCTGACAAAGTGATTTGATCACCATCACGAGTAACGTCTTCTTGGATGACCACACGACTTGCACCTTCAGGAACCGGCGCCCCAGTAAAAATGCGGGCCGCTTGGCCTTGGCCTATGACGCCATCAAACGCATGGCCAGCCGCCGCCTCGCCGATGACAGTCAAAGTGGCCCCGGCCGCCACATCTTCTGTTCGGGCGGCATAACCGTCCATGGCAGAGGATGAAAAAGGTGGTTGGTCTCGGGTGGCAGTGATCGGGCGGGCAAGCACGCGCCCACAGGCTTGTTGCAACGGAACGGCCTCAATTTCCGTCGGCTTGGACAAAGCAAGGCAGGCTTCAAGGGCCTCGTTTACCGAAATCATCCATCAGCCTCATAACGTCCGGATTTGCCGCCTTCCTTCAAAAGCAACCGTATGCCTGAGATTTCCATGGATTTATCGACCGCTTTGACCATGTCGTAAACAGTTAGCGCTGCGGTCGAGACAGCTGTCAGCGCTTCCATCTCGACGCCTGTTTGGCCTCCGGTTTTTACCGTGGCGGTGATGCGGATGCCGGGCAATTCGGGATCAGGCTCAAGCTCAAGGGCGACCTTAGTGATTGGCAAGGGATGACAGAGCGGAATAAGGTCCGAGGTCTTCTTGGCCCCCATGATGCCAGCAAGCCGCGCAATGCCCAAGACATCGCCTTTCTTGGCACTGCCTTCAGAAATTGTAGCAAGGGTTTTTCGGGACATCTCGACAAATCCCTCGGCCACTGCAATGCGCGCGGTCGCAGGCTTGTTTGAGACATCGACCATATGGGCCTGGCCTTTGCCGTCGAAATGGGTGAGATCCGCCATATCAGCGCCCCGCAACCAATGGATTGGCCAGCAATTTACGTGTGGCAGCCGTTACATCCTCTTGCCGCATCAGGCTTTCCCCAATGAGGAAGCATCGCGTTCCAAACCGTGCGATATCGGCCAAATCCTCGGGTGTGTTCAAGCCGCTTTCGGAAACAACCAACCGGTCAGCAGGGATACGGCGCACAAGATCCTTGGTGACATCGAGAGACGTGACAAAGGTGTTCAAATCGCGGTTATTGATGCCGATCATACGGGATTTGAGGTGCAGGGCCCGATCGAGCTCTTCGGCATTATGCACTTCGATCAGCGCATCCATGCCCCAAGCGGTGGCTGCGGTCTCAAGTTCTGCTGCTTGTGCGTCAGAGACACTGGCCATGATGATTAGGATGCAATCGGCACCAAGTGCGCGTGCCTCGACCACTTGATAGGGGTCGTAAAGGAAGTCTTTGCGCAGAACCGGAAGGCTGACCGCCGCGCGGGCCTCGACCAGGAACTCATCTGCGCCTTGAAACGAGGGGCCGTCGGTTAGGACTGACAAACATGTCGCGCCGCCATCTTCATATGCTTTGGCTAAAAAGGGCGGGTTGAAATCCTCTCGAATCAGGCCTTTTGATGGGCTGGCTTTCTTAACCTCTGCAATCAGGCCATAACCTTCGCGACTGTCTTTCAGGAGCGCTTCAGCAAAGGGACGTATGGGTGCTGCGCTGCGCGCGGCGTCTTCCACTTGTGCCAAAGAACGATTGGCCTGCCGGGTGGCGAGGTCCTCCAGTTTATAGGCTTTGATCTTGTCCAATATGCTTGCGGTCATGATGTCCCCGGATCGGTCCAATTGATGGGCGCGTACCCCTTGTCTTGTAACCACATATTCGTCTGAGAGAAGGGACGCGAGCCGAAAAAGCCGCGATAGGCCGAAAGAGGCGAAGGGTGCGGCGATTCTATCTTGAGATTTGGCGGTGCTGGGATTGATTTTGCCGCCGCCTGCGCGGGTTTTCCCCACAGCAGGTAGGCGCGCGGCTGCCCGTCAATGGCAAGACAATCCAGAATCTGCCCAGTCAGGCGCTGCCAGCCGATCTTGTCATGGCCCTTCGCATCGCCAGCGGGCACCGTAAGGATCGTATTCAGCATCAAAACGCCTTGTTTGGCCCAGAACCTGAGATCTGCATTGGGCGGCGCGGCGCCCAAATCGGCCTGCATCTCCTTGTAGATATTGGCGAGGGACTTCGGCAGTGGGTGCACATCCGGCTCGGCCGAAAAGGCCAACCCATGCGCGTGGCCGGGTGTGGGGTAGGGGTCTTGTCCCAGAATGACCACCTTTGTGTCCCCGGGTGAACAGGCCTCAAGCGCTGCAAAAACCTGATGTGGAGCAGGCAGCCATGGGCGAGTCTCATTCAGCAATGCGCTGTTAATGTGTTGCAGGTCAGCCTGAAAGAAGGGCAATGCCGCCCATGGCCCAAGCTTGGATGTTTCCAAGACAGCCATACGGGTTACACAAACCGAATTATTGCGTCACGAAAGCCGGCGGTTTCGGGATTGTCTGTGTCATAGATCACGGGATGGCGCTGACCCACATCAAACGAGATTTCTCTGGTTCCGGGATGGCGGACTATCGCTTCGTGATCGCGTCCCTTTGCATCCTGAAACCGAACGCGGAATTTTTCAACGAATGTGCCAATGCCGCGTTCGATGATTTCGGCCTCAGTTTCGGTGCCGCTCAACATCAGGCGGCGGGCATGGCGGATGGTGCCCATGATGTTGCGGCCTATGACCATCGCAATCACTGCAATGACGACAGAAACAATCAGCCCTTCAACACCTGATCCACCATCGCCTGCGCCCACAGAGAACGAGATCGCAGACATGAAAAGCAGAAGCACAACAATGAACCCACCGCGTTTGAGAAAGGTGATGGCCATAACGGAGAGTCCTTCCAGCAGGGATCAGGCGGCAGAGGTTATTGCGGCCAATGTCTCCACCGCTTTTAGCGCCGCGCCGGTGTCAATGGACTCTGCGGCTTTCTCTGCACCAGAGGGCAAATCATCCACAGCTCCCGCGACAAGCAGGGCAGCGGCCGCGTTCAGCAGAACGGCATCGCGATAAGCGCCGCCTTCGCCTTCCAGCAATTTGCGGAAGGCAACGCCGTTTTCCTCAGGGGATCCGCCGAGAATGGCCTCAAACGGGTGGGTCGGCAGGCCAGCATCGGAGGGCGAGATTCCAAATTCTTCTATGGCGCCGTCTTTGAGGGCGGCAACTGCAGATGGACCAGCGATCGAAAGCTCATCTGTACCATCAGAGCCATGCACCAGCCAAGCGGCCTCCGACCCCAATTCCCCAAGCACTTCCGCCATCGGGCGGATAAGCCAGGGTGCAAAAGCGCCGGTTAGCTGGCGTTTGACGCCTGCCGGGTTGGTGAGGGGCCCAAGCACATTGAAAAGCGTGCGAGTTGCCAGCTGCATCCGGGTCGGCATCACATGTTTGATCGCAGGATGGTGCATCGGGGCCATCATGAAGCCGATATTGGCCTCGGCCAAACCTTTCTCGACCACATCTGAGCCAACCATGACGTCAATGCCCAATTGGCCAAGCGCGTCCGATGCGCCCGATTTGGATGAGAGGTTACGATTGCCGTGTTTGGCCACGGGCACACCGGCACCTGCCACGACAAAGGCTGTGGCGGTTGAGATATTCAACGTGCCTTTGCCATCGCCGCCCGTGCCTACGATATCCATTGCGCCTGCAGGCGCGGTCACAGGCACACATTTGGCGCGCATAACTTTGGCGGCAGCACTGATCTCGGTCACGGTTTCGCCGCGCACGC
The DNA here is from genome assembly GCA_947495575.1 of uncultured Nioella sp. Taxonomy (GTDB): domain Bacteria; phylum Pseudomonadota; class Alphaproteobacteria; order Rhodobacterales; family Rhodobacteraceae; genus CANLZL01. Next base: position 424,208 of record CANLZL010000002.1, on the reverse strand, counting down.
GCATAGCCATCAAAAGCGCGCCAATCTGCGCGTCGGTGGCTTCGCCGTCAAACAGAAGATTGAACGCGGTCTCAGATTCGGCTGAGTTCAAACTGCGATCGGCGACCGCCGCAATCAGTGGCTTCATTGCATCGCTCATGCGGGTTCTCCTTCCAACGCATCAGGGACGGTCTTCAGGAATTTCTTGAGCATCGCATGGCCATGTTCAGAGCGGATGCTTTCGGGATGGAATTGGACACCTTCAATAGGCAGTTCCTTATGGCGCAGCCCCATAATAGTGCCGTCTTCCAGCTCAGCCGTCACTTCCAGACAATCCGGCAGGCTTTCGCGTTCGACGATCAGAGAATGATAGCGGGTGCCTTCAAGAGGCGAAGGCAGGCCCTCAAAGATGCCTTTGCCTTCGTGATGGATGGTGCCCATCTTGCCATGAACGATTTCATGACAACGCACCACTTTACCACCAAAGCTCTCGCCAATTGTCTGGTGCCCAAGGCACACACCCAGAAGCGGTGTGCGGGTTTCCGCCGCTGCGGCCGTCAGGCTTAGGCAAATCCCTGCCTGCGCCGGGTCGCAAGGACCGGGAGAAAGAACGATTCCCGCTGGATTTAGGGCCATCGCCTCTTGCACATTCAGGGCATCATTGCGGACAACATGGGGAACGGTGCCCAATTCGCCCAGATAATGCACGAGGTTGTAGGTGAAACTGTCGTAATTATCGATCAGCAGCAGCATTGGCATGGTCCTTGTCGCAAAAAAGGGTGCGCCCGGGCCGCACCCCGCGCTATACATGGGCCAAGCCGCGCCGCAGGGTCAAGGGACTGGGCGGAAGAACGGTGTGCCTTTATTGGGTAAGTTGGGGTCAAATGGGATGGTCGAGGGACCATTCCAACTATCGAGAGGGATACAGATCATGGGCAGAGGTCTCATTTCCGGGCTGATATGGGGAGCATTCCTGTCGATTTGCGCGGCAGGGTTGATCTCGCTAAGCGCGCCATTGCCAGAGCGGATGATGCCAGCGGCCGTGGATAATGACATGCCTGAGGCTGCGGATGAGGATGAAGCAGCCGACACTGGTCAAATGCCGGTCGAAGACGAAGCAGACCTGCAACCAACGCCAGACGAAACAGCGCCAATTGCTGTTGAAACCGAATCCGCTGCCAATACCGCACCGGTTTCTACGATTCCGTTGCCAGCAGGATCAGAGTTTAACCGCCCCCCTGAAGAACAAGATCCGACTGTACCAAACGTTGATCGTGCCCCGGCAGTTTCACCACAAGCCATCACAAGCCTTCCTGCGCCCGTGTCACCCCCGCTGCCAGACACGGCCCCAGCACCCCAACCGATCGCAACGGCGTCTTTACAAGGTCCTAGCGGGGGTGAGGAGACAAGCACCGCGTCAACACCAGAAATTACAACCGAAGCCGCCGCTCCGGTCTCGGATTCGGATCCCGCGCCGCTGGGCTTGCCACAGATTGAAACCGGGCCGGTGGCCGAAACAGATACTCCGCCCGCTGGGCGTCCCTTGCAGTTGTTGACCGACGAAGGTGGCACCGGGATCGAGACGGAAATGGCTGCGGATTTGCCCGCCATCGAAGCCTTCGCCGCAGATTTTGACGCGTCGGAAACCCGCCCTCTGATGGCGATTATCCTCATCGATGACGGGGATTTTCCGCTGGGGCGTAGTGCGCTGACCCGGTTCGAATTCCCAGTGGCCTTTGCGATTGACCCAACACGAGAGGATGCGTCTGAGGCGGCCCAAGAATACCGGGATGCCGGTTTCGAAGTCCTGTTCCTTGCCGATCCGCTGGCAGGCGCAGATACGGCCGAGGAAGTTTCCGCGCGGATAGAAACGGGGTTGCAAACCCTGCCCGAGACCGTCGCGATTTTGGATAACTCCATAGGCGTCATTCAGTCCAACCGGACCATTCTGGATGCCGTGGTCGCATTCTCAGCCGAAAGCGGTCATGGATTGCTTGCCTACCCCCGCGGCCTCAATGTTGCGGAACAATCGGCGGACAGGGCAGATGTTCCCGCCGCCACACTTTTCCGAGAAATTGACACAGAGCGCGAACGGGCGACGGTCATCACGCGCTATCTGGATCGCGCGGCCTTTGCCGCGGGGCAAGAGGGCGCTGTCGTGGTGGTCGGGCACACCTATTCCGATACAGTAACTGCGCTCTTCTCCTGGGCGTTGGGGTCCCGTTCGGAAGGTGTGGCACTTGCCCCGGTTTCTGCCGTCCTGACGCGGTGAACGTTGCGAGAAGCTGATGGTTAGTCAGCCTTTCTGGTAAGGATCGCCAAGTCTTCACCGTCTAGCTGATCGCCAAACCGGTCCTTTGGCCACAGGGCAAAGCCTTGGCCTGTCAATGCGGCACGTTGCAGGCGATCACATCGAAAAACCCGCGTGGAACCGCGTAAATGGTCAAAAGCAGCCACATACCAAACCGGGTATTTCAACAAAAGATAATGGGGATCAATTTGGCGATCTGTTAGTTCGCCATCTTCTCTTTTGTATCCGATGGCCAGAGTTTCGCGATCGATAAACGCCTGATGCAATGTCTGAACCAGGCGTTTGGGAGGGGGAGTCACATCCGCCTGAACATAGGCAGAGGCCGTGACACCGATCAGGATTCGGGATTTGAGATCCTCCACTTTGCGACGTTTTTCCGGCGAAAAGGACGCGACCAGTTGGCGTCGGACGGACCCCAAATTTGCCAAGAACAGAGGTGATTGCATCTGTTCGGCGACCGCAATGCTGATCAGAAGATCAACGGCCTCGGCGTAGGACAGATTCAGACGACCCACACCCCAGTTCCGGTCAAGACGTACGCCACCGCCACGGCCACGATCAGCCTCAATCGGCAATCCTTGGTCGCGCATAAGCAAAAGGTCGCGGGTTATGGTGCGTTCGCTGACCCCGTGCTGTTTGGCCAGTTCTTTCGTCGTGCAAAGAACGTCCTGCTTAAGCTGAACGGCCAGCATTTCGAGCCGCCTCAACCTGTCATTTGCCGTGCCACGCGCCATCAAACAAATCAGACGTATAATGTCTTATTTGTCAATAAAGCTGTGTCGACACAGAAGAGATCAAGGGAATCGCCCAGATGAAAATGAATTACGTTGTCCTCGGAACAAATGACATGGAGGCCGCTATTGGTTTCTATGACGCGCTACTGGAGGGGCAGCCGGTGCAAAAAATGCGCCCAAGTGATCGAATGACCTATTGGGTGGGCGCAGATTTTGCCTTTGCCGTCGCTCTTCCCTTTGATGGAGAACCGGCAACAAATGGAAACGGAACGATGATCGGGTTCGAGTTTGATGCCCCCGAAACCGTCAAAGAGCTTTATGAAAAAGCGTTGAAACTGGGTGCCACAAGCGAGGGTGCGCCGAACCAGCGAGACCCGAAGTTCTCGGCTTATCTGCGGGATCTGGATCGAAACAAGATTTGCCTGTCGGGCTAAGGAGCTGAAGCTTATTGATGGTAGCCACACAAAAAAGCCCCCTGCAAAGATCCATGCAGGGGACTTTTGATTTCAGGCGACCGGAACCGGGTCAGCTCAGCGACGCGCAGAATTCCTGAATCCGGGTGCAAGCCTTGACCAGGTTTTCATCCGACGTCGCGTAGGAGACGCGGAAGTTGGGGCTAAGACCAAAAGCCCCACCAAAGACAACGGCCACGCCCTTTTCTTCAAGCAGCGCGGTTGCGAAATCTTCGTCCGTTTCGATTTTCTTGCCTGCGGGCGTGGTCTTGCCCATGCAACCGGAAATCGACGGATAGACATAAAACGCGCCTTCCGGTGTGGGGCAAGTGATGCCTTCGGCGGCGTTCAGCATGTCGACCACCAGATCGCGGCGGCGTTTAAAGACGGCATTGTTCTCGGCCAGATAATCCTGCGGGCCGTTCAGCGCCTCGACAGAGGCCCATTGGCTGACCGAGCAGGGGTTCGAGGTCGATTGCGACTGGATCTTGCGCATCGCGCCGATCAGGGCCTCGGGGCCAGCGGCATAACCTATACGCCAACCGGTCATTGCATAAGCCTTGGACACACCATTGCAGGTCAGGGTGCGGTCATAAAGCGCTGGTTCGACCTCAGCGGGGGTCACGAACTTGAAATCGTCATAGACGAGATGTTCATACATATCGTCCGACATGATCCAGACATGCGGATGCCGCATCAGCACGTCCGTCAACGCTTTCAACTCATCATGGGTGTAGCCCGCGCCAGTGGGGTTCGACGGCGAGTTAAAGATGAACCATTTGGTCTTGGGTGTGATTGCGGCCTCTAGCTGATCGGCCGTCAGTTTATAGGCGTTATCGGCTGAGGCTTCGGCCACCACCGGTTCACCGCCGGCCAGTAAGACCATATCGGGGTAGGACACCCAGTATGGGGCGGGGATGACCACTTCATCGCCTGGGTTCAGCGTCGCCATCAGCGCGTTATATAGGATCTGTTTGCCGCCGGTCCCGACGGAGACCTGTTTCGGCGTATAGCTCAGGCCATTGTCACGCAGGAACTTGTCACAGATCGCTTGCTTCAGTTCTGGAATCCCATCTGGCGCAGTGTATTTGGTCTTTCCTGCGTCAATTGCGGCTTTGGCGGCCTGGCAGATATTGTCAGGCGTATTGAAATCCGGTTCGCCTGCGCCCAGACCGATCACATCCTTGCCCGCCGCTTTCAGCTCGGCCGCAAGGGTCGAGACCGCGATGGTCGGCGAAGGTTTCACGCGGGTCAGCGTTTCGGACAGGAAGCTCATTGGAGTATCTCCGAGAAGAGGGGGGACCGGCATTTGGTCCGGTTTACATCAAAGCGAGGCCATGATTAGGGTTCGCGCGCCCGACGATCAAGGGGCCAATGGCCGCTGAAATGTCGCGTTAGGCCTGATTTTCAGGTTGAAGAGTTTGGCGAGAGGACGCGAGATGACGCCCAATGCGGAAAACGATTGGTTCGACGACGAATTTGCCACGTTTGGTGACCGGTTGGCCGGGGCACGAGACGCCGCAGGATTGACCCAGGCAGACTTGGCCAAGCGGATTGGGGTCAAGGAAAAGACGATTACGGCTTGGGAAAACGATGTGCGCGAACCGCGTGCAAACCGATTGCAGATGCTGGCCGGTATCCTGAATGTGTCGATGCGTTGGTTGCTGACTGGGGTAGGTCCGGGCGCGAACGATCCCTCCGATTTAGACACGGATGATGATCTTAGGGCAGTTCTGTTGGATTTGAGACAAGTTCGCAGTGAATATGCTGAGATGGGAGAGAAGCTGGGCCGGTTGGAAAAACGTCTGCGCGGGCTGGTTGCAGGGATGGAGACGGATCAATGAATAACGAGACCAGAGAGGTTCGCATCAAGCGGATGCGCATGCGGGCCTGGCATCGTGGAATCAAGGAAATGGACCTGATTTTGGGCAATTGGGCCGATAAAAACTTGGCTTCTGCCGATGATCAGGAGCTGGATCTGTTTGAACGCGTTTTAGCAGAAGATGATCACGACCTCTATGGCTGGATATCCGGCCAGCAGGAGGCACCTGACTATTTTGCCGAATTTGCCAAGGCCTTGGCGGAAGGCGCGGCGATCCTCCGCTGACTGATACAAATTTCGCCACGTTTAACTCATTCTTTGGACTTTTTCGTGAATCTGCAGACCAAGCAGATATGCGGAGACAAAAATGAGTTTGCACAGCCCCCTTGCGGAACCCTCCCGACATGGATTCATGTCTGGCTATTTGGAAGTGCTGTCGCTGGTTGAACGTCTGCACCGCCTCTTGCTCGATGTCATCAAGGATGAATTTGAACGTGTCGGCGTGTTGGATATCAATGCGGTTCAGGCGCTGTTGCTGTTCAATGTAGGTGATAACGAAGTGACGGCGGGCGAATTGAAATCGCGCGGCTATTATCAAGGCTCGAATGTCAGCTACAACCTCAAGAAACTGGTCGAAATGGGCTACATGCACCATCAGCGCTGTGAAATCGATCGGCGGTCTGTGCGAGTGCGCCTGACGGATCGCGGCAGGGAAGTGCGTGACGTCGTTACTGAGCTTTTTGGCAGACATGCGGACGGATTGCAGGATCGCGGGGTGTTGGGGCCCGATGGTATTGACCAGATCAACCATTCCCTCAAACGTGTGGAAAGGTATTGGGCCGACCAGATTCGCTATATCTACTAAGACACATCGTAAAATTCATTCGAGCAGGTTAGGCGCGGGATCATCACAGATCCGCGCCTTTCGAATCCTTGGCGAACCCTTCGCAGGTCAAAGAGCTTGAGTTGCTGCAATGCTCTCACCTATGATGCAGTCAATGATGAAAAACCATCATCAGGGAGGGTGCCGCGATCAAACGACCAACCATACATGACCTTGCCAGAGAGGCCGGAGTAAGTACCGCCACAGTTGACCGCGTGCTCAATGCGCGGCTGAAAGTGCGTGCTGAGACAGCGCAGAAAGTGGCAGAGGCCGCGCAGAAAATCGGGTACCACGCGCGGGGCCTGATCGAAAGCCGCATCCGTGCAGACCTGCCTCAGCTGCGTCTCGGTTTTATTCTGCAAAAGGAAGATCAAAGCTTTTATCAGGATTTCCAAATAGCGCTGGAATCCGCGGTTGTCACTGCGCCCGGCGTGAACGCATCGGCCAGATTTGAATTTGTGCAGGGACAATCGCCGGATGAGTTGGCAGAAAAAATTGTTGCAATGAATGGGCGGGTCGACGCGGTGGCTGCGATGTCGATCAACCACGCCCGAATTACAGCAGCCGTGACAGAATTGAAGGAAAGCGGGATACCGACTTTCTCGTTGTTGTCCGATTTTGCACAAGGCGCGCGCCAACACTATATTGGCACTAACAACTTGAAAGTAGGCAGAATTGCAGCCTGGATGTTGGCCACTGCGGCCAAGCGCCCGGGTAAAATTGCCTTGTTCGTCGGAGGATATCGTTGGCATGGTCATGAGCTGCGCGAGACCGGGTTCCGAAGTTATTTCCGTGAGTTCCAACCACAGTTTCAGATGCTCGATACTCTCGTGAACCTCGAGACGCGACGCCTGACTTATGAAGCCACGCTGGATTTACTGCACCGTCATCCGGATGTCGCCGGCATCTATCTGGCCGGCGGCGGTATGGAGGGTGCAATAGAAGCCTTGCGGGAAATTCGTGAAGCTGGGCAAATCTCTCTGGTTGTGAATGAACTCACACCCGAAAGCCGGGCCGCACTGTCTGACAGATATGTGACGATGGTTATTTCGACGCCACTTCAGCAACTCTGTGCCGACCTTGTGCGGGTTATGTCAGACAGTGTTTTGGCTGATGTTCAATCTGTTCCAGGGCAGCTGTTTCTGGATCCGCATCTGGTCGTACCGGAATCTGTCTAGAGTTCCGGGTTGATGGAAAACCATCAAATGCGCCTGCAGAAACCATCATAAATGATTGAAAGCTCGCTGCTTGCGTTGACGAATTTGCCCTCTCTCACCAAGCATCGGCGCAACACATGGCACGTCGCGATGTGTTGGGGAGGATGCAATGCCATTACGGGCACTCAATCAAATCACGGCGCCACGCCTTGGTTATGGCGCGTTTTTTGAACTGGCAAAAAGCGCGGGCTGTTCCGGTGTAGAGCTTCGCACGGATTTGCCCGGCCCGCTTTTTGGCGGCGATTCCGGCGCCATTGTGGCCGAAAGAGCTGCTGATTTGGGCCTGAAGATCCTGACAATGGCTGAGGTCAAGGATTTCAATATCTGGACCGATGAAAAGGCCGCCGAAGCGCGCCGGATTTGCGACATCGGCAATGCTTGCGGAGCCAAGGCCATCAGTTTGATCCCGCGAAACGACGGTTTCGGCTTAGGCAACGGCGAGCGGCGGGCCAATTTGCGGGTGGCATTGCGAGAGCTTAAGGATGTCCTGGACGAATTTGACATGATCGGCCTTCTTGAGCCGCTCGGATTCCCGTCAAGTTCACTTCAAAGCAAGGAAGAGGCGATTGATGTCATTGAAGCCCTTGGTGTGCGAGATCGCATCCGACTGGAACATGACACGTTTCACCATTTCCTAGCCGGCGGCGGCCCGATTTTCCCGGACTATACCGAGATTATCCATGTGTCGGGCGTGTCCGATCTGGATGTTGCACGCGAAGACCTTGGAGATGCGCATCGCGGCCTTGTGGATGCCGATGATCGGTTGGGATCTGTCCGACAAATCCATGATTTGCTGGATCAGGGCTTTGACGGCCCCGTCAGTTTCGAGGCGTTTTCGCCGTCCGTGCGTGACAGCAAGACGCCTGCGGAAGACGTAAAGCGCTCATTCGATTACATTTTTTCATCGTCGGCGGCGGATGCCGCATGACGTCACGATCGGCCCGTTTCAAACGGGTCTCCGGCAAAAAACCAAAGGTGGGCCGGACACCAGATTTGGGAGGAGACCAATGAAAAAGACCTTACTTGGAACCGTAGTGGCAGCGGCTGTCGCTGCAGCGGGCTTTAGCGCCCCTGCCTTTGCTGACGGTCACGCTGGCGGCGAACGCTATGTTCTTGTCAGCCACGCACCGGATTCGGACAGCTGGTGGAACACCATCCGCAACGCTTTGTCGCTTGCCGGCGAGCAAATGGGTGTTGAAGTTGAATACCGCAACCCGCCAACAGGTGACATTGCCGATATGGCACGTATCATCGAACAGGCTGCTGCCTCTGGCCCAGACGGCATCATCACCACGATCGCTGACTTCGACGTACTGTCCGGCCCGATTCAAGCCGCGGTTGATTCCGGTATCGACGTGATCATCATGAACTCTGGTACGCCCGATCAGGCGCGCGAACTTGGCGCGCTGATGTATGTGGGTCAGCCCGAATATGATGCGGGCTTTGCCGCCGGTCAGCGAGCTGCCGGCGACGGTGTGACCTCGTTCCTCTGCGTAAACCACGTGATTTCCAACCCGATTGTGGCCGAGCGGTGCTCGGGCTTTGCGGACGGTCTGGGCGTGGAACTTGGCGACAGCATGATTGATGCCGGCCAAGACCCTGCGGAGATTCAGAACCGGGTTCTGGCGTATCTCAACGCCAATCCTGACACTGATGCGATCCTGACCCTTGGGCCAACCTCTGCTGACCCAACCATCCTTGCGCTTGAGCAAAACGGCATGGCTGGCGACATCTATTTCGGCACATTCGACTTGGGCGAAAACATCGTTCAGGGCATTCGTGACGGCGTCATTCAGTGGGGCATCGACCAGCAGCCCTTCCTGCAGGCCTACCTGCCGGTTGTTGTTCTGACCAACTACCACCGCTACGGCGTTCTGCCGGGCAACAACATCAACTCTGGCCCCGGCTTTATTACGGCTGATGCGCTTGAGATGGTGGAGCAGTTCGCGGGCGAGTTCCGTTAAGACCTGACCAGTATTGTCGCCAGAGGCACGTCCTCTGGCGGCATATGGTCGGTTTCTCTTCCGAAAAATAGGGACATGGGGGGATGACTGATGTCTGATACAGCACAATCCACCGACAAAGACGAACGAATTAAGGAAATCTCCAAGTTCCGGCAGGCGCTTATACGCCCCGAGCTTGGCGGGATTTGTGGGACCATTATCGTTTTCGTCTTGTTCGGAATCTTCGCTGGCAACAGCGGTATGTTTAATGCACAGGGCATTTTGAACTGGAGCACAGTTTCGGCCCAGTTCATGATTATTGCCGTCGGCGCCTGCCTGCTGATGATTGCGGGCGAGTTCGATTTGAGTGTGGGGTCCATGATTGGCTTCGCGGGAATGATGACCGCAATTTTTGGCGTGACCCTTGGTTGGCCAATGTGGATCGCAATCCTGATTACCTTTGCAATCTGCATGGTCATCGGCGCGATCAACGGGATCATTGTGATCCGAACGGGACTTCCCAGTTTTATCGTGACTCTTGCCTTTCTTTTCATTCTTCGCGGTTTCACGATCTTTATCCCGCAGCAATTGCAGAACCGGACCATCATCGGCGGCATTTCCGAGGCGGCTGAGGGCGACTGGCTGGCACCTGTTTTTGGTGGCAAGATTTTCGGTTGGTTCTTCAACATGCTGGGCGACGCCGGAATTATCGCTGTGTTTGAACGCGGTACCCGTGCGGGTGAGCCGGTTGTTAACGGCCTGCCAATGCTCATCGTTTGGGCCATAATTCTGGTTATCGCAGGCCACTTCCTGCTAACCAAAACTCAGTTCGGCAACTGGATCTTTGCGTCTGGAGGCGATGCTGAGGCGGCGCGTAATTCTGGTGTGCCAGTGAACCGGGTGAAGATCACGATGTTCGTGACCACTGCCTTCTGTGCCACGATTTTTGCAATGTGCCAGGTCTTTGAATTCGGATCGGCTGCGGCTGACAGGGGCCTTTTGAAAGAGTTCGAGGCGATCATTGCCGTGGTTATCGGCGGGGCGCTTTTGACCGGTGGCTACGGTTCGGTCCTTGGGGCCGCATTGGGCGCGCTGATATTTGGTGTGGTTCAACAGGGCCTGTTCTTTGCAGGCGTCGAAAGCTCGCTCTTCCGGGTCTTCCTAGGGGTGATCCTGCTGCTGGCTGTGATCCTGAACACCTATATTCGCCGTATGATCACGGGGGAGAGATAAGATGGCCGATAGAAAACCCATCATCCAGATGAAGGATATCCAAAAGCATTTTGGATCCGTCATCGCGCTGGCCGGTGTTTCGGTCGATGTGTTCCCCGGTGAGTGCCACTGCCTACTTGGTGATAACGGCGCAGGCAAATCGACCTTCATCAAAACCATGTCAGGTGTGCACAAGCCAACGTCGGGCGAGATTCATTTCGAAGGTCAGCCGATGAATTTCGCTGATCCTCGCGATGCGATGACCGCTGGTATTGCGACAGTGCACCAGCACTTGGCGATGATCCCGTTGATGTCGGTCAGCCGAAACTTCTTTATGGGCAATGAGCCGATCAAGAAACTTGGGCCTATCAAACTGTTCGACCACGAATACGCAAACCGCGTGACCATGGAAGAAATGAAGAAAATGGGCATCAACTTGCGTGGCCCGGATCAGGCGGTTGGTACCCTGTCCGGCGGTGAGCGCCAGACAGTGGCCATCAGTCGGGCAGTTCATTTCGGGGCGAAAGTTCTGATTCTGGATGAGCCGACCTCGGCCCTTGGCGTGCGCCAGACATCGAACGTCTTGGCCACGATCGACAAGGTGCGCAAGCAGGGCGTCGGTGTGGTTTTTATTACCCACAACGTGCGTCATGCTATGGCAGTTGGCGACCGGTATACGGTTCTCAATCGAGGTCAGACCCTTGGGACGGCTGTCCGCGGCGAGATTACTCCCGAAGAATTGCAGGACATGATGGCCGGCGGGCAAGAGCTTGCCTCGCTTGAAGGATCGCTTGGCGGTACTGTGTAAAGATCAGGTGGCCGGGGTATCGGGCTCTGGCCACCTCATTCGAAAGATAAGAACATGACAGTAAATTTCGGTGTTTTGGGCGCGGGTCGCATCGGGCAGGTCCATGCCAAAGCGATTGCGACAGTGGATGGCGCAAAGCTGGTGGCGGTTGCCGATCCGGTCGAGGCCGCTGCGCAATCAGTGCGTGATGCCTATGGCTGTGACATCCGCACCATCGATCAGATTGCAGATAGTGGCGATGTTGATGCGGTCGTCATTTGTACACCCACTGACACTCATGCTGACCTGATCGAGCGGTTCTGCCGATTGGGCAAGGCTGTCTTTTGTGAAAAACCCATTGATTTGTCATTGCCGCGCGTTCAGGCCTGTTTGAAGGTGGTGGACGACGTGAATGGCACATTGATGCTGGGCTTCAACCGTCGATTTGATCCGGATTTCCGGGCGTTGAAAGCTGCTGTCGATCAGGGCCGTGTTGGTCGGGTCGAGCAGGTGGCAATCACGTCACGCGACCCTGGTCTTCCGCCTGCCGATTACATCAAACGTTCGGGCGGCATCCTGAGGGATATGACGATCCATGATTTCGACATTGCGCGGTGGCTGTTGGGCGAGCCGGTAGATACCGTTCAGGCCGTTGGCTCAGTTTTGGTTGATCCTGAAGTTGGTGAGTTGGGCGATTTCGATACCGCAACGGTCTTGATGACGACCAAGGGCGGGCGCCAATGCACGATCCTAAATTCGCGGCGCGCGGCCTATGGCTATGATCAACGGATCGAGGTGTTTGGATCAAAAGGCATGGTGCAGGTCGACAACCTTCATGAGGCCAAGATCACTGTTGCAGGCACTGACGGCTATCGCCAGCCGCCTTTGCAAGATTTCTTTATGACGCGATATGCCGTGGCTTATGCCACTGAAATTGCAGAATTTGTCGAGGCGTTAAACGCCAAGAAAGAAATGCCTGCCACGGGCCATGACGGTATGATGGCACTGGTTTTGGCCGAGGCCGCCCTGAAATCCATTGACGAGGGGCGACAGGTTCGCGTCTCGGAAATTCTTCCATAAGATCCCCCAAAGGGCGATCAACAGTTTCCTCCCACGCTCGGGCCCTTCGGGGTCAGGGCCTCTGCCTTGAGAAAGGATTGCGGTATGAGCAAAACGATCAGACTGACCGCAGCACAAGCGCTTGTGCGCTACCTAACGGCCCAATTGACCGAAGAAGGTGATCCCTTCATCGCCGGTGTATGGGGTATCTTCGGACATGGCAATGTGGCCGGTCTGGGCGAGGCGCTATATGCCAGTCGTGAGGCATTGCCAACTTACCGCGGCCATAATGAGCAGACCATGGCCCATACTGCGATCGGCTATGCCAAGCAGATGAAACGTCGCCGCGCGATGGCTGTCACCAGCTCGATCGGGCCTGGTGCCACCAATATGGTGACAGCGGCGGCGCTGGCGCATGCCAACCGGTTGCCTTGTCTGTTCATTCCCGGCGATGTCTTTGGCACAAGGGCGCCCGATCCGGTCTTGCAGCAGATCGAGGATTTTCAGGACGGCACGGTCAGCGCCAATGATTGCTTCCGTCCGGTCAGTCGCTATTTCGACCGCATTACGCGACCCGAGCATATCATGACCGCGCTACCACGCGCCTTTGCGACCATGACAGACCCGGCAGATTGCGGGCCTGTCACCATTGCCTTTTGTCAGGATATTCAGGCACATGCCTACGATTATCCGGTCGAATTTTTCGAACCCAAGGTTTGGCGCATTCGCCGCAATCGTCCGGACGAAAGCGATCTGGCTGATGCTGTAGCCGCCATTCGTGCATCCAAAACGCCCGTGATCGTTGCGGGTGGTGGCGTACATTACTCAGAGGCATGTGATACGCTTCAAGCCTTTGCCGAGGCACACAACATCCCGGTGACAGAAACGCAGGCAGGCAAGGCTGCTTTGGCTTGGGACCATCCGATGAACCTGGGGCCGGTCGGCGTTACCGGCTCAAAAAGTGCAAATGATGCGTGCCACAATGCCGATCTAGTCTTGAGCGTCGGCAGCCGTTTGCAAGATTTCACCACAGGATCATGGTCGCTTTTCTCCAAACCCGGCGTGAAGATGGTGGGCCTCAATGCCGCCGCCTATGATGCTGGTAAAAAAGGCGCGCTGGTATTGCAATCCGATGCGAAGGTCGGGCTGGAGGAATTGTCGGCAGCCCTTGGCGATTACAAAGCCACAGGCCCCGACCCACAAAGCAAAGCAGATTGGTTCGCAGAAGTCGATCCGCTGACCGACGCGCCAAGCGACGGAAACGCATTGCCCACCGACATGCAAGTGGTCGGCGCGGTTCAGCGCGCGGCAAGTGCCAACACAACTATTGTCGGGGCGGCAGGTACGATGCCGTCGGACATGCATAAGCTTTGGAAAGCCGGTAAACCGGGCGATTACCATATGGAATATGGCTATTCCTGCATGGGCTATGAAATCGCGGCTGGTATTGGCGCCAAGATGGCAGAGCCACATCGCGATATCACCGTAATGCTGGGCGATGGCAGCTATATGATGGCCAATTCTGAATTGGCGACGGCCGTAATGATGGGAGTCAAAATCACCGTTGTGATTACTGACAACCGTGGGTTTGGCTGCATCAACCGCCTGCAAAAGGGTACCGGCGGCGAAGAGTTTAACAACCTCCTCGACAAGTCAGTCCACGAGGTGCCTTCCAAGATTGATTTTGCGGCCCACGCAGCGGCAATGGGGGCCGAGGCGGTCCATGTAGGGTCTATCGAAGATCTGGAACAGGCGGTACGCGCGGCCCAAGCCTCGCACAATGTGTCTGTCGTTGTGATTGACACCGATCCTTATCCCAGCTCGCCCAATGGCAATGTTTGGTGGGAGGTCGGCATTCCCGAGGTCAGCGAGCGGGAAACCGTTCGTGCGGCCCGCGCAAATTACGACGAAATGGCTGCAAAGCGATAGAATTGGGACTGGACGGGGCAGGGGCCTCGTCCGGTCTTACAGCCGGTTTAAACGGTGTTTTTCCAACAATCCGATGATGATGTTTTGCGCGGCCTCGCGGTGGTCGCGGTGGCGTTCGCGCGCAGTTTCAACATCGCCAGAACGGATCGCCTCATAGACTGCGCGGTGATCTTCATTCGATTGCGTTGGCAGTGGTCGCATAAAAAGCGTTGTGGCGCGCGCGCGCCGAACCTGATCAACCATCATCGCCGCAATTGCTTTGATGCGGGAATTGCCGCCAAGGCGCACAAGCTCTGCATGAAACCGGTCATCCGCTTCTGCCCAGGCTTCAAGCTCTTCTGCCGCCAAAGCCGCATCCATGTCTTCAATGGCCTGCGCCAAGTCGCTCAAAGCGGCATCGTCGTAGCCAAGTTTCGCAGCGCGGGCTGCGGCAAGGCTTTCCAATTCAGTCAGGACTTCATAGATCTCCGCCATATCGGTTGTCGAAATAGGCAGAATGCGCACGCCTTTGCGCGGGCGCATCTCGAGCAATCCCTGACCCTCAAGAGTTAGCGCAGCTTCGCGGACCGGCGTGCGCGACATGCCCAGACGTTCGGCCAACTCAGATTCCAAATGATCCGATCCAGCAGACAAGTCACCCGAGAATATCAACGCACGCAACTCGTGAATTGCTCGCTGCGTATTTGACAGGGGTTTGCTTGCCTGGTCTTTCACGGGGCCTCCAGCCTGACTTTGCGCCCCTCATGTGCTGAGAGGTAGATGGCGTTCTCTATCTCTATGACCTTCAGGTAATCCGGGGCAAGGTTTTCCAAGGGCGTTCCGTCCAGAATTCCAGCAACGACATGAGATTGCAGCGCATGAACACAGTCACCGCCAAATCCATCCCATGTGCTTGGGGGCAGGATTTCATGTCCGGAAGGCGACTGAAAGCCGCGGTGGACCACTGAACCGTCGCCCTTCAACTCCAAACTCCCCTCATCCCCCTCGATCAGCGCCTCGCCCATGGTGCAGCGCAGGTTGTCGGCGCCGTGATCCAGGGTGCGATTTCCATCAAAAAGCGCCTTCGCGCCGCCCGGATGGTCAAACAAAACATAGCCTGCATCTTCGCCCGCGATGACGGGGTTCACTTTTCTGAGGTCAGCATAGAGCGCATTGGGATTTCCGAGCAAAAATCGAAAGGTATCGACCCAATGAACGCCGGTTTCATGGATCAGGAATTTCTCCATATCCTGAAAATAGGGCTGCCGATCCAAGTAGGCATCGGGGCCTTGTCCATCACCAGGACGCAGACGAAAGGTAACCTGCTGCACCCGGCCGATCATTCCAACGTCCATCGCGGCCTTGATCGCACGGTACCAGGGCTGAAAGCGGAAATTCTCATGGATGATGATCTTGGCACCTGCCGCGTTAGCCTCCGCCGTTATGTCCTCAGCTTCTTCGAGGCTTTGGCAAAAGGGCTTCTGACAGATCATCCATTTGATACCATGCGCCAATGCTGTCCGGATCGTGGCCGCATGAGCCACTGGTGGCAGGATTATATCAAGAAGATCAGGCTTGGCCTCGCGCAGCATTTTGCCAAGGTCATCATAAGCTGGCAGACCCGTTGCACGGGCTTTTTCAATGTCGCGATTGCAGGACGCCACCGCTTCAACCCGATCCAGCCGTGCCCAGGAACCGTAGTGGAACTTGCTGAAATATCCTGCGCCCACGCAGGCGACCGTCAATTCATTCATGAGACAAACAAAGTATCCAAAACCGCCTTTGCCGCGTCTTGTGTTCCGGCCGTGCCCCCCAAATCGCGGGTTAGAACCCGTCCTTGAGCAACCACATCTTCCACGGCCTCGCGCAAGCGTTTGCCATCGGCCACAAGACCCCGATTTTCATGTTTGATCCCAAGCCAATCCAGCATCATCGCGGCGGACAGGATCATGGCAAAGGGATTGGCCACGCCCTGACCGGCAATGTCGGGGGCGGACCCGTGGCAGGGCTGAAAAACAGCATGGTCCAGTCCGATATCAGCAGACGGAGCGAGCCCCAACCCGCCCATAAGGCCTGCACCCAGATCAGACAGGATATCGCCAAACATGTTCTCGGTGACCATCACGTCAAATTCCCACGGTTTCTGCACCATCCAAAGGGCGGTGGCATCAACATAGGCGTGATCGGCGTTCAGGTCAGGATGTTTTGCGGCTTCTGCATCAAAGAGGTCGCGGAAGAAAGCGAAGGCGCGGAAGACATTGGCCTTATCGACGCAAGTTACACGCGCCGATCCACGGCCTGACGCCTTGCGTGCCCGCGCAAGTTCAAATGTGAATTTAAAGAGTTTTTCCGAGATGTCGCGCGTGATCAACAAGGTTTCGCGCGCCTCGTTCTCAGTCACTTCGCCTTTGCCCTGCGTGTAGAAAAGGCCTTCAGTGCTTTCCCGGATCAGGACAAAATCGATCTCTTTTCCTTCCGGCATGTTCAGTGGTGTGCGTTGACCTGCTTTGACAGTGACCGGGCGCACGCCAGCAAACAAAGTGAGCGCTTTGCGAAGGTCAATCTGCGGCGAAATCTCGGTCCCATCTGCGTATCGAACATTTGGCAAACCCATGGCCGAGAGCAGAATCGCATCCGATTTTTTGGCGACTTCCATGGACGCGGCCGGAAACGATTCGCCGGTCTCGGCGTAATGCTGTGCGCCTGCTGGGGCATCGACGAAGGTCAAAGAATAGGCAGAGGACGCCGCGGCCATCCGGGTCAGGATATCCACCGTAGGCCCTGTAATTTCAGGCCCAATCCCGTCTCCCTGGAAAACTGCAATCTCAAAATTTTTGGTCATTACCGGCCCACGTCCTTCCCGCGTTCTTCCGTCTGATCTTGTTTTTTTGTCTGCCGTTCCCATCCGAACGTTGACAATGCATTCATTAATGCATACGCAAATAAATGCAATGATAAACGCAACACGTCAGGGAGGAATGACGAAATGAAACTGCATTTGGGAAAAATCGCCGCCACAGCGGCCTTGGTGGCCGGGATGGGCACCGCCGCGATCGCGCAGGATTATCCCTATCGCGACATCACCACCGCCGTCGTTTGGGGCGCGGGTGGAGGCACCGATTCCATCAACCGGATGATCATGGCCGAGATGGAGCCGCATCTGCCGGTGTCTATCAATGTCATCAACCAGACGGGCGGCGTCGCCGGCTCGAACGGAATGGTTTACGTGATGAACCAGCCGGACGACGGCTACACACTGGTGGGGCTGTCCGAATCCAACGTGACCGCTGCCGTTCAAGGTGGTTGGGATCAGCGTTTTGACTATTGGTTTCCTTTCATCGTCGGGGGTTCGCCTGATCTGATCTCGGTTCCGGCCGACAGTCCGTATGAAACGCTGGCAGATCTTGTCGACGCGGCACAGGCAGCCCCCGGTACGATCCCTGCTGCAGCCTCTGGCGCCGGCTCGATCCACCATTTGAACCTTCTGGCCATTCAAAACGGTGCGGATGCTGAGTTCCTGTTCGTTCCTTACCAAGGCTCTGCTCCAGGTCAGGAAGCAGCCATTGCAGGCGAAGTCGCTCTGGTGGTCACATCACTGGCAGAACAGGCGCCTCTTATCGAAGGCGGACAGTTGCGCCCCTTGGCGATGTTGACACCAGAAAGCGCCGACATAGCAGGGATGACCGTTCCGTCAGCCTTTGATATCTATGACGGTCTGGACGCGCATCTGCCGCTAAGCCAAGCGATTGGCTTTGCTGTTCACAATTCTGCCTCTGACGATGTCAAAGAGGTGCTGGTTGCGGCCTTTGAGGCGGCCATGGCCTCGGACACTGTCGCGGAATGGGCCGAAGCCAATAACTATGTCTTGTCCGGCGCATCGGGCGAAGAGGCGTCTGCCATCTTCACCCGCCTTGAAAGCACTTTTGCCTATACACTTCAGGAGCTTGGCGCGACAGAGGTCGACCCGGCATCCTTGGGTATCGAAGCGCCGTAATCGCGTTCAAGGTAAGGTTGCAAACCAAGGGTGCGGGTCTGGACCCGCGCCCTTGATTGCCAGGCAGGAGAGGCAAGTTGGAAGATATAGAAGACAAAGCGGTTCTGCGGGCCCGTGATTTCTGGGCGGCGATTGTGCTAATGGCCGTTTCGCTGTTTTTCCTTTGGAAGACATCGGAAATCCCGCTGTTTGGCGGCAACAGGGCCGGGGTCAGCTCAGCGGCTTGGTATAATTCTGCTGCCATTGTTCCACTAGGGATTTTCATCGCTCTGTTTGTTCTGTCGGTGGTCCTGCTGGTTATCACCATCCGTGAGGGTGGAGCACAGCGCGCTTTGACATCTGTTGGGATCGGATGGGACAGGGTTGAAGCCTTACGTTTTGTCACTTTGGCCGTCATCCTGTTTTCCTACATCGCCTGTTTGGTGCCGCGGGTTGATTTCATTATTTCAAGCGGGCTTTTGATAACCGCAATGATCTATGGGTATCGCGGCGGTGATACGGCCCGTATGAAATTGGCTGCCGGCATCTTGTTCGTCGCAGGCCTTTACGCATTGATCCGGCATCTACCGCAGGCTGAGTGGGCCGCGCATG
This sequence comes from uncultured Nioella sp., assembly GCA_947495575.1. Classification (GTDB taxonomy): domain Bacteria; phylum Pseudomonadota; class Alphaproteobacteria; order Rhodobacterales; family Rhodobacteraceae; genus CANLZL01. The sequence continues at coordinate 405,316 of CANLZL010000002.1, read as the reverse complement.
ATGATGACTGGCTGGTGCTGGCGCTTTGGCTCGCGCTAACAATTTGGGTGTTAGTTCAGGCGCGCGCAGACCGTGTGTTGCGCTTTGTGCCCGTGATCGCGGTGGTTGCGCCTATTATTTTGGTCACGGCCATGGCTTTTGGTTTCCGCCAAAATATCCCCAATCGCGGCGGGCTGCTTTTTGAGCATATCCAGTACCACTACTACGTCACCCTTCGCCCGCTATGGAGGGATTAAGATGGAGTTTGTCTTTTCCCAATTGGCCGGATTTGGTGAAGCGTTTGTGGCGCTTGTCATTGACCCTTTGACTTATGTTTACCTGATCGTTTCGGTCTTTCTGGGCATCACCTTTGGTGCGCTTCCAGGGCTGACAGCGACTTTGGCCGTCACGATCCTGACCGGATTTTTTGGCAATAAGATCCCTCTCGATTACTCGCTGATCGCGCTCTTGGGTGCATATGTGGGTGCCATTTACGGCGGCTCGTACCCGTCGATCTTGCTCAATATTCCCGGCACCGCAGCCTCAGCCGCGACCGCGATGGATGGTCATCCGCTGGCCAAGGCGGGCAGGGGGGGCGAAGCGCTTGGCCTGACAACAACGGCCAGTTTTATCGGCACACTTATTGGCACGGTTGCGCTTTTGATTTTTGTGTGGGTGCTTCTGCTGATCTCTCAAAACATTGCTAGCCCGGAAAAGGCGCTTTTGGCCCTCTTTGGTATCCTCTTATCTGGCACCTTGATGTCTGAGGATCTAGTGATCAAAGGCTGGATCGCGGGGCTGATAGGTTTGGCGATGGCAATGGTGGGCCTCGATCCGCTCTTGTCTGAACCGCGTTACACATTTGGCTGGTCCTACATGCTCAGCGGTTTTCAGGTGGTCCCGGTTCTGATGGGGGCCTTCGCTGTGCCGCAGATCATCGATGGGATGCGCCATATGGAGGCTGGCAAGCTGGTAGCCAACCCTGGCCGCATCCTGCCCAACATGGCCTCGATCCGCCGGTACTTGCCCACGATCAGCCGGTCCGGCGTGATCGGCACGGGCGTGGGCGCGTTACCTGGCGTGGGCGAAGATGTTGCCGGCTGGGTCAGCTATGGCGTTGGCAAATCGGTCAGCAAAGAAGGCCATAAATTCGGCAAAGGGTCTATCGAAGGGCTTCTATCCTCAGAAACCGCAAATAACGCCTGTATTGGCGGGGCTCTGATCCCGCTGCTGGTTCTCGGCATTCCGGGATCGCCCCCCGCGGCCGCCCTGATGGGGGCCTTCAAGATCAATAACGTAATTCCGGGGCCAACAATTGACCCGGCCATTATCCTGCGTGTTGTGGCGATCATGGTTCTGGCGAGCTTTACCATGTTTATCATGGGGCTTTTCACCGCCCGCGTCTTTATAAAAATCCTACGCATCCCTCAGACCGTGTTCTTGCCGATCGTGATGGTCTTGACCGCCATCGGGTCGTTTAGCGTCGGTGGCGGGATCAACGACCTCTACTTGATGCTGGGGGTTGGGATTGTCGCCTATTTTCTGAACCTCTTGAAATACCCGATCGCACCGTTGGTTATTGGCGTCATTCTGGGCGGGCTCTTTGACGAAACGTTCCGCAGGTCATTATTGATCAGCCAAGGTGATCTGATGGTGTTTGTCAGCCGTCCGGGGGCCGCGATTTTGCTCTTGCTGAACGTGAGTCTCATCCTGAGCCAGTTTCCAGCCGTTCAGCGTGGCTTCCGCCGCCTAAGAAGGAAGCCCGCTTAATGTATGCTGTTACAGTCATGTTTGACCTGAACCCCGGGCAGGTGCAGGCATTTCTGCCGTTGATGCTGGAAAACGCCCGCACAAGCCGTGAAGCAGAAGAGGGGTGTCTGCAGTTCGATGTTCTGCCTGCAGGTGACTCTATCTTCTTATATGAGATTTACACGGATCGAGCGGCATTTGATGTGCACCTGGCCTCCACTCATTTCCAACGCTTTTCAGCCCAGACCGAGTCTATGATAGCGTCAAAACAGATTACGACATTTGACGAGGTTTTGAGATGAGCAACTGGGAGGTTTATGCGATCAAATACGCCGACCGCAACGCGCGGGTGCGGGCCGACAGTTTCATCTTTGACGACAACCACGATGCGCCGCATGCGATGGACTATTTCGTTTGGCTGATACGCCGGGGCGACGAAGTCATTTTGGTTGATACAGGCTATGACGCAGAGGAGGGGGCCTTACGTGATCGTCCGATCCGCCTTGACCCCGTCGGGGCGCTGGCGCCGCTTGGGGTTGCCCCGCAAGATGTGACTGAATTGATTGTGACCCACCTGCACTATGATCACGCGGGCGGGTTGCATCTGTTTCCCAATGCACGGTTACACTTGCAAGAGGCCGAGATGGCCTACGCCACCGGCCCTTGCATGTGTCACGATACATTGCGCGCACCCTTTACTGCAGGCCATATCTGCGAGGCCGTCAAACGGCTCTACTCCGGCAAGGTGACTTTCTATGACGGCGACGCACAGGTCGCTGATGGGGTCACAGTGCATAAAATCGGCGGGCATAGTCGCGGCCTACAGGCCGTCCGCGTACGCACGGATGCGGGATGGCTGGTACTGGCCTCAGATGCCAGCCACTACTATGAAAATATCTGGGCGCGAAAACTGTTTCCAATTGTCGTGGATCTTCAAGATATGCTCGATGGGTTTGACCAGCTTGATCGCCTAACCACGCGCCGCGACCTCATCATTCCCGGCCATGATCCGGCCGTGCGCCACCTGTTCCCGCAATCACTGGCGGATCATGTTTTCCGGCTGGATCAAGGACCTTTAGGAGGGCCATTGGCCGACGGCTTCTGGGCAAAGTGACGACGAAGTTGCCGCCGCCGCGGCAATTGTGGACTCGCAATGGCCAAAGCCGGTCGCTTGCACTCGTCGTACAATGAACAGCTGCCAAGACATTGATATCGCGGGAAGGTTTGGCTCCGGCGGTAGGGATCGAACCTACGACCTTTTGATTAACAATCACTTGCTCTACCGCTGAGCTACGCCGGAACGGAAGCTGCGTATAGCAAGGTGGATTTCGCGTGTCCAGAGCGTGGGTGCACTCATCGCAAAATGAACAGCAGCCAAAATCTTGATATCGTGCGAAGATTTGGCTCCGGCGGTAGGGATCGAACCTACGACCAATTGATTAACAGTCAACTGCTCTACCGCTGAGCTACGCCGGAACTGAGGCTGCGTATAGCAAGGTGGATTTTGCGCGTCCAGAGGGGGGATGCAAAATTTTCACAAAAAACTCATATCCGAACGAACTGTACGCGCGCGGATAAATCGCCTTTGGCCGCAATCAAATTTCTTTCTGTAAGATCAATAAGATGGGCCAGAACGTTTCGCTCCGCAACTGGGTGCAGTTTGGGGTCGATCTGGGCATAGATTCTTGCGGTTAATTGCTTTGGCGTCGCCGGGCCTTTGTGAATTTCATCAAGAATCTGCTTTTCCCTCAAATCACGGTGCGCGAGCAGTTCCCGACAGCGTGTCTTGGGGTTTTCGACGGCATCGCCATGCGCTGGATAGTAGATGCGCTCGTCACGTTTGAGCAGCGTGTTGAGGGAGGCGCGGAACGCGGTCAGGTCTCCATCCGGTGGCGAGATCAGCGAGGTGGACCAGCCCATGATCAGATCGCCACAAAACAGGGCGTCCTGCCATGCAAAGCTTACATGGTTCGCCATATGTCCTGGGGTGTGTACCGCTTCAATCCGCCAACCAGGCGCCTCAAGGACCGCGCCATCCTCCACTTGCACGTTGGGCTCAAACGCGTCATCTACGCCCTCACCGCCGCCGATGAGCCCCTCTTGGGCCAGTGCCTGCATGTTTGCAGACCGCCCCCATCGGCTGTCGCCCGCAGCATAGATTGCCGCGCCGGTCTGATCGGCCAGCCAGCCAGCGAGGGGCGAGTGATCACGGTGGCTATGTGTGACCAAAATATGAGAAATCCGTTGCGATTCAGTCAGACTGGCCAGAATGCTTTTGCCATGCTCCTTGATCATTGGGCCGGGGTCGATAACGGCGATATCCGTGAAGCCGATCAAAAACGTGTTGGTGCCATGTAAGGTCATTGGCGACGGGTTTGGCGCAGTCAGTCGCCTGAGCCCGCTTTGCAAGTGAATTGCGTTCATCTCTTTCCTCGCCGCGCTTGCCCGGGTTAGATGGGCCTTATGTTTTGGCAATGGATCAAAAAATGGATGCCGCGTGGCCTTTACGGGCGGGCCGCGCTTATCCTGATCGTACCTGTGGTTACAGTGCAAATTGTCGTGTCGCTGGCCTTCCTGCAACGCTATTTTGAAGATGTAACACAACAACTGACCCGCGGTCTGGCGCTGGACTTGCGGTTCCTGATGGATGAGTTGGAGGAAGATGGGATCGAGGGCGCAAGCGAGGTTGCGGTTCCCCTGGCGATAACAATTCAAGAAGGTGCGCCGCCGGGTTGGACAGAAACCCAGTCTGATCGACGGCTTTGGTACGATTTGACCGGACGACAAGTGGTGTCGACCCTGCGGGAAATGGTGCCAGAGGTTACATGGATCGATTTGGCAGAAAACGATCGTCGGGTGCGGATCGGCTTGAATCAGACATTTGGCACCGACGTGTCGCTCGAATTCAATCGCAGCCGCGTTTCCGCCAATAATCCGCACCAGCTCTTTGTGATTATGGGGTTCACCGGCATCCTGATGACTGCTGTGGCATATCTGTTCTTACGCAATCAATTGCGCCCCATTCGGCGGTTATCCCGAGCGGCTGAGGCCTTTGGCAAGGGGCGGGTTGTTCCCTACAAACCCTCGGGCGCGTTAGAAGTACGTGCAGCTGGCGGGGCCTTCTTGGATATGCGGGGACGCATTGAACGCCAGATTGAACAGCGCACATTGATGTTGTCGGGTGTCAGCCATGATTTGCGGACACCGTTGACGCGATTGAAGCTGGGGCTGAGCCTTTTGGAAAGCAGCGAAGATCAGGAGGGCCTGCTGCGCGACGTGTCCGAGATGGAGGACCTTCTCGACACGTTTCTCGATTTCTCACGGTCCGATGCGCTTGATGATCCAGAGTTGACGGATGTTGTCCTGCTGGCCACCAATGTTGTGGAAGACCTGAACCGGGGCGGCGGCAATGTAATTGGAGTCATGCCCGAAGACTCGCTGGAGATTGCGTTGCGTCCTGTTGCGGTGCGCCGCGCCTTGACCAACCTTTTATCCAATGCATTGCGTTACGGAAGCAAAGCTCGGTTGAGCCTGAGGATCATGGATCGTGCTGTAAGATATTCGGTAGAAGATGACGGGCCGGGCATTGCAATTGAAGACCGTGATCAGGCGATGCGTCCGTTTGCACGTCTTGATGAGGCCCGCAATCAAAACAAGGGTGGGGGCGTTGGTCTGGGTCTGGCCATCGCAAATGACATTGCCCGGGGGCACGGTGGCACATTGCGACTGGCCGACAGCCGCGATCTGGGCGGGCTGCGGGTAGATTTGGTTTTGCCGCGCTAGCGGTCTCAGTCATCCGGGATTTCGGTTGACCTCGATCACAGCATCCATTGCGTCAAAATAGAGCTGCTTATGTGCCATTGCGCGCTGGCGTTTGTCTTCTCCGCCGGCATATTCGGCGGCGGCCATCCATTGACCCATCAGGGACATCTGGCGGATAGCGAACCAGATCAGTTTCAGGCTGTGCATGGCAAATCTCCAAGCAACAGGGCGGGAAGCGCAGCACCAGTTTACCGCAACTTCCTTTGGTCTTTGTTCACGTTGCAGCGAGCGCATTGGGGCGCGGTGCATCTATCGGCAAAGACTGTTGCCAAAAGGCGCATCTTTTTGGAATTTTATTATCCTGATGGCGCGGATCTCCGGTGCAGATGGTATGTTACCTTAAGTCAACCAAGGATCTGGACCATGATTTCAACTAAAACCCTTATTGCTTCGGCCCTTAGCCTTTGTGCGGCCACCGGAATGGTTAATGCGCAATCTGTCTCTTCTGCTTTCGACGGTGAATTGGCATTTACTTACATTCATGCTCCCAACGACTCCTTTGACTATCGTTTTGACGTCACGGGCGGCCTTGTTTACGCATTCGCGCCACAGTTGGCCGTTCAATTGGATTTCGGGAGCTACCACTACGGTGACGGATATTCGTACGGAAGCCTTGGCCTGCACCTGATCTACTCGGTCACCGATAATCTTGATGTCGGTGTTGCGTTCGAAAACTCCGGTGAGAATTTCGATTTTGATGAGCCGACGGTCACGCTCGAAACCCGCTATCACTCTGGCGATCTGGCTATCGAAGCCTTTGCCATGCACTACCTTGACTACAGGGAGTATACGGATTTCGGCCTGGAAGTTTCTTATGCACTTGCTTCTGCCAGTTCTTCGTTTAGCGGCCTTGGCGGTGTCTGGCTGTATGGTGGATTTGCCAACGAAGCCTATGATGGCGACCTCAGCGACATTTCTTCGATTTACGTCGGAGCCCGTTTTGGGATCGGCAACGGGTTTTTGGTTGATACCCGTGCATCAACCTATGATGGCGGGGATTACAACTACTTTGCAATCGGTCTGGTTCGCGAGTTTGGCAATGGCACGCGGTTCAACCAACGCGGATTCTATTCCAACTTCCCCGGGTATTAATTCAAGAAAATTTGCCAAGGCATTCGCGATAAGGTCGGTGGTCGTGCCTTCACCCAAAGTGGTCGAATGCGCGGTTAAGTTCGCGTTCTGACGACGACTGAATTTGGTTAGCAAGGCAAACGCAGCGTGCTAACAAGGGTAAAGTCTGCTGTCAGTTTGGCGGTCATTTGAATTTTGGTAGGCCCGGCAGGACTTGAACCCGCAACCAAAGCGTTATGAGCGCTCTGCTCTAACCAATTGAGCTACAGGCCCGCCTGACTCGCAGGCTTATCATTTTGTTTGGTGGGGTCAAGCGATCTGGGTGCAGAAATCACTCGGTGCCATTGATGCAGGCCTAAACCTGACCGATCGCTCGCTTCAGTTTGCGCCAGGCACACCTTTCATCGCGTTAAGAAACCGTTAATATGCAATGGTCTTACGTATTTGAGGTTCAAGATGAGTATTCCAACGAACGACCCGGTTTTAGATTCGATTTCATGGGGGGGATGGCAATGGATCGGCAGTGGTTCATTGGAGTTGACCTATTATTTCGACAATGATTTTTCGACTTGGCTGTCATCCGAAAAGCAGGCCTACCGCGACGCATTTCAGGCTTGGGCCAACGTGGCAGGGTTCACCATTAGGGAAGTGTTTACCGAGGCCGACGCAAATTTCGTGGCCCATGTGACCAGTGACAGCCAGATGTTTGGGCTTACTGGGACTTCGGGGGTATTGGGGTTCCATGATACGCCGGAGGACGCCGCCGGCACCGGAGTTGTTCACGGTTATTTCAACTACCAGGGATACAGTCTGCCCGAATCCGGTTGGACCTATGACCCAGGCGGCCTGGTGTCCGGCGGATACGGGTTTTATACATTCTTGCATGAGCTGGGGCACGGTCTTGGCTTTGCGCATCCCCATGACACTGGTGGCGGCTCACCATTGATGCCGGGTGTCAGCAGTTCCGGTGACACCGGAACGAATGACCAAAACCAGAGTGTTTACACGATAATGTCGTATCTTGGCGGTCTGGTAACGTCACAAGATCCCGAAGGGAACGGCATCGCCGACTATGGCTACAACCATGGGGTCGGCGCTTATGATATCGCATTGGCACAATACTACTATGGCGCCAATATGACCCACAATTCTGGCAATGATGTTTATGTCCTGACGGACCAGGGAGCCTGGCTCAGCATTTGGGATACTGGCGGGACGGACACAATTTTCTATGGCGGTTCGGCCGATGCAATAATCAACCTGAACTCGGCACTTCTGGATGGCAGCGAATTTGGCGGTGGGTATCTTAGCTATTTGCCGGATGAGGGCGCCAACAGCTATTTCGGAGGATTCACGATCGCCGGTGACTACGTTAATTCGCTTGCCGATATTGGCAGCGAAACTGGTGTGATCATTGAAAACGCGACCGGCGGAATCGGCGATGACACTTTAATTGGGAACGGTGTGCGAAACAGACTGCTGGGGCGCAACGGCGACGACGAAGCGCACGGAAACGGCGGTAACGACGTGATCGCCGGAGGGAACGGCGACGATACCATTCGCGGAGGGGCGGGAAATGACGTCCTTCGTGGCAACGGCGATAAAGACAGGTTGTTTGGCGATAGTGGCACAGACAACATTCGGGGTGGGTCAGGAAACGATGTCATCATTGGTGGAACCGGCGACCGCGACAAGATGTGGGGTGACGGCGGAATAGATGCTTTTGTCTTTTCTGTGGGTTACGGAGTCGACATCATCATGGATTTTGAAGATGACATCGACATTCTTCGCCTGAACGACAATATGTGGTCCGGTACGCTGAGCCAACAGGACGTTCTGGATCAGTTTGCAACTGATATAGGTGATCACATCCGTCTGAACTTTGGCAACGGAAACATCCTGATTGTGCGTGACGTGGATGACGTGGCGGATCTTGCAAACGATATCTTGATCATCTGAGTTGAAAGAAAATTCAGAATGTCCCGTCGTTTTGGCATTTGGGGCATTCTGAACTTTGCACACCTTATGGACAGGCCGCACAGGCACTGATAGCAGGGCGCCAGATTTCTAAGGAGCGCGCCATGACCAAGGGACATAATGGGCTGACCTACGCGGAGGCCGGTGTGGATATCGACGCAGGCAACGCCTTGGTCGATCGGATCAAACCGGCAGCTAAATCCACCAATCGTTCTGGCGTTATGGCCGGTCTGGGTGGTTTTGGCGCTCTGTTTGACCTCAAGGCGGCCGGATATTCCGACCCGATCCTTGTTGGGGCCACCGATGGTGTCGGCACCAAGCTTCGCATCGCAATCGACACTGGGATCTACGACACAATCGGGATTGATCTGGTGGCGATGTGTGTAAACGATCTGGTCTGCCAAGGCGCAGAGCCTCTGTTTTTCTTGGACTATTTTGCAACTGGCAAATTGGAGATCGACGCCGCGGCGACGATTATTGAAGGCATTGCCGAGGGCTGCAAGCGCTCGGGCGCGGCCTTGATCGGCGGCGAAACTGCCGAAATGCCTGGTATGTATGGCGAGGGCGACTTTGACCTGGCTGGTTTTGCAGTTGGTGCAATGGAACGCGGAACCGACCTGCCGGAAGGTGTGGTCGAGGGGGACGTCTTGCTTGGGCTGGCGTCAGACGGGGTTCATTCCAACGGCTATTCCCTGGTTCGCCGTATTGTAGAGGTCTCGGGGCTTGGCTGGGATGCGGATAGCCCATTTTCAGAGGGCAGCCTTGGCGCGGCATTGCTGGCGCCCACGCGCCTCTATGTCAAACAATCGCTGGCGGCTGTCCGGGCGGGCGGTGTGCATGCGCTGGCCCATATCACCGGCGGCGGTTTGACAGAAAACCTGCCGCGCGTTTTGCCAGAAGGGCTGGGCGCATCCGTCGACTTGGGGGCATGGACATTGCCACCTGTGTTTGCGTGGCTGCGTGAACAGGGCGGTTTGGATGAAGCCGAAATGCTGAAGACCTTCAATTCTGGAATCGGCATGGTTTTGAGCGTTTCGGCGGATCGCGCCGATGGTGTGACGGCGCTGTTGCAGGGCGAAGGCGAAACGGTTTACCGACTTGGAACCGTTGTTGCAGGCGAGGGGGTTAGCTACACGGGCGCGCTATCTTGACCAAACGCGTGGCCATTTTGCTTTCCGGCGGCGGTTCGAACATGGTGTCCCTTGTGGATAGCATGACCGGCGACAATCCGGCGCGGCCCTGTTTGGTTTTGTCTAACGTTCCCACTGCTGGCGGTTTGGAAAAAGCAGCCGCACGTGGCATCGCAACTGGCTATGTCGACCACCGACCGTTCAAGGGTGACCGACCCGCGTTTGAGGCCGAACTGGCCCGCGTCATTGACGCGGAAGAGCCCGACATCATCTGCCTTGCGGGGTTCATGCGGGTTCTGACAGAGGGCTTTGTCAGCCGCTATTCTGGGCGTATGCTGAATATTCATCCCTCGCTCTTGCCCAAGTACAAAGGCTTAAACACCCATGCCCGTGCGCTTGAGGCTGGCGACCAAGAGCATGGCTGTTCCGTGCATGAGGTGACACCGCTGTTGGATGATGGCCCGCTTCTCGGGCAAGCCCGGGTGCCCGTCTTAACGGGTGACACGCCCGAAACGTTGGCTGCCCGCGTCTTGGTAGAAGAACACAAGCTTTATCCCGCTGTTCTTCGCCGCTTTGCTATGGGTGATAAAACGCCCGTTTTTCTGCCGTAGCGGACAAAACCTGATCTGCAGGCGATGCTTTGGCAATTGCGCACGGGTGCTGCCCCTCCCGCGGGGTTTCCATTCCGATCCGACTGGAATATCACGGAACAGAAGATTGGCGTGTTGACCGCAAGTTTCTGGAAAATTCGCCCAAAAATAATTTCTGATCGGGAGAGATACCCCCCTCGTGCCGCAAACATTGACCACCACCGATGCGCTGGCCGCCTTTTGCGCGCGTGCCAAAACTGTTCCTTATGTCACTGTCGACACCGAGTTCTTGCGTGAACGCACCTATTTTGCGCAACTGTGCCTCGTGCAACTGGCCCTTCCGGGAGAAGATGACAGCGATGCCGTTTTGGTAGATCCACTGGTGGATGGAATGTCGCTTGAACCGCTATATGAACTTTTTCGCGATAAAAACGTGGTCAAAGTCTTCCACGCCGCTCGGCAGGATCTTGAGATTTTCCATGTAGAAGGGGACGTATTGCCGACCCCACTTTTTGATACGCAAGTCGCTGCGATGGTTTGCGGTTTTGGTGAGCAGGTGGGCTATGAGACGCTTGTGCGCAAGATCGCCAAGGCCAATCTCGATAAGAGCTCTCGTTTTACAGACTGGTCGCGCCGGCCGTTGTCGGACGCTCAGCAAAAATACGCGATCGGTGATGTTACCTATCTGCGCCAAATCTACGAATTCCTGTCCAAAGAGCTCCAGAAATCAGGCCGCAAGGCGTGGGTAGAGGAAGAGCTGAAAACCCTCACAAACCGTGACGCCTATGTGGTTGAGCCGGAAAACGCGTGGCAGCGCGTCAAAACCCGCACCAACTCTGGTAAGTTCCTTGCCGTGTTGAAGGAACTTGCGAAATATCGTGAGACCACAGCGCAGACCCGCAACGTTCCGCGCAATCGCATCATGAAAGATGATGCGATGATGGAGCTTGCCTCGACCAAGCCGAAATCTTATTCAGACCTGAACAAATCGCGGCTCTTGCTGCGTGAGGCGCGAAAAGGCGAGATCGCGGATGGGATTCTGGCTGCAGTGTCCAGAGGCGTAGAAACGCCGCCTGAGAATTTTCCGAAAGCCAAAGCCGTCCGGGACCGGTCAAACCTGAACCCGGCACTGGCCGATTTGCTGCGTGTATTGCTCAAGGCCAAGGCCGAAGAGGCCGGTGTCGCACAAAAGCTGATCGCTAACAGCGCCGATCTGGACGATATCGCCAGCGGGGTGCGCGACGGCCTTTGGGCGCATGGATGGCGTCACGAGGTTTTTGGTGAAGACGCGCTTAGACTGTGCAATGGAGAAATTGCGCTGAGCGCCAAAGGGCAAAGCGTCAGGATCATCAGCGTTTCATAAGGCGCTGGAAATATTCGCTTTTCTATGATTGCAGTATTACCGCCGCGACACTGTACGGCGGTTTTGCTGTGCGATTACCGTGATGGTTCTTACACCGGCCAGATCGAATTGGTTCAAGGCTGTTCCGGCCAAAATCTCGCGAGATTGCTGTGTACTGACCCGTGTATTTGGGTCGGTTGGTGAAAAGACGCGAAACTCTAAGATCAGCTCACCATTGTCGCGGCTGACTTCGACAAGGTCTGCTTCCCAATAGCCCTGCCGTTGTGGCAGGCCAACGGCGCGCACGATGGCACCGCCGGGCATCGGGTCCACATTCAGGCTGATCACTTCGGCCACCAATGCGCGCGGATCTTCGGCCACAACGGTGTCTTCAACGACGATCCGCTCTTCGCGATCATTGCCGAACCAATTAAAGGGATTGAGCCGGGTGGCGCAGCCCGTAAGGCCAAGCACAATCAGCGCTGCGATCAAGATGCGTGGTGTCATTGCCGGTCTCCGCCTGTCTTCGACCTCTTGCCTAGCGCATTGAGCCTGCGTTGAAAAGCGCCTCTGGACCTTTCTGGTCAAGCGCCCTACCTGTGGCGCGACACGTGGAAAGGAGAGCCCAATGGCCACCGAAGCCTTTGAAGAGATCGCAGAGACATTCGAATTCCTGGATGATTGGGAAGATCGCTATCGCCACGTGATTGATCTGGGCAAAGCCATGGACCCTCTGGAAGACGCGTTTCGCGTTCCTGCCACCAAGGTGGACGGCTGTGCCAGTCAGGTGTGGATTTTGCCTGAAATCGACGGTCAAGGCCCCGATGCCGTCTTTCGGTTTCGCGGTGAAAGCGACGCAATGATCGTGCGCGGGCTGATCGCAGTACTGCATGCGCTTTACAGCGGTCTGTCTGTTAGCAACGTTTTGAAGGTGGATGCGCCCGCAGAACTGGCCCGGCTTGGCCTGAATGATCACCTGTCCTCGCAACGCTCAAATGGGCTACGAGCGATGGTGGAGCGTATCCGTCTTTTGGCCGCTGAAACCGCCGGTTAATCTTACGTCGCGACGGCCGCCAATTCGGTCGCCAGATCGCCATATCCGGTCTGCCTATGCTCAAAATCTAACCGAAGAAATTCGGCGCAGAATTTTGCCTTTTCCAGCAGGAATGGGTCCTCGGTCTGCGCCTGATAGACCAGTTTGGTATAATTCCCGAAATAGAGATCACGCAGTTCAGGGTGGCGATCCAGGCCAAGCGGCTTGGTGACAAAGGCATCGAACTGGCGCACCAGAAAATCGGTTAAATAAAAGGCCGTAATTTCATCGGCGTGGTCCGAAAAGGCCACGTTGCCTTCGTAAAACGAATAGCAATGTGGCCCGGCCATCATCTGAACCCCAAGCGCGTTGCACTTCGATTTTAACTGCCCACCTGTGCCGCAATCGGCATAGACGACAAAAACATCATCATAGGATTGTTTGTATTTCTTGACCGCCGCTTCGACCGCATCCGGGATCCGGTCTGGTGTGTTATGCAGGATCGCCGGCAAACAATGCAGGTCGAGGTGATCCCAACCGGTTCCGCGCGTTACCGCCAAAATCTCGCGTGCCAATGCACCACAAGCCAAAAGCAGGATCTTACCAGTTCCGTCAGGCAAAGTGCCCGCGTGGGTCAGCGCTGCATCCTCCAACGGGGCGCCCGCCGGAAGGGGTGAAGGTTTTACCCGCGCTTTTCGTCCTCCCCGCCGCGCCATGGCTTACTTCCACCGGCCAATAGCAAACCGAAAAAGAAGTGTAGCGATCACAACGACCGGCAGGATGGCCGATAGCGTGGCGATATCCCCCGCAAAGAAAAGGGCGATGGCCACCGTTACGGCTGCTGCGGCCATGACCGACCCGATCAAAAAGAAAAACTGCAATTGTGTCATAGAGTAAATATAGGCGTTCCAAAGAGGGTGCCTAGGGCCTTGTCCGGCGCATTCGTGCCAAAAGCGGCGATATCTGTGTCAGGCTGAGGCCCAGAAGTATGATGGTAATCCCCCACCATTCGGTCCCAGTGGGGCGTTCTCCCAAGATCGCGGCCGCCGTCGCCAGGCCAACAACAGGGATCAGAAGGGCAAATGGCGTCACGATTGCAGCGGGATGGCGGGACAAAAGTGCGCCCCACAGCGAATAACCAAGAACGGTGGAGATTACCGCAACATAGATCACAGAGATCCACCCAACCGGCGATACGGTTAAAAGGGTTGTAACGGGCGCGGATCCTTCGGTCAGCCATGACAGAGCCAACATCGGCAGGGGCGGGATCAGGCTCGCCCAGATAAACAAAGGCAACATCGCGACTCCGGGCAGGGTTTTCAGCACCATATTGCCGGTGGCCCAGCAAAGCGCACCGCACATGATCAGGAACAATCCCAGTAAGGAAACCGATCCCCCACTGGCAGTAGCGATTATGGCAACCCCGACTAGTGCAACAAACATGCCGGCAACCTGCACAGGACGAATGGTTTCGTGCAGGAACAGGACCGAGAACAAGATGGTCATGGGGGCCTGCATTTGTAGCATGAGCGAGGCCAGCCCGGCCGAGGCATCGGCGCGCATTGCCGCAAAAAGGAAGGCGAACTGCCCCATATTGATGAACAGCCCAACCGCTATGATCTTGGACCACGGAACCTGCGGGCGCGGCAAAACCGCAAGTAAAGGCAAAAGAATAGCAAAGCGCAGGCCAACGAACAGAAAGGGTGGCACTTCATCCAGCGCCAGTTTCATGGCCGAGAAATTGCTGCCCCAGGCCAACACCACGATCAGGATTAACCCAAGATCACGCAGAGGCATGCGGCGTGACCTCCTGACGCCCGTTCGCGGTCAGCAAGAATACGCGACGTTCTTCGATCACAACAGCAGACAGCGGGCCGCCAAAGGCCGCGCCTGTGTCAATCGCCAAGCGATTCCCGTGATGCTCGACTCGTTTCACTGGCGTGTGCCCATGCACAACCAGCGCGCCATGGTCAGATGCGTCAGTCAGAAACTCCTGGCGGATCCAGTACAGGTCCTCGGGATCTTGCATATTGATCGGAATGCCAGGCCGGATACCTGCGTGAACAAAAAGGGCATCGTCTACTTGAGCAGACAATTTCAGAGATCGTAGAAAGTCGCGGTGGTGCGCAGGAACACGTGCACGCGCCTCTGCCAGGATTTCCGGCATCAGTTGTTTCGTATTGATTCCATATGAGGCAAGCGTGGTCTGCCCGCCCATATTCGGGCTTAGCCAGGTCAATCCCGCGCGCAAACGCCCGTCGCGTTCAGCACCTGAGGTTAGAAAACCAAGGAAAAGCGCATCGTGATTTCCGAGTAATACAGTAAGTCGAGGGTCGGTGTCTCGCAGATCGCAGAGGCGTTCTATCACGGCACAGGATTCAGGCCCTCGATCGACAAGGTCGCCGACCTGTACGACGGGCGCGTTGGGGATCCCATAGCTGGCACGATCCGCCTCGATCAAGTCAAGGACAGGCTCCAACTTGTCGATGTGACCGTGGATATCGCCGATTGCATAAACACTCATAGGCTTGGAATGCGCTGCATTGGGGATGATTTGCAAGGGCCAAAGAAAAAGCCCCATGGGAATCGGTTACCGGGGTCCCACGGGGCTATGGCTGACTGGCCTGGCTTAGGCGCCTGCGGCCATCTGGTTGTGTTTGCGCGCGACAAATTCCTTGGCCGTTTCCACAGCAACCGCTGCGTCCCGGCAATAGGCGTCTGCGCCAATGGCTTTGCCGAACTCTTCGTTCAGCGGTGCGCCACCAACCAGTACAATGTAGTCGTCACGAATGCCGTTCTCGACCATCGTGTCGATGACGACCTTCATATAGGGCATCGTCGTGGTCAAAAGGGCGGACATGCCCAGAATATCCGGGGCTTCTGTTTCCAGCGCCTCAAGGTAGGATTCGACCGCATTGTTGATTCCAAGATCGACCACTTCAAAGCCTGCGCCTTCCATCATCATGCCGACAAGGTTTTTGCCGATATCATGGATATCGCCTTTCACGGTGCCGATGACCATTTTGCCGACACGTGGCGCGCCTGTTTCGATTAAGAGCGGTTTCAGAATGGCCATGCCACCCTTCATTGCGTTGGCGGCCAACAGAACTTCGGGCACGAACAGGATGCCGTCCCGGAAATCCTGTCCGACGATGGTCATGCCACCAACAAGCGCTTCGGTCAGGATCCTGTAGGGCTCCCATTTACGCTCCAACAGGATATTCACGCCCTCTTCGATCTCTTCTTTCAGACCGTCATAGAGGTCGTCAAACATCTGTTGGACCAGTTCCTCGTCATTCAATTCGGCGAGGATGATTTCTTCTTCGTCAGACATATTGGGGTCTCCCTGGTCCGAAGGGTTCTTGTTCGTTGATGTGACTTGTGCGCCGAACTGGACAGTTTGACGCGCTGATTTCCGACAAACCGGGTTTCTCAACCGACCTGAGCTTGTCGATGTTCTTATTTTGTTCTACAATTTGGCAATGGACCTGAGCAAAACCATTGATCCGTCGCGCCGGAAGGGGCGTGGCGCGGGGCAAAATCCGGCCAACCGGTTTGAATCTCACGAAACTATCGCGGTCGATGATGGTTGGGATCGAGAGGATGATCTGCCCCCGATCCGTACCGAAGTGCGGATTGAGCGGCCCCGAAAGGTGATCAACAAGGTCACGTCGCCCGATCTGTCCTTTGATCGGTCGATCAATCCCTACCGAGGCTGCGAACATGGTTGCATTTACTGTTTTGCACGCCCCAGCCACGCTTATCTGGGGCTGTCGCCGGGGTTGGATTTCGAGACAGTTTTGATTGCGCGCCCGGAAGCGCCGCAAGTTTTGGCGCGGGAACTTTCCTCGCGCCGTTACAAATGTGAGGCGATTGCCATTGGAACCAATACCGATCCCTATCAACCGATCGAAAAAGACATGGGTATCATGCGCGAAATTCTTGAAGTCTTGCGAGAGTTTCGCCACCCCGTTGGTATCGTCACCAAAGGCACGCTGATCGAGCGGGATCTGGATATTCTGGCCGAGATGGCCGCCGACGGCCTGGCCAAAGTCGGGATATCCATCACCTCCCTCGATGCGGATCTGGCACGTAAACTGGAACCGCGTGTTCCGACACCCAAGCGGCGATTGGCGATGATTGAACGGCTGGCCGCGGCTGGTGTTCCGGTGCGCCTGATGGCCTCGCCGATCATTCCCGGCCTGACGGATCATGAGATCGAACGGATCGTCAAAGCGGGTTCCGAGGCCGGCGCCCTGGCGGCCAGCATGATAACGCTGCGGCTTCCGCTGGAGGTTGCGCCGCTTTTTGAGGCTTGGCTGCAAGAGCATTACCCCAACCGGGCGGCGCGGGTTTTGGCGCGGATGCGGGAAATTCACGGTGGCAAAGCCTATGTCGCCGATTGGGGCAGGCGGATGACCGGCAAGGGCATTTACGCAACCCTGATGCAAGATCGCTTTGCCCGCGCCCGCAAGGCCGCCGGGTTGATCAAGGACTTGCAGCCGTTGCGAACAGATCTTTTTGCCAAACCGCTCAGGGATGGCAATCAACTCAGCCTGTTTTGACAGGTCAGTTTGCTCAGGCTGAAGGACTGGGGCAGGGCGCGCCAGCGGCGATTTTGCCAGATCAATTTCTGTCATCGCCCCTCATGTCCCAATTATGCCCGTGCGCGGCGGCGCGTCGTGCGCTTGGCGGGGCCTTTATTGTCGGTTCCGTCGCTGTCAGAGGAAAACCCGCCGATGGTCTCAGCGATTTGTTCCAAAGTAGGCGCAGGGCCGGCTGGCGTTTCTTCCAACGCTTTGCGCATCGCGCTGAGGTGTACGGGTTGCGTGCCACAGCACCCACCGATGATTTTTGCGCCGCAATCGCGCGCCATGACGGCATATTTGGCCATAAGCTCAGGCGTGCCGTCATAATGGATGTGGCCGTCGACATATTTCGGAATGCCCGCATTACCTTTGGCAATGAACGGCACCTCTGTCCCTGATGCGCGGAAGCCAAGCACCGTGCGAAGCAAATCGGACGCGCCAACACCACAATTTGCGCCGAAGGCGACCGGGGTCGGGTCCAAGCGGCCCACCATCGCGGCCAGCTCGGCCGAAGTGACACCCATCATTGTGCGCCCGGCCGTATCAAAGCTCATTGTGCCACACCAGGGCATTTCGGCCAGTTTCGCGGCCTCTGCGGCGGCCTTGTATTCTTCAGGTGCCGAAATGGTTTCGACCCAAAGGACGTCAGCGCCGCCGGCTTTCAAGCCTTCAGCCTGTTCGTGAAACATTTCCACGGCACTGGCATAGGTCAGCGCGCCCATGGGTTCCATAATCTCGCCCGTCGGGCCTATGGATCCGGCCACCACAATCGGGCGTCCAGCCTTGTCAGCCACGTCGCGGCCAATTTCGGCGGCCAGTTTCGACAGCTCATGCGCACGATCCTGGGCGTTGTGCAATTTCAGGCGCGCACGTGTGCCGCCGAACGAGTTGGTCAGGAAGATATCGCTGCCCGCATCCACAGCACCTTGGTACAGCTTGGCAATGCGATCGGGGTGATCTGCATTCCACAGTTCCGGCGCATCGCCGGATTCAAGGCCCATGTTGAACAAAGTCGTGCCAGTTGCGCCATCGGCCAATAGCCAATCGCGCTCAACCAGCAGGCGGGAGAGGAGATCACTCATGTCATTCGCTTTCAGAATTCTGTGCGCCCCTTCTGACCTGATGCAGGTCATGAGGCAAATGCATAATATGCATAATAATAATGAGCCGCGCTTGAATACGACGGAAGGCAAGAAAAAACCGCCTGCAAGGAATACAGGCGGTTAAGATCCTTTTGGGCGAAAAGTCAGCCCTCTTCGGCCAACTGGCCTTTGGCCACGATCAACAGCTCGGCCATTTTGGCGCGAATATCCGCGTCAGAGGCTTTGCCGTCCAGATCGCCAGCCACTTTGCGCACAACGTCCTCATGGCCCGCTTCTTCGAAATCGGACTTGATCACTTCGATCGCATAGGCCTCGGCGTCGGCCCCGGATTTACCCAAAAGCTCTGCGGCCCAAAGGCCCAGCAACTTGTTGCAACGCGCCTGCGCCTTGAACTGCATTTCCGCGTCATGGGCGAATTTGTTTTCGAAAGCGTTTTCGCGATCGTCGAAAGTGGTCATCTCGTGCTCTCCTCTCCGAGGATGGTCGGTTCATGTTTCCCCTCTCAACTATCGCGACAGGGGGGCTGCCTGCAAGCCAAACCGCCCATCTGCCTTGCGACGAAGCGCGCTTTATCTTATAGCGCGCCCAACCACCGGCGCAGGACCTTGCGGAAACCGCGCCCCGATCACCTCTGGAGACATCATGGCACGGCGCAACAAGGTCTACGAAGGCAAGGCCAAAATCCTGTTTGAAGGCCCCGAACCGGGCACGCTGGTTCAGTATTTCAAGGATGATGCCACCGCGTTCAACGCGGAAAAGAAGGACGTGATCGAAGGCAAGGGCGTGTTGAACAACCGTCTGAGCGAGTTCTTCATGACGGGGCTTAATAATATCGGCATCCCGACCCATTTTATTCGTCGCATCAATATGCGCGAGCAGTTGATCCGCGCCGTCGAGATCATCCCGCTGGAAGTGATCGTGCGCAATTATGCCGCGGGGTCGATGGCGAAACGTCTTGGGATGGAAGAGGGCACCCAATTGCCGCGCCCGATTGTCGAATTTTCCTACAAAAACGACGATCTCGGCGATCCGCTGGTGCCAGAGGAATATATCACAGCCTTCAACTGGGCCAGCCAGCAGGATCTGGATGAGATGGTTGCCATGGCGCTGCGCGTGAATGATTTCATGTCGGGCGTGATGATGGGCGTCGGTATCAAGCTGATCGATTTCAAAATCGAGATCGGCCGGATTTTCGATGGTGATTTCATGCGCCTGATCGTGGCCGATGAGATCAGCCCCGATAGCTGCCGCTTGTGGGATATCGAGACTGGCGAAAAGCTGGACAAAGACGTGTTCCGCCGCGATCTTGGCAACCTGACCGATGCCTATACAGAAGTGGCGCGCCGTTTGGGTGTTCTTCCAAAGACCAGCGGAACCGGTGCCAAGCCGACCCTGATCAACTGATTCCACTGCACGCCCGATTCAGGCGTGCGGTCTAAGACAATTCGACGAGAAAGAGGGCTAGCGATGCGCGCCACCGTAACTGTCATGCTGAAAAACGGCGTTTTGGACCCACAGGGCGAGGCGATCCGTCATGCGCTTGGCGCACTTGGATTTGAAGGCGTCGAGGGCGTCCGCAAAGGCAAGGTCATCGAACTGGACGTCGCCGATGGCACCACCGAAGCGCAAATTGAAGAGATGTGCGAAAAGCTTTTGGCCAATACGGTCATTGAAAGCTATTCGATCGCGCTTGGCTAAGGCCGCTGCGTTAGACTTGACCTACCCAGACATCGCGGCTTTCCTGCTTGGGCCAATGCCCCTGCAGGAGAGAATGTCCGATGCGCGCTGCTGTTTTACGCGACTATAATCAACCGCTTGAGCTGACGGATGTGCCGGATCCGGACTGCCCTGAGGATGGGGTTGTCCTGAAGGTAATGGCCTGTGGTGTCTGCCGGTCCGATTGGCATGGCTGGGTGGGCGAACATCCACGCGTCAAGCCGGGGCAGATTGGCGGCCATGAATATTGCGGCGAAGTGGTCGCGGCGGGCCCGCGCGCCACCTATGCGGTCGGCGATAAATTGGTGGCACCCTTTATCTTGGCCTGTGGGTCTTGCCCCTCGTGCCAATCGGGCCATCAAAACACCTGTCCCAATCAGCGCCTGCCGGGCTTTATCGAACCCGGTGCCTTTGCCGAATACGTCGCCGTCCCCTTCGATCATAATCTTGCACGTCTTCCCGAAAGCCTGTCGGCCACGGTCGCTGCCGGGCTTGGGTGTCGGGTGACAACCTCGTGGCACGCGCTAACCGGGCGGGCGGCGTTGCAGGCCGGTGAGTGGCTGGCGGTGCATGGCACTGGTGGCATTGGCCTGTCGGCAGCGATTTTAGGCAAAGCGCTTGGTGCGCATGTGGTTGTTGTCGATATCGTCCAAGAGAAGCTGGACCATGCAATGGCGTTGGGAATGGACGCCGCGGTCAATGCATCAGAGGGAAACGCTGCCGAGGCCGTCAGGGAGATCACAGGTGGCGGCGCACATGTGAGTGTTGAGGCGCTCGGCATCCCGGTGACAGTGAATGCCAGCCTTGAATGTCTGCGCCCCCTTGGCCGTCACGTTCAGGTCGGGTTGCCGACCGGCCACACCGCACGCATGGATATCAATATGAGCGCCATTTATCAGGGCAATCTGGCCCTTTATGGCACCAGAGGCATGCCAAGTTGGCGTTATCCCAGCCTTCTGAGCTTGATCACCAGCGGCGCTGTCGATATGTCGCCCTTGATCGCGCGGGAAATCCCCCTGTCAAAGACCAGCGAAGAGCTTGCCGCCTTCAACGGTCCGACACCGCCAGGGGTAGCCGTGATCACTGATTTCTTGAGCTAGGAGCCACGTGCCATGAAAGCCGCCGTCATCGTCTTCCCCGGATCCAATTGCGACCGTGATCTGGCCGTCGCCTTTGAGCAGGCTGGATTCGAAACCAAGATGGTTTGGCACAAGGATACGGATCTGCCTGAAGGAATCGATCTTGTCGGTGTTCCGGGTGGCTTTTCCTACGGCGATTACCTGCGCTGCGGCGCCATTGCCGCGCAATCGCCTATTGCCAAGGCGCTGACCAAACATGCTGAGCGCGGCGGTTTCGTCTATGGAGTCTGCAACGGGTTCCAGATCCTGACTGAAATGCGGCTCTTGCCCGGGGCCTTGCTGCAAAACGCAGGTATCAAATATATCTGCAAACCCGTCGGCCTGCGTGTCGAGACAACTGACAGCGCCTTTACCTCGGACTATTCCAAGGGTCAGGAAATCACGGTGCCGGTGGCCCATCACGAAGGCAACTATAATGCCAGCCCCGAAACCTTGGCGCGGTTGCAGGGCGAGGATCGGGTGGCCTTCCGGTATACAGACAATCCCAATGGGTCGCTGGATGATATCGCTGGTATCCTTAGCGAAAATCGTCGTGTCCTCGGAATGATGCCCCATCCCGAGCGGATGTCAGAGCCGTCGCATGGGGGCACGGATGGCGCAGCGCTGTTTTCTTCCATAGCATCTGGGCTGGTTTCCGCCTGAACAGGGGCAGGAGTGCTTGAGCCCCGCGTCCAAGCAACCTAGAATCCCTTTATGAACCAGTCCTCTGGCAAAACATCGGCGCTGAGATTGCCCTCTGGCCGCCGGGCATGGGCCTTGCGCGGCCTGATGCTCGTGTTTCTGGTCGTAGCGGGCGCCGTGGTTTGGATCTCGAATGTCTGGCTGACCGAGCGGTTTACCGAATCCACCCGCACCCGCGCAGAATTGCGCCTGGCGTTATACTCGGGGTCGATCATCTCGGAATTGCAGCGAAACTCGGTTGTGCCGCTTCTTCTTAGCCGTGACCCGACCTTGACGCGGGCATTGGTTGTTGGCGATTTCTCGATCACCTCGCAGCGTCTGATTTCATACCGGGAAGAAATTGCTGCTGAATCTTTGGTTCTTCTTGATCGTGACGGTCGGGTGGTGGCCGCAACGGATCGGCAACAAATTGGAGAATCGCGACGTGAAGAGCCCTATTTCATTCAGGCTTTGCGCAGCGACGACACCGTTTTCACAACATCCGAAATTGAAACCGGTGCGTTTGAATTCACATTCGCCCGCAAGATTGAGACCGACGGCCAACTTATGGGGGTCATGCTGGTTCAGGTTGACCTTGGGCGGCTAGAAGATCGATGGCGTGGTACATCGGAAGCCGTTTTCGTTGCAAATTCCGAAGGCCAGATCATCCTGTCCACTGAGCCACGTTGGCGCGGGCACTCGGAAGAAACGGCGGTTGAACTTCGCTCGCCCAACTCCGCGATCCAACGCGCGATTGAAGCCGCGGGCGATTGGGCCTTCTCTGCGCCCGGGCCCTATTTTTCAGGGTCGACGACTTTGCGTTTGGAAAGCCGTATCCCGTTTCGCGGGTGGCAGTTGGTCAGTTTCACCGCCTATGCCTCGGTTCGTGAGCGAGTGAATGGTGTTCTTGCCTTGGAGATCATGGGATTCGCGTTGCTCCTGGCGGGCGCTTTTTACGTTCTGAGCCGTCGTGCACGGTTGCAATCGGTGTTCTTCCAGCGTGAATCGGCAGAGCTTCGCCGCTTGAACGCACGGCTGCAGCGAGAAATTGCCGAACGTCAAAGGGTAGAACGAAACCTTGAAGAGGCCGAAGCAAGCCTCCAGCAAAGCTCGAAACTGGCGGCGTTGGGTGAAATGTCGGCGGCTGTCAGTCACGAGCTAAACCAACCTTTGGCGGCCATGAAAACCTATCTGGCGGGGGCCAAGCTTTTGCTGCAGCGCCGTCGGTCGGAAGAGGCGCTGTCCTCGTTCCAGCGGATCGATGATCTGATCGAACGCATGGGTGGCATAACGAAACAGCTGAAATCCTATGCCAGAAAGGGCGCAGACGCGTTTGAAGAGGTCGATGTGAAGGCCGCTTTGGCGTCTGCCATCACAATGATGGAGCCGCAGCTTAGGCAGATGACGGTGGAGATCACCCAGACCATGCCACGCGAACCTGTCATGGTCATGGCCGACAGATTGCGCCTGGAGCAGGTCATCATCAACCTTTTGCGCAATGCGCTGGACGCGATGAAGGCAGAGGATGTCCGGGAACTGGACCTCATAATCGCAGAGGGCGACGAGGTAGTTTTGACCGTGCGGGACAATGGAAGGGGGATTGACGATCTCGACGCATTGTTCGAGCCCTTCTACACAACAAAGAAACCCGGCGACGGGGTGGGCCTGGGCCTCGCGATCTCCTCTGGGATCGTCAAGGATCTGGGCGGGCGGTTGACCGCGCGCAATGGTGAGCGTGGCGGAGCCGTCTTTGAAGTGCGCCTGCCGCGTGCCGATGCCGCCACCGAAGCTGCTGAATAAGATTAAAGAGGAAGAGCCATGCGGATTGCGATTGTCGATGACGAACAGGATATGCGTCAATCTATCAGCCAGTGGCTGGCGCTGAGCGGATTTGAGACCGAGACCTATTCCGGCGCCGAAGATGCGTTGAAGCACATCGGTGCAGATTTTCCCGGCGTGGTGGTATCGGACATCAAGATGCCGGGCATGGATGGCATGGCCTTTCTGAAACGCCTGATGGGAATGGACAGTTCGCTACCAGTGATCATGATCACCGGCCATGGTGACGTGCCAATGGCGGTCGAAGCAATGCGCATCGGCGCTTACGACTTCCTTGAAAAACCATTTAACCCCGACCGGATGACGGAGCTGGCCAAGCGGGCAGGGCAGACGCGGCGCCTTACCTTGGACAACCGGGCACTGCGTCGCGAATTGGCCGATGGCACAGTTTTGATGCGCAAGTTGATTGGGTCGTCCCCGGTGATGGAGCGATTGCGAGAGGATATTCTCGATCTTGGGCAGGCCGACGGGCATGTCCTGATTACAGGGGAAACAGGCACCGGCAAGACGCTGGTGGCCCATGCGTTGCACGCCGTAGGGCCGAGGGCCGGCAAGCCTCTGGTCGCTGTATCCTGCGCCGCCCATGACGAAGCGACGCTTGGGGGGATGCTATTTGGTCCCGTGGGGGAAGGCCAGGATCTGCCGATGGTAGAGCAAGCCCGCGGTGGATCACTGTTGTTGGAAGATGTCGAAGCATTGCCGCAAGCCTTGCAGGCCCGCCTGCTGACTGTGATCAATGATATGGGCAACCCGGCCGAAACGCGGATCGTCGCCATCTGTAATGCGCCTGAACCGGACACAGGCTGCGAAGAAGCATTGCGCCCCGATCTTTTCTACCGCCTTGCCGCCATGCGCATCGACCTGCCGCCATTGCGCGCGCGCGGCGAAGACATTCTGACACTGTTCAATCGATTTGGTGAACAATTTGCCGAAGAATACGGCACGGATTCACCGCAAGTTACGGCGCAAGAGGCCGCGCAACTTCTGCAAGCACCATGGCCCGGCAATGTGCGGCAGCTGATCAATATTGCTGAACGGGCAATTTTGCAGCAGCGGCGCGGGTCAGGTTCCATTGCCTCGCTGTTGATGGCAGAGGGCGAAGATGCCACGCCGCAAACAGTGGGAGAAGGCAAGCCGCTGAAAGAATATGTCGAAGCCTTTGAACGCATGTTGATCGACAACACCATGCGCCGCCATCGCGGGTCGATCGCATCGGTCATGGAGGAGCTTTGCCTGCCACGCCGGACCTTGAACGAAAAGATGGCCAAATATGGCCTGAGCCGCTCGGACTATCTATAGCGGGATTTCGTCGATCCTTCGGATCGCCGACCGGGCCGCGCAGACCTCACACGCCCCAAAGGGGCGCATTCGATCTGCGCGTGGGTGCCCAACGTCAAAAGGCGGGAATATTGTCAGATGATTTTGCGGCTGTCCTTACGCGGCATGACCACCGCAACTAAATCCCTGTTGGAAATGGCCCTGAACGAATTGCCATTGTAATCGCCCCCAAAGTGCCCTTAATGTCACATAGCGGTCTTCTGCATGGCAGAACGGCGCTCAACAGTTTCTCTGACCGACTTCCGGCGCGCGACGAAAGCGGCGCGGATTTCGCGAAGGTCACCGGGGTTTTGGTATCTGAGGTTCAGGCCAGCATCCCTTCATGAATTGCCACCGGGCGACCGGGGCTTACGAACGGATGGCGGACAAAACACCGCCGTCGGAGATAAACCGCGATGCAACGCGTGCGCAGAGTTGAGGGATGGCAAGGCAGGGCAATGCCCCGCGCCTCCCGTTGCGCAAGGCGCATCGCCATTTCAGGATATCATGAACCATCATCCGGGGCGCCGCCAGGCGGGCCCGGTCGGCGTTCATGTGCAAGGAAAACATGGCAAAGAAGATGCTCATCGACGCCACACACGCGGAAGAGACCCGCGTTGTTGTGGCCGACGGAAATAAGGTCGAGGAATTCGATTTTGAGTCGCTGAACAAGCGGCAACTGGCAGGAAATATCTATTTGGCAAAGGTGACGCGGGTTGAACCCTCGTTGCAGGCTGCTTTCGTGGATTACGGCGGAAATCGCCATGGTTTCCTGGCATTTTCCGAAATCCACCCCGATTACTATCAGATCCCAACCGCAGATCGCGAAGCGCTGATTGCGGAAGAACAGGAATACGCGCGCGCGCAGGCCGAGGCTGAGGCGCAAGCAGAGGCCAAGCCGAAGCGTTCGCGTCGTCGTCGCAAGAAACCAACGACATCAGACACTGTTGCTGCCGAAACGAAAACTGACGCGGTTACGACCGGTGAAGTTCAAAGCGATGAGCGCGCCACACCGTCCAGCATGGATGTGGTTGATCTGCCCATTGAAGGGGATGCCCCTCTGTTGGTGGAGCCATCCTCAGCTACATCTGACGAAGCCCCCGTTGTTGTAGAATCCCAATCGACTGAAGCTGACGCACCTGTACAGGATCCGGCGCCTGAGGCAGCTGGCGACGCAGCGCCAGCCATCGAGGAATCAGAACCTGAGACGACAGAAGTCGTGCCAGCCGAAGAGACCGCAGTTGAGACGACCACCGCAGAGGATGGAACTGCTGAAGTGGCGGATAAATCCGCTGGCGAAGACGAGGCATTTGCATCTGAGGCTGCTGAGAGTGTGCCAGAAACTTCCGAAGCTGACACAGGTGATGTAGCGCCCGCGGAAAACACAAGTGATGCGCCGTCATCTGAAGGCGGTGATGAGGTCGCAACGTCTGAGCAACCGAAGGAGGCAGAGACCGCGCCGGTTGTAGATGAAAAGCCCAAGGACCCCAGCATCGACATTGTCGCGGACGATGATGATCAAGAAGAATTGCGGCCGGTTCGCAAGCCGCGTCCACGCCGCTACAAGATCCAGGAAGTTGTAAAAGTTCGTCAGATCATGCTGGTACAGGTGGTCAAAGAAGAGCGCGGCAATAAAGGCGCGGCTCTGACGACTTACCTGTCTCTGGCTGGCCGGTATTGCGTCCTTATGCCGAACACCGCACGTGGCGGCGGCATCTCACGCAAGATCACCAACGCGGCAGACCGAAAGAAGCTCAAGGAAATTGCAACCGGCCTTGATGTGCCGCAAGGTGCGGGACTGATCATTCGAACAGCGGGTGCCAAGCGTACCAAGACCGAGATCAAGCGCGACTACGAATACCTGCAACGGCAATGGGAACAGGTCCGTGACCTGACGCTGAAATCCGTTGCGCCAGCCCCGATTTATCAAGAAGGCGACCTGATTCACCGTTCGATCCGCGATCTTTACAACCGCGACATCGACGAAGTTCTGGTCGAAGGCGATCTGGGTTATCGCCACGCCAAGGACTTCATGAAAATGATCATGCCGTCCCATGCGAAAAACGTCAAACATTACAACGATCCGATGCCGCTTTTTGCGCGGCATCAGGTCGAAGGCTACTTGGCCGATATGTTCAATCCAGTCGTTCAACTGAAATCTGGCGGCTACATCGTGATTGGCGTGACCGAGGCGCTTGTCGCTATTGATGTGAACTCCGGCCGGGCCACCAAAGAGGGCTCGATCGAGGAGACAGCCACCAAAACCAACCTTGAAGCGGCGGAAGAAGTCGCGCGCCAGCTGCGCCTGCGTGACCTTGCCGGTCTGATCGTGATCGACTTCATCGACATGGATGAGCGTAAGAATAACGCCGCCGTTGAAAAGCGCATCAAGGACAAACTGAAGACCGACCGCGCGCGCATTCAGGTGGGCCGTATCTCGGGCTTTGGCCTGATGGAAATGAGCCGCCAACGCCTGCGGCCCGGCATGTTGGAGGCAACGACACAGCCGTGCCACGC
This sequence comes from uncultured Nioella sp., assembly GCA_947495575.1. Taxonomy (GTDB): domain Bacteria; phylum Pseudomonadota; class Alphaproteobacteria; order Rhodobacterales; family Rhodobacteraceae; genus CANLZL01. Next base: position 377,743 of record CANLZL010000002.1, on the reverse strand, counting down.
CTGTCACGGCACCGGGCTTGTGCGGTCGGATGACAGCCTCGCGCTGAGCATCCTGCGCCAGTTGGAAGAAGAGGGTACGCGTCGCAAATCGCGCGAGGTTCTTGTGACCGCGCCGGTTGGCATTGTGAATTTCATTATGAATTCCAAGCGGGAATACCTTGCCGCTATCGAAGCGCGTTACGGCATGGCCGTTCGAGTTGAAGCTGACCCATCGCTTATTTCGCCCGACTTCAAGATTGAAAAGTTCAAGACTGCGACGCGGCGCGTCGCGGCAGTTGCGCCGGTGATCTCGATGGACGCATCTTTGATGGATGCCATCGAAGCCGAGGTGACAGAAGAAGAAGAGGTGGTCGCCGCCACAACACCTGAAGCCGTTGCCGAGGACGATCAGCCAAAGAAAAAGCGTCGCCGTCGTCGTGGTGGGCGCGGACGTCGGAAAACAGAGAAACCAGCTGATGAGGTGACGACCGAAGGGGCAGAAGGCGAAAATGCCGAGGCCCAAACCGACGCTGATACATCAGGCGAAGTGGTTACCGAGACTGTGACTGCCACAGAAGAGACTATCACAACCGAGGCCTCGGCCGAGGCAGTGACCGAAACTGCAGAAGCCGCGCCTGAAAAGCCCAAACGCAAGCGCCGTAGCCGGAAAAAGCCGGTAAAAGCGGAGGTTGAGAAAGAAACCGCCGCAGGTGACGACGCAGTTGCATCTGATGGCCCGGAAACGTCAGATGTGGCGGGTACTGAAGTTACAGATGCCCCAGCTGCCGAAGCAATAGTGACAGAACAGAGCGCTGCCGCCGATGCCCCTGTGGTAGATGCCGCAGAACCGGTGATTGAAGCGGCGCCCGCGCCTGAGGTTGAAGAACCTGCTGCGGCTGAACCGGCGGATGTTGAGGCGGCAGAAGTGCCTGTTGAAACCAACGAAGTTATAGCCGAGCCAGAGCCTGAACCTGCCGTTGCGCCGGAACCTGTCATGGCCGAAGCAGAGGCAGCCCCCGCGGCTGAGGAACAGAAACCGGAGGAACCGCCAAAGCCCAAAAAACGCGGTTGGTGGAATATCGGTTAATCCTTGGTCAAACCAAACAGAAAACGGCGCCCCTGAGTGATTGGGGCGCCGTTTTTCGTTTTCAGGTATCCGCGTTTGTTTAGTTCACTTCGGCCCTTAGCTCGGCTGCCAGAGCGGCCATCTGCTGATAGGGCAAGTACCCGCGAAGCAGTTGATCGCCCATCACGAAGGAAGGCGTTCCGGTGATCTGCAAGGCCTCCGCCAGCGCCCGGTTTTCGGCAATCACTCTGTCGACCTCGGCAGAATCCATTCCCGCCATGATTGCATCCGCGTCCAGTTCCAGACCTTCTGCCAAACGGCGCAGGCTGGCATCAGTGTAATCGCCACGGAACGACATCAACGCATCATGAACCAGCTCATAGGCCTCATCGCCCAATTGGTGCTGAGTGGAGATTGCAAAGCGGGATGCCAGGACAGATTGCTCACCAAGAATGGGGAATTCTTTGACGATAAACCGGATGTTTCCATCGGTTTCGATCAGTTCAAGGACATCCGGGTGGGCGCGGCGGCAATAGCCACAGCGGTAATCCATAAACTCGATCAGCACCAGATCACCGTCAGGGTTACCGCCTTCCCAATCCGCATCGCTGTTTACAAGCGCATCCATATTGGACAAGACAAGCGACTGATCCTGAACCGCCTCAGCCTCGGCCTGTCGGGATTCAAGAACCGAAATCGCTTCAATCAGCACTTCGGGGTTTTCCAATAGGTAATCGCGGATTTCGGCGCGGAAGGTTGCACGTTCGGCCGCCGTCATGTCCGCAATCCCATCGGTTGCTCCGGGGGTCGCGACACCCAGTGTCATGGCCGCGGCCAGCGCCCAAGGGGCGATGGAAAATCTCTTCATTTCAATTCATCTCCGGTTCAAAGCTATTTCAGACGTACTTAACACATCCTGCGCGCGTCGCCAGCCGGACGAGCCTTGCTGCAATAGTCCGATGGCGCGGTTGGCGTGGATGACGGCATCTTCAAATCGACCCAAAAGCGCATAACGTTCGGCCGTTGCAGCAGAGGCCAACCCGTTTTGGCCCAATCTGGCATGGGCCAGGGCCAGATCTCGCAGAAGGCGTGGATTGAACGGATCGCGGGCGCGGGCCCGTTGCAGCACTTCCAGCCCCTGACGATTGCCGGATGCCGTATCTGGCGCCAACAAAGCACGTCCATATCCGGCCAAAATCAGCGGTTCACGCGGGGCCAATTCTACGGCGCGGGCATAGGCGGTGATCGCCTCGGAAAACCGCCGGTTTTCATACAGGATCTGACCGCGCAACTCATGATAATAAGGGTCGGTCGGGCGTAGGGCGACAAGGGCTGCAACTTCGGTCAGGGCGCGATCGATATCGGGTTGACGGTGATAGGCTATGGCCCGGCGCAGGCGCGCGATCTCATCGGTTCGGCCCTGATCCACGCGACGCAAGGTCCAGGATGGCGCGCGTAAAAAGGCGGTCAATTTCCCCATCGAGCGCTGCCACCAATAAAGTGTCAGATTGTCCGCACTGCCGCCATCATGACCTGCGGCAAGCGCCCGTACAGCGCGCAAACGATCCCGGGTCAGGGGATGCGTCCGCAAATAAGGGTCCTGACGTCCGGCCGAAAGCGCCTCTTGTCCCCGGAATAGGTTCAGGACGGTTTCCATCGCAGCCGGATCAACGCCTGCGGATATCAGGTAGCGTATTCCGGCGGCGTCTGCGCTGGCCTCTTCGGCCCGCGTGTGGGCAAACAACACCCGTTGCGCCGAGGATGCTGTGCCCGCAATCAACCCGGCCGCGGCGCCAGCTTCGCCAGAGGCCACGCCGGCGGCCACTCCCAATAACAGTCCGATCCTTGCCACGGTGTTGGCGGTGCCAACATTGCTGCTGCGCCGGGCGAAATGCCCGTTGGCGATATGGGCGGCTTCATGGGCGATGATGGCCTGAAATTCCGCGGGGCTGTCCAAACGCATCAGCAAACCTGAATGAATAAAGATGTGGCGCGAGTCGACAACAAACGCGTTCAGCGATCCGTCATTCACAACGATTATGTCGATATTCGTGGGCAAGCCTGCCGCGCGCAATACCGGTGCTGCAAGGGCCTGTAACCCATGTTCGATCTCTGCGTCGCGGATAATGCTTTGTGCATTGGCCAGGCTGGCCGAGATGACAAGGAAAAGGGCCGCAAGGCGGGCAAACAGGAACATTGACCTTCTTTCATTAGGCTGGTTCAACCGACACCAGCTTACGGAGAGAACAATGCGATATTCAAGGCGTTCCGGGGTCGATCCCTTTATCGTGATGGATGTGATGGAGGCCGCGCGCGGCGCGGAAGAGGCCGGTCGCCATATTATCCATATGGAAGTTGGCCAGCCGGGTACCGGTGCCCCCAAAGCCGCCCGCCAGCGCCTTGCCGCCGAGATGGAGGCCAGCCCGCTTGGCTATTCCGTGGCCCTTGGCCGGCCGGATCTACGGGCCGCCATCGCAGCACTTTATGCTGAATGGTACGGGCTCGATCTTGACCCCAATCGTGTGGTGCTGACCGCGGGGGCCTCTGGCGCATTTCTCTTGGCGTTTTCGGCCCTATTTGATGCAGGCGACAAAGTGGGATTGGGCAATCCTGGCTATCCGTCTTACCGGCAAATCCTCAAAGCAATGAGCCTCGAGCCGGTTGGGTTTGAGATGACCGAAGCCAATCGCTATCAACCGACATCTGCGGATCTGAGCGCCGATATGGCAGGGCTCATCGTGGCATCGCCGTCCAATCCGACAGGGACGATGTTGGATAAGGCGGCCCTAAACAATCTGGCGCTTACCTGTCGCGCCGATGATATCGCGCTGATTTCCGACGAGATTTATCATGGGCTGCAATATGAGGGCAGGGCGGTTTCGGCCTTGGAAGTCACCGATGAGGTTTATGTCGTAAACTCCTTCTCGAAATATTTCTCCATGACCGGATGGCGGCTTGGCTGGTTGGTTGTACCCGAAGATCACTTACGGATCGTCGAACGCCTTGCACAGAATATGTTTATCTGTCCGCCGCATGCCTCTCAGGTTGCGGCCCTTGGCGCGCTGAGCCCTGAGGGGCGGGCTGAATTGGATCTGCATCGCGACGTTTACGCTCGTAATCGGGCCTTGATGATTGAGGGGCTGGCCAAAGCCGGGTTCGATCAGATCGCGCCTGCGGACGGGGCGTTTTATATCTATGCGGACGTGGCCGAGTTCACCTCGGACTCTCTGGCCTTTTGTTCGGAGATTCTCGAAAAAGCGGGCGTGGCTGTCACGCCGGGGCTGGATTTCGATCCTGAACGCGGGGCAACGACGATGCGGTTTTCCTATGCGCGGTCGACGGAAGATATCCAAGAAGGGCTCGCGCGACTTCAGGCCTTTATGGCGGGGCGCTAATCGCTTGGGCTGGGGCGGCGGCTCTGCTACGGTTAACTGACACATTCACTTCGGCGGAAGACCGATGATCCGAGTAGTTTTCGCTCTATTTTTGTCTTTGATTTCCACCTTGCCGGTCGTCGCGCAGGATTTTCGGGCTTTGGCGCGAATAGTTCCTGAAGAAAGCTTTCTCAGGGATGAGGGGCGCGGCTTGGCCCTGCAATTGTCGCTGACTCAAGCAGTGCCCTACCGCGTATTCACCTTGGATGATCCTCGTCGGCTGGTGCTGGATTTCCGCACAGTCAGTTTTGATGGCATGGATTGGCAGGTTGATCAGTCTGACCGCGCAAACGAAGTGACCACAGGTCGCGCCGACGAGGGCTGGTCGCGTTTGGTGGTACAACTTTCGCGGGCGATGTCGGTTGAAGAGGCAGGGATGGTGACATCGGCCGAAGATGGAACTGCTGTGATCCAGGTGATGTTATCGCCCGCGTCCGACCGACAATTTGCTGAGGCCAGCGGCCTTCCGGCGGGTGTGCGGTTGCCGCCCGTGCCGGTGGATTTATCGGCGGGTGTAACGCCGGGCGGATTGCCCATGATCGCGATTGACCCCGGTCATGGCGGCGTTGATCCCGGTGCTCAGCGTAGTGGGCAGGACGAGGCAGATTTGATGCTGGTCTTTGCGATTGAATTGCGTGAAGTTCTGCTGCGGTCCGGTCAGTTTGATGCGGTTTTGACACGGGAAGGGGATTGGTTTGTCTCGCTTCCGGAACGTGTGACTATCGCACGCGCCGCCGGCGCCGATGCCTTTTTATCGTTGCATGCAGATGCTTTAGCTGAGGGGCGGGCGCATGGCGCAACGGTTTATACGTTGAGTGAAACGGCAAGTGACGCCGCATCGGCCGCGCTGGCAGAGTCGCATAATCGGGCTGACCTTCTTGCAGGGGTCGATTTGGCCGGAAGTGATGATGAAGTGGCCGATGTCCTGATTGATCTGGCGCGTCAGGACACGGCCCCACGGTCTGAGGCTTTGGCCGAGCACATCGTGGGCGGTTTGCGCCAAGCCGGTGCGGGCCTGCACCCGTATCCACTATCGCGGGCTGGGTTTTCAGTTTTGAAGGCGGCCGACATCCCGTCGATCCTGATCGAACTGGGGTTTATGTCTGACGCTGGCGACCTGGCCAATCTGAACGACGCGACATGGCGGGCCGAAGTGCAAGAGGGCATCCGTGACGCCCTGATCGCATGGCATGCCGAAGACGAGGCCCGCGCCGCGCTTCTTAGGCAATAACGTTCCGTTCATCCCGTCAGGGTATCAGCCGTTTCACATAGCCGGGCAGGGCAAATGCCGCCTTGTGGACCTCTGGAGTGTAGTATTCGCAAGACAAGTCAGCCGCGGCAAAGCGCGCTTCCAACGTTGCCAAATCGACCTCGCGCGCAGCGCCATCCGTGCCCCAGCCAAACGCCATTGGCCCCCCGGCATAAGTTGGGATGGTGGCCAGATAGCAGGTCGCGTCCGCAAACAACGCCTGAAATGCCCGCATCGTATTGGTCAGCTCATCACCTTGAAGGAACGGAACACCGTTTTGCGTAACCAGAATACCACCGGGGTTCAACCGCCGTTTGGCGTGGCCGTAGAACGTGTCGGTAAAAAGCACTTCGCCCGGGCCGATCGGGTCGGTGGAATCAACGATGATCACGTCATACCCTTCGCCCTCACGCCGCATGAATTCTGCGCCATCGGCAATAACCAGATCCAGACGGGGATCATCAAAAGCCCCATCCGAGATTGCAGCCAGATATTCTTTCGAGAATTCGACAACGCCGCCATCGATTTCGACCATCGTGACATGCTCGACCGAACTGTGGCGCAACGCTTCGCGTGCCATACCACCGTCGCCGCCACCGACAATCAGAATACGTTTCGCAGCGCCATGGGCCAGTATCGGCACATGGGTCAGCATCTCGTGATAGATAAAGTTATCTTTTTCAGTGACTTGAACAACGCCATCCAACGTCATCACGCGTCCGAAAATTCCGTTTTCGAAAACGCGCAGACGCTGATGATCTGTATTACTGTCATAAAAGACCTCGCGCTCGCGCAGGGCTTGCGCGTGGTCTTCATAAAGCTGTTCAACCGTCCAGCCGGTCATGTCACGGCCCGCCATCAGGCTGCCGCGTGATCAGTGACCAGTCCAGTGCCACGGCGCAATTCCTTGACACGGACATCCTGCGTCTGGAAGGCGCGTTTCAGGACCTCGACCGATTTCCATGGTTGCGCATCGCCACACATGAAGACGTCAAAGGCGCCATAGCCGATTTCGGGCCATGTGTGCACGGAGATATGGCTTTCGGCCAGAACAGCCACGCCGGATACGCCCTGAGGGCTGAATTTATGCGTGTGGATATGCAGCAAGGTCGCGCCGCATTCTGTCACGCAATCGCGGAACGCCTGTTGAATGCGGTGTTCTTCATCCAGCCCGTGGCCATTCACGACCTCAAGGATCAAATGCGTACCAGCGAACACTTCGCCATCCTTGCGGATGAAGTGGTCATCGCGTGTATCGTCAAAAATGTCGGGTACGGTGACCGTACCGCGAGAGTCTTCCGCGTGGGCGCCTGTCTCCAGACCAGTCCCCAGTTGGAAGAGGTTGGCGCTATCCATGGCGCATCCCCTTCTACCAGTAGAGTGATGTGGTGGGTCCTTAGCGCCCCCCTTGGCCGCGAAATTGCGTCTGCCTCAGGTTGGGATCGTCCCCGGTTCGTAGGGGGCAGATAGGCGAGGCATTGAGTCGGCGCAAGACAAAAGTTTTCCCGGTGAAATGGAAAATCATCGAATCCAATTGATATATGTCAAAGTCAACTATTACCAAAGTCACATAAGTGAAGGAGATATCCTGCGACAGAGGAGGTTGCCTATGGATTTTCCCGACATTCCAACGACACGCCGCGCGCTGTTGGGGGCGCTTGCCGCAGGCGGCACAGCCGCCCTGTTGCCCGGCGAAGCTCCCGCCCAACACAGGGCCGTTCAAACGTCAGCCAATATCGTGATTCTTGGGGCAGGGGCGGCCGGTACGGCGCTGGCCAATCGCCTGTCGGCACGATTGGATGGCGCGAATATCACTGTTATCGACCCCCGGCAGCGACACCTATACCAACCGGGATTCACGTTGATTGCGGCGGGGCTAAAACCCTCGGGCTATTCCGTCAGCCAAACGGCGGATTGGTTGCCGCGCGGGGTGACATGGGTTGAGGCAGGGGCCGCCGCGATTGACCCTGAGGCTCAAAATGTCGAGACCACGGATGGTCAGACATTGGCCTATGATTACCTTATTCTGGCCACAGGGCTGGAGCTCAATTACGAAGGTATTGAGGGGATGTCGCGCGAACTGATCGGTCAGAATGGTATCGGGTCGGTCTATGCCGGGCCGGAAGAGGCCGCAGCGACATGGCGCGAGATGGATCGCTTTACCGAAGAGGGCGGGGTTGGGTTGTTTTCGCGTCCTGCAACGGGCATGAAATGCGCGGGTGCGCCGCTTAAATACACTTTCCTGACCGACCATTACCTGCGCGAAAAAGGCAATCGCAGCCGATCCGAGATCATATATGCGGCCCATTCCGACACGTTGTTCGGCGTACCGATTGTAAATGAAAAAGTGCGGATGCTGTATGCCGATCGTGGATTTAACACGGTCTACAATCATGTGATGACCGCCATTGATCCCGGGCGAAAAGTGGCAACTTTCGCGACGCCTGAGGGCGATGTTGAAATAGAATATGACTTCACCAATGTGATCCCGCCAATGCGTGCACCCGCCGCCATTCGCGAAAGCGGGTTGTCATGGGAGGACCGGTGGGTCGGCCAGGGCTGGGCCGAAGTTGATCAATATACACTGCGTCACGCCCGTTACCCGAATGTCTTTGCCGCAGGCGATGTTGCAGGTGTTCCCAAGGGGAAAACCGCGGCCAGCGTCAAATGGCAAGTTCCGGTGGTTGAGGATCAACTGGTGGCGCAAATTGTCGGCGATACGACCGATCACATCTATAGCGGCTACACCTCTTGTCCGCTGATCACCCGTGTTGGTCGGGCCATGCTCATCGAGTTTGATTACAACAACAATCTGGTGCCCTCTTTCCCCGGGCTGATTGCTCCGCTGGAAGAGCTTTGGATCAGTTGGTTGATCAAGGAAGTCGCTCTGAAAGCCACGTATCAAGCCATGCTGCGCGGTCGCGCGTAAGGGAAGGAGGCCAACAGATGGAAAACCCAAGTCTCGGCATGTTCATTGCCGTTTTTGAAGAAGTTTTTGGCAAGACACTATTCTGGGCGATGGTGGCCGCCGCTGCCATCGTTACAGTGCTTTATTTATACGTCCTGATCCGGGATCGGTCGGTCAGTTGGCGCAAGTTTCTGCTGGCGCAGGTCTCGATGCCATTTGGCGCGGTGCTGGCGGTGGTGTTCTTGTGGAATGTCACCCATTCGGGTTTTGGTGATATTGGCGGTCCGGTAGACTTGTTGGTCTTACTGGGCGTCGCGGCTATCGGCGCGATTGGTGCGGCTATTCTGGTCTATACGATACAATCTCTGATCCAGGGGCCGGATCGGCCACCACAATGACCTGATACAATTTGAATTGTATCTAACTCACAGGGGCGGGCAGGGTATGTCCGCCCCTGAAGGACTGGGCAGGCCGGGAAGAGATTGGGGGCGGCCTGACCCTGTCGGGGAACTACTTGGTGTCGAAATAGCTTCGGGTCAGTTCATGATCGGCCTGGGCGCGGGTTACGCCAATATCGTCAAGCATATGATCGTCAAGATTGCGTAGACCCTTTCGGGTACGGCGCCATTCTTCCCATTTTACAACGGTAACGACACAGTTCAGCAGAACCGCAGAAAGCGGGGCGAGCTGACGATCAGCAAGAAAGCCGAGGGCGTTTTGAACCGGTGATTGGACCATGGGAAGATCCTCCTCAAAATTGTATTGACACAATATGACATTCTAGTCATGATGTTTCGATACAAAATAATACAATGCGGGTCGAGGAAAACATTGTAATGGATACAATTTGGGCGCCAGACCTGTCGGATTATGCCGGGGCCAAATATCAAAAGGTGGTCGCGGCGCTGCGCGAGGGGATTTCATCCGGCGCTCTGGCCGTCGGGGTGAAATTGCCGCCCGTGCGTGAACTGGCCTGGCAATTGTCGATCACCCCCGGGACGGTCGCGCGCGCCTATACGATTTTGACTGAAGAGGGCGTGCTGGAGGCGGCGGTGGGGCGCGGAACCTTTGTCGCGGCAGCAAAGACGCCCATTCTTGATGACGTCTGGTCGCGGGAAACCAAAGTGCTTTTGGGTGATACCGAAGGCGATATCAGCCTGTTCAGCCCACGCATGCCGGATATGGGACAGATCGAGGCATTGCGTGCTGCCTGTCGCGAAATGGCCGATATGGATCCGCTCAAGTTCCTGAATTACCCGACGCGCGATGCCTATCGCCCGGTACGCCAGGTTGTTTTGGACTGGCTGTCCGATCTGCATCTGGGGCAATTGCGAGAATCCGATATTGTCCTGACCCATGGCGGACAAAGCAGTATTTGCGTGGTGATGCAGGCCATCCTGTCAGGTCCGCGTCCCGTCTTGTTTGTTGAAGAGTTGTCTTATGCCGGATTTCGTCGCGCCGCTGAATTGATGCGGGCCGAGGTGGTGGCAGTGGAAATGGACGAGCATGGCATGCGCGCTGATGCGCTGGAGCGCATGGCGCGAAATCATATCGGGCAGGCCATTTGTCTGACCCCAGAGGTGCAGAACCCAACAGGTGGGTTCATGCCGCTTGAGCGGCGCAAAGAGCTGATCCGTGTGTGCGAACGCCACGATTTGCAGATCATTGAGGATGATTGCTATCGCATGGGATCTGCCCGTGCGCAGGCCTTCCGTGCTTTGGCCCCTGACCGGTCCTGGCATGTCTCCTCAATCTCCAAAAGTTTGACGCCTGCATTGCGGATCGGATGGGCTTTGGCCCCACAGGGCCGGTCGTCGGACTTGCGACGCGCCGCCGAATACGGGTATTTTGGTGTAGCCCAACCCGTGGCAGAACTGACCCGCATTCTGTTGGGGGATCCGGGTGTCAAGCAATTGGCCGATCGCATTCGCGCACGGATGGGCGAATATGTGCGTGCGGCGGTGAATGTCCTTGGGCGCTATGACCTCAGCTGGGACGCGGAAGTTCCTTTTTTGTGGCTGAACCTTCCGTCGGGCTGGCGCGCTGCCGCGTTTTGCCGGGCGGCAGAACGCGAAGGGGTGCAAATCAGATCGGCCGATGAGTTTTGTTTGCGCGACGGTCGCGCGCCCCATGCAGTTCGATTTGCAGTGAATGGCCACATCTCGTTGGACCGGTTTGAAGAGGCGATGCAGCGGCTGCGCAGGCTTTTGGACAACCCGCCAGAGCAGATTAGCGTCTAGTTTGATGGGGTAAAATAATACCGTAAATTTAAGTTGCTGATATTAAACAATATTATGTGAATTATTGCCCTTGAACTTGCGCGCAACACAGGTAAAACACATCCATCCAATCGGGGGGCATCGCCCCTCGTTCGTGTTTCTGATGTTCCGGGTGTCAAAAGCGGCATCCGGCCCCGCAAGGAAGACAAGCAAATGAAGACTTTTTCTGCCACTCCGGCGGATATCGAGAAAAGCTGGATCCTGATCGACGCCGAAGGTGTCGTTCTGGGCCGTCTCGCCTCGATCATCGCCATGCGCCTGCGCGGCAAGCACAAGGCCACCTTTACCCCTCACATGGACATGGGCGACAACGTGATTGTCATCAATGCCGACAAGGTTCAGGTGACCGGCAACAAGCGCAACAAACCCAACTACTGGCACACCGGGTATCCGGGTGGGATCAAATCCCGCACCACCGGTCAGATCCTGGAAGGCGCGCATCCAGAGCGCGTTGTTGTTCAGGCTGTTAAGCGCATGCTGCCCGGCGGCTCGCTCAGCCGTCAGCAAATGACCAACCTGCGTGTTTACGCCGGTGCCGAGCATCCGCATGAGGCGCAGGCGCCAGAAGTGCTGGATGTTAAATCCATGAACCCCAAAAATACGCGGAGCTGAGAGACATGGCTGAGACTTTGACCTCGCTCGATGAGCTGAAAGCCGTTGCTGGTGGCGAAGACGTTACCCAGGCAGTGGAACTGGAAATCAACCGTGAGCCGCAGCGCGACGCGCTTGGCCGCTCTTATGCCACCGGCAAGCGGAAAGATGCGGTTGCCCGTGTCTGGATCAAGCCCGGTTCCGGCAAAGTGACAGTAAACGGCAAGGACATGAGCGTTTATTTCGCCCGTCCCGTTCTGCAGATGATCCTGCGTCAGCCTTTCACCGTTGCCGGTGTCGAGGATGAATTTGACGTGATGGCCACCGTTAAGGGTGGCGGACTGTCTGGTCAGGCCGGTGCCGTCAAGCACGGTATCTCGGTCGCATTGCAGCGGTATGAGCCGTCCATGCGTGGCGCTCTGAAAGCTGCTGGCTTCCTGACTCGCGACAGCCGTGTTGTTGAACGGAAAAAATTCGGCCGCCGCAAAGCGCGTCGTTCCTTCCAGTTCTCCAAACGTTAATCGCTGGAAAAAGATTGTTGGAAAGGCCGTCCGTTTGGGCGGCCTTTTCGTTTGAATGTGATTGTTGAATTAAAACTGTCTTTACCTTAGCAAAAACACCTGTCCTGCTGGAAATGCTGCCAATTCTGATGCAACAGAAGGATGAAATGGTTCAGTCCAATCCGGACTTTCGCCGATTTCGACATATACGGGCGCATCGGGGTCAAGGTCGTTCAGAAATGACTGCCAGGGTTCCCGATCTTCGGGCAACCCGGTTGCGCTGAATGGTATAGGTGCGGCAAGGTGAAGGTCAGGTCGCAAATAACGCACATGTAGCCCGCCAAAAACCAGAATGGCGCCTTCCGGTACAGCCGCATACCGCGCGCGCCTTGCCTCAGTCTCAGACGCGAACCGATTGGGATCAATGTCTGAAGTAAGGGCTAGTTGAGCAAGGGATAGCGTTGCCATACTTACCATGAAAAGCGTGCAAGCCGTTTGGAGCCTGGGGTTGATAAAAAGGGCCGTCCTAAATATCCCCAAGATGATCAGCAAGCTTCCCGGGGCAAGCAGCCGGAACCCAAACCCGTCAAAAGCGGTGCGCCAGCGCAATAGGATTATCACCCCCAAATACGCGGCTCCAACCAATAAAAGGAGCCATGTCAAAGGATCACGAATGTGCGACTTTGTGCAGTGTTTTCGGTGTCGGAACGCGACATAGGCGAAAAGCAGCAAAGCCGCCGCTTGAGCTGCAAAAATGGCGAGGTGCATTGGATTTCCAGGGTGCCAATTGGGCAATGGCAATATCAGTTCCCGAACAAAAGCGATGGCCAGTTGGTTAATCAGTTCAGAACTGCTTTCAGGTGCCGGAACTCGTGCAATGCCAGTCACATGGCCTGTAAGTTGTTGATTTGTATACAGGTAAACACCAAAGAAAATCAGGCAAGCGAGTGAAGCCAAAGCCCCTAAACCGGCTCGGGCATAGCGTTTGGCGATGATGTCCAAGACGCACAGCAAGGCGGGAATGACGATCGCAAAAGCCCCGACATACCGGCACAGGAATAGGGCAACGACGGCGAGCCCTAGGCCAATAATTCGAACATCTGCGCCACCCATTGGTCTTTCGATGGCTTTGGATGCGAGAAGGCAGGCTATAACAAGCAAGAACTGAAAAGCGCCTTCGCTCCAGGTGAAAGAGAATATTTCAAGGTAAGCGCCAAAGACCGGGACGAGCGACAAGGCAAAACCAGTGCGCCCAAATCCGGCAGAGATCAACAGAACGGTCGCAAAAAGCAATCCGACATTCAGGACTTTTGAAGCGGCAAAAACACTTAGGCCGGAGACATTGGAGACGGTTGCAATTGCCGCCGGGTATCCAGCGGGCCAGATCGCAAATCGGGTGTCTGCCAGCGCGCCACGGCCATCATTTGCTATGTTTAGCCCCCGGTCTGAGATCAAGCTTTCGGCCGCAGCAAGGTATTGCGTGCTATCGGGGGAAATGAATCCGTTTTCTGATGACCAAATTCTAAGAACGATCAGGGCCGCGGCGACAGAAGCGATCAAGAAGCTGCAGACAAGGCGAGCAGGCAGTGCAGTTGGCATTGGGGGGCTCCCGATTGGTCGCAAGGTTTGTCGACCGCGACGGGTCATGTGCGACAGGTTACGCCGCCAGTCCTGATATTCGCAATCCTTGCCAGGAATTTGGGTGATTTGGACGCAATAATAAATCGATTTGTTATTGTTTGCTTAGTAGCCGGCGCTGCTTGTTTTTGGAGGGCGGCTCGCTTGGTGTAGGCACATTGCAGGCGAATTGCCTGGCCCACTGCGCCAGAGGAAGCGGCCCGTCCAATTGATATACCTCGTCACCCCCGAAAGCATCTTCGGAAAAGAAAGGATAGATTTACTTATCCGACTCGATCAGACCGAGCCCCCGCAGATAGATACCGATACCTGCCTCCAGCAAATCTTCTGGTGGAAATGGCGCGTTCCCGCCCGGTTTACCACGGGCAAAAAGTTCTACTACACCATGGCTCATCGCCCAGATATGCGCAGAAAACATCGAGGCCGGCGGCCGCTTTTCTTCCGGGATATGGACCGATAACGCTTCGGCCGCGCGTTCCAGGATTTCTCGTGACCGGGTTGAGGCCGCAGCCAGTTCAGGCGTCTTGTTTGCCGGAATACCGCTTTCAAACATTGCCATGTAATGGCCGGGGTATTTGCGGGCGAAGGCCAGGTAGGCGCGACCTGTGGCCTCAAATGCAGCCAATGCAGATGGGCCGCCATTAGTGAACGCGTAATCCATCAGATCGGCAAAGATTTCATGGCCCTGTCGCGCCCCCTCGGCAATCAGATCCTCGCGACCTTCGAAGTGGCGGTATACGGCAGCAGGCGTAACGCCAGCCGTTTTGGCAGCTTCGGACAAAGTGAACCCGGTTGGGCCCTTTTGTTCGATTAGGATCAGGGCGGCATCAACCAACGCCTGACGCAGATTTCCGTGGTGATAGCCGCGTTTAGGCATGCCCGGCCCACATTTCTGGCCCACCGCAAATGCTCGGGTCGGGGGCGTCAACGATGTCGCTGTCCTTATTGGTGTAATCCAGCTGCGACAGGATCCGCCGGATCACGGCAAGGCGCGCGCGGCGCTTGTCATCAGCGCGAATGACGGTCCATGGCGCGCTGTCTGAATGGCCAAGGGCAAGGGTTTCCGAGATTGCAGCGCTGTAGGCATCCCATTTTTTTAGGCCTTCAACATCAATCCAGCTCAGTTTCCATTGCTTCAACGGATCGCCCTCACGATCTAGGAAACGGCGCAGCTGTTCTGCACGTCCCACATTGAGCCATATTTTGATCAGGTGAATTCCGTCCTCTACCAAAGTGGACTCAATTCCCGGCAACTGCTGGAAGAAACTGGCCCGCTGTTCTGGGGTGCAGAAGCCGAACACATGTTCGACAACGCCACGATTGTACCAGCTGCGGTCGAAAAGGCGCAGCTCTCCACCAGATGGCAAATGCCTGATATAGCGCTGGAAATACCATTGGGCGGCTTCGCGTTCGGTGGGTTTCGACAGGGCCACAACCGATGCGACACGTGGGTTCAGATTTTCACGAACGCGCTTGATCGAGCCGCCTTTGCCGGCTGCATCGCGGCCCTCAAACACAATTGCGACGCGTTGGCCAGTGTCACGCACCCAGGCATGGCATTTCACAAGCTCTATCTGCAGGGCGGCCAATTGCGCCTCATACTCGTATTTGTCCATGCGATGGGTATAAGGAAAGCTGGGGTCCAAAACGCTGTTTTTCTTGGCGGTTCGGATTGCGTCGCGCACCTCCTCTGGGGCTTCGCTTTCGAAAAAGCGGCTGATGGCACCGTCAAAGGGAAGGTCGGTCATGTGCGTCACGTATCTTGTTGCTGCTCTTGGTAAATATGGGCGTTGCGGACGCTTAAAGCAATCCGGCGCGGGTCGCTGCGCGGTCGATTGCGTCGATCACGTCACCCATATGGGTGTGCTGGGGCATATGGGACGAGGTTTCGAGCGGGGTCAGCACGGCATTTGGGATCGCTTCGGCCAAGGGGACCGAGTGAATAAAATGCCCAACGGTTTCATCTTCCAGGCCGTGAACAATTTCGGTGGGCACAGATATGGTTGGGTAAAGGGGCACCTGTTCCTGGATCCATTGCAAAAGGCCAGCGCGTTGCAGGGCATTGGCGCGCATGGTGTCCCGGCGAAGTGTTAGGCGGGGACCGAAATGCGCAGTGTAGCCCTCGGGCGTGGTGGCCGGCGCAAAAATGGCATCAACCTGAGAGTTGATCACGGCATCGGGGACGAATGCGGTCAAAAGTGGGATCACGATCCACCGCCCCGGCGCGCTGGATAGCACGGTGTAATAGGTGCTGAGGCCGGTATCCCAGGGGTGCGAAACGGCCGAGGTCGTGACAAGGGCCGAGATCGCATCGGGGTGGTACACTGCCCATGCCAGCGCGACGGCACCACCAAGGCTTTGGCCCATGACGATTGGGCTGGTTGAACCCAGTTGCGCGGCGGCCTCAACCAAAAGATCGGCCTGCCTTTCCAGGCTGTCGCCGGTCGAAGATGTCGCCTCGGAATATCCCAATCCGGGCCGGTCAAAGACAATAACGCGGTAGCGGTCGCTAAGGGCGGCCACCATTTGATAGGTAAAATCGCGCAAATTGCCCGATGATCCATGAATTAAAACCAGATCTGGACCTTGACCTTCGACATAGGCATGAATGCGCGTCCCATCCACCGTCAAAATCTGACCAATTGGTGGGTGAGTGGCCTCTGCCCGTGCTTCGTTTTTGGCCGCGCGCCACTGAGTCAAAACCGTCAGACCGACCACCAAAAGGGCAAGGATCAAAGCTGTGCGCTGCATCAGCCCCTCAGATCGGTGATCTTGGTTCCGATCTCATCGCGGTTATAGGGTGTGGTTTGGTAAATCTCTGAAATCCAGTTGCCGTAGAGCAGATGCGCATGGCTGCGCCAGCGGTTTTGAGGCGCGCGGGTCGGGTCATCTTCCGGGTAGTAATTGATCGGAACGTTGATCGTTGTCCCGGCCTCAACATCCCGATCATATTCCTGTTTCAGCGTGCCGGAATCATATTCGAAATGGTTGAAAATATAGAGGGCGCGGTGAGATTTGTCCTCTACAAGGGCCGGACCAACATCTTCGGAATCCAGAAGAATTCGAAGGCCTTCGGCCGCCTCGATCTCGTCTTTTTTCATCTCGGTCCAGCGGCTGACGGGGATCACGCAATCATCAGAAAATCCTCTCAAATAAACGCTTTCCGGGGCGAAGTTCATGTGCCTGAAGCAGCCAAACGCTTTGGCCTCTAAAATATGTTTTTTCACACCGTGGAAATAGTTGATCATCGCCATCCCGCCCCAGCAAACCCCGAAGGTGGAATGCACATGGGACTGGGTCCAGTCGAACAGCTGACACAGTTCCTGCCAATAGGTCACGTCGTCGAACGGCAGGTGCTCAATCGGGGCGCCTGTGATGATCAGCCCGTCATATTTATCGCCCGAGGCCAGAACCTCACTAAAGGGGCGATAAAACTCTGCCATATGTTCTGCGGCCGTGTTTTTCGTGCGATGCTCGCTCATGCGGATGAGATGTAGCTCGATCTGCAGCGGAGTCGCGCCAATCAGACGCGCAAATTGGTTTTCCGTCTGAATCTTCTTGGGCATCAGGTTCACCAACCCGATGCGCAAGGGGCGGATGTCCTGTCGTGCGGCCGCATCTTCGGCCATGACCATAACACCCTCTTTCGAGAGGACATCATAGGCGGGCAGGGAAGATGGCAGTTTGATCGGCATATCCGTCTCCGTCAGAGTGTAAGAGGGGCAGAGGTAGGGGCTTTAGCGCTTGGTCTCAAGAGCAGCGGCCACCAGATCGGTCACATCGGCGGCGTCGCGCACCGATTGCACATCGCTGGCCTTGACCGTGATGCCCCAGTTTCGTGCCATTGCCTCATAGAGCGGCACCCGGTGGCGAATTGCCCGCGAATAGGCAAAGCGCATGAATGCATCGGGATCGATCGCGTTGCCTTCAATCGCATTTTCGCGTTTGTAATCATCCCACAGCTTGCGCATTCGATCAGGCGCGTAATACATCGGCTTGGGAGCTTTGATAAACCTGCGGATCAGTTCTTCAGTGTGATCCTCGCTGCCTTCAATCCAGACCATCAGGCTATTGGAGGACAGGGCTTTCAACACGTCGTCGCGCGGATTATTTGGGTCAACCACTTCGCAGATGGAACCGCCGGTATCGCAAATGAAATTGTCATAGCCATAAAGGTCGCGCGCCCGGGTGATGAAATGCGGCGTGTCCAGCAGGGCGTTGACCTCTGCGCGGCGGTGCAGATCCTGCCGGCGCATATATTCGGCAAAGCTTAGCCCGCCCTTGGCGGGATCGCCGGGTTTTCCCAGGTAAGTCGACAGGGGCGCGAGGTTGTTAAACGTGATGTTCGAGCCGATATAGATCGAATCCGTCCGCAGCAGCTTGGCCAGGAACGGTACCTGCATGGCCTGCCGCTTCAGGTTATCTGCGATATGCTCGCCCATATAGGCCGTGCCTATGCGGTAATCGATCGAGTAGTGAAACCAGTCGCCATTGTCGCGCAGCAGGTTGGCCAGATGGGTTTTCCCAAGGCCAGACATGCCAAAGAAAAGCACCCGTTTGCGCGGGGCTGACTTAAACTCCTGACCATTGGCATAAAGCAGCTGCATGGCGCACCTATCTCGACTTGGATTGCATTCGGTACGGGATAGCGCGGGCGCAGCGGGGCGTCCATGTGAAAAAGCCCCGCCGAAGCGGGGCTTTGATGGCAAATTAAAGAGGGGTCAGAAGCGGAACCCAATTCTGATTCCGGCCCCGACGGCGTCATTATTCGTGAAGAGGCCGGTTGAGGCTGCACTGGTATTGGTGAACGTTCCACCAAGCCAGCTATACTGAACACCGCCCGAGATCTCGATCTGGTCGTTCTGCCAGGACAGCCCAAGGCCAATCGCATTGCGCCCGTCGGTCGGCCCCAGGTTGCCAGAGCGCGAGTTGGTTTCGGGTTCATGAATGAACGCAACAGAGCCTGCCCAGCTTTCGTTGAAACGCCGCCCTACGCCCAGCATGTAGGTTGTGCGGTCATCGCGGAAGACGACCAGCGGGTCCGGCGTTCCGGGCAGGCCGTCGTAGATTGGCGGATTGATCTGGAAATCTGTCCATTCAACCCAACGTACCGACCCAAACAGCAACGTGTCCTCTGCAATACCGGTTTGGAATTCCAGGTGCCAGGATTCGGGGATCGTCGTATCAAATGTGGAAGGAAAGGTGGTCAGCCCGACCGTCTCAGTCGCCGTCCAGCTGTGCTCAATGGCTGAGCTATAGGTCAAGGACACACGCAAGGCGATATCTGGACGCTCATAGGCGACGCCAAGGACATATCCCAGCTCGGTGCCTGCATCGCCTGTGACCGAATAGATCGGGGGAAGCGCGACATCGCCTTCAAGCTGGCTGACGCGGACCCCGCCATAGACGGACACCATTGTCGGAAACTCGTAACGCAACAGAGCCGTCAGGGCGCGACCATCCAGCGTGGCTGTGGCACCTGCAAACGGATATCCGGTACCGGACATGTAATTGGCATCCGCACCTACGTGATTGTCGAAAATTAAAGCAAATGACAGCTGGTCGGACAAATCACGGCGGTAGCTAAGCGATGTGGTGGTAAAAGACGGCGTCATGTCGCCACTGGAAGCGCCACCGGGGCTGTTTGTGCCGCTCACATTCGGGTCTCCGAATGAGAACCCAAGTTCTGCATAGGTGCCTTCTTCAAACAGGACAGCTACGCTTTGCGCGCTCCGCTCTACACCTCCCGCAAAGGCCAGAGTGGTGCTGGCCAGTATTGCAGCTCCGGCTACCGCTAATGTTTTCATCTTTCAGTTTTTCCCTTTTTCGGCCGTTTCCGGCCAACTCCTCTTACCTCATACTCGTTGCGACCAATTGAAACCGTCAATTATTCCCTCGCGTAAAGGGTTAACGAAGGTGTTAACGCAAGCAGTACAATGTCAGGTTGTGGCAGATTTGGCACAAATTCTTGACGCTACGTCCGCCGTGAATCGGCCAGGATATTTACGTAATTCGCCCCAAAAATAAGGATTGCACCAATAAAAACGGACCAACTTAGCGCTTCGTTGTAGAAAAGCGCACCGATGATGGCGATGGCAGGCAAGCGAATAAAATCCACCGGCATCACCACAGATGCAGGCGCCAGAGACAGCGCGGTTGTTATACAAAAATGCGCGCCAAGCCCGCCCAAAGCGATGACAACCACCCAAGGAAGATTGGCGAGGTTTGGTATGGCTATATCGCCGTCAAACCCGGCGCAGACCACACCCAGACCCAACTGGATCGCCGTGAGGTAGAACAAGATACAAGTTACGCTTTCGCTTTTCGTCAGGCGTTTGGTGAATATCGCAGTAAATGCAAAGCAGATCGCAGAGCTGGCAGCGGTAAACATGCCAAGCGACAAGGGACCGCTGCCGGGTTGCGCAACGATCAGGATGCCCAGGAAACCACAAAAAACTGCCAACAGCTTGATCTTGGTCAGGCCCTCGCCAAGAAAGATCGGTGCCAGCAGGATGACCCAAAGCGGCGTCGTAAATTCCAACGCGAAAACCTGTGCCAAAGGCAAAAGCGGCAGGGAATAGAACCACAGATTCTGGCCCGAAAAATGCGCAAGGTTGCGCAAAAATTGCCGGCCAAGATGACGGCTGGAGATTTCATGGATTCGCCGCGTCGCCACGGCAACCGATACAACAACGCAGAAGCCGATGGCGGAGCGATACATCATCATCTCGAACGTATCGAGGTCGGAAGACAACGCACGTCCGGCTACTGCCATGGCCGAAAAGGACACAACAGCGCCCAACATCCAAACGGCCGCCCGTATGGGCGCTTGACCACTGCTTTGTTCTGACATGGCGACGGGCCCAGCTGAATTCTACTTCAGGGACAGGCGTGACAGCCTCGGCCGAGATTGGCAAGCAACGGATAAGTAGAGTTAAGTGTCCAGCCCGGTGACCGTGTAGTCGCGCGGCAAGCCTGCGCTGATCTGTCCCCAGTCTGAGGCACCGGCGCGCGCCTGATGTGCCTTGAACGCTTCTGCGTCTACAAAGCGTTCGGCGACATTGAATTGGCCTGACATCTTTGGGTCTTCGGTTACGTCAAAGGACAAGCAACCCGACTCGGCCCGGGTCAACCGAATATGGTCCACCAAGGCCGCGCGGATTTCATCCAGTCGCTCGTCAGGAACCGTGATGGTTCCCTTTAGAGTCACTTCTGACATAGGTCATTCCCACTCGATCGTGCCCGGAGGCTTCGAAGTGATGTCATAGGTCACCCGGTTGATTCCTTTGACTTCATTGATGATCCGAGTGGCGGTTTCACCAAGAAAATCATGGCTATAGGGGTAATAATCCGCGGTCATGCCATCGACAGATGTCACGGCCCTGAGCGCGCAGGCATAGTCATAAGTCCGGCCATCGCCCATCACGCCGACTGTGCGCACCGGCAATATTGCGACAAAGGCCTGCCAGATCTCATCATAAAGCCCGTGCTTGCGAATTTGGTCGATATAAACCGCATCAGCTTTGCGCAGAATTTCCAGCTTTTCCCGGGTAATCTCACCGGGGCAGCGGATAGCAAGGCCCGGACCAGGGAACGGGTGGCGGCCAATGAAATCGGCTGGCAAGCCAAGCTCATGACCCAAGGCGCGGACTTCGTCTTTGAACAATTCGCGCAGTGGTTCAACCAGTTTGAGACCCATTTTTTCGGGCAGGCCACCAACATTGTGGTGACTTTTGATCGTAACGGAAGGACCGCCAGAAAAGCTAACGGATTCAATTACATCAGGGTAGAGGGTGCCCTGTGCCAAAAACTCAGCACCATCGATCTGGTCCGCGTATTTTTGGAATACATCGATGAAAAGCCTGCCGATGATTTTACGCTTTGTTTCCGGATCGGAAACACCGTCCAACTCGCCCAGGAACAGCTCTTGCTCTTGGGCGTGGATCACTTGCAAATTCATGTGGTCGCGGAACATGCCAACCACTTCTTCGGCCTCATTCAGACGCAAAAGGCCATGATCAACAAAGACACAGGTCAGTTGGTCGCCAACGGCCTCGTGCAGAAGGGCAGCCGCGACGGAACTGTCGACACCACCCGAAAGCGCACAAATGACATTCTTGTCACCAACTTGCTCACGGATCTTTTGCACCGCTTCTTCCCGATAGGCGCCCATCGTCCAGTCGCCGGCAAATCCAGCCGCGCGTACAAAGTTTTCATAGAGCTTTGCACCATTGGGTGTGTGATGCACCTCGGGGTGAAACTGAACCGCATAGAAATTGCGGGCCGTGTCGGCGGTAATTGCAAATGGCGCGCCGGGCGATGTGCCATAGACCTCAAATCCGGGCGCAATCTCGGCGACATGATCGCCGTGGCTCATCCAGACTTGCTCACGCCCATCTGCGTACCAGCCATCCAAGAGCGGCAAAGCAGCGTCTGAGGGTGTCACATAGGCACGGCCAAATTCAGCGGTTGCATGTTCCCCAGCCTCAACCCGTCCGCCTAGGTCATGCATCATCACTTGCTGGCCATAGCAAATGCCCAAAATCGGGACGCCAGCGTCGTAAGCGGCTTTTGGCGGGCGCGGCGAGCCCTCTCGCATGACGCTGTCGGGTCCACCTGAAAAGATGATTGCCTTGGGCGCAAACTCCTGAACGAACGCATCTGTCACGTTCTGATAGGGGTGAATTTCGCAATAGACATTCAGCTCACGCAGGCGACGCGCAATCAGCTGCGTCACTTGGCTGCCAAAGTCGATGATTAAGAGGCGGTCATGAGAGGTGCTGGTCATCTGCCAGCCAATAGGCGGGGCAGGGGATTTGTGCAAGTGGGCAAAGGGAATTCATGCCGCGATTCAGAGCAATTCAGCCAGGCCATCGGGGAAAACCGCGATCCGGCCCGCGCGCGCCTTGGCGACCGAGATCCATTTGGCCGTCAATTCGGGCCCGTTTTCTTCGCTGAAGGCCAGCTGATCGGCGTCATAGAGCACTTCGTTCTCCAGTTTTGCTGAAAAGACAAAGACCACCTCATGCCCGGCCTCGCCCTCATGTGCATAGTGGTTTTCCAAAACGGCGATCCGCTCGATATCTTTCAGATTCTGCTCGGTTTCTTCTGTAAATTCACGGGTCAGAGCCTGTTCTGCCGTTTCGCCGAATTCGACACCACCGCCAAGCGGTCGCCAACCTTTGATTTGGCCTGCGTCATCATAAACTGGACCGCACAGGATTTGCTCGCCACGTTCAATAATGGCGATTGCGATTGTGCGAATACGCTGTGCCGGTCGCCAGCTTGGCGGTTTCTCAGCGACTGGTGGGCGCGGACCTGCATCCTGCGCCCTATGCGCTCCACATCCGCAATTGGGGCCGTGATCTGAATGGTCGTGCGGCATGGGCCTCTCCTGATGCTGACAAAAGGCGTATCACATCGGCCAATCAGGGCAAGCGGCACGAAATACGACGCGCATAGTCGTTTTTGGAAACGTTGCGCCGGTTTTTTGACGAGATGCCGCACCCGGATCGGCTAGAGCTATGGGTCATCGGCAATGGGCCGGGAATTCTCAATTGGAGTCACGTAATGGCTGAAGCAGCCCGTAGGCGGAGCAGAGGGGGCGGCGGCGCAGCGCGCCGGGCCGAACGCACTGCTGTTAGTATTGAAACAGCGAAATACATTCAGCGGAATATTCCCAATCTCGAGATTCTGAACGAAGAAGCCCTTGAGATAATCGAGGCCAATGCCGAAATCGTCTTGGAAGAGATCGGCGTAAACTTCGTTGACAACCCTGCGGCGCTGGACCGTTGGCGCGAGGCTGGCGCGGATGTGGAAGGGGAACGTGTCCGCTTACCCAAGGGGCTTGCCCGCAAGCTTTGCGCAACCGCACCGTCCCAATTCACGCAAGTTGCACGAAACCGCGACAGGGACGTTGTGATCGGTGGCAAAAACCTTGTTCTGGCCCCAGTCTACGGCCCCCCTTTCGTTCAGGACAGCACCGGCGGTCGTCGTTATGCGACGATGGAAGATTTCAACAAATTCGTGAAGCTCGGCTACATGTCGAAATGGCTGCACCATTCGGGCGGCACGGTCTGCGAACCCACAGACGTTCCCGTGAACAAGCGCCATCTGGATATGCTCTATGCGCATATGAGCCTGAGCGACAAACCCTATATGGGGTCTGTGACTGAACCCAGTCGTGCGCTCGATTCGATCGACATGTCCAAGATTCTCTTTGGCGATCAGTTCGTTGAAGACAACACGGTGATGACATCACTTATCAATATCAACTCGCCGCTGACATTTGACGGCATCATGATGGGCGCGCTGGAGCATTTCGCGGCGCATAATCAGGCGGCGATCATCTCGCCCTTTATTGTCGGCGGTGCGATGGCGCCGGTTTCCGTTGTGGGGACACTGACGCAGGTTTTGGCCGAAGTCATGGCGGGTGTTGCATACAGCCAGTTGATCCGTCCCGGTGCGCCGGTCATCTTTGGGGCCTTCGTCACGTCGATCGACATGAACTCAGGCGCACCGACATTCGGCACGCCCGAAGCCGCACAGATTACGTATGGTGCAGGCCAATTGGCGCGCCGTCTGGGGCTGCCTTATCGCTCGGCTGGCTCGTTCAATGGATCAAAGCTGCCCGATGCACAGGCCGCCTATGAAACGGCCAATTCACTGAATGCCGGTTTGCTGTCCGGCGTGAATTTCATGCTTCATTCCTGTGGTTGGCTAGAAGGCGGGCTTGTCGCCAGCTTTGAGAAGTTTGTGATGGATGCGGATCAATTGGGCATCCTGCATAAAATGGCCGCCGGCGTAGCTCATGATGAAAATGCGCAGGCGATGGACGCACTGCGTGAGGTGGGCCCGGGCGGGCATTTCCTTGGATGTGCGCATACGCAAGACAACTACAAGGACGGTTTCTGGCGCTCTGACCTTTTGGATTACAAACCCTATGAAACCTGGTCTGAGGAAGGCGCCCGCGATACGCAGGCCCTTGCAGCGGCCCGTGCTGAGAAACTTCTGCGCGACTACCAGCAACCGATGCTGGACCCCGCGATTGATGAGGCACTGAAGGCCTATATCACCAAGAAAAAAGAGAGCATGCCGGACGCGTTCATGTAAGCGCCCGGCCATCTCATCAGGCTCAGATCACATGTTGCGTGGTCTGAGCCGCCAAAAGCAAAGCCATCATCAGATCAACGTGACGGCGGGGCGAGTAATCGGCCTCGCCCTCTCGGCGTTTTTCATCCAGCTCCGCCTCTTCGGACAGCAACCGCGCCACTGGACCCTTCAGGCCGGCCGGGTATTTCCGCCCGGCCTTTTTTAATGCGGTTGCGCCAATATTTGCTGCCTGCATCAACAGGCGGGGGCGGCGCAGATTGCTTAATTCAGTCGACAGCAGATTGGTCATGATGTCCCTCATGTTTCGGGTTGGTCATGGGTCGATGTTGCCGCTGGAACACGTCCTGTTGCGGATTCTTTTTTCCTGCGAACGGTCCTCTTCGTTTGTTTACGAAATCGAAACAATTAGCTCAATATCCACAGATTTTAACCAAAAAGTAATCAATCTTCCCAAAGGCTTGATGTCGTTATCCACAGCGCGCATCGGAGGCTGGCAATGATTTGCGACAAGACAACAGTGACCGGGCGAGACTATCCGGACTGGCTGCCTGAAGACGCCAGAAACTACCTCGATCATACCGGTCGCGGGGCCAGTTTGCGCCAAATTGCAAAGGCCACGCATCGCCATCCCTCGACCATCGCGCGTCGGGTGCGGGCCGTAGAGGCCCGGCGCGAAGATCCGCTTGTGGATGAGGCGCTTTCTGCGCTTCACGCCAACTTCGTTTCCAATTCAGAAACAACCAATATCGTTCCGAAGGAGCAAAGCACGATGACAGCCCATATAAGGCCCCCATTGGTGTCCGACGAATCCACCGTCAATCGCGAAGCCCGCCGCATCTTGCGCCGCCTTTGCGAGAAGGAGGCCACATTGGTACTGGCACAGGACATGGATAAAGCAATTGTCCTGCGCGCGGGGCCTGACGGCAGCCAAACACGCACGGCTGTGTTGGACAGGAAAGTTGCTCATGCCTTTGCTTTAAAGGACTGGATTTCAACGGCCAAGCGCGGGCGGGTCACGGTCTACAGGATCACAGAGGCTGGCAAGTCAGCTCTGAAACGTTTGATTGACGAGGACCGCAAGCGTCGCCGCCGGCCAATGGAACTGGCAGAGGCTGCGACGCCCTTTGTGGCGCAACACCAAGTTTGGGGCGAACGCCCAGTTAAACAAGATGACGGCGCAATTCGTAAAATTCGAGTAAATTTGGCTGAATCTCCTTTGGCCATGTTGGCGCGTCGCAAAGGGCGGGACGGAAAGCTCTTCCTGTCGATGGATCTTGTGCAGGCAGGAGAGAGGCTGCGTGAAGATTTTGAGCGAGCCCAAATGGGGCCACGCGTCGCGCAAAACTGGGAAAAATTCCTAACAGGCAGTGACCGGGGCGCAGGGTTCTCTGATGGCGGTATCGGAGAGGGGCCGCGGGCTGCCCGTGATAGGGTCAGCGACGCAATGGATGATCTGGGGCCGGGTTTGGCCGATGTGGTTATGCGGGTCTGTTGCTTTCTGGAAGGGTTGGAATCCGCAGAAAAGCGCCTTGGCTGGTCTGCGCGGTCTGGAAAAATCGTGCTCAAGATCGGGCTGCAACGGTTGCTCAAGCACTATGAAACCCGGCACGGGTTCGTTCCTGTCTCACAGGATTGAGTTCAATTTGGAAACAAACCTTGTGCAATTCGCGCCGGCACTTGGCAGTTCACCGGCCTGACGCCCCTCCCTCGTTAGGAATTGCACAAGCCTTTGGCCGCCCACTGATCTAAAAATCAGTGGGCGGTTTTGGGTTTGAGAGCCAGCCAGATCAGGGCGCCGCCCGCCAGAACAAGGAAGGGCGCCATGGCAAGGTTTACGGCCGTCCAGCCCGCGACGACATCGCCTCCCGAACAATTCATCAACCCGCCAGACGCGAGGGAGGCAAGCGTGACGCAGCCAAAGACGACCGCGTCATTCAGGCCCTGAACCGTCCCGCGTTCTTCTGGGCTATGGGCGGCTTGCAACATGGTTGTCGCGCCGATGAACCCAAAGTTCCAGCCGACACCCAAAAGGATAAGCGCGATGAAGAAATTCTCCAAAGTCACACCTGACAGGGCGACCACGCCAGCCCCGGCCAAAATAATCAAACCAATCGCCACAATCTTGGTCGCGCCGAACCGGGCAATGAGGTGACCGGTGAAGAAAGAGGGGATAAACATCGCAAGGACATGCGCAGAGACAATATCGGCAGCCGTGTCTTGCTCGAACCCGCATCCGACCACGGCCAGCGGCGTTGAGGTCATGACAAGGTTCATGAGAGAATAGGCAACCATCGCGCAGATCATGGCTACGACAATCGCTGGATCGCGTAACAACTCGGCCCTGGTCCGTCCGCGGGGTGTTTCGGCGGTGCGCGGCGCAGGTTTTGGCAGTTTCAGGAATGGAAACAATACCGCGCCAAAAAGGTTGAGCCCCACGACAGCGACATACACGCCCAAGAAGGGAATGACCGATATGTCATTGGTTGCTTTCACCAATTGCGGGCCGATGAGCGCCGATAGCAGCCCGCCTGCCATGACATAAGAAATGGCCTTCGGGCGGAAACTTTCACTGGCCGCATCTGAGGCCGCGAACCGAAAGAACCCCTGCGCAGACATATAGATGCCAGTCAGATACGACCCAAACAGGAAGATCAGGAAGCTGTCGGAATAAAGACCGTAGGCCGAAACCATCGCGCCAACGGCCCCGCCAAGCGTCCCGACGAAAAACCCGGTTTTCCGCCCCGAGCGTTGCATCAGATTTGATAGCCACGGTGCGGTGGTCATCGACCCAAAAACGATCAGGGAAATTGGTAGCGTCGCCAAACAGGGGTTGGGCGCCAGCATTTGACCGGCCAGTCCACCAACGACAAAGATCATGGGCATTTGCGAGCCAAGGATGGCTTGCGCCAATACCAATACCAGCACATTCCGCCGGGCGGCGGCATCATCAACGGGCGCGTGAGCTACATCAGTCATGCGGTGATCGCTAAAGCGCTTTTTGGAAAATGGAAAGAGCGGGAACAGTGCAGCCGCGCACACTGAACTCTCAATGCGCAGGTTTCGGATTGCCGGGGATTGGCATTTTGCGTTTCGAGCGGCAAGGTCAGCGCGGACATATAGAGGGTAAAATGGTTGGACGCATCATAGAGACACCGGCTTGCGTGGCGGAAGGCGCGGCTTGGTTGGCAGAAAACCACCCTGAATTTGCCATGGCCCTGCGCCAGACCGGGCCGCTGCCTTTGCGTCGGCGCAGGGACGGGTTTGACCAGGTGTTAAGTGCTATTGTCAGCCAACAAGTATCCGTCGCCGCCGCAAACGCGATTTGGGGGCGGCTGAAACAGGCAAAACTGACCGGACCGCGCAAGATTATGTGGGCGAGTGATGATGACCTGAAGGCCTGTGGCCTCAGCCGACAGAAGATTCGATACGCCCGGGCCTTGGCCGAAGCACGGATCAATTTTCACGAATTGCGGCAGGCACCAACAGATGAAGTGATTTCCACCCTGACTGAAGTCACCGGGGTCGGGCGTTGGACGGCTGAGATTTATGCGATGTTCTCGCTTGGCCGTGCTGATGTGTTCGCGCCCGCCGACCTGGCCTTGCAGGAATCCGCCCGTTTGCTTTTCGAGTTACCCGAACGTCCCACTGAAAAGGAAATGCGGGCCATGTCCGAAGACTGGTCGCCCTGGCGAGCGGTTGCCGCCCGCGCACTTTGGGCCTACTACCACGTGGCCAAAGAACGGGAAGGGATCAGATGACGCGCGTTTTGGAATATGGTCGGCGGGAAGCAGCCTCGGGCGAGGCGGATAGTCTTGTGATTTTCCTGCATGGCTATGGGGCTGACGGGAACGACTTGCTTGGCTTAGCCGATCCTTTGGCGCCACATCTACCGAATACAGTTTTTGTTGCCCCCGACGCGCCGGAACGCTCGGCCATGAATCCAATGGGGTTCCAATGGTTCCCGATCCCTTGGATTGATGGCAGTTCTGAAGAGGCCGCCGCCGAAGGCATGGCGCGCGCAACAGATGACCTGAGGGCGTTCCTGACCCAGATCATGGAAGAAGAGGGCGTAACCCCGGACCGAACCGTCCTTGTTGGTTTTAGCCAAGGCACAATGATCAGCCTGCATGTCGCTCCAAGATGGGATCAGGAGTTTGCAGGAATCGTTGGTTTCTCCGGGCGTCTGTTGGAGCCCGAGTTATTGGCGGATGAAATTACCGCCCGCCCGCCCGTCTTGTTGATCCATGGTGATCAGGATGATGTTGTGCCACCCCAAAGCCTGCCGGCGGCGGCGGAAGCCCTGCAAGCTGCTGGAATCACTGTTTACGCGCATATCATGCGGGGGACAGCCCATGGTATTGCCCCGGATGGATTGTCGGTGGCGCTGAGCTTCATTCGTGACGTGTTGGGCGTTGAGGCCGCAGAGGATTAATCGACCAGCCTACGGACGGCTGTCACACTCGGTTCACACTAAAGCGCTAATTAAACCCTAGATCCCGCTAAATGTGGTACTTGCCAGAATGCAAATGCCAGATATAGTTGGACTATGGCAGGAGCGGGGTGGCTCCCGCTCTGATGCCGATACGGGCAGACAGAGCGGTTTAGGAGTTACTCATGGATGGTAGCAGCAGTCCAGACGGCAGTTTCAGAACGAATTTCGTGCGTGAGCCGGGGGCGCTACGGCATCATCCTGCTTTGGTATTGAACGCAGATTATCGTCCGCTCTCCTATTACCCGTTGTCGCTATGGCCGTGGCAGGACGCTGTAAAGGCGGCCTTTCTCGACCGTGTCCAAATCGTTGCGGAATATGATGAATACGTACATTCCCCGACGACTCGTATCCGCATTCCCTCGGTCGTGGTGCTCAAAGATTTCGTCAAGCCACAGCGCAGAGTGGCCTTCACGCGCTTCAACCTGTTCTTGCGGGATGAATTTTCGTGCCAGTATTGCGGGACAACTGGGGATTTGACCTTTGATCATGTCGTGCCGCGTGCCAGCGGTGGGGTGACCTCTTGGGAAAACGTTGTAGCAGCGTGTTCGAAATGCAATTTACGCAAAGGATCCAAGAGCTTGCGCCAATGCAACATGTCCCTGCGAAAACCGCCGCGCCAACCGGGTGCAGAAGAGTTGCGCAATATGGGGCGCAAATTTCCGCCAAACCACCTGCATGAAAGCTGGATGGATTTCTTGTATTGGGATGCAGAACTGGAGGCGTGAACGCAACGCCGCAGCCCCGAAAACGGCCATATAGTTTCCAACCCGTTCGTGTAAAACTGGACGCAAAGAGAATTTGCGTGTAGAGCCATTCTGAAGGCTAATGATAGCGCTAACATTTTTCAGGTCAATCCAGCCTGAAACCTGAATATGAGAGGATGCCACATGGTTTCGCGCGTTATTCCAGTGGATGATTTTGACCTTGTGATTTTTGGCGGAACGGGCGATCTGGCCCGTCGCAAAATCCTGCCGGGCCTATACCGGCGCTTTCTGTCCGGCCAGATGCCCGAGGCCTCTCGGATCATCGGTGCGGCACGCAGTGATATGGACAGCGCTGCCTGGCGCGCATCAATCCGCGATGCGATCAAGGAATTTGCTGGGGCCAACGTGCAGGATAAGGCCTCGATCGACGGGTTTTTGGAACGGCTGCACTATGTGCCTGTCGACGCCACGGGCAAGGCCGGCTGGAAAGAGCTGAAGGGCCTGATGCGCAAGGACGTCGTTTCGGCCTTCTACTTTTCCGTTGCACCCAGCCTGTTTGGTGCAATCGCGGAACGCCTCAAGACTCATGGAATTGCTGGCAACGCGTCACGTATCGTTGTCGAAAAGCCATTTGGCCGCGATCTCGAAACCGCAAAAGATCTGAACGCGACCTTGGCGGAGTATTTCGACGAGACGCAGATTTACCGGATTGACCACTATCTTGGCAAAGAAACGGTGCAAAACCTGATGGCGGTGCGGTTCGCCAACATTTTGTTCGAGCCGCTTTGGAACGCGCAATATATCGACCACGTGCAGATCACCGTTGCAGAAACAGTCGGCGTTGGCGGGCGCGGGGCCTATTACGACAAATCGGGTGCGATGCGGGATATGGTGCAAAACCACCTGATGCAACTCTTGTGCCTGACGGCAATGGAACCGCCCTCGCATTTTGAACCTGATTCCGTGCGCGACGAAAAACTCAAGGTTATCCGTGCATTAGACCCTGTCCCATCTGACGATATCGTGCGTGGTCAATACCGTGAAGGGCTTGACGGGCCGTCCTATCTTGAGGATTCCGAGAACCCTGATAGTCGGACAGAAAGCTTCATCGCCATGAAGGTGAAAGTGTCCAACTGGCGCTGGAATGGGGTTCCGTTTTACCTGCGGACCGGCAAGCGGATGAAGGCGCGCATGTCTGAGATTGTCATCAGCTTCAAAGAGCCGCCCCATAATATCTTTACTGAGGCCGACCATCCCCGGTGCAACATTTTGACAATCCGGTTGCAGCCTGACGAAGGGATCGACCTGCGGATGACGATCAAGGAACCGGGTCCCGGCGGGATGCGTTTCGTCGAAGTTCCGATGGACATGACCTTTGCCGACGCGCTTGGTGCAGCGGCCGCAGATGTGCCAGACGCGTATGAGCGTCTGATCATGGATGTTATCCGCGGAAACCAAACCTTGTTTATGCGCGGAGATGAGGTTGAAGCAGCCTGGGCATGGACCGATCCATTGATTGCAGACTGGACGAACAAGGGCGATCGGCCGGTAAGCTATGATGCTGGTACAGCCGGGCCGGAAGATGCGTTGATCCTGATGCATCGTGATGGGCGCCGTTGGCGGGAGATATCTGCATGATTGAATTTGTTGAGTATCCTGATCGTGATCTCATGATGTTGGATGTCGCGGACAAGCTGGCTGCGGAGCTGTCCGAGCATCTGCTGCACGAGGACCGGGTCAGTTTTTGTGTGCCCGGCGGCACAACCCCCGGCCCGGTGTTTGATGTATTGTCTGCCCAACATCTCGATTGGGGCCGCGTCAGCGTCTTCCTGTCTGACGAACGATGGGTGCCGGAAAGCTCTGACCGGTCTAACACGCGGTTACTGAAGGAAAGATTGTTGGTATCGCAGGCCGCCGCTGCGACATTCGTGCCTCTGGTTTCAGAAGCCACAACGCCGGAAGAGGGCATTGCCCAGTTAAGCGACGGGCTTGCGCAGCATTTGCCGATTACGGTTCTCTTGCTTGGGATGGGGTCCGATATGCATACGGCCTCTTTGTTTCCGGGCGCGGATAAACTGGCCGAAGCCATGGATCCACATGCGCCTCTGTTGATGCCGATGCGGGCTGCTGGCGCGCCGGAACCCCGCGTGACGCTGACAGCGCCGTTTCTGTCTGCCGCTATCTCAACACACATCCTGATTGCTGGCGCTGAAAAGCGAGAGGCGTTAGAGCGGGCGCAACATCTGACCCCAGATGCGGCCCCTGTGCGCGCGGTTCTGCCCGGGGCAACCGTGCATTGGGCGCCATAACGCGAACATTTTGATCTAAGGAACATGTTTATGCAGATCTGGGATGACCTGAAGGCGCATCACGGCGCCAAATCCGGGCGCAGCATCGCAAAATTGTTTGCCAATGCATCGCGCTTTGACACGTTCAGCGTAGAGGCGGACGGCCTCCTCTTTGATTATTCAAAAACGCAAATCGATGATGCGGCCCTGTCGCTGCTGATCGAGCTTGCCCGGAAGTCAGGCGTCGAAAGCCGGCGCGCTGCGATGTTTGGCGGCGAAAAAATAAATGAGACGGAAGGCCGGGCTGTGCTTCACACGGCGTTGCGCGCGCCGGGTGGGCCTATCGATGTTGACGGGGCCGACGTCATGCCCGAGGTGTTGGCGATACGCGCACGGATGTCGGAATTTGCCGAAGCAATCCGAACCGGGGAAGTTGCAGGTCAGGGCGGCAGCTACACGGATGTCGTGAATATTGGTATCGGCGGATCTGACCTCGGGCCGGTAATGGCGACCATTGCCTTGGCTCCGTATCATGATGGTCCAAAGGTGCACTACGTGTCGAATGTTGATGGTGCCCACATTCATGACGTCTTGCAAGAACTTGATCCTGAAAGAACTTTGGTCATTGTGGCATCAAAGACCTTCACCACCATCGAAACCATGACCAACGCCAAGACTGCGCGCGATTGGATGGCAGGATCGGTCCGCGACCCGGCAAAGCAATTTGCGGCGCTGTCAACCGCGGAGACTCTGACAGCGGAGTTCGGCATTCCTGCCAGCCAGGTGTTCGGTTTTGGGGATTGGGTTGGTGGGCGCTATTCCATGTGGGGGCCAATCGGCCTTGGTGTGATGCTTGCGATCGGGCCAGAGGCGTTTGGAGAGTTTCTTGCCGGTGGCCATGCCATGGATCGCCATTTTCAAGAGGCGGATCTGGCCGATAACCTGCCTGTATTGCTGGCGCTTGTGGGAATTTGGCACAACCAAATCTGTGGCTATGCCACCCGCGCGGTTTTGCCGTATGAGCAGCGGTTGCTGCGCCTGCCTGCCTATTTGCAGCAGTTGGAAATGGAATCCAACGGCAAACGTGTGGCGATGGATGGCAGCGAATTGGATGTCCATTCTGGCCCTGTTGTGTGGGGGGAACCCGGCACCAACGGACAACATGCATTCTACCAGTTGATCCACCAGGGCACGCGAGTTGTTCCCTGTGAGTTTATGGTCGGCAAGGAAGGTCATGAGCCCGATCTGGCGCATCACCACCGCCTGCTGATTGCCAATTGCCTTGCCCAATCCGAGGCCCTGATGAAGGGGCGCGATCTGGAAGCGGCCCGCGCCATCATGGCGGCAAAGGGGCTGGAAGGCGATGAATTGGACCGGCAGGCACGCCACCGGGTATTTCCCGGCAACCGTCCGTCCACTACGCTGGTCTACCCTAAGCTGACGCCGTTCGTCCTTGGCCAGATCATCGCGCTTTATGAGCATCGGGTGTTTGTTGAGGGCGTGATCCTCGGGATCAATTCCTACGATCAATGGGGGGTAGAGCTGGGCAAGGAACTGGCGCTGGCCCTTCAACCTGTTCTGACCGGCGAAGAGGATGGGGCGGACAAGGATGGGTCGACCCTTGGCCTTGTGGCGCATTTGAACAAGCCCTGATCAGGTGCGGGGGGTGGCCCCGTCGCGCGCGCGGATCACGTCGATAATGGACGGGCGCAAAGGTACAGGGCCATCGCCATCCGGGCTGACTGTCACAATGACGTTTTCTGCACGGGCGGCCATCTGATCGCCGGAGAAGATGGCATGTTCCATCTTCCAGGATGTGCGCCCATAACTGATGCTGCGGGCGGTTACGATATAGGTGTCGTTAAGCAATAGCGGTGCGCGGAAATCGATTTTCAGGCTGCGGACCACCAGTACCGGTTGATCCGGCGATACGTAATCGGAAATTCCATAATCCATGAAATAGGCGATGCGTGCGTTTTCCAACCAGTTCACATAGGCCGCGTTGTTGACGTGGTTCAGGATGTCGAGTTCAACAAACCGGACTTTGTCGGCAATCCCGAAGCTCCACGGTTCGGGGATTCCAGCATCGCGCAGATCCGATCCGCTCAAAGGCTCAAAGCTTGTGATGGGCATGGGCGACACTCCTGCAAAATCGGATGCAGTTCACGTATCGCGGCCCCTGGCCAAAAATCAAGATTTACGCGACGGAGAATTGGAGCGGGTAACGGGAATTGAACCCGTAACTTAAGCTTGGGAAGCTCGCGTGATACCTTTTCACCATACCCGCGCTCTGGGACGCCCGGAATAATCCCGGGCGCGCGTGGCGTCAAGCGCCTATGCCCGGCGTCGTCTGCGTCGGCCGCCGGCACCACCTGCATCGCCGCCACCGGTATTGAATGATGGGGTAGGCAGAGGCACGACCGCATTCAAGATCTCAAATGGGTCGACCGCATTCGGGATCGCTGATGCATTGACAAAATGCTCTTGGAATTTCGGTTCAACGGCCGTCTCGATCTTGTGGATTTGGCCCACAACCTCTTCGATCCGACCACGCGCCTCGCGCGAACATAGTGCAATGCGGGCGCCATGACCTGCTGCATTCCCGGCAGAGGTCACCTTGTCCAGCGGGGCGTCGGGAATCATTCCCAGAACCATCGCGTGTTTGGGGCTGATATGGGCCCCGAATGCACCCGCCAGAGTCACACGGTCGACGCTATCGACACCCATTTCATCCATCAGAAGTTTGGCCCCGGCATAAAGCGCGGATTTGGCCAATTGAATGGCCCGAATATCGCCCTGTGTCACAGTGATACGCGGCCCGCCGTCTGCACTGCCATCATGGATCAGATAGGCGTTGACCCGACCCTCAACTTCACATCTTGGCGTGCCAACCTGTTCAGCCGATCCAATCAGGCCCGACGGATCAAGAATTCCGGCCATTCGCATTTCGGCCACAGCCTCGATAATGCCGGATCCGCAAATGCCCGTCACGCCGGTGGCGGCGGTGGCATTGGCAAACTCAGGATCGTCAGACCAGAGATCGGAACCGATGACGCGGAACCGGGGCTCCTTTGTTTCGGGATTGATTTCGATCCGTTCAATCGCCCCGGGAGCCGCGCGCTGTCCCGAGCTGATTTGAGCGCCTTCAAAGGCGGGACCAGTGGGCGAGGAACATGCCAGAACACGCGACTTATCTCCCAACAGGATCTCCGCATTGGTGCCCACATCGACAACCAGAACCAGATCTTCGGACTTGTTCGGCTCTTCTGACAAAGCGACCGCCGCGGCATCAGCGCCAACATGACCGGCAATACAAGGCAGGATATAGACCTGCGCCTCTCGGTTCATTTTTGTCAGATCAAGATCTCGGGCGGGTAGGGTAAGAGAGGAAGAAGTCGCCAGCGCAAAGGGCGCCTGGCCCAGTTCCACCGGGTCAATCCCCAGCAACAGGTGGTGCATCACCGGATTGCAGACAAAAACCGTCTCCAGGATCAGGGTCGGGTCAATGTCCGCTTCCTTGGCGATCTCTTCGGTCAAGGCATCAATCGCCTCGCGTACGGCGGTCGTCATTTCGCGATCCCCACCGGGGTTCATCATCGCATAAGAGACGCGGCTCATGAGGTCTTCGCCAAAGCGAATTTGCGGGTTCATGAGACCCGAGGAGGTCAACACGCGCCCATCAGATAAGTCGCAAAGATGGGCCGCAATGGTGGTGGAGCCGAGGTCGATCGCGAGACCGTAAATGCCGCCCTCATGCAAGCCCGGCCAAACATCAAGGATTTGGAGGTTTTCGGAATTGGCGGGTTGATGCAACGCAACCGTGATTTGCCATTTGCCCTTGCGTAGCACCGGTTGCAGCTTGTTCAAAACCGGCAATTTCGCGGTCACGTCTGTGATCTGCCATTGCTCAGCCAACGCTTTGCAAACGCGTTCCAGATCACCGGATGGCTCGTGCATATTTGGTTCTTGCACTTCGATGAAATAAAGCCGTGTGGCCGGGTCCATCGTGATCGGGCGGGCCGAGGCCGCTTTGCGCACAACTTGCCGGTGAACCTGACTTTCCGAGGGTACATCAATAACGATGTCGCCCTGCACAGTGGCCTGACACCCAAGGCGGCGGCCGGTCTTCAATCCGCGCACTCGGTCATAACGTGCCTCGACCGCGTTCCATTCCGACAGCGCGGTTTCAGCGACCGTGACACCATGTTTGGGGAAATCACCAAATGATGGCGCGACCTGGCATTTCGAACAAATACCGCGCCCGCCACAAACCGAGTCGAGATCTACCCCCAATTGGCGCGCAGCCGTCAAAACCGGCGTTCCCAAAGCGAACCTACCGCGTTTCCCCGAGGGGGTAAAAATTACCAGAGCATCGTCAGACATGTTGCGCGCCTTTGTCCTCAATTTCCTGTGGTGTTGTAACGCGATATTGGCCCGGGGGAACCCTCTGAAACGTCAATTTTCTAAGGGATCACGGCATCACGTGGCGTGAATGGGCCATGATCCGCCCGTGGGGTCGAATATTTCACATTTTTCCGGGTTTTGGTCGGCTTTGCGGCCGGTAAGGTACAAGGTGGGTTAGGAGCAATCCCTGCCCGGAACCCGCCAAAATCGAATCCAAGACAGACCGTGACGGGTTGAGCCTCACGCAGGAATCCAGAACATCCAGCCATTGCTACCCGCCAGCCAAATCATCAATGGAAAGGGCGCAATGGCAATGGCGAGGGTCAGCACAGTTGCGGGGAAGGTGAAGAGACCACTCATGCCTGCGACCAGGCAAATGCCGCCGCCGCCGCCGATCAACCCCGACCCCGGCATATTGACGAGCGCCGCAAGGCCAACATACCGATAGTTCAGGGCATGTCTGGCAAAGCGTTTGGGAAGGCTCTGTTTCAAAAACTCAACCCGGTCGGGTGGTGGGAGCGGCTCCAACCGTTCCAATAGCTGCGCGGCGCGGGTGAGGTGCAGGTCAAGAAATAGCCGCCTGAGGGCTGCAAGGGGAACCACCCGACCGACGATGAAAGACAGGGTCAGCCCCCCTAAAGTCGCGAGGTAGAGCGGCAAAGCATATTCGTGGCCCCGCAGCATCAATAGCGCCAGCGCGATTTCGATGCCGGGTACGAACGGGATTGCAATCAAAAGAGCGTAGAAAAAGAAAATCCCCAGCAAAAGACGATCTTCGGCTTGGCTGTGCTCGCCATCCGGCAGATTTTCCGCCCATGTCATGGAATAATCGATCAACCAATGGGCCCCAAATGCAAGCGCCAAGATAACGCCCACGCGCAGCAAGAGCCTTGGCAAGGCTTCGCGCCAACTGGGCGGAGTGGGATTTGGCGCGGGTGTATTCATAATCAATCTGGGACGCTACGCGAAATTGGCAGGCAATCGAAGATTTTTCGAAATAAATCTCCGGGGAGGTTTTCATAACACCACGCCGATTTCGCTTTTGTCGCAAATTATGTTGTACTGTTCCGGCGCTTAAATCAGATGAAAGCCGCGCCGCCTGACTTCGTCCTGCAAAACGTCCCGCCCGATGCGTCGATCGACATCCGACTTCTTGCACCTGACCACGCCGCCCTTACGCACGCCCTGTGCAGGCAACAATTGATCCATCTATGGATCGTGTGGCGAATACGAATAGAGGGTGGACATTGGCCCACCCTCACGGATCGCAGCAAACTTTGGATTAAGCGCTGCGACGACGCCCGCCGCGCCGACCGCCGCGACCGCCACCGGCATCTGCTGCGGCTTTTGCCGCTTCCGGGAACGGCATACCCGCCTTCGTGGCTTCCAGAACACGTGCGAAATTGATCCATTTGCCACCGTTCGGGTCATGGTTCATCAGGAAATTGGCAGCATTCACCGCCTCCATTTCAACCGGCCGGATCGGGTTCATGATGGCCGATGTCATGCCAGCGCCAATGGCCATGGGAAGAAAGGCTGCGTTGATGCCATGCCGGTTGGGCAGGCCGAAAGAGATATTGGAGGCGCCACAAGTGGTGTTCACACCCAATTCCTCGCGCAACCGGCGCACCAGGGCAAAAACCTGTTGCCCGGCTGAGGCCATTGCACCCACTGGCATTACCAGCGGATCGACCACGATATCATGGGCTGGAATGCCGAAATCAGCAGCCCGCTCCACGATCTTTTTGGCGACAGCAAAGCGCACGTCGGGGTCTTCGGAAATGCCGGTGTCGTCATTTGAAATGGCCACAACGGGCACGTTGTATTTTTTGACCAGTGGCAGAACCAGCTCCAGACGATCTTCTTCACCTGTGACTGAGTTCAGCAGGGGGCGACCCTCTGCTGCAGCCAGACCCGCCTCAAGCGCGCCAGGCACGGAACTGTCGATGCACAGTGGCACGTCAACCAGACCCTGAACCAGCTCAACGCATTTGCGCATCAGGGGCGGCTCGGTTTCATTGGGATTGGGGTTGGAATTATAAACAACGCCCGCGTTTACATCGAGCACCATGGCCCCGCAGGCCACCTGTTCAAGAGCGTCTTTTTCAACGGTCGAAAAATCGCCTGCCTCAAGTTCGGCGGCCAGCTTTTTGCGGCCCGTTGGGTTGATGCGTTCGCCGATGACGCAAAAGGGTTCGTCAAAGCCGATGGTGACGGTTTTGGTCTTGGACTCGAGGACGGTGCGGGTCATTGGCGTCTTTCTTTAGCTCTGGTTTGCGGGGACGCCCGAGGCGCCGCCATTGTCTTTTGCCCAACCGGCATTGGTCTTGATGCCGCCAAGGGGGAAGAAGTGGACTTTCTCGATATTGAAATCGGGGTTTGCTGCTTTGTACACAGCCAGTTCGTTCAAAATGTCGGTCGGCTCAAACGGTACGAGCAATTTGGTGACATCTTTCGCGCGTTTTTGCAGCACTTTCAGTGACGGGCCAACGCCGCAGGCGATGGCGAACTTGATCAGGGTCTGCAGTTTAGCAGGGCCAGCAATGCCGATATGAATTGGCAGTTTGATGCCTTCGGCCGTCAAGCGATTGGCCCATTCGATTACCGGACCGGCCTCGAATGCGAACTGAGTTGCCAGGGCCATCTCTGCATCGGTGCGATTGCTGAAATCCTGTTTCCAGCGTAATGCGTCCATTACGGCCGCGTCGCCGCCTTTGGGATCAATGTCACGATTGCCCTCTGGGTGTCCGGCGACATGCAGACGATTAAAGCCCGCCTTGTCGAAAAGCCCTGTTTCCATAAGTTGCATAGAGCTGTGAAAGTCGCCTTTTGGGGACGCGACCCCGCCTGCCAACAACAGGGCCTGAGTTACATCAGCCTCACCCCGATACATTGCGATCCAGTTTTCCAGCGTCGCCGCATCTTGAATGATCCGGGCTGGGAAATGCGGCATGGGAACATAGCCTTCTGCACGTAAACGCGCCGCGGTCGCGACCATGTCTTCAATCGGCGTGCCGTCGATATGGGCGATGTAAACACGTGTGCCTTTGGGCAGATGATCACGGAAATCGTCGATCTTGGCGGCGGTTCGCGGCATCACTTCGATGGAATAGCCATCAAGGAACGCCTCAAGCGCGGGGTTGGCGGGGGCAGGGGCCTTAGCAGGCTTTGCACGGAAATTCAGAAGGGCCATCAGTTTCTCCCTCAAACTGGGTGGCGACATGTCGGACATTCAGGCCGGGCTCAACTCACGACCCTCATTCTCGATGAGGGCCTTAAGCCTGTCGGGACCGTATTCTGCTTCGATCCGCGCAGCCTCCAAATTTGCGACATTTTGTGCCTCTCCATCGACCTCGTAAGGGGCGGCTTTGCGGAATCCGCTCAGATAGGCGTCTTCATCTTTGGCGCCAACCTTCATCGCGGCACGGTCAATGGCTTGTTCGAACCGCTCTGGCAGGGGCGCTTTTGCCCCGCGGCGGCCCTTGCCGACGATGACCTGGGCGGGCATGTCACGCCAATACACGATTGTCACTGCAGGCATCTGACGCTCCTTCTTTATTGCGACTGGTTTGCGCACTCTATGCAAAGCGAATCCAGCCTGCCGCCTCCGTTTTCGACACAGACTTGTATCTCAGCGACCTCAATGCGCTTTACCTAAGCGGTCGCACAGGTAAGGGCCAGAGCCGGGTCGGCCCAAAATTTTCATGATGATGATGAATGTCAGCCCGGCCATTGTGTCGGATCGCTGCAAAGGTTAGGCTTTCCCTAACCATTAGCGAAGGGACAGGATGATGGGCCGCCGTCGCCCCCGCCGGGGCAAGCCGAAGCAGCAAAGCGCGACCGAGGGGACACCTCAGATCGCAGCTGTTTCGCAACCAGCGCCGCCCAAACCCGCCACCGTCCGTCCTGACCCCGCCGATCTTTATGCAGCGCTTGATCTTGGCACCAACTCCTGTCGGATGTTGATCGCGCAGCCAAAGGGAACCCAGTTGCATGTGGTTGATAGCTTTTCAAAATCGGTTCAGTTGGGCCATGGGTTAGAGGCCTCTGGTCGCCTGTCGCGTCACTCGATGGCGCGCACTGTGTCTGCCTTGAAGATCTGTCAGAAAAAATTGATGCGCCATGATGTGAAACGGGCGCGGCTGGTCGCGACCGAGGCGTGCAGACGGGCCACCAATGCGCGTGAGTTCATCGAAGTTGTGCGCCGAGAAACCGGGTTGCAGTTGGAAATCATCCAGCCTGAGGAAGAGGCGCGTCTTGCCGTGGTCGCCTGTGCGCCTTTGGTTTCAACCAAGACCGAACAGCTTTTGGTAGTAGATATCGGCGGGGGGTCGACCGAGTTGGTCTGGATTGACCTTAGCCGGGTTCCCCGCGTTGAACGCCCGCGCGCGATCATGCGGCTGCATCAGGGTTTTGACCATACCGATACCGTGTTCCCCAAGGCGAAGGTTGTCGATTGGATTTCCATTCCGCTTGGCGTGGCCACATTGAAAGATCAGTATCGCGATGTGACCGATGACGGAGCACGTTTTGCGTTGATGAGCTGGTATTTCGAAGAACAGCTGTCCGAGTTTTCACCCTATGACGATGCCGCCGATCAGGCCCGCGAAGGGTTTCAGATCATCGGCACCAGCGGGACCGTGACAACTGTTGCCGCCTCGCATCTGGGGTTGCGTCGCTATGATCGGAACAAAGTGGATGGCCTTAGGATGACGTCGGACCAGATCGATTCTGTCATTCAGGATTACCTCAGCCTTGGCCCCACCGGGCGTCGCAAAGACCCCCGCATCGGTCGTGACCGTCATTCCCTGATTATGTCAGGGGCGGCCATTTTGCAGGCGCTTCTCAGAGCTTGGCCCACGGACCGCCTTTCTGTTGCGGATCGCGGCCTGCGTGAGGGGATGCTCTACGCGCAGATGTCGTCAGATGGCGTTTTGGAAGATGGGCCGTTCTGACATCGGCTTCGCCGCCTTCGGCGCAGGTATTTCAGGCAAAGGTTAGGCATTCTGCGCGCAGTTTTTTGCGGGCCTTTTCCTTTTGGGCAAAGACGCGGTAAAGAGCGGGTCCAGACAGTAAGGGCATCAGATATGGTCAAGAAGAGCAGTGGGCGCGGGCAGCGCGAATTGCGCGTGAAGGTGAAAACCGCGCGCGGGCGAAAGCTCAGCTCGACCCTTTGGCTTGAGCGGCAGTTAAACGACCCGTATGTCCAGCGCGCCAAGCGCGAGGGCTACCGGGGCCGTGCTGCGTATAAGATTTTGGAACTGGATGACAAGTTTCGGTTCCTCGTCCCAGGCGCGCGCGTGGTCGATCTGGGCTGTGCGCCGGGGGGATGGCTGCAAGTGGCCGTCAGCAGGGTGAACGCCCTGGGTGAAAAATCGGGCAAACGCGTCGGCACCGTTCTGGGCGTTGATTTGCAGGAAGTTGAGCAGGTGGCGGGGTCCGAGACCCATGTGCTCGATTTCATGGAGGATGACGCCGATCAAAAGGTCAAAGACTGGCTGGGTGGCAAGGCAGATGTCGTGATGAGCGATATGGCGGCCTCGGCCTCGGGGCACAAACAGACCGACCATTTGCGCATCATGGCCTTGTGTGAGGCAGCGGCCTATTTCGCCTTCGACGTGTTGGAAGAGGGCGGAACCTTTGTTGCCAAAGTGCTGGCCGGTGGTGCCGAAGGTGAGTTGCAGCAATTGCTAAAGCAGAAATTCACCAAGGTCGCGCATGTGAAACCCGGCGCCAGCCGGTCGGACAGTTCGGAAAAATTCGTAGTTGCGACCGGATTTCGCGGTTAACTGCACGCTTTTGGGGCTTCCCCTTGGCGCAATCCCATGAGATATGGCGGTGCCAACTGAAACTCCCTGCCCAAGGAGGCCCCTATGGAGATTCGCGAGGCTCTTACTTTTGATGATGTGCTGCTGGTTCCCGGCGCCTCCTCGGTCTTGCCGAGTGAGGCCGACACGCGCACGCGAGTTACCAAGTCTATTGCGCTCAACATCCCGCTGCTAAGTTCTGCGATGGATACCGTGACCGAGGCCCGTATGGCAATTGCCATGGCGCAGGCCGGCGGCATGGGCGTGATCCACCGCAACCTGACCGTGGACGAACAGGCCCGCGAAGTAAGGCGGGTGAAACGATTTGAATCCGGCATCGTTTATAACCCTGTCACCCTGCGCCCCGATCAAACGCTGGCCGACGCCAAGGCGCTGATCGAACGGTATAACTTCACCGGGTTCCCCGTTGTTGACGAAACCGGGTTCGTTGTTGGCATCGTTACCAACCGGGATATGCGGTTTGCCACGTCAGAGGACACGCCCGTTCACGTGATGATGACCCAAAACGATCTGGCGATGCTGCGGGAGCCTGCCGATCTGGACGAGGCCAAAAGCCTGATGCGGTCGCGCCGGATTGAAAAACTGTTGGTGACGGATGGCTCGGGTAAATTGACCGGCCTGTTGACCCTGAAAGACACCGAACAGGCCGTTTTAAACCCCTCTGCGTGCAAGGACGAGCTGGGCCGTCTGCGCGTGGCCGCAGCAACAACAGTTGGTGATGCTGGGTTCGAACGCTCGGAAGCTTTGGTTGATTCTGGTTGCGACCTGATTGTGATCGACACAGCGCATGGCCATTCCGAAGGGGTAGCGCGCGCCGTTGAGCGGGTAAAACGCATCTCGAACAAAGTTCAGGTTGTGGCGGGCAACGTGGCAACGGCCGAGGCCACTGCGGCACTGATTGATGCGGGTGCTGACGCCATTAAAGTCGGTATCGGGCCCGGGTCCATCTGCACCACACGCATGGTAGCAGGAGTTGGCGTCCCACAGCTGACCGCGATCAGCGATTGCGCCAAAGAGGCCAACAAGACCGGTACGCCTGTCATTGCAGACGGCGGAATCAAATACTCGGGCGATTTTGCCAAGGCGATTGCTGCCGGCGCCAGCTGCGCCATGGTTGGTTCGATGATTGCGGGCACGGATGAAAGCCCCGGAGAAGTGATCCTCTATCAGGGGCGTAGCTTCAAATCCTACCGGGGTATGGGCTCACTCGGCGCGATGGCGCGCGGATCGGCTGATCGCTATTTCCAGAAGGACGCGGCAAGTGACAAGCTTGTGCCCGAAGGGATCGAAGGCCAGGTACCCTACAAGGGCTCAGCAAATGCAGTTGTGCACCAGTTGGTTGGCGGGCTACGCGCGGCCATGGGTTATACCGGATCTGCTACGGTTGAAGACATGCGCAGCAATTGCAGCTTTGTCCGCATCACAAATGCCGGGCTGAAAGAAAGCCATGTTCATGATGTACAGATCACACGAGAAAGCCCAAATTATCGTTTTGGATAAATACGTTGCGACATGATGTTAAGGTGATCATGTGACCCCCGCCGCGCGGGTCGCAGCCGCAATCCATGTGCTGGACAGGTGGTTTGATGGCCAGCCAGTTGAGCGGGCTCTGACAGTGTGGGCGCGCGGTGCCCGTTATGCCGGGTCCAAGGATCGGGCAGCGGTCAGGGACCATGTTTACGCCGCTTTGCGGCAGCTTGAGCGCTGTGTTGCGGCAGGGGGCACGCGCACTGGGCGCGGCGTCATGATCGGCCTGATGCGCATCAATGGAACCACGCCGGAGGAAGTGTTCACGGGCGAGGGCCACGCGCCAGTTCTCCTAAGCCCCGAAGAGGCAGATTTTACTGCCCCATTGCCAGATGTGGTTGAGAACATCCCGAACTGGCTTCGTCCGAAATTCGAAGAAGCATTTCCGGGGAAATTGCCTGACATTGCCAGCCGTATGCGCGCGCGCGCGCCACTTTTCCTGCGCGTGAACGCGCGCAAATGCAGCGTCGACCAGGCCCGCACCGCGCTGGACAATGACGGCGTTGAAACAGAGATCAGGGGCGGGTTTGCCCTTGAAGTCACCTCGAACCCGCGCCGGGTGCATCAATCTCAGGCCTATCTGGATGGGCTGGTTGAAATTCAAGATCTGTCACCTCAACTGGCCTGTGCGGCGATCAATTGGCCGCAATCGGGAAAGATTTTGGACTATTGTGCAGGTGGCGGCGGTAAAAGCCTCGCCATCGGCGCTGAAACCGCGGC
Organism: uncultured Nioella sp.; assembly: GCA_947495575.1. Classification (GTDB taxonomy): domain Bacteria; phylum Pseudomonadota; class Alphaproteobacteria; order Rhodobacterales; family Rhodobacteraceae; genus CANLZL01. The sequence continues at coordinate 333,024 of CANLZL010000002.1, read as the reverse complement.
CAAGCTTTTTGCACATGACGCTTTTGCGGCGCGTATGAAGGATCTGAAAAACCGGTCGCAACGCGCAGGGATCAACGTAACAGAGATCTCGGATCCTGCACGTTCAGCGCCCTATCAGGCTGTGCTCTGTGACGTTCCCTGTTCTGGGTCGGGCACGTGGAGGCGCGACCCGGAAGCGAAATGGAAGCTGTCCGTCGCAGAGCTTGAAAATCTGCAGAAAACCCAGGCAAATATTCTGAACGCTGCCGCCCAATTGACGGCGCCGGGGGGGCAGTTGGTCTATATGACCTGTTCCTATTTCTCTGATGAAAATGAGGCCATAATCTCAGCGTTTCTGGCGGGTCATCCGGAATGGCACCTCTTCCAGCAAAAACACTTTGGGATAGATTTGGAATCGGATGGGTTTTTCCTTGCAGAATTGCGTTGGAGCAGAGCCAAAAAACCTGTTTGTTAACAGTTTGTTAACGAATATCGGCGCTTGATTAATCAGCAATTAAGATAATTCCAGTGAAATTGTCTCGACCGAATCGTGTGGGAGGCAAAATGTGTCCGAACAGGCCGTGGTGACCCCGAAAGTGACCTTCTGGGCCAGTTTGCGCATGAGCTGGGTCATGATCCTGTTGGCCGCAACCTGCGTTTCCGTTGCGCAGTTTGCCCCAATACCGCTCTACACTCTGGCCCTGTCGCTAGCAGGGGGTACGATTTTCCTGACGACAATCCTGATGGCATTTCACCGCCAGCGATCTTTGTCGAAGGACGTCTCGCGCTTTCACCGTGCTGCTGAGTTTATGATGGATGATCCCGTTCCTATTTTTTGTACGGACAGTCATGGTTCCATCATGTTTCAAAACCGCGCGTCGCGCGACAGGTTTGGTGACCGGGCCGGGCAGGCGGTGTCGCGCGCGATTTCGGTCATTTTGCCCAATTCGGCTGCGGTTATTTTTAGGCAGGAAACGGCGCTGATCCAGAATAAGAACGCTCGTGAAACCATCGTAACGCCGCGCGGATCCGTCCGTATCACGACGTACAGGATTGGCAGCGACACCGTTTGGCGAGTGGAAGAAGCGATCGAAGCCGCGCATCGAGGTTCAGGCTGGATTGGACTGCCGATGATGGTGGTCAGCCGAAAAAACACCATTCTGACAATGAATGAAGCGATGAAAAAGATCCTCGGAAGTCGGCTCAGGGCTCTGGCTGACGTGTTTACAGCCCTCCCCATCCAATCGGGCCAACGAGCCACAATGAAGGGTGCCGAAGGCGAGGTTGAAGTCTTGACTCTGGAGTTGGAAGCGGGGGATGGCAGGCGCGAAATTTATGCCTTGCCGGTTGAACTATTGCCAGCAGAAGACAGTGTGGCCGCCCGAGCGTTTGAGGCGCTGCCCGTGGCGTTGATCCATATTGGCCGGGACGGTCACATTCTGGCAGCCAACCCGCAGGCGCAGACCCTTCTGAATTTTGAAGGCGGCAATCATAATTTGGGTGGCCTTGTCGAAGGGTTGGGGCGTCCGATCCGCGATTGGCTGCAGGACACTCTGGTTGAACGCATTCCAGCACGTCCGGAAATGGTTCGCGCTGCCCGAAGGGAGGATGAATGCTTTCTGCAAATCACTCTTGGGCGGATCGAAGGGCAGAGCGGAACAACTCTGCTGGGGGTTTTGCACGATGCGACCGAACTGAAAACAATGGAACAGCAATTTGTTCAAAGCCAGAAGATGCAGGCAATCGGTGAACTGGCGGGGGGCGTCGCCCATGACTTCAACAATTTATTGACCGCCATTTCAGGCCATTGTGATCTTTTGATGCTGCGCCATGACGAAGGTGACCCGGACTATGGCGACCTGGTTCAGATAAACCAAAATGCCAATCGGGCGGCCAGTCTTGTGGGCCAGCTATTGGCGTTTTCGCGCAAGCAAACGATGCGGCCAGAAGTGTTGGAACTGCGCGATGCATTGCCGGAATTGACCCACCTCTTGAACCGCCTGGTGGGTGAAAAAATTGTTCTAAAGCAAGAGCATGATGTCGCGCTTCTTCCGATTTGGGTCGACCGGCGGCAATTGGAGCAGGTGATCATGAACCTTGTTGTCAACGCGCGAGATGCGATGCCCGAGGGTGGAGAGATCCTTATCTCAACCGAGGTAACACATCTAAATGAACCGCTGTGTCGGGATCAGGCCGAAGTTCCGGTCGGCCGCTATGTGCGCATTGTTGTAAAAGACACCGGCACCGGCATATCGCCTGAGCGGATCACGCGGATTTTCGAGCCGTTTTTTACAACCAAACGAACGGGCGAAGGCACTGGACTGGGTCTTTCCATGGTTTATGGGATCGTCAAGCAATCAGGCGGCTTCGTTTTTGCCGACAGTGAGCCGGGCATCGGCACCGAATTTTCGCTCTATTTTCCAGTTTACGACATGCCGGCAACCGAAGCGGCGCCTCAACCCAAACCGGAGGCGGAAAGCCTGCCCGCTATTGCCGCAGATGGCGTCATCATGCTGGTCGAAGACGAGGCCTCGGTTCGTGCCTTTGCCTCCCGCGCGCTTAAGATGCGTGGTTTCACCGTGATAGAGGCCGAAAACGCAGAGGAAGCGCTCGACAAACTGGCCGATAGCAAACTTGACGTTGATGTCTTTGTCACTGACGTGATCATGCCAGGAATGGATGGGCCAACCTGGGTGCGAGAGGCGCGCAAAGATCGACCGGATGTAAAGGTTGTGTTCGTTTCGGGCTACGCGGAAGACGCTTTCGACAAAATGGGCGGCCAGGTTCCAAATTCCGTGTTTTTGGCCAAGCCGTTTTCATTGTCTGACCTGACTGCAACCGTCCAGCGCCAACTGCATTAATCCGCTGCGAGAGACTTCCAAAGGGTAAATTCTGCTGCCGCTTGATGCTCCAGCTTTTCTCGCACGGTGTCGGAGAGCTGCAGATCCTTTCTGGGCGAAACGTTTTCCCGCGAGAGCGTCAACTGACAGGATAACTTGCTCTCCACAAACTCAATCAAATCTGACATCCGATCATATCGGAACAGGTGATGGACAAGGCAGTTGCCGATGTCGTCACACAGAAAGTTTGCCTGACTGCCAACGTCAGCGAACGCGGCGCGATTGGGCTTAAGCCATTCCAAGACAAATTCGTCAAAGCTGACATCTTTTGTTGAATTTGGCTTTCCTGCTAATTGGTCGCGTGACCTATACCTGTACCAACTTCCCAGCCAGTCAACCGGCTCACGCATGACCGCGACCAATTCCATCGGATGCTTGCCGCGTTGCTCAAAAAAATTCGACAGGCGATTGTGATATTGCCGGGCAGGAAGGTGCTTTTGTCCCGGCGGATCCAAGATGGCGGCGCTGGCAAGGGGCAGCAGCGCCTGTTCCAAGGCCGTGGTGCCCGTCTTGGGAACGGCCAAAAGAACGAATTTCTGTTTCCAAAACACCAACATATGCCCATTCCCCGCCTTCCGGCCTTCATTTCAATAGTTTCTTAACTGTTCGTCGCAAAAACTAAAATTCGCAATATTTTACTTGAAATGTTCTCTTTTTGGTCCCAAAAGTAAACCAGAACAAGAGGCGAACATGAGCATCATTGCCGTGGACTACACGGTGTGGAATAAGGAGCCTGTAGAAATGGCAACGGCGAACCTTCTCGATATGACTGACCGCAAGAAAGCAGACAAACAAAAAGCGCTTGATAGCGCGCTGTCCCAGATTGAACGCCAATTTGGTAAGGGCTCGATCATGAAACTCGGCGCGGATAATCCGGTGGCCGAAATCGAGTCGACATCTACGGGTTCGCTCGGGTTGGATATTGCTCTTGGGATTGGTGGTTTGCCGAAAGGGCGGATTATCGAGATTTATGGCCCGGAGAGCTCGGGCAAGACCACGCTCACATTGCATTGCATTGCTGAGGAGCAGAAAAAGGGCGGTGTTTGCGCTTTTGTAGACGCGGAACACGCCCTTGACCCGCTCTATGCTAGAAAGCTGGGTGTTGATCTGGATGAACTTCTGATTTCGCAACCAGATACCGGCGAACAGGCGTTGGAAATCACCGATACTTTGGTGCGCTCTGGTGCCGTCAGCATGGTGGTTGTGGATTCGGTGGCAGCCCTGACGCCGAAATCGGAACTGGAAGGCGACATGGGCGATAGTTCGGTTGGTGTTCATGCCCGGTTGATGAGCCAGGCGATGCGCAAATTGACCGGCTCGATCGCACGGTCAAATTGCATGGTGATCTTCATCAACCAAATCCGCATGAAAATCGGCGTCATGTTTGGCAGCCCGGAAACCACAACCGGTGGGAATGCGCTGAAATTCTATTCTTCGGTTCGGCTTGATATTCGCCGGATCGGCGCGGTCAAGGATCGCGATGAAGTAGTGGGCAATGCCACCCGCGTGAAAGTCGTAAAAAACAAGGTGGCCCCGCCGTTCAAACAGGTCGAGTTTGACATCATGTATGGTGAAGGCATCTCGAAAACTGGCGAATTGTTGGATCTCGGTGTCAAGGCCGGTGTGGTCGAGAAATCGGGCAGCTGGTTTTCCTACGGCGATGAACGGGTTGGCCAAGGACGGGAAAACGCGAAGGTTTTTCTGAAGGAAAACCCTGAGATTGCAATCGAAATCGAAGATAAGATCCGCGCCGCGCATGGGCTTGAGTTCGATGCGGATCGTGGCGATCCGGATATTCTTGAAGACTAGGAATTGCAGCTGCAAATTGCAGTTATGGGCGGTCTGGAAACAGGCCGCCCTTTTTCTGGCCCTGTTGGCAAGCAATTGTCCTGTGGACAGCGGCGAATGGCAGAGCTAAACCGCTTAAGACTTGCCAAAATGCCAGACGGAAAGGGGCCCTGCCGACATGGCCAGCCTGAACGATATCCGCTCCACCTTCCTTGATTACTTCGCCCGCAATGGCCACGAAGTGGTACAGAGCTCTCCACTTGTCCCGCGCAATGATCCGACATTGATGTTTACCAATTCGGGCATGGTTCAGTTCAAGAACCTGTTCACAGGTGTCGAGCATCGCGATTATCAACGTGCAACCACCAGCCAGAAATGCGTTCGTGCCGGCGGCAAGCATAATGACCTCGACAATGTCGGCTACACGGCGCGCCACCACACCTTCTTTGAGATGCTCGGCAATTTCAGCTTTGGCGACTATTTCAAGACCGAGGCGATCCCCTTCGCCTGGGAGCTGATCACCAAGGAATTCGGAATCGACAAAAGCCGCCTTTTGACAACGGTATACCACACCGATGACGAGGCATTTGAGATCTGGAAAAAACTTGGCGTGGCAGAGGATCGGATCATCCGTATCGCGACCTCTGACAATTTCTGGCAGATGGGGCCAACAGGGCCATGCGGGCCCTGTACTGAAATCTTCTACGACCACGGCGATCATATCTGGGGTGGCCCTCCGGGCAGCCCAGAGGAAGATGGCGACCGGTTCATCGAGATCTGGAACGTTGTGTTCATGCAGAATGAGCAGTTCGAAGACGGCTCGATGAAGGCGCTGGAGATGCAGTCGATTGACACTGGCATGGGGCTGGAACGGATCGGCGCGTTGTTGCAGGGCAGCCATGACAATTACGACACCGACCTTTTCAAATCGTTGATCGAGGCCTCGGCCCATGCGACCTCGGTTGATCCCTATGGCGACAAGAATGTGCACCACCGAGTGATTGCGGATCACTTGCGCTCAACTTCTTTTCTCATTGCCGATGGTGTGATGCCGTCGAATGAGGGCCGGGGCTATGTTCTGCGCCGGATCATGCGACGTGCCATGCGCCATGCGCATCTGTTGGGCGCGCAGGATCCGCTTATGCATCGGTTGGTCCCCGCCCTGGTGACCCAGATGGGCCAGGCCTATCCAGAACTGGGACAGGCGCAGGCGCTGATCGAAGAGACATTGAAACTGGAAGAAACCCGGTTCCGCCAAACGCTGGATCGCGGCTTGCGCCTGCTGGACGAAGAGCTGGCGGGCCTGCCGGATGACGCGGCTTTGCCGGGTGAGGCAGCCTTCAAGCTCTATGACACCTATGGCTTCCCGCTTGATTTGACGCAGGACGCTTTGCGCGAAAAAGGCCGGGTGGTCGACACAGACGGTTTTGACAGCGCGATGGAGGCCCAAAAGGCCAAGGCCCGCGCAGCCTGGTCCGGCTCGGGCGAGGCGGCGGACAACGCGGTCTGGTTTGAAATGATGGAGGCCAACGGCGCCAGCGAATTTCTGGGCTATGACACCGAGAAAGCCGAAGGTCAGGTGGTCGCGCTGGTCAAAGATGGGGCTGCTGTTGATACACTGAACCCAGGCGATGAAGGGTGGATCATCACCAATCAGACGCCTTATTACGGCGAATCCGGTGGTCAGGTCGGCGATACCGGTGTCATCCGGCGACTTGAGAATCGCGATGATGTCTCCTTGGTCACCGACACCCGTAAGTTTGCTGAGGGCAAAGTCATTGCCCATAAAGTGACGGTGGAAACCGGTGTCATAAGCAAGGGCGAACCGGTAGAGCTTGAGGTCGACCACGGCCGCCGCAGCACCATTCGCGCCAACCACTCTGCCACGCATTTGCTGCACGAGGCCTTGCGCCGCGCGCTTGGCGATCACGTGGCGCAACGCGGATCGTTAAACGCGCCCGACCGGCTGCGGTTCGATTTCAGCCATTCCAAGGCGCTTAGCCTTGAGGAGTTGAAACAGGTCGAAGCGGAAGTGAATGACTATATCCGCCAGAATACCCCTGTTGAAACCCGGATCATGACGCCGGACGATGCGCGCGGCCTTGGCGCGCAGGCGCTTTTTGGTGAAAAATACGGTGACGAAGTGCGCGTTGTCTCGATGGGGCGTCAGACCGGATCGGGCAAAGGCGCGGATGGGGACACCTATTCGCTGGAGCTGTGCGGCGGCACCCATGTACGCCAAACCGGCGATATCGGTGTGTTCGTGACGCTTGGAGACAGCGCCTCAAGCGCGGGTGTCCGTCGGATCGAGGCTTTGACAGGGGCTGCTGCATTTGACTACCTCAGCGGTCAAGATCACCGACTTGCCGAAGTTGCACTGACCCTGAAAGCGCAGCCCGGCGATGTGGCTGAGCGTGTTCAGGCCCTTTTGACGGAGCGGCGGTCACTGGAAAATGAAGTCGCCAGTTTGCGAAAGCAACTGGCGATGGCCGGTGGTGGCGGTGGTGCGCCTGCAGACAAGGACGTGAACGGCATCACCTTCCTGGCGCAGGTTCTGGAGGGCGTGACAGGCAAAGATTTGCCGGGCCTGATTGATGAGCACAAATCCCGGATGGGCGACAGTGCGGCCGTGTTGTTGATGGCGGATCAGGGCGGCAAAGTGGCTGTGGCGGCCGGTGTCAGCGCCGATCTGACCGGTCGCGTTTCGGCGGTCGATCTGCTCAAGGCGGCCGTTGTCGAACTGGGCGGAAAAGGCGGCGGCGGCCGCCCGGATATGGCCCAGGGCGGCGGCAAGGAAATCGGCGGTGCGGATGCCGCAATCGCCGCGGCAGAAACCGTGTTGAAGGAGAGCTGATATGGCAGGAGCATTTTGGGTCGCGCATGTGACCGTGTCCGATGAAGAGGCCTATATGCGCTATGCCGCCTTGGCGACCGAAGCCATTGCCGCCCATGGCGGTGAATTCCTGGCGCGTGGCGGGAAAGCCATCCAGAAAGAGGGCCGGGCGCATCCAAGAAACGTCGTGGCCAAATTTCCGTCACTAGAGGCTGCCAATGCATGCTATGAAAGTGCCACCTATCAGGAAGCGCTGAGCCATGCGCGGGGCGCGTCCGAGCGGGATCTGGTGTTGATCGAGGCGCTGGACTAAATTCTTTCGCCGCCTCATGGCGTCGACCGGGCGGCGGCCTTCGTCAGGCCCTTGTCAGGGCCATCCTCAGGCCGCTGCTGCCGCGCGAATGCAGCAAGGGCTGGCCTGATGGATCACACGGGCAGGGCTGTGCCTTCTTTGATTTCTTCCATGACAAAACTGGCGGAGACATCTGCGATCTCTACCCTGGCGGTCAGACGTTGGTAGAGGCGGTCGTAATCGGCCACGTCGCGCACATGGGCGTGAATCAGATAATCGAGGTCACCTGTCATCCGATAGGCTGACAGGATCTCAGGCATCGCGCGCGTGGCCGCTGAAAACCGGGATTGCCAGTCAGGGCTGTGGGCGCCGGCGCGGATCAGCATAAAAACCGACAGTGTCAACCCAAGGGCTTTCGCATCCAAAAGCGCCACACGCGCCTTGATGAGACCGCTTTCCTCCATCGATTTGATCCGCCGCCAAACGGCGTTGCGCGACAAGGCCACTTTGTCGGCCAGATCATCCAGAGACCGCGTACAGTCCCTTTGAAGTTCATCAAGTATTTTGGCGTCTTGTGTGTCCATTTTCTCAAAACTTTCATGCACTGTGAGACAGTATCTCACCGATATAGATAAATCGAGAGATTTTTGGGACAACAGGATCTACGCCTTCTGACATAATTCAAGCCATATCACTCACGGCAGGCCAGGAGGACGCCCATGATTGCCCGTCTATTTACCGAACATCCCGGATCCGTTGATGAGACCTATCTGGAACATGCCCGGTTCGCGGGTGGGTTTGCCTTCTGGCTGGCGGCCGCGGCTGTTGCAGCGTCTGTTCACGCCATCCTACCCTTCATGTTTGAAAAAACGGCCAGCAAGATCATTGCCCGGCTTTATGCGCGGACGAATAATCGCGGTAGCTAAGCCACTGGTCAGGACCGGCATTTTACGCCACTCTGAACGAGCGTTATGGGGAGAGGCCAAATGTGCCGATGGGCAGCCTATTGTGGCGAACCGATTTTCTTGGATGAGGTGGTTAGCCGCCCCCAACATTCCCTGATCAACCAGTCAATGAATGCTGCCGAATGCAAGACAGTGACCAATGGCGACGGGTTTGGATTAGCCTGGTATGCCCATCGTGAGGTCCCGGGCCTTTACCGTGACGTCTATCCCGCCTGGTCCGATCCCAATCTCAGCTCTCTTGCCGCGCAAGTGCGGTCTGGAATGTTCCTGGCCCATGTTCGCGCCTCAACCGGGTCGGCCGTGGCACGTGACAATTGCCACCCGTTTGTCGTTGGGAATTGGAGCTTTATGCATAACGGACAGGTCGGTGGATTTGAGAGCTTTCGAAAGGAAGCCGACATGATGATTCCAGATGCGCTTTACCGGCACAGGCGCGGAACATCTGACAGTGAGGCGCTGTTCCTTATGGCCTTGGGCCATGGGTTGGAGGATGATCCCAATGCTGCGTTTTGCAAAGCGGTTGGCCAATTGACGGCGCTGTCTAAAACATCCGGGTCCGCACCGCATATTCGTCTTTCGGCGGCATTTTCGGATGGCAAAACGCTTTATGCATTACGTGCGTCGAGTGATCGAATTGTTCCTACGGTTTATTACCGCTGGTCAGACAGCCGGGCGGGTTGGGCTGTCGTCTCGGAACCTTTGGAACTGGATGAGGGCGATTGGCACGAAGTTCCACCGGGCACGCTGGCCACTTTTTCAGGCGATCAGGTGGATTTGCGGCCATTTTCCTGTTGAGGGTCGTCTGGCTGTTCCGGGTCCGGCATGTCAGGGCGTTCCGTTCGAAAATAGCCAGCGATAAGCGCAAGGCGCATTGACAGGCTGTCTTTCTGATCGTGTAACTGGCGCAGGGTCATGCGCCGCCGGCGCACAACGGCGCGCGCAACGCGGTAATCCCACCGGCGTTTGCGCTCCAGATAACTTTCGGGCAACCATCGGCTGACAAGGCGCCAGAGCCAGCCGAGTTGCAAGAAAGCGGCGGCCTTGAACGCCATTTTCGCCAATGTTGTCCAGAGGATACGCCACAACGCGCCAACGCCTGCAGCGATCATAAACGGCAATTTGACCGAGAAGAGGACCACCCAAAGGCCAATGGAACTGACAGAAAGGCCAAGAGTCGCAAAAACGACGATCAGGGCTGCGATGGCCTTTTCATACCATTCCAATTGACCATACCACGCCATCTTCACCGCATAGCGGCTGCGCACGCTTTCCTTGTAGCGAGAAATTAAAGCCACAATGCGGTTCTTCAACGCCGAGCCCACCAGCATTGGCGCGATTGAACTCATCAGGTATTTCTTGATCAGCTCAATGCGAAAGAAGAGAACGAATTGGGTTTTGAACCAGATAATGATGGCGGGCAGTTCTATGGCGACGATTTTTTGACCGATTACCTTCAATTGGGTCAGGATCAGCCCCAATGCCAACAGAACCTTGGCGCCAAAAACACATGTCAGCCCAACAGAGGCCGCGATGACCAGAACCAATAAGAAAAGTGCGCGCCAGAACATGGACACAGGGATGACGCCTTGGGCGATGCCTGTCCAGTGTCAAAGGGTGGCGGTGGGGTCACTCGCCCCGCGCCGCGAACCATGCGCTGATCTTGGGGGCGATCCAAGCCCAGAGGGCGGGGGCGCCACGTAGGACTTTTGGGGCAACCCGCGCCTCGATTTGCGCCTCGGTTACGTTGTAATTCGGCCAGCTGCCACCGTCAGAGGCGAGGTTCAGGACGGGCGGTTGGAACCGATCCAGCGCTTTGGCAAAAACCGCGTCGGGTGTTTCCGCGGCTTCAAACTCGTCCCAAAGGGCGCGAAAATCCTGCCCCTGATCCTGCGGCAACAATCCGAAAATCCGGTCTGCTGCTGCGGCCTCTTTCGCGGCCATGGCAATCACGTCTTGGGCGCCGTGTATCGGGGCGTCGCCTGCATCAATCTCAACCAAATCATGTAGAAGAAGCATGGCAATCACCCGCGAGATATCGACGCCATCGGGGGCCTGATCGGCCAAAGTCAGAGCAAATAGAGCAATATGCCAGCTGTGTTCCGCGCTATTTTCATGGCGCGAACGATCAGCCAGATAGGAGGCGCGCGAAACAGATTTCAGACGGTCCGCCTCCAACAGAAAGGCCATTTGCCGATCAAGCTGGTCGCTCACTCGCCGGCCTTTGCCTTCGCCACATAGGCCTCCAGCCATTTACGGCCGACAATCTCTGCGCGACGGATACGTACCGAGGTCATGAACGCCTCTTGTAGAGTCTGCGATGCAGAGTTGAGCCGGGTCGACATAAGCTGGATCAACCGTTCATCACCCAGCTCTTCTTCGGCTTTGAGCGCATCAACGGCCAGCGCGTCGGCCAGCTCGGTGATGAAATCGCCGCCACCGGCCATTAGCGTGTGTTCTCGGTCAAACGCCGACGCACATAGGTTTGAACGCTGTCGATCATTGGATCCATATAGGGGTCTTCAAAGAAGTGGCCGGCGCCATCCATCTCTTCATGAGTGATGGTGATGCCCTTTTGTTCATGCAACTTGTCGACCAGAATGCGAGTGTCCTGTGGCTTGGCCACGCGGTCAGCCGATCCGTTGATGACCAGACCCGAGGAGGGGCAGGGCGCTAGGAAGCTGAAATCATACATATTGGCAGGGGGAGAGACCGAGATGAATCCCGTAATCTCTGGGCGGCGCATCAAAAGTTGCATCCCGATCCATGCTCCAAAGGAGAAACCTGCGACCCAGCAATGTTTGGAATTCTGGTTCATCGATTGCAGGTAATCGAGCGCTGAGGCGGCATCGGACAATTCACCAATACCCTGATCATATTCGCCCTGGCTGCGGCCCACGCCGCGGAAATTAAACCGCAACACCGTAAAACCCATGTTGTGGAACGCATAATGCAGGTTATAGACCACGCGATTGTTCATCGTGCCGCCAAATTGCGGATGCGGGTGCAGGATGATTGCGATGGGGGCGTCTTTGGCTTTCTGGGGGTGGTAGCGGCCTTCCAGCCGGCCTTCCGGTCCAGGAAAAATCACCTCAGGCATCGCGGCTCCTTTTTATCTTTTTATCGGGGTCCGCGCCCGTTGGCTTCATTGACGAAGACCGCGCGCGCGCCCTAGAACTGATCCAACGCCCACGTGACATGCGCGGGCAGGTTGATCGCAGTTAAGCGGGTTGACAGGAAAGGTCAATCTTCTGAGGGCGTTTCGCGGGGTCAAAGGGACGGGAAAACCATGAAACTGAGCACGAAGGGGCGATATGCCATGGTCGCACTGGCCGATCTGGCCCTGCAATCGGGCGATACTCTGACCTCTTTGGCGGAAATCTCCAAGCGGCAGGATATCTCGCTGCCCTATCTTGAGCAGCTTTTTGTGAAATTGCGGCGTGCGGGATTGGTGGAATCAGTGCGTGGCCCCGGGGGCGGCTATCGTCTGGCCAGGGCAACCTCCGAAATCCGGGTGGTGGATGTTCTGGCGGCAGTCGACGAAACGGTGAGCGCGCTCCATACCGGGGCAGGGGCCACTGGCGCGGCGTCTGGCAGCCGGGCGCAATCACTGACCAACCGGCTGTGGGAAGGGCTCTCTGCCCATGTCTATGTGTTCTTGCATCAGGCACGCCTGTCAGATGTGATCGAAAACGACCTGATGCCATGCCCTGCGGTTCCGTCTCTCTTGCATGTTGTGGATGACGGGGCAGACGGGTAATCCAAATGCGCCGCTGACGCGGCAAAACGTATTTTGGTGATGGCCTTTGAGTGAGCCTGCCGTTTTCACTGCTGGTGATGGGCGTCTGGATGCTTTTGTCAAGGAAACGATCAAGGAAGGGCCGATGCCCATGAGCCGCAAGCGGGTATATCTGGACTGGAACGCGACCGCGCCTCTGCGCGAAAGCGCGCGCGCAGCAATGCTGGCGGCAATGGACGTGGTGGGCAACCCGTCTTCAGTTCATGCAGAGGGCAGGGCGGCTGTGGCTCTGGTCGAAAAAGCGCGGACGCAGGTGGCCGAGGCCTTTGGCGCACAGGCGGCCGATATTGTCTTTGTCTCCGGTGCCACTGAGGCCGCCGCGTTGGCCCTGCGCGGGCGCGGGATACATGGCGCTGGTATCGAGCATGACGCTGTGCGCGCATGGGTCACCGAGGATTTGGCCGTTGATGAGGCGGGCCAAGTAACAGTTGTTGATCCTGCGCAATCGACGTTGCAGGCGGCAAATTCCGAAACCGGGATTTTGCAAAAGATACCGCAGGGTCTGGCCGTTTGTGATTTCACGCAGGCCTTTGGCAAAATGCCGCTTGGGTTCGATTGGTCCGGCGTCGATATGGGGCTGATCTCGGCCCATAAAATTGGCGGGCCAAAGGGAATCGGCGCGCTGGTTTTGCGCCGCGGATTGGATGTTGACCCGATGATCCGGGGGGGCGGACAGGAAATGGGCCGCCGATCCGGCACAGAGAATATTCTCGGAATTGCTGGATTTGGTGGTGCGGCAGGGGAGTGCACACAAGATCTTGATCGCGGAGCATGGGAACATGTCCGTGAACTTAGAAATATTCTAGAAAACACTCTGGACCTCGACGGAAATACAACTATTTTGGTCGGGAAAGGCGCAGAGCGCTTGCCGAACACCTCTTGCCTGGTCACGCCGGGCTGGAAAGGAGAGACGCAAGTGATGCAGATGGACCTTCAAGGATTTGCCATTTCGGCGGGCTCTGCCTGCTCAAGCGGCAAGGTGAAATCCAGCTCGGTCCTGCGCGCCATGGGATTTGACGAGGCTGAAGCGGGTTGCGCGATCCGCGTCTCGATCGGGCCCACAACAGAACGCGCTGAGCTGGAGGCCTTCGCCGCAGCTTGGTTGAAGGCGCGAGACCGGCATCTGGCCCGGTCCGGGTCTATCTAACAGGGCTGCTTCACTTTCTGAGGCGGCGGGAAATGGCCGCCGCAGGGCCGGAAGAGTGGAGTGGACATGGCAGTTGTCGAAACGGAAGTGCGTGAAGGTGTAGACCGCGAGACGGTGGAAACCGTTCAGGCCATGGGTGGCAAGTATAAATACGGTTGGGAAACCGAGATCGAGATGGAATACGCGCCCAAGGGCGTGAATGAAAACATCGTTCGGTTGATCTCGGAAAAGAACAATGAACCCGAGTGGATGCTGGAATGGCGTCTGCAAGCTTTCAAACGCTGGAAGTTGATGAAAGAGCCCGATTGGGCGCTGCTGAACTATCCTGAGATCGATTTTCAGGACCAGTATTACTACGCCAAACCCAAATCCATGGAAGAGAAACCGAAATCGCTGGACGAGGTCGATCCGAAGCTTTTGGCGACCTATGAAAAGCTGGGCATTCCGCTGAAGGAACAGATGATCCTTGCCGGTGTTGAGGGCGCGGAAGATGCCCCCGCTGAGGGCCGCAAAGTGGCCGTGGATGCGGTTTTTGACTCGGTCTCTGTGGGCACGACCTTCCAGAAAGAACTCGAAGAGGCGGGCGTGATCTTCTGCTCGATCTCTGAGGCCATCCAGAAACACCCGGAACTGGTAAAGAAATACCTTGGCTCCGTCGTGCCCATTACTGATAATTTCTACGCGACGCTAAATTCCGCAGTCTTCTCGGACGGGTCCTTTGTCTATGTGCCGCCCGGCGTACGCTGCCCGATGGAGCTGAGCACTTATTTCCGGATCAATGCGGAAAACACCGGTCAGTTTGAGCGGACACTGATCATTGCCGATAAAGAGGCCTATGTCAGCTATCTTGAAGGCTGCACCGCGCCACAACGTGACACAACCCAGTTGCATGCGGCCGTGGTGGAACTGGTGCTGCTGGATGACGCAGAGATCAAATATTCGACAGTGCAGAACTGGTTCCCGGGGGACGAAAACGGCGTTGGCGGCATTTATAATTTCGTCACCAAGCGCGCCGATTGTCGAGGTGACCGGTCCAAGGTGATGTGGACGCAGGTTGAAACCGGGTCTGCCATTACATGGAAATACCCCTCCTGCATCCTGCGCGGCGATGACAGCCAGGGCGAATTCTACTCGATTGCCATCGCCAATAACTATCAGCAGGCCGATACCGGCACCAAGATGATCCATCTGGGCAAGAACACCAAATCCCGGATCGTGTCTAAGGGGATTTCTGCTGGCAAGGCACAGAACACATATCGTGGGCTGGTCTCGATGCACAAAAAGGCCAAAGAGGCGCGGAACTACACCCAATGTGACTCGCTTTTGATTGGCGATCAGTGCGGCGCGCATACGGTTCCTTACATCGAAGTCAAAAACAACTCGGCCCGGGTCGAGCATGAGGCGACGACCTCCAAGGTCGATGACGATCAACTGTTCTATTGCCGCCAGCGCGGCATGGATGAAGAAGAGGCCGTCGCCCTCGTTGTGAACGGCTTCTGTAAGGAAGTGCTGCAAGCCTTGCCGATGGAATTTGCCATGGAGGCACAGCAGTTGGTCGCCATCTCACTTGAAGGTTCAGTCGGGTAACTGATGTTTCACGAAAGCGTTTCTGGAGGTTGATCACAGCTTACCAAAGAATGTGATCAACCACTCAACCAGAAACGGGTCCTAACATGAACGCAATTCGCATCTTTATCATCCCTGCCGCCTTGACTGGCCTTTTCTGCGCCTGTTTCGCGCTTGCAATTGACGCCGCCTTGTCGATGGTCAGCCAGGTGCAAGTGGCGGTTTTGGCGGCGACATCGGGCTTCTTGGGATCGATCTTCTCGCGCTTGGTTTTGGGCCGAAAAATGGACGTGACCGATCGCAGTCGCGGGCGTGAGGAAATCGAATGATCAGTTTGGCGCTCTCTAGGGTCTGCAATAAGGGTATTAGCTTGTTGGCAGCGAAAATCGGTTAAATGGCACAGACAACGACACTGGCCCCTGATCGCGTCAAAGCCGCAGATCACGATGGGCGCCCGATTGTGATGGGGCCATGCCACGTCATTCGGGGCGATCATTCGGGGCAACCGGTTTTTTTTGCTGTCGACGCGCCTGACGACGTTATTCAGCGCCACCACATGGCGGGCAGGTTCTATGAACGGCCTGAGTTGAAGATTATTCGTGGCGCGTTCAAACAGGGCGGGCGATTTGTCGATCTTGGTGCAAATGTCGGAAATCACTCCCTTTTCGCAGCATTGATCTTACGTGCGTCCGAGGTTGTGCCGGTTGAGCCCAACCCGATGGCCTTTAACCTCTTGCGGGCCAATATGGTACTGAACCGGGTCGATACGAGGGTCGATATGCGCTGGCTTGGCTTTGGCGTATCAGACCGCGCCAGCAGCGGCCATTCGGTTGCAGCGCCCAAAGGCAATCTGGGTGGCGGACGAATCGGACCCGGTGGAGGAGATGTTCGCTTGGTGACAGGCGATACAGTGGTCGGTGAAAAACCCGCTGATTTCATAAAGATCGACACCGAAGGCATGGAGATGCAGGTGCTGGCCGGTCTTGCCGGAACCGTTGCCCGCGACCGGTCGGTGATATTTGTTGAGGTTGACGACGAAAACCTTGAGGCCTTCGTGACCTGGCTCGAGGCCCAAGATTACCTCGTGGCCAATCGCCACCGTCGTTATAAGAGGGGCGAAAACTTCCTGATTGTACCAGAAGAACGCGCAGAAGAGTTTGCGCCGGGAGGTCAGGATGATTGATCGTCTGCCAATTAGCCTTCTCCGCAATCTTCCCTTCGGGATGGCCAAGATTTGCCGTATTTTGGCGCAAACTCCTGCCTATGGACAGTTTGAACGCCTCTCAGGTCGATCCCCGGTTTGCCGCGCGTGTTGCGCGGATTCAGGAAGCGCGCGCCAAGCCCGTGCCAGCGGCTCCCAAAAAACGCGAACTGCCCACCTATTCGCTGTCTCTGGTTGCCGCCTTTCTGATTGGGATATTCGTGGTCTTTGCCGCCAGATACGCGCGGTTTCACTTGACCGGTACCTTGCCGGGCGCCGCCGCCGACGCCAGCAACACTCTGGTGATGGATTTTGGCATGGCCTTTCTGGCCGGGTTCGTCCTGCGGCAGGTTTTCAACTTCAAACGTCCCGAACATATTGGGGCCAAGAGCTTTGGAATGGGCCTTGGGGCCTTCACCATGCATATGCCGGTTCATCTGTCGCCTGGACTGTTTTCAATCCTCTTCTCAGAGGCTTGGGTCAACCAGGTGCTGCGCGTGACCGAAGCAACAAAACCGGGTTTGTTCTAAGCCCGTCCGCTATCCACACATACAACGAACACCGCACTCCGCAAGGCCCCGCCTTGACCGGACCTGCCTTTATTGAACGAGGTTTTTATGCTTGATATCAAAAACTTGCACGTCTCTCTTGAAGAAGAAGATAAGCAAATCCTGAAAGGGGTCGACCTGACGGTAGAGGCCGGAAAGGTCCATGCGATCATGGGGCCGAACGGCTCAGGTAAATCGACACTGTCCTATGTCCTGTCGGGACGGGACGGATATGAAGTGACCAATGGCGCGGCCAGCCTGAAAGGCGAAGACCTTTTGGACATGGAACCAGAAGAACGCGCGGCAGCAGGCCTTTTTCTGGCGTTCCAGTATCCAGTCGAGATCCCCGGCGTTGGTAACATGACTTTCCTGCGAACAGCCGTGAACGCTCAACGCAAAGCGCGCGGCGAAGAAGAGTTGAGCGCAGCAGATTTTCTGAAAGAGGTTCGTGCGAAGGCGAAAGCCCTGAAAATCGACGCGGATATGTTGAAGCGCCCCGTGAATGTCGGTTTTTCCGGCGGTGAGAAAAAGCGCAACGAGATCCTGCAAATGGCCATGCTTGAGCCCGCCATGTGCATCCTTGACGAAACCGATTCAGGCCTTGACGTCGACGCGATGAAATTGGTGGCTGAAGGCGTGAATGCCCTGCGTGATGAGGGCCGAGGTTTCCTTGTCATCACCCACTATCAGCGCTTGCTGGACCATATCAAACCCGATGTGGTCCATATCATGGCTAATGGTCGGATTGTAAAAACCGGTGGACCAGAGCTGGCGCTTGAAGTCGAACAAAATGGCTATGCCGACATTCTGGCGGAGGTGGCGTAATGGCCAATCCTGCTGCAAAACAAGATCCGTTGGAGGCGCGGCTGGCCGCGCTTTCAATGCCAGACTGCGCCGGATGGGCGGCAGACGCGCGCAATGGCGCCCTTGGCCGCTTGCGGGCCATTGGCCTGCCCTCCAAGCGCGATGAATACTGGAAATTCACCAACCCCGCGACACTGACACAGGCCGACGCACCCGGCGCCAGTTTGTTCAAACATGAAGAGCCGTTGCCCTTTGCAGAGGTTGATCGCCTTCACATTGTGTTTGTCGACGGCGTATTCGACGCTGAGGCCAGCGACGATTTGGCGATGGAGGGCATTGAAATTGAACGCCTTTCAGATGCCCAGACCCGTGATATCCACTGGGCAAAAGACCTGTATGGATCGTTGGAGGCCGATGGTCAGACTCCTGTGGACCGGCCGCTCGCAGCCCTGAATACTGCTTTTGCCAGCGATGGCATTGTTATCCGGGTATCTGGGCAACCCACCAAGCCGATCAATTTTACCTATCGCCACCGGGATGAATCTTCTGACGTCATCTTGCACCATGTTGTGAAGGTGGAAGAGGGCGCCAAGGTCACAATCCTTGAAAACGGACCGGCCGCCGCGCGCTTTTCGAAAACGATGGAAGTCGATGTTGCAGACAATGCAGAATTTCATCATGTCCGCACCCAAGGTCGCGACCATGAACGCAGGGCAGTCACCCATATGTTTGCGCGCTTGGGCGAGAACTCGGTTTTCAAATCCTTCACCATGACGGTGAACGGCGTTTTGACCCGAAACGAGGCCGTGATTGATATCCGCGGCGATAACGCAACCGCACATATCGCGGGCGCGGCGGTCGGGGATAAAGCCACGGGTGATTTCCATCACGATGACACGGTCTTTATCACCCATGATGCGGTGAATTGCGAAAGCCGTCAGGTGTTCAAGAAAGTGCTGAGAAACGGCGCCGAAGGCGTGTTTCAAGGCAAAATCCTCGTAAAACCCGGCGCGCAGAAAACCGATGGTTATCAGTTAAGCCAGGCCTTGCTGTTGGATGATGACAGCAGTTTCCAAGCCAAGCCAGAGCTTGAGATTTACGCAGACGACGTGCAATGCAGCCATGGCTCAACCACGGGTGCAATTGACGAAGAGGCGCATTTCTACTTGCGTTCGCGTGGCGTGCCAGCCGATATCGCAACAGACCTGTTGGTTCTGGCTTTCTTGGCAGAATCCATTGACGAGATCGAGGATGAGACGCTGCGTGCTGACATTCTAGATCGCTTGCAGGCCTGGCTGGACCGTCATCGGGGGTAATTCGTGGCCGTAACGACCAATATCTTGCGCAGCTACAGGGCGCCCAGATCGGTGATCCGGGCGCTTATCGCTGCCAATCGCGGCGATGAACGTCCCGAGGCACGTGGGTTTATTTACCTGCTGGCGGGGCTGCTCTTGATCTTTATCAGCCAGATCCCGGATCTGGTTGGTGCTGGCACGACCTCTTTGGCACTGACGCAGGACATGGTGGGTGAAGATGGCCCGGCGCCGACAGATGCGCGGCTGGCCATCACTCTGTTTTCCTGGCTTTTTGTTTGGCCCTTAATCCTCTACCTCTTTGGTGGATTGACCCATCTGCTGGCCAAAGGCTTCGGGGGGCGCGGGCAGGGCGTGGATGCCAGATTGGCGCTTTTTTGGGCGGTTCTGGCGGTCTCACCGCTGTTTCTGCTGAGGGGCATGGCCAGCGTCAGTCAGGCGGGGTCGCTGGTGATGGTGGTGAACTACGCCATCGCCGCCGGGTTCCTTTGGATCTGGCTATCTGGCCTGATCGAGGCCGAATTTCCTGCTAGAGAAAAGTCAGAATGACCCCGCTTCTTCATATCCCAAGCCTGCTGCGCATGGCACGGGCCACAATCTCGGACCCACGCACCGGCGCGCGGTTTGTGATTGGTTTGAACTTGCCGCGGCCTGTGTTGTGGCAGTTCTTTCTGCTGCAACTGGTCTTGTCTGCGATCCTGAAAATCGTTGTCTTTGACCTGATGCCCGCCGACGGGGATATCTTTCCCGAAGAAGCAGCGATTACTTTTACGATGCTTGAGGCCGTGGTTGGCCTCGCCATGATTTTGGGCATGACCTATATTGGCAGGGCCCTGGGCGGCACCGGGGATTTCAACGGGTCACTGGCGCTGGTCATCTGGTTGCAGTTTGTGTTGCTTTTGGTCAGCGTGCTTCAGATCATTCTGCTGGTTGTGATGCCACCCATGGTGGATCTGCTCAGCGTTGCCGCGATTGGGCTATTCTTTTGGCTATTGGTAGGTTTCGTTGCTGAACTGCACGGTTTCAAATCGACCGGCACGGTCTTTCTTGGGGTAATCCTGAGCATCTTTGCGATCTTCATCCTTCTCTCCATCCTTCTGACCATGCTCGGTTTTCAGCCGGTATAAAGGCCAATTCGGTATGTATGACATCGACAAAATTAGGGGCGATTTCCCGATCCTTTCACGCGAAGTGAATGGCAAACCATTGGTCTATCTTGATAATGGCGCCTCAGCTCAGAAACCGCAGGTGGTGATCGACGCTGTTACGCGCGGCTATGCCGAGGAATATGCCAATGTCCATCGGGGCCTGCATTTCCTGAGCAACCTGGCCACTGAAAAATACGAGGCCGTGCGCGGAATCACGGCACGGTTTTTGGGCGCAAAGGACGAGGATGAGATCGTGTTCACCTCTGGCACCACAGAGGGCATCAACCTGGTCAGCTATGCCTGGGCGGCACCACGTCTGGAAGCGGGCGATGAGATCATCCTGAGCGTCGCTGAGCATCACGCCAATATTGTCCCGTGGCACTTCTTACGTGAACGCCAGGGTGTGGTCCTGAAATGGGTGGATCTGACAAGCGAAGATGAGATCGATCCGCAAGCCGTTCTGGATGCGATCACACCCAAAACGAAACTGATTGCACTAACGCATATGTCCAATGTGCTGGGCACTGTTGTGGATGTGAAATCGGTCGTGGACGGCGCGCGCGAAAAGGGCGTGCCGGTTCTGGTCGATGGCAGTCAGGCTTCGGTGCATATGCCAGTGAATGTCGATGAGATCGGGGCCGATTTCTATGCCATCACTGGGCATAAGCTTTATGGCCCCTCAGGCTCGGGCGCCATCCATATCAAGAAAAGCCGCATGGCCGAGATGCGCCCCTTTCTTGGCGGCGGCGATATGATCCGCGACGTGGGCCGTGATGTTGTCACCTATAACGACCCGCCGATGAAGTTTGAGGCGGGCACACCGGGCATTGTGCAACAAATCGGGATGGGCGCGGCGCTGGAGTATATGATGGGGCTGGGGATGGAGAAGGTCGCCGCCCATGAACGCCGTTTGCGCGACTATGCGCGGGATCGGTTGAACGGGTTGAACTGGTTAAATGTGCAGGGCAAATCGTCTGGCAAAGGCGCCATATTCTCGTTCACGCTTGAGGGAGCGGCCCATGCCCATGACATCTCGACCGTGCTGGACAAAAAGGGTGTCGCCGTGCGGGCCGGGCATCACTGCGCCCAACCACTGATGGACCATCTGGGCGTGACAGCCACCTGCCGGGCCTCTTTCGGACTGTACAATACCGAAGCAGAAGTCGATGCGCTGGTCGATGCGCTGGAGCTCTGTCACGAGCTTTTTGCCTGACTCTGGTTTCGCTGCGCCTTACGGCGCATCGACCGTGCGGCGGCGCGCGTCAGGCCCCACAGGGGCCATCCTTGCGCCGCTGCTGCCGCGGAATGGGGAAGTTCCGACGGTGGGCAGATTTCCCATTGCGGGGGGGCGGGGGCTTGGCTATACCGCCCGGGCACGCACCTGTAGCTCAGCTGGATAGAGCGCTGCCCTCCGAAGGCAGAGGCCAGAGGTTCGAATCCTCTCAGGTGCGCCACTTTAAAAGAAATACTAATAAACACAATTGCTTAACGCCCTAAGTTGGAACAGGTTTCGATTAAGTTGGAGCTTTCTGTTCCCGATATGGCCTTTTTGATGTCCGCAGACTTGGTGTAGCCTTCTGCTTCTGACTCGGTTTGAAGACCGGCCCAGGCCATCCGAATGTCCTTTGGTACGCCCCTTTCACGCCGAAACATGAGCCTGCCTTTGCGGATGGCGTGCGATGTCAGATCTTCCGGCAATCCGGCTTGTTTGCTGCACCGTCTATATCATCAACTGGCGGGTTTCTGTCCTGAATTCAGCCATCCCCAACGCTTTTTTGCACATTTCCTGCAGGGGCGAACCGTGGGTGTTTTCATTTCACCGCAGTTGGTTGCTCCAGTAAGCTGTGAAGGCAACTGATGGAGTCGCGAATTGCGCCTAAGTACGGCAATTGCGCGGTCAGGTCCTGCTGGCTTAAAAGGATTTCCGAAATATCGGCCGTGGAAAGCGTTTTGGGGAGGGTCTCAGGCCCGAGCGCCTCGTAAAGATTTCGAGCGAGGATACCCCATGCCCCGCGATCCGTACTGACAGTCGTGGTGGCGCGGCGCATCGTTTCATCAACAAATTCGCAGCTGAATTTTTTTAAGGCGGTGGCATCGGGAACCACTCCAATGAAGTCTGCACAAGCATTCATTACAGCAACCGGGTCACTGTAAAGTGACGCGTGACGGACAAGAAGCGTCTGGCAGTCCTTCAAGTTTGACAAAAGGCCATGCATGGTCACAGCCCACAGCGCGCGCATCGGCTCCGGTTCGGAAATAAATGGAAATCCGCGTCCCGCCCGCATTCCCCTTTGATGATTGCTTTCAGCAACTTCCTCGGGGTTGCGGACAACCAGGATCTGACGCTTTTCCCACCCCAGATCATTCAATACAGCCTTCCAGAATGGCCAAAGCGTCGACATACGCGGTTCTTTTAATGCATATCGTCCCGGTTTAGGAAAACACTCAATCAAAAGGCTTGCGGCATCGTGGCGCCAAGACCCAAGCGCCGGATCCTGAAAAGACTCTTGCCCCGGATAAAACCCCCAATTTTCCCACGTTGTTCCCAAGTGGGCCATAAGGCGCTCGTTAAACACTCGGATTTTCGGATGTTCGAAGTAACCTCGTTTGTTGTGCACATCTTCATTTTGATCGTAATCCCCCAAATCCAGACCCAATGCCTGCAGGCCTGCTGTAAACAGGGAGGTTCCTGACCGGTGAACTCCAAGGACGATGGCTATTTCAGTGGTTTGACCCGGTGATCTGTCGGAAGGTAAAATTTCTGTTTTGGGCAGTGGTGAAGGATTTGACCGTTCCTGGCGCTCCAACGTCCACAGAACGTCACGCAGCCAGGATTGTATGTTTTCCGCAGGGTTTGTCCTGTTCAAGATCAGGTTTTCGCCTGCGATCTGAATATCAACCCCGCGGGGTTCAGGATTGTCGGACGCAAGCAACTTTCTAATGATCGCGCAAACGTGGTCTGCATCGAAATCGCCATTATCGCTCAGATCAAACGAAAACCCCGGTGTCATATCGTGTTCGAAAGCTTCACTGACATCTGGGCGACTAAGGCCTGTTGAAACGCTCCCAATCAGGTATCCGCCCAATAGAACATTCAATCGGCACGTAGACCCTGGTTCTGTCGCCCGAATGCACCACCCGTAGACCAATGTACCGGACACAACGTCGAGATGGCCTCGATAAAACGGAGGTCGAAAGAGGGCAGTGTGCACATCTGGCATCACGACCGAAGCAGAAGCTGCTTCAACCGGGGTAGTGTCATTCGAATTCAAGTCCGGGTCCCCCTTCAATATTCGAATACCGGAAATTCGATGATTATACCAATCATCCCGACTACTAAGTGACCGGCTCGACTCCTCCAGAGCACCGGCGCTCTCCTTCAACCCAGCTAACAGAGCAATGGAAATAGACTGAATGCCTGGATCTGCATCCGCGGCCTCCTGCGCCCTGAATTTGGGCGCCCTTCAAGTTTTCTAATGCCGGATATTTAGCATTTCAAAACTAGAACTCAGACAACCGGATAGACAAAGTCCAACAGTCTTTTAGTGTGGGTGTCATTGGGGTCAAGATCTATTTCAAAATCTGAAATGAGTTGAGACAATTCAATGAAATGGTCAGCTTTCTCCAAAGCATTTCTGCAACCAAATTGCTCAAGAGCTTTGGTCACCAAGGAGCCATCATTGCTCTGTATTTCAGATAGTGACACTGGGGGGGCTGCAAGTTCCGACATCGGAGCATCAAGGGTGGTCTTCTTTTGTCCTGTCTCAAATTCGCGGCATCTGTCAAAGAGCCGCATATATAGGTCCATGCGGTCGGTGGCTTCAGTCAGCGACAAATTTTTTCCTTCCAACCAATTTGTTTATTCGGTCATCTTGGGACGTCCGACGCACTATGAACGGCCCAATAACCAGCATATCCATATGCGTGTTCTTAAAACATTGGATCGCGTCCCAAGGGGTGCAAACTATCGGCTCTCCGCGCACATTGAATGACGTGTTTAGCAGCATGGGACATTGGGTCAATGAATGAAATGCTCGCAATATCTTGGCGGCGCCATTCGTCGTTGATGATTTACCGACGGTTTGCAGGCGCGCACTGAAATCCACATGCGTTGCACCTGAAAAATCGCTTGATACGGCTCGCATAAGGGCCATCGGCCCCGAAAGCCCGCGTTCACGTGCACTTCTCAATGTTGCCTCATGTCGGTACTTTGCTTTCAACTTTGCGACAAACAACATGTATGGGCTGTTCGAGGGGCCATTGAAAATCTCCGCGGCATGCTCCTCCAGAACCATTGGTGCAAATGGTCGCCACCCTTCGCGAAATTTTATCCTTCGATTGATGTGTCCACGCATATCAGCCGGTCGGGGATCTGCCAAAATCGACCGGTTTCCGAGGGCCCGCGGCCCAAATTCCATTCGGCCGTCGAAATGTCCAACGATTTGCCCATCCGCCAGGGCGGCAGCGCAATGCTCGGGCAAATCGTCATGTTCTTCCCAGACCAAATTAGACCGGATTAGCTCTGATAGAATAAACTCACGGTCGAACTCAGGACCCAGAAAACTGCCTTGCATACCATCTGTGGCGGCGGTTGTGGCGCCTGGCGAAACGCGTATGTTTGGTTGATGGGCGGCAACGTCTAGTGCTGCGCCTAAAGCACCGCCCGCATCCCCAGAGGCTGGCTGAATCCACAGCTCTTCCAACCCCGGAACGTTTGAGGCCAAATGACTGTTTGAAACACAGTTTAAAGCGACCCCGCCCGCAAGACACAGGTTCTTTTCGCCGCTCAACTGCAATGCTGTTGAGGCAAGCCGAACCATGGCCTCCTGCAAAACCGCTTGTGCAGACGCCGCTACATCCATGTAGTGTTGATCCAGCGGACCCTCAGGAGAGCGCGGGACACGGCCGAAAAGCATTTCAAATAGGGGAGAAATTGTGCTTAGCCCCCTGTCGTAGTTGAAATAGTTCATATCGAGGGCAAAGGAACCGTCCGTGTTCAGATCGATGAGTTTCTCACGGATGAGCTTTTGATATCGAGGTACACCGAAGGGCGCCAATCCCATCAGCTTGTATTCGCCTGAATTGACTTTGAAGCCGCAATATTGGGTGAAGGCGCTGTAGAACATCCCCAATGAGTTCGGAAATTTGATTTCTCTGAGAGGCGTTAATTTCTGCGCCTCCCCCTTCCACATAGTTACTGTCGACCATTCTCCCACACCATCAACGACCAGCACAGCGGCTTGTTCAAAGGGGGACGGGTAAAAGGCGGCAGCAGCGTGCGAGCGATGGTGTGGGACAAAAAACACACGTTCCGGATCGGCACAAATTGCTCGCAACTTGGCCGGCAACTCGTGACCGTATTGCCGCATTGTCTTCATTGTCCGCGGCCAAAGTGGCGCACCGCGTGGGGCCACACGGCTGGCGGTTTCAAGGATGCGGTCAAACTTGAGAGCCGGATTTTCGAAATAGGCGAGGGTTACCTGCGCATCGGGGTCTGGCATTTGCGACAAGCAATAGTCGATGGCGCGATCGGGGAAACTCCAATCGGCTTTTTTTCGTGTGAAACGTTCTTCCTGGGCCGCTGCGATAATGCTCTGGCCGCGCAAGAGGGCGGCGGCGGAATCGTGAAAATGCGACGAAATTCCCAAAATGTACTCGGACTTGATCATGAGGGGCGACCGCCGGCGCAAGAAATCAACTCCTCGGCAATGGGCAAGAGACGGTCGGAATACAGTCGATTGGCAATTTGATTTGGATGGACATCGTTGGGGTAGAAACTCATTTCACGATCCAAGGGTACGGACACGTCGATCGAAGACACGAAGCGGTTTTTGACGGCTTCGTTGAAACCGGGATCCAATTGGTCAAGCAGCGCGAACCTTAGCGGGACATTATTACTTTTCGCCAGTGTCTCGACTTCCTCCATGATCGCTATGGTCGCACCATCAATCATGTGTTCATCCGGCAGAAAGTTCTCAAATCCGCCCCGTTTCAGCGCCGGTTGCCAAATTGGTACATACTCAATTTTGATGCTCCCGTGGTGACCCTGCCTGACTACCGGGACATGCTCAACACCCAGCAGATACCAATCTTTCTTAAGGAATTGCTGCATCCGCTGCGGATGCGCAATGTTTCGAAAACGGTGGTCGCTGATCACGGCAAAGATGGCTGCGTCAACGCCTCCATCCAGAATATCTCGCCTGAACTGCAAGTAGTTTTGGACCGTGCTGTACCCGCCGACACCTCGGTTCATCAAACAGGCATTCGGCAACTTCTCCTGCAATTGAGCAACATATGTTTCACGATCAGCAAGCCCGGTTCCGTAAGTAAACGAACATCCATATACCGACAACCGAGGACCTCGGTTGCAAGGCCTGCCGGGCACCGCACGCCAACCATCCACATCAATGTTTTGGATTACGTCGGGGCGGAAACGAACTTTGACGCCGTAGCTAGGCGTAAGCGACCACCCCAATACAGCGTGAGGGCGAAACAGCAATCGTGGCTTTCCGACAATGTGTTTTGCAACACTATTCATCAGCCATAACCATGTACGAAGCGTCGAGCCTGCAAAGGGATACTCCCAAAATAGCAGGGGTCCAGTGAAACATCGGCAGAAAAGCTCTTTCCACGGACCCGCAAATATTCGTCTTGGAAATTTGCCAATACGACAGCCAAATCGTCTGCGCCAGTGGCCGCACCGGAATGGATTTGATGGAATGTTCCCTCACCCAGCAACTGCACAGGTGACAGGTTGGGCAGAGCGCATAGACGCTGAAAAAAGTCATGGTTTACCAAGCCGCCGCCCGGGCTTTGAAAGGCTTCATCATACCCTCCCAGCCGATTAAACCGGGCCCTGGGCATCGCCAACCAACTGCATTCATTAGGCAATCCATTTAACAAGCCACAGGCCGAAGATGGCGCTTGGGTTGCGATTTCAAACAAGTCATAACCGTTTTTGGCCCAATCAATTGACGCCAAGAGGTTGTCCTCGGCCGTTTGATCGTAACCAGCTTTCCGCGATTCCCTTTGTATGTCAGGCCCCAAATGCCAAGCCAGGGTACTGACAAAACAAGGGTGGCACGCGCGAATGGCGGCTAACGTGTCATGGACCAAACCAGGGCTGGGAATTCGCGCGCCATCAACAAGCAGCGCAACGTATTGTCCAGTCGCCAAAGATGCACCTGCATTGACGGCCGCAGAGGGAGACACCGATGTGGTTTTATGAAAATGATACTGGAAATTGGGCCCCTGATCAGAAACCCAGGCTGGATCGAGCTTTTGTAAACCATTTTCCACAGCAATAACTTCGTATTGGTCTGCTGTTACACCGGTTTGAAACGCCTCTGACAGGGCAAATAATGTGCGCTTTGCCTCGCGTGCCATATCGTGAAAGACGACAATGACGGATAGACGCGGCGGCGGCGACTTCCTGTCAACCGTTTGGTTCATGTCGAGATATCCAGCGTGTGTTGCAAAAGATCGCTATATAGCTTTTCGGCTTTAGTCTTTGTCTCTTGGTCACAATCGGGCCAAAGCTTTTCTTCGCTCCTTAAGCCTTTCTCAAAGAACGGAATTTGCTCTGGTAGTGTCAAACCCAGCACCCCAAAAAGATGTTCGAGTGCCCCCAAATATTCGGATTGATGCCAATCGAAGCTTACCAGGTGCACGGTCTCAGTTTGGCACAGGTTTAGCAGACGTTGATTGTACTCTGTCCAAAGATGCAACGGCGCCATTTTCGGTTGAAGACCGGCACGGCTCATCAAAGACCGAGCCACAGCCGCCGGATGCCGGACCGTTGCAACAAACCTCAAATCACCGAGCGCTTCCCGCCAAAACGGCAGAGTCAACAGGCTCCGCGGATCTTTGAATCCCCAAGGCGACGCGGTCCATGCATTTTCAATAAAGCTGTCTCGCCGGGCCTGCAGGTCGCTATTCCATCTTAGCTGCTCTGGCGGTTTGTCCCAGCTACCCCCGCTGAAAGCGAGAAGGTCTTCGTTGATGCCACGTTGAACCTTGCTCTCTTTGTTCCCCTTGGGGTTGCTAGGAGATTTGTTGACCACTTCGCCAAGGTGAACACCGGCCTGTTCCAGGCTGCCAGCCAGACAACTGGTACCGCTTCGGTGCATGCCAAGAACGCATATGGGTAGCTCCGCAATACTGGACAATGTAGCTATTTTCCTTCTCTTGAGCAGACCCAAATTCTGCTATGGGCTGCACTCAATAAAGCAAAGCATGGTACATTCGGCGAACCAGGTAAAGTGGCTATCTTGATCCAACATTGCAACCAAGTTAGTGTCTTCCAACCATTGAATTTTTTATCATATTGAGCAGCATCCGTCATGAAGCCTAGTCATAACCAAACCCCGTTTGTTGTAGTCGGTGGTTTGGGCGGCAGCGGAACAAGGGTCGTTGCACAAGCAATCCAGAAAATGGGGTTTTACCTTGGTCCGGTCCTAAATCCCCAATTAGACAACCTTCTGTTTACACTACTGTTCAAACGTCGCGATTGGTTCCGGGAATTCCCAAAGGACGTTGAAATTGAGCGCATGTTTGAAATCTTCGCCATTGCGATGCTTGAAGGAGTTGAGTGTGCGTTTGAAAAGTTGGCGCCGGGCGAAGCAGAAGAGTTATTCGAGAAGACTCGAGGAATGGGAGTGAATCGGCCGGAATTTGATGCAATCCTGTCCAGCGCAGGCCCGAACAGTGAGAGCTTTTCTGGGGTGGCCTGGAAAGAACCGAACACCCACATTTTTTTGCCGCAACTTGCAAGGCAGTTTCCCAATATGAAATACATCCACGTGATGCGTCATGGGCTTGATATGGCGTTGAGCGGGAACCGCCAGCAATTGGTGAATTGGGGAAATCTGTTCGGCATTCGGGAAAACGAATTTGAGAGCCCGGTTCAAACCCAGCTCCGCTACTGGCTTGCCGCAAATAACCGTGCATTGGAACTCGGCGAGTCGATGCCTGAAAAACAGTTTTTTGTACTGAATTATGACGCTTTGTGTTTATGCTTTGAAGCAGAGATATATCGGCTCCAGAGATTTTTGGAGAGGGCGTTGACAAGCGCTGAAATATCACAGCTCTCGAAGAATATTGCACCTGAATCCATCGGTCGGTTTCGTAATGTCGCAACAGATACATTCACACTGCAGCAGCGAGAGGCTGTGCAGCAGCTTGGATTTTGTATAGAATAGTTTTCTGTTAGCGGGCGTACGAAAGGTCCCGGAACTGGTAGACCGTTCAAGCGAATATTGGGCGACTGTATACTTGACAAAACCAAGAGTGACACGAGATCACAATGGCCGCAGAGCTTAAGCCCGGTCACTTGTCTTTTTTGTCGCCGTAAGGCTTCTTGCCAGCCTTCGCAATCTTCTTGAGTGCTGCGTCAAAACGTTCGCCATCGTCGTCGCACCTTAGCTCACACGCCGCCTCACGAAACTAATCAACTTGGGTTTTGTCTAAATTACTCATGGTGCCAGCATAGTGCTTCGCTGCGACCCAAAGCAAGGAAATGAAAGATGGAAAAGGAAACTAGCAAATATTCCGATAAGATTCCGCAAGTCTCAGACGAAGCAAAATTTAAAAGGCGTAGCAATATTTAAGGCGAGTATGAAGAAAGTAGGAGATGACCTATGTGGCAGTTCCACATATTATGCACTCCATGGGCTATTTATCGAATGTCTTTCAAAGGTGCTATCCCATTATTCGTTAAAAACACGTCCAGAGCGCGAGTAGAGGCAAGAATTCCTTTCGCTAGATCGCGCAAGGATGCGTTGTCTTGTTCTAGTCTAGGCACGACCCTTCCTTTTTTTAAGCGTAATCGAATTATTTTAATCCCCGTTCCAGTGCCCTGAATTGAACCATGCACTATTTCATTTCGCGCTAAGAAAGCTTTTTCTATCCTGTCAACAATCTGTCCTAGTTCTGTCATATGAGTAGGTTTTCTGAGGTGAAACATACCCAGCGACCTAATTTGACGAAGCATCGTTCTGGCGGCTGTCCCATGCAGCCCTACGGCAGCAGCCAGAGCTATGGGATTCGGGTGATTTGCTAAACGCTGGCATTGCATATGGAGGCTATGCTCAGACATGCTAGCAATGCAGACAATTAGTCCGATATTTTCTAGCGCTTCCCGACCGAATAAGGATGCAGATTTATCAATGTCTATTTCGTTTGGCACACAGAAATACTCCTTTGGAAATAAAGCCCAACTCCTACAAAAAGGGCTTTGGCAACTCCAAGAGTCAATCTGAGTCGGACCAATCTTTTAGCAAAGTTCCAACCAAATCCCGGAACTCAGGCGACGATTGAGTTAGTCCGTCGATAAGTTAGGCGCTTGCCGACTACACTGCGCGGGGCGATCTGACCACGCTCCACATCATCAACACCATTCGCAACGCGGTTGTTTTAGCAGAAGTCAAATTCCGCAGCGTAGCGGTGCAGGTGTTGCTTACCACAGTGCAGATACCTGCATTAGCGAGTTTGACCGGCGTCCTCGTTCCTTGTCAGGGCTTCCTGGTTCTGAAAATACCAGATTGCCAGCCCGCTGCCGACGATCAGTGCAGTGCCTCCAATAAGGTTTGCGCCCAAAACATCGCCGAAAAATACAACGCTCAAACCAGCTGCGAAAACCACCTGCAAGTAAAGGAACGGAGATAGCAGCGCTGCTGACCCACCTTTGAGACCGAACTGAAGGCTGGTGTGCCCAATCGTGCCACAGAGTGCCATGAGCGTGACGAGGAAGATTTCAGTCCCACTCAGCGGCTGCCATATGAAAAGCTGAATAGGTGCCAAAAGGACGGTGATGGCAACTGGCGTTACAACCAAGGTCGGCAATGTCTCGGACGTGGCCGAAAGTTGCCGTGTCATCATCACGTAAATAGCCGCCGTGCAGGCCGCCACAAGGGGAAGCAATAATGTGACATCCAAAGTGGTAATACTTGGGTTGATGACCACCACAACCCCGGCGAAGCCAGCCAAAATGGCGATCAATCTGCGCGGGCCAATGGCTTCACGCAGGAACACCGCGGAAAACAGGCAGACGATAACCGGGTTCAAAAACAATATGACTGTTGTTACGGCAAGGGAAAGCGATTTCATCGCGGCAAACAGCAAAAGCCCAGTTGCCAAAATTGCCAAAGTTCTGGCCGCGTTCAATCCGATATAGTTGGACTTCAAAAGGTCAGTTTGGCCTGCGGCCTTGAGAACAAAAACCGTGATCGCCGCATGGACTGCAAAGCGAAGCCACAACAACTGTAACATTGGTAAGTCTTGTACCAGAGCCTTTCCGAATCCATCCTGCGTGGCCAAGATACAGGCTGCAAACCCCACTAGAAATATTGATGCAGTCAAGCTTCGGGTTGCCATGCGCGTGGCACCGATTCCCCATGAAACAAGGAATTCCCTTATCAAGATTTCATCCCTTTTTCGGAGAACTGGCGTCCTCAACGGCGCCAAGTATGAATTACCATATTCATATTATGATTAAAAGAACGAATGTAGACAAAAAGGTTACTGATCCACAAAAATGAGCTTGCCGATATTCAAAAAACGGCCAATGACCTGATAAGATCAGTGCAATAGTTGCAAATGAAATGAGACAATGGACACGACACCTAACCCCGCCCCGGTGCAGAATGATTCTGAACGCATTTACAATCTGTTGCGACGTGACATCATCTCGGGAGAGTTGCCCGCCAGCCTGAAACTCAAGGTTATTCCTATCAGGGAGCGCTATGATTTCGGCACTGCGCCGGTGCGTGAGGCTTTGGCTCGTCTGGCTGGCGAAGGATTTGTTGTGCAGCAAAGCCAACGCGGATTTCGCGTGCGTGATATGTCTGCAGAGGACGTTCAGGATTTGGGCCGAATGCGGGTTTGGTTGGAGTGCCAAGGCGTTGAGGCCAGCCTGAAAAATGGCGGCGATGAATGGGAATCGAACCTAGTCGCGGCCTATCACAAATTGTCCTTGGCCGAAAAACGCCAGGGCGATGATCGGGACGACGATGATCTGGAGGAGAGAAACCGTGTGTTTCACGACGCGCTGGTCTCAGCCTCAAATTCGCCGTGGCTTCTGGAATTACGCGCGCAGGTCTATGCCCATCATGAACGCTACCGGTTCCTGTCCCGCCGCCATAGTTTTGGCAAACGCGATACACCCGCCGAACACGCCAAAATTTACGAGGCGGCGATCGCCCGCGATGTTAAAGAAACCTGCGCGCAGATCAGCCGTCATATCGAACTGACAACGGTTCAGGCGGTGGAAGCTTTGGCCAATATTTGACGGTTTGTGGGGGCGGCCTGACGATACAGGCCGCCCCCTTTTTGAAGTACTTTACCCATTACCGGGCTTTCTGACCCGCCAGCCCGACAAATGCGGTGTTGTGCCCGTGGTCATGTTGTTCTGTCCGGCTGCGCCCGTCGATATAGCTGCCGACCGGCAGTTGAGAGACACCATATGCAAGCGCATCGTTTTCTGACCGCATCCATGCAAATAACTGTTCGTGCAGGGCTTCGCGCACTGTATCCAATGCTGGGTCATCAGCCCGATTGCGTCGTTCTTGCGGATCTTCTTGCAGGTCATATAGCTCGGCCATGTCGTGTGGGCTCCATGCATATTTGTAGCGGCCGTTGCGCACGCCTCTGAATTTGAATTGGCGGCCCTGATAAGCGTCATAGCCATAAAAGATATGATCGTTGTCACTGGACCAGAAACTGCGTCCGGTCTCGTCTTCGCTCAACACGCCGGGCACGCCCGCTTGTTCGATCAATGTTGGGAATATGTCGCGGAAACTTACGAAGTTTTCTCGCTCTTTCCCGACATCGTTTGAGGCGCCGCGCACAATCATGGGAATGCGCATGACCTCATCGTAAAAGAACGGGCCTTTGTCGAACCAACCATGCGCGCCAAGCATCTCTCCGTGATCGGCGGTAAAGGCGGTTACTGTGTTGTCGTCCAAGCCCAACTCTTTCATCTTGTTGCGGAATTTTCCGAACATGTCGTCTATGTAGGAACAGAACCCCCAATAGTGTTGTGCCGTTCGGCGCCAATCCTCTTGCGTAAGGCCTCGCGTGTCCTGACAAGGCCAGTAATGCGCGCCCTGTGCCAACGGTTTACCGGTTTCCGTAAACTGCGGGATGAAATTGTCCGGCATGTAGTCGTCGGGCAAATCATCATAAAGCCGAACCCATTCTTCTGGGACGTTATGGGGGAAATGCGGCCCGTGCAGCGACACGATCAGACAGAATGGTTTGTCTGATTTGGCATAGCTTTCCAGTCTGTCGATGCCGACATTTGCGCGCTTTTCGTCCATGGGTATGCCGGACGTGACCGTGCCATAAAACGGCGTAAGCTTGGGGTCGGCAAACTCGATATCGTCAGACATCCCCATCAGGTTGGTTGTGCCGCCATCGCTAAGCTGTGTATCTTCGATCCCCCGATCGACCAGCGTGCCACCACCCAAATGCCATTTTCCGATAAAGGTCACGTCATAACCGGCATCCATCAACCGCTCCATATAGGTGCGCTCATCAGGGTGCAGTTTGCCGTGCGGGTAAAACGATGTACCCTGCACGTTGTCCATGGTGCCATTTTGATGTGGCCATTTCCCCGTAAACAGGCTGCCACGCGCAGGCGTGCAGAGCGGCACAGAGGTAAAGGCGTTTGGAAAACCCGTCGCCTCTTTGCGGAACTGCTGCAGATGCGGCAGCTTGGCTGGATTGCCGGGCTGGTTGATCGTGTCCCACCGCCATTGGTCAGTTACGAAGAGAACGATATTTTTCTGTGTCATGTGGGGGCACTCCTTGGGGGGATGAAGGGCGGCGGCGGGCATGATGCTCCAACCACCAAATGGCAACGCCGCTGCTGATGATAACTGCGGCGCCAAAGAAAAAGCTAATTGTCAGGATGTCTTCGAAAATCAAGATACTGAGGCCCGCGGCCCAAATGACTTGAGCGTATAGGAATGGGGCCATTGTCGAGGCGGATGCAATTTGAAGCCCATATTGCAGAAAGATATGCGCAGCAGTTCCGCAAAGGCCCATCAAAAGGATCAAGGGGATGTTTTCGATTGAGATCGCGCTCCAGACAAACGGTAGAGACGGTAGAAGAAGCACGGCACAGATCAATGGCATCAAGCCAAATGCAGGCAGTGCCTCGGCGGGGTCGGATAGCTGGCGGGTCAACAAAACAAAGATCGCCAGGCAGAATGCCGTTATTAGCGGCCAAAGCATGGCATAGCTCAGGGCGCCAATCTCGGGTGCCATGACAACTACGACCCCAATAAAGCCAGCCGAAATGGCCAAAACCCGGCGCCAGCCAATGCGTTCGCCCAGGAAAGCAACCGAAAGCAGCGTCACAATTATGGGGCTCAGGAATTGGATCACCGTCGCTTGCGCCAAAGGGATTAGTGAAACCGCCCAATACATTGACAGGCTGACCGCCAGCAGGGCTGTGGCGCGCGCGAGTTGCAACGGTAAACGGCTGGTTCGCAGATACCTGTGATGGCCACGTAGATGCAGCCAGATCCCGACCAGAACGGCATGCAACGCAAATCGCAACCATGCCACCTGAAATGGGGAATGATCCGCAGTCAGGTGTTTTGCAATGGCGTCCTGCGAAGCAAACATACACCCCGCACAAACGACCAGACCGGCGCCCATGCGGAACGCCGATCCAGGAGGAAGTGTCATCTCTGTCGTCATCGACATGAGGTCTTTTCCGTGTTTGCTATGCCTGTTCAGTTCACGGACGCCGCTTGCGCGGTGCCAAGACGCTGTCCGGTCAGCTTGTCAAACACATGAAGCGGACCATTGGGCACGACCTTAAGAACGTCGCCATAGCGGCCCTCGACCCGTTCGCGGAACAAGCAGGTCACTGGCGTGCCCGCGATATGTCCGGCCACTTGCGTTTCCGCACCTGTCGGCTCGGTCACTGTGACATCGATCGCCAAGCCGGTTTCGCGCAGGGCAAAGTTATCCGGGCGTACCCCGACCACAACATCACGACCGTTGTCCAGCCAATCGGTCGGGCCCGATGCGATCAGTGGTTGGTCCGCCACCTGGAAGCCGCCATCGACCACTTTCGCGTCCAAAAGGTTCATTGAAGGCGAGCCAATAAAGGCCGCGACAAACAGGTTTTGCGGTTCGTCATAAAGCTCCAAGGGGGTTCCGATCTGCTCAACCCGGCCGTTGCTCATGACCACGATCTTGTCGGCCATTGTCATCGCTTCGATTTGGTCGTGGGTCACATATACGGCGGTGGTGCCAAGGCGCTGGTGCAGCGATTTGATCTCGGCCCGCATGGAAACGCGCAGTTTTGCGTCAAGGTTCGACAGCGGCTCATCGAACAGGAAAACCTTGGGGTTCCGCACAATCGCGCGGCCCATAGCAACACGCTGACGTTGACCGCCGGAAAGTTCGCGCGGGAAACGCTCAAGGTAATCCGACAGGTTCAGGATGCGCGCGGCCTCTTCGACCTTTTGCTTGATCTCATCCTTAGGGGCGCCGGCAAGTTGCATCGAGAAGGACATGTTGTCCTTAACTTTCATATGCGGATAAAGCGCATAGTTCTGGAATACCATCGCGATATCACGGGCCTTTGGCTGAAGGTCATTTACGACCCGGCCGGCAATTTCGATATCGCCTGCGGTGATATCCTCAAGCCCTGCGATCATCCGCAAGAGGGTGGTCTTGCCACAACCCGACGGGCCAACCAGCGCTACGAATTCGCCTGTGTCAATCTCGATATCGATCCCCTTCAGGGCCTCGACCGCGCCATAGTGCTTGTGCACTTCTTTGATAGCTACATCTGCCATTTTATTAACTCCTTAATGAGGAGGGTG
Source organism: uncultured Nioella sp. (assembly GCA_947495575.1). Taxonomy (GTDB): domain Bacteria; phylum Pseudomonadota; class Alphaproteobacteria; order Rhodobacterales; family Rhodobacteraceae; genus CANLZL01. The sequence goes on along the minus strand of CANLZL010000002.1, from coordinate 296,899 downwards.
GTCGGGCCTCAGCCCTTGACCGACCCCATTGTCATCCCGCGGATGAAGTGTTTCTGGAAAATCAGGAATACGGCCAGTGTTGGGATCGCTGCGATCACAGCGCCCGAGGCGACCATGTTATAGGCGATCTCATATTCACCCTGGAAGGACAGGATACCGACCGTTACGGGGCGTCTGTCAGCCCCTTGGGTCAGGACCAGACCCCAGAGCAGGTCATTCCAAATCCATGTAAATTCCAGCACGATCAAGGCCGAGATGGCAGGGCGTGCCACAGGGACATAGATCTTCTGAAAGATCTTCCATTCATTGGCGCCGTCGATCCGGGCAGCTTCACGCAGTTCACCGGGAACCGTGTTGAAGAAGTTCGTCATGATCAGAACAGCAAAGGGAATGTGGCGCATGATGTGAACGATGATCTGGGCCAGGAACGTATCGTGCAGGCCGATATTGCTCATCAAACGAAAGACCGGGATCAGCTGGGTATGCACGGGCACGAAGCTGAGCGAAACGATGATGAGGAACATCCAGATCCGTCCGCGAAACCGCATCCGGCTAAGCGAGTAGCCTGCCATTGTGGCCACCAGAAGCGTCCCGAACACAGACGGCAGGGTGATGATCACCGAGGCCTTCAGATAAGGAAGCATCTGAAAGAATGCCGTACTGAGGTTTTCCCACTGATAGCTTTCTGGCATTGCCCAGGCACCATTTTGAGTGATGTCCGGAATGGTTCGAATGGATGTCAGCAGCGTCCCGCCAATGGGCAGGAAGAAGATCAGCGCCAAGAACAGCAGAAGTGCGACTTGCAGGCTGCGCGCCATTGGTTCTTCGTAACGCTCAAAGAAAGTTGTCGTTTGAGCGTCCCGACGCGGTGTCATTGTATTGATTTCTGTATGTGCCATCGGCTTAACCCCATTCCCGTTCTTGGGCTTTCGCCATGCGGCGGACATAAGGAACAACAAGCGTTGCGGTCATAAGCGTCACGACCACACCGATCGAGGCTCCATAGCCGAATTTGTAGTTCCAGAAGGTTTCCATATACATGCGGTATCCCACGACTTCGGTTGTGCCGAAGGGGCCGCCGCGCGTCATCGTCAGAACGATCTCCGTCGCCAAAAGCGCTTGGATCAGGGCTGAGGATACGGCGATGGTTGTTGCCGGTTTCAGCAAGGGCAGGGTGACGCGGAAGAAGATCTGGCGGCGTGTGCCACCATCAACTTTGGCCGCTTCGATCAGCTCTTGGGGAATGGCCGACAGGCCAGCGAGGAAGACAACCGTTGCGAAGGCCACCTGGCGCCAAGCCGCGGCTGCGATGACCGAGAAGTTGCCGGCATGCGGCCCCAGCCATTCAACAATCAGGAAATCGAGGCCAACGAGAGTCAGCAATTGGTCGAGCAGGCCAACGCCAGGTTCATAAATCCATGCCCAGATCACGCCCACAATCGCGAAAGACAGCGCAAGCGGCATAAAGAACACGGTCTTGATCAGGCTTGCACCCCAGAAAGTGCGTTTGACCAGCAAGGCGATGATGATCGCCAAAGTGTTGGGGACAAACAAAAAGCAAGCCACCCAGATCCCTGTGTTTTTCAGGGAGTTTAGAAAGTAGTCGTCCGATAGAAGGTCGATGTAGTTGTTCAGCCCGATGAACTCACCCGGTGCGGCCACGCCCACCTGGTCGGTCATGCTGATGTAGAATGTCTGAAAGATCGGTATGGCTCCGAAGAAGCCATAGATCACGATAGCGGGCATTAGAAACAGCCAGGGTACATACCGAGCGTTCAACGTCCAACCTCCTCATAATCAATTAGATTTGCGGTTTCCCGCTCTCCCCCCAAAGCTGCCATTAGAAGATCCCCTTACGGGTCAATCGACATGTCGGTTTGGCGGCTTAAGTCGCGGCCGCCAGGGGCGGCTACTTGTGAATGTGACGATGCGCAGCGAACTGCGCATCGTCTTTTTTGTCATCGTCTAGGTCTTATCCACCAAAGACATCCAGGCGGCGTTCTTCGAGACGTTCGAGAACATCCATGTACTGATCAGGGAAGACCAGGAAGCGTGGGAATTCGCGCTTGGCGACTTCGGTCACACCGGGATGGGTTGCCAGCTCAAGGTTTTGGTGGAACGGCGCGTCCAGCATATCATAGAAACTCTGGATGATCGGCTGGATCGAAGCAGGTTCATAGATAGTGACCGGAATATCGACATTGGTCGATGGGCGCTGTGCAATGGTGGCGAACTGTTCCTGAGGTTCACGCTCAGAGATACAAGCCAGCATCGCAAGGGCGTTTTCGGTGTTTTCACCGGCGCCACTTGCTGCCCAGCCTTCCACGGCGCCTTCTACAGCATCCGGAATATCAGGGTTGATATTGGGGAAGTTGAACGTGGCGAAATCGACACCAGGCTCCCAACCGGAGCGGATAAAGTTGCCTGCGGTCCATGGCCCCATGATTTCCATGGCGGCTTCGCCATTCATCACGTTTGTGGCCATTTCGCGCCAGCCCATCGAGGAGAAGCCGTCGAGGAAATATCCCTCTTCAAGCAAGCTGCCCCAAAGCTGCATGGCTTCGATGACCTGCGGGTCAAGGTAGCTTTCCGTACCCGCCATCAGACCGTTGCGGAATTCGGATCCAGCTACACGGAGGATCATGTAGTCAAACCAGAACAGTGGCTCCCAGCCAGAGCTTGCGCCCAAGGCAAAGGGGGTGACGCCTGCTTCCTGCAGGGTTTCAGCAACAACGAGGAGCTCATCCCATGTCTCAGGGGCTTCCAGTCCGTTTTCTTCAAAGATGGCTACGTTGTACCAGAAGACGTTCGGCTGGAACGTGGTTGGCATGACATAGACATTGCCATCAGGCTCGGTGCTGGTGGCTTGGATGCCGGCGGGGAAATTGTTCCGCACATCGTCCCAAATTGCTTCAAGCGGATGGATTACACCAGTCTCAGCCTGGAACTGGGCACGTCCACCTGCCCAGAGGGCATAGATGTCTGGCGGGGTCGAGCTGGACAGCTGAACCGGCAACTGCACTTCATACTGCTCAGGCGGCGAGAAGTTTTCAATGATCTCGATACCGAGCTGATCGGCGCAGTGGTTCCACATGGCCATGCGCGGTTCGCGCGCTGATTCAGCCGCCGAGCGGTGAAACAGGTTTACGACCCCATCTGCACTTACAGGAGCCGTTGCCATTGCCATCGGCATGGCGACGCCTGCAATCGCAGTTGCTCGCATTAGAAAATTCTTCATTGGTTCCTCCCTTGGTACCTTTTTGAATTTTGTCGAACAGTTCATATTCTGTCGATTTTTATTTTAAACATATTATGAATAATGTAGTCAAACCTAAATATGCACTGTTTCGGTGAAATCCAGATTCTTTTGCCGGCAGCCGTTCCAGTCCATTTCCCGCTCTAAGTGTGCGGACGAAAGCGTTGATGAAACCGAAGGAGAGAGACGTGACCCAACACTCGAAATCAGAGTTCAGCCCTCATGCGAAATTGCGGGCAGTCCATAATCAGGCAGTCACCTGGACCGGCGGGTTTTGGCAGGAAAAGCAACACATGGTGCGCGACGTTTCCTTGCAAAGTGTACTGGATGCTTTGGAAGACCCTGAGAACGCAACATATTTTGGGAATTTCCGCGCGGTCAGGGAAGGCCGCGATGATTTCCATGGTCGCTGGTGGAGCGACGGGGATTGCTACAAAACCATAGAGACGATGCTCTTGCTGGTCGAGGCAGAGGAAGACCCGGCCCTTCTGCGCAGGATCGATGAGATGGTCGAAGAGATCGCCGCAGCCCAAGAACCTGATGGCTATCTCAACACCCATATTACCAACTCAAAATCCCGCAATCGCTGGACAGATATCGAGCATCACGAGATCTATAATTTTGGTCACCTTTTCACATTTGGTGTTCTCCACCACCAGGTGACCGGAAAATCCACGGCCCTGAACGTGGCGATTCGCGCGGCTGATTACTTGTATGAGACCTTCATTTCACGCGATCCGGACAAGGCGCGCTTTGGCTTCAACCCCTCGCAGATCATGGGATTGGTTGAGCTGTTTCGCGAAACCGGCAATGCGAATTACCTCGAACTGGCCCGCATCTTTGTAGAGAACCGTGGCGCTCATCCTGACATGCCCGGAAACAACGGCGACCAAAGCCAGATGCGGGTGCCGATTCTGGAGGAAAACGAGGCCGTGGGGCACGCTGTGACTGGCCCTTACCTTTGGGCTGGAGCTGCAGATATCGTAATGGAATCCGGCGAAACCGCCCTGATGGATGCGATCACTCGTATCTGGGAGGATTCGACATATCGCAAAATGTACATCACCGGTGGGGTTGGTGCGCTGCACAAGGGCAGTTCTGAGCGCAGTCATCCCAGGTATGAGGCCGTGTCAGAGGCTTATGGCCGTCCCTATCAACTGCCCAATGACACCGCCTATAATGAAACTTGCGGCAATATCTCGAAAGCGATGTGGTCGTGGCGGATGCTGCAATTGACCGGCGATGCACGCTATGCCGATGTAATTGAGCGCGTGATGTACAATACCGGGCTGTCCGGCGTCTCGCTGAGCGGTTCGCATTTCACCTATTCTAACCCGCTGCGCTTCAACGGAGACAAGCATTTCATCGGAAATAATGACAGCCCGCGCCGTTGGACCCGATGGTCGTGCTATTGCTGTCCGCCGCAGGTGACGCGTACGTTGGCGGGCCTGCATCGTTGGGCATATTCTGCCTCTGAAGGTCAGACCTGGGTGCATCTTTTTGGCTCGAACCGTTTGGTCACAGGGCAGGGGGATCAGGAAATCATCCTTGATCAGACATCCGATTTCCCTTGGGCCGGCGATGTCTCCCTAACGGTTACCAAAGCTCCAGCCGGTGAACATGCGATCAATCTGCGTATTCCGGGATGGGCCGGCGCGGCCACGCTCAAAATCAATGGCGACACCATTGCGCTTTCAGGCGACGTTCCGCGTTACGAAACCCTGTCACGCGTCTGGTCGGATGGGGACCGGATCGAGGTGTCGCTGCCAATGGAGCCGCAGATCGTGATTGGCAAACCGGACATCGAGGAAATCCGAAACCAGGCCGCCGTCGTGGTGGGGCCGATGGTCTATTGCCTTGAAGGCGCGGACTTGCCGGCTGGCGTTACAATCGAAGATGTCATTCTGCCATCGACAGCCAGGTTCACGCCACGCAAAGGTGATGGCCTTTTTGCTGGGATGACGTTGCTGGATGTCACGCTGCAAACACGTCCCGGTTGGGCGTCGAAGGAATTGTACCTTCCGTTGGCAGACGGGCAGGGCGGAACAGTGGAAACAACCCTGATCCCCTACTACGGATGGAACAACCGCGATGACAACACGATGAGCGTATGGTTGCCATTGGGCGTTGCCGGTTAAGGCAAGCATGTGGTCCGGCCCGCAAAATGGGGCCGGGCTTTGAACACCAAAAAGGGGCGCGGCCTAATCTGGCCGCGCCCCTTTTTTTGATCCGGCGATTTTCGGGTCAGAAGATGACCGGTTCGTCCACCTCTGGCCCGAACCCTGTTTCCAGAAATTCGAAATCGCACCCTTCATTGGCCTGACGCACATTGTTGACAAACAGCCAGCCAAAGCCGCGCCCGTAATGTGGGGCGGGCGGCGTCCAATGGGCCTTGCGTTCTGCCAATTCGCCGTCGGTGACCTCCATGCTGAGGCTACGTGCCGCCACATCGAGATGGATGATGTCGCCGGTTTTCACCAATGCCAGCGGTCCGCCGACATGCGCCTCAGGTGCGACGTGCAAGATGCAAGTGCCATAGCTGGTGCCGCTCATCCTCGCATCAGAGATGCGGACCATATCGCGCACGCCTTGTTTCAGCAGTTTGGATGGAATGGGCAACATCCCCCATTCCGGCATGCCTGGCGCGCCTTCGGGCCCGGCATTCCGCAAAATCAGAACAGTATCGGCGCTGACCTCAAGGTCCGGGTCCTCGATCTGGGCTTTCAGATCGGCCATTCCGTCAAATACAAGGGCCGGGCCGCTATGGCGCAGAAGAGACGGATCGGCAGCAGCGGGCTTGATGACACAGCCATCCGGCGACAAGTTGCCATACAGAACCGCCAAAGACGGCTCGGTTGAAACCGGGTTGTCGCGTGACCGGATGACGTCGTCATTCCAGACCTTGGCGCCCAAAATTTCCTCTCCGATTGTCCGGCCGGTCACCGTCATGGCAGAGGCGTCGATCAAATCGCCCATCTGCGCCATCAACCCCCGCAAGCCGCCCGCGTGGAAGAAATCTTCCATCAGGTATTCGGACCCGACGGGTCGAATATTGGCAAGGATGGGAATGACTTGGCTTGCCGCCTCAAAATCATCCAAAGTCAGGTCCAGTCCCGCGCGCCGCGACATTGCAATCAAGTGGATGATAGCATTTGTTGAGCAGCCCATCGCCATCGCAACGGCCAAACCATTTTGGAAGGATGCCGCGCTGAGAACGGATTTCGGCGTGCGCTCTGCCCAGACAGCGTCCACAGCCATGCGACCTGTGGCTGTTGCCATTCGGATATGGTCGGCGTCGGGGGCCGGGATGGACGAGGCCCCTGTCAGGGTCAGGCCAAGCCCGTCCGCGATCCCTGTCATGGTGCTGGCAGTGCCCATGGTCATGCAATGGCCATGCGTGCGCGCAATCCCGTGTTCGATGTCTTGCCAGTCGTCCTGGCTGATCTCTCCGGCGCGCAGCTTGTCCCAGTATTTCCAACTATCTGAGCCCGATCCCAAAGTCTCACCGTGATAGCGGCCCTTCAACATCGGGCCAGCGGGAAAGTAGATCATTGGTAAGTTGGCCGAGATGCCGCCCATCAAAAGGCCGGGAGTGGTCTTGTCGCAGCCCCCCATCAGCACAGCCCCATCGATTGGCAGTGACCGCAACAGCTCCTCAGTCTCCATGGCCAGAAAATTGCGGTAGAGCAGGGGGCTTGGCTTGGTAAATATTTCGGGCACGGATTGCGCGGGAATTTCCAGTGGCAGACCACCCGCTTGCAAAACACCGCGCTTGATATGCTCGGCCCGTTCCCGCAAATGGGCGTGGCACGGGTTGATATCAGACCAGGTGTTGATCAGGGCGATGATCGGTTTGCCCTTTTGATCCTCTGGCCCATAGCCAAATTGGAACAGCCGCGATCTATGGCCAAACCCGCGTAAATCCTGCGTGTCAAACCAACGATCCGAGCGAAGCTTCTTCTTTGTCACGTGTTATCCTTGACCAACAGCTGCCCTGAGATCGTCCACGGCGCGAGTCAAAAGCGACGTGTCAACGCCCGCCGCAACGAAGGTGTATCCCCAGCTGAGATAGAGATTCGCCTGATCCGCAGACCCCGCCAGAATTCCGGCGGGCTTGCCTGCAGCCTGCACCGCAACAGCGGCATCTTTCAAGACGGTCATCATCTCTGGATGCGTCGGGTTACCAAGATGGCCAAACGAAGCAGATAGATCCGAGGGACCAATGAACACCCCGTCAACGCCTTCAACAGCGGCGATTTCGCCAACTTTTCCGAGAGCCTCTTTGGTTTCGACCTGAACGATGACGCAGATTTCGTCATTGGCACGGTGCACGTATTCCGAATCGCGCCCATAGGCGGATGCCCGGGTTGACCCGGCAACCCCGCGAATGCCGTAAGGCGGGTAACGGCACGCGCGCACGGCGGTCGCGGCCTCCTCTGGCGTCTGAACGAAGGGCACGAAGATCGTTTGCGCGCCGATATCCAAAGCGCGTTTTATCATGACCGCATCATTCCATGGAACTCTGAGTGCAGAGTGATTGCCGTGGGACGCAGCCCGAAGGATGTCGGCCAGCCGGGGGATATCAACCGGTGAATGCTCGGAATCGAAAAGCAACCAGTCGAAACCAGCGCCTGCAATCAGCTCGGCTGTTGTGGAACTGGACAAGGTCGACCAAAGGCCGACCTGCGGTTTTCCAGCCGAGATGGCGGCCTTGAACTGATTTTCCATAGTGATTTCCGTTATCCAAATTTGACTGACACAGAACCAAGCTCGCCGAAATCAGCAACCAGATCATCGCCTTTATCCGCCCAGACAGGCCGGGTAAACGACCCTGAAAGAACGAGGTGACCGGCCTTAAGACCGACCCCGAATGTCGCAAGTTTATTGCAAAGCCATGCAACGGCATTGGCCGGGTGATCCATGACACCGGCGGCGATGCCGGTTTCCTCGATCTCGCCATTTCTGAGGAACAACGCGCCGGTCCAGCGCAGATCAATCTCATCCGGGCGATACCGTTGCTTGCCCAAGATCAGGCCAGCAGCAGCACCATTATCTGAAACCGTGTCGAATATTCGGCGGGGTTCCAGCACGCGAGCATCGATAATCTCGATCGAAGGAACCACCCATTCAGTGGCCTCAATTGCATCCTCAAGGGTTACATTGGGACCCATCAAATCCTTGCCAAGAATGAAAGTGAATTCGGGTTCAACACGCGGGGCGCAGAAGTCTTCCGTTTTCACGGTCGCGCCATCCTCGATCAGCATATCCTGGAAAACGTGGCCATAATCCGGTTCGTCGATTTTGGAACTGGCCTGCATCGCCTTGGATGTCAACCCAACTTTATGGCCGACCAGAATACCCCCGGCATCGGCCCGCATTTCCGCAACTTTCTGTGAAATGGCATAGGCGTCGTCGATCTCGATATGCGGGTATTGCACAGAGACCTGAGTAGCCTGCTGCCGGGTCTTTTCGGCTTGTATAAGAGTATGTGCGGCGGCTTGGCGATCTTCTTCGGAAAGCATTGTATTCTCCATAATGTCGACAAAAAGTTATAGTGTAGTCAAAAAATGAAGGCAACAAAAAAGAACCTCTTGACCACAAGAAGCTGAAAAACATTTGAATGTAAGGGGTTAGGTGAGAGCAGCCTTAGTCGGAAATCGTCGCGACACGTTTTGAAAGGCGGCGTGCCGAATCCTCCAGATGGAGTTTCATGGCAGAGTGTGCTGCCTCCGAATCTTTGGCTGCAATGGCGTCGGAGATGGTTTTATGGAAGGGCAGCGACTTTCGGTTCCGCAACTCATCGGGGTTTGTCACGCGGATGCTGAGTAGAAGGCCAGTGAAGATCGCACTTTCAAGCGCGTCAAAATACCGGTTCTTGGCGGCGCGCAAAATGGCGATGTGGAATTGAGCATCGGCAATGGCATACTCGTTGTTCATTCCAACGGTGAGTTCCATTTTTCCAAAAGAATATCCGATTGCCTGCAAATCTTCGTCAGTTCGCCGTTCAGCGGCAAAAGAGGCGGCATCAGGTTCAACGGCTTGCCTAAGCTCGATCAGTTCCTTCAGCTGTTGCCCGTCGATTTTGATGTTTTGTTGCCAATGAAGGACATTGCGATCCAGCAATTGCCAGTTCCTTGGATCAAGAACGCGTGTCCCGACCCGTGGTCGCACTTCGATCATCCCTTTTGAAACCAACATTCGAACCGCTTCCCGAATGACCGTGCGGCTGACACCAAACTCCTGACACAAGAGCGGTTCATCTGGCATGGTTTCGCCCGGGGCGTAATTGCCCGCCAACACACGTGTGCCCAGTTGCTCGGCAACTTGCTCGGACAAGTTACGATTTAGCGTTTGATTCTGTGACGGCAGGGCAAGATCAACCATGGGATCCTCATATTGTTGTTTGCTAACTTTAGTGGAGATTTCTTTTGGGATCAAAGATATTATTTTTAACTGTCGATATTTTTGAGGAGGCACGGTCTGTTTTTTAACCGCAAAACGGTAGTGGCAGAAAAAAGCGTATAAGATCAAGGATTAACGGGGGAAACGCCCCTCCTCAGGATCTTTTTGTCGAAATTTTTTGGTTGTGTCGCTCGTATATAACAATATACATATTATGAAACATGAACATTTTGGAGCGGATTCTCGAGTCGATATCGGACCAGTGGAGGGGTCATGAGAAGGCTTGAGTCAGGCATGTTTGCAACCGTGGTCAAGGCTCTCGGCAGCGTCGAAGTGATGTATGCCATCCGCATTTCCGCGACGTGGGAGTTTGCATGGTTCCGGATGAACAAAATCAAAACGTTTCGGCTCTAAGGCACATTTTGCGCCTTTGAACTGTAGCGCATCAACACGGGACAGCGCGATGTGGCGCCCCTAAGGTTAACCGAGAAGTAAGCCTATCCGGCGAGGATCGATACAAATGACGAGAACCAAGGAAGCCCTGATTGACAGCGGTACCCGGCTTGCTCCGGCAGAAATCGCACGTGGGGATGGTCCCATTGTGGCCGCATCGGCGCCGCTCAAGATTACGGCTGTGCGGGCCTATTTCCAACGGGTGGAAGAACGGCCGCGGGTATTGGTCAGTGTTGAGACCGATGCCGGGATCACAGGCTGGGGGGAAGCCTATAATCACGGCCCCGATTTGGCCTATGGCCCGATCCTAGATTACCTTTTTCCCTTGCTCGAGGGCGAAGATCCGCGCCGTGTCACGTTCCTGCATTCCAAGATGCTGCATATCGGACGCTTTCCGCCCGGTGCGCTTGGGTTTGCGGCTATCGCGGCCATTGATCATGCGCTTTGGGATATCGCGGGCAAGGCTTCGGGTCAGCCCGTCTACAACCTGATCGGTGGCAATGTGCGCGACCGCGTTCGGGTTTATGCCACGGCGATCTACCATCCCCATCCCGACGAGGCCGTTCCGCTTTTGCTGGGCCTGAATGAAAAATATGGTTTTACGGCCTTCAAGCTCAGCCCGTATCGAATTGATCCTTATTCAGCGCGGTGGGGCACGGTTTGCAAAGCTGTCTCCGAATATTTTGCAGAATTGCGTCAGCGTTTGCCGGACCATTTCGAGATTGCGTTCGACGCCCATGCGGTCATTCAGGAACAGGCCCATGCCGTCCAACTGGCACAAGCGCTGGAACCTTATGAACCAATGTTCTTTGAAGAGCCGCTGCGCCCCGAACATATGCCGGCCTGGGGGCGGCTCAAAGCCAAGTTGAACGTGCCATTGGCCACCGGTGAGGCTCTATATAATCGGTTCGAGTTCCTTGCGCTGCTGCAAGAAGGCGGGGCTGATATTGTGCAGCCTGACATCGCCGTTGTTGGGGGCCTAACCGAAATGCGCCGCATTGCCGAAGTGGCCGATGCGCATTTCGTGCCCGTTGCGCCGCATAACCCGATGGGGCCGCTGGCCACCGCGCATAACCTGCATTTCTCCGCCGCGTGCCCGAATTTCAAGATCCTTGAATATCGCGTGACAGAGGATTGCCCATGGATCAAAGACCCGTATCTGCCGGTTGATGGGCATTTGGAACTGCGCCCGGATCGTCCCGGTTGGGGCGTTGAAATTGATACCAGTGTTTTGAAGGTGGACGACTACGTCCACTGGGAACGAGAGGCCTATGTCAAGCCCGATGGCTCGACCGCTTACTCGTAACTGAAACCTGAAAACAAAAAATTTGGAAACCGCTTTGGCGGTCTCTCTAAACGCATGCCTGAAGGATGGATGACAATGACCACCTCACCCCAATACCTGATCGGTGGAACGTATCTGGACACCACGGATCTTCCAACGTTTTCGGTCATCAATCCCTGCACAGAAGAGGTGCTGTGGGATTGTCCGCAATGTGGCGCAGAGCATGTGGCCGAGGCCGTAAAACATGCAAAAGCTTCGCAAAAAACCTGGGGCGCGACCCATGGCGCAGACCGCGCCACATTGTTGCGCAAAACCGCTGAGATCCTGGGCGGTCGCGTCGATGAGATTGCGCGTGCACTGTCATTGGAAATTGGCCGTCCATTCGCGCAGGCGCAAAACGAAGTGCGTCGCGGGACCGAGATTTTGACATGGGTCGCGGGGGAAGCGGATCGGCTGTTTGGTGAGACCATGACTTCGCGCAGTGGCGGGCGCCTAACGGTTAAGCGCGACCCGGTTGGCATTGTCGCCGGAATCACACCTTGGAATTTCCCCGTTGGCCAGCCATTGCAGAAACTGGCGCCCGCATTGGCTGCAGGCTGCACAATTATCCTTCGCCCTGCAGAAGTTGCCCCCCTGACCGCGACCTTGTTGGTCAAATGCTTCACCGATGCTGGATTTCCCGATGGCGTGATCCAGATGTTGCAGGGCGCGCCGCAAGAGATGTCCAAAGCAATTTTTGCCTCAACCGACATTCGCAAAGTGGCCTTTACCGGGTCGACAGCGGTTGGAAAATTGCTTTTGGGGCAGGCCGCCGACACGGTCAAACGCACCTCTCTGGAATTGGGTGGCCATTCCCCCGTGGTCGTTTGTGACGACGCCGATATTGAGGCCGCAGCAGCTGAAACCGCGATGTTGAAATTCGCCAATGCGGGTCAGGTTTGCATCGCGCCGACACGGTTCTATCTGGATGAAAAGATCGCCGAAGATTTCACCCAAGCCTTGGTTAAACAGGCCGAGGCGCGGGTGGTTGGAGACAGCCAGGACCCTGCCAGCACGATGGGCCCGTTGGCCCATGCCGGGCAGCGCCAAAAGCTGGAGGATTTGATCGCCGATGCCGTGGCCAAAGGCGCGCGGATCAGAACCGGCGGCGGCCGCCCCATTGGCAAAAATGCCGGCTATTTCCTACAGCCAACTGTGTTGGATCAGGTCCCAGACGATGCGCGCATCATGCATGAGGAACCCTTTGGCCCGGTTGCTGTTCTGACGACCTTCACCGATCTTGATGACGCCATCGCGCGGGCCAACAACTCAGAATATGGGCTTGCATCTTATGCCTTTGCGGGCAGCCTGGCCCGGTGCGAAAAGCTGGCCGATGAACTTGAGGCCGGTGTTGTTGGCATCAACAATATCGAAGTGTCCCATCACGAGGCGCCCTTTGGCGGCATCAAGGCGTCAGGTATTGGCCGCGAGGGCGGGCGTTATGGGATCCTCGAATACATGAACGTCAAAGCCACCCACATCACCTGGGCTGCCTGACCTCGCCCTAAATCATACAAAGACCACTTCGCAATTTGCGGCGATCCGCACCTGCGGGTTGCCCCGAAAAACGCAACGATCCGAGTGAGATCCAAATCATCAAAACCGAGAGGAATGCCAAAACACGCCACCTCCTTTGAATGGAGGGGACTTGAAAGAGCAGGGGCAATGAGCTTGCCCAGAATTTGCAGGAAGGGACCCGGATACTGCTGTGGATTGTCCTCAGCAATTTCGGGAAAAGGAGGAAATATGAAACGAGTAACTCTGATGGGTGCAACGGCTTTGTTGGCCGCGATCCCAATGACAGTAGGTGCCCCCGGCGTCGCAGGCGCCCAGGAAGCCCGACCACCCGTTACGATTTTTCACCGCTTTGCGGATGAACCTGCCCGAAGCTCTCGCATGGCGATGTTTGAGACCTGTTCGGAAATGACCGGAATTTCGTTCGAAGAAACGGCGATGCCCAGTGATCAGTACGAAGTTCAACTGCCCGTTCAACTCAGCAGTTCCAGCCCGCCCGACATCTATGCCCTTTGGCCCGGTGGTCGTGCACAGTTTCAGGCCGAAAACGGTCGAATTCTGGCGCTCGGTGACCACTGGGAAGACATCAGAGGGAATATCTGGCCCGGCATTCAGGATACATCCACTGAACCAGACGGCAATGTCTATGGCGTGCCCTATACGTTCCTGCCCAATATGATCTGGTACAACACCGAGGTCTTCCAAACCGCAGGTGTCATACCACCCGCGACATGGGATGAATTGTTGGAAGTGGCCGAGGCCATTCAGCAGAGCGGCGTCACACCTTTCGTTATCGGCGCGCGCCACGGCTATGAGCCTTTGTTCTGGTTCGATTATTTCATCCTCAGAACCGCCGGATCCGACTTCCGTTCACGGTTGATGACCGGGGAAGAAAGCTATCTTGATCCGCAAGTTGTTGAAGCAATGCAGCTTTGGGCCGGACTGGTCGATGCAGGCTATTTCAACACGGATTTCAACAGCATGACTTGGCGTGAAATGACCACGGAAGTGGCCACGGGACGCGGGGCCATGATGCTGATGGGCCCCTGGACGCTGGATACCTTCACCGGTGCAGGCCTGACCCCGAATGAAGATTTCGACAATTTTGTCTTCCCGGAGATCAATCCCGAGGCTGGCATGGCGGTTGAGGGGGCTGTTTCCTCATTCTCTGCCAGTGGGGCAGGTGGCAACACCGAAGATGCCGTCACCCTGTTGACCTGCATTTCTGAGATCGAGCCGCAGATTGCCTATGCGCAAATCTCGCAACAGTTGGCCGTTCATCCCGAGGTGACCGTCGACGTCTATGAAAACGAAGAAGTGCATGAGTTCATCCGCACATATTTCGATGCCATGGCGCATCCGTTTCACCAGAACCTTGAATTGGCGGCCCATCCCGGTGTGACCGAAGTGGCCAAGCGTGAAATGCCGCGCTTTTTGACCTTCCCTGATCAATACATGGATGTGTTGGAGCGTTTGGAAGAACGCCGGCTTGAGGTTCACGGCGGCTGATTTCCCAATCAATTGCGTTTGGGGCGGTCTCGGTCGCCCCAAGCCGCATGGGAAGTGACCATTTGGTCGCCCAAATTGCGGGCGGTAATCGGGATCGGGCTTCTGAAAACCAGCCCACCAAATGAAATCGATATTTTCGAAAGATGCATATATTCTTGAGAAACATCTATTCATATGATAAATAACCCGAGAACACCCGAATGCGGATCTGAATTGCCTGTGCTCACAGGCAATGAGAGATACACAAATATGACCTCAAAGTCTTGATATCCTAAAACAAATTGGTCGAACCAAAGCCGAGAATTCCAAGGACAGCTGATGAAATACTTCAAACCCGACAGCTTCGATGATGCGATTGAAATCGCGACAAAGGCAGAAGGCACCACCCGGTTTTTGGCTGGTGGCACAGATGTCTTGGTCCAATTGCGCGCAGATATCGTTACGCCGGATACTCTGATCGATCTAAAAGGCATTGATGGTGTCAGCGACATCACTCAAAACAATGACGGCAGCTGGACCCTTGGTGTTGCAGTTACTGGCGCTGAGATGTCCGAGCATCCAACATTGGAAAAAGATTGGCCCGGCGTGGTTGAGGCAATGGACCTGATTGGCTCTACCCAAGTGCAGGGCCGTGCAACCCTTGTCGGTAACCTTTGTAATGGGTCACCTGCTGCAGATAGTGTTCCGGCGATGGTGGCCGCAGGCGTCACCCTGACGGTCAAAGGCCCAAACGGATCCCGCGAAGTTGCAGTCGAGGATGTGCCAACAGGACCCGGCAAAACCAGCTTATCGGCGGATGAGGTTGTGACCGCCGTTCACATTCCGGCCAGTGGGGCAGGGCGCGGTGATGCCTATGAACGCTTCATTCCCAGGACCGAGATGGATATTGCAGTGGTGGGCTGCGGCATTTCATTGCGTGTTGTAGACAACGTAATCGTTGAGGCTCGCGTGGCGATGGGCGCTGTGGCGCCGACCATTCGATTGGTTCCGGATGCCGCAACCGCACTGGAGGGCAGCACATTGGATGATGCGGCGCTTGACGCCGTGGCCGAGGCAGCGCGCGCGGCCTGTTCCCCGATTGATGACAAACGGGGCACGATTGAATTTCGAATTGATGTTGCGGGTGTATTGGCCAAACGGGTCGCCAAAACCGCCTATGAACGTGCGAGGGCAGCCCAATGAGCAAGCAAGTTGTATCAACCAAGGTAAACGGCGATCCCGTCGATTTTATTTGTGATCCCCGGGAATCCCTCTTGGATGTTCTGCGGGATCGTTTGGGCCTGACCGGGTCCAAGGAAGGGTGCGGAACCGGCGATTGCGGGGCCTGTTCGATCACGTTGGATGGGCGGTTGGTCTGCTCTTGCCTTGTTCTTGGCGTCGAGGCCGAGGGCAAAGAAATCGGGACCATTGAAGGCGTGGCCGACGGTGCTGATCTGCATATCCTGCAGGAAAAGATCATTGATCATGCAGGGCTGCAATGTGGCGTCTGCACACCCGGCATCATCGTCGCGGCCAAGAACCTCTTGGAAAAGAACGACAACCCCACAGAAACCGAAATTCGATACTGGCTGGCTGGCAATCTCTGCCGTTGCACTGGTTATGACAAGATTATCCGCGCCGTCCAAGATGCGGCCGCAGAATTGAGGAAGGCCGCGTAATGGCATTTGATCAGCAAAAAGACCAGCAATTCAAATATATCGGTACCCGCCCAAAGCGGCAGGATGGCATCGATAAGGTTACGGGACAGGCCAAGTATGGGGCCGACACCTATCAGGCTGGCATGTTGCACGGGTCCATCGTGCGCAGCCCCCACGCCCATGCTCGCATTCTGAAGATCGATACGTCTGAGGCTGAGGCGCTGGACGGGGTTAAAGCGATTGTCACCCGCGCTGATTTCGCGACGGGCCTTACGGGTGAAAACTGGAACATCCTTGAGAATATCATGGCCGATAAACGCGCGCTTTATGACGGTCACGCGCTGGCCGCGATTGCCGCGACCTCGCCCCTGATTGCCCGCGATGCGGCGAAACTGGTGAAAGTGGAATATGAGCCACTGCCTCATGTCACTGATATTGTTGACGCAATTTCCGGCGGCGCGCCGATTATTCGCGAAAGCTCGATCGAGGCGAATGTGCCAGAGGGCTATCACAAGAATATCTGCCGTCGCTTTGAATGCGGCAAGGGTGACGTCGAAGTAGGCTTTGGCGAAGCTGATCTAATCGTCGAACGGGACTTCTTCACTGAGGCCACGCACCAGGGCTATATCGAGCCGCACGCCTGCCTTGCCCATATGACACCTGATGGCAAAGGGGAACTGTGGTGCACCACCCAGGGTCACTACAATGTGCAGCGCATCTGCGCAGCGCTTTTGGGGATCGAGACAAGCCAGCTGAAAGTAACAGCCTCGGAAATTGGCGGCGGCTTTGGTGCCAAGACTACGGTTTTCATTGATCCGGTCGCATGTGCCTTGTCGCGCAAGGCCAATCGCCCGGTAAAAATGGTGATGAACCGGTCCGAGGTTTTACGCGCCACGGGCCCTGCTTCCTCCTCTTGGTCGACCGTGAA
This sequence comes from uncultured Nioella sp., assembly GCA_947495575.1. Classification (GTDB taxonomy): domain Bacteria; phylum Pseudomonadota; class Alphaproteobacteria; order Rhodobacterales; family Rhodobacteraceae; genus CANLZL01. The sequence continues at coordinate 279,875 of CANLZL010000002.1, read as the reverse complement.
GGTCGGCATGAAAAAGGACGGCACCATCACTGCTGCGCAAGGCACGTACCGGTTGCAGGGCGGGGCGTTTCCAAGTGCGCCATCTGAATCGCCCGCACAGGTAACCTTCGCACCTTATGACATCGAACATGCTGAAATGGTTGGGCTTTCTGTATTGACCAATCGTCCAAAGCAAGCGGCCTACCGCGCGCCGGGTGCGCCGATGGGTGTGTTTGCGTCTGAACAGGTTCTGGACGAGATGGCGCATGAACTGGGTATCGACCCGATTGATCTGCGCCTGAAAAATGCAGCGAAAGAGGGAACCAAGGGCGTGCATGGTCCGACCTATAAGCGCATTGGCCTGATCGAAACGCTTGAGGCTGCCAAAGCTCATCCGCATTATTCGATCCCACTCAAAGAAAATCAGGGTCGGGGCGTGGCCTGCGGGTTCTGGTTCAATTTCGGCGGCTCGACCTCGGTTTCGATGGCCCTGTCCGAGGATGGCTCGGTCGCGCTTTCCATCGGTACGCCCGACATTGGCGGCAGTCGCGCCTCGATGGCGTTGATGGCCGCTGAAGTACTTGGCATTCCCTATGAGGATATCCGTGTGACCATCGCCGATACGGCGTCGCTCGGCTATAATGACAACACCCATGGTAGTCGTGTGACCTATGCGGTTGGTCTTGCCACAATCGAAGCCTGCAAAAGCGCCACCCAAGAGCTGTGCAAACGCGCGGCTGGCGAATGGGGGATCGACCCGGAGGCGGTCGAATGGGAAGACGGCTATGCGCGCCCGTCAGGTCCCAATGCCGGTTCGTTCGAACCGCTGTCGCTTAAGCAGCTGGCGGCGAAAATGACCCAAACCGGCGGGCCGATTAACGGTCATTTTGAGGCCTCTCCGCAAACGGCTGGCCCCGGCTTTGCCACCCATCTGGTTGATGTTGAGGTTGACCCAGAAACCGGCAAATCCACCGTGATCCGCTACACAGTTGTCATGGATGCCGGCAAAGCTATTCACCCCGATTACGTTGAGGGGCAGATGCAAGGCGGTGCCGTTCAGGGCATCGGTTGGGCGTTGAATGAAGAATACGTGTACGGAGAGGATGGACGCCTGCAAAACACTGTTTTCCTCGACTACCGCGTTCCCGTTGCGTCCGATCTGCCGATGATTGATTGCGTGATCATCGAAGTTCCCAATCCCGGACACCCATTTGGCGTTCGCGGTGTTGGCGAAACCTCGATTGTTCCGCCTTTGGCGGCAGTGGCAAACGCCGTTTCGGCGGCCTCCGGCGTGCGTCAGACGCGACTGCCAATGTCACCGCCACGGGTTTTGAAATCGATGAAAGAGGGTAAAGTCGTTGGTTGAGGTACAGCTTTGGGCCAGTCTGCAAAGCTATGCAGAGGGGCAGAAAGTGGTCACGGTCGAGGCGCGCAACATCCGCGAGATGCTTGCCGCCTTGGTTGCGCGCCATCCCGGGCTGAAAGTGTTCATTGACGAAGGTGTGTCGGTTGCCATTAACGGTGAAATTTATGCCGACAGTTTGGTGGAGCCGATACCCGAGGGCGCCGAGGTTGTCCTAATGCAACGCCTTCGCGGTGGCTAACAGGTCCTAAGCGGCTTGGCGGGGCGCGCCGATGCCTGTATAGGTGCAAATCGCTTTTTGGTTATGCCCCTTGCAAATGGACCAGACTCTCGGATGTCGCTGAAATCAGCCAGATTTTCCATCGCCCCTATGATGGATTGGACGGACCGTCACTGTCGGTATTTTCACCGTCTGATGACGCGTGAGGCGCTGCTATACACCGAGATGGTGACAGCACCCGCGATTGTGCGCGGCGACCGGGATCGGTTGTTGGCCTATAATGCCGAAGAACATCCTGTTGCGTTACAATTGGGCGGCTCTGATCCGGCTGAGTTGGCCGAAGCCACACGGATAGCGGCGGGCCTTGGATATGACGAAATCAATCTCAATGTCGGCTGTCCGTCGGATCGGGTGCAATCCGGGTCATTTGGCGCTGTGTTGATGGAACAGCCCGACCTTGTCGCGCGTTGCGTCGCCGGGATGGTCGAAGCCAGCTCGGTTGAGGTGACAGTGAAGTGCCGCATTGGTGTCGATGAGCAGGTGCCAGAAGAGGTGTTGCCACGTTTCCTTGAAACCGTGTCAGATGCAGGCGTTTCTCGCTTTACCATTCATGCCAGAAAGGCGTGGCTGAAGGGGCTGAGCCCCAAGGAAAACCGTGACATCCCGCCGCTGAACTACCCACTGGTCCACCAGATGAAGGCCGCGTTTCCGCATCTTCACCTGTCGGTCAATGGCGGGATTACAGATTTGAATCAGACCATCGCGCATTTGGATCAGGGCTTTGATGGCGTCATGATTGGACGCGCTGCCTATCATGAACCGGCCAATCTTTTGTTGGCAGCGGATCAGATGATCTTTGGCAGCGAAGTTGAGCAAACAACGGCCGAAAATGTCGCCCTGCAGATGCTGCCCTATATTGACAGGCATTTGAGCCGGGGTGGGCGCCTCAACCAGATCACACGCCATATGCTGGGCCTATTCGCGGGCCGACCCGGAGCGCGGCATTGGAAACGCATATTATCTGAACGCGCCCACAAGCCCGGCGCTGGCCCTGAGGTGGTTGAGGCTGCTCTGGCCCCGATCCGCCAATTTGCCGCCTAAGGACACTGCCCAAATGCCTGAAATAGCTGAATTTCTGCCGCTGCTGGTGCTGATCCTATTGATCGGAGGGTTCGCGGGTGTTGTTGCGGGTCTTTTGGGGGTGGGTGGCGGCATCGTGCTTGTGCCTGCCTTCTTCTTTGCCTTCACATCGCTTGGATATGACAGCCCGGACCTGATGCAGGTCTGTCTGGCCACGTCTTTGGCCACGATTATCGTCACATCCGTGCGTTCCGTTATGGCCCATAACCGCAAAGGCGCGGTTGAATGGGATATTTTGCGCGCATGGGGGCCGGGCATTGCCGTTGGGGCCGCACTTGGTGTCGTCGCAGCCTCGGGCCTGCGCAACGAAGTCTTGATGGGAATATTTGGCGTTTTGGGCGTCTGTGTCGGGCTTTACTTTGGCTTCGGTCGGTCAGAATGGCGGTTGGGCGATCAGATGCCGGGCCTCTTGGGGCGCAGCATTGCCTCTCCCGTATTGGGGTTTTTGTCTGTGCTGATGGGCATTGGCGGGGGCAGCTTTGGCGTGCCGATGATGACGCTCTATGGTCGCCCGATCCATAATGCCGTGGCCACGGCAGCAGGCTTTGGCGTGATCATCGCCGTGCCGTCAGTTATTGGCTTTCTCTTCATTGGCGGTGACGGGCCGGGGCGACCGCCCTTTACCGTGGGCCAGGTCAATTTGGTGGCCTTTGCCATTATCGTCGCGATGACACTGATCACGGCCCCTTGGGGGGTGAAACTGGCCCATGCAATGGATCCCAAACCACTAAAGCGGGTCTTTGCAATCTTTATCATGGTCATGGCGCTGAATATGCTCAGAAAGGCGCTTGGCTGGTGAGCTGGCTGTCCAAGGGCTGGCAGGTTTTCGATTCTGATCCGGCTGTTGAAGCTTGGCTAGAAACGGCCGGACCCGCCGCTTTGGCTGCGGCCTCTGATCCAAATCTGCAAGCGAATTGGTTGCGCTGTGGCGGAACGTGGTTTGTCGGTGTGGATGCTTTGCCGAATGATGCGGATGGTCGTGTTGGCAAAGGCCCGCCGCTGAGCGGGGTAGCTTTTGAAACCGCCACGGGGAAAACGGGCACACTTCCCCTGCATCGCGGGCAAGTCTCCGTCACCTATCCCGGCTATCCAGAACAAAGTGCAGGGGAAAGCGACAGCGCATTCAGGTTTCGTCAGCGGCGCGATGCGGCCCATCTGGATGGGCTTTTGGCGCTTGGGCCAAACAAGCAACGGTTTCTGAAGGAACCGCACGCCTGGATCCTGGGTTATCCGGTTACAGAATGTTCGACCGATGCCGCCCCCCTTGTGGTTTGGGAGGGCAGTCATGAGGTGATCCGCGCCCATTTCAGGGCCGCTTTTGCAAAACTCCCGAAACATATCTGGCCCGACCTCGATCTGACAGACATCTATCAACTCGCCCGGCGCGACGTTTTTGATCGCTGCCCCCGCAGGCTGCTGCCAGCCAGCCCGGGACAAGCCATTTTGCTACACCGGATGACCATCCATGGCGTTGCACACTGGGCCGAAACGGCAACGGCCCCCGTCGGGGGCCGCGCTGTGATCTATTTCCGGCCGGAATGTCCCGGCGGCATTGCCGAATGGCTGGAGCAGCCCTAGCGCTATTTCTCTGGGATCAGGCCGCGCGGGCTGAACCTGAGGACCAGCAGCAGGAATATCCCCATCGTCAACAGGCGCATATGGGCCGCACTGTCAATCAGATGGCTACGCAGCCCACTATCTTCGGCCATGCCTGAGGTGATGACCGTCATCAGCCATAGCCCGATAGGTTCTACCATGATCCAGAGCCACCAGATCAGGAACCCGCCCAAAACCGAGCCCCAGTTATTTCCGGACCCGCCGACGATCACCATCACCCAGATCAGGAAGGTAAAGCGCAGCGGGTTGTAAGAGCTGGGTACAAGCTGACCGTCCAATGTGGTGATCATCGCGCCAGCCAGACCACAAATGGCAGAGCCTAGGATGAAGATCTGCAAATGCCGCGAGGTGACGTTCTTCCCCATCGCCTCCGAGCTGACCTCATTGTCGCGAATGGCGCGCATCATCCGGCCCCAGGGCGAGTTTAGCGCCAGTTGCGTCAGCGTGATGAGCAAGAGCAAGACGGCAATGAAAAGCGCGCTGTAGCAGAGCTTGACGAAGATAGAGGAAAAGGTGACGTAATCCGCCCCAAGCCGGTCAGCCAAATTGATGAACCAACTGCTGTTCTGTAGGTCGATCTCATAGGGCACAGGACGAGGAATGCCGGTGACGTTTTTTACGCCGCGCGCCAGCCAGTCCTCGTTTTTCATCACGGCAATGATGATCTCAGCAATGCCAAGTGTGGCAATGGCCAGATAGTCTGATCGCAAGCCAAGCGCGGTTTTACCAACAATCCATGCAGCACCAGCGGCAAATAGCCCGCCAATCGGCCAGGCCAGAACAACTGGCAGGCCAAGCCCGCCAAGGTAGCCTGTCAAGGCCGGTTCCACGCTTTCAATCGCGTCCCGCGCCGGGTCAAAGATCGCCCGATAAATCATAAAGCCGCCAATAAGGATCGCCAGCAGTACCACCACCCGCAGCCCGCCGTTCGGCAGGCGCCGCCAACTGGCAATCGCCAATCCGATGGTCGCAGCCCCAGACAACAACGCCAGCAACATGCGCGGTCCACCCGCGCTCCATGCCTCGGGAACCGGGGGCATAGACACCAGAACCGCCGCCAAGCCGCCAAGCGCGGTAAACCCCACGACACCGACATTGAACAGGCCCGCATATCCCCATTGAATATTCACGCCCAGGGCCAGGATGGCCGATATCAGCCCCATGTTAAAAATCGTGAGGGCCGTATTCCAGGACTGCATCATGCCGGTCAGGATAAACAGGACAGCCAACATGCCGAAAAGCAGGACATTGCGCGGTGCGATCATGCTCATAGCGATTTCCCCTGAAAGATGCCGGTCGGTCGGAACAGCAGCACAATCAGCAGAATGGCAAAGCTGACGGCGAATTTATAATCCGTGGACAAAAGCTGTAGCAGCCCCTCGGGCTCCCATCTTTCCGGCAGAATATGATTGGCAAAGCGGCGAAACGCGTAGGTGATCGAGATTTCGGAAAAGGCGATCACGAACCCGCCCGCAATCGCACCAAGCGGATTGCCAAGCCCGCCCACAATGGCCGAGGCAAAGATCGGAAGAAGCAGCTGGAAATAAGTGAAGGGTTTGAAGCTTTTGTCGAGCCCGTAGAGCACGCCCGCCGTAGTCGCCAGGGCAGCCACAATGATCCAGGTGTAGATCACCACCCGTTCGGGGTTGATGCCGGACAGCAGCGCCAGATCCTCATTATCTGAAAAGGCTCGCATCGATTTGCCCGTGCGTGTGCGGTTGAGAAACCAGAACAAAAGGGCCACGCAGATGACAGCCACGACAACGGTGATGCCCTGACTTGTGCGAATGGCCAGCCCCTCATCCAGTCCCGTAATCTCTCTGAAATTGCGCGCCGAAACGATGAACCGTTCCCCATCGGCAAAGCGTTGATCATCCACGCCGATAATAAACCGCACCAGCCCGTTCATGATGAACATCACACCAAGCGAGGCGATGACGTAGATCACCGGTTTGGCCTTTTGCTGGCGGTAAAACCGATAGACCAGCCTGTCTGTGCCAATCAGCAAAAGCGACGTGACCGCGATGCCGACCGGCAAGGCCAAAAGCGCTGTGGGAAGGGGGCCAAGCGAGATGCCAGCAGCCTGCAATCCCCATGTAACAATGATTGTTACCATTGCTCCAAAGGCCATCGTGTCGCCATGGGCGAAGTTCGAAAACCGTAAGATCCCGTAAATCAGCGTTACCCCCAAGGCCCCAAGCGCCAATTGCGCGCCATAGGCGGTTGCGGGCACGATCACGAAATTGGCCAGAACCACGATCGCGTTCAAAAGATCCATCACATCACCTCGCAAGTGCCAAAATGGGTTGTGGCCGCGGCCTCTGGCCCATGTTGGCTGAATAACGCCGTCCCGTCGGCGTTTATTGTTATCAATGTCGCCACCTGGTCGTCCGACAGGCCGGAAAAGCTGACCACCCCAGCATTGGCCGGTGACATGGGAGTTATCTCTAGCCCGTCTGTGTTCCGCCCCAGAAAGGCCATGGCCCCGTCTTCGGACACACCAATCTCGGTCAGGATCTCTTCTGGCAGGCATTCGCCCGCCGCCTCGCAGGCGACCGTAAAGGCGCAGGCAAATCCGGTCTCAGCCAGGGCAGGGGGCGCAAAGATCAGCGCACCGCAGGCGAGGGTCAGTCTGATCATTACAAATCCTCGCACTGGCCATGGGCCGTGTCCTGCACTGGGCCATGGCCCGCCTGATAATACTGGCGCAAATGCAGCGCCTCGCCGGTCGGGAAAATCGTCAGCATGACGTTGTCCTCATTTCCCGGCGCATGAAAGATCGACAGCGGCGTATCGGATGGGGTGATGTCATCCACCGCCAGCCGCTGCCCGGTATAGGAAAACCAAAGGCCGGGCTCATGATCTATTGGTGCGATCTCGACCGTAAAGCTGGAACAGGTTTCTGCCGGGGGACAATCTGGAGCAAACAGGCATAGCATCGGCGAAAACCCCGACGCGCTAGCCGGCGAAGTCATCGCCAGCGCCGCCAATCCCAGATATGCCCCCCGGCTGATTATCATTTGGAGCCGCCACCGCCACCGGACCCTGCCGACGTGTCGCGACAATTGCCCGTCAGGCGGTAATGCCCGAGGTCATCGCCAAGCGACAATGTGCCGACATAAACGATCCGCCCACCATCTGAGATACTCGTCATTTCGGCCCCGGCGCTGTTGATCAGAAAGAAATGATGCGCGCCTTCAGCTCGATGCACTTCGCCATCATAACGAGTGCCGGTATGGATCATCGCACCCGTGCCGGTAGTCATATCAAAGTCATAGCTGTAATCGACATTTTCAGGCTGACAATTTCCGCCAAACTGGCGGCAGGCCTCGGTAAAGGTACAATCGAATGTGACCTGTTGCGCGGCTGCGGGCATGGCCAGCACGGCAAAGGCAGTGGCATAAAGAAATTTCATAATTATCCTCCTAAGAATGACCGGCGCACTTCGGGGTCTTCCATCAATGCTTTGCCGGTGTCGGTATAAGCGTTGCGCCCCTGGACGAGCACATAGCCTTTATCTGCAATTTCAAGTGCTTGCCGGGCGTTTTGTTCGACCATCAAGATCGAAATCCCCGTGCGCGCCACCTCAATAATTCTGTCAAATAGTTCGTCCATCACGATCGGGCTAACGCCCGCAGTGGGTTCATCCAGCATCAATAATTTAGGCTGTGTCATCAGCGCCCGGCCAACAGCAACCTGCTGGCGCTGACCGCCAGACAGCTCACCTGCCGGTTGCAGGCGTTTCTCTTTCAAAATGGGAAAGAGGTCATAGACCTGGGCCATCGTATCCGCGAAATCGTCAGTTCGGATAAAGGCACCCATCTCAAGGTTTTCTTCCACCGTCATCGACGTGAAAATATTCGCCGTTTGTGGAACAAATCCCATCCCTTCGGCCACGCGGGCTTGCGGGGTAAGTTTGGTAATGTCTTCGCCATCCAGAACCACGCGACCTTTGCGCAGGTTCAGCATCCCGAACACCGCCTTCATGCCCGTGGATTTGCCGGCACCGTTGGGGCCAACGATCACGGCAATCTCGCCCTTTTCAACCGCGATGGTACAGTCATGCAAAATATCCGGCCCGTTACCATAACCGCCGGTCATGTTTTCACCGATCAGGAAGGGCGTCCCTGCGGCGGCGGCCTTTTTGTTGCTTAGGCCCTTCGCCGGTTGCAGAGTTCCGACCCCTTTCGGGTTTCCGATGGAAATGTCCTTGTTTCCACGATCTTCCTGATAGGGATTGCTGCTCATGCCACGAATTCCGCCATTTTTATGCACTGGGGGTGCATGGGGGGTGTACAGGGGGTGTACCGGGGGTGACGGGCCAAAATCATGCCGGTTCCTTGTTTTTCAGGCCGGTGCCCAAATAGGCCTCGATCACCTGTTCATTGGCCTTGATCTCATCCAATGTGCCCTCAGCAAGCACTTTGCCTTCGGCCATACAAATCACCGGACCGCAGATTTTTCCAATGAAATCCATGTCATGCTCGATGACCACGAACGTGTATCCGCGCTCTTTATTGAGGCGCATGATCGTGTCACCGATGGTCATCAGAAGGGTGCGGTTCACGCCCGCACCAACCTCATCCAGAAACACGATCTTGGCGTCCACCATCATGGTACGACCAAGCTCCAAAAGCTTCTTCTGACCACCGGAAACCTGCCCCGCTTTGTGGTCGGCCAGATGCTCAATTGTCAGAAATTCAAGTACCTCGTCGGCCTTTGCGCGCAAGGCACGTTCTTCATCGGCAATCCGTTTGCGGCCAAACCAAGTGTTCCACAGTTTTTCACCCGATTGATCGCCCGGAACCATCATCAGGTTTTCACGGCAAGTCATCGAGGAAAACTCATGCGCGATCTGGAATGTGCGCAGCAGTTTTTTGTCGAACAAGTCATGCGGCGGCAGGCCGGTAATGTCCTCGCCATCCATCAAGACACGGCCCGATGTTGGTTTAAGAACGCCTGCAATCACATTGAAAAGAGTAGTTTTTCCTGCACCGTTGGGTCCGATCAACCCGGTGATTGAACCCTCTTCGATACTTAGGCTGGCGCCATCTACGGCATGAAATCCGCCAAAATGCTTGTGTAAATTCTCAACGGTGATCATTGAGTGTCACCTTTCCCCCGGTCCCGAAAGGGACAGCCCGGGCCGAAGTCCGGGCTGCGTTTTGTCGTGTTCGAAAACCGCTTAGCGGTATCCGGCAACGGTGATCGCACCGTCGACGATTTCAACTTCACGGTAGTTGCCAGCCGACTCACCTGGGCCGATCAGTTCAACCGAAGTTGCACCAACATAGTTGACGTCCTCGCCAGCAGCGATCAGTTCCAGCGCGCGACCAAGATCGCCCGGCAGGATCTCTTCACCCGGTGCGTTGGCCACATCCATAACATGGGCCGCATAGTCGCCAGGCGCGGAAGAACCAGCCGCTTGCATCGCCAGCATGATCAGCGCGGCCGCATCATAGCTTTCTGCCGAGAAGGCAGAGGTGCCGTCAAAGCCAGCCTCAGACGCCATTGCCTGATAAACAGTTGCGCCATTGCTGTCCGTGCCTGGGTTCTGACCGAACGAGCCGTCGATGTCGGACCCGAAGTTTTCAGTCAGGGTTTCAGAAACCATACCGTCGGGGAAAACGAACGTATCAAACGCGCCCGAGTCGAGGGCCGCCTGAATGATGCCCGAGCCGCCGGAGTCGACATAGCCTGCAACCACTAGCAGTTCACCGCCTGCCGAGGCCAGTGAGCCGACTTCTGACGAATAATCAGCGCGATCATCCTCATGTGCTGCAACAAGGGTGACAGTGCCACCTGCCGCTTCGAAGGCAGCTGCAAAGCTATCGGCCAGGCCCTGACCGTAATCGTTGTTTGTATAGGTCACGGCAACTTCGTTGAAGCCGCGCTCCATGATGATCTCAGTCATCACAACACCCTGACGTGCGTCAGAGGGCGAGGTGCGGAAGAACAGGCCATTGTCTTCAACAGTCGACAACGCAGGCGAGGTTGCGGAGGGCGAAATCATCACCATGCCGTTTGGCACGGCAACGTTTGTCAGCATCGCGGTTGTTGCGCCCGAGCACATCGCACCAACAATGCCAGAAACGCCGTCTGACGTGATCAGGCGTTCAGCAACGGTGGTGGCCGCCGAGGCGTCGATGCAGGTTGAGTCACCGCGTACTGACGTAACAGAGGCGCCGTCGAGCAAATTGCCAGAGGCCGTAACTTCTGCCATCGCCAGTTCCGCGCCCTGCGCCATGGGCGGGGCCAACGATTCAAGCGGGCCGGTAAAGCCAAGCGAGATGCCAAGAGTGATCTGGGTGGCGTGGCCATCGGCAAAGGCAGAGGTCGCGACTGCAGCTGTGGCCACTGAGGCCAGCAGGATTTTCTTCATAGTAGTCTCCCTGATTGGACATTTTTATCCTTATGGGAATCAGGTTAGTGGGAGGAACCAATTTTGAAAAGAGCCGAATCGGACCTTTTCTGATCAAAACATTTGATTGCTGCGATCAGGTTTTCGTATTTATTTACACATGATGGGCTGTCGAAACTTTTGAGAGATTCCTGATGGTTAAATATATACCGGCGTTCCAAAAAGCCAGAACCCGGACATAAGGAAAGCGCTGCCATGATTCTTGTGGATGCAGATGCGTGCCCAGTAAAACAAGAGTGCATCCGTGTCGGTCTGCGCCATGGCGTCCCCATTTGTTTTGTTGCCAACCAGGGTTTGCGTTTGCCGGATCACCCGCTGATCAAGATGTTCGTTGTTTCTGACGGGTTCGACGCTGCCGATGATGCGATCGCAGAGGCGTCAGGCCCGCGTTCAATTGTCATCACCGCCGATATCCTTTTAGCCGAGCGTTGCCTCTCTGCGGGCGCGCAGGTGCTGGACCCGAAAGGGCGCGCATTTACCAAGGATAGCATCGGCGCACAGATCGCAACGCGGGCCATCATGGCAGATATCCGGGCAGGTCTGGACGGGCAGGGGATCGGCGGTCAGAAGCCGTTTGCGAAAGCGGACCGCAGCGCCTTTCTGGATGCTTTGGAAACCATGCTCAGAAAACGCAGCTAATCAAAGCCCCTTGGTTTTTGCCGCGTCCCAAAGCGCGTCCATTTCCGCCAAATCGCTGTCCTCAGGGCGTTTCCCTTGGGCAGCAAGGCTAGCCTCAATATCCGCAAAACGGCGCAGAAATTTTGCGTTCGCGCGTCTGAGGGCCACTTCTGGGTCGACCTTCAGATGTCGTGCCAAATTGGCCATCACAAAAAGCAGATCACCCATTTCCTCTTCGATCTTGTCTTGGGGCAGAGTATCGCGCGCCTCTGCCAACTCGCGCGCTTCTTCAGCGATTTTATCAACCACCATGCCAATCTCAGGCCAGTCAAAGCCAACCCTGGCGGCCCGCTTTTGCAGTTTTTCAGCCCTGAGAAGTGCGGGCAAATTCAGCGCGACATCATCCAGAACGCCACCACGGGCTTTGGCAGCCCTCTCAGCCGCCTTGATAGTTTCCCAGTCGCGGGTCTGTTGCTCGGCAGATTTCTCGCGCGTTTCATCGCCGAAGACGTGCGGGTGCCGGGAGACCATTTTGTCCGACATCGTGTCGGCAACCTCGTTGAACGAGAACAGGCCTTTTTCCTCAGCCATCTGGGCATGGAAAACCGACTGGAACAGCAGATCACCCAGTTCACCCTTCAGGTCCTCCCACGCCTCACGCTCAATCGCGTCCGCCACTTCATAGGCTTCCTCGATTGTGTAAGGGGCTATAGTCGCGAAATCCTGCTCGATATCCCAGGGACAGCCAGTATCAGGATCGCGCAACCGCCGCATGATCTCCAGCAATCTGGGCATGCCACCCTTGGGGTCATGGATCAGGTCATCGGAACCATTACTCATTGCCAGAGTCCTCGAATTGGGTCACGCTTCGCGCTGGTTAGAACCGAGTGCGCGCGAGGAGTCCAGCATGGCCTTGATCAACAGAATAGCCGGTTACGCAGATGAGATGACCGGATGGCGCCGTCATCTGCATGAACATCCCGAACTCGGGTTTGACTGTTTTGAAACAGCTGAATTTGTAGTGGAGCGGCTGAAAGAATTTGGCCTGACAGACATCCATACGGGGATCGCCAAAACCGGGATTGTGGCGATCGTCGAAGGGCAGGGCGACGGGCCGACCATTGGTTTGCGCGCCGATATGGATGCCCTGCCCATCAAAGAGGCAACCGGCCTGCCATATGCGTCGAAAATTGACGGAAAAATGCATGCTTGCGGGCATGACGGGCACACAACCATGCTGCTTGGGGCCGCCAAATACCTTGCTGAAACGCGCAATTTTCGCGGGCGTGTTGCGTTGATCTTTCAACCGGCTGAGGAAGATGGAGGTGGCGGCAATGTCATGTGCCAAGAGGGCATCATGGATCGGTTCGATATCTCGCAAGTCTTTGGTATCCATAATGTGCCCGACATGGAGTTGGGGCAGGTTGAAACCACACCCGGTCCAATCATGGCGGCCGTTGATGGGTTTGACATCAATATCAAAGGGGTGGGCGGGCACGGGGCCTATCCGCATGAAACCCGTGACCCTGTGATCGCGGCGGTATCTATTGCGCAAGCCTTGCAAACCATCGTGTCCCGCAACCATTTTTCGCTAAATGATCTGGTTGTGTCAGTAACCATGATCCATGCAGGCAGCGCTGAAAACGTTATTCCCGACACGGCCTATCTCGGTGGCACAGTGCGCACTTTTGATAAATCGGTGCAGGATATGGTCGAGACGCGCATGCAGGAAATTGTTGCCGGGCAAGCCGCCGCTTTTGGAGTCGAAGCCGAACTGAACTACGTCCGCAACTATCCAGCCACTGTGAATCATCCCGATGAAACTCAATTCGCGGTTGAAACGGCCAAGGAAATTGTCGGTGAGGCACGTGTCAACGACAAGGCGGGGCGCGAAATGGGCGCCGAAGATTTCTCATATATGTTGGAGCAACGCCCGGGCAGCTATCTGTTTTTCGGAGCCGGTGACGGGGCAGGACTGCATCATCCGGAATATAACTATAACGACGACTTGTCGCCAATTGGGGCCAGCTTCTTTGCCAGATTGGTTGAGCGGGCTCAGCCCTTGTGACGGTTAATGCTTTTCAGCTCTCAAATAGCTGCGCATGCCATAAAGCAGCGGTGCGCCTTCGCTTGAAACATGAACGGCGCGCACTGCACCGATGCACACATGATGCGTGCCGATCTTTTCAGCAGAGACCAGTTCACAGTCAAAGCTGACCACGGCATCGGCAAGGCATGGCGCGCCTGTAGCTGCGGTTTCGAATGTCGCCGAATTGAAGCGGTCATCCCCCGGAGCGGGCTTTCGGCCAGAAAACACGTCCGAAATCCCATGCTGGTCGGTGCGCAAAACATTGATGCAGAAACACCCGTTTTCCAAAAGGGGCGGCAGGGCCGAGGCAGCCTCGTTCATGCACACGAGCATCGTGGGCGCGTCGCCATCGGCAGAAACTGGCGTCATAGCGCTGACCGTTACCCCGGCGCGGCCCGCAGGGCCATCGGTGGTGACAATGCTGACAGAGGCCGGAGCGCGGCTCATCCCTTCCAAAAAGGCCTGTTTCAAGGGGCTGTCTGGCATGAATGGGGCTCCTGCTTTGGCACTGCAACGTGTCCTTTGGTGATGCATGGTAGACGACCCTGATGCAAGCCGGCATTGCCTTTCCGCTAAAACCACGCTCTGGATGGGGCCATAACGCGACAGGTTTACCGGAGGGCGCAGGAATGGCGCTGGAAGACAGCAAACACATCATTGATGAGGCGATAACCCGGAACGGTTTGAAAGGGCTGGGCCGCGAGAACGCCTTTGGCGGTGTCGCCAGCTTTTTGCGCCGCCGCTACACTAAGGATTTGTCCGAGGCGGACATTGCGATCACCGGAATCCCCTTTGATCAGGCTGTCACCAACCGCCCAGGCACAAGATTGGGCCCTCGCGCCATTCGTGAGGCCAGCCTGCTGCAAGTCTACGATCCGCCCTATGGCTGGGACGGGTTCGATCCGCTGAGCGACCTGGCCATTGCTGATTATGGCGACCTGGCCTTTGACTATGCCATGCCTTCGGCCTTTCCCGAAGTGCTTGAGGCCCATGCAAACAGCATCCTCAGCCAAAACTGCGCGATGATCTCGCTTGGTGGCGATCATTCGATCACGCTGCCGCTGCTGCGCGCCCATGCAAAACGATTTGGGCCGCTGGCAATCATCCAATGTGATGCGCATACCGACACATGGCCGGATGACAACGCTGCGCGCGTGGATCACGGAACCTTTCTTTACACGGCCGTGAAGGAAGGGCTGATCGATGTCGCGCGTTCAGTTCATATCGGCATCCGCACCGTGGTTGAGGACAATCTTGGCATCGAGATCATTGATGCGCGACAAGTTCATGAACATGGGGCAGGGGCCATCGCCGCGCGCGTGAAAGACATCGTGGGCGAATCCCAATGCTACCTGAGTTTTGACATTGATTGCCTGGACCCGTCTGCGGCGCCAGGAACCGGCACGCCGGTCTGGGGCGGTCTTTCGTCGGGGCAAGCGGCGATCCTGCTCAGGGATCTGGCAGGGATCAATCTGATTGGCGGCGATGTGGTCGAAGTTTCCCCGCCGTTTGACCATGGGGGGATTACAGCCGTTGCCGGGGCTCATGTGGCGATGGAGCTGCTCTGCCTTTGGGGGTGGACGCGGCGCTGACGACGCGAATGCCCTGTGGTTCGAATCGATTGCGAGGCGTAGGCTGGTGAAAATGGTTTCAGAAAGAAACTGAATTGCAGAGATGCCACGATGTGCGCATTTCTATCAAATACCCCCACGGGAACGATCGGGGCGAAGATCGAGGATAGGCAAATATGGCAGTTGGCATTTTTGATAGTGGTCTGGGCGGCTTGACAGTGTTGGACGCTGTCACCAAACGCCTGCCTGACGTGCCGTTTGTCTACTACGGTGACAATGCGCATACGCCCTATGGGGTGCGCGATTCCGAAGATATTTATGAAAAAACAACGGCTGGTGTAACGCGTCTCTTTGATGCCGGATGTGATCTGGTCATTCTGGCCTGCAACACCGCGGCCGCGGTGGCTTTGCGACGCATGCAGGAAAGTTGGGTGCCCGAGGATAAACGCGTTCTGGGCGTTTTCGTGCCACTGATTGAAGCGCTGACAGAACGCCAATGGGGTGACAACTCTCCGCCCACAGAGGTTGCGGTGAAAGAAGTGGCCTTGTTTGCAACCCCCGCCACCGTTTCCAGCCGCGCGTTTCAGCGCGAATTGGCATTTCGCGCCATTGGGGTCGATGTGGAGGCCCAACCCTGCGGCGGCGTTGTCGACGCGATCGAAGATGGCGATATGATCCTAGCCGAGGCCCTGGTGCGCAGCCATGTTGAAGCGCTGCAACGCCGGATGCCAAAGCCGCAGGCCGCGATCCTGGGCTGCACTCATTACCCGCTGATGGAAGAGGTGTTTCAGGACGCATTGGGCGAGGGCGTTAAGGTTTACAGCCAGGCCAATCTGGTGGCCGAGAGCCTTGCCGATTACCTGACCCGCCGCCCGGAGAAAATCGGACCAGGCACAGAACCGGCGTTTTTGACAACGGGCGATCCGGCCCGCGTTTCAAACAAGGCCACACAGTTCCTGCGGCGGAAGATCGCGTTCACCTCTGCCTAAGATTGATCTCGGTCAGTTTCTAATTATCTGCGATTGATATAGGGTCTGCCAGGTTGTTGGCGACCCTCGCGGAGGAATGCATGCGAAGCTTGAAAAAACAGCGCCGAATTCAGGTGATTATCGTTGCCGCCGTAGCCCTTGCAGTGTCTGCGGGGTTGATTGGCTATGGCCTGCGGGATGGCATCAATTTCTTCCGCACACCGTCTGAGGTTGCTGAAACGCCCCCACCGTCTGACGAAGTTTTCCGCATTGGCGGTTTGGTGTTGGATGGCTCCATGGGCGAACCTGAGGGGCTGGAGTTTACCTTTATCGTCACTGATGGCGGTGCCGATATCCCGGTGCGTTATGTCGGCAATGATGCGCCGCCGGATCTATTTGGTGAAGGGCAGGGCACGGTGGCCACTGGGCGGTTTGTCGATGGCGAGTTTTTGGCGACCGAACTGCTGGCCCGCCATGATGAGACTTATATGCCCGCCGAAGTTATCGACGCATTGGAAGAGCAGGGCGTCTACCGCCAACCCGACGAAAGCTAAAGGGCGCGCGCCTCCTCAGGCTCTCATAAAAGAGAGCCATCGTCGGCACGCATTGCCATGGACAAGCGGCATTTGGGTGTCTTGACCATGCGACGCTGGAAAACGCGGCCCGCTTTAATAAAAATTTAGAAGTTTTATGCCCATTCTTGTGGCCAATAGGAACCTTGAGCATGGAGGGCTGAACCCATGCTGTCGGTTCGCCAAATCGCTACTGAAATTGTTGCCCGAGAGGGCGGATATGTAAACGACCCGAATGACCCGGGCGGGGCCACGAATTTCGGCGTCACAATCCACACAATGCGCCGGTTGGGTCTGGATCTGGACCGGGACGGAGATGTAGATACAATTGATGTTCGCGCCCTAGACCGCGAGCAAGCCATTGATATCTTTATTGAACACTACTACTTGGCGCCCCGCATTGATGCCCTGCCTGATGGTCTTCGCCCGACCGTTTTTGACATGCAGGTCAACTCGGGGTCGAATGCGGTTCGAATACTGCAACGTTTGTTGCGCGACATGGGGCTGGATATCGCCGTTGATGGCGCAATCGGACCTCAGACCATTGCCGCTGCCCATGCGGCCTATTCACAGGGGGCAGATGGCTTGGTGAATGCCTATGGAATTGCGCGACGCAACTTCTATTACGCGATTGGTGACCGACGGCCAGCGTCTCGCAGATATGCAACGCGGCGTGACGGCGGCAAAGGCGGTTGGATCCTGCGGGCAGAAGAATTCATTGATCCTGAATATCACCTAACGGATGCCGAACATCGGGCAAGGGTGGCGGCATGGGGCTAATTTCGCGCGTTTTGGGCCAAGAGGCTGGCATCACGGCCGTAGGCGATGCGGTATCCGGCGTTGCAGAGGTGTTCCACGCCAACGAAACCCGTCGAATGGAGCTATCGGCGGCGGCGCAGCAGGCTGCCCTGGCGGCGATGGGGCACGAATTTCAGTTTGCCCGCCTTGGCCTCTTTGATCGATTGGTAAATGGGGTCAATCGCCTGCCCCGCCCGATGTTGGCCTTTGGCACGATGGGTCTGTTCATCTTTGCGATGGTTGATCCGGTTGCCTTTTCGGCACGTATGCAAGGGCTTACGGCGGTGCCAGAGCCGCTTTGGTGGCTGCTCGGCGCGATAGTCAGCTTTTATTTCGGTGCAAGGGAGCTCCACTATTTCCGCAGCCCCGCGATGCCGCCTCGCCCGACAATGGCCCGCGATAGTCTTGCACATGACGCTTTGGAATCGGGCGCGCAGGACATGAACCCCGCGCTGGATAGATGGTTGCGGGAGCAAAGGGCCAGCGACGACGACAACTGAAATTGCCGAATTGATTTCAAATTTTGCGGAGAATGCTTTTCGTGCTAACCTAAAAGGACCTTGAATGGGGTTCATCTTTTTTGGGGGAATAGCATTGAACGTAAAAGTGATCATTTCTGCTTTGGCCATAACGCTGCTGACCTTTTTTGCAGCACCGGCAATGGCACTGAATTGCGACAACCGAGGGTCAAACTGGCAAGGTCGCATTGATATTGGCAGCACTATCTACGGGTTTGAGCTCAGGCGTCTGACTTGCGCGGCCGATAGTCTTTGGAACTACTATGTCTGGACAACGACATCCCGGTGGGAGGGCACCGCCACTGTTGGGATGGTCGGAACATCGCTAAATGTCGCGACCATTTCGGGCTCGCTGCCCGGGTGTTCCCTGTCGGGGACCTGGTATCCCCGTGATACGACGAACGGGATTCCCTACCGCGGAAATGGCAGTGCATTTTGCGGAGGCGGCGGCACCTGGTCAGCCGCGATCCGATAACGAATACGGCCCGGCCTGCGGATCAGGTCGGGCCGGTTCAGTAATAGTGATTTCGTGCTTATGCAGCGACGGTTTTGGACTGCTCTTTCAACCAGTTCAGCACAGTCTCTGGGCTGGACACACCGTAAGGGTCGTCACCGTGGTTGTCAGACAGGCCGGGTTCTTCGAACCAGGCTTCGACCACGCCATTGTTTATGACAGCCGCGTAGCGCCAGGATCTCAGGCCAAAACCCAGATTATCTTTGCGCACAAGCATTCCGACGCGGCGGGTGAACTCGCCTGAGCCATCAGGGATGACCGACACGTTTTCAAGTTTCTGATCCTGCGCCCATTTGTTCATGACAAAGCTGTCATTGACGGACATGCAATAGATTGCATCGATGCCTTCAGCGGCAAAATCACCAAAGCCTTTTTCAAAGCCAGGCAACTGGTAAGTGGAGCAAGTCGGCGTGAATGCACCGGGCAGAGAGAACAAGACAACGCGCTTGCCCGCAAAATAGTCCTCGGTTGTCATATCCTGCCAGCGAAACGGGTTGGGCCCGTCGATGCTGTCGTCGCGAACACGGGTTTTGAAGGTTACTGAGGGCAGTTTTGCACCAGGCAACATTGGCATAAACTCCTGAAATACTATAAGGATGATCTCATGTTGAGATCGGGCATATCTGGTGTCTAGAACGATTCTAATCTTGGATGCAATGCAGTTGCAGCATTTGCCAGAATGCATAGCTGCTTCCCGCAATCACTGGGGTTACTTTTTAATCGTTTAGCGTTAAACAGTCTCAACGGAGGACCTTGTCAATGCGTGATCTGAAAATCCCTGAGCAGCGCCACCCTGAAAAAGCGCGCAAACCAGATAACCCGCAACCGCGGAAACCGGATTGGATTCGGGTGAAGGCACCCGTTGGACAGGGCTATAAAGACACGCATAAGATCATGCGGGATCATAAGCTTGTCACAGTATGTGAAGAGGCCGGTTGCCCCAATGTCGGCGAATGCTGGAGCCAGGGCCACGCCACCATGATGATCATGGGTGAGGTTTGCACCCGAGCCTGTACCTTCTGCAATATCGCAACCGGTAAACCGCCAGAAGATCTGGACGTATTCGAACCCGGCCGTGTGGCCGATGCGGTTCAAAAGCTTGGCCTGAACCACGTCGTGATCACGTCTGTTGATCGCGACGATGTAGAAGATGGCGGCGCAGAGCATTTTGCCCAAACGATCCGCGCCGTACGGCATCGCAGCCCCAAGACGACCATCGAGATTCTGACGCCTGATTTCATAAAATGCGATGACAGCGTGTTGGACGTTGTGGTCGAGGCAAAACCGGATGTCTTCAATCACAACCTTGAGACGGTTCCGGGCTTGTACCCAGAGGTTCGTCCCGGTGCGCGCTATTTCCATTCGCTGCGGTTGTTGCAACGTGTGAAAGAGCTGGACCCGACGATGTTTACAAAATCTGGCATCATGGTGGGGCTTGGCGAAGACAAGCAGGCGGTGATGCAGGTTATGGACGATATGCGAGCGGCCGATATCGATTTTCTGACCATTGGCCAGTATTTGCAGCCAACGCCGAAACACCACGCTGTAGATCGTTTTGTGACGCCTGAGGAATTCAAGGCCTATGAAAAAGCGGCCTATAACAAGGGGTTCCTCATGGTTTCTGCCACGCCTTTGACGCGGTCCAGCTACCATGCCGGCGATGATTTCGCGCGTCTGCGCGAGGCCCGTTTGCGCAAGATGAGTCAAGCCTGAAGCAGGCAAAACCTCTGCCGGGCATGAAAATGCGATCCTGACCAAAACCGGATTATTGTGATTGGCCACGTTCAGACCGAACGTGGCCAGTTTTTCGTTCTGGCGCTGGCCCGGTGGGCCGGCAGCCCGATCCGCCCGCAAAAATTTTCAGATTCCCTGAATTCGCGGTATTGTTGGATGAATTATTCCATTTTCGGGAGGTCATTATGCTGCGCGCATTTTTATTATCACTAGCTTTGACGACTATTTCGCTGTCTCCACTTCACGCTCAAACTTTTGACGAGGCACGTGAGGCCTATTTGCAAGGTGACTATGCCACAGCGCTGAGTATTGCGCGTGATCTGTCGAACGCGGGCGACGCGCCGTCGCAGAACCTCATGGGTGTTCTTTATGAAAGTGGCCAGGGCATTGCCCGCGACCCGATCCGAGCGATTGCATATTACGAGGCCGCGATTGCGCAGGGAAATACGCATGCCATGGCCAATTTGGGCGACCTTTACTTAAATGGATGGGATGGTCAGGCACCTCAGCCCGGCCCGGCGCGGCAATATCTTGAAATGGCGATTGCGGCGGGCAACTCCGGGGCCGCAAATTCCCTGGGGGTCTATTTCCATCGGGGGCTGGAAGGTCAGCCAGATTATGCCCGTGCAATGGAGCTATATTTGGAGGCCCATGCCGACGGAGATCGCGACGCACCAGCAAATATCGCCCTGTTGCATCTCAATGGTTTGGGCGTGCCAGAAGACCTGTTTGAGGCGCGGCGTTGGTTCACGATTTCGGCAGATCTTGGTCTGACCCGCGGAATCCTTGATCTTGCGCGGATGTGGGAACGCGGAGAGGGCGGCCCGCGCGATATGATACGCGCGGTAGCCCTTTACGAGCAAGCCGCCGAGCAGGGCAGCGACCGCGCCATCAATATACTTGGCACGATCTACGAAGAAGGGGCCGATGGCGTCCCGGTGGATCTGACGCGAGCCGTTGGGTATTTCGAACATGCGGCGACGCTTGGAAATCGCTTTGCCTTCTACAACCTGGGTTGGATGTATGAAAACGGGCGAGGTGTGGACGAGGATATCGAACGCGCAATTCAATTGTATCATGTCGCCAACGATCTTGGACATGACGGCGCCGCTTATGCGTTGGCGGTCTTTAACTGGGATGGCATTGGTATGGATGTCGATCTGATCGAAGCCCGCCGTTTGATGGTCATCGCTGCAGATCGCGGAAGCCGCCCTGGGCAAAACGATCTGGCCTATATGGCGTGGGAAGGGATCGGCGGCCCAGTAGATTTATTAATGGCGGAGCAATATTTCCGCATGTCGGTTGAGCAGAACAATGGCCTTGCGGCCGTTAATCTCGGCCTCCTGCTCAGCGATGTCGACTTCCCCGAGCGCGATATCCCTCTTGGCTACGCCTATTGCCTGTTGGGCATAGAGATTGAAGATGATCCTGAGGAATTGCCAGGCCACCAGGAAGATTGCGATTTGATCGCTTCCGAGCTGGACGGAAAAGGACAGGCTCGTGCACAGGAAATGCTTGCACAGATCCGCTAGTTTTCAATCGCAGGAACACGGGCCAGATAGGCCGCAATAGCGGCCCTGTCTTCATCGTGAAGCTGGGCGAGATTGGCGACAACTTCTGCCATCTCGCCGCCGACAACGTCGAATTCTGGGGTGAATCCGTCCCTCAGGTAATTGGCCAGGTCGCGCTGGCTCCAATTCAGGTCGCCGGGCGTTATGTTTGGGATACGACCCTGACCCGTCGGGTTTGGTGCGCCGGCCAGCCAGTTGGCCATATCCATACCGCCAAGCACATTCCGGGCTGTATGGCATTCGCCGCAATGCCCTAGCGCCTCAACAAGATAACGCCCATGCGTTTCTTCTTCACTCAGGTCGCCCTCTAGCACCCAATCATCGTTAAAAAACAGAAGTTTCCAACCGCCAAGCGAGGCCCTGATAGAGAATGGAAAGCCAACATCATGTGCGCGGGACGCCGTGGGGTCGGCAGGCAGGGTTTGCATGAAGGCCCAAAGATCCTGAATGTCCGAAACGCTGGCTCTTGCATAGGTTGTATAGGGAAAGGCCGGGTAATAGTGCTGGCCTTGCGGGCTAACCCCACGCATCACTGCCGATACGAATTCTACCTCGCTCCAACTGCCAATTCCGTTGGCGTCGTCCATCGAGATATTGGGCGCATAAAACGTCCCGAAATCGGATGGAAAGGCGCGGCCCCCGGACAGGATCAACCGATCCTCGCCTTCGGCTTCAGCGGCAGAATGGCAGGATGCACAACCCGCAGCCCAGAAAATGCGTTCGCCTGCTTCTGCGTCTCCCGCGTGTGACGGAATTTCGGCAACCGAAAGCGCCCTTGGCATGGTCCACCAATAGCCCCCTCCGCCGACCACAAGTGCAAGAAAGACGGTCCATCTGAATAGCGCGCGCATATCAGGCTCCTGACGTCATTGATGGGGCCGGGTGACCCGGCCCCAAAATGGGGATCAGTTGTTTGAGAGGCGATAGTCGCGGTGGCACGCCGTGCAAGCGGCCCCGAGAGGACCAAGCGCTTCGCGCAACTCTTCAACACTGCTACCGGCGACCTCGGCCATAGCGGCAGCCGCTGCACCATAGGCCATCCAGTCTTCGCCAAAGCCTGGGAAATCCTGCCAGATTGCGGGCAAGGCGCGGGTTACATCCCCGCCCAACGCGTCAGAATCAGACCCGGGTGCCCAAAAGGCGCTGCCGTTCACGCGCGACATTGCGGCAAGGTTATTGGCTGCGGTCGCCGCCGCATCGGCATCGTAATCCACATCACCGCGGGCCATTTGGACCAAGACGCCGACATTGAAATCAAGAATATTCATGTACCCGTGACGGGCATTGATATGTGAGGAAAAGGGATTGTTGCCGTGTCCGTCGCTATGCGCCGAAGCGGCCAGAGCCATGGTTAAAGCAATACCGGTTGCAGCAATTTTCGTTGCAAATTTCATAAGGAAACCTCCGTCGCGTTGTCCTATGCGCCCAATGGTTGCGCGACCAAGGGCGTTCAGGCAAGCGATCTAAGCCACCTCACGCGTCTGTGATAAGAACAGGCTCTGTGGAAAAATGCACAACTGATGTGAATGCGTTGTGATCATTCAGTAAATCGGACTTTGCCAATAAAGGGCAGCGACCGGTTGCGTTGTGCAAAGTCGATGCCATAGCCCACGACAAACTCATCGGGAATCTCGAATCCTGTCCAGCTGGCGCGCACATCCACCTCGCGGCGCGAAGGTTTATCCAGAAGCGCAATGGTTTCCAGCCGCGCGGGATTGCGGCTTTCCAAGAGGTGAATGACGTGATTGAGGGTGTGGCCAGTATCGACGATATCTTCGACAACCAGCACATCCCGACCTTCGATTTCTCCGCGAATGTCTTTGAGAATTCGCACCTCTCGGCTGCTTTCCATCGAATTGCCGTAAGAGGAGGTTTCGAGGAAATCGACCTCAACCGGCAGATCCAATTCCCGCACCAGATCGGCAATAAACACGAAAGACCCGCGCAAGAGACCGACAACGACCAGCTTGTCGGTATCCTTGAACGCGGCCTCGATCTCACGGGCCAAATCCTCGATCCGGGCGGCAATCGCCTTGGCCGAGATCATCTTGTCCACTACGTAAGGCTTCTGCGCCATATCGCCCCCATTTGCGCGGCCTGCGCGCTCTGTCCCTTGATTTTCCGCTCAAACTCTAGGACATGGGCCGGACCCGAGAAAGCCCGAAAGACCAATGCCCAGCCATTCCGAGACAAAGTTTTTGCCGTATAGCCCGGAACAGATGTTCGATCTGGTGGCCGATGTGGCGAATTATCCGGAGTTCATCCCATGGACGATTGCGGCGAGGGTCCGATCGGTCACCCCGATTGAGGGTGGAGAAGAGATGCTGGCCGATCTGGTGATCGGCTTCAAGATGTTCCGCGAACGCTTCGGCAGCCGGGTGCGCATGTTGGATGGGCGTCGCATTGAGACCGAGTATATCGACGGGCCATTCAAATATATGCGTTCGAACTGGCAGTTTCGTGAAGCCGAAGGCGGATGCGAAGTGGAGTTCGACGTCGATTTTGAGTTCAAGAACAAGCTGCTGCAAGGTGCAGCGGGGCTGTTTTTTCACGACGCGATGACGCGCATCGTCCGCGCATTTGAAGCGCGCGCAGAGTCGCTACACAGATAAATCTACAAATCGATTGACCGCGGGTCAGCCTTAAAACCACCTGTGAGGGTCCCCATCTACCTGCCATAGACCGTGGGAGAAGGGGACCGCCAATGCAAAGTGAAGAGTTAAAACGACAAAGAAAATTCACAGCGATCATAGTGGGCTATCCATTCGCTCTGATCGCGATTGCAATGGCCTTGAATGGTCTTTGGTTTGGAGTTGAGCCGTTGGTTCCGTCGCTTCCGGCTGGTCGGGTACTTTTGGCGCTGGTTGTGTCAGCCGGCCTTCTATTGGCCAATCACACATGGCTGATGACCAGCACTGAGCTGACGCGGCTGCGTCACAAAACCTTTGCCACGCCGGAAGAATGGGCCGCCAGCGGCACCCGGCCGTCAGATATGCCAGACATCGCGCGGGCAGAGGTTGACCGGCGCCACAATGCCCATCGAAATGCCACAGAAAACACCGTCTTCTTCGCCATCCTGGCCGGGATCATGGCCATTGTTTCGCCATCTGCCATCGCAGCACAGATCTGGATGATCGGATTTGGTGTGGCGCGCCTTGGCTACAGCTTTGCCTATTTGCGTGGGAAAGACGATTTACGTGGCATTTTCATGAGCGCCTCTCTGATCTGCCTGTATGGAATGGCGGGCTATCTGTTGATCGGGGCAATGCTCTGACCCAAAAAAAAACGCTGCACCGGGAGAGTGTGGTGCAGCGTTCTTTTGAAAGATCCCGCAGGATCTGTCGGTTGTCTTGGGTTAGCTCGACATATCGTACGCACGTTCGCCATGCACTTCGAGGTCGAGACCATTGACCTCGGTCTCTTCGCTCACGCGCAAGGGGGTGATGGCTTTGACGATCAGGATCAGGACAACAGTCACAACCGTGGTGAAGACGCCCACGATCACCAATGATCCCAACTGAGCCGCCCAAGCGCCGGCGCCGAAGACCGCGATCATGATGGTTCCGAAGATGCCGCCAACACCGTGTACGGCAAAGACGTCCAGCGTATCGTCGATTTTGACCTTGTTGCGGATGAGGTTCACCGCCTCCTGGCAGAGAATACCGGCAACCGCACCAATGATAAGCGCCTCAATCGGGCCAACAAAGCCCGAGGCAGGTGTGATAGAGGCAAGGCCTGCGATCGTGCCGGTGACGACACCCACAAGCGAGGTTTTGCCGTATTTGATCCGTTCCCACAGGCCCCAAGTCAGCGATGCCGTGGCGGCAGAGATATGGGTCACGGTCAGCGCCATGGCCGCGCCGCCATCGGCTGCCAGTTGCGAACCACCGTTAAAGCCGAACCATCCGACCCACAGCATGGCCGCACCGATCATCACAAAACCGGGATTGTGGGGGGGTGTTGTCTGGTTCTTCCGTGGTCCGAGGAAGATGGCGATGATGAGCGCCGCCAGACCTGCGGTTTCGTGGACCACGATACCGCCTGCGAAATCGCGTACGCCAACATCCCCAAAGATGCCGCCATCAGCAAGGAAGCCGCCGCCCCAAACCCAATGCACAACCGGTGCGTAGCACAGCAACATCCAAAGGGATGAAAAGAGCAGAACAAAGCCAAAGCCGACCCGTTCAACATAAGCGCCGACAATAAGGGCAGGCGTGATGATGGCAAAGGTCATCTGGAAGGCAAAGAACAGAACCTCGGGCAGGGTGCCTGACAGGCTGTCCGCGGTAACGCCGTTCAGGAACATGCGGTCGAGACCGCCCCAAATTCCGCTGGTCCCGCCGCCAAAGGCGATGGAATAGCCTGCGACCAGCCATAGCACGCTCATCAAACAGGCAATCGCATAACAATGCATAAAGACGCTCAGCACGTTTCGGGCGCGCACAAGGCCGCCATAGAACAATGCCAAACCCGGCAAAGTCATGAATAATACAAGCGCCGTGGCAACGATGATCCAGGCGGTATCCGCTCCGTTCATATCCCCGGTTCCTTCCCTCTTTTTTCCGTTGAAAGGGGAAAGACGCGGCAATGCTGCAAAAAGAAAGGGCATATCGGGATTTTTACGCCCTAAACTTGCGCAGATTCAAAAACGCTTAAAAATGTGGCGTATGATCAGGCCTTGCGCATGATTTGTGATCAGCTTGTGGATGCGGCCAATTTTACCATGTCCAGCGCATGTTCGACTGTTGCGCGCCGCACATTTGCCCGACCGATTGCGCCAAATTCCACGGTCTCTGTGCGAACGGAAGTGTGGGTGGCCAGTCCGAAACAGACCCGCCCCTCTGGCTTGTGCTCGGACCCGCCCGGTCCGGCGATGCCGGTAACGGAAACGGCGATGTTCGCGTCGGACTTGGCCAGCGCGCCCGCCGCCATCTCCCTGGCCACTTCTTCAGACACAGCGCCATGGGAGGAAAGCGTCACGGACGAGACACTCAGCATCGCCTGTTTGGCGCCATTGGAATAAGTGACAAAACCCCGGTCAAACACAGCCGAACTGCCAGCAATATCTGTCACCGCACCTGCGATCAGTCCGCCTGTGCAGCTTTCTGCTGTGGCCATCATCCAACCACGCGCCTTGAGAGCGGTAATGACCGCCTCGACGTTCATACGAAAATCAAATGCGCAAAGACGGCGGCGACGGCCACGACCATCATCGCCAATCCGCCGGCAATCGCGTCATCCAGCATCACGCCAAGCGCGTCACCGCGGCGATCGGCCAATCCAACCGGGCCGGGCTTGAGAATGTCGAAAAAGCGAAACGCAAGGAACGCTGTCAAAATCCCCGGCCAGAGAGCCCAAAAACCGGTCGCCGCAAACATAGCGCCATAGGACACAGGCCAAAGCGCTAGGAACATGCCCAAGACCTCGTCGATCACAATCTCTGAAGGGTCTTCTTCGCCGCTTGCAGTTGTTTCGATCTTTGTGGCCCACCAACCGATGCCAGCCACCACGACGGTTGCGACAGCCAGCCCGACAAATCCAGTTAACGCATGAATGATCCAGGCCGTTGGAATGGCTGCAAGGCTGCCCCAGGTGCCGGGCGCAGGCTTTAACAGGCCCACATAGAAAAAGGTGGTAATCAGACGGGTCATTCTTTCACCAAAGTCACTGTGGCCATCGCGGCAATACCTTCTTCGCGCCCTGTGAATCCAAGTCGCTCGGTTGTTGTGGCCTTAACGCTGACGCGCGTTTGGTCAATTTTCAAGAGGGTCGCCAGTTGGGCGCGCATGGCTGCTGAACGCGGGCCAATTTTTGGGCGCTCGCACATGAAAGTTAGATCGACATTGGATAGGGCGAAGCCCATTTCTGATGCCATTTCAACGGCATGGGTCAGAAAAATGTGGCTTTCGGCGCCTTTCCATTGGGGATCTGAGGGCGGGAAATGCGTGCCGATATCGCCCATCGCCAAGGCGCCATAGATCGCGTCAGTCACGGTGTGCAGCCCGACATCCGCATCAGAATGGCCTTGCAGGCCGCGCGAATGCGGTATGCGAATGCCCGCTAGCATGACATGGTCCCCCTCACCGAAGCGGTGTACGTCGAACCCATTGCCCGTGCGGATATCCATCACTTTTTGCCTCTTGAGGATCGCCTCTGCCCGTTCGAAATCAGCCGGGCGCGTCAGTTTTATATTTGCCTCATCGCCCGCGACGATGGTGACGTCAATCCCGTGGGCCATGGCAACCTCGACATCGTCGGCAGCGCCGTTTTTGGCTGCGACGTGTGCGTCGCGAATGGCCGTCAGGCTAAACCCTTGCGGGGTTTGGGCGCGGAAAAGCCCGTCCCGGGGATAGGTGCCTGTGACCGTCGTGTCGCCCACCCATAGGGCATCGGAAATTGCCAGGCCCGGCGCAGCGCCGTCCGCGTGTTCAAGTGCGGCCAGAACAGCATCAATAGTTTGGTGTGACACCAGTGGCCGGGCACCATCATGGATAAGTACATGGCTGACCTCTGGCCCAAGCGACGCCAGCCCGGCCCGCACGGAGGCGTCGCGCGTTGCCCCGCCCGCCACATCTTTCAGCAGTTTGACACCCGCAGGACGCGCCAACTCGAAAAGCGCGGAATCATCTGGATGTCGCACAACCACGATTTCCGAGATGGAGGGATGCGCCGCGATGGTTTCAATTGTGCGCATCAACACCGGACGACCCATAAGAGGCTGATATTGCTTTGGAATGTTGCCACCCATTCGGGTGCCGCGGCCCGCGGCAACGATCAGGGCGGCCACATGGGGCAATGCGGGTTTTTCTGTCGATCCGGTCATGGCCCTCTGATAGGGGGAAAGTGACGAAGGTACAATCTTGCTCACGGCTTGGGTTGTTGTGCACAAAAAATAGGCAAATGCGGTCTTGCACAGGTTTTCGGTAGGGCTACCCTTTGCGCTTGCGTTCAATTGAGCCTAGATCAATGAGTAATTGCACAAGGATTAATCATTTGGCGATTTCGCTGGCACAACTGAAGCTGGACCCTCCGGTCTTTCTGGCGCCCTTGGCCGGAATCACCGACCTGCCGTTTCGAAACTTGGTGTCGTCCTTTGGCGCCGGTTTGGTCGTGTCCGAAATGGTCGCCAGCCAAGAGATGGTACAGGCAAAGGCCAGCACCCGCGCGCGTGCAGAACTGGGCTTTGGAGTTGCGAACACATCTGTTCAGCTGGCCGGGCGAGAGGCCTATTGGATGGCCGAGGCTGCAAAGCTGGCCGAAGGGCAAGGCGCGCGGATCATTGACATCAACATGGGATGCCCGGCCAAAAAGGTCGTTAATGGCTATTCCGGCTCTGCTTTGCTGCGCGATCTGGATCATGCATTGACCCTGATCGAGGCCGTTGTTGGCGCGGTAACGGTGCCTGTCACCTTGAAAACCCGGCTTGGTTGGGATGATGAGCTGATGAACGCGCCCGAGCTGGCCCGCCGCGCCGAAGCGGCCGGCATCCAGATGATTACCATCCACGGGCGCACGCGCTGTCAGTTCTACAAGGGCAAGGCAGATTGGGCCGCGATCCGTGCGGTGAAAGACTCCGTTTCGATTCCGGTGATTGCCAATGGTGACATCACTGATGCCGATGCAGCACAAACAGCCCTTGCGCAATCCGGTGCGGATGGCGTGATGGTTGGGCGTGGAGCGCAGGGCCGACCGTGGATCTTGCAGCAAATCGCCCATGACCTTTTCGGTGCAGAGGCCCCTGAGGTCCCGAAGGGCGCGGCCTTGGTGGATATGATCGGCGCGCATTACATCGCGATGCTGGATTTTTACGGCACACCCCTGGGGCTCAAAACCGCACGTAAGCATTTGGGCTGGTATATGGATGACGCTGGCACCGATCTGGCCTTGCGGCGCGAAGTTTTGACGGCGTCGACACCGGATCAAGTATTGCGCCTGATCCCGGCCGCGATGACCACACCCGCGGAGATGGCAGCATGAGCGCATTGTCGACATCCCTCTGGGCTTCACTGCCCATTCCCGCCGTGATCCTTGACCCGGCTGATCGGATCGCAGAGGTAAACCCGGCCGGTGAGCAGTTTTTGAATGCCTCTGCCAAGTCCATCAAGGGCAGCCCAATCTGGGACAGGATCTTTGTGGATGCCCCGTTGGAGGACGCCTTTGCCCGCGTGCGCACCGGGCAGGCCCCCTTATTTGTCAATACAGTTGATGTTGGCACCGGCAGCCGCAAACCGGAATCCTGCGATTTGCAGATAGCCCCGGTGGCCGATCAAGCAGGGCATGTCCTTGTTCTATTGGAAAGCCGTGCGTTGGCGGGGCGGCTTGATCGCGCGCTCAGCTCAAAATCCGCCGCCAAGTCCGCCATTGGCATGGCCGAAATGCTGGCCCATGAGATCAAGAACCCGCTTGCCGGGATTTCCGGTGCGGCGCAGTTGATCTCGATGTCTGTAAATGGTGAGGATCTTGAGCTTACCGACCTGATCGTGGCCGAAACCAAGCGCATCACCAAGCTGCTTGATCAGGTCGAAGAGTTCGGCAATGTCAGCCCACCCAGCATGAAGCCGGTGAACATCCATGATGTGCTGGATCGCGCCCGGAAATCGGCCGCGGTGGGTTTTGCAGCGCATATGCGGATCGAAGATGATTATGACCCGTCCTTGCCATTGACGATGGCGGACCCGGATAAGTTGCAGCAGGTTTTTCTGAACCTTCTGAAAAACGCGGCCGAGGCGGGGCGCGCTGGCGGAACGATCAGGTTACGCAGTTTCTATGAACCAGGCCTGAGAGTGCGAAAGCGCGATGGCACGCGCGGGGCCGTTCCCCTCCATATCGAGGTGATCGATGATGGTCCTGGCCTGCCGAGCGAAATCGCCTCGGATATCTTCGAGCCCTTTGTGTCGGGCCGTGAAAACGGCACTGGCTTGGGCCTTGCCCTCGTTTCCAAACTGATCGCGGAACAGGATGGCTGGATTGCCGTCGACTCTGTGCCCGGTCGCACTGTTTTCAAAATTTCTCTGCCTCTCGCCCCAAGAGAAGCACAACTAACTGACCCGCAAGGATAATATCAATGGATGGCACCGTATTAGTCGCAGATGATGACCGCACGATCCGCACGGTTCTGACCCAGGCACTGACACGCGCGGGATGTAAGGTGCATGCAACCTCGTCACTTGTGACGCTGATGCGATGGGTGGATGAGGGCAAGGGCGATCTGGTGATATCAGACGTGATCATGCCGGATGGAAACGGGCTAGAGACCTTGCCCAAAATCACGGAAAAACGGCCCGGCATGCCGGTTATCATCATTTCGGCTCAAAACACGATCATGACCGCCATTCAGGCGACCGAGGCCGATGCCTATGACTACTTGCCGAAACCATTTGATCTGCCTGACCTGATGAAACGGGCAGCGCGGGCGCTGGATCTGAAGCGGCGTGCCCCGGTTACCCGCCCACCCGAAGTGCGTAGTGCTGAAGCGGCAACGCAGGATGAACTGCCGCTCGTGGGCCGGACACCTTCCATGCAAGCGTTATATCGGCTGGTTGCAAGGGTAATGAATGCCGAGCTGCCTGTCCTGATCACCGGAGAAAGCGGCACCGGCAAAAGCCTGATCGGCCGCGCGATTCACGATTTTTCGGACCGACGGACACAACCATTTGTTGTGGTCACCGCCTCTGACCTTGATGCGCCCGATGGGGCCGCACAGGCGGTTTCGCGTGCCAAGGAAGGCTCCATTGTCTTTGACGAGGTTGGCGATTTTGATGATGCCGCGCAGGGCAAGATTGTCCGCCTGCTGGACCAGTTGGGCGATGCGGCCCCGCGGATCATGGCAACCAGCCAGAAAGACCTGACCGAAAAGATGGAGGCCGGCGCCTTTCGCCAAGACCTGTTCTATCGTTTGGGCGGTGTCACCGTTGCCGTGCCCGCGTTAAGGGAACGGGTCGACGATATCCCGCTGTTGGCTGACCACTTTCTGTTGCGGGCCGAGCGGGACGGCATGCCATTGCGGCGCTTGTCGCCGGGAGCGATGGAACTGATCCGCGCCTATTCCTGGCCCGGCAATGTGCGCCAGCTTGAAAATACCGTGCGCCGTTTGGCCGTCACCAGCCAGTCCGAGGTTATCGGAAAGGCCGAGGTTGAACTTGTTTTGGGCAACCAGCCCGAGATCGAACCGCTGATGGGGGCAGGTGACGGTGAGAAGCTTTCTGCCTCGGTCGCCAAACACCTCAAGCGTTATTTCGATTTGCATGGCGGGGTCCTGCCACCGCCGGGGCTTTATGGCCGCATTTTGCGAGAGGTTGAGATGCCTTTGATTGAAATTGCCCTGGATGCGACTGGTGGCAATCAGGCCAAATGCGCGGATCTTCTCGGGATCAATCGAAATACTTTGCGCAAGAAGATCACGGACCTTGATATTCGCGTGACTCGTCGCCGTAAGTTGATGTAAAACCGCAACAGTCGCGTTGCGCATCGGTTACGGTTTTTTGCAACGCACCAATAGATTGCGGTCGGGTGGCTGGATCACCCCACATTAAGAGGCATTTTGGTGGATAATCCCGTTCGAGGTGATGCAGAATCCACACTGATGCGACTGGTTTCTATCCGGTCGCGTAGGCGATGGCGCACGATTGGCACTTTTGGCCTGGTAGGGCTGGGCCCGATCCTGGCCGTTGCGACCTTCCTTGTACTTGGACCCTTCGATCAATCCACCGATGCGCCCGCTTTACGGCTGATCCTGTTGGCCGATATGATCTATGTGATCGCCGTGGCGGCATTGGTTCTTTATCGCGTGACCAAGATGATTGCCGCGCGAAGGGCCCGTTCGGCCGGGTCGCGGCTTCATTTGCGACTGACGGGGGTTTTCGCCCTTGTCGCCCTGTTGCCCACGATTTTGGTCGCGGTATTTGCAACGATCACTGTAAATTTGGGCTTGGAAAGCTGGTTTTCTGATCGGGTTCGCAATGCGCTTGGTCATTCTCTAGAGGCTGCGCATGCCTACCAAGAGGAGCATCGGGTCGATCTGAGCGAAGATGCGCGGGCGCTTGCGGCCTTTCTGAATGTTAATCGCCGCGCTACGCCGTTCTTGTCGGATGGTGATATCCGGCCATTGTTGCAGCAGGGCCAAAACGCGATCCAACGCGGGTTGAAAGAGGCATTTGTGATTGATGGTGCCGGCGACATTCGGGCCCGCGGCGAGCGGAGTTATTTATTTGATTTTGAACGTCCGTCGGACGCGGATCTGGCAGCTGCGGCTGAAGGAGAGCTGGTTCTAATCGAAGATCGCGACGTCAACGAATTTCGCGCGCTCATCCGTCTTGGCGCTTTTGGCGATCGCTATCTTTATATCAGTCGCGAAGTTGACGGTCAGATTATTGCTCTCTTGGATGAAACACAGGCGACAGTTGGACTGTACCGGCAATTGGAAAGTGACCGGGGCCAGTTCCTGTTTCAGTTTGGCCTTATCTATATCGGCTTCGCTTTGATTCTGATCCTGGCGGCCATTTGGTTCGGGCTTTGGTTTGCGGAGCGTCTGTCACGCCCCGTTGGCCGTTTGGCCGGGGCTGCGCAGCGCGTCGGAATAGGTGATCTCGATGTGCGGGTTCCAGAAGAGCAGGGCGATGATGAGATCGCCATGCTGGGGCGGCTGTTTAACCAGATGACCCGGCAATTGAAGGGTCAACGCGACGCCCTCATTGAACAAAACGAGCGGACGGAAGAGCGCCGCCGCCAGTTTGATTCAGTTTTAACCTCGGTCACATCGGGTGTGATCGGTTTGGATGCGGAGGGCAAAGTCGATTTCATGAACCGCTCTGCGATCACGGCCCTCGATCTGTCGGAAGAGCGCGATCATGGCGTCGCGATCGAAGCCGCCGTGCCGGAATTCTCGCCACTTTTCTTGCGGCTGGTCGACCGAGCCCGCACCGTGGTTCAGGAAGAGATCAAGGTTACGCGCCGCGGCAGTCAGGAAAGCCTTTTGGTGCGCCTTTCTGAGCGACGTAACCAGTCTGGGGAACTGGAAGGCTATGTTGTCGCCTTTGACGACGTGACCGACCTGGTATCAGCGCAGCGCATGGCCGCTTGGGGCGACGTGGCCCGCCGTATTGCCCATGAGATCAAGAACCCTTTGACGCCCATCCAACTGTCCGCCGAACGTGTCCGTCGTAAATTTGGTCGGATGCTGGATGAGGCGGATGCAGAGCAGTTGGGTCAACTGACCGATGTTATTGTGCGCCAGACAAATGATTTGCGCCGGATCGTCGATGAGTTCTCGAAATTCGCGCGGATGCCGGAACCTGAACGCCACCCCGAAGATCTGGCCAAACTGCTGAGCGATGCCGTGGTACTGCAGCAGTCCGGGCAGCCCGGAACCTCGATCGAAACCGATATTCCGGAGGGTCCAGTTTTGGCTGATCTGGATGCCACGATGATTGGTCAGGCGCTGACCAATTTGATCAAGAATGGCGGAGAAGCTATTGAAAGTTTGCAACAAAAAGGGGCGCCGGATGGGTTCAGGGCGCAGATTCGGATAAAGATGCTCTTGCACCCGGACACGGCTGAAATTCGGATATCCGACAACGGGATCGGCTTGCCACCTGATCGTGCGCGGCTGTTTGAGCCTTACGTAACGACACGTGACGAAGGCACTGGGCTTGGCTTGCCTATTGTGAAGAAAATCATTGAAGAACATGGCGGGTCGTTAGACCTGCTGGATGCGGACCCATTCGAAGAAGGGGCGCATTCCGGGGCCATGGCGCGGATTATTCTGCCGCGTCAGGCCGGGGAGGAAGGAGAACATAATGAGTGATATTCTGGTGGTCGATGACGAGCGCGACATTCGTGAACTCATCTGCGATATCCTTGAAGATGAAGGGTTTTCGACCCGGATGGCCGGCAATTCAGATGAATGCATGGCCGAGCTGAACAAAGAGCCGCCGGGGATGATGATCCTCGATATCTGGCTGAAAGACAGCAACATGGACGGGATCGACATCCTGTCCCATGTCAAGCGTGACAATCCCGGCGTGCCGGTAGTGATCATTTCCGGGCATGGCAATATCGAAATCGCAGTGGCCGCGATCAAACAGGGTGCGTTTGATTTCATCGAAAAGCCCTTCAACATCGACCAACTTATGGTGGTGATCCGCCGTGCGATGGAAGTGAGCCGTCTGCGCCGTGAGAATTCTGCGCTTCGGCGTCAGGACGGCAATGTTGACGAGATGATCGGGGCTGGCGCTGCGTTCAAGACCCTGAAATCGCAGCTGGATAAAGTGACAAAGTCCAATGGGCGCGTGATGCTTACGGGGGGACCGGGCTCGGGCAAAGAGATATCAGCCCGCTATATCCACGCACATTCTGATCGTGCTGATGCCCCCTTTGTGACCGTCAGTTCTGCGTCGGTGCAGCCCGATCATATGGAAGAGACCCTCTTTGGCCGCGAAAGTGCGGAGCGCGGGATTGAACAGGGGTTGCTGGAACAAGCGCATGGCGGTGTCATATTCTTTGATGAGATTGCCGATATGCCGCTTGGCACCCAATCCAAGATCTTGCGGGTCTTAGTGGATCAGAGCTTCACCCGCGTCGGAGGCAGCGCAAAGGTGCGCGTGGATCTCCGAGTTATCTCATCAACATCGAAGAATCTTCTGGACGAAATTGCCAAAGGCACCTTCCGAGAAGAGCTGTATCACAGGCTGAATGTTGTGCCGATCGAAGTGCCGAGCCTGGAAGAGCGACGCGAGGATATCCCTGAACTGGCACGCCATTTCATCAAGCAATTCAACGCAACCCAGGGCTTACCGCTGCGCGAACTTGGGGCAGATGCGGAGGCGATGCTGCAAACAATGCAATGGGCGGGCAATATTCGCGAATTGCGCAATGTCATTGAACGGGTTCTCATCCTTGGAGATGGCACTGGCCCGATTGAGGCGAAGGATTTGCCGGGGCAGTCTGTGGGGGGGGAAGAGGATGAAATCTCCCTTTCGTCCAGCCTGACCACGCTGCCCTTGCGCGAGGCGCGGGAGCTTTTCGAACGTCACTACCTGATGGCACAGATCAACCGTTTCGGCGGAAATATCAGCCGCACGGCAAATTTCGTCGGAATGGAGCGCAGCGCGTTGCACCGGAAATTGAAATCACTTGGTGTGGTCACAGCAAACCGGGCAGGGGCGAGAGTGGCGCAGGTCGAGGAACCCAAGGAATAGACGTTTATGGGTTTACCACCAATGAGCCACCACTTTGACGCGGAATTAGGCAGGTTTCCGCGGTCAGCGGCGCCATGATGGTTGAGGCTGCGACTGTTCCTTGCGGGTCGCAACGGGGCAATGAAACCAAAGTATAGCCTCGATCCGCCATACAGGCGCGAACCGCGCCCGTGCGTCTGTCTTCATTCACATCGACCGTATAGGGATCGCCGCCAGACCAATAAGGCGGGTTGATCCGGCAGATACCGGCACTGTTGCAGGTCTCGCGAGCCGGGTGAAACACTTGCGGTGTATATCTCGTCATTTGTGCAATTGGGTATTGTCGGATCGCTATGGCATTGCAGGCAGCGACGTCGCTGTCCCGTGTCGCGATCGAGGCACCTTCGGCGTAATATTCATCGAAGCGGCAGGCGCTCAGTGCCAAAACACTGCATAAAATTAATAAGTTACGTTTCATAGGGCATACCTTTGCTTCAACATGAGACGGCCCTGGACACCTTAGAGAAACAAATCATTTCCCGGTCCTGGTTGCAAGGCTGCCCAATTGACGGCGGCGATGGGTTCTGCCATGCAGAAGGCTGGTTGGAATACCGGGTCAGCCAAGGACGGGCCAGACAGGAACGGACAGGGACGGATGAAGGTCATCATTTGCGGCGCAGGCCAGGTGGGGTGGCAGATCGCCCGCCATCTCTCTCGCGAAAACAACGATGTGACGGTGGTTGATAACAACCCCGAACTGGTCGCCCGCGCGACCGAAACACTTGATGTTCAAGGGGTCACGGGCTTTGCCTCCTACCCCGATATTCTTGAGCGGGCAGGCGCGGAAGACGCCAATATGGTTATTGCGGCGACGCAATCGGATGAGGTCAACATGGTGACCTGTCAGGTGGCGCATTCGATTTTTGCCGTGCCTCGTAAGATCGCGCGCCTGCGGGCGCAGAGCTATCTGACAGCGGTGTATTCTGACCTTTATCGCAGCGAGCATTTGCCTGTTGACGTGGTGATCAGCCCTGAACGTGAGGTTGCAAAAAAGGCGCTGCGCCGCCTGAACTCTCCGACGACATTTGATAGCGAGGGGTTTTTGGGCGGAAAGGCGCGCCTTCTGGGCATTCGATTGAGTGACGAATGTCCGGTCCTGAACACACCTTTGCGACAGCTGTCCGAGTTGTTTTCAACCTTGCGCGCATTGGTCGTCGGCATTCGTCGCGACGGGACATTGTTTGCACCGGAACCAGGCGATCAGCTGTTCGCGGGCGATCAAGCCTATGTTTTTACCCATGAGGAAGACACCGCCCGCACGTTGGAAATCTTCGGGAAAACCGCTGGTGAACAAGAACGTGTCGTCATTGTCGGCGGTGGCAATGTCGGTCTAGCTGTGGCCCAAGAGCTGGAGAAATCCACACGCATCCGCGCAAGGATGATCGAGTTTAACCGCAGCAATGCAGAGGTGGCAGCAGATGCGCTGCGCCGCACGATTGTCTTGCATGGCGACGGTCTGGATATCGAGATTTTGCGGGAGGCCGGCGTAGAGCGCGCCGATGCGATTCTATGCCTGACCGATGACGACAAAACCAACCTTTTGGCCTCGGTCCGCGCCAAGGCCGCAGGGGCCAAAATGGCAACCGCGCTGATCAACGACCCGACAATGTCAGAAATGATGGAGCCGCTTGGTATTGATGCCTTTATCAACCCGCGTGCAACAACAGTTAGCTCCATCCTGCGCCATATCAGGCAAGGCCGTGTCAGCGGTGTGTACTCGATAGGGGATGGCGAAGCAGAGGTCATTGAGGCGCAGGTTCTCTCGACTTCACCCATTGCAGGCAAGGCTGTGCGCGACATTGATTTCCCTGAAGGCGCGATGCTTGGCGCGGTGCGCCAGGGGACCAAAGTCGTTCGCCCGAGCGGGTCCACCAAGATTGAAGAAGGGGACGCCGTGGCCATTTTTGCATTGGCCAAGGATGTGCCTGAGGTCGAAGCTTTGTTGCGCGTATCGGTCGATTTTTTCTAGGCGATGATACGGTTTGTAACCAAATTACCGTTGCTTGTGGCTTTTGCAGGGGTCTGTGCGATATCGATGTTGATCCCGGCTGCGGTGGCTTTGATCGCAGAAGATTTCGATACGGCGCGCAGCTTTTTCTATTCGTCCTTGCTGATCCTAATCGTGACCGTCGCACTGGGATTTGCCACGCAAGGACTGCCACCGGTTAAAGATGCAAGGCGGCACCTTGTGGCCCTTATAGCTGGCTATTTTTGCCTGCCCGCCATGCTTGCCGTTCCATTTTATGAGGCGGTAGAGGCTACGCGGTTTTTCAACGCCTATTTTGAAATGCTGTCCTGTCTGACGACAACCGGGGCGACGCTGTTTGATCCGGCCCGATTGACCGATGCCGTTCACCTTTATCGGGCGCTTGTCGGCTGGTTGGGTGGCTTTCTGATTTGGGTGACGGCGGCGGCGGTGCTGGCACCGCTCAATTTGGGCGGGTTCGAAGTAACAACCGAGGTCCGACAGAGAAACGTCGTGTCCTCGGCCATTCAGATCAAGGCAGCCGCGCCCGGCGTTCGGTTTCGCCGGTCTGTGCGCCAATTTGCACCGATCTACATCGTCCTTACTGGCATTTTGTGGCTGTTGCTGTATCTGGCGGGCGAAACCAATATTTCTGCCATCAGCCATGCCATGTCTGTGATGGCAACCTCGGGCATCTCGCCCGATGGGGGGCTTTCGGGCGGGCAGGGCGGGTTTCTGGCCGAATGTTTCATTCTGATCTTCTTTGTCTTTGCCCTCACACGGCAATCGTCAATCGCCGCTCGCAATCGATCCGAGCTTTGGGGATTGTTCCAGGATCGCGAGCTACGTCTCGCGATCTATGTTGCAGGCACGATCTCGGCTTTGTTCTTTATGCGCCATTTCATTGGGGCGTGGGAGGTTGACCAGGTCGACGACACAGGCGGCGCTTTTGCGGCCCTTTGGGGCGGTTTTTTTACAATCATGTCTTTCCTTACCACGACTGGCTTTGTGTCAGATTTCTGGGGCGAGGCCCGCAGTTGGTCGGGTCTGCCAACGCCGGGGTTGGTTCTGGTGGGGCTGGCGCTTATGGGCGGCGGCGTTGCCACCACTGCAGGTGGGGTCAAGCTTTTGCGGGTCTATGCGCTATATAAACACGGGCAACGCGAGATCGGAAAACTCGTCTACCCTAATTCCGTTGCCTCAGGCGGTAATATGGGGCGTCGCATCCGACGCGAGGGCGCCTATATCGCCTGGGTGTTTTTTATGCTTTTCATCCTCTCTATTGCGGCGGTGATGTTGGCCCTTTCTGCCACCGGGATTGAGTTTGAAAATGCGTTCGTGTTGGCCAGTTCCGCCCTGTCCACAACTGGCCCGCTTGCAGCTTATGGCGCGAGCCAGCCGATTGTATTTGCCGCACTTACAGATGCGGCCAAGGTGATTTATGGTGCAGCAATGATTTTGGGGCGGCTGGAAACCCTGGTTCTGTTGGCCCTGTTCAATCCGTCATTCTGGAGAATCTGAATAAAAATTCACCTTTCTGGTGACCTTTGCAGCAATCTTGCGGCAAGCTTCTGAAATCGGGGTGGAAATCCCCGAAAATCCTGACCATACTTATCTCGGTGGTTTCCTAAGCTGCCCATCCGAGGGACGGCAACAACAAATAAGGCAAGTGTTAACATGGCCGAAAATAAGCAGAATTTGCAGGACGCATTCCTGAATCATGTTCGCAAGACCAAGGTTCCGGTTACGATTTTTCTGATCAATGGCGTAAAATTGCAGGGTGTTATCACCTGGTTTGACAATTTCTGCGTGCTTTTGCGCCGCGATGGACAGTCGCAGCTGGTTTATAAGCATGCGATTTCGACAGTCATGCCAGCCCAACCGATTAATCTTTACGATGGGGAAGAGTGAGCAAATCCTCGTCTGCCGCGCCGACGGATAAAGACCCGACGCGCGCCCTCGTTCTGCATCCAGAAATCCTGAATGAACGCGACCGGCGTGAGGCCGGGCCCGCGCTGGAAGAGGCCGTGTCACTGGCGGGTGCCTTGCCGGATCTGGACGTTGTGGCCCAGCAAGTTGTGCGTTTGCAACGTGCCCAGCCCGGCCTTTTGTTTGGGTCAGGCAAAATTCAGGAACTAAAACAGCTTATCCATGATGAAGAGATCGAGCTTGTACTGATCGACGGGCCGGTTACGCCCGTACAGCAACGAAACCTTGAAAAAGAATGGGGCGTGAAGCTTCTGGATCGCACTGGCTTGATCCTTGAGATTTTTGCCGATCGCGCGCGCACCCGTGAGGGCGTGTTGCAGGTTGAACTTGCGGCCCTGTCCTACCAGCGGACGCGCCTCGTGCGGGCCTGGACCCACTTGGAACGGCAGCGGGGTGGCTTGGGTTTTGTTGGCGGACCCGGTGAAACACAGATCGAAGCCGACCGGCGCGCAATTGATGAGGCGGTGACCCGCATCCGGCGTCAACTGTCGAAAGTGGTCAAGACCCGCGCGTTGCATCGGGCTGCGCGGAAGAAAGTGCCGTACCCGGTGGTGGCCCTTGTCGGCTATACCAATGCCGGGAAGTCAACGTTGTTTAACCGCCTGACGGGGGCCGAGGTCATGGCCAAGGACATGCTCTTTGCGACCCTTGACCCGACAATGCGCGCGGTGGATTTGCCAGATGGGCAAGACATCATTCTGTCGGACACAGTGGGCTTTATCTCTGACCTGCCAACGCAATTGGTCGCCGCTTTCCGTGCGACATTGGAGGAAGTGCTGGATGCCGATCTGATCCTGCATGTCCGCGACGTCGCCCATTCCGAGACCGAGGAACAGGCCAAGGATGTGGCGGCGATTCTTGAGGATCTGGGCGTCAGCAAAGATACGCCGCAGCTGGAGCTTTGGAACAAGACCGACCTCTTGCCAAGGGAGCGCGCGCAGGAATTGCAGGCCAAGGCGGATCGAAGCGAGGGGATATTCGCCCTATCGGCGCTGACCGGGGCGGGTGTCGAGCCTGTTCTGGAGGCCATTGGCGAAAGCCTGTCGCCGCCACGCCATCGCGCCGATCTGGATCTGCCGTTTTCTGCCGGTCGCGAACGGGCCTGGTTGTATGAGCAAGGGATTGTCGAGGGCGAAGAGCAGACCGAAGATGGCCTGAAGGTCACCGTTGAATGGACCGATCGCCAGAAAAAGGCCTTTGCGAGCCTGTAGGCCGGAATCTATCGCTGATGTCTCTCTGCGGCCTGCGCTTGCAGGGTTTCTAAGACAAACACCCTGATGGACGAGGCCAATCCGGCCTCAACTCCGCGCGCAGCATCAATTTCGGCCGCCAGGTCATTCACTGACTGGCCCCGCGCATCGGCGATCCGGCGAAACTCTAGCCAAAAAGCGTCTTCCATGGAAACAGACGTTCTGTGTCCTCTCAGGGTCAGGCTGTGTTTTTTGGGCCGGGCTGTCATGACAGGTCTGTGCCATGACAACACTCAGGCGCAAAGCGAAAACTGTGAGGTGGTCAGAAGTCTGGCC
Source organism: uncultured Nioella sp. (assembly GCA_947495575.1). Taxonomy (GTDB): domain Bacteria; phylum Pseudomonadota; class Alphaproteobacteria; order Rhodobacterales; family Rhodobacteraceae; genus CANLZL01. Next base: position 238,467 of record CANLZL010000002.1, on the reverse strand, counting down.
TCCCATGGACGCAAGCTGGACCGGGCGGCGGGCATGTGCCAATCCGATTGGCTCATCACCTTACTAAGGTCAGCTTTTGCCTGATCTGTCAGGATTTGCAGGGTTCGCATGGAAGGTTGAAAGCTTTCGGTCCAAATACCCTCCGAGAACAAGATTTCGTGATTTTCCAATAGGATATGGCAGTAGGCAAGCGTGGCCATAGTGTGCGATGTTGTAACCCGATGCCCATCCACCAGCGCCTTGGCGGGGGCCAGCATCTCAGCCTCACCAAACAGGGTTTCTGTCCCGGTCATACAAAACCTGTGTTGCGGCGACACAAAAAGGTCGCGGGCGGGCAGGCCCGGACCAAAACAATCTTTCTTGATGCAGATTGGATTGAGACCCTGGGCGCGTTGTCTGCCATTGGGAATGTCGCTGCGTCCGGCCCATTTCACAGGTTGAAAGCCATTATCGACTGTTTGCACCCGATCACCGGGGCGCAAAAGCCCGGCTGCCGTCCAACCTTTGTCTGTCAGAATGCGCGCGCCGGGGGTAAAACACACAACCTCATCATAATCGACGCCATCTGTGTCGCTCCACCGGTTGTTTGCAAAACGCGTGATCGAGCTGCCTTCGTCAAAGGCGGACCCAGGCGGTGGCACGAAATAATACCCGTCGCCAGTGCTTGTGAACACGAAGTCTTCGGTGTGTTTGTTGCCATCACTATCGACAAACTTGGTCTTGATCGTGCCGGTCATCCGGATGTCGAATGTGTCACCGTCGATTTCGACCCGTTCGCTTTCACCGGTATCCTGACCATACCAGTCCATTTGGTCATCATCATCTGTCACGGTCATCCGAACAGATGAATCGTAATCGGTGAACCCTGCCCATTTGTAGCCGGTCATATTGTAGCTGGGCATTTACCTATCCCGTCACACGCAACACTCGCGCGACGAGACTGACAAAAACTTCCTTACAAATCCTTATCAGTCGGCGGATCGAGTTTATGTCCGTCAAGGACTGATGCGGCTTTGGAATCGCGCGCGGTCTGGAGCGACTTTTCAGCCTTTGTTCGCCCAAACTTCGTGGCGTTTTCGTCGGCGCGGGCCTTTTTCGCGGCCAGCGCTTTTTGCTTTCGAAACCGGTTTAGATTGGTCACTTTGTCCATGTATCCAATCTAACTGGGATTGGCCGCAATTGCCAAGTTTCAAGCGGGTTTCGAGCGGGTTCGCGGGCGCAAATACCAATACCAGACCCGATAGGCCTCCAGCGCGAAAAGCGGCAGGAAGTGAACCAAAGCGGCACCGGGACTTTCCCAGTTATGGATCGCGATCCAGTGAAGGAAGGTGAGGACAGCGGCGGGGTAGGTCCATCTTTGCAGGCTTTTCCACGCCGGCCCCATTTTCCGGACAAAGAAATCCATTGAAGTGACCGCAAGGGGGATGAAGATCGCGAACGCAATCCAGCCCGACCAGATGTAGAATTTTGGCAGGTCTGCCAGGATGCGATCAACCGTCGCCACATCGATCACATAGACCAACGTGTGCAGGGCCGCATAGCCAAAGGCCGCGACGCCAAAATAGCGGCGGTTTTTCTTCAGCCATTGCGGTCCGCGCCAGCCTTTGAAGATGAGCATGAGCGGCGAGGCCAACATCGCGATAATCATGAAGCGTGCCGCAAACTCACCACTTGGGTGTAGCAGATCATGCGCAATGCGTGGGTCAGAAGAAGTTGCCAGCGTGTAGGTGAACATAGCGCCCGGAAGCGTCAGAACCATCCAGAGCCAATAGGGTGAGAGGCGTATCGACATATCATTCGTCCTTTGCGTGTTGGGACTTACACGCAGAGAAACGGGGTTTCCGTCGCGCCCATCTCAGAAAAAGCTGGGGCCCCGCAGGGCCCCGTTTTTTCTTTGTCTTTTCAGTCTTTTGGGCCGATCATCTGCTCGGGCCGGACAACACGATCAAAGGTTTCTTCGTCGACAAAGCCAAGCGCGATGGCTTCTTCCTTCAACGTGGTGCCATTTTTATGCGCGGTCTTGGCCACTTTGGTTGCGTTGTCATAGCCAATGGTCGGCGCCAGTGCTGTTACCAGCATCAGGCTTTCCTTCATCAGCTTGTCGATGCGTGGTTCATTGGCCTCGATGCCCATCAGCATACGTTCAGTGAAGCTGTCGGCCACATCGCCCAAAAGCTGGATGGATTGCAGCAGGTTATAGCTCATCATCGGGTTATAGACGTTAAGCTCGAAATGGCCCTGCGATCCGGCGAATGTCATCGCGGCGTTGTTGCCTATGACATGGGCCGCGACCTGGGTCATGGCCTCGGCCTGAGTCGGGTTCACCTTGCCCGGCATGATCGACGATCCGGGCTCATTTTCCGGCAGGATCAATTCACCAAGGCCAGAACGTGGGCCAGAGCCCAGGAACCGGATATCATTGGCGATTTTATACATGCTGCCTGCGACCGTTGCCAAAGCGCCAGACATGAAGACCATGGCGTCATGGGCGGAAAGCGCTTCGAATTTATTGGGTGCAGTCACGAAGGGCAGGCCAGTGATCTCCGCCATATGCGCGGCAACCGCCTCGCCCCAGCCATTCTTGGTGTTCAGACCGGTTCCGACAGCCGTGCCGCCTTGGGCCAGTTCGTAAATGCCCGGCAGAGCCATCTCGACCCGCGCAATGCCCTGACGGATCATATGTGCGTAGCCAGAGAATTCCTGACCCAAAGTCAGCGGCGTCGCATCCTGAGTATGGGTGCGCCCGATCTTGATGATGTCCTTGAACTCAGCAGATTTGGCTTCTAAGCCTTCGGCCAGTTTGACCAGGCCGGGCAGCAAGATATCCCGAACTGTCATCGCGGTCGCAATATGCATCGCGGTTGGGAACGTGTCGTTCGAGGACTGGCCCATATTACAATGATCATTTGGGTGAACCGGGTCTTTCGAACCGATGACGCCGCCAAGGATTTCGATCGCACGGTTGGCGATGACCTCATTCGAGTTCATGTTCGACTGCGTGCCTGACCCGGTTTGCCAAACGACGAGTGGGAAATTGTCGTCAAACTTGCCTTCGATCACTTCACCAGCGGCCTGAACAATCGCGTTGCCCAGTTTTGCGTCCAGCGCGCCGGTGGCCATGTTTTCCATAGCGCAGGCCTTTTTGATCACGCCAAGCGCGCGCACGATGGCGACAGGCTGTTTTTCCCAACCAATCGGGAAGTTCATGATCGAGCGCTGCGTTTGCGCGCCCCAATACTTGTCGGCAGGAACTTCGAGGGGACCGAAGCTGTCGGTCTCGGTACGGGTGGCGGTCATCAGGGGCCTCCTATTGCGAATTTAGTCAACGCTATAAGGGGCAGGGGTGCTGGCGGCAAGCGCCCGTGCTGCTGTTTGCGCAATCACCGCTCATGGTTGAGCTGTCCGACGGTGCGGGATCGAAGTTTGGCCCGGATTTGTGGCGGATATCAGAGTTTTGACAGGCAGTTGGATGTGTCAAACGGGTCGCGGAGACCTCAATTCATCGGACGCGAAAACCGATACACTCTGGCTGGTGGCAAATTGCCCCAAATCTTGCGACTGGTACTCCAGTTGAGGCCCATGGCGGCCAGAATCTCGGCTTTGATCGGGGGCTTCGGCCCATAGGTGAATTGGATGAAGCGCCCTTCCGCGCCGATTTTTGCAAATGTACCGCTGAGGATGCTTTTTTGCAGATCAAAGGGCATGGAGAGAAGCGGTAGACCAGAAACGACGGCCTGGACCCTCTCAACGGGCAGGTTTCCCACATCGGCCGCCGAATTTTGATGGACATTCAGACCAGGAAAATTCGTGCGCAGCCGGTCACAAAAAACGGGGTTCATTTCAATCGCGTGAATGCTTTGGGCCGAAATGCCACGCTCGATCATCGAGCGGGTGATTTTTCCGGTTCCGGCCCCCAACTCGATCACCGGGCCGCCATCCGGGTCCAGCGTCGCTGCCATCTCAGCTGCCAATGCCCTTGAAGACGGGGCCAGCGCCACAACTTGATGAGGTTTTCTAATCAATTGGCTTAGGAACAAGCCAAGATCACCGGACATGGTATATCCCTTCAATCACGTCGGCATACTGCAAATCAAAGCCAAGATGAATTCACGCGTACCTTGTAAGTGGCTGTATTTGTGCGGAAACCGCCGGCGGGCCGCGCTCAATGATTGCGGCGGAACCGATCAAGCGAAACCACTTCAGCGTCATGGGACGCAGTGCTGTCCTCGCTCTCGTCATCCTCAGGGCCGGATCCGTCAGGATCTGGCGATGGCGGTTCATCCTCTGGATCATCTTCATCCGACTGGGTTTCGAACCGCAGCCCAAATTCCACTGACGGATCAACAAAGGTCAGGATCGCATCAAATGGAATGCGGAGCGGTTCCGGGCTGTCACCGAAATTCAATGTGATCGAGAAACCGTCATCATCGACGCTAAGTCCATCAAACCAATGCTGGATAACGATAGTCATTTCTTCGGGATAGCGGTCACGCAGCCAATCAGCGATGCCGACATCTTCGTGGCGTGTGTCGAATGTAATAAAGAAATGGTGGTCGCCGGGCAGGCCAGTTTCAGCGACCCCTTCCAGCACGGTCTGGATAAGCCCGCGCATAGCGCTGTGCATCAGGCGGCCATAGGCGATACTGTCGGGCTGCTCTGTCGTCATGTCGTGGCGATCCCCTGTCTTGTTTCGCTCACCATAGTAGATTCGCCCGCGAAGGAAAGGTGGTGCGTTTGTCGCCACAAGGGATTTTTTTGTTAACGGCGACCAGTGTCAAAGGATTGGTCCTGTCATGCCCAAATATCAACGTATTGCGGTGGCAAAGTACTGGTAATCAAATGTGGGGAAAACTGGGAAACACCGGTAATGAGTCGAGCAGAAAGCGCCCCTGAGGTCGCAGAAAATGATATCGCCATAATTGGCATGGCCGCGCATCTACCCGGTGCGGGAGACGTTGCGTCTTATTGGCAAAATCTTCGGAACGGGGTGTCCTCGATCCGGGCCCTAGGTCGTGAAGAACTATTGGAAAACGGTGAGGCGCCGCATCTGATTGATCGGCCCGACTACGTGCCGTTTGCGGCCGACCTAAAAGATTTCGCAGATTTCGATGCGGAGTTCTTTGGCCTGTCGCCAAAAGAAGCGGCCATCATGGATCCGCAGCACCGCCATTTCCTTGAAGTGGCGTGGGAAGCGATAGAACAAGCTGGTCATGTTCCAGAAAATTTCCAAGGCCCCATAGGGGTTTATGCCGGTTGCGGTATGGGAAGTTACTTCTATTTCAATGTCTGCTCGAACCGGGATCTTGTGGACCAGACAGGCATGTTCTTGTTGCGCCACACCGGCAATGACAAGGATTTTATGGCTACCAGGGCCAGCCATATCTTTGACCTCAAAGGCCCGTCAATCAATTTGCAAACTGCATGCTCAACCTCTTTGGTGGCCACCCATTACGCGTCACAAGCGCTGTTGATGGGTGAATGCGACATGGCTATCGCGGGCGGTGTAACGATCGAGCTGCCGCATGCCCGCGGTTACGTGTTCAAAGAGGGTGAAATCCTTTCTCCCGATGGGGAATGCCACGCGTTTGACCATCGCGCAGAGGGCACAGTGTTTGGGTCTGGGGCCGGCGCTGTTGTTTTGCGTCGCGCCGAAGATGCCATTCGCGATGGCGACCATATTTGGGCCATAATCAAGGGCTCGGCCATCAATAATGACGGCGCGGATAAGGCTGGGTATCTGGCGCCCTCTGTAGGGGGGCAAGCCGAAGCCATAGCCGAGGCGCAAGCCTTGGCAGGAGTGCCCGCCGACAGCGTCGATTACGTCGAATGCCATGGAACGGGAACCTATTTGGGCGATCCGATCGAAGTGGCGGCCTTGACCGATGCCTTCCGCCGCACGACACGGGCCGAAGGATTTTGTCGCATCGGATCGGTGAAAACCAATATCGGGCATCTCGACACGGCGGCGGGTGTTGCTTCGCTGATCAAGACGTCTTTGGCGCTGCATCATAAGCAAATTCCGCCCTCATTGGGGTTTGAGAAACCCAATCCTGCCATCGGTTTTGAGGGATCACCTTTTAAAGTGAATGATCGTCTGACCGACTGGCCCGAAACCGACCATCCGGCGCTCGCTGGTGTGAACTCGCTCGGCGTTGGCGGTACAAATGCGCATGTCATTCTGCAAGAGGCCCCGAAGCGGGCTGAATCTGGTGCTTCTGATTGGCCGTTCCAGCTGTTTTGCCTGTCGGCGCGGTCAAGGAAGGCTTTGGATGCCAATGCAGATCGGCTGGCAACCCATCTGGAGGCCAACCCGGATCAGGACCTTGCAGATATTGCCTGGACCCTGAAAGAGGGGCGCAGGGCGTTTGAAAAAAGGCGTGTCGTTGTGGCAGAGACGGCCGGAGAAGCCGCGGCACTCCTTCGTGAAAACGATCCGCGCCGGGTGTTCACGCATACCGCCCTCGACAATTCTCCCGACGTGACATTCATGTTCCCCGGTGGCGGCGCGCAATATGCAGGCATGGCTCGGGATCTGTACGAGACGGAACCGGTTTTTGCCGATTGGATGAATCGTGGACTTGAGGTTTTGCAGCCCAAGCTTGACTTCGACATCCGCACGCTTTGGTTGCCGGAAGAGGGGAAAGAGGATGCGGCAAACGAACAGCTGAAAACGCCCTCCGCGCAATTGCCGCTTATCATGATCACTGAATACGCACTGGCGCAGCTCTGGATCAGCTGGGGCGTTTCGCCCAAGGCGCTGATTGGCCATTCGATGGGTGAAAACACCGCCGCTTGCCTGGCAGGTGTCATGAGCTTTGAGGATTGCATTGGCCTGGTGCATTTACGCGGGCAATTGATGGATAGCGTCGAACCGGGCGGCATGTTGTCTGTTGGGGTGTCGGCGGATGCGCTTCGCCCCTATTTGGGGGATGCGCTGGACCTTGCCGTTGTGAACGGGCCAGAGATGTGCGTGGCCTCAGGCCCAGAAGCTGCACTGAGCGGCCTGGCTGAAAAGCTGGAGGCTGAAGACATCCAATGCCAGCGCATTCCGATCAATATTGCTGCCCACTCGAGGCTGTTGGACCCGATTCTCGAGCCATTTGCGGCCTATTTGCGCGGCATAGATCTGCAAGCACCGCAAATTCCGATCATCTCGAACCGCAGCGGCGATTTTTTGACGGATCAAGAGGCGACAAGCCCTGACTATTGGGTTGGACATTTGCGCGGGTCGGTCCTTTTTGCCGATGGCATGGCGACATTGGCCAAAGAAAAATCTCGCGCCTATATTGAGGTTGGTCCGGGCAAAGCTTTGGCTTCGCTTGCAGCACAACAGCCCGAAATTGACGCCAACCAAGTCATCGGAACATTGCGCCATGCCGACGATCCGGTTGCAGATGACGTTTACTTCCTTGCTATGTTGGGCCGTATCTGGGCCCTCGGTGGTGAGTTTGATTGGTCGCAATACTGGGGTGAGGCGCAGCGCAACCGAGTTGTCCTACCCACCTATGCCTTCCAGAAATCCCGGTATTTCATTGAGCCAGCCGAACCGGCCAGCGGTAATGCCGACACATGGCTTATGCGGGATGATGACCTTGAAAACTGGGCATGGCGGCCGGTTTGGACGCCAACCTATGCCGATTGCGCGTGGGACGTTGAGAAAGACATCTCCGGCGTACCGCGTGAAACTTGGCTTCTCTTTGCGGATGAGGCCGGATTGGCCACCAAGATTGCAGCCCGGCTGAAGGCTGCGGGGCACGGTGTAACCCTTGTTGCACCGGGAGACGCTTTTGCTGCGACAGAAGTTGGATATGTCATTGCCCCGGAACGGGGGCGAGACTCCTACGATCAGCTTTTGCATGCTCTGGCTGATAAGGATGAGATGCCGACGCGGGTTGTCCATTTGTGGCAGGTGACGCAAGGTGAAACGCATCGCCCTGGCTCGTCCTTTTTCCACCGAATGCAGGAACAGGGGTTCTGGTCGCTCTTCTACTTCGCACAAGCCTGGGCCGATCAGGATGGCGGCGCGCTTCATATCGACGTGATTACCACAGGCGCAACACAGGTTGCAGATGAGGGCCTGCCGTACCCCGAGAAATCGACCATTATGGGGCCTGCACGGGTTATCCCGCGCGAGTTTCCGGGAATTACGGCGGCTACGCTGGATATTGACCGCATCGACCCGGTGGCGGTCTTGGAAGAGATCCTGTCTTCACCCGAAAATCGCGTGACGGCAGTGCGCAACGGAAAAAGATTCGCGCAAGGGTTCCGAAAACTCGACCTGCCGACAGCGGACAACCTGACCATCAAAGAAGGCGCCACTGTCCTTGTGACCGGTGGCTATGGCGGTATCGGCACATCAGTCGCCGAGATGCTGATCAAACGCTACAATGCGCGCATTGCCCTTGTGTCGCGCGGCGGCCTGCCACCACGGGATCGTTGGCCGGGGCTTTTGGCCAATGCCGCCCCCAATGACCGAACGGCCGCCCGCATTCGAGCAGTCGAACGGCTCGAGGCTGCAGGTGGCGACGTCATCACTCTGGCTGCAGATGTTTCGAATATCGAAGACATGCGCGCGGCTTTGGCCAATATTCGAAGTCGCTTCGGTGGCGTGGATGGTGTGATCCACGGGGCTGGCGTCGTGGATGATGCGCCGATCTTGGCCAAATCAGATGCCGGTATCGAAGATGTGTTTACCCCCAAGATCCACGGCACTGATGTGTTGGATCAACTGTTTCCTGACGGGACATTGGACTGGATGGTCCTATTCTCCTCCAGCTCAACTGTGACAGCGCCTGCGGGGCAAGTCGATTATGTTGCCGCCAACGAGTTCCTCAACGCGTTTGCGCAATCGCGCATGGGCGGTGAAACACAGGTCTTGGCCATTGATTGGGGCATTTGGTCTGGCGTTGGCATGGCCGCAGAGGCGATGCAATCCAGGCTGGCAGATTTGCCAGAGCCGACCCCTGTTGCGCTGCCGCTACTGGACACATCGGGCTTTGACCAAGACGGGAACCGAACGTTCCTGGCCGAATGGAAACCAGAAGACCGTTGGGTTCTGGATCACCACCGAACCAAAGCAGGAGACGCGCTCTTGCCGGGGACGGGGTACCTTGAACTTGCGTCCGAAGCCTTGGCCGGGCAGGGGGAAACCGGCGGGTTTGAGATCAAGGATCTGTGGTTCCTGCGCCCATTGCGCACAGAGGATGGTAAATCCACCGATATTCGCGTGACCCTTCCGCGAACCGATCAGGGCTACCTGTTCCGGGTGGAAAGTGCGCCTGAGGGGGCAGGTTGGGATACCAATGCTGAGGCAGAGATCAGTATGATGCCACAGACGCGCCCGGAAAAACTGGACCTTGCAGGCATTTCCGCGCGCCTTGGGCCGGTTCATTCCGGCAACGGACAAGCCATGGTCACACCGCAAGAGGCACATCTGAACTTCGGTGCGAATTGGCGTGTCCTGCGACAGACCCAACTGGGCGAGAGAGAGGGGCTGGCCCGGCTATCCCTGGACACGCCTGATGATGCATATGCTTTGCCCCCCGGCTTGGTCGATATCGCAACCGGATGGGCGATGGCTTTGATCGATGGCTACTCGCCAGATGAATTATGGGTGCCGATGACCTACGGGTCGGTAAAAGTATTCAACGCCCTGCCAAGTCAGGTCATCTCTTATGTTCGGTGTGCCGCTGGCAATGACGTAGGCGACCAAATGGCAAGTTTTGATGTGACCATTGCAGCGCCCGACGGGACGGTCTGCGTCGATATCACGGGCTTCACCATTCGGCGTTTGACCGGTGAAATCGCCTTTGCACAAGGCGCTGCGGCCCAAACAGCCGACCCAACAGTTCGACCACTGTCGCCCGCTGAGGAGCGCCTGCGCCACAATATCGCGCAAGGCATCCGCCCGGAAGAAGGGGCAGAGGCCTTTGCCCGGGCGCTTGCCTTAAAAATGCCGCAGGTTGTCATGTCTTCGCTTGATCTTGATGCGTTGATCCGGCAGGCGAACGCGGAAAGCAACGAAGGTCCCGCCCGCAGTGCCGAATTTGAACGCCCCGATCTGGATAGCGATTTCGTTGAGCCGGAAGGTGAAATCGAAACCCGCTTGGCCGAATTCTGGCGTGATCTGCTTGGCGTCGGCAAAGTCGGGGCACAGGACAGCTTTTTCGACCTTGGCGGTCACAGTCTGATCGCAGTGCGCCTTTTTGCCATGGTGAAAAAGGCATGGTCGGTCGACTTCCCAATCTCGGTCTTGTTCGAGGCGCCAACCATTCGCAAAATTGCGACGATGATCGCAGATCAGGGCGTTTCAAACCAAGCGCCAGCAGCATCAAACAAAAGTGACGCGACCCCGCGGCGTCGGTTCACGCATCTGGTGCCCATGCACCAGGGCGAAGGCGGGGCGAAAACACCCTTTTTCCTTGTCGCTGGCATGTTTGGCAATGTCTTGAATTTGCGCCATCTGGCTCATCTTCTCGGCCAGGATCGCCCCTTCTTTGGAATGCAGGCCAAGGGCCTCTTCGGCGATGACACACCGCACCGCTCGATTAAGGAAGCGGCGCGTGATTACATTGCAGAACTTCGCCAGATCCAGCCAAAGGGTCCATATATGCTGGGCGGGTTCTCTGGCGGTGGTATCACGGCTTACGAAATGGCCAAACAACTGTCCGATGCTGGCGAAGAGGTTTCGGCCCTTGTCATGTTGGACACGCCACTGCCGCAGCGCCGGGCCCTGAGCCGCGCAGACCGGGTTGCGATCCAGATGCAGGAGCTGAAAGCAGGTGGTTTTGCCTATCCTGTCAGCTGGCTGGTACGCCGGATCAAGTGGGAGATTGCCAAGCGCCGGACCAAATCCGATGAACCGGCGGATGCCCCGCAATTCCATAATGCCGCAATCGAGGCGGCCTTTTTGGAAGCCGTAGGTGCCTACCCATTGCAGCCGTGGGACGGGCCATTGACACTTTTCCGACCGCCACTGCGTGGAAAGTGGACGCTTGGCGATGGCCGGTTGGTAAATGATGAACGCGCCTACGTGACCCATGACAATGATTGGACCGAATGGGCGCCGCAGTTAGAAGTCTTTGAGGTGCCGGGCGATCACGATTCCATGGTGCTGGAACCGAATGTCCGGGTTCTGGCCGCGCGAATGCGCAAAGTGATCGAATCCGCAGATCGCGCGCAATCGGTTGCCCTGGCATGGGAGGGAACCAGCCATGCCGCAGAATGAGCCCACAGTTCTGACCATTATCCTCAACTGGCGGTCGCCCGAGATGACGTTGAAAGCGGCCGAGGCCGCCCTGCGCGAGATGGAGGGGATCAGCGGCGAAATCACGATTGTCGACAATGACAGTCAGGATGGATCTGAAGAAATGCTTCGCTCAGCCTTGGGGGAACGCGGTTGGTCTCGCATTCGCGTTTTGCAATCGGGCCATAACGGCGGCTTTGGCGCTGGAAACAACGTCGGGATCCGAGCAGGGTTTTCCGATGGCTCACGCCCGGACTTTGTCTATATTTTGAACTCTGACGCTTTTCCTGATCCTGGTGCCATCCGGGCCCTCTTGCAGCATTTGCAATCTCACCCCGATACAGGATTTGCCGGCAGCTATATTCACGGGCCAGAGGGCGATCCCCATTTGACGACATTCCGGTTCCCCTCAATCGCAAGCGAGTTCGAGGGCTCGGTCAGATTCGGGCCGGTCAGTCGCTTATTGCGCGCCTACGCTGTGCCGGTCGATATCCCCGATCGGACCCGGCGCGTTGACTGGTTGGCTGGCGCCAGCCTTATGATGCGGCAATCGGTTTTGGATGAAATAGGGCTATTTGATGAAGCCTTCTTCTTGTATTTTGAAGAAACGGACCTTTGTCATCGCGCAAAGAATGCAGGATATATTACTGATTTTGTTGTGGAAAGTTCGGTAACTCATATCGGGTCGGCCAGTACCGGTATGAAGGAATGGCGCAGGGTTCCGGCCTATTGGTTCCAATCCCGGCTACATTATTTCCGCAAGTCTCATGGCAGGGTCTATGCCGGTCTTGCGACCTTGTCCCATGTTCTTGGCGGTGGCCTGCACCGGTTGAGATGCCTGGTCACACGGCGACAACCGGCAGACCCGCCAGGCTTTCTATTATCCTTGTTCGGAAGTCACTTTCATAAAGAAAAACAAGTAAATAACCATCGTGGTTCAAACAAACCACGCGTGAATGGAGTATAAAGATGGCGCAATTTTCAGCACTTATCATCGGCCATGACACGCTTACATTGAACTGCGCGAGAATGCTGGTTGAGGCCGGTCACCACGTACCAATGATTGTAACACGGTTCGATGGGCTTCGTGACTGGGCAGACCAATCCGGCGTTCCCGTGGTTGCGTCAATAAATGACTTGCAAAACAAATCTCAAAACATTGAATTTGAATGGATTTTATCCGTCGCAAACCTTGAGGTTCTGCCGGATGCTGTGCTTGAACTTGCCAAAATTGGCGCGGTAAATTTCCATGACGGGTCTTTGCCCGCCTATGCTGGCCTGAATGCACCGGTTTGGGCGATTTTGAACGGTGAAACGCAGCATGGGATAACCTGGCACCGGATCGCATCCGGCGTAGATACTGGTAACATTCTTGTTCAAAAACAGTTTCCTATTGCGGATAACGAAACCTCTCTGACATTGAACACTAAGTGTTTTGCGGCTGCTATGGACAGCTTTCCTGGCCTGATGGAGAAGCTGGCCGCTGGCGATTGCATCGGACAGCCTCAGGACGCCTCGAAGCGGAGCTACTTTGGGCGTTTGGCAATGGCCAATGATCGCCCATATGTGCGCTTGGATCGCCCAACGTCAGAGGCGCTTACCTTGGCGCGTGCGCTGGATCATGGCGAGTATTGGAACCCTCTGGCGCTTCCTCGGCTACGCACTCCTTCGGGGGATATTGCCTTGCAGTCCATCACTGCGATTGAAGCCAAGGGTGTCCCCGGAACCGTACTTTCCGTCACAGCCGATCATGTGGATGTGGCGACTAGCGATGGCGGCATACGCCTGTCAAAGTTCCGTCCCTTTGACCAAAACTGGCGCGCTGATGAGCATTTCAAAACGGGCGATGTATTGCCCATCGGTGCGGTTGAGTTTAGCTCGGCTGAGCTCGATGCCCTCAAAATGGCAACGAAAAATGAGGCCTTTTGGCGATCCGAAATCGAGCTATTCAGCCCAGTCAATCTGACAATTGCAGGCGCGGAGGAACCTCGGACGACACCTCATGAGACCTCTGCTGTGACTTCCGCGCAGCTTGACGTGACAGCTCGCCTTTCACGGTTTGTCCTTCTTGCTGCGCGCCATTCCGATACAGGAATTGGCTCGGTTATGTTTGACATAAATGCAAACCTCTCCTGCCTTTCTGATTGGGTGCCCATCACTTTCCAAGTGGCCGCGACCGTTGCCGATGCCGAGCGCCAGATCGGTGAGGCCATTGACCGTGCCCGTTCCGCAGGGCCATTCCTTGCCGATTTACCGCACCGGATTCCCGGAATCGCGACACTTGCTACGTCCGATTTTGCGATCTCGGATCGTCAATTGGAGGGGGCCGCAATCTGGCTGTCTTCCGATGGTATGACCTTGAGAGGCGATGCGACGCGTTTGACGGCAGAAGAATTTGCCTTGATCGCGGGCCGCTTCGAAATGGTGCTGCAAGCCGAAGCTGATGCCGCGACCTCCGGACTTCCAATGCTGGGCGACAAGGAACGCGACCTTATCCTGAATGCGTGGAACGCAACTGAGGCGCCGTATGATGCGGCGCAGACCATTCATGGGGCATTCGAGGCGCAGGTTGAGCGCACGTCAAGTTCAGAAGCACTGGTGTTCGAAGGGGAAGCCTATTCTTACTCCGACTTAAACCAGCGGGCCAATCAAGTGGCACACACTCTGATTGAAAGGGGCGTAGAACGCGGTGACCTTGTCGGGCTCAATATCCGGCGTTCGGCTGATCTGGTTATTGGTGCATTGGCGATCATGAAGGCGGGCGCAGCTTATGTTCCGCTTGATCCAGATTACCCGGCAGATCGCGTAGCCCTTTATGTCGAGGATAGTGGGGCCAGTGCTATTTTGACTGAGGCGGCTTTGGCCGCCGACCTGCCGCCGCATCAGGCCATCGTGATCGAAATCGATACCGATCAAGCGATTGCCGCCGCCTCAGATAACAATCCAGACGTTCAAATGAGCGGCGAAGATCTTGCCTATCTCATTTACACCTCAGGCTCTACCGGGCGTCCAAAGGGCGTCATGATCGAACATCGCAATGTCTCGAATTTCTTCGTCGGTATGGATGATCGTATTGCGCATCAGGATGGCGGGACGTGGCTGGCCGTCACGAGCCTGAGCTTTGACATTTCGGTTCTGGAGCTGTTCTGGACTTTGGCGCGGGGATTCTCGGTTGTGATTTCGGGCGATGAAAACCGAACGCTCGTCTCCAATGGCCGCATCAATCAAACGGGTCGGGGCATGGAATTCAGCCTGTTCTACTGGGGCAATGATGATGGGGTTGGGCGCGACAAATACCGCATGCTTCTGGAAGGTGCCGAATTCGCTGATAAACATGGGTTCTGTGCCGTCTGGACGCCGGAACGCCATTTTCACGCATTTGGCGGACCCTATCCAAACCCGTCTATCACAGGCGCAGCGGTCGCTGCGGTCACTCGAAATCTAGCAGTGCGGGCCGGGTCCTGCGTTGCGCCATTGCACCATCCGGCCCGAATTGCCGAGGAGTGGGCGGTGATCGACAACCTGACCAATGGCCGGGCCGGTTTGGCTGTGGCCAGTGGATGGCAACCGCATGATTTTATTCTTCAGCCGCAAAACACCCCGCCGGAAAACAAACCAGCCATGTATGACGCGATTGAAAAATTGCGTGCGCTTTGGCGCGGCGATGCGGTTGAGTTTCCGATGGCCGATGGAACGATGCATCCGGTTGTTACTCAGCCCCGTCCGGTATCCAAAGAAATTCCGCTCTGGGTCACCACAGCCGGTAACCCGCAAACCTGGATCGAAGCAGGTGAGATCGGGGCCAATGTCCTGACTCATTTGCTGGGCCAGTCGGTTGACGAGGTGGGCGAGAAGATCAAGCTGTATCACGACGCTTTGCGCAAATCAGGTCGTAACCCAAGCGATCACAGGGTGACGCTGATGTTGCATTCCTATGTGGCGGAAACACGGGCCGAGGCTGAAGCAGTGGCCCGCGAACCGATGAAGGATTACCTGCGCTCGGCTGCGGGCCTGATCAAACAATTTGCCTGGGCATTTCCGGCCTTCAAAAAGCCGAAGGGTGTAGAAAACCCAATGCAACTGGATCTTGGCACGTTGAGCGAGGAAGAGTTGGAAGCCATCCTCGATTTCGCGTTTTTGCGCTATTTCGAAGACTCCGGGCTGTTTGGCACAGTCGATGACTGCCTAGATCGTGTGGAACAACTAAAGCGCATCGGCGTGGATGAGGTCGCCTGCCTGATCGACTATGGCATCGAGCGGCAAAAGGTTCTGGATGGCCTGCGCCCCTTGGCCGAAGTGCTGCGCCTGTCCAATCTTGGTGACGAACTGGCCGAAGATGACTTCTCCATTGCGGCGCAAATCCTTCGCCATAACGTCACCCATTTGCAGGCAACCCCGTCCATGGCGCGGATGATAGTTGGCAATGAAGAGGCGAAACAAGCTCTTGGCCGGGTTAAGCACTTGATGATCGGTGGAGAAGCCTTGCCTGGCGGGTTGGTCTCTGACCTTAAAGAAGCAACCAGCGCGCATATCGAGAATATGTATGGGCCGACGGAGACCACGATTTGGTCGACAACGCAAACCGCTGAGAAAGTGGATGGCATTGTTGGAATTGGGCGTCCTATCTCCAACACGCAAATCTATGTGCTGGATGAACATATGCAGCCTGTACCGATCGGAATGGCCGGTGAGCTCTATATCGGCGGGGCCGGGGTCGCGCGCGGTTATTGGCAACGCGCAGATCTGACCGCAGATCGCTTTCTCGACGATCCGTATCGGCCTGGAAATCGGATCTATCGCACAGGAGATTTGGTGCGCTGGCGATCAGATGGCACGCTTGATTTCCTCGGTCGGGCGGACCATCAGATCAAGTTGCGCGGACACAGGATTGAATTGGGTGAGATCGAAACTGCGCTGGATGCCTGCGAAGGGGTTGCGCAATCGGTTGTGCTTGCCCGTGAGGATGTGCCCGGTAATGTGCAACTGGTTGGCTATTACACTGGTATGGCCGAAGGCGGCGAAGCGGCTTTGACATCAACCATGGCACAATCCTTGCCCGATCACATGGTGCCGGCGCGTTTCGTGGCGATGGAGGAATTCCCCCTGACGCCAAACAAAAAAATCGACCGCAAAGCACTGCCCGCACCGGCCGCGCGTAAATCAGCGACCGTTACGCCGATCACGCAGCAGGTGGGTGTTGCAGGCAAAATCGCAGCAATCTGGGGTCGGACGCTTGGTGTTGACGGGATCGGCCCGCAGGACCATTTCTTTCACCTCGGTGGGCATTCGCTTTTGGCGGTGCAGGCCCACCGTGAGATCCGGCAAGAGCTGGGTGCAAATCATCTGTCCATCACGGATATCTTCCGGTTCCCGACTTTGGCAGATTTGGCCGGGCGGGTTGAGGCGCTTTTGACACCTGCACATGATCCGGGTGAAACACCGCCCCCGGCGTCGGGCCTGTCGTCGCTGGCCAATGAACGGGCCATCAGCCGCGGAGAAGCAATGTCGCGCCGTCGGCAAATGCGCGCCGCGCGAGGTAAGAGGGGCTGATATGTTCAAAGAACACCTGAGAGAAAAATGGCGAGGCGGCCGGATCGGGTTTGGTGAAGCACATGCCCGCGACCCCCATCCGTTCTGGCCTGACGAAGCCCGACCCTTGAGCCGTGCCACCCCCGCGCGGCAAGCTGAGTTTGCCGCAGGACGCGCCGCGGCGCGGGCGGCGCTGCGTGCCATTGGCTTGCTGCCATACGAAATACCCATGGGGCAGGACCGTGCGCCGATCTGGCCCAAAGGTGTCGTTGGGTCGATCACCCACAATGACGGGCATTGCGTTGCCGTGGCGGCGCGTTCGTCCGGGATGACCGGGGTCGGTGTCGATCTTGAGGCGGGCGAAGGATTGCAAAAAGAGCTTTTGTCCGAAGTGCTGACCGCCCCGGAAATCGAATGGTTGATCAAGCAGCCGGGAAACCAGAGAGGGGAATTGGCCAAAGTGATCTTCTCGGCCAAAGAGGCAACCTACAAGGCCCTTTACGGGGTATCCCGCAGGGTAGTTGGCTTTGACGCGATGCGGATTGATCTTGATTTAGAGAACGAAATATTCATTGCGCAACTAAACACGCGGTTTGGCCCGTTTGGGTCCGGCGAAAAACTCAGGGGTCAGGTCAGCTGTCTGTCGGGACACATCCTAACTTTTGTCGCTGTCCCAAAACGCGCCGATTGCGGCGAAAATGGGGCGCTGGTCCCTGATTTAGAAACGGAATGTTTCCAGCGTAACGTAGGCTAAAACTTGGCGTTTTTGCTAAAAATAGTCTAAATTGAGGCAAAGGTGCGGCTGTCCCGGGGGCGGGAGCTGCTCTAGTCCGGTCCGAGGATTTAACGCCACGGTCCTGAGTAATGAGTGGCGAAAGCCCTAATTCTGCTAGCTCTCGAAGGGAGCGCCCCCAATGGGTCCGATTACATCGTTTTATGATATTCCGCGCTTGGTTTTGCGCCGTATCTGGGTTGTGCTGTTGGTTCTGGCCATCGGCCTGCCTTTATCTGTGTTTTATGCATTGAACCAACCTCGCGTCTACGAAGCGACGGCCGTCGTGCAGATCGAAGCCTCACAAGTTGCGCAGCGCTTAACCAATCAGACGGGAGCAGGGGCCAGCACCATCAATCCGGATAGTGAGCTGGATCTGATAGAGCAACAATTGATGGCGCGCGACAGTATGGTCGGATTGTTGGATCAATTTACCCTGTTTGAACAAGAAACAAGCCTGACTGTTCGCGTTGGCCTCCTAAGGAATGCAGTCGAGATTTTTAAATTGGTGGACCCGGCCAATGCATGGCGCCCCGAGGTTCACCCCTCTGGTCTTGCCATCACTGTTCGTTTGGGAGACCCGGACACCGCTGCGGACGTGGCCAATGCCCTACTGGAGCGTGTTCTGATCGAGGCGCGAGATCGAACCTCGGGTCGGACCGCGCGTACATTAGATTTCCTGGTGTCCGAGGAAGACCGGCTTACCCAAGCCGTATCAGGATTGGAATTTGAGCTATCTCAGTTCCAGCAACAGAATTCCGGTGCGCTGCCCGAAGCGGTGGCCGCCCAACGGACACAATTGGCAAGCCTGGAAGAAACCCGCATCGAAATTGAGGATGAGATCGTCGCGCTGAATGCCTCTTCCGACCAACTGCTGGCCGACACACTTGAGCGTCGCAGCAGCCTGCTAAACCAGCGCCTTGAATTGGTTGTCGCCGCGATTGCTGACATTCGGGCGGAAATCGCATCCGCTCCCGAAGTGCAGCGTCAGATCAACGCCTATGTACGTCGGCTGGAGCAACTGCAAAATGAGCTATCCGTGATCACCACGAGCCGGGCAGAGGCGGCCATGAACCAGCTTTTGGAAAGCCGCAATCAGGCCGAGCGGTTCGAAGTGCTTGAGTCGGCCATTCCACCCGAGTTCCCGGTGTCGGCCAGCCGCCGCAAGATGGCGATGGTCGGCGGAGTGCTTGTCGGATTTCTGGCGCTGACGATTGTCGTCGCGCTGGAGGTGTTGGAAGGCACTATTCGCACACCACGCCAGTTGGAACGTGAATTGGGTGTTGCCCCTGTAGTGGCCATCCCGAACCTGAACCCGCGCCGTGATGTGGCAAACAAGCGTGTGGCCCTATTGGCGGTGTTTGCGGCCGGTCTGGGTTTGGGCATCGCATGGGTGCAAGGATGGTTGCGCGCGGCTGCGGAGCGGCTGCCACAAGTGAGTGCTCGTGACAGTGATCAACCAGCGGAATAGTAGACAGAACTTTGGCTAGTACCCGTAAGAATAGGGTGCGCTGTCGTCAATCTCAGCCTTGTTCAAAATAACGCCCAGGATGGGTAGATCGTCACCCAGTCGGCGTTGCGCTTCGCGGATGTCTTTGGCGCGGGTTTCACCGCCGCCGACAACCATCAACACGCAGTCCAAATGTGGGCGAAAGGCAAGGACGTCATCCATGGCCAAGGCGGGTGGCATATCAAACATGATCAGATCCGCGTCAAACGCTGCTTTCATCTCTGCGATCCGGCGGGCGGAAGCTGGATTGTGCAACAGTTCAGAGGCGTAAGGCTCTTCCCGGCCATTGATCCCAAGGGCCAGCCGGTCGCCAATATTCAGCAAATTGGGCGCAAAGACCGACAGGTATTCAGTCGCGTCAATTTCGCCACGTAGAAAATCGGCAGTTGCAGGCATGTCGCGCAGCCCAAGGACACGCGTAAGGCCTGGCCGGCGCAGATCCAGATCCATAAGAATAGTATTGAAATTGCGCAGTCTTGACAGGCTGATGGCCAGGTTGATCGCGGTGAAGCTTTTTCCCGACCCCGGTGTGGCCGAGGTTATGCCAACGCGCGACCAGCCGCGTTCTTGCGTGGCCTGAACGATCTTTGTGCGCAAAACGTCAAAGGCACCATGGGCTGGATCACGGCGGTTGGCGGTAATGACCAGATTGCGTTCCAGCCTGCCGGGTTCTACCGGGATCCGAGGCAAGCGGTTCCAAATTGAGGCTGCGGGTCGGCTGGTATCGCCCCTGTCCAAGTCAGAGGTTGGGGATGCATTTTCATCCGCCAACTCCGTTGGTTGCGTTTCTGGCTCAGACCCTGCATTGCGCTCCATCCGCTCCGTGTCGTCACTCGCGGCGACAGGCCGTTGTTCGTGGATCAGGGGCTCATCCACCGGGTCGGTCAATTCCAAGGGCGTTTCGCTGTCAGGGCTTTCGAAAACTTCGACGTCTTGAGTCAACGCATCCCGCAGACGCTGTTCCAACGTCCGGCGCTCGCGATCGCTGCCGCGCAGGCTGTCATCGCCTTGCATGTGATCCTGACTGCTCATCTCTGCGTTTTTTGTCCTGTCTTGGCGCTTTGGCGCCGGTTTCGTGTAGTAAAGCCGGTAAGTTTGGCAGAATTAAGCCAATTTTCCCGAAAGCCTAGAGACCAAAAAGGGCTTTTGCATCCAGGGCACGGTTTAGGAAACGGTCTTTGTTTGGCTCAGGGGTCCAGCCTAACAGCGTTTTGGCCTGGCTATTGTCGAACCGTGAAAGATGTGCGCGCGATTTCCAGTCAGCCAGCGACGGCCGGACAGCGTCCCTCCGTCCCAAAGCGTAGCGTTTCAAAGCATATTTCACGCCATCCGCGGCCCAAAGAGCCGTCAAAGCGCCGGACGTGACCTGCATCTGGACATTGAGATGCCGATGCATGGCCTCGAAATAGTCCCGCGCGCTCAACATGGGTTCGCCCGTCAAATTGAAGTTTTGACCAATGGCCTCAGGGCGCTCCATCATTGCGATCAGCCCATCCGATAGATCATCGGCCAAAACAAACGGTAATATATTGCGGCCATTGCCCCAGAGTTTGACGGCACCAGCACCGTGCCAGCGGCCAATGCCCCAATGTTGCAAGGGGCCATCTCCGCCAATGACAATGCCAGGACGGGCAATGACCAGTGGCAGGCCCTTTTCTCGGTGCAAATCCAGAAGCCGTGCTTCGCATTCCGCTTTGGATCGCGCGTAAATGTTCCGCGCTTCGATATCACCAAAACCGGTCTGTTCGGTGATAACAGCATTCGGATCGGACATATCATATGAGGCTATGGTCCCGGTATAGATCAACCGGCCAACACCGGCCTCCAGCGCGGCTTCGCCCACGCGCAGCGCTGTGCCGACATCGTTTTTCAGCGCATCGGCCCAGGTATTGTCCATGCTTTTGGCAAGGTTGAAAACAGCGCTCATCCCTTGCATCGCCTCGGTTAGTGCTGCTTGATCAGACAGGGAAACCGCCACAGTTTCCACCCGGTCAGCAATGTCGGGAAATGGTCCGTGGTTGCCACGGCTAAGAACACGGACATCATGGCCCTTTGCCACCAGGGCGCGGGTCAGGTTGCGGCCGATATAGCCTGTGCCGCCGATGACCATGACGCTTGGCTTGGGATTGCCGGTTTTGACACTAGGGGCCGGGTGCACAGGTACATGCTCCAGGCAATCATCAATGGCCTGCATCACTTTTTGGGCCGAAATTGCGGTAAATCGCGCTTCATCGCCACCGCCGTAAATCGCGCGGGCCATGCCCTGAAAGCTTTGTCCGTACGGGGATTTCCGGTTGAGGGACAGGGTTTGAATTGCGGCGTTTCGGATGCCCTCAAACGCGTGGCTGGTGGCGTGTCGTAGGGATTTTCTGAGCGGATTGATCACCAGATCAGAGGTATTGTCGCGCGTCACCGTCAGGCTATCGGTGGCATAGTCTAGTCGTGCCATCCCAGCAGAACCACGCAAGGTCACTGACCGGTCATCGATCGTTTCAACCATGGAAAGCTGGATGGTCACATCCACTTCACCGGCCCGCGCCAGAATGCGCCAGCTTTGTGGGCGTGTCTCTCCGCCGGGCAGGGTGATCTCTTGACCGGTGACAACGGATTGGATGTTCAGATCACCAAAAAGATCAACCGCAAAGGATAACGGGTGCGGTGCAAGTTCCAAAAGAAGATTTTTGGCCTCACGCAACAGCCATAGACCATATGGACCAGACCGAAGCGGAGCCAAGGGAAGGCTCCAGTTGATCGTGGCCCCGGATATCCGGCCAAGTTCTCCGTTTTTCACTATATGCTTGAGCTTTGAGTATCGCGGCAGGCCAAGGAAATTGTGCCCGGCAAAAAAACGTTTTCCGGCGGCCTCTGCGGCGGTTTGGATCGCGGCGGTATCAGCGGCGCTTAGAGCCACAGGTTTTTCAACCAAAACGTCCAGTCCACCGTTCAGACACTGAATTGCAACGTCGCGGTGGGAATCCGGGGGTGTCAGAATATGAACGGCATCACAAATTCCAGCCTGTAAAAAGGCTTCAACCGAGCCGAAGGCGCGTGCGCTATATGCGGCAGCAAGGCCTTCGGCTGCAGGGAGAGACCGGTCGCAAATCGCTGTCAATTCGACGCCCGGCGTCGCGCGCAAAGCGTCACCATGCCAGCTGGCGATATATCCAGCGCCGATCAGGCCAACGCGTGTATGTTCGGTGTTACTCACGTGACAATCTCACTTGTACTCAATGATCTGCATGTCGGTCCCGCGCAGTTTGCGGAGGTGATATTTTATCATTCCGATCAGATTGGGAAATTTTGACAGGGTCAGTAGGATCGCAATCTTTGGCGCCATCTGACGCGACACGCCGTCGGACAAGAGCCCTTGGTAGCCTCGCATATAGGACCCGATATAGGCCGCAATCACGAGACTGGAAATCCAGAAGGACGTGGTCAATCCAACTAGGAAGATCAGCGGCAACAAGATCGCGAAGAAATAGACGCGCTGGCGTTCTCGGCGCAGGTGATGCGGATGGATATTGCCCAATTGCGCAAACCCGTGACCATTGCGGATCGACCTTTGCCACCATTGCGCGAAACGCTGAATATTTGCGTCATGCCGGGTCATTTCGAAGGGCAAACGGATCAGTTTGAACCCGGCCTGTGCGATCCGCAGGCAAAACTCGTCATCTTCGGCGGCGATAACTGTCGGATTAAACCCGCCTGCCTGTTCAAAAGCATCCACCCGCACCATCATATCACCGCCGCATGCCGTGATGGGCCCGGCCGGGCGGCGCCATTCGTGATGGCACATTGCATTATAGGCGGTGGCGTCTGCATGGATTTCGGCGCGCCAGCCGGTGACAACGCCAAGGCCCCGGTTGTTCAACATCTCGACAATTGCCGCATCCGTCCAGCCCGGCACCAGGGCACAGTCGCCATCTACGAATTGAATAAATTCGGGCAACCCCTCGGCCTCGAGCGCGGCAAACCCTGCATTCCGGGCCCGGGCGGCGGTAAAGGGGTAGTTCATATCCAATTCGACGACCTCAGCGCCCATTTGGCGGGCCAAGGTAACAGACCCATCGGTTGAACCGCTGTCGACATAGACAACGCGGGCTTCAAGACCCTGAAGGCTTTCCAGACACAGGCGCAGGCGCTCGCCCTCGTTTCTGCCAATGGCAACGATCCCCAATTGACCGGTCATTGGGTCACCTCGGGTCGTTTTTCGGATGGCAGGGCATGGCCTGAACGGAAAAGCTTGGCCAATCGGGCGGCCTCCAAGTTTGCGTCGAATGCGGCTTCTACAACTTTGCGACCGGCGGCCCCCATCTGTTCGCGCATGTCAGGGTTTGCCATCAGGCTGGTGATGGCGTTGGCCAAAGCGTCGGGGTCGCCCGGCGGGATATGTAGACCAGAGACGCCATGGCTCACCAACTCTCCAACGCCGCCGACCTGCGTGGCGATCACCGGCAGATTTGCGGCCATGGCTTCCATCAGAACCACGGGTACACCTTCGGCAAAACTGGGCAGAACAAGTGCATCGTGATTGGCTAAAAGTGCCGCAACCTCACTTTGGGAACGATAACCGGTAAAATTGATGGCATCTGAATTCCCCAGCATTTTGGCGCGTGCCACCAATGCGGCGCGGTCAGGGCCATCGCCAACCACTGTCAGAGAAAGATTGGGGTTGTCTGCCCGGCTTTTGGCAAAAGCGTCAAATAACACGGGCAACCCTTTTACCGCGGCTAACCGGCCAACAAAAAGCAATCGATTGCCTGACCGTTCAGCGGGCTGGTACCTGCCCGGGTCAACACCGCAATGAATGATCTTGAGCTTGTCCCAATCCTCGGTTGCGGAAAAGAACATGGCCTGCGCCCTGCAGAACTCGCTGATGCAGGCCACAAAACGGGCCCGCGCGATTTTGGCATCCAGCCGCCAGTGATCCGGTGCAAAGAAGATATCCGGGCCGTGCAAGGTAAAGCTGTAGGGAATGCCGGACAATGTTGACGCGATCATGGCAACGCTGCAGCTGCTTTTTGCAATGTGGTTATGCAGGTGCGTTACGCGCTGGTCCTGCATATGGGCCGCCAAAACCGCAGCCTCAGCGAAATAAATCAGGTTGAATAGCCGTCCACGGATGCCTTTCGGGGCTGTGCGCCATGCAAGGCCCAGGGCTGAAAAGTAGCGCGCAGGTTTTGCCAGTGCCCGAAGTTGCGCGCGAAGTGCCGACATTGGGCGCGCGGCCGATTCCAAAACGTGGAAGGTCTTTGTGGCCTCTTCGCGCTGTTCGGTGCCGACGAGATGTTCGACATCTGTGCGGCGAATGGAACAGGTCACCACATCCAGACCAAGTTGGCGCAACCCCGCGACCTCACGTTGAATGAACGTATCCGTTGCACGGGGATATTCGCCGGTAAGATAGGCAATTTTCATTGGACATCCCCCCCGCCCAAGGCTTTTGCCATTAAAGACAAAAAGGGTGGTTGTGGCGACAAATTCAGCTCGCCCATCGCCCGCTTGCAGGACCACGCCACAGGCTTCATCCGAGCATGCAGGGTAGGGCTGTTCAAAAGGCCAAACCGCCTGCCGGACGGAGAGGTGAAGTGATCAATTAAACGCCAGTTGATTGGCAATACTATCTTTGGCCACCCGCTTTTTTGAAAAGCATTCAGAAACCCCATGCGGTCCGGCAGATCGTCATCAACGATATTGATCGCGCGGGAGACCGGCTTCAATTCTGCCGCGCTGATCAAAGCCTCGGTCACACGATCAATATGGGCCATCGGGATTTGCCCCTCGGCCCCCATTCGGATCAATAATGGTCCTTTGGCAAGGCCAAGATGGGAATTCCAAACCTGGCCTGGACCCCAAACAGCGCCGATCCGCAGCGAGGTTTTTGTTGGGATGCTTGCGGTGTTTAACGCGGATTCTTGAGCCAATTTCGACCGGGTATAGGCGTCGCGCCCATCCGGGTTTGGCTCCAAAAGAGTGTCTTCGTTAACGACATACCCTTCGTCCAGCGGGCTTAGACCGTAGACGGCAACAGAGCTTGCCAGGATAAAATGCGGCACGCCTGTTGCTTCACAGGACTCGATCAGACGGGTCGTGCCAAGGCCGGTATTCTGGGCAATGTCAGCCTCGGATCCTGACATGCTAGCAGCAAGGTGGATAACAGCATCCACGCCTTCGGTCGCAGAAATGAGCGGGTCGGTGGTTAGATTTGCACGAATAGCAGTTACACCATCAGGTGCGATGCCGGTACGCGACAAGGCCCGCACATCATGGCCGCGGGCCAACGCCTCGGCCGTTGCCTTGCGCCCCAATCGGCCAGAGGCGCCAGTGATCAAGAGCCTCAGCGCTGCCATGACATCGGCTCCATCATTTCGCAAGAGGTGGTCATGTCATGCACACCGGTTTTTTGGCAAGCCAGAGTGACTTCGGTCAAATGAAGGGCATATGCACCGGATAGGCGGGATGGGCATCCCGCAGCGATAGATTGCAGCATTTCGGCGGGACCCAAGGCGAAATTCATCGCGGCGGCCCCTTTTCGCGGAAGCTTTGGATGCGGCGCAGAGCCGGAGGAGATGGTTTTGCCGAATGGGTGTTCAAGCAAGCGCCTGCGAATACGCATCCGCCGACGGTAGCGCACCGGCGCAAAATTGTCCCAGGCACGGCGCACTTCCAGGACACCTTCATCACCAATAATACGCAGCCTGTGGTCATGCGGGGCCGAGATGGAGCATGTCAGACGCGCCGTCGGGCCAGAGGCAAAACTAAGGGTTGCGACCGAGAAATCTGGTGCGCAATCCTGCACGTCGCGTTTGTTCGGCAATACCTCTGCCGTGGCTGTCACCACGCGCGAAACCGGCCCCAAATGCGCAATTAGCCAAGACAAGTAATAGCCGGCATGTTCCAAAGTGCAGCCTATGCGAAACTCATCCGCAAACGGCCAAGGCGCACCGCTATCGCTGATCCAGGCCTCCAGCGGGGCCTGCGGGATAAACCCGTCATCCAGCTCAGCATAAATCAAACGAGGGGTGCCGCCGATCTTTTGGCGCAAGGCATAGCCCAAATTCTGCGCCGTATGCGACAGAACGGAGGATGGGGCAGTGCCCAATTGCACACCATTGGATGTTGCCAACTCCGTAAGAGATTTCGCGTCATCCAATGAAAGCACCATTGGTTTTTCGCTGAACACATGCCGCTGCGCCTCGAGCGATTGGCGAATGACCGCGGAGTGCGAAGTTGGATTTGTTAGGTTCAAAACCAGACCATCTGCAGGCATTTCAGCCAGAGCCTTGGCCAGATCGGGCAGGGCGGGCACGCCCCAATGCGCGGCACAAGCCTGCATGCGGGATGCATCACGATCATGAACGCCAATAACGGTGATTTCTGGGAAACTGCGCAGCGAGGCGAGATAGAGGTCGGCCACAAACCCACAACCCACAAGGATACATCCTTGCGGCCCGGTTGTGCCTTGTTTTGCGATCCTGCTCATCGCCTGCTCTTTTTGTTTTGTCCTTGGACTCAACAGTGACATCAAAAGCATGGCAACAGTTTGTCCACTCGGGCACTCTTTTGTGTATTCCGGCCTCTGCTTAGAAGGGGGGTAAGTCAACCACCAAATGATCGGGTAGAGCACGTGAAATTCTGGGCAGGCCATTTTGAGGTCACAGTCAACGTCAAGGACTGGCAAAGTCTGCAAAATGACCTGCGAAGCCGTTTAGCGACGGGGCAAGGATTTGCAGTTGCGACGTTGAACCTGGACCATCTTGAAAAGCTGCGCAGCGATCAGGCATTTCAACAAGCCTATGCAGCACAGGATTTTGTGACGGCAGATGGCAACCCCATAGTCTGGTGTTCGGCCCTTGGTGGACAACACGTAAACCTGTTGCCGGGGTCTGACATGTTGGTTCCATTGGCAGAACTGGCTACCGCCGAAGGCCGAAGCATTGGTTTTCTTGGCAGCACAGCCGATAGCCTGACCAAAGCCGCGCAGGTATTAGAGGCTCGCATACCCGGCGCTCAGGTGGTTCAGAAAATCGCCCCGCCCATGGGATTTGATCCCAACGGATACGATGCTGAAAGGATGCTCTTTGAAATGGCGGCGGCAAATGTCGGTATCTGCTTTGTGGCCTTAGGGGCCCCCAAACAGGAAATTCTTGCGGCACGGGGCCGAACGCTTGCTCCAAATGTCGGGTTTGCGTCAATCGGTGCCAGCCTTGATTTTTTGTCAGGAAATCAAATACGTGCGCCGCGAATTGTTCGAGCATTGGCGATGGAATGGCTTTGGCGTTTGTTGTCGAATCCGCGCCGTTTGGCAAGACGATACGGATTGGCCTTTGCTATCTTGCCGGGGCATTTATGGCGCAGTTTTCGTTCGCGTCACAATTGACGTGCCAGCAACTTGGGGCGGAAGAGAACCTTGTCTGCAATCTTTCGTTTCAGGCTGCGCGGCGGCGGTATCTCACGATCCATCTCCCACGTCGTGCCAGTCAGGCTGGCATCATGCCATAGGGCAAGTTTTGCGCCCCATTTGGCAGAGATCTTTGGATCGAGCCCGTCAGGAATACCCATTCCTGTGGCCAACATCCCGGGCATCCAATCATTTATTACAATCCCCGGAAACCTGTCGCCCAGATCGGCAATAAGCGCACGGGTGAAGATCCGAGCGGCGC
The DNA here is from genome assembly GCA_947495575.1 of uncultured Nioella sp. GTDB lineage: Bacteria > Pseudomonadota > Alphaproteobacteria > Rhodobacterales > Rhodobacteraceae > CANLZL01. The sequence continues at coordinate 210,748 of CANLZL010000002.1, read as the reverse complement.
CTTTGGAAACAGAATAGGCAGAGGATGCAGGCAGAGGCGATAAGTCGGCAAAGGTAGCAACGTTCAATATGCGGCCAAATCCGGTTTCGAGCATTTGGTCCAATGCGGCCCGAGTGCAAGCCACCGTGCCTCCCAGATTGGTGCCAACAACGTCCATAAAGCTTTCGGCCGTCTCTTCTGGAAAATCACGCCTTGGATAAACTGCCGCGTTGTTCACAAGAAGAGTGATAGGACCATATTTACTTGTTTTATCAAATGCTTCCTTAACTGAATTAAAGTCAGAAATGTCAGCCGCGATCGGAACAAAATGATCCTCGCGACATTGGGTCTGTGTTTCGTTCAGCCCGTCAGCGCGCCGCCCAAGACCGACAACAGTCATGTGCTGAGATAACGCTATGGCCAACTCTCGCCCCAATCCGCCACTGGCGCCGGTAACAACCGCAATACCGTCTGTCAGGTTCGTCATCTTGCCCCCTTAATGTTCTCGGCCACGCGCAGTGCATTTGCGGCGACGGTCAGGCTAGGATTTACCCCCATCGACGTTGGAAACACCGAGGCATCGGTGACCCAAAGGTTCTTGATACCGTGAACATTCCCATCAGCGGATACAACAGATGTCGCAGGATCGATTCCCATTGCCAAAGTGCCACAGGGATGGCCGTAATTGGGCTCGGGCTCATGGTTTAGAAACGCCGTGCGAATGCCCTTCATGCCACGGCGGATAAGCCTACGAAAAAGCCTGCGTCTGTCGATTAGTTCTGGCCGAATCTGGTAGGTAAATGCAATTTTCCCGGGCGCTTTCGGGTCAAGGTAGACGCGGTTTTCGGAATATGGCAAATCTTCGAGCAAACCGACAAACACCTTGGCCGTTCCCAAAACCTTGGCTGCGATTGCAGCCGGAATGCGTGTTGCATCCTTCGCGCCGGGTAGGCGGGATAACCAGCTACGTTCAACACGACCTCTCAGGTGGTGAACAATTTCCCCGTATCCGACATCAACGCCCATGGCCTGCACCATGCCGAGGCGTCGGCCATCGGCAAAGTAGAAATCCCGAAACCCAACAGATTTGGATGGACCAGTGTCGCTGGTCGCTCGTCCGGGCCAAATTGCAAACATCTCATTCAAGTGAAACATCAGGTTACGTCCGACCTGATCGGAGTGGTTGCCAATTCCGTTTGGGGCGTCTTCATTTGCCGAAGCCAGCATTAACCGGGGTGAAGAAAGCGCCCCTGCGGCCAAAACAATATGACGGGCGCGTAGGATCAGGGTTTTGCCAGCATGGCGGGCCAAAACCGTTGAGACATGCCCCCCTTCAATCGACAGCTGCGTTACCTCACAATCCGTTAGCAATTTTGCGTGACCGGTTGCCAATGCCGGTTCCACCCCGGCGGATCGCCCATCCATTTTGCAAGGTCGCGGGCATTTGCGCCCGAGACAATCCTGACACCCGTCAATTCGCGCCAAGGCTGCGTGTAATTGGTAAGGGTGCAGGCCGTTGGTGCGCAGTCTGTCGATGATCATCGCATCGCCCGGCGAAGGGGCAGGTGCGGCGGCCAAACTGTGAGTTTCCGAGGCATTTAGCGGGTCTGGCGTGCCATTGACCATGTAGAGCTGTGCGGCCCGATCCAGCCAAGGGGTCATCTGGTCAAAGCTGATGGGCCAACCTCCCGTGGGATGTGGACGCCCGGCAATATCGTCCAGATCATGTCGGGCAGGGCGTTCCAATGTAGCAGCGTAGAACACCGATGAACCACCAACACCGGACCCAAGCGGTGCGAATTGCTCATTTGTATTTCCGTTTAGCGTGGCGCGCACAGGGTCTGGCCAATAGCCGCGCAGGCGGCGCGCTACAGGGTCGTCCATTGCGAGGTCCAATCCGGTTTCTTCAGCACGATAACCCGCACCGCCTTTTTCAAGAAAAAGAACCCGCAGACCAGCCTCGGCCAAAGCGCGCCCGCATGTGCCGCCGCCAATTCCAGTGCCAATAACGATGGCGTCCCAGTTGTTCTCTTGGATGTCTCTTGGATCTGTCATGGCGTCATAACCGTTGTGGGATATCCCGAATTATCCCCGAAATGCGGCCCAATCACGGCGCAAGTGGCGGTTTTTTCAGGACTTTGCCAGTGGATGATTTTCAAGAACCAGGGCTTTCAGGCGTTCATCGAGCACATGCGTGTAAATCTCGGTAGTCGCGATGTCTGCATGGCCCAGCAAAGTCTGAATGGCTCGTAAATCTGCACCGTTTTGCAAAAGATGCGTGGCAAAAGCATGACGCAGAGTATGTGGCGTGACCGTTTCCGGTGACACTCCGGCAGCAACCGCAATGTCCTTGATCAAAGTAAAAAACCGGATCCGTGTCAGATGGCCCAATTTGCCGCGGGATGGGAACAGGAAGCGCGACGGCGGTGTGCCCTTTTCGACCCGTGCAACCTCCTCGGCCTCATCACGCCGGATCAGCCAATCTGCCACGGCTTCACGTGCAGGAGGTGAAAGTGGGACGAGGCGCTCTTTATCCCCTTTACCGCGGACCAGCAAAAACTGTGGATCCCCCCTGGCAGCACTTACAGGAAGCGAGACAAGCTCGGTCACACGCATGCCAGTTGCATAGAGCAGTTCCATCAGGCAGGTGTTACGGACCTTATCGGTTTCGGTGCGTCCAAGGGTCCTGCTGGCGGCCAGCAGCCGGTCGACCTCCTCCATGCTCAGTGTCTTGGGCAAAGCCTTATCGCGCCCGGGGCCCTTGATATGAAGCGACGGGTTTTCATTGCGTAAGCCTTCTTCATAGGCAAAACGGTAGAGCTGTTTGACCGAGGAAAGTCGACGCGCGCGGGTCGAGCGCGCCATTCCGGCATTATCCTGATCAATCAGATAACCTTCCAAATCTGCCCGGGATGCAGTTTCGAAATCCAACCCTTTGTCGGTCAGGTAGGTGGCCACATCCTTCAAATCCCGGCCGTAGGCCAAAAGGGTGTTTTCCGACGCGTTTAATTCGGCGGCCTGGGCCTCTAGAAACGGAGAGATCCAGCCATGGCTCATCCGCGCCGATCCAGAATCATGATTTGTAGGGCTGCACGACGGGCGACGGTTTCCAGCCCCAAGGCCCGAAAGAGGCGTAATGCATCCTGCATATCATCCAGATCACCAGCCCCATCTGCCAAGATCAAGGAGGCCCGTAGCAACGCCTCTCCCAATTGATCATCGCGAATGAAGCGGGCGTAGCGGTCGGGTATTCCAGGTTGCGAAAAGGCACCCGCAATCATTCGTGGCATGGCCCCCGCCGGGGCAGGCGGCGCGGATTGGCCGCGCGCGATTGCAAACAGGAACCGCTCAGCATTGCTTTGCGCAACAGCGCGTTGCGGCACTTGTTCATACCCCGCAGAGAGCAGGCCAATTCGGCGCGCCAGAACGGCGGCCTCACCCGTTAGCGGCATTCGCAACAACCGATCAGCATAAACATCTGCAAATGCCACTTCCAGCCCGGCCTCTTGCACGGCTAGCCATGCTGGAGTCAGGTTTTCTTCTATATCTTCAACATCTTGAGATAGCATTGAGACGTCAAATTCCTGAACTGCGTCTACCCGATCCCAAACGCCGCCGGTCGCAGAGGGGACGCGGCTTGTATAGATAAGCTGCCACTGGTCGCCGGTGATTGCGCCGGAGCGAGCCAACCGTTCGGCAGCGTCCAGTTGTGCCCGCCAGCCAGCAACGTTGGACAGGTCCGAATAGGCAAAGGCCAATGGCAGAGTTGCCGCGCCCTGACGTTCGCCGATCGCGACACGCATCTCATAGAAAAGCGGCGTTGGTGACGGATCCGGCGGCAAGGGCGGTTCGCCCTCGAAAAGCTCCGGGTCTAGAAAGCGCGCAATCAAATCCCCTTCGGTTTCGGTTACATATCCAAGCGCTTCACCGGTCCCAAGCGTCAGCGCGGCAGCAGGCCAGTCACCGCTGCGTGCAAGGCAAAAGATGCGAGCCGGAAAGGATGGGGCGATGTCGGGATTGGCGCGCATAGCTGTGCAAGCGCGGTCGGTTTGGCCGGTCAGGATGCTGACATCAAACCAGCGACGAAAAACCTGTGGCGAAGTCGGGCCAGCGCGTTCCATCAAGGCACGGGCTGCATCAATCGCGCCACGTGCCAAAAGCATATCAAGCCTGGCCAGGAACAGCTCTGAATCCGCAGTTGCATCCGGTGGTGGATTAAGCTCGGACAAGGCGAGCATGGTCGTGAAGCTCAAAATCGCGGGAAGCCCTTCGCTTGGCTGCGCGCGAAACAGATTGGCGAGCGTTGCCGCGTCGGTACCCGCCCATAGATCAGCAGGCAGGCCGGTTTGCACCGGGGACAAGAGACCGACAGCATCCAACCGGATAGCGCCGATGGGCATTGACGTGATTTCACCAGGCAGGGCCGAAGTTGCGATATTACTATGGGGGCTGAGTAACGTTTCAGACAGCCATTCAGGTGGCGCGACGTTATCCACACCGTCCTGGGCATTTCCGGTGCTCGCCAGCAGGCAAGCCATGACGAGCGCTTTAATTCGCATCCAGCTCAACTGGTCTGGTAATTTCTCGGCTGTCCGGTTGCATTAGTCCAGAATAGGCGAAACCGATAAGCCCGATCAAACCCAGAACCGCAAGAAAAAAGAGTAGTTTGACAATCCGCCCTATCATAAGTCCCCAACCTGCCATCGTTTCGGCGTTTGCCGCCGCTTTCAAATCATTATAAGCCACTTGAACACGAATTGCGCCAGTCCGGGGGATGAATTTTTTGACGATGGGCGAAACCACGCCAGAAATAACGGCACATCTGACCAAAACCGTGGTTCTGGTCGGAATGATGGGAGCCGGGAAAACCGCGATTGGCCGGGCACTTTCGGTGCGTTTGGGTGTTCCCTTTGAGGATTCGGACGCAGAAATTGTTGAAGCGTCGAAATTGAGCATTGCGGAAATATTTGAGCGCTTTGGCGAACCGTTCTTTCGCGAAAAGGAAACGCAGGTGATCACGCGGCTTTTGGATGGGCCGCCTTGTGTTCTGTCAACGGGTGGCGGCGCGTGGCTTTCCCCGGAAAACCGATCGCTCATTTCTGCAGAAGCGGCGGTTGTGTGGCTGAAGGCTGACCTGTCTTTGCTCTGGTCGCGGGTCCGCCACAAGGATACGCGGCCACTGCTGCGAACGCCCAACCCACGCGCAACCCTGAAGTCGCTGCTGGAGGCACGCACGCCAGCCTATGAACAGGCTGAATTTACAGTAAAAACCCGCGCCAATTGGTCGATTGAACAAACGACCGACGCGGTTATGGCCTGCTTGAGCGAGGCCGGAATTGTGGAAGAAACAACATGACGATGGCCACTGTTCACGTTCCTTTGGATGATCGCGCTTATGATGTTCGCATCGGGCCGGGGCTGATCGCCCGAGCAGGAGCGGAGATTGCTCCGTTCCTCAACCGTCCGCGAGTTTTTGTGGTCACGGAAGAGCGGGTCGCAGCCTTGCACCTCGATGCATTGAAAGACGGGCTGGCCGATGACGGCGTCCAGATGAAGGCTTTGGTGCTACCTGCGGGAGAAAGCACCAAAAGCTGGCCGCATTTCACACGAACAGTCGAGTGGTTGCTGGAGCAAAAGGTTGAACGCAAGGATATCGTTGTCGCCTTTGGCGGCGGTGTGATCGGTGACCTCGCAGGCTTTGCCGCGGCCGTATTGCGGCGCGGCGTTCGGTTCGTACAAATTCCGACATCGCTTTTGGCTCAGGTCGACAGTTCCGTTGGCGGGAAAACCGGAATCAATTCCGTCGTTGGAAAAAACCTGATCGGCGCCTTTCATCAGCCATCGCTTGTGTTGGCCGATATTTCGGTTTTGGGAACCCTTACCAAGCGCGATTTCCTCAGCGGATATGGCGAAGTACAGAAATATGGCTTGCTTGGGGACGCGGATTTTTTCGAGTGGCTGGAACAACATGGCCCCGCTTTAGCAGCGGGCGATTCTGGATTGCGGCTCGAGGCCGTGCGCCGGTCGGTGCAGATGAAGGCCGATATTGTTGAACGCGATGAGACCGAGCAAGGGGATCGTGCCCTCCTGAATTTGGGGCATACTTTTTGTCACGCGCTTGAGGCTGCCACCGGGTATTCTGATCGATTGCTGCATGGCGAAGGCGTGGCGATTGGGTGCGCTCTGGCCTTTGAACTGTCCGCAAAGCTGGGATTGGTCAGTCAAGAAGAACCGAGCCGCGTGCGCGAACATTTGGCGGCAATGGAAATGAAAAAAGACATTGCCGATATCGACGGTGAATTGCCCGATGCAGACGGGCTGGTGGAACTCATGAGCCAAGACAAAAAAGTCGTTGACGGTAAACTGAGGTTCATTCTGGCGCGCGCGATCGGGGACGCTTTCGTGACCGCAGATGTACCGCCTGAAGCTGTGCAAGCTGTCTTACAGGATGCCCTGCTGGGGCGTTAGAAGAATTCACTCAAAAATTCTTTCCCCAAAATCCTTCCGGAAGGATTTTGGATGGTGGAAAAATCTTACAGAAGATTTCTAGGTCAATCCGTGCCGCGGTAGGGCTCTACATATTGCAGGGCCATATCCCATGGGAAGAAGATCCAAGTGTCCTGACTGACACCAGTGATAAACGTGTCCACTTGGGGTTCACCCTTTGGCTTTGCATAGACTGTCGCAAAATGGGCATTCGGAAACAGCTCGCGCACCAATTCCAGCGTTTTTCCGCTGTCGACCAGATCATCGACCACAAGAATGCCGGTGCCGTCGCCCATCATTTCGGGATCGGGGCGTTTCAGGATTTGAGCTTTGCCCTGATCCTGATGGTGGTACGATTTCACGCTGATCGTGTCGACAGTGCGAATGTCCAACTCGCGGGCGATAATCATGGCCGGTGCCATACCGCCTCGGGTTATCGCAACAACCGCTTTCCATGCGCCGTCTTCGCCCGGGCCCCGTTTGTCCAAACGCCAGGCCAGGGCCCGGCTGTCGCGGTGAATTTGATCCCAGCTGATGTGGAATCCTTTCTCATGGGGCAGGCGAGTGGCGCTCATGTCAGTGATCCTTCTTCTCTAGGGTCATGTCAGGTGCATCAATCGCCTTCATCCCAACCACGTGATAGCCCGCGTCGACATGCAGGTTTTCGCCGGTCGTGCCGGATCCGAGGTCAGACAAGAGATACAGGGCGGCTTTTCCGACTTCCTCTTGTGTCACATTGCGGCGCAGCGGCGAATTCAACTCATTCCACTTCATGATGTAGCGGAAATCGCCAATACCCGAAGCGGCCAGTGTTTTGATTGGTCCGGCAGAAATCGCGTTGCAGCGGATACCGTCTTTGCCCAGATCTTCAGCAATGTATTTCACCGAGGTTTCAAGGGCCGCTTTTGCGATCCCCATCACGTTGTAATGTGGCATGACCTGTTCAGCGCCGTAATAGGTCAGCGTTAGCAAGGAGCCGCCATCGGGCATCATGGCCGCCGCGCGCTGACATACAGCCGTAAAGCTGTACACGGAGATATCCATCGTCATCTGGAAATTCGCTTGGCTTGTGTCGACATACCGCCCACGCAATTCAGATTTATCAGAAAAACCAATCGCATGAACGACAAAGTCAATCGTGCCCCACTTCTCTTTCAGGGCATCAAACAGGGCATCGACCGATGCGGAATCGGTGACATCGCATTCAAGTAGGATGTCGGTTCCTATTTGCGCGGCCAGCGGACCAACGCGTTTTTTCAATTGCTCACCCTGATAGGAGAATGCCAGCTCGGCCCCTTGGTCGGCGCAGGCTTTTGCAATGCCCCAAGCAATGGATTTGTCATTTGCCAGCCCCATGATCAGGCCGCGTTTTCCGTCCATCAAACCCATTGCTTGTCCCCGTGCTGGCAATTTTTTCACCCGCGTTCCTTTAGTGCATCCAGCACCGCGCATCAAGTCAGAGCCTATGCGCTTGCAGTTCATCACAAGCGCATGTAGCGTCCGGCGCGCAGTAAAACGGGACGAAAACCGAAATGACCGACAGAAGCGGTATTTTTGCAGGCGAGGATCCGTTCGAGATTGCGCGTTCTTGGCTGTCGTCAGCCGAAGCAAGCGAAGTGAACGATCCCAATGCAATCGCTCTTTCGACGGTTGATGCCGACGGCCTGCCAAACGCCCGCATGGTTCTTCTGAAAGAAATCGAACAGGCCGCTTTCGTGTTTTACACAAATTACGAGTCCGCCAAGGCCGCCGAGATCGACAGTTCGGGAAAGGCCGCCTTTGTTATGCATTGGAAGTCTCTGCGCCGCCAAATTCGCGTGCGTGGGCATGTTGCGAAGGAGGACGGGCCGCAGGCCGATGCCTATTTTACCTCCCGTTCACTTAAAAGCAGGCTTGGGGCATGGGCGTCGCACCAGTCTCAGCCGCTCAGCAGCCGCGCGGCTTTGGTTGCGGAAGTGGCCAAGGTCACCGCACAGCATGGGCCCGCGCCCAAACGACCGCCTTTTTGGGGCGGGTATCGCATCACTCCGGTCGAGATTGAGTTCTGGGCCGATGGGGCGTTTCGCCTTCATGATCGGTTCCGTTGGAGCCGTAAAACCACGCAGGATACGTGGACCATTCAACGTTTGAATCCCTGATCTTTCATCCGGGGTTCGTTGAACCTTAGTGTCGTAAATCTTTTACCAGTAGATCAAATCGCCGATTCGATGATGGCAACCTATTGAAAAAGATAGGTTTGTTTCTCTTGCGGATTGGTTAACGAACCGTCAGTGTGTTCTGCAGGGGCACATCTGACAGACGACCGCGAATAAAGGTTGGGATGACCATGGCGGATGAAGAGCGTCGTGAAGACGCAATTGTTATGGGTACTGTTAAGTGGTTCGACATTTCTAAAGGCTTCGGCTTTATCGTGGCTGACACAGGCGGCCCCGATATTTTGTTGCACGCCAATGTGTTGCGAAATTTCGGACAGGGATCGGTTGCCGATCACGCGCGGATAGAGGTGGTAGTACAACAAACTGAACGCGGCGCGCAGGCGCAGGAGATTCTGGCGATTGAACCGCCTGATCCTGAAGTGCTGCCCGAAGATGAGACGCCTTGGGTGGATGTGCCTGAGGATACTCCCTTTGTGGCTGCCCGTGTAAAGTGGTTCGACAAGGCAAAAGGCTTTGGCTTTGCCAACGTCTTCGGGCATTCTGCTGACATATTTGTTCATGTCGAAGTGCTCAGGCGCTTTGGCCTGTCTGATCTGCAACCCGGAGAGGCCGTTTCTATGCGTGTCGTTGATGGGCCGCGGGGCAAGATGGCGGCCGAAGTGCGGGCTTGGGATTACGTTCAGGAGGATTAGGATGCGTTTACTGCATCTTGCGGCGACGGCATGTGTTTGGGCAGGTGCCGCCCATTCCGCATGTGTTGATGACCGTATTGAATTACGTGGCGACTGGGGGACGGCCCGGTTCCGAATCGAAGTTGCCGATGACCGGGAAGAGCGGGCCCAAGGCTTGATGCATCGGGAATCAATGGCGACGACCGCGGGAATGCTCTTTGTTTATGAACGTCCGCAGGCGGTCGCCTTCTGGATGCGTAACACGCTGATTCCGCTTGATATGATTTTTATCGATGAAACGGGTCTTGTGCAGCATATTCATGAAAACGCGGTGCCTCTGGACGAAACGCCAATTCCCGGCGGCCAAAACATTCAGTTTGTTCTGGAAATCAACGGCGGAATGGCGTCACGACTGGGCATTACGGAGGGGAGTGAAATACGCCATCCCTCTGTTGAACAGGGCGAGGCTGTTTGGCCCTGCGAATAATTATAAAATGGCCCTTCCATCCCGCGACATCTCGCGGTAGGAGAGGCGCCAGTCGGGGTGTAGCGCAGCCTGGTAGCGCGTCTGTTTTGGGTACAGAAGGTCGTGAGTTCGAATCTCGCCTCCCCGACCACTTCCACACCATTGGTGCAGTACCTGCCCTTGCTAGGGTATGGTTTGGCGTGGCCGGCAGGTCCTTGTGTAGCAAACAATCCGGGTGATTTGCCCTATGGCCCCACAAATCCAAATCCTGATGGCGACTTACAACGGCGCCCGGTTTCTGCCCGATCAATTACAAAGCTTCGAGACGCAGGATCATGCCAACTGGTGCCTGATTGTCAGTGACGATGGCTCCACCGATTCGACTGTTGAAATTGTTGAGGCGTTTCGCGCGACGCAGGCCGAAGGGGGGCGTTCCGTGTCCGTCATCGATGGGCCGAAACAAAATGTAGCCATGAATTTCCTGTCATTGCTGGCAGGGGTAGAAGGCAGTCCGGACTTTGTGGCTTGGTCCGATCAGGACGACGTTTGGCTGGACGATCACTTGTCCCGCGCGGTTGACCGGCTGTCGGCTGTACCAGGTGACCAGCCCGCACTTTATGGCAGTGCAACCTGGATCGTGGATGAAGATTTGGGCAATCGTCAGCAATCTCCTCGGTTTTCACACCTTCCCGGTTTCGCCAACGCGTTGGTTCAAAGCATCGCTGGCGGGAACACCATGGTTCTGAACCGGGCAGGGTGGCAATTGGCGCAGTGGGCGGCGGAACTTGCGATGCAAGTTGGCGGGCCGTTCACACATGATTGGTGGTTGTACCAATTGATCTCTGGCGCGGGCGGCGTTGTCATTCGGGACGAAACCCCCAGCCTTTTGTACCGACAGCACGGTGACAACCTTTTTGGAACGAATCGTGGGGTTCGCCCGGCGTTGCGACGCCTTGCCCGGATCGTGAATGGGGATCTTGCCAATTGGTGCAGTCAAAACACCACGGCTCTGAAAGCTGCCGAAGCCCTGCTGACGCCAGAAAATGCGGCCCTGCTGGCGCGGTTCGAAAAACTACACACTCTGCCCTTGAGGGCGCGTGGGAGCGAGTTTCGGGCGCTTGGGCTATATCGGCAAAGCAAGGCGGGGCAGGTCGCATTGCACTTGGCCGCCCTAATGGGCCGTTTGTGAGAATTTGAATAAATCTGATCTGGTTATCGTTCCCAGATGCAGCGATTCGACGATCTTCGTTGCGGCTTGGCCACAACATCTGGTGTGTTCAAAAAAACTTTGTCCATATTTACTATTTTTATTGGCCTGTGGGCAAAACCTTCACCTCGTTGGCTAACCTGCCAAGGTTTCACAAAAATTTCGTAATTGGCCCTCTGGGGATGAATCAATGATCTGCGGGCCAATGATCGTCACACGGCTTTTGCAATAGTTTTTTGATCACCAAATCTGCAAAAATTTCGTTGACCTGATAGGTCGTTATACGCCACCTTGTGTGGGCCTGATAAGACGCACACTAAATATAGTGGGGACAGGCAAAAAACGGGGCAGGGGATTTCCTCATTGCAAATTGACCGGCTGGGGCTGGATTGGCTGACCGCGCATCGCGGACAGACAGGGATGGTTTGTTGCTTCGCATTGGAATTTAGGACGGCAAGAGCGGGGACACGCTGGCACGCCGTGACGGGAACAGGGTTGAGAGGCAGCCATGAAAATCGAACGTAGATTCACCTCGGCGGATGCAGAGACCTATGCAGGTCTGGAATTCACGCTTACATCTTCAGAAATTCGCAATCCAGACGGTACCGCCGTCTTCAAGCTGGATGAGCTGGAGGTTCCGGTTGGGTGGAGCCAGGTGGCGTCAGATGTGCTTGCGCAGAAATACTTCCGCAAAGCAGGCGTCGCCGCCATCCTGAAGCCGATGAAGGAAAAGGGCGTTCCCTCATTCCTGTGGCGCCATGTTCCCGATGAAAAAGCCTTACAAGATCTGCCAGAAGACGAGCAGTTCGGCGGTGAGACCTCGGCAAAGCAGGTCTTCCGCCGGTTGGCAGGGGCCTGGTGCTATTGGGGTTGGAAGGGTGGCTATTTCACCGACGAGAGCGACGCCCGCGCTTATTTTGATGAAATGCAGCTGATGCTGGCGCGCCAGATGGCAGCGCCCAACAGCCCGCAATGGTTCAACACCGGCCTGCATTGGGCCTATGGAATCGACGGACCCAGCCAGGGCCACCACTATGTCGATTACAAATCCGGTAAGCTGACGAAATCGGCCTCCAGCTATGAACACCCGCAACCGCATGCCTGCTTCATCCAGTCCGTCTCGGACGATTTGGTGAATGAGGGTGGCATCATGGACCTTTGGGTTCGTGAGGCGCGTCTTTTCAAATATGGCTCTGGCACCGGCACCAATTTCTCTTCGTTGCGTGCAGAAGGGGAGGCTCTGTCGGGCGGCGGCAAATCCTCTGGCCTCATGGGCTTTCTCAAAATAGGCGACCGGGCTGCGGGCGCGATCAAATCGGGCGGCACCACGCGACGGGCCGCCAAGATGGTGATCGTCGACGCGGATCACCCCGATATCGAAGAATTCATCAACTGGAAGGTCCTCGAAGAACAAAAAGTGGCCTCCATCGTTGCCGGCTCGAAAATGCACGAGCGGGAACTGAACAACATCTTCTCAGCTATCGCAGCATGGGATGGCAAACTGGAAGATGCCGTAGATCCAGCAAAGAACGAAACACTGAAATCGGCCATCCGCAGCGCTAAAAAAAGCGCAATTCCAGAAACTTACATCAAGCGTGTGCTGGATTATGCAAAGCAGGGTCATACCTCGATCGAGTTTCCGACCTATGACACGGATTGGGATTCTGAGGCGTATAACTCTGTTTCCGGCCAGAACTCCAATAACTCGATCCGCGTCACCGATGCCTTCCTGAAGGCTGTCGATGAAGATGCAGATTGGGATTTGATCAACCGAACCAATGGCAAGGTTTCCAAGACCGTCAAAGCACGTGAGCTGTGGGATACTATTGGTCACGCGGCCTGGGCCTGTGCGGATCCCGGCATCCAATTCCATGACACAGTCAACTCTTGGCACACCTGTCCGGAAGATGGCGCGATCCGCGGGTCGAACCCGTGCTCGGAATACATGTTCCTTGATGATACGGCCTGTAACCTTGCGTCGATGAACCTGCTGACCTTCTACAAAGAGGGTAAGTTTGATGCGGAAGCCTATGTCCACGCCACGCGCCTTTGGACGCTGACGCTGGAAATCTCAGTAATGATGGCGCAGTTCCCCTCCAAGGAAATCGCGCAATTGTCTTATGACTTCCGCACCCTTGGACTGGGATACGCCAATATTGGCGGGCTTTTGATGAATATGGGCCTGGGGTACGATTCGGATGAAGGGCGCGCCATGGGCGGTGCTCTGACGGCGATCATGACCGGCGTTTCTTATGCGACTTCTGCCGAAATCGCGGGTGAGCTTGGGGCATTCTCAGGATTTGAACGCAACCGCGAGCACATGCTTCGGGTCATGCGCAACCACCGCCGTGCGGCGCAAGGGGCAACTGAAGGCTATGAGGGGCTGGCGGTTAAACCGGTTCCATTGGATCATGCCAGCTGCCCAGATCAGAACCTGATTGCTCTGGCAGAGCAGGCTTGGACCGAGGCGTTGGAGCTGGGCGAAAAGAACGGCTACCGCAACGCGCAGGTGTCCGTGATTGCGCCAACCGGCACTATTGGTTTGGTGATGGATTGCGACACAACCGGGATCGAGCCTGATTTCGCCTTGGTAAAATTCAAGAAGCTCGCCGGCGGCGGTTATTTCAAGATCATCAACCGTTCGGTGCCAGGGGCACTTGAAACGCTTGGCTATTCTTCCAGCCAGATCGAAGAAATCACCTCCTACGCTGTAGGTCATGGGACACTTGGCAATGCGCCGGTGATCAACCATTCCACCTTGCGTGGGCATGGGCTGGGTGATGCAGAGATTGAAAAAGTCGAAGCGGCGCTGCCATCTGCCTTCGACATCCGATTTGTCTTCAACCAATGGACCTTGGGCGAAGAGTTCTGTCAGGGCGTGCTTGGTATCCCGGCGGAAAAACTGAATGATCCCAGCTTTGACATGCTGCGCCATTTCGGCTTCTCGAAGGCCGATATTGATGCCGCAAATGACCATGTCTGCGGGACAATGACCTTGGAGAACGCGCCTCATCTGAAAGAGGAGCATTACCATATCTTCGACTGCGCAAACCCTTGTGGTAAAAAGGGCAAGCGGTTCCTCAGCGTGAACAGCCACATCACTATGATGGCGGCGGCTCAGAGCTTCATTTCGGGCGCGATCTCCAAGACGATCAATATGCCGAATGACGCCACGATCGAAGATTGTCAGAAGGCCTATGAACTCAGCTGGTCGCTTGGTGTGAAAGCCAATGCGCTCTACCGCGATGGATCAAAACTCAGCCAACCGCTGGCCGCTGCACTGGTGGAAGATGACGACGAGGCCGCCGAGACGCTTGAAACCGGCAATCCGCAGGAAAAAGCGGCTGTACTGGCCGAGAAAATCGTCGAAAAAATTATCGTGAAAGAGGTCATCAAGGCCCATCGCGAAAAAATGCCGGATCGCCGCAAGGGCTATACTCAAAAGGCCATTGTTGGTGGGCACAAAGTGTACCTACGGACGGGCGAGTATTCCGACGGCAACCTTGGTGAGATTTTCATCGATATGCACAAGGAAGGCGCGGGCTTCCGGGCGATGATGAACAATTTCGCCATCGCCGTATCCGTGGGCCTGCAATATGGCGTTCCGCTGGAAGAGTTCGTGGATGCCTTTACCTTCACCAAGTTCGAGCCCGCGGGCATGGTTCAGGGCAATGACTCGATCAAAAACGCAACCTCGATCCTTGATTACATCTTCCGCGAATTGGCCGTGTCCTATCTGGATCGCACCGATCTGGCGCATGTGAAACCGGAAGGCGCAAGCTTTGACGATGTCGGTCGCGGTCAGGAAGAGGGTGTTTCGAACTTTTCCGAAGTTCCGGACAGCCAGGGGTCTTCGCCCTTTGATGTGCTCAAGCAAATCTCTTCATCCGGCTATCTGCGCAAGCGGGTTCCGCAGGAACTGGTCGTGCTGCAAGGCGGTGGCGGTGACATCACCGCGCTGAACTCCATCACCGGTGATCCGGTGGCGACGCTGGAAACTCTGGTGCCAGAGACCAAGACCACGACAACGGCTGTCGCTTCAGGCGTGGTCAGCATGGACGCCCGCGCCAAAGCCAAGATGCAAGGCTACGAGGGCGATCCCTGCGGTGATTGCGGAAACTACACGCTGGTGCGCAACGGCACCTGCATGAAATGCAACACCTGCGGGTCGACCTCGGGATGTAGCTAATCAGATCGGGTTCCATGCCAATGCCCCGGCGTGGGATCTGAGACACGGGGCGGGTGCGCTCGCCCCCGACGCGGTTCAGGTCGCAGGCAAAAAACTACGGGCGGTATAAATATCGAACCTGAACAGCGAGACTTTGGGGAGGCGGATGCCTCCCCTTTTTTCTTTTAAATGGAAAGTCTTAGATGCCTTGAAGCGATTGCTGCATCGGGGCCAGTTTGCGAAACTCTGACGGGGTGCGTCCGGTCAATCGCGCAAAGCTGCGGGTAAAGTATGCCGGAGAGGAAAAGCCCAATTCCTTAGCCACTTTTTGAGCTGGCATATTGGTATCAACCAGCAGCGCGCAGGCTTCGTGAACGAGGCGTTCTTGCAAAAGGGCCAGCGCCGGGCGACCAGCGGCCTCTCGACAGATGCGCGACAAATGCGTGGGCGTTACGCCCAATTCCTCGGCATATTCTGCAACGCCCAGCCCATTGCGAAAGTCTCGTTCCAGCAGCCGCGCATAGTTCTCGGCCAATACATGCGTCTTTTCGCGCAAGATGCGGCCGTCTTGATTGGCCAGCTGTCGCTCGATCCAAACAGAGATCAATAACCCCCAGGCCGTTAACGATCTCTGCCGTGCCGGTGCAGAATCGGCCAGTTCACGTTCGATCATGTCAACATAGCCGGAGAACTTGGTTTGTGCGTCGACATTGCTGACCCGGATGTGAAAGGGCTCCTTTGGCAAATCAAGCTGCGGATCGTCCGGCAAGCGCAGCGCCACACCCTGAACCTGTGGCGACAGATCATAGGACAAAACTGTTCCCGAGGGCACGAAAACAGCGGTATTTGGCCCATATCCGCGTGTTACGGCGCCGATGGTGAACCGGCCCTGGCCACGGGTAAACCAAAACAGCTGCGAATGATCCCGCGAATGCAGCGTTGCATGCCGCCAATCCGCGCGCGTACGCATCTGTGCCAAAGAGGTGACTGAGTAAACATCGCTCATAGGTCCGAAACCTATGGGTTCGAAATGTGAAAGAAAAGAGGGTTAAAACCCCGTGAGCAAAAATGACGTGCCCTTGCCTATGGAAGGGCGACGGAGTGCCAGTTTTTCATGCGGGCGCGAAACCATGTGCGTTGGCGCTTGGCGTATTGACGTGTCCCGATTATCGACGCCTCTCGCGCGTCTTCGAGGGTCATTTCACCCCTGGTATAGGAAATCAACTCAGGGCCACCGATTGCCTTTGCAGCGCCCTTGGCCCTGTGCCAGATGGGCGCCAATGTGCGGGCTTCATCCAACGCGCCACCCTCCAGCATCAGGTCAAAGCGTTTTTCGATCCGGGCGTTCAGCCACTCTTTGTCGGCATCCATAACAATGGGATGGCATTGAACCAGAGGGAGGGCAGGGGCTGGAGTGTCGGCCTGCCAATTTGACAATGGCCGTCCCGTTGCCTCCAGGACTTCCCAAGCCCGTTGCACGCGCATTCGGTTTTGGCGATCAATACGGTTGGCTAGCACAGGGTCTTCGCGATCCAGTCGGTCCAGCATGGTCTTCAGATCCAGACCATCGGCCAATTCCCGGATTTTCGGTGGGGTCTCTGGAATCTCGGCCAATCCTTGGGTCAAGGCCGTGAAATTTAGCCCGGTTCCACCCACGATGATCGGCCTGACATTTTCCTTCAATAGGGGCAAGACATCCCGCAACCAATGCCCGACAGAATAATCGGCATCGAACGGAACATGCCCGTATAGACGATGAGGGGCGCTGGCCTCTTCTTCCAAGGAGGGGCGTGCAGTCAGAACGCGCCATCCGTCATAGACCTGTAGCGCGTCAGCATTGATGATCTGCCCGCCCTGGCGCGCGGCGATCTCAAGCGCGAGAGCCGATTTGCCGGACGCTGTCGGCCCTGCAATCAAAACCGGCAGTTCGGGAGAGATTTTAGTATAATCAATCAAAGTCTTACGCCCTAGCGATCGCGAGCCTTGCCCCGGGTTGTGTTGCCCGGATTGCCCGTTGAACCCGCGGCCCTTTTAGGCCATGTTGCCGCCAGCCGCAAAGCGGCTTCCTAAGATGCCATCAATAAGGTTCTGCTCATGCCCTCCGATCCCGCCGACAACCCCGCCTATTCTCGCGTTATGCTCAAGATATCAGGCGAGGCCCTGATGGGGGATCAGGGGTACGGGCTGCATCCGCCGACGGTTGAGCGCATCGCAAAAGAGGTCAAAACCGTCCACGATATGGGCGTTGAGATCTGCATGGTGATTGGTGGCGGCAATATTTTCCGCGGATTACAAGGCTCTGCCCAGGGTATGGAGCGGGCAACCGCAGATTACATGGGTATGCTGGCAACGGTGATGAATGCACTGGCCATGCAGGGCGCGTTGGAAAAGCAAAACATCCACACCCGCGTGATCAGCGCGATCCCGATGGATCAGGTGTGTGAGCCCTATATTCGCCGCCGTGCGGTGCGCCACCTTGAAAAGAAACGGGTTGTGATTTTTGCCGCGGGCACCGGCAACCCATATTTCACCACTGACACCGCCGCGACGCTGCGTGCCAATGAAATGAACTGCGAAGCCATCTTTAAGGGCACCAAGGTCGACGGTGTTTATGACAAGGATCCGGTGAAGTTCGATGACGCGAAACGCTATGAAACTGTGACCTATGATGAGGTGCTGGCGCAGCACCTTGGTGTCATGGATGCCTCGGCCATCGCGCTGGCCCGCGAAAACGAAGTGCCGATCATTGTGTTCTCACTTGATGAGCCGGGCGGCTTCAAAGGCATCCTCAGCGGGCAAGGCACCTATACAAAGGTGTGCTGATAGCGGTAAAACCAAACAAACACGAAAGATCACACGGAGAATACGGGCATGTCAGACGATATAGAGATTGATCTGGATGATCTCGAACGACGCATGGATGGCGCCCTTGGGGCCTTGCGCACGGAATTTGCCTCGCTTCGGACCGGTCGCGCATCGGCCTCGATGCTGGAACCTGTCATGGTTGACGCCTACGGCAGCATGACCCCGATCAATCAGGTCGGCACCGTAAATGTGCCCGAGCCGCGCATGGTGACCGTAAATGTGTGGGACAAATCGCTGGTAAACAAAGTTGAAAAGGCGATCATGGAATCTGGTCTGGGCATCAATCCCCAAACCAACGGCACGATCATCATGTTGCCGATCCCCGAATTGAACGAAGAGCGTCGCCGCGATCTGACCAAAGTTGCCGCGCAATATGCAGAAAATGCACGCGTTTCGATCCGCAACGTCCGCCGTGACGGGATGGATCAGATCAAGAAGGCCAAGAACGAGGGGATGTCCGAGGATGACCAGAAGCTCTGGGAATCTGAGGTCCAGGACCTGACCGATAAGCAAATCGGCAAAGTCGACACGGCCCTTGCCACGAAACAAGAAGAGATCATGCAGGTCTGAGGACCACGGCAAGATCCCGATACAGGAGCGCCCATGTCCAACAAGGACCAAGCGAAGACCCCGCGCCATGTGGCAATTATCATGGACGGGAATGGCCGGTGGGCACAGCTCAGAGGGCGACCACGGCTTGTGGGGCATCATGCCGGCGCGAAGCGGGTGCAGGAGATTGTCGAAGCCTGTAAGCCGATGGGGGTTAAATATCTGACGATATTTGCCTTTTCGACCGAAAACTGGAAGCGGACACAGACCGAGGTCGCAGGACTTATGCGGCTTTTCAAGCGGTTTATTACGGCCAAAGCGCAAGAGCTGAAGTCGAAAAACGTGCGGGTTCGCTTCATCGGTGACCGGGTGCGATTGGACAACCGGCTGCAGGATTTGATGGATAATCTTGAGTTGATGACGGCCGACAACGATGGCACACATCTGACCATTGCGCTGAACTATGGCGGTCGCGACGAGGTGGCCCGTGCGACCAAGCGTTTGGCCTATGATGTTGCGGCCGGTAAGCTGGACCCGAAAAGCATCAATGATGAGACCCTGCCAAAATATCTCGACACGATCTATTTGCCTGATCCCGATCTGGTGATCCGCACGTCGGGTGAGGCGCGCATCTCGAACTTCCTGCTGTGGCAATCGGCTTATTCCGAATATGAGTTTATTGATACGCTTTGGCCTGACTTTACTTCTGACGAATTTGCCAAAGTACTTGCGCGTTATGGACAACGTGACCGACGCTACGGTGCCGTGAAAGCATGACCACGAGTGCAAAATGGTCGGATTTGGGCCCGAGGGTGATCTCGGGCCTTTTGCTTGCCGCGGTTGGGGCGACGTTGATCTACTTCGGTGGCTTGTGGTTGCTGGCTGGTCTGATCGTGATCGCCGGGCTGGGTCTTTGGGAATTGCACCGCATGGTGGGTGGCGAGGCCCCGATCCGCGCGGGAATATTTGGGGCTTTGGGCATGTTTGCCTATGGCGCCGCGCAGATTTTTGCCTTTGCGCGCGGTGAAGGGTTTCTTGAAAACCTGTTCCTGACGCCGTGGATTGTCCCGTTGCTTGGACTTGCAATTTGGGGGGCCATTCAAACGGTTCCGTCTCAGAACCGATGGGTTTTTGCAAGTTACAGCGCACTTTTCCTGTTCTCGGTCGCCGGCATGTTTTTTCTGTGGGTGATGCACGGCATGATTTTTGTGATGTTTGTTGTCGCCGTGGTTGTTGCCACTGATATTGCAGGCTATTTCGCGGGCCGTATTCTTGGGGGGCCAAAGTTCTGGCCGAAAGTCAGCCCGAAGAAAACCTGGTCCGGCACCGCCGCCGGATGGCTTGCGGCAATGCTTGTCGCGCATTTCATCTTGCCGGGCTTCAACCCCTACATGACCTTATTGGTCGCGCCGTTCCTAGCTTTGGCCTCGCAACTTGGGGATATCGCTGAAAGCGCCATCAAGCGGCGCGGCGGTATTAAGGACAGCTCGAACCTTATTCCCGGCCATGGCGGCATTCTGGATCGCTTTGACGGGATGGCAGGCGCCATGGCTGTTGCGACACTGACGATGGTCATCGCGGGCGGTTCGCTTCTATGACCCGTTCGGTCAGTATCTTTGGGGCTACAGGCTCTATCGGGCAAAACACGCTTGATCTGATCCGCCGCGATCATGGTGGCTATCGAGTTGAAGCACTGACTGGAGGGCGAAACATCGCCCAACTGGCGGCAGATGCCCGCGAATTTGGCGCCAATTTGGCCGTCACATGCTTTGATGACTGCCTGCCGGAGCTGCGCGAGGCTTTGGCTGGCAGCGGCATCGCCGTGGCTTCCGGCCCTGAGGCGCTGATCGAGGCCGCAGACCGACCGGTTGACTGGACCATGTCTGCCATTGTGGGCGCGGCGGGCCTGGCGCCGGGATTTCATGCCTTGCGCCACGGGCGGACACTGGCCTTGGCCAATAAGGAAAGCCTTGTGACAGCCGGTCCATTGCTCATGTCCGAGGCCCGCGCCCATGGCGCGAGAATTTTGCCGGTGGATAGCGAGCATTCGGCTGTCTTTCAGGCCCTTGTGGGTGAAGACATAGGCGCAGTTGAGAGGGTGATCGTGACTGCGTCTGGCGGGGCCTTGCGTGATTGGAGCAAGGATCAGTTGGCCCGCGCCACCGTTGCTGATGCCTCGGCCCATCCCAATTGGGATATGGGGCAGCGGATCACAATCGACAGTGCAAGCCTGTTCAACAAGGCACTTGAGTTGATTGAAACCAAAGAGTTTTTTGGGATCTCTCCAGATAAGATCAGCGCCGTCGTCCATCCGCAAAGCATTGTGCACGCACTAGTCGGGTTTTCCGACGGGGCACTTATGGCCCATCTTGGTGCGCCGGATATGCGCCATGCCATTGGTTATGCGCTGCATTGGCCCGAGCGGCGCAACTTGCCGGTTGACCGGATCGACCTTGCTGAGATCGCGACATTGGAGTTCCGCAAACCTGATGAAGACCGCTTTCCCGCTTTGCGCCTTGCCCGCGAAGTTATGGAAATCGGTGGTAAGGCAGGGACCGTCTTCAACGCCGCCAAAGAGGTTGCGTTGGACCAATTCATCGCCGGAACGATTGGGTTTTTGGATATGGCAGCGGTGGTTGAGGCCACAATGGACGCGATTTCAAACGAAATTCGCCTCTCAAATGCCATCAATAGCCTTGAGATGGTTCTGCAAACAGACCATCTGGCACGGGTAAGAGCCAAAGAGCTGGCCAGCCGCAGACAGGAGCAAACCGCGTGATCGACATTCTTCCAAGCTTTGGCAACTTTGCCTTTACGATCGCCGCCTTTGTGGTGGCTTTGTCGATCATCGTCGCCATCCATGAATATGGCCACTACATCGTCGGGCGCTGGTCTGGCATTCATGCCGAAGTGTTTTCGCTTGGGTTTGGGCCGGTCCTGTTTTCGCGCGTGGATCGTCACGGCACGAAATGGCAATTGGCGGCGCTTCCCTTTGGGGGCTACGTGAAGTTTTTGGGCGATGCGGATGCGGCCTCTGGCAAGGATGGCGCGGCGATTGACGCGCTGGACGCACAGGAACGGCGGCGTTCGATGCATGGTGCGCCGCTCTGGGCTCGTGCAGCCACGGTTGCAGCAGGCCCGATTTTTAACTTCATCCTGTCGATCATCGTCTTTGCCGGTGTCCTGATGATGAGCGGTCAGGCCTCTGAAGACCCTCGTGTTGGTGAGCAACGAGCCCTGCCAGAGGACTTCGTTCTGTTGGAGAGTGGGGATCTGATCCGGTCTATTGGTGGTGAGCCAATAGAAACGCTCGCTGATGTCTTTAATGTTGCCGGAACTTTGCCTTCCGCCGCGTTGGTCAGCTACGAAGTGGAACGTGACGGCGAAACGATCGCCGTCGACGCGCATTTCCCAATGATTCCTATTGTGGAAACAGTCACTCCGCGCTCTGCCGCTATGGATGCGGGAATTGAGCAAGGTGATGTCATCATGTCGATTGACGGGACGCCTGTATTTGCGTTTGAGGATTTGCGCACGGCTGTGACCAGCTCGCGCGGGGAGACACTGGTGCTGGATATTTGGCGCGCAGGTGAAATGATTGAGGTCTCGCTTGCTCCACGACGCATGGATCTTCCTTCGCCGGAAGGCGGCTTTGAAACACGTTGGCTGATTGGCATTTCGGGCGGGTTGTTCTTTGAACCAGAGATCAATCGCGTTGGATTTGGTCAGGCCATCGGGGCAGGGGTGTCCACGGTTGGCTACGTTATCCAGACTTCTCTGTCTGGGTTGTGGAACATGATCACAGGCGCCATTTCCAGCTGCAACCTGCAAGGACCGATTGGTATTGCGGAAACGTCAGGTGCCGCTGCCAGCCAGGGTTTAGAGACCTTCTTTTGGTTCATTGCCGTCCTGTCGACGGCTGTTGGCCTCTTGAACCTTTTCCCGATCCCAGTACTGGATGGCGGACATCTGATTTTCCATGCCTTCGAAGCAGTGGCAGGACGGCCTCCGTCTGACAAGGCGCTGAAATTGTTCATGACAATTGGCCTTACATTGATCTTGTCCCTGATGCTCTTTGCGCTTACCAACGACATTTTCTGCCCGTAGGTTTCTAGCTCTCCATTCTGTAAAGTTTTCTCGAAACTGTCGCGCGGGTGCCAAATTCCCGCCGCATTTGGTCGCGATCCTGTTCAGGCACGGCGAAATTGCCCTGCGCGGAATTTGAGGTCAAAGCGATGAAAACGATTACCGATAGCTACAAGAGCATCAGCTTCTTTGTTGAGATTAATATTGATCGTTTTCTTGTGCCGGTTACCATCGTCGGGGCGTTGACCGTCGCCGGTTGGCTGGTGACCCTCTAAACAGATAGTTCTGCGACCGGTCGGATCGGCAAAATCCGGCCAATTCTCACCAAATATGTATATCTTGTGCCACGGTTGGGAAATACTCCCACACTGTGGTGGTTGTCATTTTGACAACCCAATCTGCGCGCGATAGAGCTTGCGGTGGATGTCATTACTTGGGCGGGGCAGATTCGATGGCGAATTTGGCGGTTACTATTGCTATGTGGCGACGTATGTCGGCAGTTTTCATTCTGCTGGTCGCGACTTTTATGTTCGGCGCCACAACGGCTGACGCGCAGGCCTTTCGGTTTTCCAGCTATGATATTCAGGGCAATGAGCGCGTAGATGACGCAACAGTCCTTGCCTTTGCTGCAATCCCGTCGGGTCAGACTATTTCTGCGGCAGAACTGAATGATGCGCTGCAAAGGCTGCAGAATTCGACTCTGTTTGAACGGGTAGAGATTGACCCGCAGGGCAGCCGCCTTGTCATTCTTGTTCAAGAATATCCGACAATCAACCGCATCAATATCGAGGGCAATCGCCGTCTTGATGATGATGACCTCCTGCCATTGCTGACGTCTCAGCCGCGCCGGGTGTATTCCCCTTCGGTCGCAGAGCAGGATGCCGCGATTTTGACCGATGCCTATCGGTCGCAGGGCCGCCTTGCCGCGACCGTAACTCCAGTAATTATTCGCCGTGACCAAAACCGTGTCGACCTGGTGTTTGAAGTGTCCGAAGGGCGCATCGTTGAAACCGAGCGTCTGGCCTTTGTTGGCAACCGCTCCTATTCCGACCGTCGTTTGCGCCGCGTTCTGGAAAGCACTCAGGCCGGGTTCTTCCGCCAGCTGATCCGCTCGGATACCTTTGTCGCTGACCGGATTGCGTTTGATGAGCAGCTGTTGACCGATTTCTATCGGGATCGCGGCTATGTCGATTTTGCCGTTCAGAGCGTGGTGTCGGAACTATCGCGCGAACGGAATGCCTATTTCATCACGTTCAATATCCGCGAGGGCCAAAGCTTCTCGATTGGTGAAATCACCACAGTAAGCGATTTGCCGGAAATTGACCCGGATGAATACCAGGATGTGATCCGCCTGCGCAGCGGCATGACTTATTCGCCTCGGCTTGTTGATACGACGATCACACGGATGGAAAACCTGTCCTCTGAGCAGGGGTTGCGGTTTATTCGGATCGAGCCGCGTCTGACACGCAATGACGCTGATCTGACCTTGGATATTGAGTTTAACATCACCCGTGGTGAACGCGTGTTCGTTGAGCGCATTGATATTGAGGGCAATGTCACAACGCTTGATCGGGTAATCCGTCGCCAGTTCCGGTCGGCAGAGGGCGACCCGCTTGACCCGAGTGAAATTCGCCAAGGGGCCGAACGCATTCGTGCCTTGTCCTATTTCGCAGATGTTCAGGTGGCTGCACGGCCCGGATCAACTGACGACCAGGTAATCGTGGATGTGGACGTGGAAGAGCAGCCAACAGGATCTCTTGGGTTCAGCGCCACCTACGGATCAGATGATGGCATTGGTGTCGCGATCAATTTCTCGGAGCAAAACTTCCTTGGGCGTGGCCAAACGGTCAGCTTTGGCATTGATACGACATCTGACTCCCGCAGTCTGTCCTTCAACTTCTTTGAACCCGCGTTGCTTGGACGCGATCTTGGGTTCGGCTTGCAGGCCTATTACCGCACGACTTCAAGCCAAAGCTCGACCTTCGACACTGTTTCGGCGGCGCTGCGTCCGTCGCTAAGGTTCCCTCTGTCGTCCAACTCTGATCTGAACGTCTACTACAGCGCGAATTACACGGAATTGTTGAGTGTCGACGCGGGCGCATCTGCGCTGCTGCAGGCAGAAGCTGGCGAATACATCAGCAGCTCGATTGGCTATCAGTATACCTATGACACGCGTGGAACGGGTCTGAACCCCAATGCAGGTGTGGAAATTGGATTTGGTCAGGAATTCGCTGGCTTGGGCGGCGATTCTCGGTTCATCCGCACCGAAGCATCTGTGACGGCAGAAACCTCGATCATGCGGGAAGAAGTATCTTTGCGGGCAACGCTCGAAGGCGGCGCGCTGCATATGATTGACGGCAACAGCAACATTCTTGATCGCTACCGCCTTGGTGGACGGACGATCCGCGGGTTTGAGGCCAACGGCCTTGGGCCGCGCGACTTGACCGACGCAACCACTGCTCTGGACGCATTGGGCGGCAATTATTATGCCGTTGCCCGGTTCGAAACGGCCTTCCCAATTGGTTTGCCCGAGGAATATGGCATTTCTGGTGGTTTGTTTTATGACATCGGATCGGTCTGGGGCCTGGATGACACAATGGGCATCGCGGCCATCGATGCCTCGATGAATATTCGCCAATCCGTAGGGTTTTCAATCTTTTGGGACACGGCCATCGGACCGCTTCGGTTCAACTTCACCCGTGTTCTGCAATCGGAAACCTATGACCGGACCCGCAGCTTCGACTTCACGGTCGAGGCCCGGTTCTAAATCTGGTCGATGGGCCTGAACCACATTTCGAAATTGCTTTGCCTTTGCGTCGCCATTGGCGCATCGGCTGGATACGCTCAACCATTGTCGATTGGGCGAGTGGATGGACCGCCCATTGCCATTCTCGATCAGGAACGTCTGTTTACAGAATCCGAATTCGGGTTGCGCCTTCAACGGGAATTGGAACAGGCGTCCAACGCTCTCGCTGCAGAAAACCGCGAACTCGAAGCTGCTTTGCTGGCCGAAGAACAAGAACTGACCGATCTTCGCGCGACGATGGATCCGGCAGCGTTTCAAGAAGTTGCTGCCGAATTCGACCAGAGGGTCGAAGAAATCAGGTCGGCGCAAGAGGCGCGTCTAAGGGATATAAACGCGGTCGCCGATGAAGCCCAATTGGTCTTTCTTCAATTGACGACACCCGTGTTGGAGCAGGTCCTTATTGATCGTGGGGCGGCGGCCGTGCTCGATTCCCGTGCTGTGATTTACGCCATTGAGGGCACCGATATAACCGAAGCGGCGCTTGACCGGATTAACACGGTTTTGGGCGATGGCGGCGATATTCCGATCTTTGATCGCCTGACAACCTCAGCGCCATAGCGGCGCTTGTCGGCCTGCCCGCAACTTGATACCCCTCGTAGCGACGACGATCAAAAAGGACCGCTGCCAATGACAGCCGAGACTCCAACCACCGCCGATATTGACCTCATTCAACGGATTATTCCGCATCGCTATCCGTTTCTCTTGGTCGACAAAGTTCGGGATATCGTGCCGTTTCAAAGCGCTGTTGGGATCAAGAATGTCACGATGAATGAACCGCATTTTCAGGGGCATTTCCCCGGTGTGCCGGTTATGCCGGGTGTGACGATAATTGAGGCGATGGCACAAGCAGCAGCCGTAATGGTCGGCGTGTCTGCCGATTTGGCCGACAAGAATTTCCTTGTCTACTTCATGGGTATCGACAAGGCTAAGTTCCGCCGGAAAGTTGGCCCCGGTGACGTGCTGGAACTGAATGTGACAGTGACGCGTGGCAAGCCCGGCGGTAAGGTCTGGCGTTTTTCTGGCCGTGCCGAGGTTGAGGGAGAGCTGGCCTGCGAGGCAGAGTTTACCGCGATGATGGACTTCCAGGCCGAGGGGTAAGTGCGATGGGCATTGACCCTAGTGCGGAAATTCACAGCTCAGCCATTGTCGAAGACGGCGCCAGCATCGGACCCGGTTGCCGCATTGGTCCGTTTTCAATTGTCGGGTCAGAGGTTTGTCTGGGCGCTGGCGTTGAATTGAAATCGCATGTTGTGATTGCGGGCCAGACCACCATCGGCGACGACACTGTCATTTTTCCGTTTTCGGTCATTGGTGAAATCCCGCAGGACCAAAAATTCAAAGGGGAACACACGCAGCTGATCATTGGCGCCCGCAATCGTATTCGCGAAAATGTCACCATCAATACCGGCACCGAAGGCGGTGGCGGTGTCACTCGGATCGGTGATGATGGTCTGTTTCTGGCCGGGTGCCACGTGGCCCATGATGCGCAGGTTGGCGACCGGGTAATCGTCGTGAACTCGGCAGCCGTTGCCGGGCATTGTGTGATCGGGGATGATGTAATTCTAGGCGGGTTGTCTGGCATCCATCAATGGGTGCGGATCGGGCAAGGCGCAATCATCGGCGCGCTGACCATGGTGACCAATGACGTGCTGCCCTATGGTTTGGTTCAGGGTCCGAGGGGCGAGTTGGACGGGTTGAACCTGGTCGGGCTCAAGCGGCGCGGGGTGTCTCGTGCCGATATTTCAGCCCTGCGGTCGGCGTTCAAAAAACTGGCCAACGGGGATGGATCGTTCATGGACCGGGCTCAGGCGTTGTCAGCCGACAATGCCGAGGGTGGATCGGAATACGTGGACAACATTTTGCAATTCATCATGGGCGAGAGCGATCGTTCTTTCCTGACCCCTAGGTGAAAGTGATGAACCGAGCGATCATAGCGGGCGCAGGCCTGTTACCAGAACTGCTTTTGAAAGCCGGACCAGCCTATATCGTGCGCCTCGAAGGCGTTGCTTCAGAGCCGTTGGACGCGCCGGACATCCCGGCCAAGTTTGAACAATTTGGCAAGCTGTTCTCGGACCTGCATGCGCAGGGTGTGACCGAGCTGTGTTTTGCGGGTGCACTGAGCCGCCCTGAGTTTAACCCCGCGCTGTTGGATCCGGAAACCATGGTTTTGTTGCCGCGGCTGATGGCGAGTTTTGCCAAAGGAGATGATGAATTGCTGCGCGAAATCGTAGCGATTTTTGAAGAGCAAGGCTTCACTGTCCTAGGGGCCGGCGCATTGAGGCCAGATCTTTTGGCCGATGAAGGTGTCATCGCCGGTGAAATCATAGAAGCACAACAAAATGACGCTGACCGCGCCCGCTCTGTCTTACATGCACTTGGTCCTTTGGATGT
This sequence comes from uncultured Nioella sp., assembly GCA_947495575.1. Classification (GTDB taxonomy): domain Bacteria; phylum Pseudomonadota; class Alphaproteobacteria; order Rhodobacterales; family Rhodobacteraceae; genus CANLZL01. Next base: position 182,918 of record CANLZL010000002.1, on the reverse strand, counting down.
CGGTCAGGGGGCGGTTGTCGCTAAAGGGCAGGTGATCGGTATCGAGACTTTGCAGGGCACGGACGCAATGCTGCGGTTTGTGGCTGTTTCCGCGCCAAACAGCGGCGGCGTTCTTGTAAAACGCCCAAAACCGTCTCAAGATTTGCGGATGGATATCCCGGTCATCGGACCGTCCACGATCATGAAAGTGGCCGAAGCAGGCCTCTCTGGCATCGAAATTGCCGCCAATGGCGTTCTGATCCTTGACCGTGAGGCGACAATCGCCGCGGCCGAGGCGGCAGACGTTTCCATTTGGGCCGCAACGTGACCCTGACCGTCTTCCTGATTTCTGGCGAACCGTCAGGTGATCGACTGGGTGCGGCCCTGATGGTTGGGCTGAAATCGCTGTGCCCTGACATCTCTTTTCACGGGGTTGGCGGGCCATTGATGATGGCGCAAGGAATGGACAGCCTCTTTCCTATGGAGGAGCTGTCGGTGATGGGTTTGGCAGAGGTGCTACCGAAGTTGCGGCATCTCTTTGCGCTAAAGCGCAAGGCTGCGGTTGCTGCGGCCGAGCTGCAGCCCGACGTGTTCATCACGATCGACAGCCCTGACTTCTCGCTACGCGCGGCCAGGCAGTTGCGTGAAACGGCGCCCAATATTCCAACCATTCACTATGTCGCGCCAACGGTTTGGGCGTGGCGGCCGAAACGGGCCATCAAAATGGCGCGCTCGATTGATCATGTTCTGGCGCTGTTTCCTTTTGAGCCGCCCTATATGGAAGCGGCGGGGATGAGCTGTGATTTCGTCGGCCACCCGGTGACAGAAGAACCCCTGGCCAACGCCGAAGAGGCCCGCAAGTTTCGCCATGAGACGGGCGTAAAAGAAAATGCTCCGCTGTTGCTGCTTTTGCCGGGTTCCCGCAGGTCAGAGATCAGCCGGGTGGGTTCGGTATTTGCAGACACTCTGGGTCGGCTTATGCGGGACCATCCTGACCTTCAGGTGGTTTTGCCGATGGTCGCCCATGTGGCGCCGGCTTTGCGGGAAATGGTGGCAGACTGGCCGGTTCAACCCATTTTGCTGGACCCGAATGAAGAGCCGGCGGAAGAATTCGCTGGCCGGAAGCGCGCCGCATTTGCAGCGGCAGATGTGGCGCTGGCTTCCTCTGGAACAGTGTCTTTGGAATTGGCCGCTGCCCGCACACCGATGGTGGTTGCCTATGACATGAACCGCGTCAGTTGGCACATTATCAAGCGTATGGTTTCCATCGACACGGTCACATTGGTTAATTTGATCGCAGAGAGCCGGACCATTCCTGAATATCTGGGACCTGATTGCGAGGCCGCAAAGATTGCCCCTGCAATTTCTGCGTTGTTGTCCAATCCGGCGGCCAGATCCGCGCAGATGCAGGCTATGGAATTGACCATGACGCGGTTGGGCGAAGCCGGTGATGCACCGGGGTTGCGGGCCGCACGATCGGTGTTGGATCACATCGGATGGTCAGAACGCCCCGTTACAGAGTGAAATCTGCCAAAACGCCGCCGGACAACCTTATCAGTTCATTCGGATTGATAGCAAAGATATGCCGCGGTGTTCCAGCTGCTGCATAAACCGTTTGGAAGTCACACAAGCGCGGATCAAACCATGCCCGGATGGGCGAAAGATGTCCGATCGGTGCAACACCGCCTATGGCAAATCCGGTTTGCGCACGGATTAGTTTGGCATCTGCTTTCCCCAAGGCCTCGCCCGCCAAGGCCGATGCCTTTTCGGCACAAACCTGATTGCCCCCGGCCGTGACGAATAAAAGGGCCACCTCAGAGGTTTCGCCGCGGAAAATGATCGATTTGGCAATCTGATCCAAGGCGCAGCCGGCCGCCTTGGCTGCATCTGCTGCCGTGCGCGTGCCATCTGCCATTTCGATGATTTCTGCGGCTATGTCCGCAGCATCCAGCGCATGCGCGACCCGTTTCAAACTCTTGCTCATCTATCTGTCCAGTTCTTGAATCATTTGCCAAAATGGAGCCAGGGGCGCGGCAGCGCAAGCAATTGACCTTGCCATCTGGCCGGGCCAAAACTGCATCATGTCTTTTTCCTCCCGAATGACCCGCGCACCGATCCCGTTTGATCCTGACAAGGGTAGGGATGCTTTGGATCATGTGCCGGATTTGCCGCCGGACTTACGGGAACTGATCGTGGCGGCGGCGGGATGCAGCCCATTCTTGACCAGTCTGATCGGCAAGGAATCGTCCTGGATTCAAAAGGCGCTGACCAAGGAAGACAGTGACGTTGTGTCGGAGGTTCTAAGCGAGGCGGCTTCGTTTGAGTTGAAAGATTTGGCATCGGGGCTCAGGCGACTGAAGCGCCGGGTTGCTCTCTATTCCGGACTTGCGGATTTAGGTGGGGTTTGGTCGTTGGAGGATGTGACCGGGTTCCTGACCCGGTTTGCGGATGCTGCGACCGATGTAGCGATACGCAACTTTGTCGCTGCCGAAGCCCGACGCGGAAAAATCCCTGGCTTTACCGAAGAAGACGGGGCTGCAGGGCGCGGAATGGTGGCCATTGCTATGGGCAAAGGCGGCGCTTTTGAACTGAATTATTCCTCGGATATTGACCTGATCTGCCTGTTTGACGAAACCCAATTCGACCCCGGCGATGAGATGGACGCGCGTGCCAGTTTCATCAAGGCCACCCGTCGAATGGCGGCAACTCTGTCTGACAAAACCGCCGAAGGATATGTTTTTCGAACGGATTTGCGGCTGCGCCCTGATGCGTCGGTAACGCCCGTTTGCATTTCGATGGCGGCCGCGGAACGCTACTACGAGGCAGAGGGACGAAATTGGGAACGCGCCGCCTATATCAAAGCCCGCGCCGCAGCAGGTGATGTCGCTGCCGGCCAGCGGTTCCTGAAGGCGCTGACACCTTTTGTCTGGCGCCGCCATCTGGACTTTGCCGCCATTCAGGACACGCAGGATATGCGCCAGCGCATTCGCGCGCATAAAGGCTTGCACGGTCCAATCAAGTTGGAAAATCACAATATGAAACTGGGGGCCGGAGGCATTCGCGAGATCGAATTCTTCGCCCAGACCCGCCAGATTGTTTCGGGCGGACGCGATCCCGAGCTGCGGCCCCGTGGCACTGTCGAGGCGCTGGATGTTTTGGCGCGTAAAGATTGGGTTCAGCCGGCGACCGCAGAGAAGTTGATCAACCACTACCGTTTGCACCGCGAGATCGAGCACAGACTGCAGATGATCAATGATGCGCAGACCCATTCGCTGCCTAAATCTGACGAAGGATTTCATCGGCTTGCGAATTTCTGTGGCGTTGCCGATGTAGCGGCCTTTCGGGCCGATTTGCAGGCGCGTTTGGCCGACGTTGATGCGCTTTGCGAGCCGTTTTTTCAGCCGGAAAAAACGGAGGGCCCGCAAGCGGAGCTTTCAGATGCGTCCGAGGCGATTGTTGCCCGGTGGCCCGGGTATCCCGCGCTGCGATCCGAACGGGGCCAAGCGATTTTTGCGCGCCTTAAACCTGACTTGCTGGCCCGGTTCGCGGAAACAGCGCGCCCAGAAGAAGCATTGTCAAATTTTGATGGGTTCTTGCGGGGCCTTCCGGCAGGTGTTCAACTGTTTTCGCTGTTTGAGGCGAACCCGCCACTTGTCGAGTTGATCGTAGATATTTGCGGCACGGCACCAGGCCTGTCGCGCTATCTGTCGCGCAACTCGGGCGTGTTGGATGCGGTGATCGGCGGCGGCTTTTTTGAGCCATGGCCAAGTGCAGCGGATTTGCAGGCGGATCTGGCCCAAGCGCTTGACGGTTTGGATTATGAGGGCGTTCTGGACACAACCCGACGTTGGATGAAGGAATGGCATTTCCGGATCGGGGTGCACCACTTGCGCGGATTGATCTCGGCAGAAACGGCAGGGTCAGAATATTCAGAACTGGCCACGACGATTGTGCATGCCTTGTGGCCACGTGTTTGCGACGAAGTTGCGCGCAGGCATGGACCCGCACCCGGACGCGGCGGGGCGGTTGTTGCCATGGGAAGCTTGGGGGCAGGGCGGCTCTCGGCGGGATCCGATCTGGATTTGATTGTTATCTATGATGCGGGCGACGTGGATTTCACAGATGGTCCTCGACCGCTTGACCCGCGTGGATGGTTCGCCAAAGCCACCAAGACGCTGATTACCGCGCTGTCTGCGCCCACGGGAGAGGGAAAACTCTATGAGGTGGATATGCGGTTGCGGCCTTCGGGACGGCAGGGGCCGGTCGCGACGTCCATCGCCAGCTTTCGAAATTACCAGCTGACCGAAGCATGGACATGGGAACATTTGGCGCTGACTCGGGCGCGTCCGATTGCCGGTGACCCGTCCCTTTTGCTAGATATTGAAGCCGTCCGATCTGAAGTTCTGTCGCGTGAAAAAGATCCTGAAAAAATCGTTGCGGATGTATCGGAGATGCGTGAGCGTTTGGCGGCGGCAGGTCGGGCCGGTACTGCAATTGGTGATAAAGAAGGTCCAGGCCGGATGAAGGATATCGAGCTGATCGCCGAGGCCGCCGCCGTTATGGCCGGGTCGCTTGTGCGGGATATCCCCGGCCAGTTGGCTTGTGCATCCCGTATAGGCTGGTTGGACGTCAAATCGGTGGAACACCTGACAACCGCACATGCGACTTTCAGCCGGATCAATCAAGCCGCACGCCTGTTAACGGACAGACCTTTGGATCTGGAAGAGATCGGGCAAGGCGGCCGCGCGTTCGTAACGCGTGAGGCGAATGTCGCAGATATCGCTGAACTGGCCGAAATTTTGTCAGATCAACAGGCAAAATCTGCGCTATTCATCGACCAGGCCCTTCAACAGCCGCCACAAACTCAGGAGCATGCGGAATGACTTCGGAAAGCGACCCCAAGAACCTGATCCGCGAATCTTACCGGATTGAGGGGATTACGGCGTCTGAATGCCGGTCGATTTTTGTGGATTGGGCCCTGAGCGTTTCCGGCGACCCGCAAGATCACCTTGCGCGACTTGTCGAACAATATCGTGGGCCATATCCCGACCACCCGATGACCCTAGTGATCAAGGAAGGACTGGCAAGCCCGAGTGAAACCGGCCGCCGGGGTGGACGAGCGGCACGAGTAGGGCATGACACGCGGTCCTTGAATTAACTGCGGCTGGCTTGCGCCCCGCGTTCCCGATAGGGCGTCGTGTCGTAATGCGCGCGATAGCATTTCGAGAAATGCGATGGCGATGCAAACCCGCAGGCCAGTGCGACATTGATCACGCTCATATCGGTTTGCATCAGCAGATTACGCGCCTTTTCAAGCCTCAGCTCCATGTAATAGCGCTTGGGGCTGCGGTTCAGGTAGCGTCGGAATAAACGTTCCAGCTGGCGGGTCGACATACCGACATCCTGTGCCAGGATCGACGGGCTGATAGGCTCTTCGATATTGTCTTCCATCGTGCGGATAACCTGGCTCAGCTTTGGATGTCGGACCCCGATCCGTGTCGGGATGGACAGGCGCTGCGTATCTTGATCGGTGCGGATCGAGGTATAGATCATCTGATCGGCGACACGGCTGGCCAGGGCTTCACCATGATCATTCGCAATCAGCTTGAGCATAAGGTCGATTGAAGACGTTCCGCCCGCCGTTGTCATGCGGTCGCCGTCCAGAACGAAGACCGAATTGGTCAGCTCGACGTCCAGAAATTCTTCTACAAAGCTGTCATAATTTTCCCAATGGATCGTGGCGCGTCGCCCATCCATCAGGCCCGCTTTGGCCATCGTGTAGCCGCCGGTACACAGCCCTGCGATGGCCACACCCTTGCGCGCCTCGCGACGAATCCAGTTCATCAGCCGCTTGGTGCTGCTTTCATGAACCTGCATCCCCCCACATAGAACAATGGTGTCTTCGCGGTTCAGTTCTTCCAATCCCATGTCCACGTCGATGCGCGCATGAGAGCTGCAGACAGCGGGTTCCCCGTCAACCGAGGCCAACTTCAGATCATAAAGATGTCCGCCGCCAAACCGGTTCGCAATCCGCAAAGCATCGAGCGCGCCACTAAAGCTAAGCAGCGTAAACTGGTCCATAAGGACAAATACAAAGCGCCGCGGTTGCGCAGGAATGCCATGTTTTAGCGGGACCAACGGTGCGCCTTTCCGGATTTTTGGCGGTAACTTTTGTGATGATGATCGAAACCACTATTCGGCGAGTGACGCAATCCCTGTGAGCGCTAAAATTTCGCATTGGCCCTGCGGGTTTCCGCGCGTATAAGCGATTTTGGACATTCCGTAGGAGAAATAAGATGACACTGGCATGGACAAAATCGGACTGGAGGGCGAAGCCGCGGGTGCAGATGCCCGACTATCCCGATGCTGAGGCATTGGCCGCAGTTGAGGCTCGCCTTGCCAGCTATCCGCCGCTGGTCTTTGCAGGGGAAACGCGCAGACTGAAAAGCCAGCTTGCCGCAGCATCACGCGGAGAAGCGTTCCTTCTACAAGGGGGCGATTGCGCTGAAAGCTTTGGTGAATTTTCCGCAGACAACATTCGCGACACCTATAAAGTGATGTTGCAGATGGCGGTCGTATTGACCTATGGCGCGAAAGTGCCGGTGGTCAAAGTTGGCCGTATGGCCGGGCAATTTGCCAAGCCTCGTTCGGCGCCGATGGAAGCTAAAGATGGTGTGGAACTGCCCTCCTACCGTGGCGATATCATCAACGAGCTGCCCTTCACTGCGGCGGCCCGTATTCCTGACCCGGAAAAAATGATGCGCGCTTATACCCAGGCAGCGGCGACGCTTAACCTTTTGCGCGCTTTCAGCCAGGGCGGTTTTGCTGACATTCACCGTGTGCATAGCTGGACCTTGGATTTCACCGATGGGTCCGGTGCCAGCCGCTATGCTGATATGGCCAACCGGATCAGCGATGCGCTGAGCTTCATGGAGGCCGCGGGCCTGAATGCGGATACCGCACATGAGCTGGGCACAGTTGATTTTTACACCAGCCATGAGGCGCTGCTGCTCGAATATGAAGAGGCGCTTTGCCGTGTCGATTCGACCTCCGGTGTTCCTGTTGCGGGATCAGGCCACATGATCTGGATTGGCGATCGGACACGTCAGCCCGATGGCGCGCATGTCGAGTTTGCGCGCGGTGTTCAGAACCCCATTGGCTTGAAATGCGGTCCGACTACCACAGCCGAAGACCTCAAGGTTCTGATGAACAAGCTGAACCCGGAAAATGAAGCCGGACGCCTGACCCTGATCGCGCGCTTTGGCGCGGGGTCCGTTGGTGATCACCTGCCGCGGCTGATCAAAGCGGTTCAGGAAGAGGGCGCCAATGTTGTCTGGTCCTGCGATCCGATGCATGGGAACACCATCAAATCCTCGTCAGGTTACAAAACCCGGCCGTTTGATTCCGTTTTACGCGAAGTTCAGGAATTTTTCGGCATTCACCGGGCCGAGGGCACAATCCCCGGCGGTGTACATTTCGAGATGACCGGTCAGGACGTCACCGAATGTACCGGTGGTGTCCGCGCTGTGACGGATGAGGATCTGTCGGATCGGTATCACACTGCTTGCGATCCACGCCTGAACGCCAGCCAATCACTGGAGCTTGCGTTCCTTGTGGCCGAAGAGCTTTCAGGAAATGATCAGGAAGGCGCCCGCGCCGCAGGCTGATTTATTTCGAACATGATTAACGACGCCCCCGTTTCCATCGCGAAACGGGGGCGTCTTTCATTAACCGACATTCCGAAGCAAGACCGGAAATTGGTTAACGAAGCCGGAGAAGGATGCAAACTCAGGCGTCGTATTTGCCGCCGGGCAGAATGAACAGTTTTGGGGGGCCAGAGGCGCGTGTGCGCGCATGGTACTCAGAGGGGGGGTCGTTCATTTCACTTTGTTGGACGCCGGAAGCTTTAATTTTGGAGCTACCCGGGCGGACCGGATGCAAGCTTTGCTTGCGAATGCGGAATCGGCGCGGCGGCAGCCCAATCATTCCGTCAGTGACCAGTATCCCTAGCGCCTTTGTAACCTCACCATCGGTCCCTTTGAGTGGAAGAAGCGTCATGCGCCCTTCAAGGGGCATCCGCCCTTGGGCGTCGGACACCAGCTCTGCGTCCAGAGAGCAAGGCGCCTGAAACACCGAATCTACGTGATCCATCAAGCGTTTACGGTCTGACAATTCAAAAAGTGAGCGCAGCGGCATCCCCCGCACATCCATTCCCATCAACTGGGTCAAATGTTGCCCCGCCAGGCGAAACCGAACCGCGCCCGGTTTGACTTGTTCAAGAATAAAGCTGTAGGGCAGGGCGTCTTTGAACCCACGCGGATCCACGTCCGTGCGGCGCGGCACATCATCGCCATCTCGCAACCCGTCCCAATAGCGTACCAGTGATGTAATCACAGGGTTAATCATCGCATCCCGTCGCTGCCACAGGGCAACTACATTACTTGCATTTACAGAACTCGGTGTCACGTCACGCTCCTGCCGTTCTGCCCCCATCGGCATTCCCAGATTGGCGTGGTTCCATCGAATGTGTTAACGCTAATCGGGAAATCCTTACCCATTTCTTAATAACACCGATAAAATTGGCAGAGCAGGGGGGAAAACCTTAAATGGTTAATTCAATGACAGGATTCGCCGCACAGGAGTTCAGCTCAGGGGGGCTCGTCCGTTCGTGGGAGTTGCGCAGCGTTAACGGCAAAGGCCTTGATATCCGAATGCGCCTGCCGGACAAGCTGGGCCATCTCGAGGGCCCGGTGCGAGAAAAGATCAAGGCAGTCACCGGACGGGGCAATGTGACCGTGTCGTTGCGCCTGTCCAAGGAGGACACGGCAAGCGGGATTGCGATAAATGAGGCCGCATTGTCATCCATGCTTTCTGCCCTGACCCACGCGCGCAACGCAGCAGAAGCGCAAGGCCTGCCAGTGGCCGATGTAACCCCGGCGCAAATCCTGACCTTGCCCGGAGTGATCGGCGACGCCAAATCGGCGGTCGATCTTCCAGAAGACGCTGTCCTTTTGGCGGAGTTGGACACCGTTCTGGCCGAATTCCTGTCCGCCCGTGCGCAGGAAGGGCTGGCCCTGCTGGATACTTTGGCGGGCCAGATTGCCCAGATGAAACCCTTGGTTGCCGCCGCGGCCGCCCGAGCTGCCGCCCGGCATGAAAGCGCGGCAGAACGGCTAAAAGCCAATATTAATGCTGTGCTGGAGAGTGCAGACGGGATCGACCCCGACCGGCTGGCCCAGGAAATTGCTGTTTTGGCCGTCAAATCCGACGTCACAGAAGAAATTGATCGATTGGCAAACGCGCATATCCCTGCCGCCGCTGATTTGCTAAACGCCAGTGGCCCGATTGGACGTCGGTTTGATTTTCTGATGCAGGAATTCAACCGAGAGGCCAATACGCTCTGCTCGAAGTCGCAGGATGCGACATTGACCCAACTTGGCCTTGACCTAAAGGTCGTGATTGATCAGATGCGCGAGCAAGTCCAAAACGTGGAGTAGACATGCCCCAAACCGATCCCCGCCGCGGTCTTTTGATTATATTGTCGTCGCCCTCAGGTGCGGGGAAGTCGACGCTTGCGCGGCGGTTGATGGAATGGGATCCGACCCTCAGCTTTTCGGTATCCGCAACCACGCGGGCGCCCCGCAATGGCGAAGAGGATGGCGTTCACTACCATTTTCTGAGCGAGACCGAGTTCAAGACTAAAGTCATCGAAGGCGAAATGCTTGAACACGCACATGTTTTTGGCAATTTCTATGGCTCTCCTGTTGGGCCTGTACGCGAAGCGATCAACGACGGGTGTGACGTCTTGTTCGATATTGATTGGCAGGGTGCCCAGCAGATCAAGACTTCTGCGTTACGCGATCATGTTCTGTCCATCTTTGTGCTGCCGCCCTCGATCGCAGAGCTGCGGCGGCGGCTGACATCGCGCGGTCAGGATGCCGAGGAGGTGATCCAGAAACGGATGCAGAAAAGCTGGGATGAAATCAGCCATTGGGATGGTTATGACTATGTCTTGATCAACGACGATTTGGAAGCCACTTTTGAGAGGCTAAAAACCATCGTCAGTGCAGAGCGTTTGCGCCAGCCGCAACAGCCCGGGCTGGTCAATTTTGTGCGCGGTTTACAATCGGAATTTGATGAGGCGGAACGATGATTTATGCACTGGATGGGATTGCGCCCACACTTGATACCGACACTTGGGTCGCCCCGGATGCCAACCTGATCGGGAAGGTCGCGGTCGAGGCCGGTGCCTCGGTCTGGTTCGGCAGCACTTTACGCGGTGACAATGAAGAAATTTGTGTGGGTGCAGGCTCAAATGTGCAGGAAAACTGCGTGTTGCACACGGATATGGGCTATCCGCTTGTGATTGGCCAGAACTGTACAATCGGTCACAAAGCGATGCTGCATGGCTGCGTCATTGGCGACGGAAGCCTGATTGGAATGGGCGCCACCATCCTCAACGGCGCCAAGATCGGCAAAGGTTGTCTTATTGGCGCCAATGCCCTGATTACTGAAGGAAAAGAGATCCCGGATTTCTCGTTGGTAATGGGCAGCCCCGGCAAAATTGTCCGTGAGTTGGATGCCAAGGCGCAAGCCGGCCTGATCAAATCTGCAGCAGGCTATCAGGCCAATATGCGTCGCTTTCGCGTCGGGTTATCTGAGGTCTGATCAAAGGCGAGTGGCCTGAATTTCAATCGCACCTGCCGTGTCATCCTTTTGAATTGATAGCGTACAACCGCGATTGCCCGTTTCTTGCGCCAATAGGGCAAATTGGATCTGTCCCGCTTCCGGGGCGGGTTCGCCGCCCGAAACTGTTAGAGCGTCCCAATTTGGGCTGGCAAGGTTAATGCGGCGGCCCGTGCCTTTCACCGACCACAGATGGTCGGACGGGGATATTGTGATTGTCCCACCCATAGGAAGAGCGGTTTCAACACAGTTAATCATCAGAAAGGCAAGCTTTGCATCTGCCCGGGTCAGGTCGCCAATGGCCTGCCAGTCAACCGCCAGTCGCCCGGATCCATAAAGGCCACTCAGGATCTCTTTTACTTCGCGCGTGGATACAGAATCCCCCGGCCGCGCGGCACCGAAAGCCACTCTAAAAAACCGGATGCGTGCCAAGGCGTCTGACACTGCATCGCCGATCAAGGTCAATTCAGGCGATGGCGCAGTGCCAGACAGCGCCAACAACTCTAACCCATTGGCAATTGCACTGATTGGGTTCACAAGGTCATGGCACAGGCGCGAGCCAACCAGTTGTGCCAGATCGGCAGGGGGGAAATCTCGCCGGTCATCCATCAAAAGGGGACTCCGTAATGTCTCAGAATATGAATGCTATGCTTGAACCGGGCATGTTGGTCCGTCATCCGGGCAAACCTGATTGGGGCTTGGGACAAGTCCAATCCAACATAGATGGCCGGATCACGGTAAACTTCGAACATGCTGGCAAGGTCACCATCAACGGCGCGGAAATCGGCCTTGTCATCGAATTTTGATCCTCTTGCCCTAACTGCATATCATGCCCCAAATTACCTATCGTTTGGTTAATAGTTCCCTAACGCTTACTTCTTGGTCGGGCAGTTGCAGGATGGGCTGCGATCAATTAGGCGAATTGGCCACGGAATCAGGCGGGTCGGCACGGCAATGATGATCGATGACAGTCATTTTGAAATGCGCCTTGCCCGCAGCGAGGACGATCTGATGCTGGCCCAAAGGCTTCGCTACGAAGTCTTTGTGGACGAACTGGGCGGAGATGGCCCTTTGGTGGACCATCACGCTCGCCGCGAAAGGGACCAGTTCGACCCGTACTTTGATCATCTGATGCTTTTCGACCGGTCCTTGTTCGGCAATCAATGCGTGGGGGTTTATCGCCTCATGCGGCAAGATCAGGCGCAGGCGGCGGGCCAATTCTATTCAGATAGTGAATTTGATCTGGAGCCGCTTAGGCGGACCGGGCAACGGTTATTGGAACTTGGGCGCTCTTGCCTCCATCGCGACTACCGTGGGGGCACCGCCATGATGCACCTTTGGACCGGACTGGCCGACTATGTGGAAAAACATCGGATCGACCTTCTATTTGGTGTCGCCAGTTTTCATGGCACTGAATTGGCCACCTTGGCCAAACCACTGTCCTTTCTGCATCACCGCCATTTGGCCCCGCCAGAAATTCGCGTGAAAGCGCATGCGAACCGGTATCAACCAATGGATATGATTTCGGAAGACGAATTGGACCGGGTTGAGGCCAATCGCGCGATCCCATCACTCATCAAGGCTTACCTGAGGATGGGCGGCTTTGTAGGCGATGGGGCATATGTCGATCATGCTTTTAACACGACAGATGTTTGCCTGTTGATGGATGTCACAAAAGTCAGCAAAAAGCACCTTGGGCTCTATACGCAATCCAAGGCCACCGCATGAGCACCTGGGATGATGGATCGCGGCCGGAAACTCCGAAAATTGGCGTTTTAGGCTGGGTAAGGGTGGCCGTCCGCGGAGGGCTGTTAGCGGTACTTCTCATCGTGTGTTTCCCAATTTTGTTGCTGGTTCGAGTGCCGGAATCGCTTTTGTTTGGATTGCGGCGGCCTATTACGCCATGGATTACACAATTTGTTTGTATATCAGCACTTTATATCATGAATTTGACGCGAAGCGTTAGCGGCGTTGCGGCGGAAAACGCAGGTGCATTCGTAGCCAATCACTCCAGCTGGTTGGATATCTTTGTGCTAAACGCCTCTAAACGAATTTACTTCGTATCGAAGGCTGAGGTTTCGGCCTGGCCGGGAATTGGATGGCTGGCGCGTGGAACGGGAACCCTGTTCATCAACCGCGACCGACGTGAGGCAAAGGCGCAGCAAAAGATGTTCGAAGACCGGCTGCATGCCGGGCATGGTTTGATGTTTTTTCCGGAAGGTACATCAACAGATGGACGACGCGTTTTGCCTTTTAAAACAACGCTTTTTGCGGCATTCCTAACCAATGAGTTGAAAGCGGAACTACGCCTGCAGCCCATTTCAATTCGGTATCACGCGCCAGTTGGACAAGACCCACGATTCTACGGCTGGTGGGGTGATATGGACTTCGGCGCGGGCCTGATCAAAGTTTTGGCGGCCTCTCCGCAAGGGTCTGTTGAGGTCATCTATCACCCGCCGATAGATGCGGCGGATTTTGACAATCGAAAAAACTTGGCGGCGGCCTGCGAATTGGCGGTCAGGACAGGATTTAACGAAGTGGCGCAGTCAGATCTTTAAGTGCCGTCAGGGCATCGTCTTCACGCCAGATTTCTTCGCCCACTGCAAAGAAATCCGTGACCGGTGCCAGCTGTTCGATCAAGGCCGCCGTCAGCGCCCCTTCGGCCACAACCGGCAGTTCGATCATCTGAGACCACCATGCAAACAAATCATGTTCGGCCTTGGTGCCATCGCCCAGTACGCTATCGCCAACCGGCCCGAACGAGACATAGTCGGCCCCCACCTCGCCAGCGGTCATTCCCTCATGAGAGGAGGCACCGCAAAATGCGCCAACAATCGGGTCAGCCCCAAGATCCTTGCGGGTTTTGCGCACTGACCGCGCGGCGTCAGTCAGGTGGACACCGTCCAACCCAAGCCGTTCGACCAACCCAATATGACGCTCAATAACAATTGGAACATCGCGTTCATGTGCGAACAGGCGCAATGCGTCCGCCGCGCGGGCCACGTCATCTTCCTGTGAGGAGGCATGAGCCAGCCGGACGCAAGCAATATCGACCGCATCCAGGACAGCGGCCAAGCGAGGCCCAAAATCGTCAATCTCAAAGGCAGGTGGGGTCACGAGATAAATCTGCGGCTGTTCGGGCGCGTCCTGGGCCATATCCTGTCCTTCCTCTTCAACGTTCCTCTGCCTGATAGCGCCAGAACGAGGCCCCGGCAATGGGGCGCTTGCAATGCAGCCCGCCCGCAATTACGAGGCGCCCATGACCCAATCCAGCCCCCAGCCCGCTTTCATCCTTGTACGTCCACAAATGGGCGAGAATATTGGCGCGGCCGCACGTGCTATGTGGAATTTCGGCCTGCATCACATGCGCGTTGTTGATCCGCGTGACGGGTGGCCCAATGAGCGTGCCGTTGCCTTGGCCAGCGGGGCAGGGCGATTGCTGGATCACGCAGGGCTTGTCGGTTCGGTTCAAGAGGCCATCCAGGATTGCACCTACGTGTTTGCAACAACTGCGCGCCAGCGTGGCCTGACCAAGCCCATTGTGACGCCAGAACGTGCGATGGAGCAGGCCCGCGCCATCCATGCCGAGGGGGGCAAAGTGGGTGTACTGTTTGGACCAGAACGTGCCGGATTGGAAAATGAAGATATCGTTCAGGCTAACGCGATCATCTCGGTCCCGGTTAATCCCGAGTTTCCGTCGCTGAACCTTGGGCAATGTGTATTGCTGACCGCTTATGAATGGCGGCGTGCGACCGTAGAAACCCCACCAGAAGTCATGGAAATGGCCAAGACCGAATTTGCCAGTGCGCTTGAGATCGAAAAACTGGGCGATCATTTCGAAGAGCGTCTGGATGAAGCTCAGTTCTTCTTTCCTGAAACAAAGGCCGAGGGAATGAAGCTGAACCTGAGAAACCTGTGGTCTCGTTTGCCTTTGACACGCGCAGACGTTCAGACCATGCACGGTGTTATGCGCCAGATGGTACGGTGGAAAGAGCGCGGCTGAGGCGTTCTGAGTATCTCCGACACGATCCCTTCTGATAAGAAAATTACACTTGTGAATTGCAAGTGTAATTCGCTTCAGCTATTCACTTGCAAAATAAAAGTAGAATCACAATCGGGAGGTGCCGCATGTTTCAGGCCATCGCATTTATCGTCTTTTTCGTCTTGTCGCTTGTCATGGGGGTTTTGTGGAACCTCGTTCTGTTTAAAGGGAATTACGCGTCCGTTGCGGGTGACATATTGATAGAAAACCCCATTTTTCCGCTCGGGTTTGCCGCTATTGCAGTTAACGCTGTCGTTCATCTGACAGTTTTTGCCTGGGTCTATCCGCAGGGAGAGCCGAGTTGGGCCCGTGCTGTGCTGATTTTGGGCACGGTTTGGGGCGCTCATTTCGTCAATACCATTGCCACGGCTGCAAAATATCAAATCTCGGATCGGGCCAGTTTCCTGGTGTTGGAGTTTGGGTTTGCGTCCCTCAACGTTTTGGTCTTGGCGACCGCAGTCTGGTTTATTTTGGGACGGAATACGTCCGTCGCTGCGGTCTGAGAGCGCGGGGCGCTTGAACCCGCCCGGCCATCCCGCTACCTCTGGCGCAAGAACGGAGGCCCGGCGGCATGAGCAATAAGCGCAGCATTTTTGAAGAGGTCAGCGAAACCCAGAAACCGGCGGCAACGCCGGGGCGGGTCAGCGAAGGACGTGGACGGGGCCGGGGCTTTGCCCGCATCTGGCTGATGATCCTTTTTGCCTTGGTGGTTCTGATGATTGCCGTAGGCGGCTTGACGCGGTTGACCGATAGCGGGTTGTCGATCACGGAATGGGCGCCGATTTCCGGTGCCTTGCCGCCGATGAATGAGGCAGATTGGCATTCTGAATTTGCGGCCTACCAGGAAACCTCGGAATTTCAGCTGCAAAACAGCGCTATGACGTTGGAGGAGTTCAAAACCATCTTCTGGTGGGAATGGGGGCATCGTCAGCTTGGCCGGTTTGTCGGGCTGGTCTGGGCGGTTGGATTTGTCGCGATGCTGGCCACCTCTCGGATGCCGCGCGGCTGGACCGGGCGCTTCCTGTTGCTTGGGGCACTAGGCGGCGCACAGGGCGCAATTGGCTGGTGGATGGTGCATTCCGGCCTTCAGGAGGGGATGCTCGATGTTGCCTCGTACCGTTTGGCCGTACATCTTGGCTTGGCCTTCCTGATCCTGTCGGTCATTGCATGGTTTGTGCTGCGCTTGTCCCGTGACGAGGCCGAATTGCTTCAGGCACGGCGAAATACCGATAAATCCCTGAAACGGATGGCAACCGAGCTGCTGCATCTTGGCTTCCTGCAGATCATTGTGGGGGCCTTGGTGGCGGGTATCGATGCCGGACGAAACTTCCCCGATTGGCCGCTCATGGCGGGCGGGTTTTTCCCGCCGGATATGTGGATCTTAGACCCGAATTGGCGAAATCTGTTTGAGAATGACGGGACAGTGCAATTCATTCACCGTATCCTTGGCTATGTGCTGGTTCTGATTGCCGTGATTTCCATTATCGTGGCGCGTCGTGCCGCTAACCGGGCAGCCAAGGGCGCATTAATCGCGGCTTCGGCCATGGTCTTTGTTCAAGCAATCCTTGGCATCGTGACGGTCATGCATTCCTCGCCCTTGCCATTGGCCCTGATCCACCAATTGGGCGCAGTTATCACGATCACTCTGATCCTGCGGGCGCGGTTCACGGCGATGTACCCGCCTATGCAATCTGTCCGGGGAGCAAAATCATGACAGCCTATAACGCGTTGATGGCCTACCAGAAAGAGACGCAGGCGCTGGCCCAAATCATGGGACGGCTGGGTTGGGATCAGGAAACTGTTATGCCGCGCGGCGCCGTGGATCAGCGTGCAGAAGAAATGGCCGCGCTTGAGGCTGTATTGCACGCCCGTCGTACAGATCCACGTGTCGGCGATTGGTTGGCCAAAGTAGAGGCCAACGATGAGGTATCAGCCGCCAATTTGCGTCTGATCGCCCGCGAATATGCCCGCGCCACAAAAGTGCCCGCCAATCTGGCCACAGCGCTTGCCCGGATCACGTCCAAAGGGCAGGGCATCTGGGCCGAGGCCCGCGGCAATGAAGATGTTGCTGCTTTCCTGCCAACTTTGGCTGAAATTCTGCGCTTGCGCCGGGAAGAGGCAGCAGCCATTGCAGGCGATGCCGATCCCTATGACGCTCTGTTGCAGGATTATGAGCCGGGCACTTCAGGGGCCGAGATTGAAACCATGTTTTCGCGTATGCGGCCGCGGTTGGTCGATCTGCGCGCTCGTATTCTGGATAGCGGCATAGACCCAACGCCACTTGAGGGGCATTTTCCCGAAGATAAACAGTTGGCGCTGTCCAACGAAATTGCGGCCAAGTTCGGCTACGATTTCAATCATGGGCGGATCGACAAGGCTGTGCATCCGTTCAGCTCCGGCTCTGGAAAAGATGTCCGCATCACGACCCGGGTGGACGAAAGCGAGCCAATGGGCTGCCTTTATTCGACAATCCATGAAGTTGGACATGCATGCTATGAGCTGAATATCGAAGATGCTTACGGCCTGACCGTTTTAGGGCAGGGCGTATCGATGGGCGTGCATGAAAGCCAAAGCCGGTCCTATGAAAACCAGATGGGCCGCAGCCGCGCGTTTGCTGGCTGGTTGTTTGACCGCATGCGGGATGTGTTCGGAGAGATGAACCTGACCAATGCAGATGCGCTTTACCGCTCCATGAATCGCGTCTCTTCGGGCTATATCCGAACTGAGGCCGACGAAGTGCATTACAACCTGCATATCCTGATGCGTTTCGATCTGGAGCGCGCCCTGGTCTCGGGTGACCTGGATGTCCAAGACCTGGAGGCTGCCTGGAACGACCGGTTCACCGCCGATTTCGGCAGTGCGGTCGATAAACCCTCAAACGGGATGTTGCAGGACGTGCATTGGTCGGTCGGCCTCTTTGGCTATTTCCCGACCTATTCCCTGGGCAATGTCTATGCTGGTTGCCTCTACAAAACCCTGAAACAGGACCTGCCGGAGGTCGACACGGCGCTGGCCCTGGGGGACCCATCCCCCGCCACAGGATGGATGGCCGAAAACCTGCAACGCCATGGCGGCCTTTTTGGGCCACGGGCGCTGGTCGAACGAGCCACGCGTGCGCCCGTTTCTGATGGGCCTTTGCTGGATTACCTTGAGGCAAAATTTGGGGAAATTTACGGGGTTTGACGACCATCTCTGATGGCACCAGTCGGGCGTTCGGGTCATCCGACGCGACGTCTTTTTCGATGTCACCTTGCCAATCGCGGCACCGATGAGTGAGGGTTCAGAAAGGTTGCAGAATCTGGAGGTTTACCCATGGGGCCGGTAATGACGGTGGACGAACTGAACGCCTTTATTCAGGTTGAGTTCCCGCAAGCACATGGTGATTTCAAGGTTGAATCTGTCGCAACCAATGCAGTAACGGCCCGCCTGATCGTACAGGAAAAACACCTGCGCCCTGGTGGCACTGTGTCCGGCCCCTCCATGTTCGGCCTGGCCGATGTCAGTATCTATTTTGCGACGCTGGCGATGATCGGGCCTGAGGCCTTGGCCGTGACCACAAACATCTCGATGGATTTCATGAACAAACCTGTGGCCGATCGCGACCTGATTTGCGAGGCACGGTTGCTAAAATTGGGCAAGCGTTTGTCGGTCGGGGATTGCCTGATTCACTCCGAGGGCAGCAACGTGCCCGTTGCCCGCGCTTCAATGACCTATTCGATCCCACCGAAGCAACCCTCCTAGCCATCCATTTTTTTACGGCAAAGGCGTTTTCCCGCCGCAATCAGGCTTTCCCTTTTGACCCCCCTTCGCTGCGGGCGTATATCTCAAGTATTCTTTAAATGCGGTGCATACATGATCCGGTTCATCTTATCCTTTTTAGGGGCGATTTTTAGCCTGATCACCAATGGCATGATCATGGGCGTTCTGATTGCGGGCGGGGTTATCTTTTCGTTCACACGCGACCTGCCGGATCATGAAACGTTGGCACAATACTCTCCCGCGACGATCAGTCGGATCTACAGCCGCGAAGGCGAGATCATGGATGAATTCGCGGCCGAGCGGCGGATCTACGCTCCCTACGAGGAAATCCCTGACGTGGTCGTGCAGGCCTTTGTCAGCGCAGAAGACCGCAATTTCTTTGAACATCCTGGCTATGACCCCCGCGCGATTGTGGCCGCTGTGGTTGAGGCCGTACGCACGCGCGGTGAGTCTGTGCGTGGCGCGTCAACGATTACCCAACAGGTTGTGAAAAACTTCCTTTTGGACGGGTCGCGGCGGATTGAACGTAAGATCCGTGAGATCATTCTGGCTGCGCGGATTGAACAAACATTGTCCAAAGAGCGGATCATGGAGCTTTATCTCAACGAGATCGAGCTTGGGTTGCGGTCCTTTGGGGTCGCCGCTGCAGCACAAACATATTTCAATGCAGACCTGTCCGAGTTGCGGGCAGATCAGGCGGCCTATTTGGCGGCGCTTCCGCAATCCGGCGGTACGGCTTTGCATCCGGTGCGCCATTACGATGCCGCGATCAGCCGCCGGAACTACGTTCTGCGCGAGATGTTTGAAAACGGATATATCAGCCGCGAAGAGATGGAAGCCTCGCAGGCCATGCCGCTGGAAACCGTGCAGGGCGGCCATATCGAGCCATTCCGCGCGCAACTACCGCCGCGCAATTACTTCACGGATGAAATTCGACGTCAGGTCAGCCGTGACTTTGGATCGGAAGAGTTCTTCTCTGGCGGCTACACAGTACGCGCTACCATGGATGAAAGCCTGCAACAGGCAGCGGAACAAGCACTGCGTCGCGCGCTGGAGGCGTTTGACCGCGATCAGGGGCGCTGGCGCGCACCGCTGGCCGTGATTGAGCCAGAGGTTTTGGCCTCTGTTGAAGGTGAGGGCTGGCGAGACCTCTTGGCTGAAGTGACATTCCCCCGTGATGTCGAAGGCTGGTACGCTGCTGTAGTGCTTGAGGTTGGCGACACCCACGCGCGCATCGGCATCGAGGGCGTGGAAGACGATGAGGATGGCCATTGGATTGCGCCTGAAGACGTCACATGGGCCCGACCGGTAGATGCCGAAGGCAATGTCGGGGACCGCGCCAATCAGGCAGGCGACCTTCTGGACGTGGGCGATGTCATCCATGTTCGCGAAATGACACGCGACAGCGATGGCAGCTTTATTCGCTGGACGTTACGCCAAATTCCCGACGTTCAGGGCGGGTTCATGGCAATGGATGTGAACACCGGCCGCGTTTTAGCGATGCAAGGTGGGTTTTCCTATCAATACAGTTCGTTCAACCGGGCCACGCAGGCCACGCGCCAACCGGGTTCGTCCTTCAAGCCGTTTGTCTATGCGGCGGCCCTCGACTCCGGCTATAGCCCCAACACCATCGTGATTGATGCGCCGATTGAGGTCGATACGGGCGAGGGGATCTGGCGCCCGACCAATGCGTCGCACCGGTTCTACGGGCCTGCACCTTTGCGCACAGGGATCGAGCAATCGCGGAACCTGATGACGGTTCGCCTTGCGCAAGATGTCGGCATGGAAACGGTGGCTCGTTATGCGGAAAGGTTCGGTGTTTATGATGAATTGCAGCCATATCTCGCAAATTCTCTAGGGTCTCAGGAGACTACGCTTTTCCGCATGGTCGCGGCCTACGCCATGTTTGCAAATGGCGGTGAGCGTGTGGAACCTACTCTTGTGGACCGCATTCAGGATCGGTTCGGCAATACCGTTTATCGTCATGATCAACGCATTTGCCCTGATTGTGAATTGGCCAGCCTTGATCCTGGTGCCGCCCCCCGAATTGTGTCCAACCGAGAGCGCGTGATCGACGCCATCACGGCCTATCAGTTGACCTCGATGATGCGCGGCGTTGTTCAGCGCGGCACGGCCGCTGGCAGTGTTGGTGGTGCAGGTCTTGGCGTTCCGATTGCCGGCAAAACCGGAACAACCAACGATGCGCGCGACGTCTGGTTCGTTGGCTTTTCAAATACCATCGTAGCAGGGTGCTATATCGGCTACGATAACCCCCGCACCCTTGGGCGTGGCGCATCCGGTGGTGGAATGTGTGGCCCTGTCTTTGCACGGTTTATGCGGGAAGCGATTGACGAATATGGTGCCGGCGAGTTTTCTGTTCCGCCCGGCGGCCATTTCTATCCAATTGACCGGTTTTCTGGCCAACGCCTTGATCCCAGTGCCAGCGGAGAAGGCATTGTTATGGAATATTTCCGTGACGGGGAAGAACCCTTCTTTGGTATGCTTTCCATCGTGGATGGCGGCTTTGGTATGGGATCAAACTTGCCGATGTTCGGCGATGGTGAGATCGGCGGAACAATCGTCGATGGCGACCCGGCCGTGCAGGAAGGCAGCACCGTAACCACCTCCACCGGTGAATCCGTGCGCGTGCCAACCGATACGGGCTTTGGCCAGTTGACGTCCGGCGGGCTTTACTGACAGCCCTCCGGCTCTCTTGCAGGCCCGCCGCCACTGGTCTACATCCCAAGAAGCAATTCGAACGACAGGCAGGTTGACCCATGCGGGCCGAGACTCAATCCAACATTGAAAAAATCCGGAAATCTCTGGAACTTCTGGGTCAGCGAATGGACCTTGAAACCGCCCCGCACCGGCTGGAAGAATTCAACGCGATGGTTGAAGATCCTGACCTGTGGAACGATCAGGAAAAGGCACAAAAACTGATGCGGGACCGGCAGATGCTGGTCGATCAGATGGCGACCTATAAGGCGATTGAAACCGGCCTGAACGACAATGCTGAGTTGATCGAGTTGGGCGAGATGGAAGAAGATGAAGAGATCGTTGGTGAAGCTGAGGCCGCGATTTCCGATCTTGCCGTGATGGCCGCCGCAAAAGAACTCGAGGCACTGCTGGATGGTGAGGCCGACAGCAATGACACTTTCCTCGAAATCAACTCTGGCGCTGGTGGCACCGAAAGCTGTGATTGGGCCTCGATGCTGGCGCGCATGTATGTGCGTTGGGCCGAGAAAAAGGGCTACGATGTTGAGCTTCAGGCCGAAAGCGCAGGCGAAGAGGCAGGGATCAAATCCGCGACCTACAAGATTTCCGGCCACAACGCCTATGGCTGGCTGAAATCGGAATCGGGCGTGCATCGTCTGGTCCGTATTTCACCTTTTGACAGCGCTGCCAAACGCCACACCTCTTTCACGTCTGTCAAAGTCTACCCGGTGGTTGACGACAATATAGAGATCGAGGTGAACCCGGCCGATATTCGCATCGACACCTACCGATCCTCCGGCGCAGGTGGTCAGCACGTCAACACGACGGATTCCGCGGTTCGGATCACCCACAACCCAACAGGGATTGTCGTGACGTCGTCCGAAAAATCGCAGCACCAGAACCGCGATATCGCGATGAAAGCGTTGAAATCGCGCCTGTACCAGATTGAGTTGGACAAACGTTCGGCCTTGACCAATGAGATACACGAAAACGCAGGCGATGCTGGCTGGGGCAATCAGATCCGGTCTTATGTTCTGCAGCCCTATCAAATGGTCAAAGACCTACGCACAGGGTTCGAAACGTCCGACACCTCAGGTGTTCTGGATGGCGATCTGGATGGGGTCATGGCTTCGGTCCTTGCACATGACGTCGCCGGTAAATCCCGTGCGGATGCGCAAAGCGACGATTAAAGACAAATTCTGTCTCTCCTGTTATTTTTTCGATAGGGGGCGCAGATGAACGATCCGACATTACCAATTCTTTTTCTTCCAGGCTCATACAGCACGGCTGTTGCGTGGGCGCCAATTCAGGCGCATTTGCCGGAGCGATGGGAGATGTATGCCGAAACTTTGCCAGGATATGCTGGCGTGCCGGATCCGCGTTCGCCGGGCCAGTCACGTGTAGAGATGCTGGTGGATTGGATCGCAGAGAAAACGGAGCAGATCGGATCACCGGTTCATCTTGTCGGGCATTCTTACGGAGCTTTGTTGGCCTTGGCGGCGGCCCTCTTGCGTCCCGATCTGGTCCGTAGCCTTCTGACATATGAGTGCAACGCAATGGCAGTCACGCGGGACGGGCGACCTTTTCCGTGGTTGGAGGAGGTGAGGCAAGCACCAGACGCCTTACGCGCCGCCTTTGAGGCCGGAGAAGCGGATGCTGCAAGGATCATCATTGATTTCTACGGAGGCAAAGGAACCTTCGCGCATTTGCCCGCACCGGTGCGCGCCTTTTGCCAAACCGGCGTTGAAGCCAATTTATTGGATTGGGAGTCGGGTTTTGCGTTCCGCCCGGATTTAATTGAATTTGCAGGGCTGCAAACGCCGGCAACTTTGGTGATCGGTGGAAACGCCATCCAGCCAGTCAGGGACATGAACGAGGCACTTGCGAATGTGATTCCGGGCGCAAATTTGTCGCGCGTGGACGGAGCAGGGCATTTCCTGATTTCCACGCATCCCGCGGCCTGCGCAGACCTGCTGACGGCTCATCTACATCGTGTTGCAGCGTTTTGATGCCCTAGTGGTTGTAAATCTCTTGTCATGGTCAACCATCCTCCCTTAGCCTGAACGGAAGGGAGGATTTGGTATGAGTGATGTGGGCCAGCCAGTTTTGCAGGCATCTAAGGTGCCTGCGATACGAGAGATGGAGCTTTCCGATCTCACGTCGGCATTGGCGCAAGGTGTAAGAGACTTTCGTCGCAAACCAATGATGGGTCTGTTTTTTGCCCATATCTACGTGATTGGTGGATGGGCTCTTTATCTGTTCTTCTTTGTTACGGAACAAATCTGGTGGGCGATCCCGTTGACAGTCGGGTTTCCGTTGCTGGCGCCATTTCTGGCGGTTGGCCTTTATGAAGTGTCCCGCCGCCTTGAAGCTGGCGAAACCAATTGGAACCGCATGGATATTTTCAGCGTTGTCTGGCGTCAGCGTTTACGACAATTGCCACTGATGTCTTGGGTGATCATCGTTTACTTCCTGTTCTGGAGCTTTTTCGCGCATATGCTTTTTGCCCTGTTCATGGGGCCAAGTGTGCTGATGAATATCTCGACCAGCTATGCCTATCTCTTGCAGGCGGAGGGGGTGCTGATGCTGCTTACGGGAACCGCCTTTGGGGCCGTGTTCGCCTTCGTACTTTATTGTCTGACCGCGATTTCACTGCCGCTATTGCTGGATAAGGAACTGGACTTTGTGACGGCCATGTTGACCTCCATTGCGGTTATTCGAAAGAACCCGGTGGTGATGCTTGTTTGGGCGGCTGTGATTGCTGGCCTGACGTTCCTTGCCATGATCCCGGCCCTATTGGGGCTGTTTATCGCGCTGCCGGTTTTGGGTCATGCCAGCTGGCATATTTATCGCCGGGCATTAGAGCACTAACAGGCGCAAAAAAATGGCCCCACCGATCCGGCAGGGCCATTTTGATAGAACTCACAGCTTGCTGGATTATGCTTCAGCATCTGCCTTGGCAGCAGGCGCTGCCGCTGGACGGGCAGCGCGCGGCGCGGGCTTGCTGCCAGATGACAGCGGATCTTCCTGACGCTGGACGGAGCCTTCGAAATGCGCCCCGCTTTCGATGGCGATGGTCTTGTGGACGATATCGCCCTCAACCTTCGCGGTTGCCGTCAGACGAACTTTAAGACCACGAACGCGGCCAATGACGCGACCAGTGACCACAATATCATCTGCAACAATCTCACCTTCGATGGTGGCGCTTTCGCCAACCGTCAAAAGATGCGCGCGGATGTCGCCCTGAACATGCCCTTCCACCTGGATGTCGCCGGTGGTGCGCAGATTACCAACAATGGTCAAATCCGAGCTCAGCGTCGAGGCGGGTGCTTTGGGTTTTGGGGAACTGGTCAAAGGCATTGCGGGTTTTTCTCCTGCCGATTTTCCGGTCTCGGCCGCGCTTGCGGCCTTTCCGTCTTCGCCGGACGTCTTCGCGCCTGGCTCATTGATTTTCGATTTAGAAAACATTTCTACCTGCCGTTAGAAAGATATTCGGGTTAAGCGGCGTATTATTGCGACGGATCTCATAGTGTAGGTGAGGTCCGGTCGACCGTCCGGTGTTTCCCATATCACCGATTCTATCCCCGCGCGAGACCCTTTGACCTTCTGTCACCCGGATGCGCGACATATGGGCATACCGTGTCTCATAGCCCATCGCGTGACGAATGGTGACCAACAGGCCATAGCCGCTTTGGCGCCCCGCATGGATCACAACGCCGTCAGCGGTGGCATGCAGCGGTGTTCCGACGGGACCTGCAAGATCAATGCCATTATGAGGGCGGCCATTTCGCCAGCCAAAGCCGGAGGTGAAGGATGTGCGGGCGAAGACCGGCGTGGAAAAAGGTAATCTTTCCGCGGCCATACGGTGTAAATTGAGCAGATCGAGCCCGGCAAGAACCTCATTGGCGCGCAGCGACGTGGCGTCCGGTTCTTCTCCACGCGATGACATAGTGATCGGCATCAAGGGGCCACCTTGCCCATCGTAATCCGCTCGCATTTGGTTGACGAGATCATCGGTGGATAATCCGGCAGCTGAGAACATTGCATCCAGGGGCGACATCGACATTTCAACAGCATCTTCCAGCTGCGCGAAAATCCGCTCGTTGCGTTCTTCTGCCAGGGCCTGCTCAAACTCGAGGTCGTAGATTTCACTTTCGGCAACCTCGGCAACAACAAACGCGTCGTCACGCTCTCCGGCTGCCCGCGCCAAAGCCATAGTCAGGTATTCGACTGTCCGCTCCAACTCTCGTAACCGGCTTGCGGTTGTGGTGATGGATCCGGTTTCTTCTTCGATCTCTGCCAACAGGCGCGCGGTTTCTTCGCGGGCCTCATCGCGTTCCGAGATTACTCGGCGCAATGTGTTCTGGATCACATCGACTGCAGTCTCTAGTTCGCGACGCCGCTCTTCCGACGTCAGTAGGCGCGATTGCATGTCGGACACTTCGGCCATGGCGACCGAGAACCTTGTTTGGCTAGCGCGGGCTTCGGCGGCACGGGTGTCGCGTTCTTCCGAAATGAGGTTGAGGCGTTCCTGGTAGGCGGCCTGTGCTCGCTCTGCTTCTTCCCGAACACCGCCAGATGAGATTGAATCGATCAGGAAGATGGATGTGACAATCACTGTCCAGCCCACGAATAGCGAACTGCCCAATAACATCACAGCCTGCGTTGCAGGCCTGAGGCGCACATATCGTGTACCCTGGTCAGATTTCAGAAATAGCCGCTGCTCAGGCAGATGGCGTTCTAGTGCCGCGTTCAGGCGGTCGGTCAGGCGTGTTTTCACGTCGCTGGTGCCCCATTACCCTTTTTCTCGCCGCAACCCGATCCTGTCCCCACAGCAGGTTTCGACAAAAAGGACTTAGGACAAAGCAACCGCTGGCTCAAACCCTTTTCTGGGCCCCTGTGGATAAATCGGGGGATTTGGCCGGTTTTGGGCAAAATTCTGCCGATAAATCGGGGAATTGACGTAGCTTAGCCAATTGAGCCGGTTTCACTGAGGGGCCAATAGAAGTCTGGGGGAATGCCAGCCTCTGCACGTTTTTCTTCATTAAAGGGTGGCTTTAGGGGGCCATGAAAATACCGTCCAACCAGATCATGAAAGGCGATTTTGGGATCAAGGTTTTCACGACCGCAAAGAAAGTGGAACCATTTTGAGCCATAAGCGACATGGTGAACTTCCTCGGCATAGATCACCTCAAGCGCTTCGACGGCCTTGGCCGCAGCAGCGTCTGGCGCCTTACGAAAGACCTCAATCATTCCAGGTGTCACATCCAGTCCACGGGCCTCCAGAACCATGGGAACCACTGCAAGGCGCCCCATGATATCGTCTGCCGTATCTTCGGCTGCGCGCCACATCCCGGCATGGGCAGGCAGTTCGCCATAGAAACTATCCATTTCGGCCAGGCATCCGCAGATCAATTGAAAATGTTTGGATTCTTCATCAGCGGATTTGACCCAATCGTCATAAAACCCGATTGGAAACGGCACATGACCAAAGCGCGCAATGATGTCCCAATGCAGGTCGACCGCATTTAGTTCAATATGGCCAACAGCGTGCAACAGGGCCTTGCGCCCGGCCTCACTGCCGGGTTTGCGGCGAGGGACGTCGCGCGGATCGCGAAGTTCAGGCTTGTCCGGGCGGGCAGGGCGAAGTGGTGGTTGAGCCGTGCCCGTTTCAATCGCTGGCCCTTCGCCGCGTCGGGAGGCAAACCACATGGCCGCATATTCCCGGCTGAGGGCGGTCTTTTCATAGGCATTGGCCGTCTGCAGGACTTGCGTTGCCATCTCGGCCAGAGACAATCGCGTGCTCACAGCGCTTTCACCGCTTCAAGAACCTCTGCCACATGGCCTTTGACCTTCACCTTTGGCCAGATGCGCGCAACCCGTCCATCTGCGTCAATCAAAACGGTGGTCCGAACGATCCCCATAAAGGTTTTGCCATACATCTTTTTTTCGACCCATACGCCATAGCGTTCGCACAGATCACTTTCCGCGTCTGACACAAGCGCGAAGTTCAGTTCATGTTTGGCGATGAAGTTCTCATGTTTTGCCACTGTGTCTTTAGAGACGCCAATGATGGTCGCGCCCGCCGCATCAAAATCGGGTTTGAACAAGGTGAAGTCCTTGGCCTGGCTGGTGCATCCGGATGTGTCATCGCGTGGGTAGAAATAAAGAACAACTGGTCCGCCTTTAAACTGGCTCAGAGAGATGTCTTGGCCACCATCGCGGGGCAGAGTGAAATCCGGGGCAGTTTGGCCTGTTTCAATCATTGTGACCATTTTCCTTTTCGGCGGGTTGTTGCGTGTCGGGTTTGCAAGCTAGGTGAAATAGGCGAAGAATAAACCCCCGAAACGCCGCAGCAGTCGACCGAATCCTTCAGGCCAGCCCTTCAGATGTCAGATAGCCCCCAAGATATTCCTCCGGCGCCGCGCCGGCGCAACGCTGTTTGGCGTTGGGCGCTGAGGCTCGGGTTTGTCCTTACGGCCGTTTTGGCGGGCTTGGCGATTGGTTTTGCGCTGCTGCCATCAGATCGCCTGCTGGCCTTTCCCGATTGGGCCCGCGCCCGGATCGAGGCACGGATGGACAGGCTGATGCCCGGTGGTGAGGTTCGCCTGGGCGAGATTGGGATTGGTCGCACCGGTGACAGTCGACGACCCCGCATCATCCTGCAAGACCTTCAGTTGATGGAAGTAGGGGCACCGCGCGTGTCTTTGCCATTGGTTGCGGTTGAATTTGATGGATCCGCCGCCCTGACGGGGCAGATACGTCCGCAACGGATTTCCGTGGCAGGTGCTGAATTGTCGATGGTTCGCTCGGCTGATGGGCGGATCAGCTTGATGTTGAACGCGGCCGCGCCAACCGAACCCACCGATCTTTCGGAAACTTTGGCCGGCATTGACCGCATGTTTCAGCACCCGGTTTTTGATCAGATCGAAGAATTGCGCGGCACGAACATAACCTTGACCATCGAAGATGCGGTTTCGGGGGATCGCTTCCTAATCAATGACGCTGAACTGGGATTGGTCCCGCAAAATGACAGCCTGACACTGGACCTTTTTGGGCGACTGCATGATCGGCCGAACGCGGATGTGAATTTTCAATTCACGCGCCGGGCCTCTGCCGGTGAAACAACGGTGACGGCCCGATTTGAGAATATCCCCGCCCAAGACGTGGCAGCCGCTTCCGAAGCGTTGGCTTGGCTGAACCTTATCGATGCGCCGCTCAGCGGGCAGATGGCCTCGGTTTTCTATGATGACATGCGCGTGGGCACGCTATCGGGTGCTCTGCAAATTGGCGCCGGGCAGGTGCAACCGGGCGGGACTGTCGCGCCGCTGGCGCTGGAAGAATTAAGCCTGCGCTTTGCCTATGATGCCGAGACCGCACGGCTGAACGTTGACGAAATGGTGGTGGTTGCACCTGTGTTCTCAGCGGTAATCGAAGGCCATGCAGACCTGTTAGAGGGGCCTGTCTATCTGACACAGTTCAGGCTACGTGATATCACGGCAAACCCACCAGATGTCTTTGAAAACGCAATCCGTTTCGACGGCGGCGCGCTTGATATGCGCCTGCAAATTGATCCTGTTGTTGCTGTGGATCTGGGGCAGGCTGTCTTGTTTGACGACGACATGCATGTGCAACTGTCTGGTCGTATTGCCGCCGAAACGACGGGGCTATCCGCGCAATTGGATGCCGAGATTGATCAGGCCGATGCCCGTCGTGTGGTGGACTTTTGGCCTATCGCCCGCGTACCAAATACCCGCCGTTGGCTGGACCAGAATGTGCAGGCAGGAACGGTTCGAAATCTGCATGCAGCTTTGAGGGTGTCAGATGGCCAGACGCCACAATTTGCGGCGACGGTGGATTTCGACGCGGCCAATGTCAGAGCCTTGCGCGCCATGGCGCCAATCGAAGAAGGGCGAGGATATATTGATTTTGCAGGCAACGTCTTCACTTTGGCTTTGCACGAAGGGTTTGTGACCGCACCTAATGGCGCCCCGCTGGATCTGAGCGGCTCTGTCATGCGGCTCGACGATACACGCATTCGTACGCCTGAGGCCCATTTTGATTTGCAGATCGCCGGGGCGGTGCCAGCGGTCCTGACGCTAATTGAAGCCGAGCCTTTGAATTTGCTGGATCAATTCCCCCAAGATCCTGCAACGGTGGCCCAGGGCCTTGCGGAGCTGGACGTTGCTTTGGATTTTACAATGCAACGCACCATCGCGCCCTCGGATGTCAGCTTTGCCATCGACGGCCAGCTGCGCAACGTCAGGTCGACCGAGTTGGTCGAGGGGCGCACCATTACGGCGTCGCGCCTCAATTTGAATGCCGACAATGACAGTTTGTCGATTGGCGGTCCGGCGCGGTTGGACGGGATGCAGGCCGATGCGACCTGGAGCCGCGCGCTTGGCCCTGGCGCAACAGCTGCAAGCGAAGTAAATGGTGTTGTAACTTTCAGCCCAGAAGTTTTGACGACCTTTGGCGTAGGAATGCCGCCCGGCATGGTTTCGGGCAGCGGGCCTGCGGCCTTCCGTTTGGCCTTGTCGCCAGGTGTAGCCCCCGCGTTGAGTGTGTCGTCCAATTTGGATGGCGTGGGACTGTCCTTGCCTGAATTGGGTTGGTCCATGCCACGCGGGCAAACCGGCGCACTTACAGCCGAGATCAGATTGGGCCAGAATCCGGATGTCACGCGGTTGGATATCTTAGGGGCTGGTCTGGTGATGCAAAGTTCCGTCAGCCTGTCCAGCGACGGACAGCTTGATCGGGTAAGGTTCGACCGATTTTCCCTGAGCAATCAATTGGATGTCACGGGTTCGTTAATTCAGGAAAACGGCGCTTTGCAGTTGGTCATTGCCAGTGGAAATGTTGATTTGCGTGGTTTGACAAACGGGGCAGGCGGCCAAGACGGCGGTGGCGGCATTCCTATTGAAATGTCTCTGGATCGTCTCACCGTGACCGACGGAATCTTTCTGACGAACCTGCGGGCGACGCTGTCCGGGCGCCCGATGACGGGGCAGTTTCGGGGCCTGATCGGCGGCATCACGGCCGTGAACGGGGGGCTGATCACAAATGCGGATGGTCCCGCGATTCGGATGGTGGCCGAGGATGGCGGCGCGGTCCTGCGTGGGGCAGGCCTCTACGACAATGCCTATGGCGGAGCGATGGAACTGATCCTTAGGCCACTACCGGGCGACGGGCGTTTTCGCGGGACAATGACAATCGCCAATCCGCGACTGCGGGATGCGCCGGCAATTGCCGAACTTCTCAATCTCATTTCAGTTGTCGGCATTCTTGATCAATTAGCATCGGGCGAGGGCGTTGCCTTGGGCGATGTTACGGTCGAATTCCAACTCAGTCCCGGACGCGTCACCATTCAAGAGGGGACAGCCGTTGGCCCGGCAATGGGTCTATCGATGCAAGGCATCGTGGATACCAATACCGAATATTTCGATTTCGAAGGCGTCGTGTCACCTTTTTATGTGGTCAACGGATTGCTTGGCGGGTTATTCAGCCCCCGCCGTGAAGGATTGTTTGGTTTCACTTACAGGCTGGCCGGAACGCCCGGAAATGCCTCGGTCACCGTTAATCCGCTTTCGGTATTCACCCCCGGAGTTTTCCGGGAGATCTTCCGCAGGCCACCGCCAGAAGTGCAGTAACGTTCGCCCATGAAACTCGACGATTTTGATTTCCACCTGCCCGAGGAGCTGATTGCGACGCGGCCTGCCAAACCACGTTCTTCTGCAAGAATGTTGTTTGGACAGGGGGCAAACATCGAAGATCGGCATGTATTTGACTTGCCGGCTATTCTGCAGCCGGGTGACCGTCTTATCCTGAACGATACAAAAGTCATCCCCGCACGGCTGACAGGGCGGCGTTGGCGCGACAGTGCTCAGGGGCGGGTGTCAGCCAAAATTGAAGTGACCCTGCTGGAACCACAAGCCGATGGATGTTGGAGCGCTTTGGCCAAACCCATGCGAAAACTGGCACTTGGCGAGTCTGTGATTTTCAGTGACGATCTGACGGCTGAGGTCACGTCCCTCGAGGACGGGTTGCACCTGAAGTTTAACCTTACCGGCGATGATTTCGATGCCGCGCTGAATGCTGCGGGTGCGATGCCCTTGCCGCCCTATATCGCGTCCAAACGCCCTGCAGATGAACAGGACCATGAAGATTACCAGACAATTTGGGCCAGTAAAAAAGGGGCCGTCGCCGCTCCGACAGCCTCGCTGCATTTTGACGAGGCTCTGATCGACGCTTTGAAAGCGCGCGGTGTGACCTTTTCCCATGTAACCTTACATGTTGGGGCGGGTACGTTTCTGCCTGTCACCGTTGAGGATGTGACAACGCATAAAATGCATTCCGAATGGGGTGAGGTTAGTGCGCAAGCCACAGAGCAAATGAACGCAACACGTGCCGCGGGCGGGCGTATCATCCCGGTCGGAACAACCGCCCTTCGCCTGATTGAAACCGCGGCAAAACCTGATGGTCAGATGGTTCCATGGAGCGGGGATACAGAGATCTTTATCTACCCCGGATATCGCTTCAAAATCACCGATGGCCTGATGACAAATTTTCATTTACCCAAATCGACACTTTTGATGCTGGTATCTGCCCTGATGGGAGAAGCTGAAATTCGCGCAATCTACTCGCGAGCCGTTTCAAAAGGTTACAGATTTTTCTCATATGGTGATGCGTCGCTGCTTTTCCCTAAACCTGCCGCAAATTGATGTTAGCCTGATTTGAATTAGGCGTTTTCAGACTCAGTTTCATGTGATTGAGAGGCTGAGTGAAGATGACCAATTAAAAAGGCGGAGCAGCGCCATGAAACAGGTAATTGCAAGCGCGTGGGCCCTATTGTTGGGACTGATGCTGCTGCAGGTCGGCAACTCGCTACAAGGCTCGCTTATGGGCGTGCGTGGAGCGCTTGAAGGCTTCTCGACCTACCAGTTGTCCCTGATCACTTCTGGCTATTTCGTGGGGTTCCTATTTGGGTCACGCCTGACCCCCATGATGATCCGGCGCGTGGGCCACGTGCGTGTGTTTGCGGCCCTTGGATCTTTCATTTCGGCCGTTCTTATATCTTATCCGGTATTTGCTGATCCCTATGCTTGGATGGGGCTACGCGTCATCATTGGGTTCTGTTTGTCTGGTGTCTACGTGACCACCGAAAGCTGGCTGAACAACGCGTCCACCAATGACACGCGAGGGCAGGCCTTGTCGGCATATATGATGGTGCAAATGGTCGGCCTGATCCTGGGTCAAGGCCTTTTGAACTTTGGCGACCCGTCAGGCTTTATCCTGTTTATCATCCCATCCATCCTTGTGTCGCTGTCCTTCGCGCCGATTTTGTTGGCCGCCACTCCGACACCGGCATTCGATTCCACACGCCCCATGAGCCTGAGAGAGCTTTTCAACATCTCGCCACTGGGCTGTGTTGGCATGATCTTGATGGGGTTCGTCTTCTCGGCACAGTTTGGCATGGCTGCGGTTTATGGAACTGAGGCCGGGTTTACGGTTAGAGAGATTTCGATCCTTGTCTCTTCTTTCTTTGTTGGCGGGATCCTTTTCCAATACCCCATTGGCTGGATGTCGGACCGTATGGATCGTCGGCTGTTGATATTCTTTGTCACGCTTGGATGTTCCGTCGCCGGGCTGTTTGGATATCTGGCTGGTGGTCGCTTCGAATTCCTGATTGTTGCGGGGATCCTGAACGGCGGGCTGGCGCAGCCGCTTTATGCACTGCTGATTGCCTACACCAATGACAATCTGGAAACTGAGGATATGGCAGCAGCATCCGGCGGATTGGTCTTCATTAACGGTCTGGGCGCAATCGCGGGCCCCCCAACGGTTGGCTGGATGATGGGGGCCATTGGGCCAGAGGGGTTCTGGCTGTTCATGGCAATCGCCTTGGCCTGCTTGGCCGCGTACGCCGGATGGCGAATGACCCGGCGGCAATCGGTCTACGCCGAAACAGATGATTACGATGCTGTGTCCTACGCTCTGGTCTTGCCAACATCTGGGGCCGTAGCGATGGAAACCGCACAGGAACTTTATGCAGAAGCGACGGACGAACAGGCAGAATAATACAATCCGTCAACGAAGAAGACCTTGAGGAGGGGCAATATGCAAAATGAGGAGTGCAGTAAAATGACCCATAAGTCAGAAGAGGTTCTGGCGTTCTGGTTTGAGGAATGCAAACCAGAAGTCCGATTTAATGGAAGCGATACATTGGACGAAGACATCCGGTCGCGTTTTTTGTCCCTGTGGGAAGAGGGTGCCGCTGGCAAACTGGGCGATTGGGCAAGCCATCCGCGAAAGGCTCTCGCGCTGGTGATCCTGCTCGATCAGTTTCCTCGAAATATGTTCAGGGGATCGGCCAAGGCGTTTTCCACCGATCAAAAGGCCCGAGCTGCGGCCTGTCGCGCCTTGAAACAAGGATGGGATAAACGGTTTGATGAGGAAGAGCGCCGGTTTTTCTATATGCCGTTTCTGCATTCCGAGCTGGTTACCGATCAGGATCATGGCGTACGTTTGATGTGTGAGCGAATGCCGGAGACAAAAGAGATTAGTCTTCTGCATGCCCAAGCCCACCGAGAGATCATTCGACGCTTTGGTCGCTTCCCGTTTCGAAATGACGCTTTGGGTCGCAGATCTTCGGACAAAGAAAAAGAGTTCATTCAGGCGGGCGGCTATGGCAAGGTGGTCGAGGAGTTGAGGGAGAAAGTCTAAAGTTTAACCATTAAACTATTGCGTGTGGTGAATGGCGGGTTTTCGCGTTCCAACCGGCTATCGGCCTAATTTAGGTTGATTTTACTGACCTAATTTGTTTAACACTAAACAAATATTATTGACGGAGGAGATCACCCGTGGGCACACAATCGTTTGATACAGTCGTAATTGGCGCAGGTCCTGGCGGCTATGTC
The DNA here is from genome assembly GCA_947495575.1 of uncultured Nioella sp. Classification (GTDB taxonomy): domain Bacteria; phylum Pseudomonadota; class Alphaproteobacteria; order Rhodobacterales; family Rhodobacteraceae; genus CANLZL01. The sequence continues at coordinate 148,820 of CANLZL010000002.1, read as the reverse complement.
GCGGCCATTCGGGCCGCTCAGCTTGGCCAGAAGGTCGCCATTGTAGAACGTGAGCACCTGGGTGGCATTTGCCTGAACTGGGGCTGCATTCCGACCAAAGCCTTGTTGCGCTCTGCCGAGGTTTTCCACCTGATGCACCGCGCCAAGGAATTCGGCCTGTCTGCGGAAAAGATCGATTACGATCTGGACGCGGTTGTGAAACGGTCGCGTGGCGTTGCCAAACAACTGACTTCCGGCATCGGCCACCTGATGAAAAAGAACAAGGTCACTGTGTTCATGGGCTCGGCCACGATCCCCGCCAAAGGCAAGGTGAAGGTCGAAACTGACAAGGGGACCGAGGAACTGACGGCGAAGAGTATTATCCTCGCCACCGGTGCACGGGCTCGGGAATTGCCTGGACTTGAGGCTGATGCGAAACGCGTCTGGACTTATAAGACTGCGCTGCAACCGCCGCATATGCCCAAGAAACTGCTGGTTATCGGCTCTGGCGCGATCGGCATCGAATTTGCCAGCTTCTATAACACGCTTGGCGCTGACACGACCGTCGTTGAAGTCATGGATCGCGTGCTGCCAGTCGAAGATGCAGAGATTTCGGCATTTGCCAAAAAATCTTTTGAAAAGCAGGGAATGAAGATCCTGCAAAAGGCGATGGTCAAGCAGCTCGATCGGTCTGCCGATAAAGTGGTCGCCCATATCGAAGTTGGCGGTAAGATCGAAAAGCAGGAATATGACACGGTCATTTCCGCTGTTGGGATCGTCGGCAATGTCGAGGGTCTTGGCCTTGAGGCGCTTGGCGTGAAAGTCGACCGAACCCATGTTGTAACCGATGAATACTGCCGCACTGGCGTTGACGGTCTCTATGCCATTGGCGATATCGCCGGTGCCCCTTGGTTGGCGCACAAAGCCAGCCACGAAGGTGTTATGGTTGCGGAGTTGATTTCGGGCGGCAAACCCCACCCGATCAAGCCAAACTCCATCGCGGGCTGCACTTATTGCCATCCACAGGTTGCCTCGGTTGGTTTGACCGAAGCGAAAGCCAAAGAAGCGGGCTATGACATCAAAGTTGGTCGATTCCCCTTCATTGGCAACGGCAAGGCGATTGCACTGGGTGAGGCTGAGGGCCTTATCAAAACTGTGTTTGACGCTAAAACCGGCGAGCTTCTTGGCGCGCATATGGTTGGCGCGGAAGTCACCGAGATGATCCAGGGCTATGTGATTGGTCAGAAACTGGAGACCACGGAAGAGGACCTGATGGAAACCGTCTTCCCGCATCCGACTTTGAGCGAAATGATGCATGAGGCTGTGCTCGACGCCTATGGGCGCGTCATCCACATGTAAACTCCGGCTAACGGAGGGGTAGGAGAGGCCGGGCAACTGCCCGGCCTTCTTCTTTTTTGACGGTCAGAAGATGCCCTGCATCACTATCATCACGGCACCGCAAAGAATGGCATAGCCCGTATCCAAGGCAATAGCGAAACCGGACTTCTGCGCCCATGACCCGACCGACGCGGCCTGGGCTGCAACCGCAAGGATCGCGAATATCGCAAGAAACAGGCTGTCTGTGGTTGCCGTGATCGCGATGACAAGTGACAGAAGTGCCAATGAGACGATCTGAGCCAGCATCGATCCAAACGGAGGCGCAGCGGGCGGTTCGGGGCTGATGCGTGTGCCTTCAGCCCAACGGCGTTGCAACCCAAGGAATGGGCCATAGATTACAAAGCCCAAGGCAAACGCAACTACGACGCCTGCGCCCATCGCAAGCCAGTTGATCATAGCGCACCCTCCATGGCCTGCAGGATCAAGGTCCAGCCACCTTCATGATTGTCGCGGCTTTCCTCATTGGGGAACCGGACGTGATGCAGGCGGATATTTGTTCCACCATTCTCAGCATTGAATGTAAGGGTCACCGTGGAATCGTCCTGACTGTACGGAGAATTCCAAGTGAATTGCAGGCGATCATGCGGGTCGATTGCGGTATATTCACCCTCATGTGGCAGGTCATCGCCATCCGGTGTGCGCATAATGATCTTGAACCGCCCCCCGACGGCCGCATCTGAATGCGCCTCTGGCACGGTCATTCCGGGCCCCGGGATCATGAATTTGGCCAGCATCTTTGGGTCCAGCCATGCATTGAACACGCGTTCCGGCGGGTAGGGGAGTTGGTGGGAAACTTCCAGGGATAGTTCGGTCATTCATCGTCCTCCTTAAGGGCAGCTTCGAGGGCATCTAACCGGAGCGCCCAGATCGAGCGCAAACCGGCAAACCATTGATCTATTTCGGAAAGGGGGTCCATTTGCACTTCGATCAGATGCTCGCGCCATTCAGTGCGGCGACTGACCAAGCCGGCGTTTTCAAGCACTTTAATATGCTTGGAAACCGAATTCAGGCTCATCTCAAAACGGGGCGCAATATCTGTGACACGCATTGGCCCTTGCTGAGCCAAAAGCGTAAGAATCTGCCGTCGCGTCGGATCGGACGCGGCTTTGAGAATGGCGCTGAGCGCGTTTGGGTCCTTTCGTTCAACCATATGGATGAATAACAAGTGACTCCCAATCAGTCAACCTTTTGGATGAATGAATACCGCTCTCAAAAAAAAGACCCTCAACGAGAATTCGCTGAGGGCCTTAAAACTGACGTTGAGACGTTACTGTGCCGTGACCGTGATTGGCACGCGGCCAATTATTCGACGATCCTGATTCATATAATACCGCACCTCATATTGCCCCGGTTCATCCGGCAGGTCGACCGATACAGGGTTCCCATTGCTGGTACGTCCATAGGTTTCCTGCCGGTCGTTTCCGGGAACACCGATACCAATGAAGTCATTGCGGTAATCCGGCCCGTTATGGCGAACTTGGATCGTGCTGCCGGCAACACCGGTGGCAGGGGCATCCAAAGTCACCGACAGATCCATCACCGTCAGGGCGACCCGCGCAATTATCGTCCGATCCTGATTGACGATATAGCGGATTTCGTAGCTGCCTGGCTCAGAGGGGATAAGGACATCGGACGGGCTGCCATCCCGTGTATAGGTGTAGTTCTCATAGCCACGTGCATCATCCGTGCGGCTGATCGCGATAAAGTCATTATGATAATCCGGACCTGTCCAGGTTACGTTGATGGTTTCCCCGACAACGGCAGTGCCCGGTGCGTTTAGGCCTGCTGAAACCGGCGTGACCTCGATCACCGTGCGGGCAATGATCTCACGATCTTGATTGACGATATAGCGAATTTCATAACTGCCTGGTTCCGTTGGAATCTCAAGATCAAGAGGTGTTCCATCACGGGTGTAGCTATAGTTTTCGTAGCCGCGTTCATCATCGATCCGGGAAATGGCAATGAAATCATTGTGATAATCGGGGCCAGTCCATCCAACCTGGATCGTTTCGCCTGCCACTGCTGTTTGCGGTGCATCAATTCCGGCGGATACTGCGCCAACAGTTATGACGGTGCGGGCGATGATCTCACGGTCTTGATTGACGACATATCGAATTTCGTAATCACCCGGCGTTGTTGGCATGACCAAATCCAAAGGGGTGCCGTCACGTGTATAGCTGTAGTTTTCATAGCCACGCGCATCATCGATCCGAGAAATTGCAATAAAGTCATTATGATAGTCCGGCCCAGTCCAACCGACGGAAATGGTTTCCCCCGCATTAGCCGATGTCGGCGCATCAATCGTTGCGCCAATGGCCGTCACTTCGATCACGGTGCGTGCAATCGCTGTGCGATCCTGATTGACGATATAGCGGATCTCGTATTGGCCGGGGTCAACTGGCATCACCAGATCAACCGGCGCTCCTTCACGGGTATAGCTATAATTCTCATAGGAGTTATCAGCAGCCCCAACAGGCGCAATCGAGATGAAATCATTGTCGTAATCCGGGCCAGTCCAGCCGACGCTGATCGTTTGTCCCGCTGCGGCACTGGCTGGCGCGTCGATTGTTGCGCCCACAGGGGTGACATCGATCACAACCCGCGCCAAAATCTGCCGATTCTGGCTGAGAATATAGCGGATTTCGTATTGGCCGGGGTCTACTGGCATTTGCAGAGACACCGGATTGCCGTCGCGCGTGTAGCTATAATTTACAGAATTCGCACCACGGTCATCCATGTCTGCAACTGAAATGAAGTCATTCTGATAGCCGGGCCCTTGCCATCCGACTTGGATGGTGGAGCCAGCCGTGGCCGTGGCCGGTGCATCAAGGCTGGCCAGAATATCCGTCACTTCAATGGTCCGGGTGGCAATGACCTCTCGATCCTGCTGCATGACATAGCGGATTTCGTAAGTTCCGGGTTCGGGGGGCATGACCAGATCTGCCGGGCTGCCGTCGCGTGTCAGGCTATAGTTTATGTGGGTGTTTGCTCCGATCTCAGCCACTGCAATGAAATCGGGATCATAGGCGGGGCCGGTCCAGCCCACTTGAATGGTTTGGCCAATCTCGGCGGTAGTGGGTGCATCCAACGTGGCCAAGGCCGGCGTCACATCCAAAATGACTGTCGCCAAAACCTCACGCCCACGACCCTGATAGTAGCGCAGCTCATATTGGCCAGGCTGGGATGGTACCCGTAAGTCGACCGGATTTCCGTCGCTGGTTTGGGCATGAGTTGCATAAGTCTGTTGACCCGGATGGCCAGCGGCAATGAAATCGCCCTGAACAAATGCCCCGAACCATTGAACCTGAATTGTGGAACCGGCAACAGCGCTTGCGGGTGCTGTTATCTGGACCGGTGGCGGTGTAACAGAAATTGTTGCCTCAGCAAGGACAGCATTCATCGCCGCGTGCACATATTGAAAAACGTAGTCTCCGGGGGCGGCCGGCATCGTGATTGACACGAAGTTGCCAACATCCAGCTCTGCCCTTGAGACTGCCATGGATCTATCGGCAAGCGCCAATTGAATATAGTCGCCCTCTGCGCCCGGGCCGGTCCATTCAACGCTCACAATGGATCGGATCGGTGCGCTTTCCGGCGCCGTCAAGCTGGCCTCGGGGATCAGCTGGGGCAGAGGGATGATCACCGTCTGATCAACACCTGCCTGCACGACAAACGTGCCGCCATGCTCCGTTTCGGCAGTCACGCGATAGACCTGTACCCGGTAATCTCCAGCCGGCAGTTGCGCAATAACCGAAGGCGCTTCGATGGCATCAACGATCTGGTTGCCTGCCATGTCAAAGACTTCCCAAACCAAAGGAGAAACGGGGGCGGAATTGTCCGGCTCAACAACGGCCTGGAAGGTGATGTTGGCGGGCGGCGGGGGCGGGGCCACGGCAACTTGTGCCAATGCATCGGCAAGTTCGTCGGCATTGTCGGCCGTCAAAAACTGCCCGCCGGTGTTTTCAGCAAGGCATTGTAGTTGCGCTTGGTCTTCGGCGGCAGAAACATCAAAACCAATGACATGGGCGGTGAAATCTATCCCAGATTCTTCCAAGGCGCGACCCACGGCGCATGGGTCAGCATCGCAGGTTTCCCGCCCGTCCGAGACGAGGATAACAGTGGCCGGGTTTTCAGTATAACGCAGCGCGTTCGCCGCTTGGATCACGGCCTCTGACAGAGGGGTGCGTCCACGCGGATTAACCGAGTTCACAATCGCCGCAATCTGGTCACGGTTGTTAAGACCCGGCTGCACCATCGTCTCGATATCCGAACAATCGCCTCGCCGGTTATGGCCATACATCGTCAGGCCAAGCGCCATATCGTCAGGGATCTGTGTCAGCAAATCGCCAATCACTTCGCGCGCTATGACGATCTTGTTCACCCCATCAATCTGGCCCCACATCGATCCCGAGGCGTCCAACACCAGAATGGTCGACGCCGTATCGCGTGTTTGTGCCTGGCCCGGTAGGGCGGCGACAAATGAAAGAAAGAGGGCGGTTAAGAGAGCGCGCATCGCGAGGGTCCTCATGTCAAAAACTGATTGGCCGAAAACAAAATGTCGTAATGCAGTCAGCCTAAGTGCCAATTGTGCATCTGTGAAGGGGTGAGCCTCGCTTGACGGCTTTTGAACGGACTGTCATGGCCAAGAGCATGGAACCTTTGACGAAATCCGATTGGCCGCAAGTTGGCCTGATCTTTGTGATCGGCCTGTTCGCGGCAGCGCAGTTCGGCAAAGTGGCACTGGTTTTGCCAAGTATGGGGGAAGAGTATGGGCTGTCCGACCCTGTTCTTGCCCTTGCCATCAGTGCCGTCAGCGTTGCCGGATTGGTCTTTGGCACCCTGTCAGGTTGGGGCACGGGACGTTATGGGGCCAAGCGGGTTTTGATTTGGGCCATGACCGCGGCAGGGGCTTTATCCATCGCACAAGCAACCATGCCTGCTTTTGGCGGGCTCATTGTATTACGGCTACTGGAGGGGTTGGCTCATCTCAGCATAGTGGTTTCCGCCCCGGTTTTGATGGCGCGCGCCAGTTCAGACGCTGCCCGATCCTTCTGCATGGCGCTCTGGGCCAGCTTTTTTGGCGTGTCGCTGGCCATTTCCTCACAGATATTTCCAGGAATTATCGCTGCTTGGGGGGTATCGGGTCTGTGGATGGGACATGGGTTTGGCTTAATACTGCTTGCTTTTTTGGCAACCAAACTTGTGACACCGATCCGTCCTCGGCCTGAACCATTTCCGGGCTTTCTCTCGATCCATCGTGAGATCTATTCAAGCATCGCACGTATGACACCGGGCCTAGGCTTCTTCTGGCATACACTGATTTTTCTGGCCTTATTAACCTTTTTGCCGCTGCATGCATCGGGAAATTGGACCGTCGCCACAACGGCCAGCGCATTTTCTATAGCGTCCTTGGTGGGTATCTTTCTGGCTGGTTTTCTGGCGCGCTGGATTCCCGTCACAACACTTTTGTCAGCCTCGTATCTTGCCTCCATAGTTGCCCTCGGCGTCCTTCTGTTTGCGCCAGAAGAATTGCGCCCGATTTTGGGGTGTTTGGCATTGCTCTGCGTCGGAGCAACGCCCGGCGCGGCTTTTGCGGCAATCCCGGCACTGAACACTGAACCCGACGCACAGGCCCATGCAGGTGGGGCATTGGCCCAGCTTGGCAATTTGGGCACCGGGTCCGGCAGTCCGATCTTTGCCATGGCCATGGTCTCCTTCGGATTTTCAGGAATTGTCGGTTTGGCTATTGCAATCAGCGTTACCGGCTACCTCTGTACCAAATGGGCGACCCGCACTCTTCATACCTCCTGACACGTTATGTCAGCATGAAGGCCGATGTTTTCAAATGTTCCGCAAATGTTCTCACTTTTTGGTTGGAACAGCGCGCGGTCTCAACTATCTCTTAACGCAATCGAGTTCGTGGGGGCTTTCATGGCCGAGTTGAAAAAGATCGAGGTGCGCGGCGCGCGCGAGCATAACCTCAAATCCATCGACGTGGATATTCCGCGTGATGAGCTGGTGGTGATCACCGGGCTCTCTGGCTCTGGCAAATCCTCATTGGCCTTTGACACGATCTATGCCGAAGGGCAGCGCCGCTATGTTGAATCGCTTTCAGCCTATGCGCGCCAGTTCCTCGATATGATGGAAAAGCCCGATGTCGATCATATCTCGGGCCTCAGCCCGGCGATTTCCATCGAGCAAAAGACCACGTCGAAAAACCCGCGCTCAACTGTCGGCACGGTTACAGAGATTTACGATTATATGCGGCTGCTTTTTGCCCGCGTCGGCACGCCCTACAGCCCTGCGACCGGATTGCCCATCGAAGCACAGCAAGTGCAGGACATGGTCGACCGGGTCATGCAGATGGACGAGGGTACGCGCGGATACCTTCTGGCCCCGATCGTTCGAGACCGCAAAGGCGAATACCGCAAGGAGATGCTGGAACTGCGTAAGCAGGGGTTTCAGCGGGTCAAAGTGGATGGCGACTTCTATGAATTGGATGAGCCGCCGACACTGGATAAAAAATTCCGCCATGACATTGATGTGGTGGTGGATCGGATCGTGGTCCGCGAAGGCCTGGAAACGCGCCTGGCCGACAGTTTCCGCACCGCTTTGGATCTGGCCGACGGGATCACCATTCTGGAGACCGCTCCCAAAGAAGGCGATCCGGAACGTATCACATTCTCTGAAAAATTCGCTTGTCCGGTCAGCGGTTTCACCATCTCTGAGATCGAGCCACGGCTATTCTCATTCAACGCGCCCTTTGGGGCCTGTCCGTCTTGCGATGGGCTGGGGGTTGAGCTTTTCTTTGATGAACGCCTTGTGGTGCCTGATCAGACCCTGACACTGGAAGATGGTGCTCTGGCACCTTGGCGCAAAGGCAAATCACCTTACTTTCTGCAAACAATTCAAGCAATTGCCAAGCATTATGAATTTGATCCGCAGACGAAATGGAAGGATTTGCCTAAGAAGGTTCAGCAGATATTCCTGCGCGGATCGGGCGAGGAAGAGATTCCTTTCCGCTATGATGATGGAGGACGTGTCTATGAGGTGACGCGGACCTTTGAAGGCGTCATCCCCAACATGCAACGCCGCTACCGCGAAACTGATAGTGCATGGGTTCGCGAAGAATTTGAACGCTATCAAAACAACCGCCCTTGCGGGTCCTGCGGCGGGTACCGCCTGCGGGCAGAGGCGCTGGCGGTGAAAATCGCGGGCCTGCATGTAGGCCAGGTGGTTCAGATGTCGATCCGCGAGGCGGCAAATTGGTGCGATACCGTTCCGGCCAATCTGACCGATCAGAAAAATGAAATTGCTCGCGCAATCCTCAAGGAGATTCGTGAACGACTTGGATTTCTCAACAATGTGGGTCTGGAATACCTGACGCTCAGCCGCAATGCCGGAACTCTGTCAGGTGGCGAAAGCCAACGCATTCGTCTGGCCAGCCAGATTGGCTCTGGCCTGACCGGCGTTCTTTATGTCCTTGATGAGCCTTCGATTGGTCTGCACCAGCGCGACAATGACCGGCTGTTGACCACGCTGAAAAACCTCCGTGATCAGGGCAATACTGTGATTGTGGTGGAACATGATGAAGAGGCCATCCGCGAGGCCGATTATGTCTTTGATATAGGTCCCGGTGCCGGGGTTCATGGCGGGCAGGTCGTTTCCCAAGGCACCCCGGCAGAGATCATTGCCGACAGCGCAAGCCTGACCGGGCAATACCTGGCCGGAACCCGCGAAATTCCGGTTCCGGGCGAACGCCGCAAGGGCAATGGAAAATCCGTGAAAGTGGTCAAGGCCACAGGCAACAACCTGCAAAACGTGACGGCGGATTTCCCGCTTGGCAAATTCGTCTGCGTGACTGGTGTCTCGGGCGGTGGCAAGTCTACGCTGACCATTGAAACGCTCTTCAAAACCGCCTCGATGCAGCTGAATGGTGCTCGCCAAACGCCCGCGCCTTGTGAAACCATCAAAGGGCTGGAACATCTCGATAAGGTTATTGATATTGACCAACGTCCCATTGGGCGCACACCCCGATCCAATCCCGCAACATATACCGGGGCATTCACGCCAATTCGCGATTGGTTCGCCGGTCTGCCAGAGGCCAAGGCGCGCGGGTACAAACCGGGCCGGTTCAGCTTCAACGTCAAGGGCGGGCGTTGCGAGGCCTGCCAGGGCGATGGCGTCATCAAGATCGAGATGCATTTCCTGCCGGATGTCTATGTCACCTGCGAAACTTGCAATGGTGCGCGCTACAATCGTGAAACGCTCGAGATTAAGTTCAAAGGCAAAAGCATTGCCGATGTTCTGGATATGACGGTGGAAGATGCACGCGAGTTCTTCAAAGCCGTGCCATCCATCCGGGATAAAATGGAGGCTTTGAGCCGGGTTGGTCTTGACTACATTAAGGTGGGTCAGCAGGCGACCACCTTGTCAGGCGGCGAAGCACAGCGCGTGAAGCTTTCTAAAGAGCTGGCCAAACGCTCAACCGGGCGCACGCTCTATATTCTCGATGAGCCAACTACAGGGTTGCATTTCGAAGATGTGCGTAAGCTATTGGAAGTGCTACACGAATTGGTTGATCAGGGCAATACAGTTGTTGTGATCGAACACAATCTTGATGTGGTGAAAACGGCCGATTGGATCGTCGACATTGGGCCCGAGGGCGGAGATGGCGGTGGGCAGATTGTGGCCAAAGGCACGCCCGAGGATGTGGCAGACGCAAAGGGCTCCCATACCGGGCATTACCTGGCACCCCTTCTGAAACGTCGTGTTGCAGCAGAATAAAAAAGGCCGGGGCGTAATTTCCCCGGCCTTATCTTGAGCGATTTCAGTCGATCAGCGCTGCTGAACACATCCCTCGCAAGAGTTGATGGAGCGAATTTCTTCGGCCGCTGCATCGGTATAGGGCTGCATCCAGGTTTCCGAACCGGCATCCTGAACAGTATTTGCGGTAATTTCCTGGAATGTGACGCACATTTGTCGGTTTGAATCCCAATACATGTTCCATTCGCAGGATTGGGCGTATGCAGCAACTGGAGTAAGCGCTGCGATGAAGGCAATTGATTTGATAAATGTCATTGGTCCGTCCTTTTGGTGTAATTTATACACGAACACTACTTTCTGACGATTTTGGGTTCAATTCGTTTTCCCCGGATGTCTCATCGTGGCATCAAAGTGTTGTAAATACACCACACGGACATGAGTCAAAACCTCAGGCCTCGGGTTTGAGAAGTTCGCTGAATATGCATCAGACCCCTTGTATGTTAATAGCATTCACATACATCTGCACTTGTCCATAAGACACAAGAGAGGGAGAGGGCCATGCTTGCCCCAAAAGAGATCGCATTAATCACATGCATTGTTATTGCCGCCCCCGTTGCGGCGGCAGACCGGGACTATGATTTTTCGGAATTTTCAAATGTTGAAGTGGCCGAAGGAGTCGAAGTCACAATTTCGACCGGAGATTTTCACGTTGAAGCGAATGCACGCGTTGGAAACATCAATCGTCTCATTATCGAACAACATGGGGATACGCTCCATATCGAGCGGCGGCGCGGGTTGCTACCCAGTATCAGGGCAGACCGTTTTGAGGTTATGATTTCAATGCCCGAACTGGCCAATTTATCCGCCAGTTCAGGGTCTGAAGTGACCGGAGATGTTGCCCTGAGTGACTTGTTTTCGGCTGATGCCGTGTCCGGGTCATCGATCAGATTGACAGGTACGGACACCCGTGGCGCTGAATTGCATGCAGGCTCTGGTGCCGCGCTTAGTTTTTCAGGAAACACCGAAGAATTGGCCCTAGATCTTGGCAGCGGGGCGTCAATGGCGTTGACCGGCTCTTGCACGGATCTTGAGGTGGAGGCCGGCAGTGGCGCAACTCTGTCAGCCGGTAATATGGAATGCGAAACTGCTGATATTTCGGCGGGCTCTGGCGCATCCATCCGTGTTTATGCCTCGGATACGGCGTCGATCGAGGCGCGATCCGGGTCATCGGTGCGACTGACGGGCAATCCATCCATAGAGAGTATCGAAACCGGCAGCGGTGCGTCCGTCACGGTAAATTAAGCCAAGTTCGAGGACCGAAGAACAGAAGGGCCATTTTCTAACTGGCCCTTCATCGGCCCTTTTATTGGGTCACCATCAGGCGCTTTAGCCCGTGAAAATGGTAGATATCTGCGTATTGCGTCGATTCCGCTAATTTCAGGGTCGGACAACGATCAAACAGGATAGGCAGGGCAATCTGCAACTCCAACCGCGCGAGCGGGGCACCTACGCAGAAATGCAGACCGGCCCCAAAGGCCAAATGCGCCGGATCAGTGCGCCTTGGATCGAATACTTCTGGATTAGGGCAGATCGCTTCATCCCCCCCGGCGGATCCCAAAAGCAGACCCACCTGATCACCCCGTTTGAAAAGATGTCCTGCAACCTCGACATCTTCATATGCATAACGGGTAAACATGTGCAGCGGTGGATCATGGCGCAGTATCTCTTCGACGACACCGACCTCGTGGCCTGTTGCCCCGTGATCCAGCATAGCCTTCACGCCGTTCCCAATAGTGTGCACGGTGGCTTCATGTCCGGCATTCAGCAACAGGATGCAGGTTGTGATCAACTCATCAGTTGTCAATGTTTCGCCATCTTCCTCGGCCGCAATCAGTCGCGTGATCAGGTCTTGGCGGGGGTCGGATCGGCGCGCGTCAACGTAGCCGCGCATGAACGCCACGAATTCCTTTGTTGCGGCAACGGCTGTGTCCTCATCTGCGCGGCCGCGTCCGGCCATATAGATTGAGACCATCGCATTGGACCATTTCACAAGTTGGGGACCCATATCTTCGGGTACACCAAGCAAACGCGCGATCACCGTGACCGGTAAGGGACGCGCATAAGCATCCAACAGATCAAAGGGGCCTTCTGGGAACTGGTTAATCAAACCATGGCAGAGCGCGGCAATGTCGCCTTCCATCGCCGCAATATGGCGGGATGTGAACGCGCGCGTGACCAGGCGGCGCAAACGGGTATGCCGTGGCGGCTCCAACTCCAGCATCGAATGGGCTTCAACATCGTAAAACGGTTGCAAATGGGTCGGGCAGGGCTGCTGCAACTCCGTTGGCATTTCGCGACCAAAGCGGCGATCTCTCAAAAGAGCGTTCACTAGGGCATAGCTTGTGGCGCAGACCATCTTGTAATCCTGCCAGTATACCAAATCACCTGCGGCCCTTGCCGTTGCATAAAAGGGATATGGGTTTTGGACGAATTCAGGATCGGTCGGCGATTGATGTAGAGTTTTCAATGGGTGCTCACTTTTTTCACAAGTCTTACTTGCGCAGCGATGGACGGCAAGGGGGGCTGGCATGATCGGGCGATCTGGGTAAACTGGTGCCATTGGACAGGGTCGATGACCCTTTAAGGAGGATTTCATGAATCATTCCAAGCTTGTCGCTATTTCTGCGGCATTGGTTGCATTGGCCGCACCGGCCATGGCACAGGACATGGCCTGTGGTGCAAACTTACCAGCGGGCCAGTGGGCCGGCGGTGCCGCAACCCAATCAGATGTAGGTATGTCGCCAACCGGATTTGATGTTTTGGCGCAAGTGCCCCCCGGCGGCTCCCATGTGACGCTTTTTACTCTGTCGCAAGAAACTCCGGTTCGGGTAGAGGCCGCAGGTCAGTTTGGCGGCGATCCAGTGATCGAGCTTTATGATCAATCCGGCACTCTGATCCTGACCGACGATGATAGTGGCGGTGGCTGGGACAGCCGGGCCGAAGCACAGCTTCCTGCGGGAACGTATTGCCTGTCGACTCGCAGTTTTGGCGGCGGCGCGATTTCGGCCGATATCCGGGTTGCCTTGCAAAGTGCTGCCTCCCTTACTCCCGGCGCTGGAGGGTCGAATATCCTTGCTTGCACGGCCAATACGCCAGCGACATCTTTGGGCGCAGGCCCGTTGGATCAAGTTCCAGGGCAGCAGGCGACGGCGACTTTGACTATTACTGAGTCGCCCTATTATCGCTTTACGCTTGGCAGTGAGATGCCCATCACGATCCGGGCAGAGAACCAATCGGCCGATCCGTATATCTATATCTACGACGCGGCGGGAACCCTGATTGCAGAGAATGACGATTATGGCAGCCTGAATGCCCGGGTCGACTTCACCCAAGGGCTTGCTGCTGGCAGTTACTGCATTGGCATGCGCGCGCTTAGCAATCCCGACCTTCCGGTCACCGTTTCGGTCAGCGCGTTCAGTCAGGAAGATATGATGCGGGATCTTTATGCCTCGGGCGAAGCGAGCCCGCCGCCGGACGGACAGTTATATCCGGTGATTGCGCTTGGTGATCTGCAAACGCGCCTTGTACGTGATAGCAGTGTTGGGGGCGACGCCGTTTGGCACAGCTTTACTGTCCCTGCGGCGGGCCTTTTGTTGGTCGATGCAATTGGGATCGGAAACTCGGACCCAATGATCACACTATTTGATGGGGTTGGGCGCCATATCTCGTTCAATGATGACGCCAATGGCACATTGGACAGCCAGCTGACAGCGCAGGTACAGCCGGGCGATTATATGCTTGGCGTGATGCAATACCACGGCTCGCCCGGCGCAATTCGCATCGCCATAGAACGCTATATTCCGGCGCGCTGAACCGAGGTCTGAATTCGATCAGGGCCGCGCCTCAAACGGGCGCGGCCCTTTTCTTATACTTTAGCGGCCTCGCCAATTTCGAGAACATGACCATCCGGGTCGAGAATTCGAAACACCCGTCCGCCCCAATCGAGGCGGCGAATGCCATGAAGGATGGTGACCAACGGCGCCAGCCGACCATATTCTTGATCCAGATTAGACGCCTCAAAATAGTAGACGGCCGGCCCATTGAGTATTCGGCTTTCGTCGGAAAGCGCGTTTACGGACGCGGCCAGCGCAGCACCGTCATGGATAGCAAAGCCATTCTCAAAGAGTACAAAATTGGAATGGGCCTCAGCGATCTCGAGGCCCAGTATGTCATGGTGGAAACGCAAGGAACGCTCAACATCCGTAACGCCAACCAGCGGGTTCTTGAACCGGACAGGCATTTAGTTTCCTGGCATCAATCGTGTCACACCAATATTGCCTGCAAAGGCAAGTTCGGGATCCAGAGACATCGGGATATATTCGCCTCTGCGCCAAAGCTCTCCCATGTCGTCATAGTACCGGCTAAGCGGATGCCCCGACTGGCCAGTTGCGACGACAAAGACCGAGCTGTCAGGATCGGCAAAATCATAAACGCCACGATAGCCGGCCGCATGTGTGGTCTGGTAAGGATATGGCCCCTCGGCGGCCGAGCGTGTGCGATTGAGAGTGTTTTCGCCACCTGAAACGGACTGACGAATGTTCACGGCCCAAGAGAAGATGGGAGTGTCGCCAAGAACCTGATGGCTGTGGACCGCTTCATGCGCATCGCCCCAACGCCAACTGCTGAGGTTGTCGCCATAGGCTTCGACCAGTTCTTGCAAAGCGTCGTCAAGTGACAGCCGCGCGATGTCGGTGCAGCTTTCCTCGATTGACGAGGGGCGGATGTCACACCAGAAAGACGCGCCATCGATATCGCGAAAGACCCGTTCGACAAAAACAGGTTCCAGGCGCGGAAATTCAGAGGCAAGCGGGCCAAGGTCATCCTGAATTAGGCGCTGCTGCAAGGCCCGCATCCACGCTGCGTAGATCAGCGGTTCAGGTAAATGCTCATTCATCTCACCATTCCACGCGGCCAAAAGGTCCAGCGCTTCTCCGCGCCGCGCCTCTGGCGTGCCGCTGGCAGCTGCACCTGAGGTAAACCACAACTCGCGTCCGACAAGCGGCAAAAGTGTGCGCGCTGAGGTCGAGACTGTATCAAGTTGTGCTTCGATAAAACTGTCACGAGTATGCACCTGACGCGATTGCATCAAATGCTGCCAACGTTGCACGCGTTGGGTGTCACCCCATTCAAAACTGATATGCAGCGGGAATTCCCGATCGACCATCCGATTGTTGGTGTTGCCCAGAATGCCCCCTTCGGGATCTACAAATCGGGGGTTGGCGAAATATTGCGTGACGCCTTGCCACCGATTTTCGGCCAGCCAGGCAGGTGCCGGCATTCGACCCTGCGTTTGGTGTTCCAATAGGCGCCACGGCAAATGGCCGATCACTTGCATGGCCACACGGTCTGCACTGGCAACAACCAGATTTTGAGACGGGGCGACAAAGTGTTCGCCAGCCGCCATTGCCTCTTCGATCGTTGTGGCGCCCATCAATTCACGACCGGTGCGCAAACTGGTGTTTTCATCCGTGAGGGTTGTCCAAGCCAGTGACATGACGTGACCGGGCGGCGTCACCGTTCCGAAGTTCCAATGGTTCCCGGGAATGACAGGCCCGTTTTCGGTCCATCGCAATGTTACGGTTACCGGTGCGCCGTCAGCCACATCAATGATGGAGCGGCGCGTTTCAAATTCTGCCCAGCCTTCGGGCGTACGGTATTCTTCGCGGTTCTCCGGGTTCAGCTCTTCAATGAAGAGGTCCATATCATCAACATAGGCCGAGGTAAGGCCCCACGAAATATGCTCATTTCGGCCCAACAATATCACGGGCATCCCAGGAACAGTCGCTCCAATGGCCGATCCCGAGGCCAGGTCCAATCGTGCCAAATACCAGATACCCGGCGCTGTCAGGCTGAGATGCGGATCGTTGGCCATAAGCGCCGCACCTGTGGCTGACCGGCTGCCATCAGCGGCCCAGATATTGGAGGCACCGGCCAGTCCGCGCCCACGATTGGGGAAAAGCGGGTCGCGCGGACCGGTTGTATTCGACGCATATTGCGGCAAGTTCTCAAATAGCGCGGCATATTCCGGCAGTTCGGCCACAGCCTGACCGGGTGCATCGGGAAGGATGTCGGCCAGCCGCGCTGGATCATTCAGCATCAGTGAAGTGCGGGCGCGCAGCACCTCATCTTCGTGGTGATTGGCCAATTGCATCGCCATCATATTGACCACGGCAATGGAATCAGCAGGTCGCCACGGAGCAATTTCCGGGCTGAACAGCAGCAATTCGGGCGCGCCGCGTCCAAGTGCTTCTTCTGCTACCAGCTCCAGCCAACTGTTAACGCCTTGGGCATAGGCCTCCAGCATTGCCAAGGTTTCAAGATCTTGTGCTGCCACCGAACGTTGCGCATGGCCGTAGAAATCCAGCCGGCGCATGAGCTCGTCTATCTGCAAAGTGCGTTGACCGAACAGCTCGGATAGGCGGCCCTGGGCGGTCCGCCGCATCATCAGCATTTGCCACAGCCGGTCCTGTGCATGGACAAATCCCAACCCGAAATAGACGTCGTGATCGCTCTGCCCATAGATATGCGGGACGTTTGCATTCGACCGGACGATTTCGACCTCATCTAGAATACCCGACACCCGCCAATCCGTGTCATAATCCGGGATCGACCGCGAAAACACCCAATAGGCCGAAAGCGTTGCAAGAACCAACAGTCCCAGGACGGCGGTTGACAGGCGTATCATCCATTTAAGAAATCGGCCCATCCAAGGCTCCTGTCTAGACGCGGGATCGAAAGCGGCTGCACCCTAGACTCATACGGCGTCGGTTGCAAAGAAAGAGGCGGTCAAAAGACCGCCCCGTTCAAGGAAAATTTATCAAGCCCTACGGCAGGATACGAGTGTACCGCTGGCCTTCCAAGGTGGCTCCGGCGATAAGGCCTGCCTGACCAAAAACAACTGCAACAACGGGCGTCAAAAGACTGGTGGTATCGGTTGAAATATTTCCACCTGTCGTGTTGACCGCATATTCGATATCGCCGCCCACGGCCCACCCGGCAGAGTAGCGGAAGTCGCGCAGGGCCTCTTCGGTCATGAAGAACAGGGCATGGGCGTATTGTTGCGCCCCGATCTGAAATCCGAATGTGGCCGAGGTTGAGGAGTAATAGTCGACGGTCGCGCCGTTGATCCGTAGCGCTCCGCGGCCATAACCACCACCGATGCCAAACCCGGCCTCAGTCACCAGCGGCATGATCAGAACGCCCTCTGCATCGCCCATCAAATCCCGCGACCCAGGGATGTTATCGTACATGAATTGGGTGGCCGCATCCACGCGCGCGTCTATGCGCGCCCCGCGATCAGATCCAATTCCGTTTCCGCACGCTGCCAAAGGCAGGGCAGATGCCACACCAAGAACGAGAGTGCGTCTGTTGAGAGTGCTCATTTTCTTATACCGCCTGTATGTGTGCTCAGGATATTGGGCGTTTTCGCCCTTGGCGCACAAAATACGCGCCTTTTGCGCCCATGTCATCCGTGAAGCGAAGAAAAGCGGGTTTTTGCCGATCTTTTCGCGCCTAAGATTGCGAATGCCCCTTTTGAGCCGCCATTTCCGCCTGACGTTCGGGTTTCCAGCGGCGATGCATCCAAAGCCATTGTCCGGGACGCTCCTGAATTTGCTGGGCGAGGCTGTCCATCAGCGCTTGGGTCATTGCAACCGGATCTGAATGTGGAATGGGAGGTTCCAATACAATATCGAAATCCAGACCGTTTTCCATTCGCCGCGCGTAGATAGGGACAACCAATGCGTCATATTTCAACGCAATTTCTCCGACAGAGATGGCCGTGGGGGCAGGTTTGCCAAGAAAATCGAGGATTTCGCCATCACGGTAGTACTGATCCACAAGGAGGGCGCCATGTCCCCCATCTTTGATGTGACGCATAAACCCGGCCAACCCACGCCGACCGCGCGCAAAGGCAGGCCCGCCCGCAGCCTCAATCGTTTTCACGTAATGATCGTTCAGAAATGGATTGTTCAGGGGGCGATATAGTCCGCCCAAGTTAAACCCACGAATATTCATCGCGGCGCGGGCCGCCTGATAATTCCCGAAATGACCCGACACGAAAAGAATTGGTCTTTGAATGGCCAGCGCCGCCTCGGCCGCATCAAGGCCAGGGCCATGTACTTTCCAGGATGATGCGCGCGACAGCTGTTCGTCAGTGGCATAGTTTTCGATTACGACGCGCCCAAAGTTATCTAGTACTTCGCGTGTGATCTGTCGTCGTTCGTCGGCCTCAAGTTCCGGCCAGATATAGGCCAGATTGGCCCGGGATCGGCGACTAAACCCACTCAAGGGGCCAATGATGCGACGTGCCAGCCAACCCATCGCAGTGACCCGCACACGGTAAGGGAGCATCAGAAGCACCCAAATCACGCCGCGCGCAATCCGATCGATCAGCCAATTGCCAATGCTACGATTGTTTTTGCCCTTACGCGCCATTTGCGTCCTGATCTGCCGGTTTGGCGCCATTGCGCCCGATTGCTGGCGTCAAGACATAGGCCGCAGCCCCGCAGACCTCAAGCCGTACGATCAGGCCTTTTGCGCGGCAAGGGAGTCAATCTGGGCGCGCATTCCTGCCATGGGGTAACCAGCGGCCTGAGTGGCCTCCAGAATTTGATCGGTGGGGATATTACCAGCCTGTGACAGGCCCCACATCACTGCTGACCGCATGCCTGAGGCGCAATAAGCCACAACTGCGCCTTCAGAGGCAGCAATTGCCTCACCCTGTTCTTCCACGTTGTCCATGGTCATCGCGGCACCGTTGACGGGATTGTAGACAAAGGTCAGCCCGGCAGCTTCGGCCGCTACCTGAATGGCCGCTGCTTGTAACTCAGGTGGATTTTCAACATCTGGGCGATTGCATATGACCGTTGTTACACCATCATCAGCCAGTGTTTTCAAGTCGCCCGGTTCAAGCTGTGGGGCGGCCATAAAGAGATCGGTAAGAGGATGAAGTTCCATTAAGATGCCTGTGCCAAAAAGTATTGCATGACAATATCCTGACGGTCCGGTCGGCAAATGAAAAGATGAATCCCGCACCCGAAGCCCGATCAGCGAAAAAAGCCGTCGAAAAATTGGGGTCAAATTGATCTTTGTCAAGGCAAGTGCCAGCACCGTCGCCCTATCCTTTGACAATTCCAATGAGGATCCGAAGGAGGCCCACATGCCTGTTGACCTGATCACCCGCCGTTCCCAACTGACGCGCAGGCTGGAGGCGATTGATACGCGCCTGCACGAGATCGAAGACGAATTGGAAAGTCACCAAACCAAAGACTGGGAAGATCTGGCAACAGAACGCGAAGGCGATGAAGTGCTAGAAGGTATGGGTCGCACCGGACAGCATGAGATCGCAATGATTAAAGCCGCACTGACCCGGATGGATGAAGGTGAATATGGCGCCTGCACCACTTGCGGCAATCCAATTTCCGAAGATCGGCTGGATGTCCTTCCTTTCACGCCGTTCTGCCGGAATTGTGCCCCCTGACATCGGGGGACAAGGAGGGCGTCGACGTATGGGGCGTCGGCGTCTTAGGGGAGGGGGCCGGGAGGCACATTGTGCGCCCGGCCCACCCGCCACACAAATCACCAAAGCCTTGCACCATTCCTTCTGGATAGATGGAGAAGACCGCCAATGACCATTCATGACAAAGAGAAAACCAATACTCAGCCAGAGGAAAAAAAATCTGCAAAGCCGGAGGAAGTGATCTATCCCCATCCGCGTTCAAAATGGTCGCCGCCCGTTGAAGATGGAGACGACGATGATGATCTCTTTAACGATATGCCAGTCTGAACGGCGGCTTTAACCGTTCAGTATCTGTGCGACGCGCGGTGCAAAATAGGTCAAAACACCGTCACAGCCCGCGCGTCGAAACGCCATCAGACTTTCCAGCATGACCTTGTCACCGTCGATCCAACCTTGCTGGGCCGCGGCCTCGATCATCGCATATTCGCCGGATACCTGGTAGGCATAGGTCGGTGCGCCAAAGGTGTCTTTGACCTCGCGGGCAATGTCCAGATAGGGCATGCCGGGCTTGACCATCACCATGTCGGCACCTTCTGACAAATCCCTCTCAACACATCTAAGCGCTTGCTGGCGGTTCGCCGGGTCGATCTGGTAAGTGTTTTTGTCACCCGTCAAAGCACCTGATGCCCCAACTGCATCCCGGAACGGACCATAATAGGCGCTGGCAAATTTTGCGGCGTAGGACATGATCGCCACGTTGCCATGGCCCTCTGCCTCTAGCGCTGTCCTGATCGCGCCAATCCGGCCATCCATCATGTCACTTGGTCCAAGAATATCCGCACCGGCCTCAGCCTGTGCCAATCCCATTTTGACCAACGCCTCGACCGTCTCGTCATTCACAATCACACCGTCGCGGACGATGCCGTCATGGCCGTTGATATTATAGGGGTCGAGCGCGATATCGGTCATCACCGCAATTTCAGGCACGGCATCCTTCACTGCGCGGATGGCACGGTTAGAAATATTGTCGGGATCCCAGGCCAGTTCACATCCTTGGGTCTTCAGCGACGGGTCAGTGTAGGGAAAAATACATATTGCCGGGATGCCCAATGCCGCAGCTTCCCTGGCAGACTTCACCAGACAATTGATGGAATAGCGATGCGCGCCCGGCATGGACGGGATCGGCTCCTCGATGCTTTCGCCTTCGCGGACAAAAACCGGCCAGATCAGATCATCCACCGCGAGTTGTGTTTCGCGGGTCAGGGCGCGAATGGCGTCGGTCTGGCGCAAGCGACGAAACCGGGTGGCGGGAAAGGGGGCCTGATTTGCAGACATGGGGCAGGGCCTTGTTCAACGATTTGTCATTAAACCGGGGTGACATAGTTGCGCGGTATTCTCAAGGGCTGGAAACCTTGGACAGAGGCGACTAATGTGCCGCCAACTACGTATATCAGGGGCAGAGCAGCCTTGAATTTTCTTGAACTCGCGACAGAAGTGATTGACCTCAGGTCGTTTTCCAACCTGTGGTACTGGATCGCGCTGGCCGCTTTGTGGTCGACCGCCAGCCATTGGGTTGTGGGCGTCCCTTTTGACATGGTCACGCGCGCCCGGCGTGGCCATGAACGCTCGATTCACGACATGCGGGTTGTGGCCGAAGTCAATGTGCATCGCATTCTTTCGATCGTCGAGTTGTCGGGCATTTCCGCCGTTTCAATCCTGGCCTTCATCGTAACATCGCTTGGAGTTCTGGGATGGTATTACAATGTGGAATTCTGCCAGGCACTCTTTTTTCTGGTATTCCCCATGATCCTGGTGGCTGGACTGAATTATTACACGGCGCTCAAGCTTCGGGACACGGGCTATGAGGATTTGATCAAGCGCCTGCGCCTGCACAGGCTTGGCGTACAACTGATCGGCATGGTTTCGATCTTTATCACGGCCTTTTGGGGCATGTGGGTCAATCTCAACTATGGGGCGCTTGGGGGGTAATGCCCCAAGGTAGAGGTCTGATGTCAAAGGATAATCATATCCTGATGGGGGGCGTGCCCGAAGGGTTCGATGCCTCTCAGCTGATCAAGGAACTGTCCCATGGCGACGGTCCGGTGCTGCATGTTGCCCGCGACGATAAACGCATGGCTGCCCTGGCCACGGCGCTGGCATTCTTTGATCCGTCAGTGCCTGTCCTGCATTTTCCGGGCTGGGATTGCCTGCCCTATGATCGGGTATCACCCAATGCCGATATCTCTGCTGCGCGGATGGCAACTCTGGCCACGCTGGCGGCCGGGCTGAAGGGCCGGTTCATCGTTCTGACAACGCTGAACGCCGCAACGCAATATCTGCCACCGCGTGCCTTGTTGACGGGGTCGGCCTTTGTCGCTGAAGTGAACCGGAGGATAGACGAAGACGCGCTAAAAAACTTCCTTGTTCGCATGGGATTTTCGCAAACACCCACGGTGATGGAACCGGGCGATTACGCGGTTCGTGGTGGCATTATCGACGTTTGGCCTCCGGGCGAATCTGCACCTGTCCGGTTGGACCTTTTTGGTGATGTGCTGGATGGTGCACGCCGGTTTGATCCCGCAACGCAAAGAACCACAGAAAAATTAAGCCGGGTTGAATTGGCCCCAGTGTCCGAAGTGGTTTTGGACGATGAAGCAATAGCCCGATTCCGTCAAAATTATCGGGTTGAATTTGGGGCTGGCGGTACTGCTGATCCGCTATATGAAGCCGTTTCGGCTGGTCGCAAGCATCAGGGTGTGGAACATTGGCTGCCGTTTTTCTACGAAAACTGTGAAACGCTTTTTGACTACCTCCCCACTGCCACGATCACGCTGGATGATCAGACCACGCCGCAAAGATTGGCACGGTGGGAGTCTGTTGCGGATCAATATGACACGCGCAAAACGGCGCTGACACAAAAGGGGCGGCTAGATTCTGTCTATAAGCCGTGCCCGCCCGAACAGCTCTACCTGACAGACGCAGCGTGGGAGGCCGCTGTCGGTGGCCATAGGGTCATCCAGTTTTCACCATTGCCACAAGCGTCTGGCCCGGGCGTGATCGATGCAGGCGGGCGGATCGGGCGCAGTTTCGCGCCGGAGCGCCAGCAAGAAGAGATCAGCCTGTTCGGTGCCTTGGCCGATCACATTCGTGATCAGCAAAAGACTCGCGCCGTCGTTATCGCCAGTTGGTCCGATGGGGCCCGCGAACGTCTGGAAGGGTTGTTGGAAGATCAGGACCTGACGGATCTGACAAGAATACCCGACGCCAGTGCCGGATTTGAACCCGGAAATGTGCATCTGGCGGTCTGGCCATTGGAGCAGGGGTTTACCGCCCAGGGCCTCTCGGTCATCTCGGAACAGGACGTTCTGGGCGACCGTCTGATCCGCCCGAAGCGCAAAACCAAACGGGCAGAGAACTATCTGACGGAGGCGCAAAGCCTCAGCCCCGGCGACCTGATCGTGCATGTTGATCATGGCGTTGGCAAATATAACGGGCTGGAAACGGTAACGGCTGCAGGCGCACCACATGAGTGCATTGCGTTGGAATATTCGGGCGGCGATCGCTTGTTTCTGCCCGTCGAAAACATCGAACTCCTCAGCAGGTATGGCCATGATCACGGCCTTCTGGATCGCCTTGGCGGCGGCGCGTGGCAGGCCAAAAAGGCCAAACTGAAAGAGCGTATTCGTGAGATCGCGGACAAGCTGATCCGGGTCGCGGCAGAGCGCGAATTGCGCTCGGCACCCGTGGTTGAGGCTCCTGGCGATATGTGGGAGGCCTTTTGCGCGCGGTTCCCCTATGAAGAAACCGATGATCAGCTGACGGCAATTGGCGATACACTGGATGATCTGGCACGTGGTCGGCCAATGGACCGGCTGGTTGTGGGCGATGTTGGATTTGGCAAAACCGAGGTGGCCATGCGCGCGGCCTTTGTTGCAGCGGCCGCCGGAATGCAGGTTGCGGTGATTGCACCCACAACCCTTTTAGCACGTCAACACGCCCAGACATTTGCAGACCGTTTTCGCGGATTTCCGATTAATGTCAGGAAGTTATCGCGTTTTATTCCCGCAAAACAAGCCGCTGATACGCGCAAAGGTCTGACCGATGGCAGTGTTGATATCTGTATTGGCACCCATGCGCTTTTGGCCAAAGCCATTCGGTTCAACAACCTTGGCCTTTTGATCATTGACGAAGAACAGCGGTTTGGCGTCGGACATAAAGAACGCCTGAAGGATATGCGATCTGAGGTACATGTTCTGACCCTTTCCGCGACACCAATTCCGCGGACCTTACAGATGTCACTGTCTGGCGTGCGCGACCTCAGCCTGATCGGCACCCCACCGGTCGATCGTTTGGCAATCCGCACCTATGTCAGCGAATTTGATGCGGTCACCATCCGCGAAGCGCTGTTGCGCGAGCATTATCGTGGCGGGCAAAGTTTCTACGTTGTGCCCCGGATCGAAGATTTGCCCGAAATCGAAGCTTTCCTGCGCGATCAGGTGCCTGAAGTCAGCTTTGTGGTCGCTCATGGCCAGATGGCCGCAGGCGAGCTGGATGACCGGATGAATGCCTTCTATGACGGCAAATATGACGTGCTTCTGGCCACTACGATCATCGAAAGTGGTATTGATATCCCGACGGCCAATACAATGGTTATACATCGGGCCGATATGTATGGGCTGGCACAGCTTTATCAGATCAGGGGCCGCGTTGGTCGTTCAAAAACAAGGGCTTATGCCTATCTTACGACGAAACCCCGCAAGAAACTGACCGCCGCGGCAGAGAAGCGCCTTCGTGTTCTGGGTAGCCTCGACAGCCTCGGTGCGGGTTTTACAATTGCCAGCCAGGACCTCGATATTCGTGGTGCGGGCAATATCGTTGGTGAAGAGCAATCGGGCCATGTGAAAGAGGTCGGGTTCGAGTTGTATCAGTCGATGCTGGAGGAGGCGATTGCCAAAATCCGTGCCGGAAATATCGAAGGGCTTACCGAAGATGACGGCACATGGGCACCGCAAATCAATCTGGGCGTGCCCGTGTTGATCCCTGAGGCCTATGTGCCGGATCTGGATGTCCGCCTTGGCCTCTATCGGCGCCTGAGCCAGCTTTCAACCAAAGTGGAATTAGAAGGCTTCGCTGCTGAATTGATCGACCGGTTTGGAAAATTACCCAAAGAGGTCAACACCTTGCTGCTGGTTGTTCGCATCAAGGCGATGTGCAAACGTGCGGGCATTGCCAAACTGGATGGCGGGCCGAAAGGGGCAACGATCCAGTTTCATAACGATAAATTCGCAAATCCCGCCGGGCTTGTCGTTTTTGTGCATGATCAGAAGGGCCTTGCCAAAGTGCGCGACAACAAGATCGTCGTGCGCCGTGATTGGAAAAACGAGGCCGACAAAATCAAGGGCGCCTTTGCGATTGCCCGCGATCTTGCCGCTAAGGTCAAGGAGGCGAAAAAGGTCTAAGCTTCGGCAGCAACTGCTACGCGTTCTAGCCGGGCCATACGACGGATCAGGAAAAACCCAATCACTGCGTAGGCCAAGGTGCCAACGGCCAAGGGACCAAGAGTCTCGTTGAACAGCAAGCCGACCGGCACTGCGAAGGCGACCCCGGCAACTGTAGACACCGAACTGGTTATCGACGAGGCCATGCCAGCAATATGGCCCAATGGCTCCAGCGCGAGGGCGTTCAGATTGCCAAGTGTCAGGCCTACCATGAAAAAGATCGTCGTCGACCAGGCGAACCACAGCCATAGACCAGCTTCGCCCTCTAAGATGCCAGAAAAGGACAGGACCAGCATGATCATCGAGAAAATGATCTGACTGCCCAAAGCCAATGTGATCAAGTATCGCATCCCCAGCCGGACGACCATTGCCGCGTTCACGATGCTTGCCGATGAAGCTAAGATAGCCGTTGCACCGAACCAGAAATGGAAGAGGTGTCCCTGATCAAAGATCACGTCGTAGATTTGTTGGGTCGAACTAATGAGGCCAAACAATATCCCCATGCAAAGCGCCTGAATCGCAATGGACAGGCGCACCATCGGGATCGAAAAGACCTCTTTGATTGCCGAAACAAATGAAGCGGCCTTCATCGGTTTTCGGCCTTCTGGCGGAAGGGTTTCGGGTTGGCGCACCCAAAGCCAGATTGTCGCCGCCCCAGAAAAGAGAATAAAGAAGGGAAAGATAGCGCGCCATCCTGCAATGGCCAGGATACCCGCCCCAACGGTTGGTGCAATGGCCGGAACCAGAGAGAAAATCAGGAATACGAAAGACATGATCTTGGCCATCTCGCGACCGACAAAAAGGTCGCGGATCATGGCCAACGCAACCACGCGAGGCCCTGCGGCACCAAGGCCCTGAATTAGCCGGGCGACCAACATCACTTCAAGCGATTGTGCCCACCAGGCTACGGCCGCTGAGATACAGAAAAGACCAGCCGCGCCAATGATCACAGGCTTGCGGCCAAAAGCATCTGACAGCGGACCGGTCACAAAAGTGCCCAATCCCATTCCCAAGACAAAGCTTGTGACGATCAACTGAGTGCGATTGAGGTTTTCCGGGCTCAGTTCATCAGCAATCTCGGGAAGGGCTGGCAGCATAGCGTCGATGGTGAAGGCCAATGTGCCAAAAAGCATCGCCATCAGGGCAATGAACTCACCGGTTGATAATCTTTCCTGCGGGGCCGGAGCCTCAGATAAACTCATTCCTGGTCTTTCAACTGGTTATTGATGTCTTCTATGACATTTCCCCAAAGCTCAGGCGGTTGTGCACCGCTAAGAACATGTTGATTTGCAATCACAAAAGCCGGAACGCCGGTAACACCGCGCTGACGCGAATGGGCGTCGCGTGCTCGGATATCCTCTGCATCGGCATTGCCTTTCAGCAGTTCAGAGACGACATCCGCGTCCATTCCAACAGAATCCGCGATTTCGATCAAAGTGGCGTTGTCGCCAATGTCGCGGCCTTCAACGAAATAGGCTTTGAACAACGCTGCCACCACCGGCGTCTGGCGCTGTTCGATCCCGGCCCAATGAATCAGGCGATGTGCATTCAAGGTGTTGGGCGTGGTCTGAATAGCGTCGAAATTGATGGTTAACCCAGCCTTTTCGGCATGTTCGACAACAGGGGCATAGGCGCGCACGGCGCCTTCCTTGCCACCAAATTTTGTTTCCAGATATTCGCGACGATCCATCCCACCAGCGGGCATATCCGGGTTCAGCTGAAACGGGTGCCATTCAATTGCAAAGGGATGATCGCCAGCAGCCTCCAATGCGCGGTCAAGATTGGCTTTGCCAATATAGCACCAGGGGCAAATCGGATCGGATAGAATATCGAGCTTGATCATGACGCCTCCTTCAGCGCGGAAATAACGGCCTTACGGTTGAGTTTACCGTTGCCACCACGGGGCAACTCGGCAAGGCGGGCATAGAGCCTTGGTTGTTTGTATTGTGCAAGGCAAGTTTCTGCGTGTTCGCGCAGGTCTGCCTCTGCGATTTCGCTACAATGGGCCAGTGCGATGATAAATGTGCCTGGTTTGATTTCGATTTGAACTGCGGCGCAATCGCCCGCAAATGGGACGAATGCACGCTCGATTTCTTGTGGGCTGACACGAAAGCCACCGGCGTTCAGCATGTCATCAGCGCGCCCATGATAGTGAAAGGCACCATCCTTGTCCCGATGGACCATATCACCAGAGACAAACCAATCGCCTGAAAGCGGCAGGTCAAACCCGCCGTCTTCAAGGTAGCCCAGCATCAGGCCGGGATCGCTGTGATGAATGGCCAGATGGCCCGTGGTTCCGTCTGGAACCTGCTGATTTTCTTCATCAACGACAGCAATGATTCTGCCAGGTTGCGCAAATCCAAGGGTATGCTCTGGGGCAGGGCGGTCGGGTGATCCTGACAAGAAAGTCGAGCATTCCGACATGCCGAGCGCCTCATGGATGGTGGTGGCGGTTGCGCTCTCCCATGCCAGCCTGATGGGGTCAGGCAGTTTTTCCCCGGCGGACAGCGCATGGCGCAACTTTGGCATGGATAGCATTGGGTGTTTGAGGATTTGTCGGTAAATCCCGGGGGCGGCCGCAAAGATGGTTGCGTCATGACGTTTGAGCAATAAGGGCAATGTACGGGCCTCAACCCCTTCGGCAGGGATAAGCGCCGTCGCCCCAACTGACCAAGGATCTAATAGGCCGGTGCCAAGTGTAAAGGTCCAGTTAAACGCGCCTGCATGCAACAAGCGATCCGACTCACCTAGGCCATACCAACCATTCCACATCATCCGCCTTGCCCAGATCACGCGGTGGGCATGAGCGACCGCGCGGGGGCGCCCTGAGGTGCCAGATGTAAACACCAAATAGGCAAGACGATTGGGATCACCCAAGACATAGTCAGCTGGTGGGTTGTTCGCCAAAGTGGCAACCTCGGTTACAACCGGGCAGTCGGATCCCTCTGGAAGGGCAATTCCCGGTCCGGCCAAGATGAGTTTCGGTGCGATTTTCTTTGCAAGCGGTGTGATTTCGGCGGCAGTCAGTTGAGCAGATGTTGGTACGGGAACCAGCCCGGCGGCAATTGCGCCCAAAAATGCGATCGGGAATTCGGCAGTATTGCCAATTCTCATTAATATCCGGTCACCGGACCGCGCCCCTGCTTCCAGCAGTCCTGTGGCAGTTCCGCAGACGGCAGCTTCCAATCGTGCGTAATTCCATCTTTCCGCGCGACTTTGCCCTAGAACAGCCAGCGCAACTTTATCTGGCAGACGATTTGCATGCCGCAACACATATTGCGCAAGGTTAAACGGGGCAGGACAGTCTCGAAATTGGGTCATGTCATGGGCCTAGGGGCGAATTGTCAGAGTTGCAAGCCGGTCACCCTGACGTTACATCGCTGTCATGGACAAGAGTGACGAACCCAGCCTCATCAAGCTTGCGCGCGAAAGTGGCAGCAATGACAAGCCCCTTCCGGTTGATCTTGGTCGACGGGTGCGCGAATTGCGAAAAAGCCATGACTGGACGCTGGAACAGGCCGCGAAGAAAGCCGGTCTGGCGCGGTCGACCTTATCCAAGATCGAAAACGGACAGATGTCACCGACCTATGAGGCGTTGAAGAAACTGGCCGAGGGGCTGGAAATCTCAGTACCGCAGCTTTTTACACCGACATCTAATCCGCAGGTGAATGGCCGTCTTGCAGTGACAAAGTCAGATGATGGCGAACCGCATCCGACCGCGACCTACGAACATGATATGCTGGCCAACACCCTGACACAGAAATCAATGCTGCCCTACCGGGCCCGCGTTCGTGCCCGCACATTGGAAGAATTTGACGGTTGGGTTCGGCATGACGGCGAAGAATTTCTGTATGTCCTTACTGGTGAAATCCGCTTGTTTACAGAGTTCTACGCCCCAGTAGATATGCGCCGCGGCGACAGTGCGTATTACGATGCCGCTATGGGCCATAACGTGATTTCCATCAGTGCCGAGGATGCCACGATCCTTTGGGTGACCAGCCTTTAACGGTAGAGCCGTGTCAGGATTAAATGGGCCGCGCCAACACCCACAAGCTGCATGCCGATAAACGCCGGGATATGGCCGGGATAAATGCCTGCAAATGTATCCGAAAACCCACGCGCGATTGTCACGGCCGGGTTTGCGAAACTGGTCGATGACGTGAACCAATACGCACCCGTTATGTAAAGCGCCACCAATGGCGGCACGGCATCGGGTTTATGTTTCACGCCCCCAAAAATCACGAAGAGCAGGCCGAATGTGGCAATGATCTCGGATGACCATTGGGCAAGTCCGGTTCGGTGCATGGTGGTTGAGCTTTGCAGGACAGGCAGATCGAACATGACATGCGTGGCCCAGACGCCCAAGATGCCTCCGACGATTTGGACTGCAACGTACGGCAGAACCTCATTCCATGGGTGTTCCCCCCTGATGGCGAAGGCCAGGGTCACCGCCGGATTAAAATGCGCGCCGGAAACGGGGGCAAGCGTGGTGATGATCACATATAGAATACACCCGGTCGCGATTGCGTTGGCCAAAAGGGCGACGGCCGTGTTGCCATCGGCAAGCGCTGCGCCCATTATTCCCGAGCCGACAACCCCGATCAGCAAAAAGGCCGTTCCGATCCCTTCAGCAAGTAGTCGGTTTGAATTCATGGCCTGCCTCATCGGGAGTTAGCGCACTGAGTGCTTCTACATATTTCGAAAATGGTCTCTGTCGGCGCGATATAGGCTGTTTGCACATGCCTTGGCCAGAGAGATTGATCCAAATGCGTCTACTCAAACATTTCGGTTAGATTGACGCTGCCGGACTTTCCGATTTCATCACCATGCTGCGCGATAAATGATGCGCAGGCCCGCTCACCCGCTTGGCGCAATTGATGTAGAACCTGAGGGACGGGCACGATCTTGGTGGCCACTGACAATTGTTGCATCAGATCATCATCCGACACCATGTGGACCAAAACGTCCTTCATGCTTCCGGGCGATAATGCGCCCTCCTTGAGCAGGCGTTTTACAAAGGCAATTGCACGAAGTTCTCTGAAAAGAGACGAGTTGAAACTGATTTCGTTGATCCTGTTCTGAATCGCACGCGCTGTACGTGGAAGCTCATGCCGATAGAGCGGATTGATGTTCACGATCAAAATGTCAGCCGGTAATTCAGGCGCGAACAGCGGGAAAAGCGCCGGGTTGCCGGTATAGCCACCGTCCCAATAAGATTCCTGCGCTCCGGTTTTTGGGTCGGGAATTTCAACCGCCTGAAACAGCGTCGGTAAGCAGGCAGATGCGAGGATCGCATCGGTTGTAATCTCATGCTCTGTGAACACCCGGATCTTGCCGCTGCGCACGTTGGTGGCACAGATATGAAATTGCGGGCCATCTACACAGCAGATGCGGTCAAATTTGAACTTTTCGACAACCGGTTTCAGCGGGTTAGAGTAAAATGGCCCGTAGGCATAAGGGCTAACGACGCGGGAAAACGCATCGGACATCGCAAAGGGCAATGAGTTTTCGATCATATTCGAAATGGCAAAGGGCGATGTCAGGTTCAGCCAATGAGAAAAACTCTCATCCGTGATGGCCCCCATCTGTTCCCATAGCCAGGCGAGGTTATCGCGAGCGAGGTCACGACTGCCTTGGCTGAGGCCCGCTTTGACAGCCGCCCCGTTAAGGGCGCCTGCAGAGGTACCGGAAATACCTGCAATTTCAATCGCAGGTTCTTGTAACAAACGATCCAAAACACCCCAGGTAAATGCGCCGTGAGCACCGCCGCCTTGCAGCGCAAGGTTAATCCGTTTCGATTTAGCGCTCATTTCGGGACCTGTTCCGGGCCTAAAAAACCACTGGCGAGGATATTTGAAAAACAGAGTTGGGGGCGGGCGCGTTAACCCTGATGACAGGGGTTGGCGTACCCGCGCCCCGATGTTTTAGGCAGCAGTCCAGCCGCCATCAGCACTGATCGTGGTGCCAGTGATTTGTTTTGAATGATCAGAACACAACATCATGACGATCCCGCCAAGTTCTTCGATAGTTGCGAATTGCTTTGACGGGTGTTTGACCAAAATAACCTCTCGCAGCACCGTATCGCGATCCATGCCATATTCTTTCATCGTGTCCGGGATTTGTTTTTCAATAATCGGTGTCAAAACATAGCCCGGGCAGATCGCGTTTACTGTAATCGGCTCTTCCGCAGTTTCCAGCGCAACGGATTTTGTCATGCCGACAACCCCATGTTTTGCCGCAATATAAGCTGCCTTGTAAGGAGAGGCGCGCAGACCATGGGCGGATGCAATGTTGATCACGCGGCCCCAACCGGCCTCGCGCATCCGTGGCAGGGCAGCGGCCATCGTGTGGAAAGTTGAGTTCATATTGATTGCGATAATGGCGTCCCATTTATCGACTGGAAACTTATCAATCGGCGAAACATGCTGGATGCCTGCATTGTTAACCAGAATATCGCAGGCTGGCGCTTTTTCGATCAACATTCGGCACTGGTCACCTTTGGACATATCGGCCTGGATGTATTGCGCGTCGACGCCATATTCTTTTGCGATTCCTGCAGCCAGCGCGTGATCTTCCTCGGTATCGGTAAATGAGTTCAGGACCACATTGGCCCCGCCACG
Source organism: uncultured Nioella sp. (assembly GCA_947495575.1). GTDB lineage: Bacteria > Pseudomonadota > Alphaproteobacteria > Rhodobacterales > Rhodobacteraceae > CANLZL01. Next base: position 117,039 of record CANLZL010000002.1, on the reverse strand, counting down.
GGCCAGTTCCTGGGCAAGCCCAAAGCCAATGCCGGAATTGGAACCGGTAATAATTGCAGTTTTGCCTTCTAGCGACATGGTGATGGCCATGATGCTCTCCTTGAACCCGAATACATGTTGCGGGCGACCTTAATGCTGCTATTGCAGCATGGACAGAGGGAACGCGGTCACATTGCTCACAATCTTATCATTGGCAACTGCGGCACAAAAAAAACGCCGGCACGAAGCCGGCGTTAAGTTATTGAGGCAGGTTTCATACAGGCAAGAAACCTATCGAGCAGTAACCCCTTTATAAGCAATCCCTTGGCTCCTGTCCAATCGAAAAGTTTGAAACCGGGGGCAGGGCCGAGTAGCGTTAGACCAAAGCAAACAAGGCCCTTGGAGGATTGTCCACAAATGAGCAGAAATTGTTTCACGCGCGCAGCATCGGTTTTGGGGGTCTGGGCGATTCTCTCAACCCAAGCGGTTGCGCAGCCTGCCCACGGAATCGCTATGTATGGTGAGCCTGCGCTGCCTGCTGACTTCACTCACTTGCCCTATGCCAACCCTGATGCGCCAACCGGCGGCGTCATCATTACCGGTGAAGTGGGCAGTTTTGACAGCTTGAACCCACATATCCGTGCGGGCAGCGTTCCATGGCAATTGAGGTTTCTGGCATATGAATCTCTTATGGGGCGAACTTGGGACGAACCTTTCACTCTATATGGTCTGTTGGCCGAATCGGTTGAGGCCGACCCCGATTCGCATTGGGTGGAGTTCCACCTGCGCCCGGAAGCCAGATTTTCAGATGGCAGTCCGGTCACAGTCGATGATGTGATCTGGTCCTATGAAACCCTCGGCACCGAGGGACATCCGCGTTATCGCAACTCGTGGAACCGTGTGGCGTCAATCGATCCGGTGGGTGAGCGCGGACTACGGATCACGTTAGATGAACCTGATCGCGAGTTGATGCTGATCATGGGTATGCGCCCGATTTTGCAACGCGCCCAGTGGGAAGATCATGAGTTTACGGAAAGCGGGTTGGATGTCATACCAATCGGCACAGCCCCATATGTCATCGACGATTTCGTGGCGGGCCGATACGTCTCGTTGCGCCGAAACCCGGATTATTGGGGCGCCGATTTGCCGTTTCGCCGGGGCACAAACGTAATTGATGAAATCCGTTTGGAATTTTTTGGCGATGGCACAGCGATGGCTGAGGCCTTTGTTGCAGGTGAGATCAATACGATCCGAGAAACCAACGCCGCCAATTGGGAAACCAACTACAACTTCCCCCGCGTGCAATCGGGTGAGATTGTCCTGTCGGAAATTCCGCATGAACGTCCGACAGGGATGTTCGGTTTTGTGATGAACACCCGCCGCGATCAATTTCAGGATTGGCGCGTCCGCGAGGCGATGATTCAGGCGTTTAACTACGAGTTCATCAACCAGACGCAAAACGGCGGACTGGCCCCAAGGATAACGTCTTATTTCTCGAACTCTTTCCTTGGCATGCATGAAGGCCCCGCAGAGGGGCGCGTAGCTGAGTTGCTGGCACCCTATGCGGATGAATTGTTGCCGGGTGCGATGGATGGTTATGAGTTTCCTGTGTCGAACGGACAGGAAGCGAACCGCGCAGGCATTCGCGCTGCGATGGCTTTGCTGGAAGAGGCTGGATACACAGTTGAAGAAGGCGTGATGACCACACCGGAAGGTGAGCCCTTTACCTTCGAAATCGTCCTACAGACAGGCTCCGCCGAAAATCAGGCAATCATCAACACCTATACATCTGGATTGGAACGGTTGGGGATCACACCCCAGATCACCACGATTGATTCAGCTCAATATCGCGAGCGCACGGATGCGTTCGATTTTGACATGACCTATTTCCAACGCGGTGTATCTTTGAGCCCCGGCAACGAACAATACCTCTATTGGGGCTGCGAAATGGCTGAGACCGAAGGCAGCCGCAACCTGATGGGGGCCTGTCATCCGGCAATTGAGGGGATGGTTGATGCCATGCTCAGCTCTTCCGATCAGGAAGATTACCGGGCGGCAGTTCGCGCGCTGGACCGTGTACTGACGTCGCAACGCTATGTGATCCCGATCTGGTACAACCCGGTCAGCCGCATCGCCCATGTACGTGAGCTACAGTTTCCAGATGAATTGCCAATCTATGGCGATTGGCTCGGCTTCCAGCCCGATGTCTGGTGGTATTCAGAAAACTAGTTAAGGAAAAACCAAACGAAAAAGGGCGGGATCGAATCCCGCCCTTTTTGTTTCAACTTTGAAAGTCAGGCTGATTCAGATCGGCGCTCTTCTTCTGGCGGATCGGGAAGATCAAGAACTTCACGGGCCGACCCTTCGATCTCCAGAACCTGGGCTTCATCGGGTACCCGGTCGCCATCTTTGTCTCCTGTTGCGGGATAAACCAGACCGGCGGAAATAACGAGCTTGGCGGCATCCTCAACAGTCATTTTCAGGATCTGAACATCGTCCCGCGGCAAAAACAGTAAGAACCCCGAGGTCGGGTTTGGCGTGGTCGGCAAAAAGACTGAGATCATGTGCTTGTCATGGCTGGCCGCGATTTCACCCTTTGCATCGGTTGAAATGAAGGCAATGGCCCATATGCCGGGACGCGGGTATTCGACCAGACAAGCCTTCTCAAAGCTGGATTTGCCTTGGGCCAACACTGTTTCTGTAATCTGTTTCAGCCCGGAATAGATCGACCGCACACCGGGGATGGTCAAAACAATGCTTTCCGAGGTGCGGATCAGGCTTTTGCCGATCAGGCCCTTGGCAATCCAACCAACAGTGATCGTAAAGATCAGGAACATCGCAACGCCGATGCCGCGAATGTCGACATCAATGTTGAAATATTCGCGGATCAGCAGGGCGGGGTTATAGCTGTCGGGAATAAAGGGCAGCACCCAGGAATCGATCCAGCCAACAAGGCTCCAGATCAACCAAACGGTCAGGCCAATTGGCGCGATCACGACCAGGCCGGTCAGAAAGCTTGCTTGCAGCGAAGAAATCCAGCCGCGTCGGGGCGGCGGGGGCAGCTCTGGCAATTCCATTAGGGCGCGTCCGTCCTCAATATCAGGTGTTGCAACATATTAGTTACTAAGGTCGCATCGACGTCCATACAAGATGGGCGCGGCAAAGCGGAGCACTCAAAATGCCCTCGCGACGGCCGCAGCAAGCCGTGCATTGTTTAAAACGAGGGCAATATTGGCTTCAAGTGAGCGACCGTCGGTCAACTCAAAAATACGTTTCAGCAGGAAAGGCGTGACATCTTTTCCCATAATTCCGCGTCCGTCGGCCTCAGATTGGGCTTCTTCAATCAGGGGCTTGAGGGCTGAGGCTGGAATCTCTGAGGCAACAGGAATTGGATTTCCGATCAATTGCCCGCCGGGCAACCCAAGCACCCCCCGCATTTTGTGCGCTTCGGCAATCTGTGCGGGGCTATCCAGACGCAAGGGTGCTTTTAGGCCGGATTCGCGTGACCAAAAGGCGGGGAATCCGTCCTGACCATAAGCAATGACGGGTACGCCTTGGGTTTCCAGGACTTCCAAGGTTTTTGGAATATCAAGGATCGCTTTGGCGCCAGCCGCGACAACTGTCACTGGTGTTTGCGCCAGTTCAAGCAGGTCGGCGGAGATATCAAAACTGCTCTCTGCGCCTTTGTGGACACCGCCAATGCCGCCCGTGGCAAAGACCTTGATGCCCGCCAAATGGGCCGCGATCATGGTGGCTGCCACTGTTGTGGCACCGTTTTTGCCATCTGCCATAGCAACGGCCAGATCCGCGCGGCTGAGCTTCATCACGTCCTTGGCTTGCGCCAATTCTTTCAGTTCGGCCGCGGTCAGGCCAATATGCAATTCGCCTTTTAGGATAGCGATAGTAGCCGGAACAGCGCCTGCTTCCCGTATGGCCGCTTCAACAGCTTTGGCAGTTTCCACGTTTTGCGGATAGGGCATACCATGAGTGATGATCGTGCTTTCCAACGCCACAACAGGGTCGCCATTGGCCAGCGCGTCGGACACATCGGGGGAATAGTGAAGGAGATCGGGGTTCATTTAATGTCCTGAAACATAGGTAGCGGCGGTTTGAATGGCGGTTTCCAATGCGTGTCGACGGGATTGGCCGCGTGCTTCAGCCGCGATATGAGCGGCCATGAATGTGTCGCCCGCGCCTGTTACCCGCCGCGCGATGATAGAAGGCGGCGTGCCTTCGATAAGTTGATCTACGGTTGCATCAACCGCGGATTTTTCGCCTTCAGTCACCAAAGCCCGCGCGGCGCCTGCCGCAATCAAGGCTTTGGCTCCGTCGACGGCGGAGTGAACATCCTTGCCCGCAATTAGGCCCGCCTCTTCGCAATTGACGTAAATCGTGACCTTAGGGTGGCCAAGGAAGGGGCGCAGGCGCTCGGCCTTTCCGGGCGATGCCGGCGCAATTCTTAGGTCTGCCTTGGCAAAAACCGGGCTTTCCGAAATCTGGGCCAGCAATTCTTCGGTCAGGTTGCCATCAATCACCATGGCCTTGGTCCAAGGTGCGGATTTTGAAGCTAGCGCGCCGGTTTCCAGCGGTGCCAGAATGCGGTGCCCGGCCTTTTCCAGCGAATGCGCGTCGGCCATGGCCGCCACAAGATGACCCTGCGCTTCAATCGCCATATATTGATCTGTGGGCAAAGTGCCGTCGATCAAAACATGATCGGTGATAAGGCCCATATTCTGGCACTCTTCCAGCAAGACGCGCCCATCGGTATCATTACCGACAACGGTCAGCAGGGCAGGGGCCAGCCCCTCACGTTGCAATTGCATTGCAATGTTGAGCGCGACACCACCCGGAATGCGTGTGATACGCCCTGGTTTGTCATTGCCATAGATCATCGGCAGGTCGGTCCGCCCGATAATGTCCCATAGGACCGAGCCAATGCAGAGAATGTCAGCTGTTTTTGTCATGTCCACTTCTTTGCGCCAAGCGCCCGAAATGGGCAAGCAGGTTCAGCCAAGCCCGTCGTAGGAAATTTGAGCCAATTCGCGCAGTTTGTCGGCAGGCTCATCTGTAACGATGACCCAGTCTTTCATCGGTGGTTTGGTTTTGAAGGGCGAAAGGTATTGCCATGCGTTCAAGCCAAGTGTGTCCGGGTCGAGATTACGCCCAACCCGAAACCCAATGCCAATCGCCGCTCCCTTGCTGCTGTAGAAAGCAAATACCTTGCCTTTGCGTGTCACGGCAGGGGCTGACATCATCTTGCCATGCGCCGCATCTGGCCAGGTCGATAACTCGTCTGAAAGGGCCAACCAGATGGTTTCAGATGAATTTGACATTTTTGCTCCTGATGGGTGACAAGCAGGTTCCCATTATGTTCTAATTCACTTGTTTTATGCAACTTAAATGAGCATCCGAATGGCCTATTTCACCAAAGCGACCTTTCAATTCCTTTCGGACCTGTCCGAAAATAACAACAAGGAATGGTTTGACGAGAACCGCGACCGCTACGAGGACCATTGGAAAGCGCCAGCACTAGAAGTCATCCGTGCGGTTTCTGCCGAATTGCAGGACATCGACCCACCTTTGAAAGCGGAACCGAAGATCAACGGATCGCTTCGACGGATCAACCGCGATGTCCGGTTTTCCAAGGACAAATCGCCCTATAATGCCTCGCTGCATCTGATCTTTTGGGCCGGCGGGCACCCCAACCGGTCGCCCGGAACCCATGTTGTTCTGCATCCGGGGTCTGTCGGTGTCGGGGCCGGGATGTGGGGATTTAAGGGTGAGACGCTGAACACTTATCGCAAGCGGATCATGGACGATGCGGATAGGACAAGCCTTTTGGACGCATTGGCCGAGGCAGAAAACATCGGCTGCCTCATGGATGACCCCGACCTCGCACGTATTCCTCGCGGGTTCGAGGCCGAGGGGGATGCTGCCCGTCTGGTGCGCTACAAGGCAGTCGTGGCACGTACCTTTGACGACGATACAGTCATTGATGCATGGTGTGGGGCAGGGGGCGTGGATCGGATCATTGCGACGGCACGCGCCCTGTCGCCGCTCAATAAATGGTTGCTTGGATTGGAATGACTGCCCCTGATCTCACAAAATTCGAGCCTTACGCAGAGGCGCTTTACCATGCGTTGCGGCCCGATCCATTCTACCTTGGGTTAGAGGTGCGCGTGGCGGATGGATTGAACGCCAAGCAGGCGATGCTGGCCTATCATTCTTTTTCGATCTTTGAAGCTGGACATTTTGGACGGATCGTAATGTCCGATCCAGAGGCCCTTGGTGCCTCTGTTTGGGCCTGTCCTTTACCCTCAGATCAGGCCAGTCGAAAAGCCCGGGCCAAGAAGCAGTATATTTCAGAGAAAATGGGTCAGGCCTGTCTGTCTTTCTACACCGAGGTGGGCAACTTCATGGGGCACATGTCGGCACCTATCACCGATGAGAATGATTGGTACCTGTCCATTTTGGGGCTGGCACCGGAATGTCAGGGGAGGGGTATTGGGCGCGGTCTTGTTTCGCCCATTTTGGATGAAGCCGACCGCGCTGGCGTTGCGACCTATCTTGAAACTTTCACGCCAGGAAATATGCGCTTTTACGAGCAGCTTGGCTACGTTGCGATGGGCCAGTTTGAAGAGCCGATGACCGCCAGCCCCTATTGGCTGATGCGGCGCGAGCCGGTGCAAGGTGGCAGGCACAAATAGCCGGACCGGTCCAAAGGTTGGCGAAATCGGACTTCCGTCCTGCAGCGCGAATAACCTTGGTGGCGGGAGGCATTGGTGTTAACGTCCACGTGCCCGATGCAAACATTGCATGGGCTATTCGCATTCAAAGGATAACGTTTATGCGCATGGTTACGTCGTTTTTCATGCGGGGCGCATTGCTTGTTGCTGTTTATCTCGGGGTCGGCTCTGACATAGTACATGCCGCCGATAACTGTGTCGTGCCAAGCGGGTGGGATGCTCAGTGCCAGGCCACATGCTTCTCTTCGAACGGATATACAGATCCGAATAGGAGTGCGGCGTGCCATTGGGGCTGCCAAGTGGGTACAAGTATCATTCTGAATTCTTATCATAGCAGCGCAACCTGCACAGCTCCCGACAACTGGGATGACCAATGCCAGGCCACATGCTTCTCTTCGAGCGGATATACAGATCCGAATATGAGTGCGGCGTGCCATTGGGGCTGCCAGGTGGGCGCCGGAATCATGATCCGTGCGGGGCAATAGCAGCTCGGCATAATTGCAAAAATCGGTTTTTGTTCTTGCACCTTTCCCCGGCCCGCGATAAACGCGCGGCACTTCACAGGCAGAGGCGGGCCCTCGGGGGAGACATCCCTGAACGGTCCACCGGTTGGGCGCATGCCCTCATCCTCTGCCAAGGTATGAAACCGGAAAAGGAAAACAAGCATGGCGCTTCCTGATTTCACCATGCGACAGCTGCTCGAAGCTGGCGTACACTTTGGCCACCAGACCCAACGCTGGAACCCCCGTATGGGCGAGTTCATTTACGGCGACCGTAATGGCATCCACATTCTCGACCTGACACAGACCGTTCCAATGCTGGATCAGGCGCTGCAGGTTGTGCGCGAAACCGTCGCAAAAGGCGGCCGCATCCTCTTTGTTGGCACCAAGCGTCAGGCGCAAAAGCCTGTTGCAGAAGCCGCTGAGCGTTGCGCGCAATACTACATGAACCACCGTTGGCTGGGCGGTACGCTGACCAACTGGCAGACCGTTTCTGCCTCGATCAGCCGCCTGAAGAACATCGACGAAGCCATGGAAGGCGGCGTTGAAGGCCTGACCAAGAAAGAGCGTCTGGGCATGGAACGTGACCAGGCCAAGCTGCAAGCCTCGCTTGGTGGTATCCGCGAAATGGGCGGCGTTCCTGATCTTCTCTTCGTCATCGACGTGAAAAAAGAAGACCTGGCGATTAAAGAAGCCCAGAAACTGGGTATCCCGGTTGTGGCTGTTGTCGACACCAACTGCTCGCCCGATGGCGTTGACTACATCATCCCCGGCAACGATGACGCGGCTCGCGCCATCTCGCTCTACTGTGATCTCGTATCCCGCGCGGCCCTGGACGGTATGACCGCTCAGATGGAAGGCGCAGGCGTTGACCTCGGTGCCCTCGAAGAAGGCAACGTGGAAGAAGCGATCGCTGCGGAAGCAGAGGCAGCACCGGCAGAAGAATCCGCCGAAGGCTAAGTCACTGTCACCTTGCTGACATATGGACCGGCTAGTGGCCGGTCCAACCCATTCGATTATGAAGGAGCAGACCGATGGCAATTACTGCTAAGATGGTCAAAGAGCTGCGCGACAGCACCGGCGCAGGCATGATGGACGCGAAAAAAGCGTTGACCGAAACCGCAGGCGACATGGATGCAGCCGTTGATTGGCTGCGCACCAAAGGCCTTGCAAAAGCTGCCAAGAAATCTGGCCGTGTTGCGGCTGAGGGTCTTGTAGCGGTCGCCGTCGACGGTGGCGTTGGCGTCGCTGTCGAAGTGAACTCGGAAACCGACTTCGTGGGCAAGAACGCTGAGTTTCAGGGCATGGTTGCTGGTATCGCAACTGCCGCAACTGCTGTTTCCACTGTGGAAGAGCTGGCCAATGCCGACATGGGTGGCAAATCCGTAGCAGATACGCTCACAGCGAAAATCGCCACTATCGGCGAGAACATGACCCTGCGACGCATGGCGCGCGTTGAGGGTGACACGGTCGTGTCTTATGTCCACAACGCAGCCGCCCCCGGCATGGGCAAAATCGGCGTTCTGGTTGCTCTGACCGGCGGCGATGAAGCATTTGGCAAACAGGTTGCGATGCATATCGCGGCTGTAAACCCTGCCGCGTTGTCAGAAGCCGACCTCGACGCCTCTGTCGTCGAAAAGGAAAAGCAGGTCCAGATGGACATCGCGCGCGAATCTGGCAAGCCGGAAGCTGTGATCGAAAAGATGATCGTTGGCCGCATGAAGAAATTCGTCGCGGAATCGACACTGCTAAACCAAGCCTTTGTTGTGAACCCAGACCTGACCGTCGGGGCCGCCGCAACAGAAGCGGGCGCAACCATCACTGGTTTCATTCGCTTGGAAGTTGGCGAAGGCATCGAGAAAAAAGAAGAAGACTTTGCTGCTGAGGTTGCCAAGGCTGCCCAAGGTTAAGATCGCTTCACATAGTACTATTATTAAATAGTATTTCGGGGTTCGCATTGCGGACCCCGATTTCGTTTGAGCTGAAATGCGGGGTAGGGCGCTATATAAAAAACGCGGTGCCAAAGGGACAAGTCTGGCACCGCGTTCTTTCGAAATCTCTCACACCACGGCCAAAGTTGGGGAAGGACCGACAGAGAGGTGAACCTGTCGCCGATCTAATCCTGACCGGCGACAATTTCTGATGGACCACCAGGACGAGAAATTCACCTGGCGGTCCGTTGCTCCTGACCAAGGAAATTTCAGTCATCACTCACGGAACGTGTACAAGATGACGTAGAGGCAGCCATTCGTGAAGTAAGGATTCCCTTACCTTTCCGTGAAGAATTAATGAATTCTATCCAAATTAGCCGAGATTAGCGGTTTGATCCAAAACAAAAATTTGATTCAGAACAGACGCTTTTCGAACGGCCTGCGCTGTTGTCTCAACACCGAGAGTTTCCCGTGCACCGCGCAGGTGTTTGTCGACAGTGGCTGTCTTTCGATCGAGCAAAATGGCGATATCCTGCACTGACTTTCCGTCTGCGACGAGTTCCAGAACTTCGCTTTGGCGCGGTGTCAGTATTCGGCTTTGTCCTGTTGCTGGCAATTGGGTGATACAAAGATGCGCGACCTGGTTGATGATTTCGATCTCTTCGCCGCGTTCCGTCCAGATTTGGTCGACATCGTCCTGAGACAGGCCACGCTTGGCTGTTAGGCCGATCCCTGCGGCCGCGTGTTTCAATGCCATTGGATAGGAAATTGTGTATCCGGCTGAAATACCAAACCGGCGGTTCAGGGCCAAAACTTCTCGTACACCCGGATCGGTCGACATATTGCGGCAATCATTATCCATTTGGCGCCAGCTGCTGGACCCAGTGTTGTTCGCAGCCCAGTTCATCATTGGAGCAGACCGGAACAGGCCCTTACCAAGATAGGCTTCAACATAAGCAGGCGCATGGTTGGTCAGGATCAGCGCATCCTCTGGATCGCTCATTCGGTTCGTCATTTGAAAGCACGTGTAGGCGTAGAACAGCCGGTCAAATCCGAACTCAGCCATAGAAGCTGTGTGAACCGCCCAGAGATCTTCCACGGTTCGAGCATCAAGGTAGGGTCGCAAACGTTTCATGCGACCCGGTCCAATGTGCAACACCAATTTCGCCCTAAACCGCAAACGGGCAGGTGGACCAGAATTGGCCCTGTAATTCTCATTTTACGCATGGTTCTTCCCAACCTGCGGTCTGTTATACAGAATTGGAAAATTGAAATCGAGTGAATAAAGAGCCTAGTTTCAAGGTGTTGCAGATTGTTCATCTTTGAGTGAACAGCATGTATTATAGCATCGGCTGCTCAGGCTTTAGATTAACATCGTAGTTCAAAGATCTGAAATTAAATACCAAATTTTATCCTTGGGTCGCGAATCCTGTATCAGGCTCCTTCCACTTCACATATATAATTAACATAATCATGATTATAAGATTAACAAAAATTGGAAACCGAAGGGCTTTCGATCAGGTTTGCTGACCGAAAATCGCCTTTTCGTCCAACCCTACTCAATCCTGAACAAAGCCTGGAAAGGTCTTCAGGTAGTTCACGAACGTCTCCGACACCCCTTCATGTCGGAGGATCTCTGCTGATACCGGAATTGACCGACATTCAAAGCTATCGGCTTGTTGCATTAGTACTGGGAAGTCGTGATGCAAAATGGCTGCGCGTCCGATAATGACGAAATCGACGCCAAAGCCCATGACCCTCCTCACGGCATCTGGCGTTCGCAAATTCCCCGAAACACCCAGTCTGGTATCTCCACGCGATAATTCTGCAAACCACTCTGTTGCGGGCCTATCGGCAAACTCTGGAGCTTGTGGCCATTTGAACGCGTCATGCATCGACATATCGAGGAAATCTAGGTTTCCCTCAGTCAGCAAGCGACGCGCCAGGTTCAGCATTTCGCCAAACACCAGACCGTTTTGGTCTGGGGAAAGGCGTACTCCAACGGTAAAGCTGTCGCCGCAGGTCTTTCGAATGCCGGCAATAATCTCGTCCAACAGGCGCGCGCGGTTTTCCGGCGATCCACCATAGGCATCATTACGGCGATTGAACTCAGGGCTCAGGAACTGGCAGATCAGGAACCCATGGGCCGCATGAATTTCGACCCCGTCGAACCCGGCCTTTTCACAACGACGGGCGGATAAGATGAAATCATCCCGCAACTGGTGGACTTCTAGGGTTGTCAGGCCCACTGCCCCGGATTCTAGATCGTCAGACGGGCTGCGCGGTGCTTGGCCGCCATGCAATTCGGGTGGCGCGCGTCGTCCACCGTGAAACAGTTGCACCACAGCCAGGCTGTCATGGGCGTGAATTCCGGTGGCTAGCCGCTTCAATCCATCGATATGCCGATCGTCAAACGCACCCAATTGTCCGGGCCATGTCTTGCCATTTACCTGAACATGGACGGCACAGGTTTCTGTCAAGGCAAAGCCGCCCTTGGCGCGCATCGTCAGCCAGTGAAATTCATCATCGGACAATGTTCCGTCGTCATGACTTTGCTGGTTCGTCATCGGGGCCAACATGAATCGATTTTTCATGCCGGGTCCGCGTTTGAACGGCAACGGTTGGTGCAAGTTGGTCATCTGGCTCTTTTTCATTTTGCATGAAATTGAAAATTTCTAATGCATATATGAAAGCTACTTGCGGAAATTGAAACTCTCATTCCGCATGTCGACCATGTGCGTTTTTGTACCGCCGCCAAGCGGCCACTCCGATGAGGGATCAGCCTAAAGCGTACCCTGCCCCGCGGACGGTTCGAATGGGATCGTCCTGCCCGGTTGATCTCAGCGCCTTACGGAGCCGTCCAACATGGACATCAACCGTTCGGCTGTCGACATAGATATCTCTGCCCCATACGCGATCCAACAATTGCTCACGCGACCATACGCGGCCAGGTCGTTCCATAAAGGCTGTCAGCAACCGAAATTCGGTTGGCCCAAGCGACAACTGAACGTCATCGCGAAAAATTCTGTGTTCCGCCAGATCCAAAACAATAGTTCCGTACTCCAAACGCTCACCCACAGAGGCCGGTCGCGACCGGCGCAATTGGGTGCGCACGCGGGCTAATAGTTCGGCCACGGAATACGGTTTCACAACATAATCGTCCGCCCCGGTTTCCAGGCCACGAACTTTGTCCGTTTCCTCTGAACGGGCCGACAACATGATCACGGGGATCTTATTGGTCTCTGCGTTAGATTTTAGCTGTCGACACACTTCGATGCCAGAAACATGCGGCAACATCCAGTCCAACACGATCAGGTCCGGTGTCGTTTCTTTGACCATGATCAGGGCTTCATCACCTGTTTCAGCCGTCATCACCGAATAACCCTCGGCCTTGATATTGTAGGACAGCACCTCTCTTTGGGCGGGTTCGTCTTCCACGACAAGAACAAGCGGTTCTCCGGCCATGGGTTTACCCCTCTGCCCCGAAATCATGCGGAGTACGATCGCCCTTTTCGCGTTCGTCATCGGGGTATTCGCCATCCACCAGGTAAATCACCTGCTCGGCAATCGTGGTCACGTGGTCGCCCATACGTTCGATATTCTTGGCCATGAAATGCAGATGCATACAGGGCGTGATATTGCGCGGATCTTCCATCATAAAGGTCAAGTATTCGCGAAACAGCGCGGTATACATCTGATCCACTTCCAGATCTCGTTCGCGCACATCCATCGCCAGGTCCGTATCGCGCTGGATGTAAGCATCAAGCGCATCTTTCAGCATAAGTTCAACCTGCCGCGCCATGCGCCGCAATGCCGATGCCGTGCCATTGATGGGCTGCATCTGCATAACCACGGACGAGCGTTTGGCGATATTCTTGGCGTAGTCGCCAATACGTTCAAGGCTGGCAGAAAGGCGAAACACGGTCAAAACCGTGCGCAAGTCACCCGCCGTTGGTTGGCGCAAGGCAAGGATCAGCGCGGCCTCTTGGTTGACGCGCTCTTCCAGCTCATCGATGGCCTTGTCCCCTGCCCTGACCGCCTTTGCCAGGTCCGCATCGCGTTTTTCCAGCGCAAGCGCAGCATTGGCGATGCCTTCTTCGACCAGACCGCCCATTTTCATGATCATTGCCTGGATGGCTTCGAGGTCGCGATCGAATGATGTAACGATATGTTCCTGATTTTCCATCAGTCTATTCCTCAGATCAGCCGATCCGGCCGGTAATGTAAGACTCGGTACGCGGGTCTTTTGGGTTTGTAAAAATCTGGGTGGTGTCGTCATATTCGACCAGTTCGCCCAAATGGAAGAACGCAGTTTTCTGGCTGACACGGGCCGCCTGCTGCATCGAATGCGTGACGATCACAACGGAAAACCGCGAGCGCAGCTCGTCAATCAACTCTTCCACCTGTGCGGTCGCAATCGGATCAAGCGCCGAGCATGGTTCATCCATCAGCAACACTTCTGGTCCTGTGGCAACGGCGCGCGCGATGCAGAGGCGTTGTTGTTGTCCACCGGACAGGCCAGTGCCGGGCGCATCAAGGCGGTCTTTGACCTCATTCCACAAAGCGGCGCGTTTCAGCGATTTTTCAACGATTTCATCAAGATCCGCCTTGTTGCCTGCCAATCCGTGAATACGGGGACCATAGGCGACATTGTCATAGATCGATTTAGGGAATGGGTTTGGCTTTTGGAACACCATGCCGACTTTAGCGCGCAGTTGAACGGGATCGACCTTGGCGTGATAGATATCTTCACCCTCCAGCCGGATATCCCCGGTGACACGGCAGATATCAATCGTGTCGTTCATCCGGTTCAGGCAACGCAGGAAAGTTGATTTCCCGCAACCGGACGGGCCGATAAACGCAGTCACGGTCTTGTCCTGAATTTCGACATTCACACCTTTGATGGCATGGGTCGTGCCGTAAAAGACGTCGACATTCTTGGCATCAATTTTGAGGTCTTGAGCGTCCACGGCGCGATCCACCACTCTCATATCATTCATGTTTCTATCCTCAAGGCGCGCGCTTACCAGCGACGTTCAAACCGGCGGCGCAACATGACTGCCAGCAAATTCATACAGACAAGGAACACCAACAACACGATGGTCGCCCCTGAGGCTCGTTCCACAAAAGCGGGGTCCGAGCGCTGTGTCCAGTTAAAGACTTGAACCGGCAGCGCCGATGTTGGGTCAAAAAGACCCTCAGGCGGCGCATCCGGGAACTCTCGCACAAAGGCGACCATCCCGATCAGCAAGAGCGGTGCGGTTTCGCCCAAGGCCTGCGCCAGGCCAATAATTGTGCCTGTCAGGATACCCGGCATGGCCAAAGGCAGCACATGGTGAAACACGGCCTGCATCTTGGAGGCCCCTAATCCAAGGGCCGCATCCCTGATCGATGGGGGTACTGCGCGCAACGCGGCGCGCGTGGCGATGATGATCGTCGGGAGCGTCATAAGCGTCAGAACCAACCCACCAACGATGGGTGCGGATTGAGGCAGCCCGGCAAAGTTGATGAATATCGCGAGGCCAAGGATACCGAATACGATCGAGGGAACAGCCGCGAGGTTCGAGATATTGACCTCGATTATGTCCGTAAACCGGTTTTGCGGCGCAAACTCTTCTAGGTAGATCGAGGCGGCAACGCCGATGGGAAGGGCCAGCACCAGCACCACCAGCATCATGTAGAGCGAACCAAGTATGGCCACACCCAATCCTGCGGCCTCTGGGCGTTGGCCAGAGGCGTCGGGCCCGGTAATGAACCGCCAATTGAATCGGGTATCGATGATGCCTGCCGCTGCCATAGCCTCGGCTAGCATCAACTGGGCCGGGCTGACATTGCTGTCACGTTCGGCGCTTTCCAGCGTCACGCGGTTTTTGAAGTAACCGTCAATACGGCCACCGGCCAGCATTTCCAGCGTGATCGTTTGCCCGACAATCTCGGGGTTGGCCAAGACCATCGCGCGCACTTGGGCCGGAGCCTCCTGGCTGATCATCGCCATCAGATCGCGCGGGTTGACCCCGTCCATCGGGATGCCTTCTGCCTGTAAATGCTGTTGCAGGGCCTGCGCCAACAGCGGTGCGTAGCCAAAGGTTGTAACGCGGGCCATTTCAGCCGGGTCGCGGTTACCTGCCGGGTCAAGGCGCTGTTCTGCCAGTTCCACCGGAATGGTTATGTAGGTCTGGCGAAACGCGTTGTAGCCATTGCCGACAATCGACACGACAAGGAAAACCAGGGCGGCAATGCCGATGCCGATGGCCGTCAGACCAAAGGCGCGGAACCGGGCCTCTCTCGCATTTCGCTTCTTTGTGTTGGCGTCCGTCGCGTAGATCGACGACTTTTTGCGCGGTGTGTTGGCGGCTGCGTCGGTCATTCGTACTGCTCCCGATATTTGCGTACGATATAAAGCGCCAGGACGTTCAGGCAGAGCGTCAGGGCAAAGAGGGTCAGGCCAAGTGCAAAGGCAACAAGGGCCTCAGGGCTAGAAAAATCTGTATCGCCGGTCAGCTGGCCCACGATTTTTACGGTCACGGTGGTCATAGCTTCGAACGGGTTTAGGCTTAGCCTTGCCGCGGCCCCTGCCCCCATTACCACAATCATGGTTTCCCCAATCGCGCGGCTGGCCGCCAGTAGGATGGCGCCAACAATGCCTGGCAAGGCGGCGGGCAGGATCACCTGCTTGATGGTCTCCGATTGTGTGGCACCCAGCCCGTAAGACCCATCGCGCAGGCTTTGCGGCACAGCGTTGATGATATCGTCGCTGAGCGAAGACACGAAGGGGATCAGCATGATGCCCATGACGATGCCTGCAGTTGCTACAGAAGAGGAGGACGTGCCCAAGCCAAGGGGCTCTGCAAAATAATCGCGCAACATCGGGCCAACAGTGATCAGGGCAAAGAGACCGTAAACAATGGTTGGGATACCCGCCAGAACCTCAATCAGTGGCTTGGCAATACTACGCAGTTTCGGACCGGCATATTCTGCGAGATAGATGGCGGAAAACAGCCCGACCGGTACGGCCACGATCAAAGCCACGATGGTGATATAGAGCGTGCCCCAAAGCAGGGGCAGCAAGCCCAGGTCAGAACCGCCTTCAAACGAGGGGATCCATTCTGTGCCAAAGAAGAACTCGCGCCAATCGTAAAGCTCGAAGAAATCCATGGTCTCAAGCACCATCGACAACACGATACCCACGGTCGTGAGGATCGCAATCGTCGAGGCCAGGATCAGGATCGACATGATTGCTTTTTCGACGGTGTTGCGCGCCCGGAAATCCCGTTGTGTGCGTGCGTAAGCGTAACCAAAGCCAAGCAAGGACAGCACGATAACAACACCGGCCATAGCCAAATTGCCGTTCCCGCTCAGTTCACGATAGCGTTGTGCAGCCTGCAACACGTCGGCGCTGACATCGCGACCCAAAGCCACGCCTATCCCACCAAGAGTTTCCCGGATATTGGTCTCGTCCGTACTGATGGTTCCGGCTTCGTTGGCTGTCAGAACCCCCTGATCTACCGCCTGATCCAGCCCGTTTGCCACGCGTCGCACATCTGACATCACCAGGCTCAACTCGCCGGAGGTCGTTGCAACAGTGTCGGGGATCATTTCGACCACCTGGCGCTGGATGATCTGTGGCTGAACCATCAACCAGATCACTAGAACAAGCAGCGCGGGAACAATAGAAAACAGGGAAACATTCGTGCCGTAATAGCTCGGTAAGGAATGCAAAACGCGAATGTCACCGCCGGCACTGGCCATGGCGCGTTGGCGACCCAACACGTAGCCGATGGCACCCAAGGCAAGGACGATGGCAATGATCCAGATGAGAGGCATCTCGGGTCTTTCAGGCGGAGGGGATGACAGGAAAAAGGCGGGGCACACCTAAAAGGTGCGCCCCGCCCAAAGTGGTCAGATTACATGCTGCCCATGGTGATGCGGTTCACAACAGTGGCTTGAGTTTCTGCAAGCTCTGGGTCGGAAACCAGGCCATAGGCCGCCAACGGGCCCCAGGGACCAGCGATATCGTCAGAGATGAAGAAGTCTGCGTATTCCTGCAGGCCGGGGATCACGTCCAGGTGGGCTGCTTTGATGTAGAAGAACAGCGGACGCGAGACGGGGTATTCGCCGGTGGCGATGGATTCAACGGTCGGAACAACGCCGTTCATAGTGGCAACCTGCAGTGTGTCGGTGTTGTTCTGGTAGAAAGCCAGGCCGAATACGCCGATACCTTCAGGGTTGGCCGAGATGCGGGCCAGGGTCTCGGTGTAGTCGCCGTCGATGTCAACGGAAACGCCGTCACCGCGGATCGCCATGCAGGTCTCTTCGGCTGCATCTTCGTCGCCGCCGTTGATTTCCATGATTGCGTCGAACGCGCCGGTGTCTTCACAGCCCTGCAGGATCACTTTCTCGTCGAAAACTTCGCGGGTGCCGTGACGGGTGCCCGGGATGAAGGCTGCGATTTCTTGGGCTGGGAAAGCGTCGTTTACGTCGGCCCAAGTGGTGTTGCCATTGGCAACCAGAGCACCGTCAACGGGCAGTTCTGCGGCCAGAGCCATGTACCAGTCGGAGGGGGTGAACTCGAAAGAGTTGCCGTTGATGTCCGAAGCAAAGACGATGCCATCATAGCCGATGCGAACTTCGATGATGTCAGTCACGCCGTTTTCGGCGCAGGTTGCGATCTCGCTGTCACGGATCGGACGCGAAGAGTTCGCGATATCGGTGGTGTTTTCACCAACGCCTTCGCAGAAGCGACGCAGGCCGGTCGAAGACCCGCCGGATTCAACAACCGGGGTCGGGAAGTCGAAGTTTTCGCCAAAGGCTTCGGCAACGATGGTAGCATAAGGAAGAACGGTCGAAGAACCGGCGATCTGCACGTTCTCGCGGCCTTGGGCGAAAGCGCCAGTTGCGGAAACGGCTGCTACGGCCAGCGTGGAAACGGTCAGTTTAGCGAAAGACATGTCGTAGTGGCTCCCTCGGAGTGATTATCGGTCAGAATGCACCGTCCCGATGCATCCTCATCGCAGCCCTCTAAAGATGACGCGCTATGCTTTTGTGACAGGTACGTAACAGTTTTATGACAGGAGGTAGGACGCCAAGCCGCCAGCCTGGGACATCCCCCATTTGCGCCTTGTTTTTATTAATTTTTCGTTGGCGCGAGCATGAATTTTTTCCGAAGTTTTTTTGAAGTTCCATTGAAAAAATCTGTCTGGGTGCCGCGAGAATTCCTGCAACCTTAACGGAATGTGACAAATCATCATTCACTGAGGTGTGATTCCCGGTCTCAGGCGACTCAGCCGCGTGGCAATATCACGGAAAAAATGCTGCCTTTGCCAATTTCGCTATGAATGCGCATCCGGCCTCGGTGACGATTGATGATGTGTTTCACAATCGCAAGCCCCAGGCCGGTTCCCCCCATCGCCCGGCTGCGATGGCTGTCGATCCTGTAAAACCGTTCTGTCAGTCGCGGCAGGTGAATGGGGTCAATCCCGTCCCCCCTGTCCTGGACATCCACCTGCACCAAGGGTCCCCGCATGGAACCCTTACCCATACCCAAGGACATACGAAGCGTAACAGGCTTGCCTTCCTTGCCATATTTAATGGCGTTTTCGGTGAGGTTCATGAAAACCTGAGTCAGCTGATCTTTGTCGCCCCGAATGGTCAAATCCTCATGTGCTGCGTCAGTTTCAATGACAACATCGCAAGTTCGGTCATCAGATTGAGGTCGCAAGGTCGCCTTTACACTTTGCAGGACATGCATCAGGTTTACGTCTTCGGACGGTCGCACACGTTCCTCAGATTCCACCCGGCTGAGGCTTAACAGGTCTTGGACCAAACGGTTCATCCGCGAAGCCTCAACATCCATGATGCCCAGGAACCGATCGCGGGCCTCTGCGTCATCTTTGGCCGGTCCTCGTAATGTTTCGATAAAACCCGATAAAGCCGTCAGCGGCGTCCGCAACTCATGGCTAACATTGGCCACGAAGTTGGAACGCATTTCCTCAGCCTCGCGAAGATGAGTGATGTCAGAGAAATGCAGCAACACCCCGTCGACCTCGGCCTCTTCGCGTTTCAATGGTGTGACGCGAACTTGAAAAAGTGTTTCTCCGGCCTGATCAGTGCGAACAAAGCGCGTTTCGCCGCCCGGACCGCCGCCAAAAACATCTTCTACCATTTGCAAAAGCGCCGGCTGGCGCAGTGCTGTTACATAGCTGCGCCGCTGTATCCAATCGCCAAAAAGCGTTTCGGCCGCCCCATTGCTCAGAGAGATATTGCCGTCCTCATCAATGAACAGCATCGGATCGGGAACGGCGGCCAAACTGCTTTTCAGAATGTTCCGTGGCATCTGTGAACCCTTTTTAAGTGTTCAGATTTGGGATGCGGCAGCACAACCTGCAGCAAAATCGCCCTTTAGCAGGTCGATGTCTTCGATGCCAACAGAGATGCGGAAAAACCCTTCGCTCATTCCAAGAGCTGCACGATCCTCAACGCTCAAAGCCCGATGAGAGCTGGTGGCGGGATGCGACAGGGTCGTTCCGACATCGCCCAAAGTGGGTGCAAAGGCCATGTCGGGCATCGCTTCCACCAGCGCATTGGTCTGGGCCCGCCCGCCTTCTATCTCGAAACTCACCATATTGCCGAAATGACCGTTCAACAGGGCTGAGGCGCGTGCATGGTCGGGGTGGTCTTTGCGGCCGGGGTAAAGAACCCGTTTCACCCCTGGCTGTGATG
Source organism: uncultured Nioella sp. (assembly GCA_947495575.1). Classification (GTDB taxonomy): domain Bacteria; phylum Pseudomonadota; class Alphaproteobacteria; order Rhodobacterales; family Rhodobacteraceae; genus CANLZL01. Next base: position 97,164 of record CANLZL010000002.1, on the reverse strand, counting down.
CCAGGAAATCGGCCAGTTCTGCAGCATTGGCCTGCGCCTTTTCAAAGCGCAGCGGAAAAGTGAAAAGGCCCCTCTCCGCAAGCCAACACTCGTTTGGGCTGGGCGTCATGCCAGTGGTCACTGCAAAAACGCGCATCGCATCCATCAGTTCATCATCGCGGGCAGAGACATAGCCAAGCGTCACGTCGGAATGGCCCGCCAACAACTTGGTCACCGAATGCACCGTGATATCGGCGCCATGATCAAAGGGGCGATAGGCAATTGGTGTGGTAAATGTGTTGTCGACCGCCAGAAGGACGCCCTTGGCTTTGGCGACCGCTGCAATGCCGGCCATGTCAGCAACACGTAATGTAGGGTTCGAGACCACTTCGACCAAAATCAGTTTGGTTTCAGGCCGGACCGCCGCGGCAACGGCCTCGGCATCGGTTGGATCAACAAGGCTGGTTTCAATTCCAAAACGTGGCAGGTCTTGGGTCATCATCCTGAGGGAACGACCATAAAGCTGGTCTCCCCCAATGACGTGATCGCCTGACTTCAGCAACCCAAGCAAGACCGCCGAAACTGCCGCCATTCCAGATCCGGTTATCAGACCGCCCTGCCCGCCTTCCAGCATATCGATCTTTGCGGCCAGAAGATCGGCATTTGGGTGGCCCTCTCGCGCATAAGTATAGCCATGGGTCTTGCCCTCATATTGCCCGTCCAATGCATCCGGGGATGGCGAGGCATAGACAACCGACGGGTGGATAGGTGTCACGACAGGGCGCGACACGCTTTCCTTGAGGCCAAGGCGCCGGATCAAAGTTTCAGGCCGATTTGGACGGTCAGTCATTGAAACATGCCTCTTTTACGATCCCAATTTAGGGACGCACAGTCCCATCACCGGTGACGAGGTATTTAAACGATGTCAGCTGCTCGGACCCGACGGGGCCGCGCGCATGCATTTTGCCGGTCGCGATACCGATCTCGGCACCCATGCCAAATTCACCTCCATCTGCGAATTGCGTCGACGCATTGCGCATCAGGATCGCGCTATCAAGCCGCTGGAAAAACCGCGCCGCCACCGCGTCATCCTCGGTCAGGATGCAATCGGTGTGATCCGAACCATATTGGCGGATATGGGCGATGGCTCCATCAACGTCATCAACCACTTTCGCGGCGATGATCATGTCGAGGAATTCCTTGCCGAAATCTTCTTCCGTTGCGGGTGTTACGCCTTCGATGGATTGCAAGGCTTGGTCGCCGCGCACCTCAACACCCGCATCCAGCAGGGCGCGGATCACGCCTTGACCGATGGTGTCGACCAGGTCGCAGTGGATCAGCAGGCATTCGGCAGAGCCACAAATGCCCGTGCGACGGGTTTTCGCGTTCAGCACGACATCCAATGTTTTTACCGGGTCAGCGGCGGCATCCAGATAGACATGACAAATGCCTTCCAGATGGGCAAAGACAGGCACTCGCGCCTCGCGTTGGACAAGCCCGACAAGCCCCTTGCCGCCACGAGGAACAATGACATCGACATAATCGGTCATGGTCAGCAGCTCTTTTACGGCCTCGCGGTCCCGGGTGGGTACCAGTTGCACGGCGTCGGCTGGCAATCCAGCCGCCTTCAAACCCTCTTGCAGGCACTCCGCCAATAGACCGGAACTGTGTAGGCTTTCAGACCCGCCGCGAAGGATCACGGCATTGCCGGATTTCAGGCAAAGCGCGCCGGCATCCGCTGTCACATTGGGGCGGCTTTCATAGATCACGCCGATAACGCCAAGGGGGGTCCGCACGCGTTGGATATTCAGGCCCGAAGGCATATCCCATTCCTTGATTACGGCGCCGACAGGATCATTTTGCCCTGCCACGGCCCGCAACCCGTCAACAATGCTTTGAACGCGCGATTCATCCAGCATCAGACGGTCCATCATCGCGTCGCTGAGGCCCTTTTCGTGGCCAAATTCCATGTCTTTTTCATTGGCGGCGATGATCTCGGCCCGGCGGGCCCAAACTGCATCTGCCGCGGCATTCAGCGCAGCCTCCTTGGCCTCTGCCGGGGCAAAGGCCAGCTCCGCACTTGCTGCTTTTGCACGTGCGCCCATCTCGGCCATTAGGGCGGGGATGTCTGCCAAGTCTTTCATATCAGCCTCCGGAGTTTTGCTTGAGGGAGTGTATGGGTATTTTTTAAAAAGAAGAAGGGATCAGAGAGCCATGTCGTCGCGGTGGATCAATGCCGCGCGTCCCGGGTAGCCCAGAATTGGCTCGATCTCGCTCGACCGGTGGCCAGCTATGGCAACCGCTTCGTCCGATGTGTAGCGAACAAGCCCTATGCCTAGGCGCGCGCCATCGGCATCTTCAACCGCCACGGGGTCACCGCGTTTGAAACTGCCTGTGACAGTTGTCACACCCGCAGGCAACAGCGATTTTCCGCGCGAAAGCGCACCAACCGCGCCCGCATCAAGGCGCACTGCCCCTTTGGGTTTCATCGCGGCAATCCAGTGTTTTCGCGCGGTTTGCGGGTCTTCTGTGGCGGTGAACCACGTGCAATTGGCGCCGTTTTCAAGGGTCTGCAGCGGATGCAAAGCCGACCCTTCGGTGATCACCATCGCGCAACCTGCTGAGGTGGCCGTCCGGGCCGCCAAAAGCTTAGTTTTCATGCCGCCCTTGGACAAGCCAGATCCCGCATCCCCTGCCATCGCATCAATCTCTGGTGTGATCGCATCAATCACATCATACCGTTTGGCGTCAGGGTCTTCATTGGGATTGGCGGTATAAAACCCATCGACATCAGAGAGCAGCACCAATTGGTCAGCACCCGCCATCGCGGCCACATTGGCCGCCAGCCGGTCGTTGTCGCCATAGCGGATTTCATCTGTGGCAATGGTGTCGTTTTCATTAACGATAGGAACAACTCCAAGACCCAGCAAAACGGCCATGGTGTTGCGGGTATTCAGATACCGACGACGATCAGCGCTGTCTTCCAAGGTAAGAAGGATCTGGGCCGTGGATATCCCATGGGGTGCCAGCGCCTCTTCATAGGCGCGGGCCAAACGGATCTGACCCACCGCGGCAGCGGCCTGTGCCTGTTCAAGCGACAAAACTCCCTGCCCCAGATTCAGGACCGAGCGGCCAAGCGCGATGGAGCCGGAAGATACCAGAACAACATCTGCGCCGCGGGCCTTATGGCGCGCGACATCCGTGGCAAGGCTTTTCAGCCAATCAGTGCGCAATTGGCCAGTTTGGCGATCCACCAACAGGGCCGAGCCGATTTTGACAACGAGGCGTTTGGCGTCAGAGAGGCTTAGGGGTGCCATTTCTGAGGCTCCTCTTCCCCCTTCTTCTGACGAAGGCGATCTGCATCGATATTTGACCGCAAGGTGCGCAATACGTCGATAACCCCTTGGCTGGCCACGCCTGACATCTGCATGACAGGGCCCGCGACGGCGGCCAATTCGGCGGTCTTCTCAGCCAGATCCTCGGCGCTTAGCGCGTCGATTTTGTTCAGAACAATGACGCGCGGCTTGTCGGCAAGGCCCGCGCCATAGCGTTCGACCTCAGTCACGATGGTCTGGTAATCCTCCACAACGTTTTCCGATGTGCCGTCGATCAGATGCAACAACACGGCGCATCTTTCGACATGGCCAAGGAAAAGGTCGCCCAATCCCCTGCCTTCGGATGCGCCTTCGATGAGACCGGGAATATCGGCTACAACAAATTCCACATTGTCCACGCCCACCACACCCAGATTGGGGTGCAGCGTTGTGAACGGGTAATCTGCAATTTTTGGCCGGGCATTGGATGTGGCGGCAAGGAAGGTCGATTTACCGGCATTGGGCAGACCCAACAAACCAACATCTGCGATCAGTTTCAGGCGCAGCCAGATGGTACGCTCAACCCCCGGTTGACCGGGATTGGCCCGACGCGGCGCTTGGTTGGTGGAGCTTTTGAAATGCAGGTTGCCGAAACCACCATTGCCCCCTTTGGCCAGAACAATGCGTTGGCCAAGCTCACTCAGGTCGCCAATGACAGTTTCCTGATCCTCGTCCAGCACTTCCGTTCCAACTGGCACGCGCAGGATGATGTCATCGCCATCACGACCTGTCCGTTGATTGCCCATGCCGGGCTGGCCGTTCTTGGCAAAAAAGTGCTGTTGGTAGCGGAAATCGATCAGCGTATTCAGCCCCTCGACTGTCTCCACTATGACACTGCCACCTTTGCCACCATCGCCGCCATCGGGACCACCATATTCAATGTATTTCTCACGCCGGAAGGACACGCAACCGCCTCCGCCGCCGCCCGAGCGGATATAGACTTTGGCCAGATCGAGAAATTTCATGGTGGTCGCTTTCAGATGGGTCGCTAGGGCGATAGAGGCAAAACGGGTGCGGCTCAAGGGTTTGAACAGCAAAAAGGGGCAAGGCCGGAACCTTACCCCTATTCTTATGTCCGTTTTAGACGGGCGGGCTTAGTCCAGCTTGCGCAAATATGTCCATGTCGGGACTTTTGCATTTCGGGCTACTGAAAACGCCTCTGCATCGCCGAGATAAGCGAATTTGGCATTGGTCAGCACCCGTGCGCTTCCCGGGTTGTCCTGAAAGACGCTGGCAAACATGGTTTCGTTGCTAAGCGGGTTCGCATTGACCAAAGCCTTCACGGCCTCGGATGCCAAACCGGTGTTCCACATCGCGGGCGCCACCCAATAGCCGACCTCGGACTGGTTGCGGTCCATTTGAGTCAGGGAAATCAACCCTAAGAACTCGCCGCCACCCTGTTCGGTCGCATCCATGGCCCAGACATGTTCATTGCGAAACTCACTTTGCGCCTTCGCAACGAGAGATTCAGCCATCCCAGGCGGCAATGGGTGCGGAATGCGGGTCGTCATCTCAGCAACGCGCGCGTCAGAGGCGTATAGCTCCAACAGCCCGACATCGGAATTGCGCAAGGGCCGCAGCACAAAGCGCGGCGTCTCGATCACTTCCTGCTGAACGATCGTTTCTTGTTTCATCTGCTCCTCCTCAAGAACAGGGTTACGGGAAACCGTCCCCATCCATTCCCCCCTATGTGGGTGTTTGGATGGCTCTCCTCAAGTCCGGTTTCCTGTAATGTAAAAGGGGGACCGGGCTTGTCGCCGATCCCCCTTTTATTCTCATACCAAAAAGGTTCGGCTTATTCTGCGGCCTCCGCCACCGGAAGCACGGAAATAAAGGTGCGGCCTTTAAGACCTTTGTGGAATTTCACGGCGCCTTCATCGGTTGCAAAGATGGTGTGATCTTTGCCCATACCAACGCCTTCACCCGGCCACCACTTGGTGCCGCGCTGACGCACGATGATGTTGCCTGGAATGACGGCTTCGCCGCCAAATTTTTTCACGCCAAGGCGGCGACCCGCTGAGTCGCGACCGTTACGGGAGCTACCGCCTGCTTTTTTATGTGCCATGGGTTGGTCTCCTTAGCCTTGAGCCAGTTCTTTCGCCTGGTCGATCCAGGCGTCTTTGATCTTGATGCTGTCGATTGCGGCGACATCATCAGCGCTGAGACCCGCCAGCTGTGCAAAGCTGGTGATGCCGGCAGCATTCAGTTTCTCTGCAGCTGCAGGACCGACACCGGTCAGTGCAGTCAGATCGTCCGCAGCAGCGGCGGCAGGCGCTTCAGCAGCAGGGGCGGCTTTTGCTTTTGCCTTGGCCGGGGCCTTTGCAGCGGGTGCAGCAGCAGGGGCAGAACCCGCGCCAACAGCCGCTTTTACGCCAGAGGCATCTGCGCCATCTGCCAGAATGTCAGTGATGCGAACAAGCGTCAGTTTCTGACGGTGACCCTTGGTGCGCTTCGAGCTGTGCTTACGACGACGTTTGACGAAGTGGATCAGTTTCTCACCTTTGATCTGGTCGATCACGGTGGCCTGAACGGCAGCGCCTGCAACGGTTGGCGCGCCAAGTACGGTGCTTTCACCGCCCAGCATCAGAACGTCGTTAAATTGGATGGTTTCACCTGCTTCAGCGGCCAGTTTTTCAACACGCAGCACGTCACCGGACTGTACTTTGTATTGTTTGCCACCGGTCTTAAGGACCGCAAACATGAGCTTTTCCTTCATTTCCCCGCGCCCTGCGGTCCCCTAATCGGGTGTTGCGGCAATTGCCACCTCGGACTGCGTGCCCCTTGTCCGGGGCTTCATTTCAAAACTAAAAACACCACCCCACGACTCGCGGGGCGGCATCCGAGGCCCGCTGATGCCTGACATAGGGCTTTAAGTCAAGCGGCGGGCCCAGATAATAGCGACATTTCCCCGCTAAAGTTCGTCACCCGTCATGAATATCGCAGCAGCCATGCCGAGGCGATAGCTCATGGTTTCAAAAACATTGTCATAGCCTTGAAAAATGGCAGCGTTATAGGTCTGCCCGGCCTCGCTTTCGGAGAAGGCAATATAGGCTTCAATATCCGCGTCGCTGAGGTTGTCATAGGCCATTAGTTGAAAGGAGTAGAGCCAGAGGATCGCGTTTTCGCGAATTTCGGGTTCCTGCCCCATCACTTCGGCCAGCATCATATCTTGTGGCATGTCAAACTGATACGCCCCACCATCGGCCATGCCGCGGTAAAAGGCGAAATTTGAATTGAGCGCGCCTGCCACGTTCAGGTCGACAAAATCATTGACCTCAGTAAACCTTTCAAGAATTGGCAGACGGGGGTCGTTATCCGCGACACGCTGAAAATAGATCTCATTGGCCAGTTCCTCAATCTCTTCGTCTGACATTGCGTCCCAAGCAGTTAGCTCTGCCTCGACGATGCGCTGGCCCAGATCGCTGCCCCAGAACGAAATGGCGTCGGACAACGTGTCGTCATCCATCCGGTCAAAGGCAAACCCGCTGGTAAATGCTGCGCGCAATTCGTCAGGGTGGTAAAGGTCGGCTATTATCGTTTGCCACGCCCCTGCCCCGGAACTTGCAAAAAGATCCTCTTCCAGCTGCTGTGCATCGCGCTGTCCAGCCTCGGACATGATGACATAGCTTTCGTCCATTCCGACCAGATCCAGAAGCGTTTCGACCGAGGCAGGCATTGCGCCACGATCAGGCGCCCGCTGGGCATCAGCGACGGCAACGGAAAAGACCAAGGGTATGAAAAAGAGGCAGGCGCGCAACATAAGGCGGGTCCTTCATTGAAATTTGTTCTTTCGAAGGTGGGGCGTTATGGGCGGGAAATCCAGAGCAGGGCAGTAAAATCCGCTTGATCGGCAGGAAAGCGTCACTTCCCCCTTGCGCCCTTCGCGCCTTGCCTCTAAATCCCCGCCTCACGACCCCCAATCAAGCGCGGAGAGGTGCCGGAGTGGTCGAACGGGGCGGTCTCGAAAACCGTTGTGGGTGCAAGCCCACCCAGGGTTCGAATCCCTGTCTCTCCGCCACCCACCCCGGTCTCTGTTATGTTGTGCGGTTTGTCCCGGAATTCCCGCGTGAATTCCGTAGGTTTGCGCGGTGCTGTCTTTGGCGAGACCGAACCACCGGGCACATATTCCCCGATTTTCCACGAAAGTCTCAACCGACGGTTTTCGGAGGTTCGGTTTGGGGCGTTTTCCCTGTTACCTTGTGATTTACAGGGTAATTTCGCAAAAATTGCCTGATCTTTGACGAAGCCAGTTAGAATCGCCCATGATAACAGTGCGTTAGAGGTAAGTTGCCTGCGCAGGGAAACAGGGAATTAAATCCCCGAAACAGGCAACTTTCAGAGATGATCAGTGAACGGAATTACATGTTCAGGGAATGCGGGGCGCAGGTTCGGAAAACCCGAAACGCTGCTCTTGCTCATACCAGTCCAGCGGGATCGTTCCGCGGATGAGTTTCATCAGGGTGAGGTCTGTTGGCTGCGTCCCTGCCACAATTGCGGCTTGGATTTTTGGCGACAGGAAGGCCAGCTGTGTCCGGGTGCGGATAAAGGACCCGGAGGTGTTTTCGCGATTTGCAATCGCTGCAAGGGGTGTTCCGGATTTCAGCTCGCGCGCCCATGTCTTTGCGCGGGAGAGCATCGTGATCAGCGTTGCATCGGGTTGGGGAGCCGCGGAGCCGGAGATCAGTTTCATTTCCACCCCACGTCGCCTCATGGCAAATGACCGGGTGACCGTGAGGATCTCAGCGTTGAGATCAGCCGGTGCCAGATTGAGCAGGAGCGCAAGCGCAGTTCCCTTCAGCGTGAGGGAGATGCTTTCCGAGGACACCTGACCATCCGCGAACACCTCCTCGATCCAACGTTCCCCTTCGCGCGTTTCAGCCGTGAGCAGATTCTCAACGCGAGAGCGCATCTCATCCGCGCGACGCGCGTCGGGGTCAGCCAGCAGCTCGTGTTTCGCCGTGCTGGTCTGAACGTGCTCTCTTACAAGCTCGACAATTACTTTCTCCAGCTTTGCTGCTGGCAACCGCCATCCTGACGGATCGGGTCCGCCGGAAATCAACCTGTTCGACACATAGTAGCGAAGTCGCTTATTGCCCTTTGTTGTGTGCGTTGGTGTCAAGCGGTCACCGGTTTCGTCCCGCAGCTTGCCGGTCAGCCAGGATCGATCTCTGGATTTACTTGAAACTCCGCTGCGGGAGCGATTGGAGGCCTCCTGCAACATCTGCTGCACCTTTTCCCAAAGTGGTTCATCGACGATGGCCGGATGCTGGCCGGGATATATCTTGTCCTTGTGCCGGATCAACCCGCGATAGACCGGATTGCGAAGGAGGAAATGGACCTGCCCCCTAGATAATGGCGTTCCTCCCGTGAGCGTCCGGTTATGGTTTCGTTGCTTCGAGCGAATGCCTTCGGCACCGGCTGCCCGCACCACATTAGCGAGGCAGCCGAGTTGGTCATAGAGATTGAAAAGCCGCCGGACCGTCTTCGCCTCAGCCTCATTCACGACCAATCGCTGGCAATTCCGATCGGGATGTCGGTCATATCCAAGAGGCAAATTGCCGCCCATCCAGAGCCCCTTCTTCTTAGACGCCGAGATCTTATCGCGAATTCGCTCAGCCGTGACCTCGCGCTCGAACTGAGCAAAGGACAACAGCACATTAAGGGTCAGACGCCCCATCGAAGAGGATGTGTTGAAGGCCTGGGTGACCGAGACGAAGGAGCAATCGGATTTCTCCAGCCGGTCCACAAGCTGGGCGAAGTCAGCGAGAGATCGCGTCAGACGGTCGATCTTGTAAACCACGACCATGTCGACATGTCCGGCGTCAATATCAATCAGAAGAGATTGCAGCCCGGGGCGCTCAAGCGTACCGCCCGAAACGCCACCATCATCATAGCGTTTCGACATAATACACCAGCCTTCATGGCGTTGGCTGGCGACGTAAGCCGCGCAGGCCTCGTGCTGCGCATCAAGCGAATTGAACTCCTGATCCAGCCCCTCATCAGAGGATTTTCGGGTGTAAATCGCGCAGCGGATCTTAAACTCCCTGCTCATTTGCCTACCGCCCTCGTCAACCCGAAGAAGCGCGGCCCAGACCAATGTGCGCCGGTGATCCTTTTGGCGATTGCAGAGACCGACCGATGGGTCTCGCCATTCCAGCGAAACCCGTCCTCGACGACATCAACCACATGGGTCACTCCGTTCCACTCGCGAAGCAATCGGCCACCGGGTTCCAGCCTGGCAGAACCCGGCCTCTTCTTCTCCCCAACGACCTGCTGCAACTGTCGGTCAACAGACCTGGGCACACCACCGTAGCGGCGCGTCTGGATTTCAAAGGCAAGGAAGCGGCGCAGGAACGGCATACTCAGACGATCCGGAACTGGTTCATCGAACAGCTTCTGCCAGGCCGCAAGGTGGTCGGTCCGGGACATACCATCCAGCTCGGCGACCTCGACAATCACGCCTTTGCCTCCGCACTCAGTCGATAGCGGGAGCCGCCATCCGCATCCTCCCGTTCAATCGTCTCCCCGGCTTTCCGGAGCCGACTCAGGAAGGCCCGCAATGTATGCGCCGGCCAGTCTGTGGCCTTACAGATCTGCGCGACGCTGGCGCCCTGCTTCGCACGCAGCATTTTCTGCACCAGCGCGGATTTGGTTTGCGATATTCTGGACATTGTTGTCTCCCGGTTTCCGGAAGCGACCCCGTGCCGCCCCGGCTACCGCGACACGCCCGGACGCGATCCGGGCCTGACATCACTGACGCTTCCTGCGGCTGGGAAGTCCAGATGTTTCGCAGGATTGAATTCAGGTTTTGAGCAGCTCCGTCAGGCGCTCGATATGCTGGTGAATTTCGTCGACATCTGCGCCAATCGCCCTCAAAACCTCCTGATATTCAGCCACAGACAGACATGACGACTGGCTTTCCGTAGCCACCCCGGATGCGTCCTCCAGAGCCATCGTCAGCCTCGCAAACTGGTAAGTAATCTGTACCCGCAAACGCCTGTCCATGAGCTCACAGACGCTTGCTGCGCCCGGGAAGTCCACTCCTTTTGGATAGATCGGCGGAAAACTGACCTTCGCTGCGTAGAAGAATTTAGCCTTGCCCAGAAAACTTTCGTGAGAGCGTCAGGTTTCTACATCCTGATACTTATGGAGGAGCTCGGGTGTGATTGAACGCTCGATATTTTCTTCTAGGGCTTCAAATCGCAACGGGTTTTCTGTCACGTCGACCTCTAGAAATGTCGCGCCGGATCGTTGCGCAACATGCTTCACAGCATCAAGTCCAATCGCTCCGCCCAAAAAATGTGGCGCGAGAGTTTTGCCTTGTTTGGCGCAGATTTCACCGATTGCTAGGGTTTGGGCCAGTCCGCCCCATTTCACAGGGTCGGGCTGTAAAACCCCAACCTCGGCATCGAGCAATTCCTGAAAGGTCCCTAGCCCTGTGTGGTTCTCTCCGGCGGCAATGGGAATGGCACTGTTGCGAGCAATGCGGGCCCAGTCTGACATGTCTGAATCGGCCCGGATGGGCTCTTCGATCCATTGAAGATCAAAAGGTTCGAGCCACTTGCAAGCCAGTAGCGCTTCTTCAACGCTCCAGGCCATATTGGCATCCACCATCAGTTCAACGCCATTTCCTGCGATCTGCCGAAAATGGTGAAGCGCGGCCTCGTCCTGCGCGCGGCCAAACCCCACTTTTAGTTTGAATGCCGTCCAACCAATGGCCAGCAGTTCAGGCAGTTTTCTGGCCAACATGTCGCCTGTCAGCCCGCTGGCATAGGGGCGTGGTTGTGAACGCGCACCGCCAAGCATCTGCACGAGTGGGATGTTTTTTTGGTTAGCCAGGCAATTCCAGACGGCAATCTCGACACCGGCAATGGCGCTTTGAAAGGGGCCAGGTTCGGCACATTGGATCGCCAGTGAGCCAAGGCGTTGAGTCAGGTCAGTCCAGAGAGCTTGCGGCGTCGCAAATTCCCGCCCGACGATCAGCGGTTTGATCAGTTGCTCGACGATGCGGGCCCTGTGAAGCGCGGCAAACTGCGGCCAATTGGCAAAAACCTCGCCCCAACCAGTTGTGCCGTCATCGAGGGTCATTTCAAGAAATAGCGTGGTGCGGCTGGTTTGCGTTCCAAAAGCATTCCGGCGCGGTGTCGAGATAGGCGCACGCAGTGGCCAGGCTTTGATCTCTTTGATCACGAAAGGTGCAACTTCGGGCTGTGTCACTACGGGCCTCGATTCTTGAGTTGGGACCGCAGGGTCAAAATGATCTTACCAACCAGAATTGCCGCCGTTAGCGCAAATAAAGTTGCCGCGATAGGTCGCTGAAGGATCAGAAGGGGCTCGTAGCTGTAAAGTATCGAAACGCGGACCATTTCCTGATCCAGTTGGCTGCCCAGGAATAGGCCGATCATGAGAGAGAGCGGTGTAAATTCGTATTTGCGGCAGAACCACCCGATCACTCCAAAGGCAAACACAACAAACACATCGAATATCTGGCCGCGAAAACTCAGCGCGCCGACGGTTAGCAAAATGGTTAGCACTGGGACGAGAACCGGCGTCGGCACTGTTACGATCCTTGCAACGGAGTAAGCTACCATAAGCGCGACGCCGACCAGCAAAAACATCTGAAAGATATTTCCAATGATAAGGCCGTAAACCAACGGGCCATTATCACGGAAAAGCCCTGCGCCGGGGACCAGCCCATGCAATAGGAAACCACCAAGAATGACCGCGGTTGAGGCGCTTCCGGGGATGCCAAGCGCTAGAAGAATGGCCATCGCTCCGCCCTCGGACGCATTATTGGCGCTTTCAGCGGCGACAATGCCTTTCGGCTCACCCTCGCCAAAAACCTCATCCTCGCGGGCCAGTTTGCTGGCAACTGTGTAGCTTAAAATCGATGCCAGGGTTGCCCCTGCTGCGGGCAGGATGCCAATGACGATGCCGATCGATGATCCGCGCAGCAATGTTGGCCACCTTTTGAACGCCCCCCCAAAACCCCCAAAAAGCTCAGCCGCTGAGTGCCTGATTTTGGTATCTGCCTCGGATATCGCTTTGCGTGGGAGGATCTGGATGAGTTCCGGGACAGCAAACAGCCCGATGACACACAGAATTATCGGCAGGCCGTCTTCCAGTTCTGCAAATCCCATGGTGCCGCGTGGCTCGCCGGTGGTTAAAACGACACCGATGGTTGACAGCAACAGGCCAATTGCCCCGGCAAAAAGGGATCGCAGCAGGTATTTTCCTTTGAGGGCACCGACCGCCACCAGCACAAAAATGACAAGGGCCAACATTTCGGCAGACTGAAACTGCAGCGCGAAATCCGTCATGGGCTGAATGAAAACCAACAAAAATGCGTAACTTAACGCACCTCCAAAGGCCGATGCGGCGATTTGCAGGCCAAGCGCTTCGTTCGCGCGCCCAGCCTTAGCCATAGGATAGCCATCAAAGGTCGTGGCCACCGCGCCGGGGGTCCCCGGTGTATTGATCAAAATGGCCAGAATGCCGCCGCCCGTCAGGCTGCCGGTATAGACCGATGTCATCAGGATCAGCGCGGTCAACGCATCCATCTGAAAGGCCAGGGGTAGCACAACCGCCAATCCAAGGGCTGCTGTCATTCCGGGAATGACTCCGATAATCAATCCGAGCGTCATTCCTGCCAGGATCACAAGCGGCATATACCAATTGGTCAGCAGCGCCAGGCCCTGGCTGATTTGGCTAAGTTCGAGCATCAGAGCGCACCGGGCAACAGGTTGAGGTCAACGCCCAGCAGCCCCACAAAACCGCCCCAGATCAGTGCCACTATCCCAAACGCTGTCAGGCCGAGAGAGACCAACCGGCGAAACCCAAGCGCGTAGGCCAATCCAACAAAAAAGGGCAATCCGGCACCGAGAAGCCCAAGCCAGGGCAAGGAACATAAGAAGAGCAACAATGCGATCAGGTAGATCTGGCGCTTTGGATCCTGAAGCTCATGCGCTTCGTCCAATTTCCCCTGTCTTGCTTGCAAAACCGCCTGCGCGATGATGAGCAAGCCAAGCGGGAATACAATGCAGATGAGCGGACCAATCAGGGCCAGCGCGGCCGCGTCATGCCGGGGGTTTTCTGCAACCGAGCGCACATAAATGACGCTCCAAATCAAACCTGCACTGACCATCAGCGTTGGGACAATGGCCGCTTTGATCGGATTTTGGCTGTTCATTTGATCTGCTTTCTGATGGCGCGCATTCCGGGCTTCGAGGCCGGGAATGCGCTAAAAACTTCAATCGTTACTCAAACATGGCAGAAAAGCTTTGTTCAACGTCCTGCAAAATCGATGTTGAGGCCTCTGGTCCACGCCAATCGCGCCCAACCCCTGTCTCATCGGCAAAGGCAATGAAATCGTCGTTTTCCAAAGTCGTTTGGCGGAACGCCTCGACAAGGGCGTCGAACCGCTCGGGGAATTCTTCGCGCACCGATGCATGAACGGCATGGAACCGATAGGCGCCGCCAATTGCGACGGTCTGACCGTCCAATGCCGAATTTACCGGAACAGCCTCTGGCCAGATCTCGGTTGGTTCATCCCAAAACAGGGCGACAGGAACACCGGCATCACGCAGCCGAATGGCACCGCCTATACCGGCGGCGGTCATGTTGACTTCACCACCTAAAAACGCGGCGCGCGTTGCCCCGCCGCCATCATAGGGAACGACACGCACCTCAAGCTCAAGCGCTTCAAACAGATTAAGCGCCAGCACCGTACCCACCGACGCAGCCCCGGAGGACCCAAAGGTAAATCGGCCAGGCTCTGCCCGGATCGCCGTGATCATGTCATCCAGAGTGGCCCAACCGGTGTCATTCTGGACAACCAGAACGGCCGGATCGATCCATTGGACATTGATAATGGCAAGGTCATCCAGGCCAAAAACATCCGGGTTTGTCGTCGCAACATAAGTGGTCGCAGGCGCAAAGGCGGTCAGAACGTGATAGCCATCGGCAGGTCGTTCCAGAAATGCCTCGATCCCAAGGCGCCCGCCCGCACCTGAGATGTTTTCAACGACAACAGATTGGCCAAGCGCCTCCGGAAGGAAGCGCTGCACCGACCGCGCCGTTCGATCCACGGCCCCACCGGTCCCGTAATTCACAATAATTTCCACTTCCCGTTCAGGAAAGTCTTGCGCGAACAGCGGCCCTGCCAACGCCAGAGCGATTGAGGTGGTGAATGCAGCTATCTTCATATTGATCTTCCTCCCAATGAAACAAGCCAGGCCGCCATGCAAATTCGAACGGGCTCGTGCGTTTTGGCGCGATAAGAGCGCCTGAGCCCACCCGACAATGCATCCCAGATGCCCCGCCTTGAGTTGGAACAAAGATACACCTTGGCAAGTTTCAATAAAATTGCAAACATATGGATAATAGTTGCAATTTTCGGGACGCAGGTTTTGGCTGGGCTTAGCATTCGCTCGCTACGGGTTTTTGACGCGATTTTGGTTTCGGGCACTCTGGGGGGCGCGGCCAAGCTCCTCAACACCAGCATATCCGCAGCCAGCCGGCAATTGCTGGAGCTTGAGCGTGATATCGGCATGAACCTGTTTGAGCGGACGAACCGAACACTTCGTCCCACCTCGGCCGGGATTCGATTTCACGCGGAAATACAGCCTATTCTACAAGGGCTTAACGATTTGCCGAATGTGGTAGACGCGATTAAATCCGAAGAACGCCAGACAATTTCTATCATTTCGATGCCGCGCTTGTCCTTAGGCATTCTTGGCCCTGTATTGGCAAAGTTTTCCAAGGTGGCCCCGGATGTTCACCTAATCAGCGCGGTCCTGCGACGCCACGATATTCAACGATGGGCTGCCAGCCGCGCCTTTGATATTGGTTTGGGCGTATTGCCAATTTCGCATCGCTACCTCAAAGCATCACCCGTGGCCGAATTGCGCGCGGCGATCCTGGTGAGAGAGGATCACCCGCTATCAACCCGACCTCGCGTAGAACCAGATGATTGGCCGGGGAAGGCAATGATCGGCTATCAACATGGGCTGGTTGCGCGGGATCAGATGGATAAAATACTTGAGCTTTCAGACGCGCCGCCCCGCTTAGTCGCCGAAACAACTTCGGCGCTTCTGGCCTGCCAGATGGCTGTTAACGGTATCGGAGCGGCGGTTGTGGATTACGCCACCGCATCAACCTTTTTGGCGGCACCGGGAATGAAGCTGATCCCGATAGTACCGGAAACCTGGATCCGCATCGGGACATTCACACAAGTATTCGAAAGCGGTCCAAGGCGGTTCAATGATCTAGTCACCACTGCCCTCGAGGACACAATGATTGAATTCGAGGAGAGCATTGGCGTCAACTTTATTCGCCGGATCTAACGGATTGGAGGCCATTGATACCGGAATTAGTGTCGCGAGATGGTGCTGCGGCTTCGACTGAGGATATGGGCCAAGCTCATCTGAGCGCCTGCCGTCAGCGCAACTGTCCAGAGGCAGAAATCCGGAGCAGCGAACGCCAACTCTGTCTGGTCGCACGGGATCATAGTCAATGCTGTTTTAATGTCGGCTTTGGGCCGCTCATGTAAGCGGCCCAGAGATGTTATATTTCAATGGCTTCAGCAATAGCCAAGGCGTCCTCAAGTTCAACACCAAGATACCTGACTGTGCTGTCCATCTTGGTGTGTCCTAACAGAAGCTGAACGGCTCGGAGGTTGCCCGTTTTCTTGTAGATTTGGGTGACCTTCGTGCGCCGCATCGAATGCGTGCCAAATGCCGTCGCCTCAAGACCGATCGACGTAACCCAGTCGCGTACGATCCGTGCATACTGGCGCGTTGAGATGTGCAGGCGCTCATGAAATCGGCCTGGCCAAAGGTACTCGGAGCCGACCATCAGCTCATCTTCCATCCACTTCTCGACCGAGGCGCGCGTGCCTTCGGATATCTCAAACCGGACTGGTTTTTGCGTCTTGCTCTGTAGCACTGAAGCGCGTTCCTTGATCTGGCCAGACGCCATCACATCCACAACCTTCAACTTCACAAGGTCGCAACCTCGAAGCTTGCTGTCGATTGCCATATTGAACAGCGCGAGGTCGCGATGGTTCTCGGCTAACTCAAGTCGAACGCGTATAGCCCAGACATGCTTTGGCTTCAGTGGCCGTTTCTGACCGACGATGCGGCCCTTGTTCCAAGCTGGACGAAGTGCGCGAATGGCAGGTAAGTTTGGTGTTTCCATGACTGATCCTCCGATCCGCCAAGCCCTCCCAAAGCGACAACCCGACGTTGACACAGATGTCATACCACAGGATGCTGCGCCGCCTCCGAGGTCAGGAACGAGCCCAAAATGACGAATGCTGCGCGGCGAAACAAAGTCAGCTTTCACGATGTGCGAGAACTGAACCGACGTATTTATCTATGTCCCCTGCGAGGACTTCATCCGTGAAACCAGCGCGTGCCCGGAACACCATTCCTTGCCGCAAGTCGAACATCAGTTTGGCGCGGTCCGCACTTGGGAAGTTTTGCGGAAGTGATCCCGTTCGCACTTCATGGTCAAGGCGCGTTTTTATGCGTTTGTCTGTTGACGTGATTGCGTCACGCAGCAACTCAGCGGTGCCGTCAACATGCCCCGCACTTGTCGCAACACAGGACACGAGAAAGCACCCCTTTGCGCCACTGGCATGTTGTGTTGAGTAATCAATCACGGCTTCAAAGAACGCGCGAACCGCACAATGAATGTCCGGCTCAGTTTCCAGCGCAACCAATGGCGTACAGGCATCGTTGGTCGCATAGCTGTTGATGGCTTCCAGATAGAGGCCGTGCTTGTCACCGAACTCAGCATAAAGGCTGGGGCTGTTGATCCCCATCTTATCTGTCAACAGCTTCATGGACGCCCCTTCATAGCCCTGCTTCCAGAAAACGCCGATTGCCTTGGTCAGGGCGTCGTCCCGGTCGAAGGTTTTGGGCCGCCCAACCTTTTTTGTGACATTCATTACAAAAATCCTTGACGTTTCGCTTTCAGTATATTTTATAACGATCATCACAAAACGCAAGGACAAGAGAAATGTCATCGCAAAAAACAGCAGCTGGGTCGCAATTTCCAGCAATCACTGTATCTAAACTGGGCGGCGGAGAACTGACGCTTGGCGCTCGTCAAGGAGGCCAAGATTGGCAATTGGTGGTCGTCTATCGCGGCAAGCATTGCCCGCTGTGCACCAGCTATTTGAGAGAGTTGGAGACATTGCTGCCAGAGCTTCACGCGCTTGGTGTGGGTGTTGTTTCTGTTTCTGCGGACCCCGAAACCAAAGCAACAGACCAGATCGCATTGGTGCAGCCAAGCTACCCGGTTGGGTATGATTTGAGTCTGGAGCAAATGCGCGAACTTGGGCTTTACGTTTCCGATCCCCGTTCT
The DNA here is from genome assembly GCA_947495575.1 of uncultured Nioella sp. Classification (GTDB taxonomy): domain Bacteria; phylum Pseudomonadota; class Alphaproteobacteria; order Rhodobacterales; family Rhodobacteraceae; genus CANLZL01. The sequence continues at coordinate 79,441 of CANLZL010000002.1, read as the reverse complement.
GCGGACGAAACGGATCGCCCTTTTGCGGAACCTGGTATCTTTGTCGTCAACGCTGAAGGGCAGGTTCAAGTCACGGACATCTCAAATGCGCCATTTGCCCGGCCTGACCTAAAAACCCTGCTTGGCGGCCTTCGCTTCATTCGCAATCCCGAGAACAACTACCCAATACGGGGGACACGGGCCGCATGAGGCCGCTCTTCCTCTAAGTCTTTAAAATAAATACACTAAACTGAAAGGACAAGCACATGCGCTTGACATCCGCCCTCTCCACTATTGCCGCCATAGCTTCTTTGGCTCTGCCCGCCTTTGCCGAAACCCAGGCCCAGGCCCAGGCCCAGGCCGAAACCCGCGAAAGCCTGATCGCCTTCAACGACCGATTCAACGAACTGGCTGCAACTCATGACGCAGCGGGGTTGATTGCCCTCTATGATGAAGATGCTTTCTGGATCGCGCCCGCAACTCGACCCGCACAAGGCCGCGACGGTGTTCCGCGTCAGACCATCACCTTCATGAGCGAGAACAATGGGGAGCTGTCGCACACGATTGAAAACTTGTTCATATCTGACGACGGCACACAGGCGGTCATGCAAGGCGTGACCCGCGCCTCGGTTGAAAGCCAAGGTTTCCAACTTGAAGGCTCATACATCTACGTCCTCGAGCGTGAGAGCGGAGACGCTCCATGGCAGATCATGCTGGATATGTTCAGCAACTACGCAACCGAGTGATCCTTGGCATCAAATCTCCCAAAAACAACTAATTCCAAAAGGAGTACTACAATGACTATGACCGAAGATCACACCAACGCAGCCGCCGTCAAAGAGACATTGGACGGGCTGATCCACGGCGTGTCTGGGCACTCATTTGAGGTGCTGAACAGTCTGTATCACCGCGACATGCAGACCTATGTTTTGCTGAACGACGGCACGTTGATGCGCAATGACAAGAACGGGTTCATGGAGTTCATCAAGAACAACATGGGTGCGCTGAAAGACGACAACCCATGGGTGAAGTATCACCTTGTCGAGGCCGATGACACGCATGGCCACATCGTCGTCAGCCGGAAGAACGACGCCACAGGGCGCTATCAACTCATCTCGCTCAGCATCGACTTTGTGCTTGAAGATGGCCGTTGGCAGATCACCCGCGAGATCATCATGACTCGTTCCGAGGCAACCGACGCGTAAGGCTTAGTCTTTTGATCCGTCTATCTTAAGGAAGCGGCCATTCGAAAACCACCTCGGCAGGGCTGCTTCGTCCCGCACATTGGCCCTTCGCCAACGGTTCAATTATGCACTCGCAGCGAATGACCGGTTTGGTGGGCCGCGTCGCAGCATCGAGACTCCACATCGGACGGCGGCTATGGGCCGTTCGTGCCGACAGGATCTGGGCCGATGTCCTGTGATGCCGCAAAGCGGAAGACGGCAGCAAAGAGCCCGGACTTACCAAATGCTGCGACATAAGAGAGGGTCTGCAATGGTTCCTGCGTTTTCAAATGATTGAACAAATCAGTGACAACGGTTTGCCAACTCTGTCGATGGGCAAGAACCCTGACGTGGAACTCGAGCGGAAGCACAAAGAGATTGCCAGATCCAAAGCGTCAGATCGCAACGAAAACGTCCAAGACCCACTTAGGAGGGCACCCTGCCCTCTCCATTCACGATCGTCTCATTTCATGCGAGCCGGCAAAGCGTAGAATTTTTCGTGCAAGTCATTGAACAGTAACCGTCCACCTGCCCCCCCGATCTTCGATCTCATATTCATAGCGAAAGCCGTTGCAGAAAACGGTGAAGCCACCACCGGTGAGCCAGGAGCGGATCGACGACACACTGTCGCAGCGATAGCGAGAGCGACGGATGAGCATGCTTGCGTCGTCAGCGATTGCCTGGGCATCGGTCCTACTCCAGCTTCCAGGATAGATTGCGTTCTCTTCAAGGGGGGCAGCAAACAAATTGGTGGCTATCATCGAAAGGCCTGCGGCGGCAATGATCGGCTTGAGTTCCATCTAAATCTTTTCCTGAGTTATTGACATACCAACACATAACGAATGTATGTTAAAACAGGTAGTCTTAAAAGCGGTATCAGACAATAAACTGAGGGGTGAAACGCACAGTAAAAAGCCCCCTACGTGATACGCTCGCCCGGAATATGCGCCTGCTGCGCGCTGAACTCGGTTGGTCGCAGGAACGTCTGGCTGCGGAAGCCGGCGTAAACCGCACATATCTCAGCGCGGTGGAACGTTCGGAGCAGAACATCTCGCTCGATAACATCTACAAGATTGCCGTGGCTCTGGAGGTGGAGGCGTCGGATTTGCTTGCCAAGGCCTCTGCGCGATCGACGGAGTGATTCGTCTTTTCAGTGGGTTTTGCCTAAAAAATGTAACCCAAATGGTTGACAAATAACGGGATTTTTGGATTCAAAACTTCGCACACCCGGTGCGAAGCGGTCCGGTAAGTGACTCTAAAACATAGAAACTCTATCAAAACGCACCGTCCCATGACCGATAATCCGGCCACCCCTTGCGCCGGTGGCGGACCGCCTTCAGACTCTTCTTCATATCGCAAACAGAGGCGCGGAGCGCTCAGGGCCATGACCCTGGGGCCACGGGAAAGTTGTACTTCCCCGAACACTTTCGTCATGCCTCATGTTCAGGAGGAGCTAATGAAAGACCTGACGTCACGCCCCCCGCCGCCACGCGTGCGCCGCCGAATTCGAAACGCGCCAAATCCCACCGTCGATCCAGTCATTACGATGACAAAGATCGGAGACCTTAAGCCCTGTCAGAGGAACGCCCGCAAACATTCTGACCGCCAGATCTCCCTGGTGGCAAGGAGCATCGAGACCTTCGGCTTCATCAATCCGATCGTGATTGACGAAACTGGAACGATTGTTGCCGGTCATGGGCGCTACGAGGCCGCGGTAAAGCTCGGTCGGAAGGACGTGCCCGTCATTCGGCTCCGGCACCTAAGCGACGTACAGGTCAAGGCCTATCGGCTCCTGGACAACAGGCTTGCGGAGCTCTCTTCCAGGGATGATGACCTCCTGCGCCTTGAGGTCACCGAAATGGTCGAACTGGAGATCGCCGGTGACCTGGATTTCGATATCGACCTGCTCGGCTTTGAAACCGCAGAAATCGACGTGATCCTCGAGGCGCCGGCGAAGGAGGCGACGGAAGATGAAACCTTCGCGCTTCCCGAGAAAGGCCAGCCCGTGGTGACACACTTAGGAGACCTGTGGCAGCTTGGACGCCACCGCCTGCTCTGCGCTGACAGTCAGGAAGCAGAGAACATGTCCCGGCTAATAGGAGAAGATCCCGTAAGCATGGTCTTCACGGACCCACCCTATAATGTGCGCGTAAATGGCCATGTCAGCGGCACCGGCACCCATAGCGAATTTGCCATGGCGTCGGGCGAAATGGATGAGGCTGAGTTCAGGGCGTTTTTACGTATGGTCTTTGTCCGCATCTTACAGGTGCTAGTTCCAGGCGGCATTGCCATGATCTGTATGGACTGGCGTCATGTGGCCGACCTGATCCAGGCAAACAGGAAAGCGACCGGTTTTGATCTCCTCAACATATGCATCTGGAACAAGACCAATGGCGGGATGGGTAGCTTCTATCGCTCCAAGCATGAGATGGTCTGCATATTCCGCAAACCCGGCGCCCCGCATATCAACAATATCGAGCTTGGCCGCCATGGCCGCTACCGGACCAATGTATGGGACTACGCGGGTGTGAACACCTTCCGGCAAGGCCGGGACGCGGATCTCGCGTCTCACCCCACGGTCAAACCGACGGCGCTGGTGGCGGACGCAATCCGTGATGTCACCCGTCACCGCGACCTAATTCTCGATCTCTTTGGCGGTTCCGGCTCAACACTGCTGGCCGCCGAGAAAACCGGCCGCTGCGCGCGGCTCACCGAGATCGATCCGGCCTATGTCGATCTGACCATTCGCAGGTGGCAGGCTCTGACCGGCCAGCAGGCCGTCCACATTGCGACGGGCACAACATTTAATGACCGCGAGGCGGCCCTATATATGGAGCAGACTGATGAGCAATGAAGACGACAAAGACTGTGACGTGGGCTATGGGTGCCCACCCAGATCAACCCGCTTCAAACGCGGCCAGTCTGGCAATCCCAGAGGGCGGCCTAGGGGCCGCAAGAGTGCCTCAACGATCATCAGGGATGTGCTTTATCGCAAAATGACGGTTACGGAAAACGGCCGGCGGCGCCAGTTGTCGGCGATCGAAGTCCTGGCCCGCCAGGTCGCAAAGGAGAGCCTCGAAGGCAATCACCGCAGCCGCGCGCTCCTGCTCAAGCTCATTCCGGTGATGCGTGACCTCTCCGGCGATGAGGATGCAGCGCCCGCCGAGACCGCAGAGGCGCGTCTGGCCCGAGATCAGGAGATCCTCGCGGCCCTGGCGGAGATGACGGACAGCGATCCTGGGGACCTCTTCGTCACGGCTCCTGAGGCTCCAGGCGATGACACCTGATATCGACCTCAGCGATCCTCGCGTCGCGCAGGCCCTGCTGAGATTCAATATTTACCTCTTCCTGCAGCGCGCCTTCACCGTGCTGCATCCGGGGCGGCAATTAGACAAGGCAGAGTATGTCGAGGCGATGTGCTATTTGCTGCAACTCATGGTGAAGGGGGAGTGTGACCGTCTGATCATCTCGATCGCTCCTCGTCACCTGAAATCGATCTGCGGTTCGGTGATCTTCCCGGCGTTCCTGCTGGGGCATTTCCCGGCGACGAAGGTCATGGTAGTAAGCTATGGCGGGGACCTGGCCCGTGAACACGCAACCTCCTTCCGGCGACTGATCACCAGCCGGTTTTATCGCGAGCTCTTCCCCGATACATGCATCGATCCTGCCAATCGACGGGCTGAGCACATCCGGACCACCAAAGGCGGCGGCAGGCAGGCCGTCTCGCTCGGAGGGTCTGTCACCGGCTTCGGGGCCGATGTGATCGTGATCGACGATCTTGCCAAGGCCTCGGAAGTTCACTCGCCGGTCATCAGGGAGCAGGCCAGGACCTTCTTCGACGAGACGCTCTACTCGCGGCTCGACAACAAGAAATCGGCGCGGATCCTGTCAATCCAACAGCGCCTGCATCAAGACGACTTCACTGCTTATCTGCTCGAAAAAGGCACGTTCGAGCACCTGTCACTGGCCTCTATCGCGACAAAGAAGGAAGACATCCGGCTCTTTGACAATTGTGTTTGGGTTCGCAAGCCTGGCGATGTCCTCAGTCCGGCACGAGAGCCAAATGAGGTTCTGGACCAGATCCGCCAGGAAATCGGCGACTACGCCTTCGAGGCGCAATACCAGCAGAACCCGATCCCATCGGAAAGCGCCCTCCTCTCCGAGCAGGACCTTGCGCTGGTCGAAAACTTGCCCAAGGAAGAGGTCATCACCCGGCGTGTTCAAAGCTGGGACATGGCAGCCAAGGACGGGCCCCGCTGCGCCTGGTCCGTCGGCATGACCTTCGGCTGGCAAGACGTTGAGAGGCGCTGGTATTTACTCGATGTCATTCGAGTGCGCAAAGACTACTCAGACCTAAGAGCAATTGTGTTGGCAGCCCGAAAGAATTGGCGCGCCGACCTCGTCATAATCGAGGATGCCGCGCTTGGTGCGGCAATGCTGCCTGATTTGCAGAAAACTGTGGTGGATGTATTTGGTCGGGTCAAAGTAAAGACTTCGAAGGAGGCACGTTTCATCCCAGCCACTGCTTGGCTTAAGGAGGGTCATATCGCAATCCCTGCCGACCAGCCCTGGTTCGACACGCTGCGCGCAGAGCTTCTCGCCTTTCCGCATGCCTCTTATGACGATCAAGCCGACGCTCTCAGCCAGTTCGTCAAATGGATGCGCCGAAACGAGGAAACCTATCTCGATCGCGATCCAATTACGGGCAGACGAAGCGGACGACGGACACCAAAACGACTAAGACGCCGAGACAGGATGACATTTGAGTAAGCGGATTGGATCCGAAACGGACATAACACCGATTTGCAGAAAGCGGCAGCTCATTCTAGATGGTGTGAAACACTCCGCGGCCGACGATCGAAACGTCCGGAACCATGGTAACGGGTCGCGCCGTGAGTTAGTGCGTCTCGGTTTTGACGCGCTGAAAACCGGCATCTTCGCAGGCATTCAGAGTTCAACGTGCGTCCTTCTTGCCTGCGCGGCTCCGACGAAAGGCATTCATGAACCTCATCCTGACCAAATTTAAAAAAAGATCATTGCCTTGCAGGATCATCTCTACCAGCGTGGGACAGAGATCAGCTATGAAACCGTCTGGTTCTGGTGAACCAGATTTGGCCCTATGTTTGCACCCGATGTTCGGCGTCGAAAATCAGACCGAATGCGGGCCTAAGGGACCGCGATCCTGCCCTACCAGAGACGAGTTCGAATTCGTCTGATAGCACCGCCATTTTCCCAAGATTTGTACAAACTGCCCCTAACGCCTTAAATAGTTAGGTGGTTTTGGGTGTTCGAAGTCCTTCGGATCCCGAGGAGGCGATTGGGTCGGCAAAAGCCAGTCTTAGGACTGTTCTACGCAGTGCGAGATTACCGCTTTCCCAGATTTTCCAAGGGTTTGCGAGGAACGTCATGGCGTGTTCGAACAATTGCTCGAATGTCTGGGCCTTGGCGGGCTGATTTCGCAGTTTTTCTTCCACAATCACCTGTTCGCGCTCCATTCTCTCGATGCGTCTTTCGTAGGCCGTGACCTGCCGCCCGAAACTTCCCTCGTTCTGATGTAGAGTTTGCTCAACCTTTTGAAGGAGCAAACAGATGCGAAAAAGCCGTTTCACGGAAGCCCAGATCATCGGGATGATTAAAGAACATGAAGCCGGGATGCTGACCCTAGGGTATCAACGGTCCAAATGCGAAATCCACCGGCGTTGGGCTTTGCTGTTGATTGGTATTCCTATCCAGAGCGCCGCTTTGTTGGTCGATTACAAAATTTACAATCAAATCGCTGTTTTGGTTGCCAACAAACAAAAGTGATCCGCTCGGGTCGATGGCCAGCCCGCGTGGTATCTTGCCTTTAGTCGGAACCCAGCCTTGCGATTGCAATCGTCCGGTGGCGGGAATGATCTTGAAGATCGCGACCGTATCTGATCCGCGATTTGTGGTGTAGAGCCACTCGCCTGAAGGATGCATGACGATGCCTGCTCCGGTATTTCCCTTTGCAGGGATGCTGCCGGGGTTATCGGCATCAAATCTTGGACGCTCAAATTCTGTGTCCTCAGGCAAGGTTGAGATGGTTTGAGCCCATATGAGCGAAGGATCATCCGCGCCAAACCGGAACACATCTATCGTCGACGACAATTCGTTTAAGACGTAAGCCAGTTTCTCGCTTGGGTGAAAAACCATATGGCGAGGCCCGCACCCTCCGGCGACGTTGGTCGCCGGGGGGGAGCACGGCTCCAAGACGCCGGTTTCCGGGTGCAGTGTCCAGGCAAAGACACTGTCCGCCCCAAGATCGACCCCAATGACAAACCGGCCCTCTGGATCATGGCACACCATATGGGCATGTGGTCCGTCTTGCCTTGCCTTATCAGGGCCAGAGCAGCCCAGGCCGGGTGTAACAACATGCGGTTTCTCACCTATGCGTCCATCGTCATTGATGGGGAAAACGGCAAAGCTTCCCGAGCCATAATTCGCAACCAAGAGATGCCGATCGGCCGGATCGACACTACAGTGGCACGGCCAGGTTCCTTCGCTGTATTGCGTGTTTATGAACGACAGCTGACCCGTTGTTGGGTCGATTTCATATGCGCTGACAGAGCCTTGCAATCCATTGTCTGAATCATCTGCCAACTCATTCACGCAATAAAGGCGCGTGCGCGTGCTGTTCACTGTCAAGAATGACGGATTATGGGCTGGAACAACCTGAATAAGCGACAGGGACTGATACGCTTCCATCCTGTAAACATAAATGCCTTCGGCGCGACTGGGTGCGGTCGCGCCGGGAGCGGTATTTGGTGCAGAATAGGTTCCGACATAGACAATCTGACCGTTCGCCGTCTCTGTATTTAGGTGCATAGATACGAAACCCCATATTTTTCGGAACCAATGATAGGCAACATTGCCTGCACTATACCAAGGCCGCAATTAGCATCCTATGTCGCCGGTGCTGCCTTCAATCCACTAAGCCGCAGCGAAGCCAGCACTCTGCGAATGCCCGGCGAGGATTGTGACAGCAGGATCAGCAAAAGGATCACGCCATAAAGGATCTGGCGCCACGCGGACGGCATTTGAACAACGGCAAGCGTGCTTTGCAACAACGTGACAACAATAACGCCCACCAAAACCGCAAGCAAACTGCCACTACCGCCGGTGATGCGCGTCCCGCCAAGAACGACAGCCGCAATCGCCGGCATCAAATAGGCACTTCCCATGTCTTGAAAGGCGCTGCCCGAATAGCCGGTCAGCATCGCAGCACCAAAGCCATAACTGATGCCTGCCAAGACAAAGACGCCGATGATCACCAATGGAGTTCGAATGCCGGAAAGGTAAGAGGCACCTTCAGCAAAACCAATCGCTTCAATCTCACGGCCAATCCGCGACCGGCTTAGGATGAACACCAGCAACGCAACGGCAATAAGAGTGGCAATAATCGAATTTGGAAGCCCGGGAATGCTACGTGTGGCCCCTAGAAATATCATCGCATCCGATGCCCCGGTCGATGGCGCAAAACCACCTGTCAAAAGCACCATCAACCCCAGCAGGATTGAATTCACTCCCAACGTGAAAATGATGGACGGAATTCGTAACAAGGCCACACCGATACCGTTCACCAAGCCAATCAAGGCCCCAATCCCAAGCGCAACTGGGATGGCGGCCGCGCCGCCAACCATTGTGCCGATCATGGCGCAAGCGGTGATGGCCCAAGGCAGTGACAGATCGATCTGCCCAAGTTTGATGACCAGAAATGCGCCCACGGCAAACATTGCCAAGAACGACGCAGATTGCAGTTGGAGCAACAGGAAGGACGGCGAAAAGAAGGGCGGTGTTTCCCCACGTTGAAGCAGGATCACACTTGCTATTGCCATCAGAACTCCGACGACAAGAATACTCAGACCGACAGCGGCCCAGATATCATGCGTTTCGCGGGATCTGTCGGCCTGGCCCAGAATACTTAAGCGGTTTTTCGTTCTCAAAGCCTGCGCCGCGCCGATGGTAATCGCCAAAAGCAAGACAGTGCCTTCAAAGAGCGGCTGAATAAGAGGGCTGGCTTCGATGATCCAGAAAATCCGGTCGGTGACACGAATGATGCTGCCCACCATGCTCAGCAAATAGGCGCCAAAGACAGCGCCAAGGACCCCTCCGACTCCGCCAGCCAAGGAAACGCCGCCGATCACGGATGCGGCCAGAGAATTCAACGTATAGAACCCCGATTGGACGGCATTGGCATCCCCGGTAAGTGTTAGCGCCGCAAGGAAAATGCCGCCAAAAGCAGCAAAAAGACCGGAAAGAGAATATGCGAGGATAATCGTACGTTTTACCGCAATTCCTGAAATTTCTGCAGAGTTTCGGTTAGAGCCAACGGCAATGATCGCGCGACCCAACATGCCAAAACGCACCGGCGCCCAAACGACCAGAATGACGATAGCGATACACATTACAACACTTGGAATATTGCCAAGAAACGTGTCTGCCAAAAAGCTCGGCAGCCAAATATCAATCTGATACGTCAGGTAATCAGCCAGCACAAAGTCAACATCCCCACCCGGTTGAGGGCGCAAGGCAAGGGCCGCCCCGGAATAGACCGCGCCCGTCGCAAGGGTCGCAATGACGGGCTGTATTCGCCCGTAAACCACAATCAATCCGTTAATTGCGCCCGCCGCGGTGCCAGCAGCCAAGCACAGGCCAAGCCCCAGAGCAATTTCAATGGGCGACCCATTAAGCACATGAGAGGCAACGGATCTAACCAGGACCATGATCGCCCCAATCGAAAGGTCGATCCCGCCTGACAAAAGCACAATTGATTGCCCAATGGCTGCAAACGCAAGGGCACCACCCTGATTTGAATTGGTGGTTATTGTGTTTGTGGAAAACCCGCTTGGATGAAGGTTCGCGTAGATACCGTATGCCACGATAAGCAAGATTGCGGCCATGAGCCCTTGGCCCAAAATCGATTGCGGTATTTGAATAAGGCGTTTCACTTTTCTTATCCCGATTTTTTTAAGGCACTTGGGTGCTAAGGCGTTTGAAGAGGCAGATTGAACGCTGCGTTGATGAGATTATTCTCGGTCAACATGTCACCTTCTAGCTGGTGACTGATTTTGCCCTCGTAAAAGACCAAAACCCGATGGCAGCAATTGGACAATTCCTGATAATCCGAACTGTAAAGAAGTATGGTACAGCCTTCTTGCGCAAGTTCGTTCAAGAGAAGGAAAATCTCTTGCTTCGTGCCAACATCAATCCCTCGTGTCGGGTCATCCAACAAAAGAATGTCCGGCATTTCAGACAACCATTTTGCCAAGACAACTTTTTGCTGATTTCCGCCTGACAATGCAAACACAGGCTGCCGGTGACTTGTCACCTTTATCTTCAGCCGTTCAATGGCATCCTGCAGGCGTTTGCTGTCTTTGCCTTTCGGGCGCAGGAAATTCTTTAGATAGCTGCCCTTGTCGACCAGCAAGATATTCTCGCCAACAGACATCTGCTGCACCAAACCATGGACACCGCGATCTTCTGGAACATAGGCCATCGTTGGGCCGCTGCGAATGCTATGGGATGGCCGTTTATCGGTGCGCATCTCACCGGCAAGATGCACCTCGCCCTCTAGGCCTTTCAAGACGCCAAAGAGTGCCAAAAGGAAATCATGCTGACCTTGACCGTCCAGCCCGCCGATCCCCAGAATTTCACCTTTGCGGACGGTGGCCGAGATATCAGTCAGGCTTTGATCCCAAGCAAGATCTCGTGTCTCGATCACGACGGGGGCGTCTGGTTTTGGTTCACTTTTGGGGGGAAATGCCGCTTCGATGCTGCGTCCAAGCATCATTTCGACAATGTCGCTATCGCTTTGAGTATCTGCGGCGAAGGTCTTGATTTTTCGACCATCCCTGAAAACAGAACATTCGTCCGCGAGGGTCCGGATTTCTGACATTCGGTGGGATACATAAAGGATCGCCAGCCCATCGTCCCTAAGCGCCCTCACCAACTCGAGAATATGTTTGGTGTCTTGATTGGTCAGAGCCGACGTGGACTCGTCCAAAATCAAAAGGCGGGGATCGAAGGCAAGCCCTTTGGCAATTTCAACAAGCTGCTTTTTGGATAGGGGTAGATCGCGGACCATTGTGGCCGGGTCCAAGTCCCCTGCCCCAACGCGGTCGAGCAACTTGGCTACTCTGCTTTTTTGGGCGGTCCGGTTCACGATCCCAAACCGGCGCGGCGGGTTAAGCAGTAGAATATTTTCGGCGATGCTCAGATCAGGGATAAGAGACATTTCTTGAAAAACGCATGAAATGCCTGCGGCCTGCGCCTGTTGCGCTCCTGAAAATTCGCAAGGCTCGCCTTCAATCTCAAGATGGCCGGTCGATGGCTTCCGAATGCCGGCAATCGCCTTGAGAAGTGTGGATTTACCAGCGCCATTTTCACCAATAATCGCGTGGATGCTTCCGGGATGGATGTCCAAATCCACATCTGAAAGCGCCTGAACCGGCCCATAGTTCACACTGACCTTGCGCAGGCTCAAAATGGCGTCTTTGCGCTGATCCAGACCGGACAGCTCGTCTATTTCTATGGTAGAGATTGGATTGGCCCCAAGGGCCAATCCATTCGTTTCAAGCGTCATTGCTCAGCGTCCTGCGACATGATTTCTTCTGCAGTGAAGTTCACGTTACAGGGTGGGAACTCATTTGGCGTGAAGAAGTTATCGTCAAGATTTGACCAATAGTTTTCACCATCAACAAGCTCGTCAGAATATGCGACAGGCAATGGGATCGAAATCAACTGAGGAAGCGCCTCGCCGTCCAGAGCAGCAATTGCAGCACTGACACCGATTGCACCCAAAGCAGGCGAGTATCCGACCGAGATGACTTCAAGCCCGTCATCGCTCAGCTCTGCAGCCATTCGACGGAACCCGTTTTCTGCTTCTGCGGCCATCGGCACAAGCGGATGATCAGCGTCAAGGATCGCGCGCAATGCGCCGGTCGAACCAGCTTGAACAGCAAATCCGTCAAACGAGCCATAAGTCGCAATGGCGTCAGCGACAACGTTCTGTGCCGTGCCGTCGTCCCAATTGCCCACAACCTCAATGACTTCAATTCCATCATGCTGATCAAGAACGGCGCGCAGGCCGTCATGACGGTCAATGTCGACGGAAATGCCGGGCAAGCCACGAACTTCCAAGACGCGACCAGTTGTTCCCATCCGTTCAACAAGGAAATCACCCTGCAGACGTCCAAACTCGATGTTGTCCGAGCTCAGCTGCATCACGCGGTCCGTGTTAAGCACATTGTCAAAGGTCAGGATCAGGGTCTCTGCGCGTTCGCCTGCGCGGATAACACGGTCAAACCCGTCCGTGCTCATCGCGTTGGCCAAAACCGCATCGTAACCTTGGTTGATGAAGTCCTCCATCGCGGCAATCTGCGCCGAGACATCCGTCCCGGTGGAAATGACCCGCAATTCTGAAATTCGGCCTTCCATTTCCGGAGTTTCAGCGAAAGCCAGCAGGGTTTTCAACATTTGGATGCGCCACGTGTTACCTGTGAAGCTGTTGACCACAGCAATCCGGTAAGGCCCCTCTTGGGCTTCGTGGACCCAAGTTTCTGTATCCGCACTCCATGAGCGGAAGCATTCAGGTTGGAACCCTTCTACGTCTGAAACTTCGCGCCAATCAGCGTGAGCCGCTGTCGCCATTGCCGCTAGGGTCAATGGAAAGAGAGTGCTCTTCAATAAGGTCTTAATGGTCTTCATGTGGTTCCTCCGAGTATTCATTCGAGTTTTTTGAATTGGTTCAGCGCGTCAGGTTTGCTTCACATCGTTGGTTTTTTTGTTTGGAATCAAAAACGCCGCGCTTTGAGGAGAGGAAATTGCGTAAATCTCAACTGTGAGCCGCAATTCCAAAAGTGACGGGACTTCAGAAAATTTTTGTCCGGAATCTTTGGACAGGTTTGAATGGGTTTACTTGCCGTTTGACAGGGCAAGTGAATCCCGTTTGATTTTCCTGACATTGTGCCCGCCTCCCAAAGCTCAATACTTCGCGATATACCGCTCAGTGATATCTGATATACCAGATCGAATAAACCCAATCAACCCCCTCCTTTGGGTTGACTCACAAACTGCGCGTAATCCCAACTTTTGAGCCTTGGCTTAGACAGGAGAAAAGCGCCAGTGACCGTTCGCCGGATCTACTTCCTAGACGATTTTTCTCTAATACAGTGCGGATTTTGGTGGGAAATATTAAGGGCGGTTGAGCGTTGTGTTTCTTAGGTCGCGCATTTTCACAACGATAAAAACATCGCTAATTTCCCTAGACGATTAGAAACCAATGGCTTTGACCGTCGTCCTTACACGCCTGGATGCTTTGCAGCACCGCCCCACTTGGCCTCAAGCTGACATTGACGGAAATTGGTTTTCTATTGGGCGGCCCGCCTGTTTCCCTGTAGTTAAGTCAATTTCCCCGATGGCAAAAATTGCATCTGGGCGGGCGGCCCGATCTCATCTAGTCGTTCATTTGAGTCCACCCAGACCCTTAATGCTGGTGATATTTGGACTTGGTCCAGTTCAAGCGTGTTCTTGATCCTCACGATCTTGGCGTCCTGCGGCTGAATGCGGTTGCACGTCTTCAATGCCACGCAAATCGCATCATGATCAGAGTTTAGGATCATCGGCAATTTTGCAGGTTCAAGGATCGTGGCCGTAATCGCGTTTGTATACATGGCGCCAAGATTGATTTTCTCGACACAGCGCCGGGTTGTCAGGTCCGCACTGCCAATCCCTACTCCGTTGCCTTTGGATTGCGGTGTCAGGTCAAGGGCAACGATTTTCTGAATGCTGGGCGCATCAAACCCGGGCAACCGGGACCCCGGGCGTCCGGTGACATTCGGGTCCATCCCCTCCCCGCTGATATTCTTGCCAATCTCATCGACAATAAGCACGTCAATTTCAGGAAATTGAATCCGGCCAATGGACGATTTGGCAAGTTTAAGAAGCTCTTTTTCGCGGGCCAGAATCTGACCCGTAGGGATGACTTCCAGATGCATAAGATCATCAAACGCATTTTCGAGAATGGCCAACCCAAACACAACTGGCAGGCGCGCGAGTAATACCTCGGCAGCACGTGGCAGCAACTCGGCGAAGCGACCAAACCCATGATCGTGCAATGCGACCGCGCCTTTGTGTTTTCCCAGCCCAATGCACAGCATTTTGACTAGCCCGCTTTCGTACTGACCTTTGAAATCGGCATGAGGTTTCACTTTGTTGGCGATGACAATCCCATCAGCTTCAGAGGCGATTTTATCGATAAAAAGCGGTGTTCCATCGCTTAAGCGGTCTACCTCAACTACCTCCATCGAAGACCGAATAGGCGCGCCAACGCTTTCTGGCGTGATGCCGTAACCCTCCAAAACTTTGATCTGCCCTTCGGCAGTAGCCCCGCCATGGCTTCCCATTGAAGGCACGATAAAGGGATCAGCGCCAAGGTCACGCAAGTTTCGGACGAGGGATTGAATGATTTCTGGCAGGTCTGCGATCCCGCGGCTGCCCACAGTGATTGCAATGGATTTGCCCGCAACGTCATCGCGGGCAATTTTCTTCATTTGATCTTTCATCTCGCCGTCGACATTGGTCAATCGGGGTCGATCAAAGCGCTGCGCAACCGGAATAAGGGGCGGGAATGCGTAATGCATCCCGCCCTCAATATTCACATCAATTGGTCCCAAATCCATCTGCGTCACCACAGCGAGGGAAGAGCCAATGACAGCGCAGGCACGTATGTCACAAGCAACAGCAGAACCAGCATTCCGACAAAGAACGGAAGGATAGCAAGGCTGAGGCGTTCAATCGAAACACCCGATATCCCACTGGCAACAAAGAGGTTCACGCCCAAGGGAGGTGTGCAAAATCCAATTGCCAAATTGACCGTCAAAATCACACCGAACACAATCGGATCAACACCCAATGCTGTTGCAACAGGCAGAAGAATTGGCGTCATGATGATGATCGATGAGATCGTCTCCATGAACATACCAATGACAAGCAGGAGCAGATTTATAAGCAGCAAGATCAGGATCGGGTTGCTGGAAAAGCTTGTAATCGCCTCGGCAAGTTGCGTTGGAATTTGCGCCAGTGTCACAACACGTCCGAACGCAGTCGCCATGATAACCAGAATTAGGATTGTGCCACTGGTCAGCGCGCTTTGTGCCAGAATGTCTGGCAGCTGCGACAGTCGAATATCGCGATAGACGAAAAGGCCAACGAAGGCGGCATAAACCACCGCTACGGCCCCGGCCTCGGTCGGGGTGAACATCCCGCTATAGATACCGCCTAAGATAATCACGGGGACCAGCAATGCCCAAAACGAAGATCTAAAGGTCGACAAAACCGTGCCGCCCGAAAAGGCTTCGCTTGTTTCGGTGATCGTGGTTTCTTTGCGAAGAATGAACCGCGCGACGGCCATGAACATGACGGCGAACAGGATGCCAGGGACGACACCTGCAAGAAACAATTTCCCGATCGAAACTTCAGCCGTAACGCCGTAGATAATGAAGGGGATGCTTGGCGGGATCATCACGCCGATCATTCCAGACGACGCCGTCAAAGCGCTGCTAAACCGGCGGCTATATCCTGCTTTTTCCATCTCCGGGATCATGTTGGATCCGATAGCGGCAACAGTTGCAGGCGAAGAGCCCGAGATCGCAGCAAAGAAAACACAAGCCAGAACATTCACATAAGCCAGCCCTGCCCGGATATGACCCACAAGGGAATTGGCAAACCCGACGATGCGGCGCGACATGCCGCCGTGCTGCATAAGATCACCCGCCAAAACGAAAAGCGGCACGGCGATCAGAGGGAAAGAATCCGCTCCGGTCACAACTGACCGGGCAAGGATAACAGCGGGCGGTCCGCCGTCGGCAAAAAAGATCACGGCCATAGTTGCAAGGCCGAGGCATACTCCAATTGGCACGCTGAAAAAAAGTAGTCCTGCCAAAGAAGAGAAAAGAATGGTTGCAATCATTGGGCCACCTCGTCGGACGTTGGAGAAACCTCAGCGCCACTAATGGCGCGAACAGTCCGGATCATGTTTTGAATAACCCGAATGGAGGATAGCGCAGCGCCAAAAGGAGCGGACGCATATAGGATTGGAATTGGAAGGCCCAAAACGACAGAATTTTGCATTGCGACAAAGGGAAGTCGGATTAGCTTGACGCATTCGAGCACAACAAATCCAAGCAGAAGCAGGACAAGAATGTCGACGATAAGATCGATGAAAAGCCTGGCGCGTTTAGGCAGCAAATCCCTGAACACGGTAATTCGAATGTGCCCGGCGCTGCGAAAGCCATAGCTGACTGCGATCCAGATGAACCAGACAAATGTCCAAAGTGTCAGTTCTTCCGCCCATGATAGTGACGCGTTGAAGATGTATCGCATTACAACATTGACGCTGATCAGAAGAACGATGAAAGCCAACAAAGCTGCGACCAACATGCGTTCGATATTGGCATCAAGCCAACGAAGAATTGACATTAGGACCTCCCCTTTAATGTCGAGGGCCGACCGATGAATTGGTTTCGCGGTCGGCCCAGATAGTGCGTGTCAGATCCGAAGCATTACATCGCCGAGGCAGCTGCAACCGCAGCGACCCAAGCGTCATAAGTTTCGGCACCAACTTCATCGCGGTACTGCAGGCGAACGCTTTCTGTTTGCTCTGCGAATAGCAGACGCTCTTCGGCGGACAGTTCATAAACCTCAACACCTGCGGCGCGGATTACATCCAACTGGTCTGCTGATTCAGATGTTACCAACTCTTGCTGGTAGACGGTTGCTTCTGCGATGGAGTCGCGGATCAACTGCTGATGCTCGTCCGAAAGACCTTCGAGGAAGCTGGTGCTTACAACCGGAATATAAACCGCAAACACGTGCCCTGTGGTCGAAAGGTAGCTCTGCACTTCGTAGAACCGCTGCGACGTGATAATCGCCAATGGGTTTTCCTGCCCATCAATCACGCCCTGCTGAAGCGCCGAATACACTTCACCAAAGTTCATCGGCGTAGGGTTTGCACCAAGCGATGAGAACGTGGCCACATGTGCAGGAACCTGCATTGTTCGAAGTTTTACACCTTCCAGATCGGCAGGCGAAATAACGGGGCGAATGTTATTGGTGACATGACGCACACCCAGTTCCATCCAGCCCAGACCTGTCAGGCCCTGCGCTTCGAGGCGCTCTAGCATGCCGTCGCCGGCTTCACCGTTAAGGACATCGAATGCGATTTCGGTAGACGCATACATATAAGGCAGTTCGATCACAGCAAACGCCGGATCCCAGCCAGCAAAGAAGGACGAGGGTGGCATCGCCATATCCAAAACGCCCGTCTGGACGCCTTCGATCATTTCGCGGTCTGGACCCATTTGCGACGAAGGAAAAATCTGAACGTCGATCTCTCCATCGGAACCTGCCTCGACAAGTTCTTCAAATCGCAACAACGCACGATGCATGTGAAACGTTTCGCTGGCACCGTGGCCAATACGCATGATTGTATCTGCGGTTGCGGCTGTTCCTAGGCCAATGGCAGCGATTGCCCCGGCGGTGACAGCTAATTTCTTGAGCATGGTATCCTCCTATTAAGCTCGAAATGTCGTCAATTCGTAGCGTGACATCTGGTATATCAGATCGTATATATACAAACAACAATTTATTCGTTACTGTTATTCGAGAGTTGGAGGAGACGACCGTGAACGAGTTTAAATCTAAGGCGTTACGGCGACCGATCGCACTTGCCGACACGGCCGCTGGCACTATTCGACGGGCCATTATTGAAGGAGAGTTTGCTCTTGGTGATCCGCTACCCGAGACTTTGCTCTCGAAAAAACTGGGAATCAGCAAGACGCCGATTCGAGAGGCATTGTCGCTTCTCAAGAAAGAAGGTTTAGTAGTCAGCATTTCGCAGCGCGGTAGCTTTGTATTTACCCTTACGATCGATTGCATTCACCAGCTTTGTGCTTATCGCTATGCAATTGAGACACTCGCTATCGACATGGCCTTGGCACATGCCGAAGACCAACTGATATCGGATTTGGGTCAAGTCTGCGAAAACATGGAGCAGGCGCATTCCGAAGGGGATTTTCACGCCTATCTGGAACTGGATAGTGCCTTTCATGACGCGTTCTTTGCCAATTCAGGCAACGGTTATCTCAAAGCCTCCTACCAGGCCATCTCGAGCAAAATTGCGACGATTAGAACCCATCTTTCACGCGGCCATAGTCGGACGGATCTTTCGCTGAAAGAACATTTGAAAATCTACGAACACCTGCGGTCCGGGAACGTTCGCAGCGCCTGCTCGATCCTCAAAAAGCAAATTTTTCGCGGACATGAAGTTTATCCAGAGCTCATCCCCGCTGCGGATGCCGGAGCGCACTGAAATGCATATTCACTTAGATATCGTGGGCGGCGTATCGGGCGATATGTTTTCCGGGGCGCTGCTAGACCTCGATCCTTCCAAGGAGGTTCTTATCAAAGAACTGCCATCACTTCTGGGATTGGACAGTGACGCATCGCTTAGTCGGGAAGATCGGGGCGATGGCGTTCTGAATGGGTCTGGGCTTTCTGTGAAATTGACATCGGCCCCTAGCGATCACAATCACACCCATTTCGGCACAATACGCGACATGATCAACCGGTCCGGGCTGTCCCAACCGGTTAAAGACCGCGCCCTAGATATTTTTTTACGGTTGGCAAAAGCGGAAGGCCACGTCCACTCAATCGAAATTGAAAAGGTCGACTTTCACGAAGTTGGCGCATTAGATTCGATACTGGACATTACTGCCGCCGCCATCCTGATCGACGCATTCGGCGCGTCGTCATGGTCAATGTCACCAATCCCAATCGGCTCGGGACGCATCAATTCGCAACACGGGGTTCTACCGGTTCCTGCGCCGGCCACCTTACTTCTGCTGGCTGGAATGGACGTGTTTGATGATGGTGTCCCGGGGGAACGCATCACGCCAACGGGCGCTGCAATCCTTGCACATCTTTCTCCTGAAGGCGGCATGCCATCCAGGCCGATGAACCTCACTGCCTCTGGTATGGGGTTTGGCGAAAGAAAATTGGACGGTGTCCCTAATATCCTGAGGGCAATGTCGTTAAGCCCTCACCACGATTGGCAAAAAGAGCAAATGCTGAAACTTGCCTTTGAGGTAGACGATCAAACGCCAGAAGATTTGGCCGCTGGCATAGAAGCACTTCGCCATACCGACGGCGTCATTGATGTGATGAGTTCCAACACGATTGGAAAAAAGGGACGCCATGCCTTTTCCGTGCAGGTATTGTGCGATCCAATCAAAGAGAACGACGCCCTAAGGGCTTGCTTTGCGCAGACCACAACGCTCGGAATACGTAGCCAATTCGTGGGCCGGCATATTCTTAAGCGGCATCAGGTTACCGTCGACGGCGTAGGCGTAAAGCTCGCTAATCGCAGCGGAACACTTACGGCCAAGGCCGAATTTGACGACATCAACCGACTTTCGGACGACAGCGCCAGCCGTTCGCGCTTGGCTTCACGATCTCGCGACGCGGCACTTGCGCAGGAAGGGGTGACATCATGAAACGTCAAAGCCTAGAGGCGATTTTGCAATCGATTGGACCCGCCGCACTGGCCGTGAGCGGTGGCATCGATAGCCTGACACTTGCGACTGTGGCATGTGGATTGGACAAGACCAGCACCGTCTTCCATGCGATTTCACCCGCTGTACCGAAAAAAGCAACGGATCGGGTCAGGCGATTGGCACAGCAAATGTACTGGCCTCTGGTCGAGATTGATGCGCGCGAGTTTCAAGATTCCGACTACCGCGCGAATCCGGTAAACCGTTGCTTTTATTGCAAACAGAACCTCTACGGCACGATTTCCGCACATACGGAAATGCAAATCCTGTCTGGTACAAACCTAGATGACATAAACGACTACCGCCCGGGCCTGCGGGCCGCCAGCCAGCACGGTGTGCGCCATCCCTTCGTCGAGGCTGGTTTAGACAAAAACGATATACGCGCGCATGCCAAGGAAATTGGCCTCGGCGAAATCTCAACGCTTCCGGCGTCTCCCTGCCTTTCCAGTCGCGTGACAACGGGGATCCGTATTGATCCAATCGCTTTGGGCGCGATTGACCGAACAGAAGAAAACCTGCGTAATCATTTTTCCGTTGAAACGTTGCGTTGCCGGCTTTCGCAAGAAGGATATCGGATCGAGATCGACGCCAATAGCCTAGCGAAACTGGACGCGGCCGCTGTCGTTATCGCCGCTCAGAAAGCTCTGGGATCAGAATTTGAACAGGTGACTGTGGCACCTTACGAGCAAGGCAGTGCCTTTGTAGGGAGCCCCAGATGACCCTTAACGCCGAGATCATTATGGATGAGGAAAGACGGTCGAGGGTCGGCGTCGACGAGGCGGTGCTCTGCGAACAAAAATCGCCCGAACAGATCACGCAAATTGTTCGATCGAGTATTGAGCTTCAAAAGCGGCGCCTGTTCACCAGAATTTCCTACGATAAATTCCTGTCGCTTCCCCAAGACATTCAGAGCGATCTCAAATTTGACGGAGTATCCCGCACTGCAGTTCTTGGAAGTGACGCTCATTGTGAAGGAAAGCCAAAGGTCGCAATCGTTTCCGGTGGGTCGTCCGATGCGCCAGTGGTCGCCGAAGCCCAGACAACCCTCGCGTTTCACGGTATTCCCAGCTTGATTATTTCCGACGTGGGTGTCGCTGGCCTTTGGCGCCTGATGTCACGTGTTGACGAGATCGCAGAAATACCGATCGTGTTGGCCGTGGCGGGCATGGATGCCGCGCTTCCGACTGTCTTGTCTGGCCTTGTTCCGTCCGTGGTGATCGGCGTTCCGTGTTCAACGGGCTACGGCGCATCCCATCATGGTCAGACCGCTTTGAACGCCATGCTTGCAAGTTGCGCGCCGGGGCTGACAGTCACCAATATCGACAACGGGTACGGCGCTGCCTGTGCAGCTATACGCGTTGCCAATATGCTAAATCTTGCAGCACACCCCGGCGATTAGTTTTTGGTCAACGGATGAACTGATCTACATAATCGGCACCAAGGCCGACCTCTTCATAATGTTTGCGGCATAAGTCGATCTTGGTGAAAACATCCTCGTAGCCCAAGACTTCTCCATAGGGGTCAACGTAGCACATCACGCCGTTCACCTGAAAATAGGTGATCATCTCTTCGACCCCATCTGGCACAACAAGCGTATGTGTTTCGCCGGGGGGTTCATACACATATGAGCCCGGTGTCGCTTCCCAATCATGTTCCAGATAATGCCAGCGCCCTTTCAGGACCCAGCCGTGCACCTCTTGAGGATGCCGGTGGCGCGAAAGCACCCCGGCTTTTCTGACCTTCAAAAGGTTCATCCAATAGCCTTGCGACCGATTAAGGCACAAAGGCCGGAACCAGACATTTTCGGCCTGTGGAACCCAAATGCGATCATCATCCGGCACCGCGTCAGGGACGACGATTTCGGACAAGGCATCCTTGGGAAATGGAAGTTGATAGGGTGTGCGGGGGTCGTGATCATTCTTTTGGATTGGCATGAGGTCCTCACATTGCGCTGTAGCCGCCATCGACGGGATAGACAGAGCCGGTCACAAAACTGGCGGCATCTGACACCAGCCAGGCCACCAGCTCACCGACTTCGTTTGGTTCGCCCCATCGGCCCATAGCGGTTCGGGCCATTATCGGGTCATTACGAGATGGATCGGCCTGCAACTGTTCGGTCATTTCGGTTGCAATCCAACCGGGGGCAATTGCGTTCACTCTGATGCCATCACTTGCCCAACGTCCTGCAAGCGCTTTGGTCAGCTGTGCCACCCCGCCCTTTGACGCGGAATAGGCCGGAACTAAGGGCCCGCCAAAATAGCTGAGCATTGACGCGGTGTTCACAATGGACCCGCCGCCGCGCGACAAAAGTGGATGTGCTGCCAGACATGCGCGCATCGTGCCTGTTAAATTGATGTCGATGACGGTTTCGAATACGTCGATTTCATATTCCAGGCCGCGCCGAAGGATGCCTGCGCAATTGACAAGAGCATCCAGCCTGTCGAGCCCTCCGAACAATTCGTTGAGCGAATTCATGTCGCGCACATCGGCCAAGGCCAGCGTAATTTCCGAAGGCCCATCAAAGGCGTCGATTTCTGTCTGGGAGGCAGACGCCGCGATCACATCCCAACCTGCGTCGTGAAGCGTCTTTGCGACGGAAGCACCGATACCTCGCGTACCTCCTATCACAACGGCAGTTTTGCTCATGCCTGTGCCGCCTTTGTCATGGCGGCGACGAAGTTTTCAGCCGCTCGTCCAACCTCTTCGGAACTTTTTCCTGGTTTATAAAGCGCGGATCCCAGTCCAAAACCATTGGCACCAACCGCGATGTATTCTGCAATCGTTTCTGGTGAAACTCCGCCTACGATGGCAATCAAAGCGTCTTGTGGAAGCACCGCACGCATGGCTTTCACGACGTTCGGTGGAACCAATTCAGCAGGAAAGATCTTAAGAACTGAGGCACCCAATTTAAGCGCTTTGAAGGCTTCAGTTGGGGTCAATATGCCCGGGCACCACGCTACATCCAGTTCCACCGACCGGCTGCCAACTTCTTCATCGACATTGGGTGAGACGATAACCCGGCCACCAGCTGCAACCACCTCTTCGACCTGCGTCGCGGTTAGTACGGTCCCTGCCCCAACGATCATCTTGTCGCCCAACGCATCAGCGATGCGCTGGATTGAAACTAGCGGCTCAGGCGAGTTCAGCGGGACTTCAACAATGCGAAAGCCAGCGTCATAAAGAGCTTGAGCCATTTCCACGGCTTCATCCGGGTTCAATCCCCGTAGAATCGCGATAAGCGGGTTTGCCTTTATGGCTTCGTTCCAAGAAATCATGACAAAACTCCAGCGGATTTAGCGATTGCAAATTGCCCCATTGCGGCGGCGTTGGCGCTCGCCCTGTCTGTCGCGATGCCTGCAATCTCCAGCGCGACTTCATACCGGTGGGTTAGTTCTTCATTTGCAACGATTGTGACCTTTTTCGTTTCCGGAATTCCGGCCAACGCTGCAGCAATTTCCGACCCAATCAAAAGGCCCGAAAGATAGTCGCCGGTCTGCTCTTTCGTGATTTTTTCGAATAATGGCAGAGTACGGACATGAAATAGCCGCTCCAGCAATTTCACTGAACCATCAAGTCCAGCCGAAACCCCCAGACGAAACCCCTTATCGCTGACCGGACCATCTTCTATAAACGCTCCGAGGATCGTATGGTTTTTGAGCGCCGCAAAGACATCGCCGGTCATAAAGGTCGAGAAATTCTCGATACGGCCATCTTGAACGGTTACCCATTTGCTGTGTGTGCCGGGCATGACGAATACCCCGTCGCCCTGCGCCGAAACGCCCACAATTTGAGTTTCCTCGCCCCGCATCACATCCGGAGCGCCATCATTTTCAGTCGAGAGGCCCGTGATGAAATTGATGGTAACGCCGGAAGAGGTGGTCAGCGACACAAGCGCATTCGCGAATTCCTCCGGACCGGCGGGTGCGGACTGGTAGGGAGTTTCCAGCCAACCGTTGCGGCTAGTGATCATACCAGAAGCCATAACAGGGACGTCATATCCGTCGAGCCAATCGCCGACCAGACCTTCGAATGCGGTTTCAAATGCGCCGTCTTCTACGGACATAATCCCCGAAGGTTCATAGCGGGTTTCCAAAACCTCTCCGTCTCCTGACATCAGGAACGCCCTCAAAGAGGACGTCCCCCAATCTAACCCGATCAGGGCAGGATCAGATGCGACCGAATTCATTCAACAAATCCTCAACGGTCTTGCCTTTCGCAACCCATTTTCGGGTTTCTTCTTCGCGATCGGCCTGTTCTTGAGCGAGCCTAACGACCTCTTCCGCCTTCGCCAACGGAACAACGACAACACCCATCAGGTCTGCGACGATAAAATCACCGGGGTTCACCACCACGCCGCCACAAGCGATTGGAACGTTAATCGAAAGCTCTTCCTTGCGGCCCGAGAACATCGTGTGAGTTCCGCGCGGCGTGATAGAGCGGGTCCAGATCGGCCAGTTGATATCTTCCAACTCGTCCGTATCGCGCCCTGCCCCGTCGACAATCATGCCGCGGATGCCACGGTTCTGGGCCAAGCCGCCCATCAGACCGCCGCAGACAGATGTATTTTCACCACCTGCATCGACGACAATAACATCACCTTCGCTGCCCATCTCAAGGGCGCGAAGCGGATCCACGAGGTCGCCTTTTGACAGCTGAACCGTGATGGCTTGTCCTGTGACTTTCGACCGGAAAGCCGGCTTGATGCCGCTGTCCATTACGTTCGTGCGGTACTGAACATCTGCAAAAATTGCAGCGGCTGAGTAGGCTTGAATGACTTTGTCGAACTTCGCGAGCAAGTCGGGGCGACGCTCAAAGTCATTGAAGACTTTGAGATCAGTGCAAACTTCTGGCATTTCTTTGAACTCCTTTAGGATGTAGCTTCGAGCAATGCATCAGCATTGACCGGAAAATCGGGGGCCTGCCCGGTGAGAACTTTGGCGACTTGCGTTGCCGCGCCGACGCGGGCGGCGGTTATGGATTCTTCGGAATAATAGGCAGCGTGTGGGGTCACGATGACATTCGGCAGCGTAAAGATCGGGTTGTCATCTGGTGACCATTGCGCCCGCTTTGCCGGTTCTTCTTCAGGATCATCGAGCCCTGCTGAAGCGAGGTGCCCGTCCGTCAGAGCGCGGAAAAGCGCCTGGTTATCAACAGTTGGTCCACGGCCGGTATTGACGAGAATTGCGCCCGGTTTCATCGCCGCAAATTCGGCGTCCGATAGGAAGTGGCGGGTTTCAGGCGTCATAGGCGCCTGCATCAAGATGTAGTCCGAACGTGCAAGCAGTTCAGATTTCGAAACCAGCTCGGCACCATGTTGCGCCGCGACCTCTTCCGACAAAAACGGGTCAAAAGCGATGACATTCACACCGAATGATTGCGCCCGCGCCGCAATCGCCTGTCCGATTTTCCCAAACGAGACGACACCCATAGTGCTGCCGCGTAAGCGTTTGACCGGTTGCCCGCTTTGCCACTTCCAAATGCCTGCATGCGTCGCGCGATCATAGTCCGGCAATTTGCGCGCAAGAGTCATCCAAAGGGCAATGGCGTGATCGGCCACTTCTTCGGTGCAATAATCCAGAACATTCGTCACAAGAATGTTGTGCTCGGTCGCGCATTTGACGTCGACAATATCGACACCGACACCATAACGCGCGATCACTTCGCATTTTTCCATGCGGGAAATCGTTTCCCTACCAATGCGCGCATATTGATTCATCATCGCCGCGCAATCCTTGGCGGCCTCAAAAAGGTCAGCCTCGGATTTAGCCTGCAAAGCGATCACTTCTGCGCCAACCTTTTCCAGGATGGCACGCTCGATATCGACATCACCGTAATCGTAATCCGTGATTACGACCTTCGGGCGGTCCTCTCGGTATCCTATGACGGCTTGATCAGACATAGGCGCCTGCCGAATAGGTTAGTTCATAGGAGTGGCTGTAAAGCTCAAAGATGTTGCCCCATGGGTCTTCCATATAGACCATGCGATAGGGCTTTTCGTTGGGGTAGTAGCTGCGCACCTTGTTCATGCGTTGCTTGCCGCCAAGGCTTTCGATGATCTTTACCCGTTCTTCGACATTTTCGTCCTGAACGCAGAAATGGAAAAGGCCGCGGCGCCAGTATTCAAACGGGCGTTCTTCTTCGACCGTGTTCGGGAATTCAAAAAGTTCGATGCCGATGCCATCGGCAAGCGCCAGATGGGCAATGCGGAATGAACCCCAACCTTCACCAAAGACGTCATCACACATCTGACCGATGGCGCTTTCGTCATGCTGAACTTCGGTCGGCCCCATGATCACGTAAAGACCGAATGCCTTGGAATAAAACTCGACCGCTTTATCCAGATCTGGAACGGTTATGCCGATATGAGAGAATGTAAGCGCAACCATTTCGGTGCTCCTTCTTATATGATTGAGAGTTAGAGGATGCTGCGGATGATGCCGCCCTCGATGCGATAACCACCGCCATTTGCGGCGGGGTTTGTGGCTGTGGTGACGATCATGCGAGCCACTTCAACAGGCTCGACAAAACGCTGGATTAACGATGTGGGTTCGTCGGATTTGAAGTAATTGGCGATGATGCTTTCCATCGCTTCGCCCTTTTGCTCGGCAAGCCCATGGAAATAGGCCTCGACGCCTTCGGTCCAAGTCGGACCAGGAAGAACCGAATTTACGCGGACCTTGGTGCCCTTGGTCAGCTCGGCCAATCCCCGTGACAGCCCCAATATTGCGGTCTTAGTCACAGAATAATGCACCATCTGCGGCAACGGCTTTACCGCCGCTTCGCTGGCCAGATTGATGATAGAACCGGAGCCGCGCTTGAGCATCGCCGGCAAAAACTCACGGCTCATACGTACAGCGCTGAGCACATTGATGTCGAAATAGGACAGCCATTCCTCATCGGTCAGATCCTCAAACGGTTTGACCGAGAAAATGCCGACGTTATTGATTAGGTAGTCCACCTGCCCCAGCCCATTGGCAAAGGCGCATAAGGCCGCCACATCCGCAGGCTTGGAAAGGTCGCCGGGCTTGCCATGCACGTCACCAAGCCGCGACAAATCCGCAATACATGCCGAGACCTCAGCCTCTGTCAGTGCGTGAACGATGACTCGCGCCCCTTCCTCAAGAAAGGTCTTGGCGGTCGCTTTACCAATGCCCGAGCCCGAGCCGGTGACAAGAACG
Source organism: uncultured Nioella sp. (assembly GCA_947495575.1). Classification (GTDB taxonomy): domain Bacteria; phylum Pseudomonadota; class Alphaproteobacteria; order Rhodobacterales; family Rhodobacteraceae; genus CANLZL01. The sequence goes on along the minus strand of CANLZL010000002.1, from coordinate 52,432 downwards.
AGTTTATTGTGAAGACCCAAATCCATGATTGCTCACCGCGCCGATTTTGTCGCGCCGCCGCGGAGCCGCGACAGAAAGCGAGAAATTTCGGCCCGCCACATGTCGATGCCGACGGCCAATAGGATGATCAGGCCCAAAACCACGTTCTGAACCGATGAGGGGGCTGCATTCAGATTGAGGCCGTTTTGCACGATGACGATCGTCATTGCGCCCATGAGCGTGGCCAGGACATTGCCACGACCACCAGCAAGGCTGGCCCCACCGACAACAGCGGCGGCAATGGCCTGCAATTCGAGTGTCTGACCATAATTGGGGGAACCAGAGTTCAAACGTGCCGACATCAAAATTGCGCCAACGGCAGTCATGAAACCTGCAATGGCAAAGGTGATGGCTTGTACTTTCTTGACATTAATACCCGTCAAAACTGCCGCTGCGGGGTTGCCGCCCACCGCGTAAATCTCGCGGCCGAGCTTTGAAAAATTCATTACAATCGCAGCCATTGCGTAGAAAAAGACGAGATAGAAGAACGGCAACGGCAAGCCGAAGAGGCGCCCGTAGAACACGGTTTCAAGAGCCGGATCGAGGGAAAAGATCGGAGAGCCGTTATTGAACGTCAGGGCCAGCCCTCGAAAGGCGATGAGGGCAGCCAACGTCGTGATAAAGGACGGAATGCGCCCGTAAGCTGTAATAATCCCCAAACCAAAACCCAAAAGCGCGCCAACAAGCAAGATTGCGGGAAGGGCAACGAAAATTGGGATGCCAGCGAATTTTAGCATCTGGGCAAAAATCATCGTCAACAGGGCAACCATAGAGCCTGCGGACAGATCGATACCGGCCGCAAAAATCACGATCGACGATCCGATTGCAATCAAGGCCACGATGGAAACCTGTAGCGACAGGTTCGACAGGTTTCCGGGGTTCAGAAACCGGTCGGTGGTCAGGGCGACGATCAACGCGACAATCAACATTGCTGCGAATGGCCCGATGAGTTGTGAATCAAATACGCGTCTCATTGGATTGCCTCTGCTGCTAGGGATTCATTGGAATTTGTTTGGATGCGCGCGGTAGCCGTAGCCGGGCGCGCTTCACCGGCGTCGTCATGTGACGAGGCCCTGACGAGGTCGTCATGCGACAACTCTCCGGCGCCAACGACGCGATTGATGTGGCCGTGCTGAACAACCGCGATGCGATCGCTCATAGCCAAAAGCTCGTCGTGGTCCGAGCTAATCAAGATGATCGATTTGCCAGCGCGAGTCAGGGCGTTCATCAGTTTGTAGACGGCAATTTTTGCTCCGATATCAATGCCTTGGGTAGGTTCATCGAAGATCAGGATATTCGCTTCGGAAAATAACCAGCGGGCGATCACGACCTTCTGCTGGTTTCCTCCCGACAGGAAATTTACGGTCTTCTTTTCGGCTTGAGGCGAGATTTCCAACTCGTTCATCAGCCGTTCGGTACCTTTGGCTTCGGCGGCGAGATCCAAAAACCCTCGGCGCGCGATGCGCGGCAAGGCCGCAGCTGTTATGTTGCCGCTGGCACGGAAATTGAAGAAAAGCCCATCATATTTCCGGTTTTCCGGCACCAATGCGAAACCGGCATTGATTGCCTGCATTTCGTTTTTGATTTCGATATTTTTGCCATTCAGCAGCAGCGCGCCATCGGTAAGCTTGTCGACGCCAAAAATTGCATGGGCAATTTCAGTGCGACCGCTGCCCAAAACGCCGCCAAGGCCAAGAACTTCGCCCTTTCGCAAGTCAAAACTGGCCCCATTGACGCCAGACCGCGTGCGCAGGTTTTGGCACTCAAAAACAACGGCATCGACACTGTTGTTTTCCTTTGGGTAATGCTCGGACACATCCTCGCCAACCATGGCGGCGACAATTTCACTGACGTTAATTTCAGTCTCACCGCTTTCGCGCACAACCTTGCCGCTACGCAGAATGGTGACTTCATCGACAATGCGCTCAACCTCATCGAGGCGATGGGATACATAGAGGATCGAGGTGCCCTGAGCGCGCATCTTGCGCAAAAGAACGTGCAATTGCTCGATCTCATGTTCACCCAAAGCCGCAGTCGGCTCATCAAGGATCACCATTTCAGCATCCATCGCGACGGCTTTGGCAATTTCAACAAGCTGCTGTTCGCCCACCGAAAGCGTTCCGGTAATTGTTTCGGGCGAAAGCTCGATATCGAGCTTTTTCAAAACCCTTGCAGACGCGTCGTTGACGGTTTTCCAGTCGATTAAACCAAGCCGGTTTCGGGGCATGTTGCCGAGGAAGATATTCTCGCCGACCGACAGCGTTGGCACGATAGAAAATTCCTGAAAAACAGTCGCGACACCGCGCCGCCGTGCATCATCGGGATCGGCGATGCGAACCTCTTGGCCCTTGTGCAGGATCTGACCGCTATCGGGTTGCTGTACGCCCGACAACGTCTTGATCATAGTCGATTTTCCGCACCCGTTTTCACCAAGCAACCCATGGATCGACCCGGGCATAAGCCTGATGCAAACTTTGTCATTGGCCAGCACGCCGGGATAGGCTTTGCTGATATTTACAAATTCCCAAAGCGGGCTATCATTGGCAGACATTGCACTGGCTTTCGTTGAAAATCTCAGTTTCGGGAGGGGTCTCGACAACACGCGAACGCGCCGCCAAGACCCTGGGGGGAGAGCTCAGTAACTTTGGCTCGGCTGCGGGAACAGCATTTCGGGGTGCTGCAGAACCGAGATGGCACCGTCCTGATCTTCGATCGACGTCGGAGTTTCGATCCAGCCGCCGGGGTAAGTGCCCTCAAGCGCGTCCAGAGTGGCGTGCATTGCCGCCTGCCCCATCAAGAACGGAGACGTGTTGACAGTTGCGGTGATGCTCCCTGCTGCGATCTCTTCTAGACCCGAAGTATCGCCATCATTTCCCAGCAGAACGATATCTGAGCGGCCAAGCGCACGGGCGGCAAAAGACGCGCCGATGATCATGTAGTCATTCGCCGCAAAGATCAGGTCCAGATCAGGATGAGATTGCAGGATGTCCATGCCGGCGGTGTTACCGCCTTCAACATTCCAGCCACCATTGATCGATACAACCACGTCGAAATTCTCGTTGCCTTCGATCCCGTCAAGGAAGCCGCCGACACGCTCGGTCGAATGGTAGCCCGGCTGGCCTTCGATAATGCCAACCTGCAGCGGCTCATCGCCATAGGTTTCGATGGCCCAATCAGCCAAATTTTGTGTTCCGTTGCGTTGCGAATAGCCGACAACGCCGTGGATTGGCGTCGGGAAGTTCGGAATATCCGAGTTGATCATGACAACCGCGATCCCGCGATCGACAGCTTGTTCAATCAGGGGGGCTGCGGCGAATTCATCATGTGTACCGAAGATGATGGCATCCACATCTTGAGTCAGCACGTCTTGAATCATACCCATCTGGCCGTTGATATCGGCGCCCGATTGCGGGGCAAGCATGAAGACGTCCACGCCCTCCGCCTCGGCGACGGCTTCGATCCCTGCGCCGATTGCGATGTAGTAATTAAATTCAGTCGCCGGTGGCATATAAGCGATGCGGAATGTTTCATTGGTGGGTGTGATCGCATCAATGGGCGCTTGGGCGCCTTCCTGCAAAGGAACTGGCGTTGGATAATCGTCGGCATAGGCCGCGAGAGCCAGCACAGACAGGCCAGTGGCCAGTGCGAATTTGGTAGCAGTTTTGATCATTTTCTCCTCCTTGATCAAAAAGTCGTTCAACCGTTGAACGGTGAATCTTCAACGCCCTTAAACCCGGGCTTTACGGCAAAAAGCCCGCCTGAAAGTGGTTCGGCGGCTAAGGCTGCATCATCGCTCAACAGGCGCGATGTCGTGATGTAGAGAGTGTCCAATTCCGGCCCACCGAAAGCGCAACAGGTGGGCTTCCAAACTGGCATCTCGATGATCGTATCAATGGTGCCATTTGGCGCGATGCGGACAACACGGCGACCTTCCCATTCAGCGTTCCAAACGCCGCCATCCGCATCAACGCATGAGCCATCTGGCAAGCCAGGTTCATTTGCAAAACTTGCCAATTCTTGGCGGTTGGACAGGCTTCCTGTAGATCCGTCGTAGTCATAAGCGACGATTTCGCGCTCGGGCGTATCTGCGAAATACATCGTCTTTCCGTCCGCAGAAAAACACGTTGAATTTGCGCAACTTACGCCGTGAATTACTTCCGTAACGCCAAGGTTTTCATCGATAGAAATTACAGAAGAATTCGGGGCGCCCGATACTTCATTCATCCCGCCAACAACAAGGCGGCCCTGACGGTCCGTACGGCCGTCGTTCAGCCGTGTTTCTGGGTTCCCGGCTTCAAACTCGCACACAAGGGTTTCGTCACCACCCAACAGGTCGAGAAGTACGACACGGTCTGCATATGCAATGATGAGACCGCCGTTTTTACGCGGCGCAAAACAGCAGACCCGCTCAGACATTGAGTGGCACTGCGATTTGGCCGTGGCGGGCTCATAAGACCACAGCGCGCAGCCTTCGATATCCGTCCACCAGACCTTCTGGTCCAAGGCATTCCATAGAACGCCCTCTCCATGTTGGTTTTGGCAGTCGAGAATCAAGTCAGCTTGCATTGGGCCCTGCTCCTCCAAAAACAGAATCATCTGATATCTGATATACCAGCTTGCACGACATGGTGTATCAGATATTATGTTACACGCAATATGTTTTTGGATAAGTTTTGGAGATGAGATGCCGATTGAACGCCCTAAGTCCCTCAAAGAGCTGGCTCTCGAACACCTTCGTACCAGCATTGTCGAAGGAAGTTTGCCGATGGGTCAAACCCTGTCAGAACGGGGAATTTCCAATGAACTTGGCGTTTCCAAGTCACCAGTCCGCGAGGCATTGGCGCAATTGCGCGATGAAGGTCTTGTCATTATCGAGCCCCAGAAAGGGGCACGGGTTTTCTCTTTAAGCGTTGAGGAAGTTGAGCAGATTTGCGATTTCCGCCAGTCCATCGAAACAGCGGCGTTTGAATTGGCGTTGAAACGCAATCCTGAGGCGCTTGCCAAGGATATGGAAGAGGTCGTGCGAGAAATGCAGGCAGCGCAGCAAAAGGGCGATATGCGTGAGTATTTGTCACTTGATACAGAATTTCACGAATTGATATTCAAGCATTGCGGAAACATTTACCTATCCGCGAGCTATTCTCGCTTTGTTGGAAAGATCGCAGCGCTTCGGACTCATTTGTCTGCCCTGCCACGCCACACAGATCTGTCCTTTGAAGAGCACAAAAAACTGGCGGATGCCGCCCGCCAACGAGATATGGAGCAGATTCAAAAGCTGCTCATCGAGCACATTGATCGCACGCGTCAGGCTTATTCCAACACGGTGACGAATGCGTAAATCGCGTAGTTTTGCCAGCCGCTTTCCGCGACAGTACTAAGTTGGATCCCCGCGAGATATTAGATTTATCGTTTAAATTTAAGTCTTTAACCTAAAAGATTCAGGTTAAAGAGTGGCCAGTCAATTCCTGTTGACATCTGACATATCAGACACCACGTTTGCCACGGGAGGACGATATGCACGATGATTCTACAATTTCTCGATGTGGCCAGACCAAAATCGAACCGATTATTGCACTCTCGGGCATCACAAAGAGCTTTGGCCCAACTTAGGTCCTTTCTCAGGTGGATTTCGATGTGCGTCCGGGCGAAATTCATGCCTTGGTTGGGGAAAACGGCGCAGGAAAATCGACCTGCATCAGCCTGCTATATGGCTTGAACAAACCAAAAACGGGCGAGATCCTGTTCGATGGTGCCCAAACCCAAATTCAAAGCCCCGCTCATGCCCAACAATTGGGAGTCGGGTGCGTCTTTCAGGAATTGAGTCTGGCCGGATCGTTATCTGTTGCCGAGAACATTTTTGCCGGACGTGCCCCATCAAAATTTGGCAAGGTAATATGGTCAGAGCTTCGCGCCCGGGCCGAGGCACTTTTGGCTGAATTCGACCTGACGGTCGACGTTTCAAAACCCGTCGACAGCCTGCCCATCAGCTCACGTCAAATCGTAGAAATCGCCAAGGCGCTTTCGCTGGATTCGCGCGTTTTACTGCTGGATGAACCAACTTCAGCCCTGACACCTGACGAAGTTGAAGGACTGTTCTCGGTCCTTCGGAACCTTACGCAGAAGGGCATTGGCATTGTTTATGTCAGCCATCACATGTCCGAAATTTTCCAGATCTCAGATCGCATAACTGTCTTGCGGGACGGCCAAACGATTACAACTGAGAGCACAGCGGAAACCACACAGGCCCATATTGTTTCAAGCATGATCGGCAGTGCCCACCCAGGCGATGTGGAACGTTCAGAAGACCAATTGGGCGATGTTCTGATGCGCGTCAACAACCTCTCGGACGGAACGCATTTCGAAGATGTGTCCTTTGGTATTCGGCGCGGCGAGATCGTTGGGCTTGCGGGTCTATTGGGATCACGTCGAAGCGAAATAGTGCGCAGTCTGATCGGACTCGGCGGCAGTGTCACAGGCAAAATCGAATTTAAAGGCCAAGAGGTTTCGTTCAACAATCTTCGGGCCGCAATGGATGCGAATATTGGTTTCGTTCCAGAGGAACGAAAGACCGAAGGCCTGTTTCTGGATTACCCCATCAGCACAAACCTGGCGGCGGCGAACCTCGAAAAACATACGCGATTGGGGATGTTAAACGGACGGTCGATCGCCCGGGCGAGCCGCGACGCAATCGATGCGTTCTCAGTTAAAACGGGCGGACCAGATGAAATTGTCGGTTCGCTGTCCGGCGGGAATCAGCAAAAAATTCTCCTTTCGAAATGGCTCGAAAGAGAGCCGGAATTGCTCATCATCGAAGAGCCTACAAAAGGCGTCGACGTTGGCGCGAAATTCCAAATCCATACTGAACTCAAGCGCCGTGCGGCGGCCGGGACGGCGATCATTATCGTGTCGTCAGATTTCCCTGAGCTTGTGGCCCTGTCGAACCGAATTCTGGTTGTCCATCAAGGCCAAGTTGTGGCGGACGTTTTGGCCTCGGAAGCCGACGAGGACGGATTGATCAGGATGGCTGCCGGTCTTCCCGCACCAACGGACGCATCTTCTAATCTCTACGAAGGGAAACCAACGTGACCATGATCAGTAGCCAAAATCAGCAGGTTCGAACGTCGTTCTTACGATCGATTGGCCGCGCATTTGTCGACATTCGGGAACTCACGCTTTTGGTTCTCATCCTTGGCATCGTGGTCGTAATGTCCTCGATCAACCCATATTTCTTGTCACTGGCAAACTTCCGCGCGGTGGCGGTCGGGATGGCGCCGATTGCCGTTATCGTCATCGGCATGGCAATTTTGCTGGCATCTGGCGGATTTGACCTTTCCGTCGGGTCTGTCATGGCCCTGTCATCGACGATCGTCGCTATGTTGCTGGTCGCGGGGGTGTCCATCCCGCTGGCCGTTCTTGCCGGTCTGATTTTGGGTGCCGCCGTCGGATTTGTGAATGGGATGTTGGTAACTCGTCTCGTTATCAACCCGCTGATCGCGACGCTCGGCACAATGTCGATTGCACGCGGGGCGGCGCTTGTGCTGACCGAAGGGTTCTCGGTCTCCAGCCTGCCTGCTGAATACGCCTGGCTGGGCCGCGCAAGTTTCGGCGGCATTCCCGCAATTGTCATTTTAATGCTGGCGATGGTCATCGTCTTTGATCTGGCAATGCGCCACACCCGGTTTTTCCGTCAGGTTTATTTCATCGGCGCAAATGAAAAAGCCGCGATGTTGTCAGGCATCCGTGTCGATCGAGTCCGCATCACAGCCTACGTATTGACTGGAATTCTAGCTGCATTGGCCGGCGTTCTTTTGTCCTCTCGTTTGATGAGCGGCACCCCCACCGCAGGCAATGGCATTGAGCTGCAAGTTTTGGCCGCTGCCGTGATTGGCGGGGCGTCCTTGCGGGGCGGTGAAGGCACCATTTTGGGCGCCTTTCTTGGTGTCGTTTTCGTGGCTCTCGTCAACAACTCCATGACCATGCAAGCCGTCTCGATCTATTGGCAGATGGTTGTAACCGGCTCGGTTCTGGTCAGCGCCGTAGCGCTAGACATGCTGATCCGCAACGGTCGGAGCTGATGTTCAGAAATCAAATAAAGGGAAGGAAACCAACACTATGACTATCAATAGAAGAAAGCTCCTCGCCGGCGGTGCCGGTTTGGGATTGGCCTCAGGGTTTGGCTTGCCGCCGCTCTCCAGTCAGGCACGCGCTCAGGCGGCGGGAATGGAATATGTATTCCTTTCTATCGTCACCCAAGTGCCGTTCTGGGTCGATTACCGCAACGCGATGACCGACTTGGAAGAGCAAATGGGCATCCGTGCGACCTTCACTGGCCCGCTTGATTTCGACACCGCCGCACAGGCGCGCCAGCTTGACGAGATCATTGCCCGTCGCCCAGCAGGGATCATGATATTCCCGGGTGACCCGGTAACTCTGGCCCCCGGTGTGCAGCGCGCAGTTGAGGCTGGAATTCCTGTCACCACCTGTATTGGCGATATTCCCGACAGCCCCCGCTCTACTTTCCTCGGCATTAACGGCGTCCAAGCGGGTCGCGTTGGCGGTGAAATGCTTGCACAGGCCATTGGCGGGCGTGGCAAAGTTCTTCTGGGCACTTTCCCGGCGCCATCGACCCTTGAACGCGTTGAAGGCTACCAACAGGTTTTCGCCGAACGCTACCCTGATATCGAAGTGGTCGACATCGTCAATGACCGCGCCGACCCGGCATATGCCCCCACCGCTTACCTTCAGGCCTTGCAGGCCAATCCCGACGTTGTTGGCATTGGCGGTACAGACGGAGACAGCGGGAAAGGTGCTGCAATCGCCGTCCACGAGGCAGGCCGCGCAGGTGACGTTAAGATCGTTGCCATGGACCGAAATGACGACATGCTGCCCTATATCCAGGACGGAACGATCTACGGCGCGGTCGCGCAGAAATCCTATCTGGAGATCTATCTGGCGTTCCACATGATGCATTGGCAAAACACGGATGCGCTTCGGGTTCTGCCCGATTGGCGCGCCGCCGGCATCAACCCTCTGCCCGAGCGTGTCGAAACTGGTGTGATGCAGATCACCGCTGAAAACGTCAGCCAGTTCGTCCACTAAATCAAACGTCCGGCGCATCCCAACAATTGCGCCGGGCCTTTGAACGATAAAAGATGTCAGTTTGGACCACATACGACTTAAGATCAGATGATCTTGTGCTCACATGTCTTCCCGGCGTTGGGGGGCGTTTGTGGGATATTGTCTATAAGGGCCAATCGCTTCTTTGGCAAAACCCCGACTTGGCCGGATGCATTCCAAACCTGTCAAAACTAACCGAACTTCCGACCAAGTCGCCTCAATTCAAGTTTCCGCTTTGGGGCGGAGAAAAAACGTGGATTGCACCGGATAAAGACTGGCAAAGGCAAGCGCCCTACCCTGTTTTGGATTCCGGTCCATATGAGCATAGTCTTTTGCAGGACCAAACGATCATCATGACAAGCCCGATTTGTGAGATCTCAAAATTACAGGTCGAACGAAAGATTACCCTAATAGGATCACGATCATGGCAAGCGTCGCACCGGGTTACCAACCGTGGCGAGCAGGCCCGCACGGTTGGAGCTTGGCCAGTCATGATGCTTAAACGCCCTGCCCGTGTTGCCATTACCATGCCAGATGGTGACACGGCGGCAGACGTATTCGGACGCTCTGACGGAATGATCAATGTTACGGGGCATTCGGTGACCGCTGCAATTGATCGCCTCCAAGAATTCAAGGTGGGGCTAAACTCGGCTGATGGCGCAGTTTGCATTGAACTGCACGGGCGAGATCACCCGATATTCTTGTCGGCTCGGGTTCCAAATCATTCAACGAATGCCAGCTTCGCACACGGGCATGGCTTCGAACTCTTTAGCTCAGCCGATTACCCCTATTGGGAGGCTGAATGGCACAGCCCAATAGAACAGCTGGAGCCCGGAGGCGCATTGGATTTTGTTCAGGAGTTCGAACTTATCGATCCTGCGCAACAGGCCAGTTAGAAACTATCGCCAAACAGAATTGGAAAAAATCAGATGCATATCCTTGTGACAGGCGCTGGCGGCCACTTGGGCCGCAAGCTCTTTGATTTTCTGGCTGAGAAAGACGGGCTGACGGTGTCAGGCCTCGACATCCGGTCAGTCGATCACCCTGATATTCATGTTGCGGATTTCGGCGCCGAACCTGACTGGGCAAAACATTTTGATGGCGTGGATGTTATCGTTCATCTGGCGGGCGACCGGGAACCTGGTGCGACGTGGGAGTCAGCAATTCGCAACAATATGGACGCAACGATGATGCTTTACCATCACGCCGTTGAGCGCGGCGTGCGTAGAGTTGTCTTGGCCAGCTCAAACTGGCTTCACGGGAATAAAAGGTTTACGTCCGAAACGCTCGGAAAAGATACAGCCCCCGGGCCGGTGAACGCTTATGGCATGTCCAAACTTTTCTGCGAAAGAACGGGTGAGTATTTCGCACGCCAAAAGGGTCTTGAGGTGATTTGTCTACGCATAGGGTGGACACAATGGACGCATGGCAATCAACCGGGGGCCCATATGGCGATGGGAAGGTGGGGACAGGAAATGTGGCTCAGCGATCGCGACTTCTTGCACGGGGTCGATGTTGCCGCGACTGCGCCGAATATCGACTTTGCAGTCTTGAACCTTATGTCCGACAATCCCGGAATGCGTTGGGATATCTCAGATACCAAATCGCTTTTGGGATATAGCCCTCAGGACGGAGCCAAGGCTCAAGTTGGGGTTATTATTTCTCTAAAATCATGTATTAAGAAAGTTGCGACCGTTGGCATTCCGCAATTTTTTGAACGACATTTTTCGGATTGGTGACCATGGGTTTCAGTATTATCCCCAAAAAACTAACCCGAGTTGGGCCCTAATTTTGGGTAAGGGACAGCTATCCTGCCCTACCAGAGACGAGTTCGAATTCGTCTGACAGCACCGCCACTTGATCCCCAAAGTTTTGTGACCTTTGACAATTGGACCTGCAGCAATGTTTGGTTAAAGGCACCACTGGACCGTTCAGAACCAAAGAACGCCAATGGCCAAGGCCACCATCACTGTTGTGATCGGTCCCCACAATTTGCGTTCCGGGGTTGATAGCGTGATCCAATTCAAAACCATCATTACCAAATTCATCACAAGCGCCGCCCAACCGGTCCATGAAGGCCAAAGGGGCCATCGTCCATCGGCCGAAAGAACGGCCAGCGCCATTCCTATCAAGATGACAATTGATACCGCAGCAAGTAAGCGACCAGATCGTGGCAAAGGTCCATCGACCTGCCCGCCTTGCGTGATCCGACCCCACGGCGCACCCAGTATCAGCGCAACCTGAAATCCGATCACGCCGCAGATCATCGCGCAGTAGATATACACCATCCGTGATTATCCTTTCCAACGCCGTCCCGGCTCAGGTAATGTGTGCGATCTTCACACAGAGATTGCTTCCATAGTTAAAGGCGGTTGGAAAAAGCCACCCGCATCAATCTTGCCTTCTTTGCGAAATCGCTTTCATCCAGCGCGCCATCGGCAACAGCTTGCGGCGATTCAATGGCCCGCGTCAGCGTTGCTGGCGTACGCCACAGGCAATAAAGCGCTGTACGGGCCGGTTTTGCGATCTTTTTTTGATCCGCACGACCTTGCTGCCAGCGTGTCATAGCCGCCTTTGCCAATGACCGAATTCCGCTTGCGCTGCCATCCAACAACGGAATACGTCCCCGCGCCTCAAGTTCAGGTGCTGCCCGCAAAAGGCCCGCGATGCCCGCTGCATAAGCCAAATCGCGAACGGCCTCTTCGGCACTGGTTTCCGCGCCAAGCAATTGCGCGGCCGTCCAGATCAGGTTTCCGGATGTGGCATTGATATACTTTTCAAAATGCGTCTCGTCTTCAAACGCATCGCGGTAGATGTCCCAACGGCGGGCTTCAATCAGCGCATCCAAATCGTCAACATGGTTTGGCTCGATGATCTGAGCCAAGGGTTCAGCAACCTCATGGGCGCGCGGCTGCTTACCTTTGCCAATATCCTCGACGACATCACGCCAAAATTGCAGGCGCATTTCGGCAATCATCGGTTCCGTCGCGACCCAGGGTACGCGGGCAACCTCAAGGTTAAAGGCAAACAACGGAAACAACACCTGACGCGCCACAGGTGGCGCCGCCATTGTTGCCACAAACCGGTCAGGGTCACCGCGTTCCAACAGCGCTGCGCAGGCCGAGACATTCATTTCGGACGAACCACGCAAAGCAGATAACCGACCTGATCGCGATATTCGCGCCAGACACGGGCCTCTTCGGTACCTTCATCCAACACTTCCCTTAGGGCGGGATCAGCGTCAGGGCGCAGCGCGGCAATACGTGCGTCCATCGGTGTGTAATAGGCCTCCCACGCGTCATCAGACACCGGCTTGGTATCCAAAACCTCATAGCCCGCACGCTCGATTTGCGATCTGATCCCGGCTGCATCCGTCATGGCGCCGTATTCGCCGTAAAGAGCGCGAACAATCTCTGCCGGGGTTTCGGTGAAAAAGACCGGTTCGGAAAACGCGATGACCCCGCCGGGCTTCAAGGCGTTTTTCCAGTGGGTCAAAGTGGGCTCAATGCCAGTGAAATACATCGCGCCCGCGCACCAGATCATATCAAAGGGTCCCAAATCCACCGGGTCAGGCAGGCCGTCTGCCTCTGTCCGGACCAACTGGCCCAGTTCAAGCGTCACACGCGGGTCATTTTTGAAGTGGGACCGGGCCACATCAACAAATGGTGCGTGACGATCAAACGCCAGAACTTGCCCTTGAGGCGCGGCTGTCAGTTGAGCGTTGATATCTGCCCCGGGGCCGCAAGCCGCATCGCAAATGCGGGCGTCATTGCCCAGTCCAGCAAGGGAAGCGGCCCAAAATACATCCGCGTCCTCGCCCGGTCCTTCGCGCGGAAGATCGGAATGCAGCGTGAAGAACGAAGTCATACTCATAGACCGTCGTCATCCTGTGTCAATTTCCAGATGATGGCGTCATGCAAAGCTTGAAATGAGGCGTCGACTATGTTTGGCGACACGCCAACGGTCGACCAGCGCCGCCCTGCCCCATCCTGAAAATCTATGACAACCCGAGTTACGGCTTCTATCCCGCTATTCGTGATGCGCACTTTGAAGTCGACAAGGTTGATATCGTCTATGCTGTCCTGAAATGGGCCAAGATCGGTGCGCAGAGCTTGCCATAGCGCATTGACCGGCCCGTCATCGGCCATATCCGTTGGGTGTTCGTTTTTGAAAAACCCGGTCAATTTGTTACCACCGGACAGTTGCACCGTCACCAAAGCCTCGGATTCGACCACAACTTGCCCCTTGGCATTGCGCCGCCTTTCGGAAATCACCCGGTAGCGTTCGACATCGAAGAAATGCGGCAAAAGACCAAGTTCGCGTCGGGCCAGCAGTTCGAAACTCGCTTGAGCCGTGTCGTAGGAATATCCCGCATCCTCGCGCTCTTTGATCAGGTCCAGCAAACGCCCAAGGGCAGCGTCACCCTTTTTGACTTCAAGACCTGCATCGGCAAGGCGTTTGCGCAAATTGGATTGCCCAGCCTGGTTGGACATCGGGATGATGCGTTTATTGCCCACGATTTCGGGCCGGATATGTTCGTAGGTGGTCGGGTCCTTCAGGATCGCAGAGGCATGAAGGCCTGCCTTATGCGCAAAAGCCGAAGAGCCTACATAAGCCGCCTGCCGCATTGGCACGCGGTTCAGGATGTCATCCAGCAAGCGGCTGGCATGTGTCAGACCCGACAGGGCCTCCAGCGCAATACCAGTTTCAAATTGGCTGGCATAGGGCTCTTTCAGAAGAAGCGTAGGGATCAGCGTTGTCAGATTGGCATTGCCACAGCGTTCGCCCAACCCGTTGAGAGTGCCTTGGATCTGGCGTGCACCAGCCTCAACTGCCGCTAGGCTGCCTGCGACCGAGGTTTCTGTGTCATTATGGGTGTGAATCCCCAGATGGTCGCCGGGAATGCCTGCAGCGATCACGTCGGATGTGATCCGACCGATCTCACTGGGCAAAGTCCCGCCATTGGTGTCGCAAAGAACAATCCAGCGCGCGCCTGCATCCAATGCGGCCTTTAGGCAGGTGATGGCGTAATCAGGATTTGCCTTGAAACCATCAAAGAAATGCTCGGCGTCGAACAGGGCTTCTCGGCCCTCAGCCACCAGATGGGCGATGGATTTCTCGATGTTTTCCCGGTTCTCGTCCAGTGTGATGCCAAGCGCGGTTTCGACATGGAAAACATGCGATTTGCCGACCAGACAAACGGTACCGGTGCCCGCGTTCAGAACGCCCGCCAACACCTCATCATTTGCGGCAGAGCGCCCTGCCCGCTTGGTCATGCCAAAGGCGGTCATGCGCGCGCGAGTTTTGGGTGCGGCTTCGAAAAAAGCACTGTCAGTGGGGTTGGCGCCGGGCCATCCACCCTCAATGTAATCCACTCCGAGATCGTCCAAAAGGCGCGTGATCGTCTGCTTTTCCGAGGTCGAGAACTGCACACCCTGCGTCTGCTGCCCGTCGCGCAGAGTTGTGTCGTAGATGTAGAGGCGATCTTTGGACATCACATCCCCTCCAACTTGGCAGGATCAAAGCTTGGCCCGGGAACCAGATCAACACCTGCTTTGCTCATCCGCACTTCTACACCTGCCACAATAAGCGCCTGCTTCAATCTATCCACTTCCGCGAAATCCTTGGTTTCCATCGCTACGGTTCTGGCCATGGCCAGCTGATCGGCAAAATGTGACAGATCAACGTCAACCCTCTTGGCCCAATCGCCCATATCCTCATTCAGCAGACCAAGCAGATGAGCGGTGGCCTTCAGAGTGGCCGCATCGCCAGCGCCGGCCAGCTTATGCATCTCGGCGATCACTCCGGCAGTATTGAGGTCATCAGACAAAGCGGCCAGAGCGGTTTCTGACACCGTCCCCGGCGCAACATCTATCGTCAGGTCGCGCCATTTCCTCAGCGTTTTTTCGGCCTCATCCGCTTTCTTTGCGGTCCAGTCCATCGGCTTGCCATAGTGGGTTTGCAAGAACACAAACCGGATCACCTCACCCGGAACACCCTGATCCAGCAAGTCGCGAACGGTGAAGAAATTTCCAAGGCTTTTGGACATTTTCTTGCCCTCAACCTGCAACATCTCGTTATGCATCCAGACGCGGGCGAACTCTCCCTCTGGATGGGCGCAGCAGCTTTGCGCCACTTCATTTTCATGATGCGGGAACAAGAGGTCATTGCCGCCGCCATGGATGTCAAAGCTTTCCCCCAACAGCTCATGCGCCATGGCCGAGCATTCGATATGCCAGCCCGGACGCCCCCGGCCCCAAGGGCTGTCCCATCCCGGCAAATCATCGGTCGAGGGCTTCCACAGCACGAAATCCATCGGGCTTTTCTTATAGGGGGCTACTTCGACCCGCGCGCCAGCGATCATATCATCGACCGACCGGCCAGAGAGCTCGCCATAATGTTCCCGCCAGCTATCGACGGAAAACAAGACATGACCCTCAGCCGCATAAGCGTGACCCTTGTCGACAAGCGCCTCAATCATGGCGATCATTTGCGGGATATATTCAGTTGCGCGCGGCATGATATTGGGCTCAAGCGCGCCTAGGGCTGCCATATCCTCAAGATACCAGCCGATGGTCTCATTGGAGCGTTCATGCACCAACCCTTCCAATGTGCCTTCGGCACCCGCCTCTTTTCGCGCAAGGGCAGTCGCGTTGATCTTGTCATCCACATCCGTGAAATTGCGCACATAAGTGACGTGATCCGCGCCGAAGCGGTGGCAGAGCAGACGGTAGAGCATGTCAAAGACGATCACGGCACGCGCATTGCCCATATGGGCGCGGTCGTACACCGTGGGCCCACAGACATACATCCGCACGTTTTCAGGATCGATCGGGGCAAAGACTTCTTTTGCCCGTGTCTTCGAGTTGTGCAGTTTGATCTGGGTCATGGGCCCTCATCCTCAAAACAAAAGAGACGCGCGAGGCGGACCTATCAACTTCAAACATGTTTTGAAACAGAAGAACGGACCCGCCTGACGATGTCAGGTGGTAATGCAGCAGATAATGCAAATGGTCCTTGTCATGGGGATCATGTTAGCCTTGCGCATTCCTCGTGCCAACCCCCGGAGCGTGCCATGACCCGAGAAATCGTAAATCGTATCTGTGAAACCTTCCCGGGCGCAGAGGTCTCTGACCCTTGGGGCGGCGGACATGACGCATGGAAAGTTGGCGGCAAGATGTTTGCCTGTATCGGGACAGCCGATGACGGCGTGTCGGTGAAAACACCCGATATCGAAACCGCACAGATGTTGATCGAGGCCGGAGCGGCAGTAAAGGCCCCCTATTTCCACCGGTCATGGGTGCGGATTCCATGGGGCACTGCCGATGAGAGCGATCTGCGTCACAGGTTGGAGCAATCCTACGACATCATGCGATCGGGCCTGACCAAGAAGGTTCAGGCTACCCTGCCCCCACGCAGCTGATCACATCCCTGCCCGTTTTTCGGCGCTGGTCATTGCGGGAATCGGTTAGACTGTGTCTCATGATGTTTAATTTGCCCTCCGATGATACCCTGTACGACGCGCTTCTGGCACGGGATTCCGGTTATGAAGGACGCGCCTATGTGGGTGTGTCCTCGACCGGGATATTTTGCCGCCTGACCTGTTCGGCCCGCAAACCACTGCGCAAGAACTGCACTTTCTATGACAGTGTCGCGGCCTCCATCGAGGCAGGGTTCCGCCCCTGCAAACGCTGCAAACCACTGGAAGCCGCCGGTCAACTGGATCCTATGGTGGGCGATCTCGTCTCCGCGATTGAACTCGATCCTACCCGTCGCTGGCGCGAGGCCGACCTTATTGCACGCGGGCTTGATCCCTCTTCCGTCCGTCGGGCATTCAAACGAAATTTCGGAATCAGTTTTCTGGAAATGGCTCGTCAAAGACGGCTGAGAGAGAGTTTCACCGTTTTGGCAAATGAAGGCAAAGTGATTGATGCCCAGCTTGAAGCAGGGTTTGAAAGCGCCTCTGCCTTTCGCGCCAGTTTTGCCAAATTGCTTGGTGTCGCACCGGGCAAGCTAAATAAAAACGCACGCCTTCAGGCCAACTGGATTGAAACCGACCTCGGCCCGATGATCGCCGTGTGCGACGACCGTCACCTATACTTATTGGAATTTGCTGACCGAAAAGCATTGCCTGCCGAGTTGAAGTCCATTTTGAAAGATGTGAAGGGCGATATAGGCATTGGACGGCCTGCGCCCATGGTCAGGCTCGAACAGCAACTGGCGGAATTCTTTGCCGGACACCACCGGGACTTCGACATTCCGTTGGCTCCCGGCGGCACGCCGTTTCAAGCAAATGTCTGGGCGGCTCTACGCAAAATTCCCGCCGGAGAAACACGCAGTTATCGGGATCTGGCCACCCAGATAGATCGGCCCACAGCAACGCGCGCCGTGGCGCGGGCCAACGGGGCCAACCGTATAGCTATTCTCATTCCCTGCCACCGGGTCATCGGCGCCGATGGTTCCTTGACCGGATATGGCGGCGGGATATGGCGCAAGGAAAAGCTGATTGCGCTGGAACAAGGGTTTGCCCGGCAAAAAGCGGGCTAACCTTGGCTGGCCTCAACGCGGCAGCGCTGCGGCCTCACGCGCTAATTCCTCGATCCGCGCCCAATTGCCTGCTTCAACCGCGTCGGTCGGGGCAACCCATGATCCGCCCGCGCAAACCACATTAGGCAAGCTCAGGTAATCATTGGCATTCTTCATCGAGACGCCGCCGGTCGGGCAAAAGCTGACCTGTGGGATCGGGGCGCCTATGCCTTTCAAAGCAGGTGCACCACCCGACGCCTCAGCCGGGAAGAATTTCAGCATGTCATAGCCGCGTTCCAAAAGCGCCATCGCCTCAGACGCGGTTGCTGCGCCGGGCAGAAGGGGAAGGCCTTCTGCCTCGCAGGCATCAAGAAGGCGGTCGGTCGCACCGGGTGACACCCCAAAGGTTGCGCCGGCTTCTTTCGCTGCGCGCACATCTTCAGGTGTCAACAAAGTTCCTGCGCCAACCACACCGCCCGGCACTTTCGCCATCTCGCGGATGACATCTAATGCGGCAGGGGTCCGCAGGGTGACTTCCAAGGCTGGCAGTCCACCCGCAACAAGGGCTTCGGCCAATGGCCGGGCATGAGCCACGTCTTTGACAACCAAGACGGGAACGATGGGGGCCAGCGCGGCAATGTCGCGCGCGGCTTTTGAGGCGGCTTGTGGGGTCATGATCTTATCCTGTTCCGAATGGTCGGAGGTATATTTGGTCGTACCAAAAATGAAAAGGGGGTTAGCTGACGCAGCCCGCGCCGCTGGTTGCAGGGCCCGCGCTATTTCGAAATAGCTCGAACAACTCTCGACCGATACCGTGGCTGTTGGCAGTAAGGTCCGGAGTGGCCGCGGCGCGATCTGCGACACCGTCTGTCAGGATCTCAAATTGACCGGCATCTGCATCTACGCGCAGAATATCGCCATCCTGCAATTTGGCGATCATGCCACCGTCCAAAGCTTCAGGCGAGACATGAATTGCTGCGGGAACTTTGCCCGACGCACCCGACATCCGGCCATCTGTGACCAAGGCCACTTTGTGCCCACGACCCTGAAGGACAGAAAGAACAGGTGTAAGCCCGTGCAATTCCGGCATCCCATTGGCACGTGGGCCTTGGAACCGGACAACGACAATCACATCGCGATCGAGGTCGCCCGCGTGAAAAGCCGCCTTGACCGATTCCTGATCCTGGAAAACTGCAACAGGCGCTTCGATCGACCGACGTTCCGGATCCACGGCAGAAACCTTCATGATCCCCTGCCCCAGATTGCCCTTTAGTTCGGCCAAGCCGCCAGTGGCCTGGAATGGATCCGAGGTCGGACGCAGAATTCGGTCATTCAGGCTTTCGCCGGCGCCATCGGTCCAGACCACCTTGTCGCCATCCAGCTTCGGCTCTTGCCGATATCGGTCCAACCCGTCGCCGGAAATGGTCACGACATCATCATGCAACAGACCAGCATCCAAGAGCTGACCAATCATATAGCCAAGCCCGCCAGCCGCGTGAAAATGGTTCACATCGGCCAAACCGTTGGGATAGACCCGCGCCATCAGGGGAACAGCGGCAGAGATATCCGCGAAATCCACTGGTTCCAGCAGAACACCCGCCGCACGCGCCATGGCAGGCAGGTGCAAGACCAGATTGGTGGATCCGCCCGTGGCCATTAATCCAACGATGCCGTTAACAAAAGCCTTTTCATCCAGCACTTCACCCGCCGGGCGATAGTCATTGCCAAGCGCCGTGATCGAGAGCGCTTTTTCGGTCGCTGCCGTCGTCAGCGCGTCGCGCAACGGCGTGTTGGGATTGACGAAGCTTGAGCCCGGCAAATGCAGGCCCATAAACTCCATCAACATCTGGTTGGTGTTGGCCGTGCCATAGAATGTGCAGGTGCCCGGCCCGTGATACGAGGCCATTTCCGCCTCCATCAACTTGTCGCGGCCAACCTTTCCGGTCGCAAATTCCTGACGTACTTTGGCCTTTTCGTCATTTGGCAAGCCAGAGGGCATTGGCCCCGCCGGGGCAAAGACTGCCGGGATATGGCCAAATGTTGCTGCCGCAATGATCAGACCAGGAACGATCTTGTCGCAGACACCCAGATACATGGCGCTGTCAAAGCAGTTATGGCTAAGCCCGACGCCCGCCGCCAAAGCGATCACATCCCGCGAGAACAGGCTAAGCTCCATGCCCGGCTGGCCTTGTGTCACGCCATCACACATTGCAGGCACACCACCGGCAACCTGCGCTGTCGCGCCCCGTGCCCGAGCCGCTTCCTTGATCAGATCCGGGTAGCCCTGAAACGGCTGATGGGCCGACAGCATGTCATTATAGGCAGTGATAATACCGATATTGGGCGCGCGATCGGCTGTCAGTGTTCCCTTGTCATCGCCCATCGCCGCGTAGGCATGGGCAAGGTTGGAACAGCTTAGATGGGCGCGAACCGGACCCTTTTCAGCAGCCCCGCGCATGCGGTCAAGATAGGTTCCCCGCGCGTTTTCAGAACGCTGGATTATACGGTCCGTTACCTCAGCAATGCGGCGGTCGAGCGGCATGACGCAAACTCCTTATCTGGTGTTGTCGTTCACATATAGTGTTAGCGCTAACAAATCCAGATATTTTCAACACCAAACTAAAGCGCGGTTCCAACCAACGCACCAATTGCAGAAGTTGCCGCCATGGCCAGTACGCCCCACACAACAACTCTCACTGCAGCACGTGGTCTGGGCGCGCCGCCAGCTTGCGCTCCCAAAGCGCCAAGCGCGGCCAGCGCGATTATCGTTGCAAGACCAACCCACCACAGGATCTGCGCCAAGGGCACCAGCATGGCAACAATAAGCGGGGCCGACGCGCCAACGGCAAACGTAAGGGCGGAAACAATCGCCGCCTGCATCGGTTGCGGCGGGGAAAGGTCAGTAATTCCGATTTCATCGCGAAGATGCGCACCAAGGGCGTCTTTTTCAGTCAGTTCTACCGCGACTTGCTGGGCAAGATCCGGCGACAACCCCCGATTACGATAGATGGCCGCCAATTCGTCCAATTCACCCTGGGGGTTGGTCTCCAGTTCTGCCCTTTCGCGTTCCACATCAGCGCGTTCTGTATCGGCCTGGCTGGACACCGAAACATATTCTCCGGCTGCCATGCTCATTGCGCCTGCAACCATTCCGGCAACACCGGCCAAAACCACGGCGGTCCGATCGCCGCCGCCTGCTGCGACCCCAACAATCAGGGAGGCCGTCGACAGAATGCCGTCATTGGCCCCCATCACTGCTGCCCGAAGCCAGCCCGTTCGATTGGAAAGATGTGGTTCAGAATGAGTTGAAGGATGATCGATCATGAAACTGCGCCTGAAATTGCCGGTTCCGTATACTGGACCCTGTTCCACACAAAACTGCAATGCGGCGCGCCGTCAAAATCGGGAGATATGTCCGCTTGAGGCGGTCTATATAGCGGAGATCAAGAAACCAAATTCTTGTCGACATAAGTGTTGGAAATCGACGCGCAGCGCACCCCAATGAATCGAACCAAGAAATCTATATGAGCTTTTGGGGTCTCGGACCTGGGTCTCTAGTCTGTTTGGCAACATTTCCGGCAATAAATCTTAAACTTGCCGGATATCGTTAACACTTCGGAAAGGCTGACATGGTTATGTACCCACACGGATGGGGGCAGAGCATTTGTCCACTCAGCCGTTTAACGACCCCTGCTGCACGCACCCAAACCCGCAGCGGGGGTCAACTTCTCTGGGCTGTTCATAAGACAATTCTGCGCACGAAGGGTTAACGGAGCTGCTTTTTTGATCATTCGGCGGCGGATTGCTGAGCGTCCAGTTCCGCGGCCTTGGCTTCCACCTGCTCGACGATGTGATCAACCATGCCGTCATTGGCCAGTTTATGGGCCTGTTTGCCATCCAGATAAACCATCCCCGACCCGGCCCCGCCGCCAGTAAACCCGACATCAGTCAACAGGGCTTCGCCCGGTCCGTTTACAACGCAACCTATGATCGACAGGCTCATTGGTGTCTTGATATGCGCCAGCCGATCTTCCAGCAGTTCTACGGTTTTGATCACGTCAAATCCTTGCCGCGCACAGGACGGGCAGGAAATGATATTCACACCACGGTGGCGCAGGCCAAGCGCTTTCAGAATCTCATACCCGACCTTAACTTCCTCCACCGGGTCGGCTGAAAGGCTGACCCGCAGAGTGTCTCCAATACCCATCCAAAGAAGATTTCCAAGCCCAATGGCCGACTTTACCGTGCCGGTCATCAGCCCACCGGCCTCTGTAATGCCAAGGTGAATGGGTGCATCCGTGGCTTCGGCCAGGCCTTGATATGCTGCCGCGGCCATGAAGACATCGGATGCCTTCACGCTGATCTTGAACTCGTGGAAATCATGATCCTGCAAAATGCGAATATGATCCAACCCGCTTTCGATCATCGCATCGGGGCAAGGTTCGCCGTATTTGTCCAGCAAATGCTTTTCCAGCGAACCCGCGTTCACACCGATCCGGATCGAACAATTATGGTCTTTTGCGGCTTGAACAACTTCGGCCACCCGGTCCGCACTGCCGATATTGCCGGGATTGATCCGAAGGCAGGCGGCCCCTGCCTCGGCTGCTTCGATCCCGCGTTTGTAATGGAAGTGGATGTCGGCCACGATGGGCACCGGGCTATCAGCAACAATCTCTTTCAGAGCCTTTGACGAACCCTCATCAGGCACCGAGATGCGCACGATATCCGCCCCGGCCTCGGCACAAGCAAGCACTTGCGCAATGGTTCCGGCCACATCCGTGGTCAGCGTATTGGTCATCGTTTGCACCGAAATGGGCGCACCGCCTCCTACGGGAACACTACCCACATGGATCTGGCGGCTGGAACGTCGATCAATATTGCGCCATGGACGGATTGGATTGTGCGACATGAAAAGGCTCTGCCTGTGTCAAATGCTGTTGCTGTTCAGATAGAGGCTGCGCCGGTCAAGGGCAACGCCCTGCGGCCTTAGTTCTCGTCAGAAAGAACCAATGCGGCAACACGTGGCAGATCGGGGTCTGCTGCCGCATCCGCCATAACGTAATTGTCGCTCAAGGCATCGGCGGTCAGGATCACATCCCGTGCAATCGACGCGCCGGGGCCAGAGGGGCCAAGGGTTACACCGTTAACGGCGAAGTAGAGAGATCCCGCATTGCCCGCGCGCAATGTTGGGGCTTCGGCCCCTTCGGGCAAAGTATAGCTTTCACCGGCATTCAACGTGCCTTCAAAAAGTACCGTTCCAGAGGCAGAACGGATGCGGATCCACGAGGGGCGCACGGCAAATAGGATCACTTCATCGCCGTCGCGTTCTTCTGTGACCTG
This sequence comes from uncultured Nioella sp., assembly GCA_947495575.1. Lineage (GTDB taxonomy): Bacteria > Pseudomonadota > Alphaproteobacteria > Rhodobacterales > Rhodobacteraceae > CANLZL01. Next base: position 29,410 of record CANLZL010000002.1, on the reverse strand, counting down.
CACACCAGAGGCCAACTCAAAACCAGGTTCTTCAATCTGCGGTTCAGGACGCAGCAGGCTGGGTGGGGCCGCAAATTGCCCATTCGAATTTGGATCAAGGGTCGCGATGGCCTGATCGCGCGGAGTCAGAACCGGCACATCCAACGCTTGCGGGCGATAAATCGGATCAATGGGGTCAAATCCCGGGACACGTGGTGTGGTTGCGTCCGGCAGGCTGGCAACGGTCATATTCACGCCCGCACCCGCCAGTGGATCAAGGCTGGCCACCGTTTCCGGTGCTTCTTCGATTGGAACAAATTGCACGCGCTGGATTTCGGTCAAAACAGAATAGGCGCCATAGCCGATGCCCATGACCAAGGCGATCAGCACAGCGGCCGAGCCAAGCGCACCGGGTTCGAGATTGGCAAACCAGCTTTCTTTTTCGGGGGCAAAACTGACACGGGCCGACGACATCACGTCATTCACGGCAACATTCTTGGGTGCTTCACCAAACACGCGTTTGGCTTTTTTGGCCTGATCGGCGGATTGACCATGAACGCCGTAAAATCCTGCCTCATCCGAAAACCGCTTGAAAGCCCATTCGGGGTCAATGCCCAGATAGCGCGCATAGGATCGTACGTAGCCGGCGACAAACCCCTTGGTGGCAAAGACGGAAAGATCGGCGTTTTCGATGGCGGCAACATGGGCCGCTTTGATCTTGAGCTCACGCTCAACATCCAGCAGGGATTTGCCCTGCGTGGCACGTTCGCCTCGCATAAGGTCGCCCAAAGGGACATCCAGCACATCATTCGGATCGAATGGTAGGCTGCGCCCCGGCGCGTTGTCCCTGTTCATGCCCATGCGGTCCTGCCCCGCCCAAAAGAGGTCAAACGCATTGGAATTTCCAATTGTTCAACCGATACATCCCCGTTTCCCGACGTTGATTCCCCAATATCGCCGGGCTTGCGAAACTGTTACCACAACATGAAGGGTAATTGCACCACGGGAAGGTGGGTCAGGCGCTCATTTCGGCACGATTCAGCGCACAGTGGTTCCAAAGCGCGTCCATTGCCTGAACAAGACCGTCCAACATCTTGGGATCATGAACAGGTGACGGTGTGAAGCGCAGACGTTCGGTGCCGCGTGGAACGGTCGGGAAATTGATCGGCTGAACATAGATGCCGTAATCGGCCAACAGCATGTCCGAGATCTTCTTGGTGTGGACCGGATCCCCGACAATAACGGGAACGATATGGGTCCCGTGATCAATGATTGGCAGACCCATACCCTTCAGGCGCAGTTTCAAAACCTTGGCACGTTCCTGATGCAGATCCCGCAGCGCCTGATCGGATTTCAGGTGCTTGATCGAGGCCGCAGCGCCAGCCGCAACCACCGGAGGAAGCGACGTTGTGAAGATGAAGCCCGGCGCATAAGACCTTACAGCGTCACACATTTTTTCCGATGCAGCAATGTAGCCACCGCAGACACCAAACGCTTTTCCAAGGGTGCCGTTGATGATGTCGAGGCGATGCATCAACCCATCGCGCTCAGCGATCCCGCCGCCGCGTGGGCCATACATGCCAACGGCATGAACTTCATCCAGATAGGTCAGCGCACCAAATTCATCCGCCAGATCACAGATTTCCTTGATCGGACCGATATCGCCATCCATCGAATAAATGGATTCGAATGCAATCAACTTGGGCGCGGCTGGATCGTCAGCGGCCAAAAGCTCTCGCAGATGGGCGACGTCATTATGCCGGAAAATGCGCTTTGCCCCGCCATTTCTGCGTACGCCTTCGATCATGGAGGCGTGGTTGAGCTCATCGGAGTAAATAATGAGCCCTGGGAACAATTTGGGCAGCGTGCTCAAAGTTGCGTCATTGGCGATATAGGCCGACGTGAACAGCAGAGCCGATTCTTTGCCATGCAGATCGGCCAACTCCGCCTCAAGGCGCTTGTGGTAAACCGTGGTGCCAGAGATATTGCGCGTCCCGCCCGAGCCTGCACCGGTATCTTCCAGTGCCTGATGCATGGCTTCCAGAACAACGGGATGCTGACCCATGCCAAGATAGTCGTTGCCGCACCATACCGTGATGTCTTGTTGGGTGCCGTCTGGCTTGTTCCATACTGCATGCGGGAACTGGCCGCGCTGACGTTCAATATCAATAAACGTGCGATACCGTCCTTCTTCGTGAAGGCGGTCCAGGGCGGCATCAAGCGCAGCATCGTAAGTCACAAGCAGTCTCCTTCTCGGGGCCGGTTCGCAGCGCGCCCCAAAGAGGTGGTATTTGAACCTTCGGAAGAATTGCGTTTCCTGATCCCGAAGATGACGGACATGTAGAGGTTTGCCCCCTTAGCCCGCAAGTTACATTTTGACGCTCTTTCTACTTTGACATGGATCAACCGTCCATGTCGTGGCCTAGTCCATCACAACTGCGCGACAATCAGGCTGTCCGCATTGGGCAACTGCGGCGTCCGCATCCTCGCCAATGCCCCACTGGCCTGTTGCGTCCGATATGGCCATAACACGGGGGCGGCCAAAGCGACGGTATTCTCCGCGCAGGGCAGCAGTCGCTTGGGTGTTTAGCTGCAGCGAGCGTCCGGGTTCCCATCCGTCCGGGCGCACCAACAGCACAACCACGCAGGCGGGGCCAGAGGTCCGCGCATCATTGCACTGTTCCAAAGCTACGCGTGAGGCGTTTTCAACATCGTGAAAATTCGCCGTGGCCGAGGTCGCCTCAGACGCCAACCCCATTCCCGGCGCCATTGCAATTGCGCCGTAATAGTTGATTGCGCCGGCAAGCTGATCCGAGTTCAAAATGGCAAGATCTGTGGCGGAAATTCCATCAAAAGGAACCACTTCAACCTCGACCGCTCCGCGATCGGCAAAGGTCAATTGCCGGGCCTCGCGCAAGTTGGGCAGGTCTTGGGCCAGACTTGGCCCGGTCATCAAACTGCACAACCCGATGACCAAAACAACATGAGCCAATTTGCCAGAAATACGCATCACATCCCCCAGGAATACAACAAAGGATCGAATAGGAAACTTTCCCCACAGATATCCTGACTTCGGGCATCGGGCAACATCTGGACAGTCCCCGCCGCGCTGTTAGGGTCGCGGCCAACAGAATCTGAAAGGAATCCCTGATGTCGCTAGACGCCGTCCTTGCCAAAATTGATGCCGATCTTGATCCGGCCGTTGCCCGGTTGCTGGACCTTTTGCGTATCCCCTCGATCTCAACCGACCCTGCTTTTGCAAGTGATTGTGATGCTGCCGCAGATTGGCTGGTAGCGGATCTGACAGGGCTTGGTTTTGACGCGTCCAAACGACCCACACCGGGCCATCCCATGGTTGTCGCGCATTATGACGGGCCGGGGCCGCACCTCTTGTTTTATGGCCACTATGATGTTCAGCCCGTTGATCCACTGGATTTATGGGAGTCCGCTCCTTTCGAACCCGCCATCGAAGACACGGCAAAAGGCAAAGTGATCCGGGGCCGCGGATCATCCGATGACAAGGGCCAACTGATGACCTTTGTTGAGGCGTGCCGCGCTTGGAAATCGGTACACGGCACCCTGCCCTGCAAGATTACGCTTTTCTTTGAAGGTGAGGAAGAATCCGGTTCGCCCTCTCTCGTTCCGTTCATGAAAGACAACGCAGACGAGCTGAGCGCCGATATCGCGCTGATCTGCGATACGGGGCTGTTCGGTGAGGAAACGCCTGCCATTGTTACGCAGTTGCGCGGCCTATTAGGCGAAGAGATGACCATCACGGGTCCGTCGCTGGATTTGCATTCCGGCATGTATGGCGGCATCGCGATGAACCCGGTCCGGGTGCTGACCAAGATTCTTGGTGGCCTGCATGATGATGACGGCCGCGTGCAAGTTCCGGGCTTCTACGATGGAATCCCGGAGCTTTCGAATGCGCAAAAGGCCAGTTGGGACGATCTTGGATTTTCAGACGAGGGCTTTCTGGGCGAAGTCGGCCTTGGCAAACCGGCCGGTGAAACGGGGCGTTCGGGGCTTGAGATGATTTGGTCTCGGCCAACGGCTGAGGTGAACGGCATAATCGGCGGCTATACCGGCGATGGGTTCAAAACCGTCCTTCCCTCGAAAGCATCGGCCAAAGTCAGTTTTCGCTTAGTCGAGGGCCAGGACCCACATCATCTGCGCGAAAAATTCCGTGCCTGGGTCGAGGCGCAACTGCCTTCCGATTGTAAAATCGAATGGACCGGGCATGGCGCGTCGGCTGCTGGAATTATGGATACCAGTCACCCAGCCTTTGAAAAGGCCAAGGCGGCGCTCTCGGATGAATGGCCGCGCCCCGCCGCCTTTGTCGGCTGCGGCGGATCAATTCCGATTGCGGGCCACTTCAAAACCATTCTCGGGATGGATGCGCTTTTGGCAGGTTTCGGCAAAGACGACGACGCTATCCATTCCCCCAATGAGAAATACGACCTCTCGAGCTTCCACAAAGGAATTCGTTCCTGGGCGCGTATTCTGGATGCTGTGACCTAAGATCAGGCCGCGCGGCGGGTTTCCTGCCGCGCCAACCAATTGCGAAACCGGATCATCATGCTGATCCCGGCAACGGCAAGACCAATGGCCATGCCAAGCCAGATTCCGATGCCCTCCCACCCCATTTGGAAGCCAAGGTAATAGCTGGCCGGAATGCCAATAATCCAATAACTGATGACCGCGATGATCATCGGTTTACGGGTGTCGTGCAGCCCGCGAAGCATGCCGAGCGACATGACCTGCAATGCGTCCACCAGTTGGAACAAGGCCGCCATCGCCAGCAGGATCTTGCCCAATGCAATGACGGTGTCACGTTGAGGATCATGGGGATCAAGGAACAAGCCGACCAATAATTCGGGGATGGTAAGAAAGGCCAATATGGTGACGGCAACCACGGCCATCGACAAGGCAAGTGCCGCGAGCGCGGCTGTACGTACATCCGCAGGGTCGCGGCGTCCGTAGGCGTTTCCAACCTTAACGGTTGCCGCCGAACTCAATCCAACATGCAACATAAAAGTGATCCCGGCGATTTGCAGCGCGATCCCATGCGCGGCCAGAACTTCGTGGCCCAACCACCCCATCATGAAACTGGAGGCCGTGAACAAGGCGCTTTCTGCGAACCCCGTCATGCTTATTGGCAGGCCAAGATTGAAAACCTGACCGAACGCCTCCCAATCGGGGCGCCAAATATGTGTCAGGATCGCATAGCGGCGCAGGCCCGTGCGACGGGTTGAATACCAAGCAAGCAGAAGACAGATTAAGGTATGTGTCCCAAGAGAGGCCACGGCCGCACCAACCAATCCTAACTCTGGCGCGCCAAGATTCCCGAAAATGAATGCGTAGTTCAGGACCACGTTCAGACCCGTGCCCATCAATGTCAGCCAAAGCACCGCCTGGCTGTGTTCCAAGGCGGCCAGAAAGCTTTTGAACGTTGTGGCCATCAGGAAGAACGGCAAAGACCAGCCCGCAATGCGCAGATAAGTCTGGACCATCTGCGCCAGCTCTTCCTCTTGACCGGCTGCAACAAGTAATGGTGCGCTGAACCACATTATTGGCATAGTCGCCAAACCGACCAAGAAGCTGATCCAAAGACCCATACGGGTATCGCGGCGCACTTGAGTATGATCTTCGTTGGCAAGGGCAGAGGCCACTTTTGGCATGACAGCCAAGGCAAATCCCTGCCCCAGAAGGAAGAGGACAAAGTAAAATGGCCCCGCCAGCGACAAGGCTGCGAGTTCCTCAATCCCGTACCATCCCATCATCACTGTGTCGGTCACAGTAATTGAGATTTGCGCGATATGGCTTCCCGCAAGCGGCAGCCCGAGCGCGAGAACAGAAATCAATTGCCGGTTGAATCGGCCCATTGTTGCGCAGGTCCTTACTAGTCAATTGCTCAACTATCAGCTAAGCGTTTGTAAAATATTAATTAAACCCAAGTCTGTTTCCAAATAGGAACCGCATTGTTGCCTTGAATTAAGACCCTTTTGCCACATTTACGCCTCAATTTGCGATGAATTATTAATCAACGTTATGAAAGTATCTGAAAGCCATGATTACCTCGAATTTTATGAAATTCCTACGCAGCGAAAGCGGCGCTATTACTGTGGATTGGGTTGTGTTGACAGCCGCGGTCACCGGTATGGCATTGGCTGCCACGGCTGTTGTTGAAGGCGGTATTTCTGATCTGGCGTCAGATCTCGAGGCGCAGTTACGGACCCAACAGGTCAGCGATGCTTTTGTTACCTTCACGTCGACTCATTTCGACGCATTATATGATGCCGGAATCGTGACAGAGGAAGTGGCCGAAGGGCTGTTTGATACAGCCAACAACATGACCAATGCCGAACTGCTGACCGCGTTGGAGGACGGAATTCTGGCCTATAATGATGGTGGTCTGTCCGACAATGAAATCGCAGAACTGGTCGCAATGGCCAGCGTTGCCGTGCAGCGGAATATCATCGACGCAGATGACGTTGGCCTGGTCTCAACCTATTAAAGTTGCTCTGCCCAAGGGGGCTGCCACCCCCTAAGGTGAAAACGGCGCTTCGATTGCTCGAAGCGCCGTTTTTCGTTCTTGGTCAGCGTGACTTGCGATGGTCGGGATGCAAGGAAGCGCCAAGAATATGTTCCGATCCGTGGACCACGTGGCTGGCATGTCCAACGATCAGGGGATCGGGCGCTTTCGCAATCTCGTAATCTTTTCCGGGATAATCCAGTGTCGACAGGAAATGACGCATCGTGTTCAAGCGGGCGCGTTTCTTGTCATTGGATTTGATGATGGTCCACGGTGCATCTGCGGTATCCGTGTAAAAGAACATCGCCTCTTTTGCTTCGGTGTAGTCATCCCACTTATCAAGGCTGGCCTTGTCAATCGGGCTCAGCTTCCACTGTTTCAGCGGGTCGGTTTCACGGCTTTTGAAGCGGCGCAATTGCTCTTCCCGCGTGACAGAGAACCAGTATTTATAAAGCTGAATGCCCGAGCGTGACAGCATCCGCTCGAAATCAGGGGTTTGGCGCATGAACTCCAGATATTCGTTGGGCTCACAGAAGCCCATCACCCGCTCGACACCGGCGCGATTATACCAGGAGCGGTCGTAAAACACCATTTCACCCGCCGTAGGAAGATGCTGTATATAACGCTGGAAGAACCACTGGCCCTTTTCCTCGTCAGTCGGTTTGTTCAGGGCGACCACTCGCGCCGAGCGCGGATTGAGGTGCTCATTGAACCGTTTGATCGTGCCACCCTTACCGGCTGCATCGCGGCCTTCAAAAATCAGAACAAATTTCTGTCCTGTATCCTGCGCCCAGAGCTGAACTTTGAGAAGTTCCGCCTGCAGCTTCGCTTTTTCCGCCTCGTATTCCTTGCGACCCAGCTTTTCGGTGTAGGGATAGCTGCCTGTTTCAAAGGCGTGGCGAATTTCGTCCCGTGTCACGGTCGGATAGGTCGAGGCAGAGGGCGCAGCGCCATTGGGCTTAACATCGGTCTTTGGCGTGGCAGGGGCAGGTGTCGTGCTCATAAACGGATCTCCTATGTTCCTGTTGCCGCCTGCCTGCCACAACCTCGCCTGTCCGTCTTTGATGCGTGTCAAGAAACCGTTACATCGCCATGGATTTTGAACTTTTCCCTTACGGCAACCGACCCATGAGCATGATCCAATCGCCATAAGGAGATCAAAATGCGCGCTGCCCCTGCCCTTTCCCTCGCTCTTGCGGTCGTCCTGCCATTTTCATTGCAGGCTCAAAAGGCCCCGATTGTCCCTTCGCCTTCAGAGGCGCCAATCATGAACCAGCCTGTCCGGTTCCCTCCGCCACCGCCCGGACCGCAGCCTGTTCATCCGGTCGCACAGCCACAACCGACTGTTGAACCGACAATGACAACCGCAACTCCCACTGAAGTTGCCGAGTTCGACTTTGACGCACCCGCAGTTGATGAAACATCTGCCGCAATTGGTGCTGCAATCGACAGCCTGGCGGCTCAATTCGACCCCGGTGACCTGTCAGAATTTAATGCCTTTCTGGCGCAAGCCCCCGACGGCATGACCGGCGGCGCAGTGGGCCAAATTCTCTATTCGCATCGCCATTTTGCCCGGGCCGCATGGTTCTTTGGACAAGACGCGCTGGCTGACCCCAGCAATGCCTCGGCCCAGAATAATTTCGCAGGGCTGTTGCAGGTTGTCTATGAAACCGATCCATCCATCGCCGACCAGAGCTGGCTGACGGCGATCGAGCTTGCCGCCCGCAGCTCTGCCGCAACCGATCCGGGAAATGCCGCCGCGTGGAATACGCTGGCCAATGCCTTGCGCCTGCTCGGTCAATATGAAGAGGCCGTTGCCGCAGCCGAACGTGCTGTTGAAATAGCAAGCGCTGAAACGCTGTATTGGACTAACCTCGCCCGCGCGCTGGATGCGGCAGGCCATCATGATCGCGCCGGTCGGGCGCTTAGCCGTGCCCACGCATTGGAAGCAAACGCTCTGCCCGTTCGCCTGTCGGTCAGTGAATTGCGTGATGCGTTCACCTCGTACCAAACCGCGCAATCCAATAGCTGCAACATCAATTTCAATTGTCAGGCCCAATGCCCGCCTTCGATCATCGGGCAGATCAATTATGTCACTTGCGAGATTGAAAACCAAAGCGCGCAATTGGCCTGTGCAGAAGGGCGCCCCCACGCCACGTCCTTTGATTGCCGTGAACAGTTGCCGGAATACGGGATCCTGATCCCCGGTCTGAATGCCGGTTTCTCGGTCATGGCGCCGGGCGTCACGATCCATTTCCTTTTCGATAATGATGGCACGATCCGCACGCGGGGCGAGGTGTTTGGCGGATTTGACCGGCTTGGCCTCTATGCCCGTGGCGATGGAACCTATGACCCTAGAAACGGGTTCAGCTTTTCCAATATCGGTGCCGGTGCCCGGGTTAATATTCTGCCCAGAGGGTTGGGCGGCAACACCGAAACCGACCGACTGGTCGGGGAATGGGGTCACCCGCCCGCCCATCTGGAGCTTGAACAGATGTTCGACGGGACCCCCGCCGTTGTAAACCTGGAGACCTATAATTTCGGTTGGATATCCCTCTGATCCCCATCCCATAGCGGTTTATCCATCGGGCGACGCAAAATACTGCGTCGCCCCTTGTCGCTGACCCCACGCCTGCGATACTCTCTCTGACAAAGAAAACGAATAAGCAGCAGGCACCGATTATGGCGGACGATCTTCTTTCCCCAGCCCCAGAGGCGGGCGGCTATGACGCCTCTTCGATTGAAGTCCTTGAGGGGCTGGAACCGGTTCGCAAACGCCCCGGCATGTATATCGGCGGCACGGATGAGCGTGCGTTGCACCATCTGGTGGCCGAAGTTCTGGATAACTCCATGGACGAAGCGGTCGCCGGTCATGCCAGCCGCATCGAGGTCGAGTTGCTGGCGGATTACTCCATGGTCATTCGTGATAATGGCCGCGGCATTCCAATCGATCCGCATCCCAAATTTCCGGGCAAGTCCGCGTTGGAGGTCATCCTTTGTACGCTTCATGCGGGCGGCAAGTTCTCGGGCGATGCGTATGAAACGTCGGGCGGTCTGCACGGCGTTGGCGTTTCGGTCGTCAATGCGCTGTCTGACACATTGCGGGTTGAAGTGGCCCGCAACCGAGAATTGTTCGCGCAGGAATTTTCGCGCGGCATTCCGCAAGGCCCGGTTCAAGCCATCGGCGCCGCCCCCAACCGGCGCGGGACCACGGTGATCTTCCACGCCGACGAACAGATCTTTGGCCATCACCGGTTCAAACCCGCGCGCCTGATGAAAATGGTGCGCTCTAAGGCTTATCTCTTCTCCGGGGTCGAGATTCGCTGGAAATCTGAGATTGATGATGGCGAAACGCCGACCGAGGCGACCTTTCACTTCCCCGGCGGGCTTTCCGATTACCTGAAGGAAACTATGGGCGCGGCCTCGACCTACGCCGATGCGCCCTTTGCGGGCTTGGTGGACTTTAAGGAACGGTTCAACACACCCGGCAAGGTTGAATGGGCGATCAACTGGACGCCGTCGCGCGATGGGTTCATCCAGAGCTACTGTAACACCGTACCGACGCCCGAGGGCGGCACACATGAGGCCGGGTTCTGGGCCGCGATCCTGAAAGGCATTCGCGCCTATGGTGAGCTGGTGGGCAACAAGAAGGCCAGCCAGATCACCCGCGATGACCTGACGACGGGCGGTTGCGCGCTGGTCTCTTGCTTTATTCGGGAGCCGGAATTTGTCGGCCAGACCAAGGACCGGCTGGCCACGACCGAGGCGCAGAAACTGGTCGAAGGCGCGGTGCGCGATCACTTTGACAACTGGCTGGCCGCCGATACCAAAGCCGCGGGCGCGATCCTTGATTTCCTAGTGCTCAGGGCCGAGGAACGCCTGCGCCGCCGTCAAGAGAAAGAGACGCAGAGGAAATCGGCCACCAAACGGCTGCGCCTGCCTGGCAAGCTGGTCGATTGTTCGAACTCCACCCGCGATGGCACTGAATTGTTTATCGTCGAGGGCGATAGCGCTGGCGGCTCGGCCAAAATGGCGCGCAATCGCAAGACGCAGGCCCTGCTGCCTTTGCGTGGGAAAATCCTGAACGTGCTTGGCGCGGCATCCTCCAAGATGAGCTCCAATGCTGAGATCAACGATCTCTGTCAGGCGATGGGCGTGGGCCTTGGCACAAGATTTAACATCGACGATCTGCGCTATGACAAGATCATCATCATGACCGACGCCGATGTCGATGGTGCCCATATCGCCAGCCTGTTGATGACGTTTTTCTTCACGCAGATGCGGCCCATGATTGATGCCGGGCATTTGTACCTCGCCTGCCCGCCGCTTTACCGCCTGACCCAAGGCTCAAAACGCGTCTATTGCCTGGATGAGGCTGAACGCGATGAATGGTTTGAGAAGGGCCTGGGCGGCAAAGGCAAAATCGATGTCAGCCGCTTCAAAGGTCTGGGGGAAATGGATGCGAAAGATCTGAAAGAGACCACGATGGACCCAAGCGAGCGTGTCCTGATCAAGGTCAGCATCGACGAGGACGAACCGGGGGAAACCGGCGATCTGGTCGAGCGGTTGATGGGCAAAAAGCCCGAGCTGCGGTTCCAGTATATTCAGGAAAACGCGAAGTTCGTTGAGGAGTTGGATGTTTAGGATAAGAGCAATCTCTACCTTACAGGTTTTTTGAAGTAAAATTAGTTAGGTGTTTCAAAATGGAAGAATTCGAAAACCCCAATATATATCAACCGGATGGAGATTTCTCAAAATACGACGTGAGAGACGAAGATAGCCTTCAAATTAGATGCCCTCATTGCCAATCCGTCGGAACTTTTCAGTCACCGCTTAACCATTATCTCTCGTTCACCAAGAATATCAGCGCATCATCTCGTAGCAGGTTTGGGTCCGTCAATTCATTCGTCTTGACATGTCCGAACCCAAAATGCCGAGGGGTAGTCTTTGCAGTTCAAAGTTTTATCGGCGACAAGGATAGCATCGTCTGTCATCCGCCTGAACTGCTGGATTTCGATTCAACAAGCCTTCCGCTAGCATTGGTTGATACTCTAAAAGAAGCGGTTGTTTGTCATTCTCAAGGAGCGTTTCGAGCTTCGGCAATGATGGTTAGACGATTGCTCGAAGAGCTTTGCCAAGATTGTGGTGTCGAAGGGAAGAGTTTGCACGTTCGTTTGAAAGCTCTTAGAGCCCAAATTAGCTTGCCTGACGATTTGTTCGATGCCATGGACGAACTCAAAGCGCTCGGAAACGATGCAGCACACATAGAGGCAAAAGCCTTTGCGAAAATTGACGCCGAGGAATCTGAACTCTCTATCGAACTTGCTCAAGAGATTTTAAAGGCAAGGTACCAGCACAAGAATTTAGTAGATCGACTTCGAGCGAGAAAAACTAAGAGCTAGTATCATGCCGGACAACAATGGCAGTGTACGTCAATATGGCCAGCGGCGGCCCGTGGGAGGCCGCTCTGAGGTCTGATCGGGAGCGGTTTATCTCACCGAGTCCGTCCGACCTCTGAGCCGACACGGACCTCACCGAAGCAGCCTCCCGCCGGGACGGGACGCCGCTGGCCCGGCGCCTTCGGCTTGATTCCGAGCTTGGGAAAATCAAAATCCGTGTTAGCCTTGGGGTTCAAACCAAGGACACCTCATGCCCCTCTGGCTACAAGTCTTCTTTTTCCTTCTCCTTGCCGGGCTCGGCGGGGCGTTGCTCTTGCGGCTCAAATCCATGGATGAGGCGCTGTGGCAGTCTCGATTGATCATCCAGAAGCGTTTGCAAATCTATGACCGCATCGCGCCGGATCTCAATCGCGTCTACTGCTTCATCCGGCTGGTGGGCTATTGGAAAGATATCTCGCCCGCCGACCTCATCGACACCAAGCGGCGGCTGGATCGCGAGGTGAATATCTCGCGCCATTTGCTGAGCGAGGAGTTCTACCGCGCGCATCTGGAGTTCATGCAGCTCTGTTTCCGCACCTTCACCGGACCGGGTGAGGACGCCAAGATCCGGGGCGTAGTGGTGCATGAGCTGGGCGACCGACGCGTGCACACCCATTACCAATGGGAAGAGGTCTATGAGTATTTCTTTGACCCGATGGACCTGCCCACCGATTACCAGATCGACGAGGCCTATATGGCGGTCATGACCGAGTTGCGGGCCTGTATGGGGCTGAAGAACTAAAAGGCCCCCAAGCCTGGACAGGCTCAGGGGCAAGGATGCGCACATTTTGGTTCGGATTAACGCAGCACCAAAACGCGGGGCGTCATGACGCGCATGTCATCCAGATCCAACGGCGGGCAGCTCAGGCAAACCGGGCCGGGCCATGGGAAGGGGAACGGGCGCGGAGCTACAACCGGCACAGGTACCGGGATGACACGGCCAATGGGCGTGTAACCCGGCAGAGGCGCATGATCCGTCACAATGATCGGAGAGGCGATATGACGGGTGATCACGACCGTATCGGCCGAGGCCGTGCTGGCCAGCGACGCCGCTGTAACAGCAGCTGCAGTAAGAAGAGAAAGGGCTTTCATTTGTAATATCCTTTGATGTGGTTAGGTCTGGTTAGGTGATTAAAATTCACGTTCTGAATGACGCGATGGACCAAATATGCGCCCTGCCCGCCCCGTCATTCAAAATCGAGCCTTGGTTATTTGATATCAGCCAAGAAAAAACGCGTGGGGATAAGCGGTTACGCATATCCCACAACAGGGTTCAAATTTAGTAGGCTTGGGTGATTCACCGCCCCGAAAGGACCGAAATGCGCCATTTTGATGAGATATATGCCATCGCCAAAGATCTGCATGGCGACGGATTGCAGGAACGTCTGTCTACACCGCTGAGCACTGAGGCTTTGGCAAATACCCCCGAGGATCGATGGCTGGCCACGATGACCAAATCCATCTTTCAGGCAGGGTTCAACTGGAAGGTGATCGAGGCCAAGTGGGACGGGTTCGAAGAGGCGTTTCACGGCTTTGACGTTGGGCGCTGCGCAATGATGGACGACGAGTGGTTCGATGAGCTGATTAGCGACAGGCGCATCGTGAGAAATGGCACCAAGATACAAACCGTACGCGACAATGCTGTGTTCCTGCACGGATTGCGGAGCCAAGGCGGCGCGGGCTTCGTTTTGGGGGGATGGGACAGTCGTGATTACATCGGATTGCTGGATTTGCTCAAGAAAGACGGCGCGCGGCTTGGCGCGATGTCAGGGCAGTATTCGATGCGGTTTTGCGGCCGCGATGCGTTTATCCTCAGCCGGGATGTGACAGCGCGCCTGATTGCAGAAGGCGTGATCGATAAACCAGCGGGCTCCAAATCTTCGATGAAGGCGGTGCAAGCGGCATTTAACACTTGGATGGATCAATCCGGGCGCGGGTTGACGCAGATCTCACAAGTTCTGGCTATGTCGATCTGAGCCGTTACACTTGCCCCTATGCGTTGGATTCTCCTCTGTCTTGCCCTAACCGCCTGTGGTCGTCCTTTGACGGAGTCAGAGCGTGCGTTTCTAGGCGAAACACTGCCGCAGTTGCAGGTTGATCGAGTGCGCATTGTTGAAAACCCTTTGGTGGGCCTGCGCAGTTACACACGGCCAACCCGCCCGCAAACCACTTGCCGTGAGCGGATTTTCCCGCCTCCGACCGCACCAACGGTACAAACCAGCACGGCGGGAATGGTGTTGTTCAATCATGTCTGGGTCGCGCCGGGTTACCATTTGCAGGATTACGTGGCGGAGTATCCTGCGCGGATGAACCTTGTTGCGGCGATGTATTTTGCCCATGAGATGACCCATGTCTGGCAGTGGCAACAGCGCCAGCGGACAGGCTATCATCCCTTGCGCGGTGCGTCAGAGCATTGGGTCAGCGATGATCCCTATCTTTTTGATCCAAATGAAGAAAACCGAGACTTTTTGGATTATGGATATGAACAACAGGCTAGCTTGGTTGAAGAATATCTTTGTTGTCAGGCACTTGATCCAAGCGGGGTTCGGACGGGGCGGTTGGAGGCGATCCTTCAACCCTATCTTGATCTGACGTCGATGCGCGCGCGCATCTCTGAACCGGATGTTCTGGTCCCATGGGATGGGGCCATGACGCAGGGTATTTGCAGCTAGGGGTTGCAGCAGAGCACGCGCAGCGACAAGCTTTGCCACGTAACGATCAATGAGAGGCCAAATCGACATGACCCAACACGCGCTTATCATGCTGGCCGCGGGCATAGGTATTCCCATTCTGGCCGCCCTGAATGCCCGGTTGGGAACCAATATCGGATCCCCCGCTGCTGCCGCGTTCATTTTGTTTATTGTTGCATTTTCAGTGACTTCGGTAGTGATGATTACAACGGGAACTGCCGCTTTGCGCGAGGTTACCGGGCAGCCTTGGCACCTGTTTCTGGCCGGGGCGCTGATTGCCTTTTACGTGCTGACCATCACTTATATCGCACCGGTTTTTGGGGTTGGGAACGCCGTGTTTTTCGTGCTGTTGGGGCAGTTGATTTCAGCCGCTCTGATCGATCATTTTGGCCTGTTTGGCGCAACACCGTCGCCTTTGACTCTGGCGCGCGGTGGCGGAATTCTGGTGATGGCGTTGGGGGTTGCGCTGACCCAAATGGCAACGCGTTAGGGCCTGTCACCACATGTGCACCGGGCGTACACCCCCTGTACACCCCCGGTGCTGACAAATTGACGCGATCAGCCGCCCGCCTTTTCCTCAAGCTCCAGCCATTCTTCTTCGGCCGCCGCCAATTTGCCCTGCCGCTCAACCAGACCTTCGGTGGCCTTTTTGAACTTGACCGGTTCACGAGAGAAGAGTTCGGGATCCATCAAGAACTGTTCGAGCTTGGCAATCTCGGCCTCCAGGCGTTCGATGACGCCGGGCAATTCCTTCAAGCGATGGGTTTCAGTATAGGAAAGGGCGGGTTTGGTCTGTGGCTTTGGTGCGACATCCGGCTTGGCAGAGTCTGATTTGGATTTTACCGCCTTCTCAGCGGGCGCGCTAACATCGACGCGGCGTTGCGCGCGGTAATCGCTCCAGCCACCGGCATAGGTTACAGCGCGCCCGTCGCCTTCCATTGCTATGGTGGTTGTGGCGACACGGTCGATGAAATCGCGATCGTGGCTGACCAGCAAAACCGTACCGGGGTAATCGCCCAAAAGATCCTGCAACAGGTCAAGTGTCTCGACATCAAGGTCATTGGTCGGTTCGTCCAAGACCATGACATTGCTTTCCCGCGCCATCAAACGCGCAAGCAGCAGCCGCGCCTTTTCCCCGCCCGACAGAGAGCGAACCGGCGCCCGGGCCTGCCGTTCGTCGAACAGGAACTCTTTCAGGTAGCCCACGACATGTTTGGGGGTGCCGCGCACCATGACCTGATCAGACGCTCCAGAGACGGCCATCGATGGGTCAAGCGCCAGCGAATCCCAAAGCGTCGCGTTTGGATCAAGCGCTGCACGGGTCTGATCAAAGACCGCCATCTCCAGATTGGTCCCGTGGGTGACACTCCCCTCATCAGGGTCCATTTGCCCGGTCAGAACCTTTAAAAGCGTGGTCTTACCCACCCCGTTGGGGCCGACAAAGGCGATCCGATCCCCGCGAAGGACGCGCAGGTCGAAGGGTTTAAAAATCGTCTGCCCATCAAAGGACTTCGAAATTCCCTTGGCCTCGATCACCCGTTTGCCGGATTTTGTACCTTCCTCGATCGCCATCGCGGCCGTGCCCTGGCGGCGGATCATATTGGCGCGTTCCTGTCGCAAATCTCCTAGCGCCCGTACCCGGCCCATGTTGCGCTTGCGGCGGGCTGAAATGCCCTCAACGGCCCATCTGGCCTCGGACTTGATTTTGCGATCCAGTTTGTGACGCGCGAGATCTTCCTCGTCCCATGTTTTGTCGCGCCACTCCTCGAAATCTGCAAAACCCTTTTCATTGCGGCGCACTTTGCCCCTGTCGATCCAGAGCGTTGCGCGTGTAAGTGCGTTCAGAAAGGCGCGGTCGTGGCTGATCAAAACAAAGCCGGCGCGCGTCGAAGCCAGTTGTTTTTCCAGCCAGCCAATGGCCTCTACATCCAGATGGTTTGTTGGTTCATCCAGTAGCATCAATTCCGGCGCTTCGGCCAAGAGCTTGGCCAATGCCGCGCGACGCCGCTCTCCGCCCGATGCGGCCTCTGGCGTGGCGTCCAGGCGCAGTTTCAGACCCTCGGCCACTGCCTCGACTTTCCACGCCTCAGAGGGATCAAGCTCACTGATGGCATAATCGCCAAGCGTCGCAAACCCAACGAAATCAGGGTCTTGCTCCATGTATCCGGTGCTGATCCCGGGTGAGAGCACACGCTTGCCATGATCGGCCTCAACAAGGCCAGCCATCACTTTCAGAAGTGTTGATTTTCCTGACCCGTTGCGCCCAACAAGCGCCACCCGGTCGCCTTCATGGACGACCAGAGAGAGGTCAGAGAAAATCGGATCGCCGCCAAAGGTCAGCGAAATGTCATTGAGTTGTAAAAGAGGAGCGCGCGCCATGGCCCTCAGCTATTGGCGCGCGCGAAGATCGTCAAGCCGAATAACGGCGGATCAGCCGTCGCCCAGCATCCATTCGCCCTCAGGCCAAAAGGCGTGAAAGGCAAAGGCAAACATCACGTCATGCGGGATATCGGCGCCGGTGTCATCACGAACCCGGATCGAGCCCACATCCCGACTGCCAGAGATGGAGGGGCCATCCAGGGCTGAAGCTTGCCCGGCATTCCAGCTGATGGTCACGCCGGCCTCAGTGACTTCGCCCAGTTCAGACAGCCGAGTTAACGGCCAGGCGCGGTCGCCCACACGGACAACGCGCACAAGTGCCGGAATGTCATGGGGCGGCAATTCACCGTTATAAAGGAATGGCGTGGTTGAGCTGTCATAACCAACATAAGGGTTGCGGCCATAGGGGCGCGGGGTGCCCGGTTCATTCATCACAAGACCATCAGGATTGCGGGTGGAATATTCCTCCCAGCTTTCCATCCAAGTGGGCAAAGTGACGAGGTCGACATCCGTCATTTCACCAACGATGCCGCGCCCAATGGCCTGCTGCCACCAGCTTTCGGTTTCGCGGTCATACATCACCATGTCGGAGTTTCTAAGCTTGCCGGACACGCCAAAGGTCAACACCTGCCCCTCAACCCGGCGATCAAATGTGATGGCGGAATTGCACAAAGGGCAAAAGGTGACGGCGATGGGAATGCCGCCCACCTCATCATTCACAATCTCATGCCAGGTCAAGTAACGGATCGGATAAGCGCGGGGCTGTTCGCCCTCGAACTCGACCGTCACGACCGGTTCATCTGCGCCAAGGCGGATTTCCTGATGGACGTCGATAAAGGTCGGGTCATTTACTGCCGGAATACCATCGCGCGGCGGGCCGCCGGACATGATGGAATTGAAATCAACCGAAGTCATGGTGAAATCAGTATTGGGCCATTCACGGCGCCATTGATCGGGGTTGGCATAGGCCGGAATCGCAAGCACAAGGGCCAGGATAAGGGCGATGGCACGCATGTCGGGTCCTCCCACGGAAATCCAATTTGCAAAACCCTGCCCCAGCTTGGGCGCGCGCAACAGCCCACCTCACGCAAAGGTGTGCGGAATTGTCCTCGGGCCACACGGTTGAGAGCGGCCCAAGATGGGCCAATATGAGAAGGGCGCTGATCGCTCAGGAGGGTCCGATGATCCGTAAAACCACCCTGCCCGCCCATGCCATGTTATCGCGTTATGCCGATGGCACGGCCAGTTACACCGATTGCTTTGCCTACGACTATGCAGGTCCGGTCGATCTGGAAAACTTCCTCAATGCATTTTTTAGCAGCTGGGTCTTTCGGCTGGAACGGTTCATCCTGAAAGCTGCGGCGCGCGTCACGATATCCGATGAGGATACGGCCAATTTTGCCGCTGCACGGTCTGACAGGATGGGACTATGGACCGCCCAGGATCGGGATGAATCTCAAATCCTGACCATTGTAGGCCAAGGCCCGATCCATTCCTGGTGGATGGTTGAGCCACAGGGCGAACGGACCCGGCTCTATTTCGGCTCGGCTATCCGGCCAATGACGGCCAAAGACGGATCGCAGAGAATGAACCCGGCGGCAAAATACGGGGGTTTGCCCCATCGGATTTATGCGCGCATTCTATTGGCAGTGGCCGCCAGAAAGCTGCGGGCCGCCAAGGATCCCTCCCGACGGCCCGCATAAACAATACTCGCGAATGGCTTAGTCGACGACGCGCATTTCAACCATCATGTCGGGCTGGCCAATGACCGCCCCGTTGCGGCCTGTGCCGCGTTTGATGGCATCAACAACTTCCATCCCTTCGATCACCTGGCCGACGATGGTGTATTGCCCATCAAGCTGCGGCACATGATCGAACATGATGAAGAATTGCGAATTGCCCGAGTCCGGATTTTGCGACCGTGCCATTCCGACAATCCCGCGTTCAAAGCTGAGTTCATCGGTAAATTCGGCTGGAAGATCGGGATATTCAGAGCCTCCGCGCCCGGCATAACGCATATCCATGCCCATGCGACCGAACTCGACATCGCCAGTTTGGGCCATAAACCCGTCAATCACGCGGTGAAACACCACGTCATCATAGGCGCCTTCTTCGGCAAGGGTTGCGATCCGTTCAACATGCAGCGGCGCAACCTGCTCGAAAAGGTCGATGACAATTGTGCCTTCGGCCTCACCGGTCACGTCAATTTCGATCGTCGTGGCCGCTGCCGGAGTTGCCAGCAAGGCCAGAAGAAAGGCCAGCTTACGCATCTGCGGCAACTTTCACGCTGACCATCTTGTCTGGGTTCGCAGGAGGCTCGCCCCGAACGATGGCATCGACATGCTCCATGCCTTCAATCACACGGCCATAAACGGTGTATTGCCCGTTGAGGAAGTGGTTGTCTTTGAAGTTGATAAAGAACTGGCTGTTGGCGGAATTGGGGTTGGCCGAACGCGCCGCGCCAATTGTGCCACGGTCATGGGGCAGCTTCGAGAACTCTGCCGGAAGGTCGGGCTTGTCCGATCCACCAGTGCCGGCCATGCGGATGTTGAGGCCCTTATCGGCATTGCCATTGGCCACATCGCCGGTTTGGGCCATGAAGCCTTCGATCACCCGGTGAAAAACCACACCGTCATAAGCGCCTTCGCGGACCAGCTCTTTCATGCGGGCGGTATGTTGCGGGGCAACGTCTGCCATCAGCTCGATCACGACATTGCCGTCCTTGAGCTCCATGATGATAGTGTTTTCTGGGTCTTTAATCTCGGCCATTGGGCCCTCCTGCAATACGTAAATCGCGCCAGACCCTAGTGCGGGCCGGTCAGAAGGAAAAGCGCGAAATGAGTTGATCGGCGGCGTTTAGCGCTTATTGAATTTTTCAAGCACAGCCGTTTTCACCGGCGGCGGCACGAAATGCTCGATCTCTCCACCAAGGCGAGCGATTTCCTTGACCAGTTTCGACGCAATCGCCTGATGCTGCGCGTCGGCCATAAGAAACACCGTTTCAATGCTGTCATCCAGTTTGCGGTTCATGCCAACCATTTGAAATTCATATTCAAAATCGGCCACGGCCCGCAAACCCCTGATGATGACCTGTGCGCCAACGTCGCGGGCACAGTCGATCAACAGGTTCTCAAAGGGATGGGCCACAATCTCGACCCCGGTCTTTTCAGAAAGGTATTTCGATTCCGCTTCGACCATCGCCAAACGCTCTTCCAGATCGAAAAGCGGGCCCTTGTCGCGATTGATCGCAACACCGATGACCAGACGGTCAACCAAAGTGGCCGCCCGACGAATAATGTCGATATGGCCCAGAGTGATTGGATCAAACGTGCCCGGATAAAGACCAACGCGCATGGGAACCCTCCCTGTTTCTGCTGGTCGCACGCAACATTATTGCGTGCGCCATTGCAACCCTAAGCAGGTTTTACCTTGCGACCTGCGGCAATGCGCCGGAGCGACAGAGGCGGCTCAAAACCCCTTGATCATGCCTTCAAGTGCTTCTTTTTCCATTGCCAACTCGGACAACTGCGCTTTCACAACATCCCCGATCGAGATCAGGCCGATCATTTCATCGCCCTGCATCACTGGCATGTGACGGAACCGGCCCTTGGTCATTTTGCCAAGAACACCGTCAGAATCCTCATCTTTTGAGCAGCTGATGATCTCGGTTGTCATGATGTCATCTACCAGATCAGCCATGCAGGATGGGCCACGCTTGCCCAGTTCCGAGACGATGTCGCGCTCGGACACGATGCCTGAAACCGTTTTCCCATCGGGGGAAACAACAATGGCGCCGATCTTTTTGCTCGAAAGGGTCTCAGCCACTTCAGATAAGGTGACGCCTGGTTTTATGGTCACAACACCTTCGTCCGATTTGGTCTTGAGAATTTGTTGAACGAGCATGCTGTTCCTCCCTTTCGTAACAGAACCGTGATGCCAGCGTTTCGCCTTAGGGGCGAACTGTCAAGCAGTTGAAGCGTGGGCAATTGTCTCAAGTCGCAGAATCTCGGCCCGGAGACCTCGGATGAGGAGATCTGAGAACCGGCTGAGGCGGTCAGACAGGCGGTCAGATTCGTGGCGCACGAGGTAGTAGCTGCGTTTAAGGCAAAGCTGGTCACGCAGGACAAGACGCAGTTCAGGGGCAAAGGGCATAGCAAAATCATGCGCAATACCGACCCCACCCCCTGCCCGCATGAGCATCAACTGCACGGACAGAGAATTTGACCCAAGTTGGACATCGCTGACGCCGAGTTCAGATAGGTAATCCAGTTCCTTGTCAAAGATCATATCGGGAATGTAACCGATCACCGCCATGTCACGCAGGTCGGTTAAGTTACGAATTCCGGCCGCTTTCTTCTTTGGAACGGCGACTGAGAGGTGGTAATCCCCCAGCTTTTGGACGGTAAGGCGCCCCGCGGTTGGCGGGCTGACGGCAATGGCCATATCGGCTTCACGCTTGGACAAGTTCACAACGCGCGGCAACGCCAGAATCTGAATCTCAAGTCCGGGGTTTTCTGACTGAATGTCGGCGCAGACCTGCGGCAAAAGGAAATTGGCGCAACCATCCGGCGCACCGATACGGATGGACCCGGTCAATTTATCGTCGGCGCCCGTAACTGCGCCAAGCCCGACGGTCATGGCCCCCTCGGCCTGTTCAATCGGGGCCAGCAAGCGTTCCCCGGCCTCCGTAATGGCGTAGCCCTGCGGGGATTTCAGGAACAGTGTTGTGCCCAGTTGCTCCTCCAGTCGGGCCACCCGTCGCCCAACGGTCGCGGGGTCCATCCGTAATTCTCGCGCCGCACGGCTGAGACCTTCGCCCCGCGCGACCGCCAAGAATACCCGCAGATCATCCCAATTCGCCATGACCAGATTGCCTTTGCATTTTTGCAAGATGATTTTGGAAACATGCCTCTTTTTCCAGCAAGATTGCAATAGTACTGTCGCGACAAAGGAAATGCTGAGTTTTTGGGAGAGATGAGATGGAAGAACTAGGTCACTTTATCAACGGTCAACGCGTGGCGGGCACGTCCGGCCGGTTTGCCGATGTCTACAACCCTGCTACCGGCGAGGTTCAGGCAAAAGTCGCGCTTGCTTCGCAAGCAGAAATGGACGCAGCCGTTGCATCCGCCGCTGAGGCTCAAGTGAAATGGGGCGCAACCAATCCGCAGAAACGCGGCCGAGTGATGATGGCTCTGGTGGGCCTGATCAATCGCGACATGGAAAAGCTGGCCGAAGCGCTCAGCCGTGAGCACGGCAAAACCATTCCTGACGCGCGCGGCGATGTTCAGCGTGGACTTGAAGTGATCGAATACTGCATCGGTGCGCCGCAAATGTTGAAAGGTGAATTCACCGATAGCGCAGGCCCAGGCATCGACATGTATTCGATGAAACAGCCTTTAGGCGTTGTTGCGGGCATTACGCCGTTCAACTTCCCCGCCATGATCCCGCTTTGGAAAATGGGCCCGGCGCTGGCCTGCGGCAACGCAATGATCTTGAAACCTTCCGAACGCGACCCCTCGGTGCCACTGATGTTGGCTGAGCTGTGCAAAGAGGCCGGTCTGCCTGACGGTGTTTTGCAGGTCGTGAATGGCGACAAGGAAGCGGTGGATGCGATCCTTGATAACGAGACCATTCAGGCCGTGGGCTTTGTTGGCTCTACCCCAATTGCCCAATATATCTACAGCCGCTCAACCGCGAACGGCAAACGCTGCCAGTGCTTCGGTGGTGCGAAGAACCATATGATCATCATGCCGGATGCCGATCTGGATCAGGCGGCCGATGCTCTTGTCGGTGCCGGATATGGCGCGGCGGGCGAACGCTGCATGGCGATTTCTGTCGCGGTTCCCGTTGGCGAAGAAACCGCTGATAAGCTGATTGAAAAGCTGGTTCCCCGTATCGAGAACCTGAAAGTTGGACCTTACACCGCTGGCGAAGATATGGATTTCGGTCCCGTCGTGACCGCCGCCGCCAAGGCCAATATCGAACGTCTGGTGCAAACTGGTGTCGATCAGGGCGCCGAATTGGTTGTCGATGGCCGCGGCTTCAACCTGCAAGGGTATGAAGATGGGTTCTTTGTGGGCGCGCATCTATTTGACCGCGTGACCCCAGAGATGGACATCTACAAGACCGAAATCTTTGGGCCGGTTCTGTCTACTGTCCGCGCGGGCAGTTATGAAGAGGCGATCAACCTTGCCATCACGCATGAATATGGCAATGGCACCGCGATCTTCACTCGTGATGGCGACACGGCGCGTGATTTTGCCAACCGGATCAACATTGGTATGGTCGGCATCAACGTACCGATCCCGGTGCCGCTGGCCTATCACACCTTTGGTGGCTGGAAAAAATCGGGTTTTGGCGATCTGAACCAACACGGTCCTGATGCGTTCAAATTCTACACCCGCACCAAGACGATCACCTCGCGCTGGCCCTCGGGCATCAAGGAAGGTGGCGAGTTCAACTTCAAAGCAATGGACTAATAGTTAATTTAAGTTAATGGTTTAGGGCGTGAGGGAAACCTCGCGCCCTAATGCTTTTTAAGATGCTGAATGCCAATGCCCGTCACCTATCAAATCTTTCCCGAACGTGGCCTGGTCTATGTACGTTACGAGGGTTTTGCCAAACTGGACGAAAGTTTTGAGGTGTTCGGCGCCTATATGCAGGATCCGCTGTTTCGGCCGGGGCAAAAGCAACTGGTCGACCTATCGCGCGTGACCGGGCTGGAACGTGATTACCCGCGTATGTTCGCGCTTCAGGCCAAGAAGGTCGAAGCCTTCATGCAATCGAACGTGCAGACGCTGATGGTCTATTACGCGCCTGACGATGTGAATTACGAACTGGCCCGTACAATCCTGCGATCATGGGAGCCGTCGGGGATGGTCGTGGCCACCGCCCAACGAAGCGAGGCCGAAACATTGAACATATTGGGCCAACCCGAAAGCCGGTTCGAGGATTTGCTGCAAGCCGCCGCCTGACCCCCCTCACGTTTCTTTTGATTGCCAGAATGTCGCGGCTCTGGCAGGCTTTGATTTATTCAAAAGAGAGGTTTTGTCATGAATTTTCTAACCCGTCGCGGCGCGCTTTCCGGCCTGATGGCCCTGCCCCTGGTTTTGGTCGCGGGGAAATCACACGCCGCAACCCATCAGGTCTCGATCGAAGGCTTTGCCTTTTCACCGGCAGATTTGAGCGTGGCCGTCGGCGATACCGTAGTGTTCACGAATGCCGATGGTGCGCCCCACACCGCAACAGCCGAGGATGGCAGTTTCGACACCGGGCGCCTCAATCGTACGCAAAGTGGTGAGATCACAATAACGGCTGCCGGCAGCCACGCCTATCGTTGCGCGTTCCATCCGAACATGCGCGGCACAATTACGGCAAGCTAACCCCGCCTTTCTTTTCAAAAATTTCCCAAAAAGGGCCGTTTCGGTTCTTTTTGGGCTTGGCTTTCCGATGTGTCCCGGCTTTCCTGTCAGCAACACACATTAGGGGGGCGTCCAAATGGCCATTTCAGAACCGCCATTTTCGATTGGCATCGAAGAAGAATACCTGCTGGTCGATGAATACAGCCTTGATCTGGCTGTCGCCCCCGAAAGCCTGATGGACGAATGCAAATCCGAGCTTCAGGGTCAGGTCAGCCCTGAATTTCTGCAATGTCAGATCGAGATTGGCACCCGCGTTTGTGCCAATATCTCTGAGGCGCGCGATGATCTGAAACGCCTGCGGTCCTGCGTGAGTCGTGTGGCGCAAAACCACGGGCTGCGCCCGATTGCAGTGTCCTGCCATCCGTTTGCAGATTGGAAAGATCAACAGCACACGGACAAGGAACGCTACAATACACTGGCCAAGGATCTGGGGGGCGTGGTGGAGCGGATGCTGATCTGCGGGATGCATGTGCATGTGGGCCTGGACACCGACGATCTGCGCAATGATGTCATGGGGCAGCTCAGCTATTTCCTGCCGCATCTTCTGGCGCTTTCAGCGTCTTCGCCGTTTTGGCAAGGGCGCGATACCGGGCTGGCCAGCTATCGCTTGACCGTTTTCGACAATCTTCCGCGCACTGGCCTGCCACCGCAATTCCCCTCTTTTGCCGATTACGAACGCACGGTTGAGGCGCTGATTGACCTTGACCTAATTGAAGACAGCTCAAAAATCTGGTGGGACCTGCGGCCCTCATCCCACTATCCGACCTTGGAAACCCGGATCTGCGATGTGAACCCAAGGCTTGAGGATACGCTCACCCTTGCGGCTTTCATCCAATCCATCAGCCGCATGTTGTTCCGCCTGCGCGCACTTAATCAACGCTGGCGGCTCTATGACAATTTCCTTGTTGCTGAAAACCGTTGGCGCGCGCAGCGATACGGCACGGCCGAGGGGCTGATCGACTTCGGTAAACGCGAAATTGCGCCGATGACAAACTTGATGGATGACGTGATCGAACTGGTTCGTGAGGATGCCGAGTATCTTGGATGCCTGCCCGAGATCGAGCGGGTGCGCGAAATGCTGGCACATGGAACATCCGCCGCACGACAACGAAATGTGCTATCTGAAGCCAAGGCTGCGGGCAAATCTGACAAAGACGCGATGAAGGATGTCGTCCGCCATCTGATCGACGAATATCATGCCGATTTGTGACGTCGCGACGTTGTTGCAAAATTCCTGTAACAGTTGGTAATTAAACAAGCGTTCAATTAAGGGAGGACAGCGCGCTGCTGGGAAAATTCATTGTTATCGGAACCTTCGTTGTGGCCATTGCGGTGGCCATCAGGAACGCTCGGAAACACCCTGAACTTCGCCAAGCCCATAGGGATTGGATTAGCCTGCGCGACCCTTTCAAATTGAGCGCCTGGAAAAACCACTGGCGCATCATGATCCAGCCGCTGGTCGCCGCCGCGATCTGGCTGGTGTTCTGGGTGATCGTCCTGGAAGTGACAAGAGGATTTGGCGGATGAATTTCGAACTGAGTGAAGAGCAAGTGATGATCTTCGACATGGCAAAAAGCTTTGGCGAAGAAAATATCGCGCCCTTTGCGGCAGAATGGGAAGAAGCGGGCACCATCCCAAAGGATCTGTGGCCCCGCATCGCCGAACTGGGGTTTGGCGGTCTCTACGTCGATGAGGAATATGGCGGCTCGGGCCTGACCCGCCTGGACGCGACACTGGTGTTCGAGGCACTGGCTATGTCCTGCCCTGCTGTCGGCTCTTTCCTGTCGATCCACAATATGTGCGGCGGCATGATTAACAAATTTGGCTCGGATGAGAGTAAGGCCAAATGGCTGCCGGATCTCTGCACTATGGAAAAAGTGTTTTCCTATTGCCTGACCGAACCCGGCTCAGGCTCGGACGCGGCCGCCCTGAAAACCCGCGCCGAAAAAAGCAATGAAGGCTACAGCCTGACCGGCAACAAGGCCTTCATTTCGGGCGGCTCATATTCGGATGCCTATGTCACCATGGTGCGCACTGGCGAGGATGGCCCCAAGGGCATTTCCACTGTGATTGTCGAGGATGGTACGCCCGGCCTCAGCTTTGGCGCGCTTGAGAAAAAGATGGGCTGGAAGGCGCAACCGACCAGCCAGGTGCAATTCGATGATTGCAAAATTCCAGCCGACAATCTGTTGGGCGAGGAAGGGCGCGGCTTTTCCTACGCCATGGCCGGTCTGGACGGCGGTCGTTTGAATATCGCGGCCTCCGCCCTTGGCGGCGCACAAGCCGCACTCAACGCATCCCTGACCTATATGGGCGAACGCAAGGCTTTTGGCCGATCCATTGACAGTTTCCAGGCGCTGCAATTCCGGCTGGCCGATATGGAGGTGAAACTGCAATCGGCCCGGACCTTCCTGCGTCAGGCAGCGTGGAAATACGACACCGGCGCGCATGACGCGACCAAGTTCTGCGCCATGGCCAAGCTTTATGTCACCGATGTCAGCTTTGAAGTTGCCAATGGCTGCCTGCAACTGCATGGCGGCTATGGTTACCTGGCCGATTACGGTGTCGAAAAGATTGTCCGGGATTTGCGCGTGCACCAGATTTTGGAAGGCACGAATGAGATCATGCGCCTGATCATATCCCGCAGCCTGCTGGCGGAGCGCGGCTAATGACCGAGATTCATTGCCGGATCGAGGGGCGCGCGGGCCGAATTACCCTGAACCGCCCCAAAGCGCTGAATGCGCTGACATGGGATATGTGTCTTGAGATCGAAAAAGCGTTGGATCTTTGGGCCGATAATCCGGCTGTCAGGCTTTTGATCATCGACGGGTTGCCCTCGGACCGCGCCTTTTGCGCGGGCGGTGATCTGGCTGAAATGTACCGGACCGGGGCTGCAGGGGATTACGATTATGGCCGGCGCTTCTGGACCGACGAATACCGGATGAACGCCAAGCTGTTTAATTTCCCAAAACCGGTTGTCACCTTCCTGCATGGTTTTGTCATGGGCGGCGGCGTTGGCGTGGGCTGTCACGGCTCGCACCGGATCGTTTGTGACGACAGCCGCATCTCCATGCCTGAATGCCAGGTCGGGCTGGTCCCCGATGTCGGCGGTTCGCTGCTTCTGGCACGCGCGCCGGGGCGTCTGGGTGAATATCTTGGCGTTACGGCCTCTCGCATGGGGCCGGGCGATGCCATCCATACAGGGTTTGCCGATTTTTACATCCCACGGGATGACTGGGCGGGATTGATCGGCGCACTTGTCGAAAGTGGCGATTTGGAAAGAGTCGACAGGGCCGCCAAGCCAGTTCCGGCCTCGCCCCTGGCCGAAATACAGGGTCAAATCGACGGGTTTTTTGCCGGTGAAACCCTGCGTGATATCGTCAATGCCTTGACCGCCAACGATAACGAATTTGCCCAAGGCGCACTCAAAAGAATATCGGGGAAAAGTCCGTTATCAATGGCTTGCAGCGTAGAGTTAATCCATCGCGTGCGCGCCCTTGATACAATCGAGGGCGCCTTGGAAATGGAATACCGCATCACGTCACGCTCGATGGAACATGGCGATTTTATTGAAGGCATTCGCGCCCTCATCATCGACAAGGACAACCAACCGAATTTCCGCCATGACTCGGTCGCGGCGGTTGGCATGGGCGCGGTGTCATCCATGCTGCGCCCTTTGGGCGCAGATGCGCTGGCGCTGACTTAAAAGAGAGGATTTCACATGAAGATCGGATTCATCGGGCTTGGAAATATGGGCGCGCCCATGGCCGCCAACCTTGCCAAAGCCGGACATGAGGTGTCGGGCTTTGACTTGGCCGCACCCTGCCCGGACGGTGTCAGCAAAGCAGCAACAGCAGCCGAAGCAGCAACAGGTCAAGACGTCGTCATCACGATGCTGCCCAATGGCGCGATTCTGAAATCTGTCGCGGCTGAGATTCTGCCGGTCATGCAATCCGGCGCCGTTTTGCTCGATTGCTCAACTGTCGAGGTTGACGCGGCCCGGGCAGTAGCGGCTGATTGCGCCGCAATGGGGCTCGGTTTTCTGGACGCGCCTGTGTCCGGCGGTGTCGGTGGCGCGGCGGGCGGCACGTTGACCTTCATGGTGGGCGGCGACGACGCTGCTTTCGCAACCGCAACGCCGCTTTTCGACATCATGGGTCAGAAAGCTGTGCATTGCGGCCCGGCGGGTAATGGTCAGGCGGCCAAGATCTGCAACAACATGATCCTTGGTGTCACCATGATCGCGACATGTGAGGCCTTCGCACTGGCCGATAAGCTGGGCCTCGACCGGCAGGCGATGTTCGACGTGGTCAGCACCTCCTCGGGCTATAGCTGGTCCATGAATGCCTATTGTCCTGCACCGGGCGTTGGTCCCTCCAGCCCGGCAGACAACAACTATCAGCCCGGGTTTGCGTCGGAACTGATGCTGAAGGATCTGCGCCTCAGCCAGGCCGCGGCAGAAGCAGCCGATGCCGACACTCCGATGGGCGCTGCCGCTGCCGCTCTATATGCGACTTTCGTGGAGGACGAAGACGGCAAAGGCCGCGATTTCTCGGCCATGCTGCCACGGTTCGAAAAACGCGGACACAGCTAAGGCGGTTCACGGGTCAAGGCGCGCGACAGCGCCCGCGCCCCGGCGCGGCTTGGCCTTGAGGCGTGAAACGGCCCAACAAACTTGAACTGGCGCATTGAGGGCAAACCTGCCCCTCAATCGCCTCTCAGCAAATCCAGCTGCGCTGCCACCCCCGCAAGGCCAATCTGCTCACACACCATTGCCAAGGGCACCAACCGTTCGCTTCAGCGAACCGCGCGGTGACGAAGGCCCCAAAGGGGCTTGAGGAAACGCGCAGCACCGCCCGTTAGGGCAACAATTTCAATGATTTCCAGAAAAGTGGCGCGGTTGACGGGGCTCGAACCCGCGACCTCCGGCGTGACAGGCCGGCACTCTAACCAACTGAGCTACAACCG
>CANLZL010000001.1 GCA_947495575.1 uncultured Nioella sp. | reverse complement strand
TGGCGCGGTTGACGGGGCTCGAACCCGCGACCTCCGGCGTGACAGGCCGGCACTCTAACCAACTGAGCTACAACCGCGCAGATGCCTTTCGGCTATGAATCGGGCCAGAGACCCTGCCCTCAAATTCGGGGCGTTCGGCAGCGGTGGCGCGGTTGACGGGGCTCGAACCCGCGACCTCCGGCGTGACAGGCCGGCACTCTAACCAACTGAGCTACAACCGCCCGCTGCGAGCCATCAAAGCGCAAACCTCTCTGGCGTGACGGCGGTTCTAGGGTGCCTCTGCGCTGCCGTCAAGCGGCCATTTCGTGCAAAATTGCCCATGTGGAAATTTTCTTTTGGCATGACCTGAGATCACTCCGGTCTGGGCAGGGACCGTATCCACATCACTCTATCCGATGGCCTCTGCCAATCGGTTGTGATCGGCCCATGTAATCTTGTAGGAGGTCACGGGCTGGCCCATCAGCACTTCTTCAAAGGGTGCAGAAACCTCACCGCCCAACCGCTCATAAAACTGCAGCGCGCCGCGATTTCCCTTCAGCACCTTCAGCCAGAGCTTGCGCGGCGCATCATCCTCCAGCGCCGCCAGGCCTGCACGCATCAAGATTTTTCCGATGGCCCGCCCCTGCGCCTTGGCTGAGACATGAAGATTGTCGAGATAAATGTCGTCGCGCCCGCGCTCCAGAGCGACGAACCCCAGCACCTCACCCGCTTGTTCCGCCACCAGGACAATATCGCGGGTCAGCCTCGCTTCGCTCCATTTTGCCTGCATGGCAGGTGCAATGGAGTCGGTCAGGAAGACATCGCTCAGAATGCCCCGATAGCCGTCCTGCCAATTGGTTATGTGAATGGCGCAAATGGCGGGCAGATCAGCGGGTTTGGCAGGGCGAATATTCATCCACCCTTTCTGAACGCAGGCCCACGCTCTGGCAAGGGGATGAATTCCTGATCATCGCTTGGCGGCAAATGAAACGGGCCGCTTTGCCAGTCGGCCTCGCGCCAGGCCTCTTTCGCGGCCTCGATGCGCTCTTTCGACGAGGATACAAAATTCCACCACAAATAGCGCGGTCCGTTCAAAGTCGCACCGCCAAGCAGCAGCAGCCGCGCCCCTGCGGGACCGGCCTTCAGGCTGACCTTGTCGCCGGGGCGAAACACCATCATTTGCCCGGCCTCATAGGTGGTTCCCGCCTGCTCGACTGCGCCTGTCGCGACATAAACCCCGCGATCTTCGTGATTGTCCGGCATCGGAATGGCGGCACCGGCCTCTAATATTGCGTCGGCATAGAACATCTCGGACGGGACCGGCACAGGGGCGGTTTCGCCATAGGCACTGCCCAAAACAAGGCGCACCGATTTGCCTTCCCCGTCCAAAAGCGGCAGGTCGCTTGCGGCTGAATGCACAAAATCGGGCGCGCGGTCCTCCTGATCTTCCGGCAACGCGATCCAGGTCTGAATGCCAAAGAATTTCATCGGCAAGGTCTGGGTGGCGTCATCCGTGCGTTCCGAATGGGTGATCCCGCGGCCCGCCACCATCAGGTTCACGTCTCCGGGTTCAATCCAGCTATCCGTGCCAAGGCTGTCGCGGTGATGCATACGCCCGTCATAGAGATAGGAAATCGTGGCCAGACCAATATGGGGATGCGGGCGGACATCCATGCCTGAGGTCGGCAAGAATTCTGCCGGTCCCATCTGGTCGAAAAACACAAAAGGCCCAACCATTTGGCGTTTGGGCGCAGGCAAGGCGCGGCGCACTTCAAACCCACCCAGATCCCGGGCACGGGGAATAATCAGCGTTTCGATCGCATCAACCGCATCGCCCTTTGGGCAATCGGGTTCTAAAGCGGGGTTCCAGCTCATGGTCTGTCTGCTCCATCACATTGGTCTGCAGACTATATAGAGTGCGAATTTGAATTGCCTTACCCCAAGCGGCCCACAGGATATGTGCGCAAAGGCAGAAGCCCTTAGTCAAGTCACTCAACAGCGTTGGTCAACGGGGAGGGAAATGGTGGGTCGTGAGAGGCTCGAACTCCCGACATCTTCGGTGTAAACGAAGCGCTCTACCAACTGAGCTAACGACCCGATGGCAGGGCTATAACTCTGGTCGCGGGCGGGATGCAAGAGGCTTTTGTTGCATTTTTTTCATCTTTTTCGAATGGCAGGCTTTCAGACTTCCAAGCGGAGATGCTTGCCATCTTTGAGGTGGTAAACAATGCCCTGCCCGCCCGGTAGATCCGCCATCGCTTCGATCCCGCGCCCAAGCCAAAGAGTGCGCAACATGCGACTGGTGATGCCGTGGGTGATCAGTACAGCCGGAGCCGTCAGCCCATCCAAAAACGCACGACAACGGTCTTCAAGCCGTGCAAAGCCCTCTCCGTTCGGCGCAAGTTCATAGAGCTCCAAAGCTCCATCCGGCGTATCGACCACGTCAAATCCAACTGATAATTCGCTGCGCCGTTTTCCTGCCCAGTCCCCAACGCCAATCTCGCGCAGGGCAGCATCGGTTCGGATTGTGGGAACAAGCGGGGCAAGGGCAATAGCGGCTGTCTGAAAGGCGCGACCTTGCGGGCTGCTGATCACATCGAACCCTTCAAGGTTTTGCCGTGCCATGATAAGGCCCTGCGCCTCAGCCTGAGCAACACCTGTTGCCGTCAGGGGCGAGTTTAGCGCGCCCTGCATACGCGATTGTGCATTCCATTCGGTTTCACCGTGGCGCAGAACATAGATCTCTGGATAGTGCGACATGTGCCCTCACATACTGGCCCTTGACGCCAATCCGTCAAAAATTTGTGAAACTGACGGACAGTTTATCAACGACCGCACTCATCAAGTTCGCCATGCGGTTTAGACACGTCGTCAGGGGCAGGCAAGCCTCAAGGGTTAGTCTTCGTCGGCGGTGTCGCCGGGATTATCGGCAAGCTTGATCTTGGCCTTGATAAAGACTCCGCCAGGTTTGGTAATATTGCCTTTGGGGCTGATCTTTCCGAAATCCGGCAAAATCACTTCGCGCCCATCCGCAAGGGCACCGGCCAATGCGGTAAGAACCAAACTTGCCGCATCACGTAGTTCAGATCGTTTAAGCTCACTCATGGGGGCAATGGTCTGCATCAGATCGGGCATTTTAAAAGGCAACGGCCCGATTTCTGCCGCTTCCGGCACGGATGAGGCCTCATCCAAACTGATCACGTTATCATCGCTGCTGTCATTGGTCATGTCGCTCTCCTTGCCTGCATTGCGGGGAAGGCTAGCGGGTCAGGGCTTGATATACAAATGCCTTCGCGTCAGACCGGGTCGCCCTGTTGCACCGGTCCGCGCCAACGTGACCTGCCCCATCGTGGCCAGCCCATCATTTCTGATACCGTGGCAAAGCGATAACCACGTGCGATGAGCCCGTCCAGCGTTGCCGGCATGGCTGCAACGGTTGAGCCGATGATGTCATGGGCAAGGATAACCGCACCGGGGTGGGACCGGCCGAGAATACGGTTGGTTATGACACTGCTGCCCGGCCGCCGCCAATCTTCCGGGTCAATTGACCATAGAATCGTGGGGTAACTGCGCTCTGCGTGAATCATCCGTCGTTGAGATTCTCGCAACATCCCATAGGGTGGGCGCATCGTGTGCGGCGTTTGGCCGACGGTCGTGCGAATGACCTCGGCCGTTCTGTCCAATTCCCTTAGAACTGACCCCTGCCCCAGCCCGCTCAACCGGGGATGCGTCCAGGTATGGTTACCAATCTCGTGACCTTCATCGGCGATCCGACGTGCAAGCGCTGGATACAAAGCCACGCGACGGCCAATCAGATAGAATGTCGCGCGGATGTTGCGGGCGCGCAGCATATCCAGCAATTGCGGAGTGTAGCGTTCATGCGGTCCATCATCGAATGTCATGGCAACAATGGGCTGTTGCGTCGGAATCCGGGTTATCGTCGTGGCACCGCCATGGGCAACCCCGGCCGGAATTGGACGCGGCATCGCCTGCTGCGCCGTCGCCGTATTTGCGATGAACGGCGACGCGACAATACCGGACAGGCCGCCCAGAAATTCTCGACGTAATAGAGTCATTTTTGGCAATCCCAGCTACATTCTTGGTAACTTTTGTTAATACAAAATGGGTTTTCTCAACCGAATCAAGTTTTTGTATGACGACATTCGGCTAAGAGGCGCGTTGCTTCGCGATTGCCGAACACCTGTGGCAATTCGGCACTAAATTGGCCCCGAATACGCAGAATTCTACGAATCGCCGCTTTCAGTTGGGGTAATCTCTTGATCCAAGAACTGAAAACGTCGCATTTATGGGTTCGATATCTGCCAATATCGACGTCAAATGCCCGGGCACGCGTGCTCGACTGGGGGAAATATGCTGAAGAAAACTATGCTGGCGCTTTCGGTCGCCGCCATCGTGACAGGCCAAATGGCCGTTGCTGATCAGACCACACCG
The DNA here is from genome assembly GCA_947495575.1 of uncultured Nioella sp. Taxonomy (GTDB): domain Bacteria; phylum Pseudomonadota; class Alphaproteobacteria; order Rhodobacterales; family Rhodobacteraceae; genus CANLZL01. The sequence goes on along the minus strand of CANLZL010000001.1, from coordinate 1,012,437 downwards.
ACGATGTCACCCGAAATTGTCACTCAGGATGTGATGACGGATGGCGCAAATGGAGGTGAGTTGGTTCCGTTCCTGGCTCTGATTTTCATAATCTTGACGATGGGTGGCGGCACGTACCGCCCTACCTGACAAAGACGACTGCTCGAAATGCAAAAACCCCCGCAGTTGCGGGGGTTTTTCTTTTTCACATGAAGCCGCTTAGTGGGCGGTCGCACCGGCCGATGAGGCCGCTTCAGTCGCGGCTTTTGCGGCAGCCGCTTCCTCGGCTTCCTGATCCCAATCAATCGGTTGAGGTTCTTCTATCAATGCCAATTTCAGAACTTCCGACACGTGTTTGACAGGGATGATCTCTAACCCTTCCGTGACGTTGGCAGGGATATCGGTCAGATCCTTTTCGTTTTCTTCCGGAATTAGCACGGTCTTTATTCCGCCGCGCAGGGCCGCCAGCAGTTTCTCTTTCAAACCGCCAATCGGCATCGCATTCCCACGCAGGGAAACCTCGCCTGTCATCGCAATGTCTTTGCGCACCGGGATACCCGTCAAAACAGACACGATGGAGGTCACCATCGCCAATCCAGCCGAAGGGCCATCCTTGGGCGTTGCGCCATCGGGCACGTGCACGTGGATGTCGATCTTGTCGAACTTCGGCGGTTTTACCCCAATCTGCGGCGAAATCGACCGCACATAGCTGGACGCCGCGTCGATAGATTCCTTCATCACGTCGCCCAGCTTACCGGTGGTCTTCATCCGGCCTTTGCCCGGCAGGCTCAGCGCCTCGATATGCAACAGGTCGCCGCCGACGGACGTATAGGCCAGCCCGGTGACAACACCGATTTGATGCTCATCTTCAGCCAGACCATAGCGGTATTTTTTCACGCCAAGGAAATCATGGATGTTGTCAGAAGACACAACGACCCGATCAGTTTCCTTCTTGATGATCGATGTCAGCGCCTTGCGCGCAGTTTTGGCGATCTCACGCTCAAGGTTCCGCACGCCCGCCTCACGGGTGTAATAGCGCACCATATCGGTCAGCGCATCATCACCCAGAACGAACTCATCCTTTTTCAGACCGTGATTTTTGATCTGTTTGGGAATGAGGTGACGCTTGGCAATCTCAGATTTTTCATCCTCTGTGTAACCCGCCAGTGGAATGATCTCCATCCTGTCCAGCAGAGGCCCCGGCATGTTGTAGCTGTTCGACGTGGTCAGGAACATTACGTTCGAAAGATCATATTCGACCTCAAGATAGTGATCGACAAAAGTCGAATTCTGTTCCGGATCAAGCACTTCCAGCATAGCGCTGGCCGGATCACCACGGAAATCCTGCCCCATCTTGTCGATCTCATCCAAGAGGATCAGAGGGTTCGTGGTCTTGGCCTTTTTCAACGCCTGAATGATCTTGCCGGGCATCGAGCCAATGTAAGTCCGGCGGTGGCCGCGGATCTCGGATTCATCCCGCACGCCGCCAAGCGAGATGCGGATAAACTCGCGCCCCGTCGCTTTGGCAACAGATTTCCCAAGGCTGGTTTTACCAACACCCGGAGGGCCGACAAGGCACATGATCGGGCCTTTCAGCTTTTTCGAACGTTGCTGCACGGCCAGATATTCGACAATGCGCTCCTTGACCTTCTCGAGGCCATAATGATCGTCATCCAGCACCTTCTGCGCCCGGCCCAGATCCTTTTTCACGCGCGACTTAGTGCCCCACGGAATGGACAGCATCCAGTCAAGGTAATTGCGAACAACAGTTGCTTCGGCTGACATCGGTGACATCGATTTCAGCTTTTTGATCTCAGCATCAGCCTTTTCGCGCGCCTCTTTCGACAGCTTGGCCTCGGAGATTTTCGCCTCCAGCTCAGCCACCTCATTCGAGCCTTCTTCGCCATCGCCCAGCTCACGCTGAATGGCTTTCATCTGCTCGTTGAGGTAGTATTCGCGCTGCGTGCGCTCCATCTGCGATTTCACGCGCGTCTTGATCTTTTTCTCGACCTTCAGAACGCTCATCTCGCCCTGCATCAGGCCATAAACCTTCTCAAGCCGCTCAGAGACCGACAGGGTCTCAAGCAGGTCTTGTTTCTGGTCCACTTCAATGCCCAGATGCCCGGCCACAAGATCGGCCAGTTTGGCCGGTTCCTGGGTTTCAGCAACGCTGGAAAGTGCCTCTTCGGGGATGTTTTTCTTGACCTTGGCGTAGCGCTCAAACTCTTCCACAACTGAACCGAGCATCGCCGCAATCGCGTCGACATCGCCTTCAATCTCGTCGATTTCTTCGGCGGTCGCTTCAAAAAACTCTGTATTATCCACAAATCCAGTGATGGCCACACGACCGCGGCCTTCTACCAGAACTTTGACCGTTCCATCGGGCAGTTTCAGAAGTTGCAGCACATTGGCCAGAACGCCTGTGGTGTAGATGCCGCTTGTATCAGGGTCATCGACTGCCGGGTCAATTTGGCTCGACAGCAGGATTTGCCGGTCATCCTGCATCACTTCTTCGAGCGCACGCACAGATTTTTCGCGTCCGACAAAGAGCGGCACGATCATATGTGGGAAAACCACGACATCACGCAGCGGAAGTACAGGATAGGTGAGAATGTGCTCTGGCATATTGCCTTCCTTATTATTGGCAAGGTGGCGCGGACCCCACTTGTGGCGATCCCTTGGCCTCCTCCGGGTCAGGATAGTTGAAATTGGGGGCGCTTGCCCAGTTTTTCAACCTTTCCCAGCCGTTTTTGACAGGTTGAAAGCACTCTGCCCCCGCCACGCGGCAAGGGCAAGATACGAAAACAGCGTTTGAGGAAGGTCAGGGAAACATATTGTGCATATTTGGGCAAAAACGCTAGAATTTCACAAAATGCAGCGTTTTGTAGACAAGATTGCTTGATCTCCGTCTCAGGGGATGGTGGCAGATCAACCTCGCAAACGCCGGCACCAGCGACAAAACATGATGGTCACTAAATAGACATGGATCTCAGTCGCTGCGATCGGCATGATCCGCGGGGCAAGTGGTCCGGATGGCTTGATCTTTAGCGTCAGAAACAGGTGTTAGCCAAATACGGCTGGTCTGGATTACCTCAGCGTTCCGCTGCGGCCGTTTGCCTGCTCAATAGCGCCGCAGTGGTCAAAAAGGCCAAACCCGCTGTGCCGATGGTTTCGACTTCGACGATCAGCACGATTTGGTCGGCGAAATAGGGGATCAGCGTCGCCTGTCCGGTTAAAGCGTCGCCATTGTCAAAAATGCCCGTCATCTGCGGCAGCGCCTCTGGCCCGCAGGGCGTTAGCGAGACCGCATCGGCGATCCAATCAACCTCTGCTGTTTCCAGCATGTCATCGACAGCGTCGACATCATAGACCTGCCCAGGTTCCAGCGTCACAGGCTCGCCCGTCCACCTGTCAATAACATCCGCGGCGAAAGTGCCGTCGGTGATGATGGCACTTTCCGTTTCAGGGACGACGATAGAAATCGTTTCCGTCTCGACCGAAGTTGCACCTTCAAGCGTCCAATCGCCGGACAAGGAGTGAATCAGTTCGGGACCGGCCTGAACATTGCAGAGGGACTGTGCGTCAGCGGCACCAGCAATGAGAACGGCGAGAATTGCGAGGTATTTCATAGCGGTTCGATATCACCTAAGGCGCGCATTTCGTGAAAATTCTTTTCCCATTCGGCGAAAGTCCCGGCTGCAATTGCATTCCGCATTCCCGCCATAAGGTCTTGATAATAATGTAAGTTGTGCCAAGTCAGCAGCATGCCAGAGATCATTTCCTGACTACGGAACACGTGATTCAGATAGGCGCGGGAATAGTTGGAACAGGCCGGGCAACTGCAGTTTTCGTCCAAAGGCCTAGGGTCATCTGTATGGCGCGCGTTCTTGATGTTGACTTGTCCCCGGCGGGTCCAGGCTTGCCCGGTCCGACCTGAGCGGGACGGCAAGACGCAATCCATCATGTCGATCCCACGCTTAACGGCGCCCACGATATCGTCTGGTTTGCCCACCCCCATCAGGTAACGCGGCTTTTCAATCGGCAGCATGTCGGGCGCATAATCCAGACAATCAAACATTGCTGCTTGGCCTTCACCCACTGCCAAACCGCCAATCGCATAGCCCTCGAACCCAATTTCCTGCAAGGCATTGGCGCTTTCTTCGCGCAAATCACGCTCCAACCCGCCTTGCATGATGCCAAACAGCGCATAGCCCGGCCGATCGCCAAAGGCGTCGCGCGACCGTTCGGCCCATCGCATCGACAGGCGCATGGATTCGGCAATCCGGTCATAGTCCGCAGGCAAGGCAGGGCATTCGTCAAAGCACATCACGATATCCGAGCCCAAAAGCCGCTGGATCTCCATCGAGCGTTCAGGCGTCAGCTCATGTTTGGAGCCATCGATATGGCTGCGAAAGGTCACGCCTTTTTCCGTCAACTTGCGCAGATCGGCGAGGCTCATGACTTGAAATCCGCCGGAATCCGTCAAAATCGGCTTTGACCAGTTCATGAACTTATGCAGGCCTCCCAAATTCGCGATCCGCTCAGCCGTGGGACGCAACATCAGGTGATAGGTGTTGCCCAGCAGAATGTCGGCCCCGGTTGCCGCCACGCTTTCGGGCATCATCGCCTTTACGGTCGCGGCTGTGCCCACCGGCATGAAGGCGGGCGTGCGAATATCGCCCTTGGGGGTCGAAATCACGCCCGTGCGGGCCTTGCCATCTGTTGCGTTCAGCGAAAATTGAAACCGGTCGGTCATCTCTGCCCTCATCTTTGCAGAGCGCCCTTTTCTTCGTTTTTTCTGCAATTGCCAAGCCCTTGCCGCTCACATGCTCTGGACGCCCATGGGGTTAAACCTTATATGTTTGGTCAACTATAGTTTGGACAGCCAACTCATGACCCAGATGCAAGAGCCCCTTGAGGGCACACCGCTCATCAAACCATCCAGCACCGACCACCCGCTTCACGAGAAGATCGTTGAGGCGTGCCGGACGGTCTATGACCCTGAAATTCCAGTGAATATCTTTGATCTGGGCCTAGTCTACACGATCGAAATATCCGAAGAAAACGATGTTGAGTTGATCATGACACTGACGGCCCCCGGCTGTCCGGTTGCGGGCGAAATGCCCGGATGGCTTTATGATGCGGTCAGCCCGGTCGAAGGTGTGAAATCGGTAAATGTAGAGATCACCTGGGATCCACCTTGGGGCATGGAAATGATGTCTGATGAGGCGCGTCTGGAATTGGGCTTCATGTAGGAAACTTAATTTGCTTTCTTTTCATTAAAGAAAGTGATAATGTTTTCTTTATGATCCACTGTGCTGTCATAACGGGTGATATTGTCGACTCTACCGCGCTGTCTGCCGCTCGGTTGGATACGGTGTTTCAAGAGCTTTCCGGCGCAACCCGCGAAATCGCCCTTTGGAGCAATGCGCCTGCCTACCTCTCACGCCGGGGTGGCGATGGTTGGCAAATGGCCCTGATCCAGCCAGATCACGCCCTCCGCGCGGCGATCTTTCTGCAAGCCATTCTGCGGCGAATGGATCAGGATATCGAAACTCGTATGGCCATTGCCACTGGCTCCGGCCAACTCGCTGAGGGAGACAGCCCCGACCTTAATGCCGCCCATGGCGACGTCTTCACTCGGTCAGGGCGACTCTTGCCGGAGATCAAGAAGCCCTTTCTGATGGATTGGGCGGACGCTCCGGCCAAAGCAACCGCGTTGCGCCTGATGGATTACATTGCGCAAGGCTGGACCGCCGCGCAGGCACGTGCCGTGGCCGAAGCCCTAAGCCCAGTCAAACCCACGCGGCAACAGATCGCCACAAATTTGGGGATCAGCCGCCAAGCGGTCAATCAGGCGTTATGGTCTGCCGGATACTTGTTTATCGAGGATGCATTGGCCAAACTAAACTCTGACACCACCTGAAAGCAATTTCACTTTCTTTACGCTATAGACAGCCGATCCCCTTTCCCGAAAGCCCGCCATGACCGAAACCTTCGTCGCCCTCCTCTTTGCTCATGCGCTGGCCGACTTTCTGCTGCAACCGGCATGGATGGTCGACAGGAAACGCGAAACCGGGACGCTTCTACTTCACACGGCCATTGTTTTTGGGGCAACCATCGTTGCGCTTGGCGGTGCACTGTGGCCGGCGGTCTTCGTCGCGCTGGTGCATTTGCAAATCGACTTTGGCAAAGCCCGGCTGGGCGATGACCGCTTGTGGCATTTCATGGCCGACCAGGCGCTGCATCTGGCCTCGCTTGTGGTTGCCATCTTGCTTTGGCCCACGGCCTACGCTGCCGGAATTTGGCCCGACCTTCTTCCATTCTCGGGCGCCCTGCCCGAGGCCATGACCTACTTCGCCGGGGCCATTATCGCAGTTCGCATGGGCCAGTTTCTGGTGGCCAAGCTGATGCAACCGCTGATCAATGACTTGAATGAGGAGGAAGGTTTGAAAAACGGCGGTGCTATCATCGGTCTTCTGGAACGCGCGCTGACCTTCCTTTTGGTCCTCGCGGGCCAACCTGCAGGTGTCGGCTTCCTCATTGCTGCAAAATCCTTCTTGCGCGTGGGCACCATCGAAAAGAACCGAAAGCTGGCCGAATATGTGATTATTGGATCACTGGCCTCCATCGGGTGGGCGCTTTTGATCGCTTTTGCGACGAAAGGGTTGCTCACCCTCCTTGAGACTGCGCCTTACCTGTCCTAAATTGTCAGGCAAGCGATAAGGACCACACACATGTTCGGCATTCCCGGCAAGCAAGCTGTCACCATGACCCCGCGCGCGGCCGCCCAGATCTCCAAATTGATGGAAAGCGGCGGCTCTAAAGGCCTGCGTATTGGCGTTAAAAAAGGCGGCTGTGCAGGTATGGAATACACAATGGAATATGTGTCCGAGATCGACCCGCTTGATGAAGTGGTCGAACAGGAAGGCGCGCGCGTGATGATCGCGCCCATGGCGCAGATGTTCCTCTTTGGCACCGAGATCGACTATGAAGTTTCGCTGCTTGAGGCGTCGTTCCAATTCCGCAATCCCAATGTAGCTGATGCCTGCGGCTGCGGTGAATCGATCAAATTTAAAGATGTCGACGAACTGGCCGCCGAACAGGTCGCCAAGTGAGTGTCACCGCCGAAGAAATTGCCTTCGCGACCGAGCTTTTTTCTGATCTAGGCAGTATCACCACCCGCAAAATGATGGGCGGGCTTTGCCTCTATCATGACGGCACGATCTTCGCGATCATCCATTCCGATATGGGGTTGATGCTGAAAGGTGCCGGGGCGTTTCAAGGCATGTTGGAGGCCGAAGGCTGTACCCGCTGGACCTATCAGCGTGAGGGCGGAAAACCAACCTCGATGCCATATTGGACCATGCCCGATGGTGCGTTGGACGACCCGGAGATTGCCTGCGATTGGGCGCGGCGCGCGCTTGACCATCTCTGAGGCAATGCGTCTCTACCCTTGACCGGGTGTTTGCGCTATCAGGACTTCAAATCAATTTTTCGACCAAAGGACATGACGCTCATGCCGACCAAACTCGCCGCCGGAAACTGGAAAATGAACGGGATTGCCGCCAATCTGGCCGAGGCTGAGGCTTTGGCAACGGCCCTGCCCGCCCCCGGATGTGAGGTTTTGATCTGCCCCCCGGCCACCTTGATCGACCGCCTGTCAACGGTGCTTGCAGGTAGCCCCATCGCCACTGGCGGTCAGGATTGCCATGCCGCCGCAAAAGGTGCGCATACTGGCGATACCTCGGCTGTGATGCTGAAAGACGCTGGTGCCACCTACGTCATTCTTGGCCATTCGGAACGCCGCACCGATCACGATGAAACCGATGCTGATGTTGCCGCAAAATCCGAGGCTGCTTGGGCCGAAGACCTTATCGCGGTGATCTGCGTGGGTGAGACCGAGGCCGAACGCGATGCCGGCGATGCCCTTTCGGTTGTTGCTACTCAGCTTGCGGGCTCTATCCCGGAGGCTGCCACCGCCGCCAACACGGTCATTGCCTATGAGCCCGTCTGGGCCATCGGCACCGGCCGTGTACCAACGACGGAACAAATTGCAGAGGTCCATAACGATATGCGCCGCATCCTGTCTGATCGCTTTGGTGCTGAGGGCGCAGAAATGTCCCTGCTCTATGGCGGTTCGGTCAAAGCTGGTAACGCGGCGGAGATCTTTGGTGTCACCAATGTCGACGGCGCTCTCGTTGGCGGTGCCTCGCTGAAAGCTGCTGATTTTCAGCCCATCGTGGAAGCCCTCGCCGCCAGCTGATGTCTGGCTTCATTTTGCCAAAATACCTTGGGGGAGCGGCCCAAAGGGTCGCGGGGGCAACGCCCCTTCCCACAGGTTTTTTGGCTTGAACTGAGATCGCGCCCTTTAGGGCGCGCCGGGCGGCGCTGCAGGCGTCGATCCCTCTCTAAGGCTGATCCGCAACCTGATCCCATCGCGGGCCCGCACGGTCAGATGCGCCACCGGCACCGGCACGTCCCCTTCAATCGCTTCAAACCTGAAACGCTTGAGCAGCATTGAAAGCAAAAGCGGCCCCTCAACCATTGCAAACCCGGCGCCGGTGCAAACCCGGGACCCGGCCGAAAACGGGATAAACGCCTCACGCATACAGGTTTTTCCGTTCTCTGTGCCCCACCTGGCAGGATCAAACCCATCAGGATTGTCCCAAAGCCTTTCATGGCGATGCAGGTGCCAAGGCGACAAAACCACTTGCGCGCCTTTTCCCACGTCGCGGTTGCGAAATTGTTCCGGGCATGTGGTTTCGCGCACCATCATCGGCACAGGCGGGTAAAGCCTGAGCGCTTCGCGAAACACATCCCGCGACAAGCGCAATTTGGACACCATTTTGAAATCGGCCTCTTGCAGGACGCTCGCCTCTTCTGCCAGTTTTTCCTGCCAATCCGGAAATATCGCCAACAGGTAGAGCGTCCAGGCCAAAGCCGATGCACTGGTCTCGTGGCCCGCGAGAAAGAAGATAGCGACCTGATCGACCATTTCTTCTGTTGAAAACCGGTCACCCGTTTCGGGGTCTTCCGTTGTCATGATCTTGGTGGCCAGATCGTCCGGTGCTGTCCCCGCCTCAATCTCGGCCATTCGCTCGGTGGTCAGGCGCGTGATCAGCCCACGAATGGCCTTGGCTGTGCTGAGGGTTCTGCGTCGGTGTCCACGTGGCAGAAACCGAGGCAGGGGTAGAAAAGCGGCAAGGTTCAGGATCGGTTGTGTTCGCTGATAGTCGCGGAATTGCGAAAAGACCTGTGCGGCCACTTCATGTTCGATCGGGATCGAGAACAACGTACGGAAAATCACATCGGCCGCCGCATGGCTCATCTCTTCCTCAACTTCGACCACCCCTGGTGACAGCCGGGCACAAGCCGCCTCACCAGCCGCCCACATGGCCGGAAACGTGTCGCGCAATCGTCCGCCTTCAAAGGCCGGATCTATGATGCGACGTTGCCGTTTCCACGTCTCGCCATTGGTCAGGAAAACAGAATTGCCCAAAAGCGGCCTCAGCCCCTCCCCCACACGATCAGATTTGGGAAAATCATCAGGGCGCTCTTTTAAGACGGTCGAAATCAGCGAGGGCTGGTTGACCATATAACTGCGAAAAAAAGGCGTACGAAACTCGGCCATCCAGGCCCGGTATAATCGGGCGGGTTGGGCCGATAGGATGTCCTGACGGAAAAGCCGCAAATAGCGCCAAAGAGAAACGCGATCGGCGCGCGCAGGCGGCTTTGGGGGGATCATTCGACGCTCGTATACCTGTTGACGGGGGCCTCTATCCGGCTTTTCGAAGGCTGCCTGTCCTTGAACCGGGATGCAAGAGTCATTGGCCCTGCGGTGATCTGAAAATAATCGTAATCTCCAGGGCGGTCAAACGCATTAAGATATTGGAAATGCAACTCAAACAACCGCCAGCGCATGGCTTTCCACCGCTCTGGGCTGAGTGTATGTGTAAAGGCCGCCGAAATCACCAAGGGCCACTTCTTTCCAGTTTCAGGCGCCACGCCCGTCACCGATACCGGATCGCAAAGCGCAAAGGCACAGCCATCACCGGGGGCTGTCACATCGACCCATGTGACTTCCTCGCGAGTGCATAAGAACTGCAAATCGCCCCGCAGTTTCTCGGCCTTAGGCAGAAACGCCACCATCGGAACCACCTGACCAAGGGACAGCAGAGCCAATCTGGGTCCACCATCCGGCACCCTGCCCTCACGGATCAAATCCGCCAGAACGTTCACAGCCAGATACGCGCCCGAGCTGTGGCCAACCACCAAAACCTCATCTGCATCCGACCTCAGCGCCGCCTCGATACGATCCTTGAATGTCTCAAGCCGTTTATCCAATTCGGGCGGATTTGCCCCGCCATATTGCGCAGCAAAGGCGTAGTCATGCATCAGGTAATAGGCCAAAACCTTACCATCAAACCGCTTCCATATCCGCATGGTCAGGAAAAATGCCATTCCTCCCAGGACCAATCCAAACATGGTCAGCGGTATGCCAATTAACTGAAACCCGGCCCAAGCCGTCAATCCCGCCACCGCCAGGCCAATGACAACCGACAAGAACAATTGTCCGATCAAAAATACCACCGGATAAAGGGCCGCAATGACAGGCCCTTTGCGCAGCAGCATTAGCCGGAACAGCGCCCCTGACCCGATATAGGCCCAAGCTGTGCGAATGAGTTGCAGATATGTAGCAAAAATCCCATGCGACATTGAGGATTTGACAATATCGGACCACACCAAAACCTCGATATCGGCCTCGCTATGCTGGCCACCAATCTCGGCTTTGGCCAGCCAGCCATAGAACCCTTTGGTACGTTGCGGTCCCATATCTATCGAATAGCCCGAGATATCCGCTTGTTCCGTTGCGGCGCGCCGATACCGCTCGCGGTATTTCCGTGCCGGAACCGGGTCAAATCCGGGAATATAGAGCACACGCCGATGGCGCACTTCTTGCTCGGTCTTTGTCATGTATTCACTGCTCTGTCCGTCCATGACGCACAGCATAGCGGCAAATTTTGACCAAGCTATGGCTATTGCCTATCCCAAGGCGCCAAGGGCCGGGAAGGTTTCCAGCAACCAGAAGGACAAAGAGGTGAACGCCCCGGTCAAAAGCATCAAACCGACACCAATTAACAATACACCCATGACCCGCTCAATCAACTTCATGTGGCGTTTCAGGCGGTTCATTACTCCCATGGCGCGCTCGATAAAGATCGCCGCAAGCAAGAATGGCACGCCAAGACCTGCCGCATAAACCGCAAGCAAAACAGTCCCCCGTCCGACCGAGCTTTCGGTGGCCGCAATGCCAAGGATCGCGCCAAGCTGAGGGCCAATACAAGGCGTCCAGCCAAAGGCAAAGGCCAGCCCCAATACATATGCCCCAAGCGCTGATCCGCCCTTATCACCGGCGTCCAACCGCGCTTCGCGATCAAGGATCGGGATGCGGAAAACGCCAATAAAATGCAGACCGAAAATAATGATCACTACACCGGCCAACTTTGCAAGAAGATCCTGATTTTGCAAAAAAAACTGACCAAATATCGATGCTGTAAATCCCAGGAAGACAAAAACCGTCGACAGGCCCAACACGAAGAAAGACGCGGCCAAAACAGCGCGTCCGCGCCCTGAGCCATCCTTCATCTCATTCATCGAAATACCACCCATATAGGCCAGATAGGGCGGCACAATCGGCAATACGCAAGGGCTGAGGAAACTCAGCACACCGGCGGTCAGCGCCACCAGCATCGCAGGCAAAAGCGAGGCATCAAACAGGTCGATTCCAAACATATCCCCTACCTATCTGACCTGTTCAAAAACACCAGCCCACAGGCCGTCACATTCCCGTGGACATTTGTTGCAAGCCACCCCATTTATGGGGCCATGAATGCGGATCTGACCATTGACGCCATCGGGCTTCTCTGCCCCCTTCCCGTCCTTCGCCTGCGCAAACGGATGGAGGCTCTTGAGCCGGGCCAGATCGCCTGCCTTCTGGCCGATGACCCCGCCGCTGCCATCGACGTGCCGCATTTCTGCAATGAGCAGGGCCATAGCTATCTGGGCGAAGACGCCATCCAGAGCACCACGGCCTATTTTATCCGCAAGGCCTGATCTTCTTCTATGCCCAAATACTCAAAGTGACCCCGCGCTGTTCTTGCGCGAGGCCAAATTTTGGGTCGTCCCTTCAGAGGCTGGATAATAAGAGCGGCGCGGCAGCGCCTCCGCTTAATTCCCTGTCACTCTGCCGCGGTGGCCATTGGTGTGCCACCTGCTCGAAACGCGGCAAGCAGCTCTTCTCGCCGTTTCGCAGCCGCCTCGGCATTGGCCTCCTTGACCACGCCAAAACCGCGAATTTGCAAAGGCAAGCGGGCCAATTCTTCAGCGATGGCTTGGGTCGATGATGTAACGCCAGGCAGAACCTCCGCCATATCTTGCTCATATTGCGTGATCAAACCGCGTTCCATCCGGCGTTCCGCAGTATAACCAAATATGTCCAATGGCGTTCCGCGCAGGCGTTTCATCCTGGCCAGAACTCCGTAGAGCTTGCCAACCCAGGGGCCAAACTCCCGTTTCTTTGGGCGGCCATTTGCGTCTAGGCCCGGCAATATCGGCGGCGCAAGGTGATATTTGACTTTCAGGTCACCATCAAACTCGGCCCGCACTTTCGCTTCTGTTTCCAGATGCAGGCGCGCAACCTCGTATTCGTCCTTGTAGGCCAAGAGCTTGTGATACCCCAGAGCGACCGCTTCACGCAGGGTTTCATCGCTGACACTGTCGACAAGTTTGCGGTACTTCCGGGCAAGGGACTTGCCTTGATAAGCCACCAATTGGCCTTCGCGATATGCGATGCGGTCTTCCAGCGACTTTGGCAGGTCAACCACCTTGGGGTCAGCAATACGCGCGGCCTCTTCGGGGTTCAAAACCGCCCAACGGCCCAGGTCAAAGGCGCGTTTATTGCCGTCGACGGCTGCACCATTCATCTCAATCGCCCGCAGGATCGCGGCTTGGCTCAGGGGCACCAGCCCCCGTTGCCATGCCGCCCCCAACAACATCATGTTGGAATAGATCGAGTCTCCGGTCAGCGCGCGCGCCAGATCAGAGGCATCAAACATATTCAATTCCTGACCCAGCCGAGCTTGCAGGGCCACGGTCAGATCCTCGGTCGGGATTTTGAACTCGGTATTCTTGGTAAACTCACCGGTGATGATCTCATGGCTGTTCACCACGGCCTTGGTCCGGCCCGAAGACATCAGGCCAATGGTTTTTGCCCCTGCCGTCACGATCAAGTCACCGCCGATGACCGTATCCGCCTCACCCACGGCGACGCGAATGGCCGAGATATCTGAGGGGTTTTCGGCAAAACGCAGGTGAATATGAACCGCGCCGCCTTTTTGAGCGAGACCCGCCATCTCGATCATGCCAGCGCCCTTGCCGTCCAATTGTGCTGCCTGCGCCAACACGGCGCCGATGGTGACAACACCGGTGCCACCAACGCCGGTGATCACCATATTATGTGTCCCGTCGATTGTAGGGAGCTCAGGCTCTGGCAAATGGCCGGTATCCACGTCAGCCGTGGCTTCTTTTCGGATCTTCGCGCCCTCAACGGTCACGAAAGACGGGCAAAACCCGTTGAGGCAGCTGAAATCCTTGTTGCAGCTTGATTGGTCAATTTCGCGTTTGCGGCCCAGTTCCGTTTCCACCGGAACAATCGAAACGCAATTGGATTGAACACCGCAATCGCCGCAACCTTCGCAGACATCGGTGTTGATGAAGACCCGGCGATCGGGGTCAGGGAACTTGCCCTTTTTGCGCCTGCGCCGTTTTTCAGCGGCGCAGGTCTGCACATAAATAATGGCCGATACGCCTTTGATTTTCTGGAATTTCTCCTGCACCGACATCAGCTCATCTCGCGGATGCCGTTCCAGGCCGGGTGGAAAGCCCGAGAAATCTAATTCTTCCTTGGGGTCGTAGACCAAGGCGATATTCTCAACACCCATCGCCTTGATTTCATGGGCAATGCGTTCAGGGGTCAGTTCCCCTTCATTGGGCTGACCGCCCGTCATCGCAACCGCATCGTTAAAGAGGATTTTGTACGTGATGTTGGTTTTCAGGGCCAAGGCGGCGCGGATGGCCAGAACGCCCGAGTGGTTATAGGTGCCTTCACCCAAGTTCTGGAACATGTGGTCGCGATTGGAGAACGGCGCCTCACCGGCCCAATTCATGCCTTCGGCCCCCATATGGGTATAGCCTTCGTTGCCGCGATCCATCCAGGTCGCCATGATATGGCAACCGATCCCACCCCCGGCACGTGCGCCATCTGGCAATTTGGTCGAGGTGTTATGTGGGCAGCCCGAACAGAACCACGGGCGACGTGTGATCAATTCGGCTGCATTATCGGCACGCAAGGCATCCGTTACCTGCTTAATCCCCGCCCTGATCCGATCTGTCCCACGGCCTTCTTCAATCAGGATATTGCCGATTTTTGCTGCAATATCATTGGGCTCCAAAGCAAAATGCGTGGGAAAAAGAATGTCGTTACCCTTTTTGAACCCGTAAACGCGACGCCCACGCCGGTTGTCGAAAATCGCTTCCTTGATCTGTACTTCGATCAGTTTGCGCTTTTCTTCGACGACGATGATCAGCTCAAGCCCTTCGGCCCAGCTTTCAAGCGATTTCATGTCGAGTGGCCAGGTTTGGCCAACTTTATAGGTGGTGATGCCAAGGCGATCGGCCTCTTCTTCGCCAATCCCCAAAAGCTCCATGGCGTGCACCAGGTCCAGCCAGTTTTTGCCACTGGCGACCAAGCCGATTTTTGCACCAGGCTTACCGAGTACGCGTTTGTCGATCTTGTTCACATGCGCAAATTTTTCGGCAGCAAAACGCTTATGCATCAGCAAGCGTTCCTCCTGCGGAATCCAATGATCCCCAAGGCGGATATTCAGGCCACCAGCCGGCATTTCGAATTCAGGGTGCGTGATAACCATCCGGTCCGGGCGGCCATCAACCACTGACGTCGCCTCGACCGTTTCCTTCATGACCTTCAAGCCGACCCAAACACCCGCAAAGCGACTAAGCTCGTAGGCATAGTGACCATAATCAAGAATTTCCTGCACGCCCGCAGGGGCCAATACAGGCATGTGCACATCGACCAGCGCCCAATCAGACTGGTGGCACACGGTCGAACTTTCACCGGTGTGATCATCGCCCATCGCCATGACAACGCCGCCATGGGCCGACGTGCCCGCCATATTTGCGTGGCGCATGACATCGCCCGACCGGTCTACGCCCGGACCTTTACCGTACCAAAGACCAAAGACACCGTCATATTTGCCCTCGCCACGCAGTTCGGCCTGCTGGCTGCCCCAAACGGCTGTTGCGGCAAGATCTTCGTTTTGACCGGGCTGAAACACAATATCAGAGCCAGAGAGCAGTTTCTTGGACCGGGCCATCTGCAAATCCACCGCTCCAAGCGGCGACCCCCGATACCCGGTAACCAACCCGGCAGTGTTCAAGCCTGCCTGGGCATCGCGCCATTTCTGGGCCAGCATCAAGCGGACAAGTGCTTGGGTTCCGTTCAGCAGAACGGGTGATTTTTCTAGGTTGAAGCGATCTTCCAGCGAAACCTCTGCAAGGCCCATAACTCTCTCCCGAATCTGACTGGATTTTGGGCATTATAGGTCAGCATTTGTGACCTTTCAAGCATTGAATGCAGTCCAACTCGGTTTCTTGATACAGTCCAGCACGGTTTCTTAATTGTAATAAGGCCCAAATTGGCTAGGTTACGCGCGAGCGATTTAAGAGAATGAACAGGGAGACGGCGACCCATGGATTGGGACAAGCTGCGCATATTTCACGCCGTCGCAGATGCCGGCAGCCTGACCCATGCAGGAGATACACTGCACCTTAGCCAATCTGCGGTCAGCCGACAGATCCGCGCGTTGGAGGAAAGCCTGAATACCACTCTCTTTCATCGTCACGCCCGCGGTTTGATCCTGACTGAGCAGGGTGAACTTCTGTTTGACGCCACCAAATCCATGACGAAGCGCCTTGATGCGGCCTCGGCTCGCATCCGTGATGCCGAAGAAGAAGTCTTTGGTGAACTGCGCGTAACAACAACCGTTGGCTTCGGCTCTCTCTGGTTGGCCCCTCGCCTGCCCCAGCTTTACGCGAAATACCCCAATTTGAAAATTGACCTGATCCTTGAGGAGCGTCTGCTGGACCTTCCAATGCGAGAAGCCGATGTCGCGATCCGCATGAAAGAACCCAGTCAGGCCGACTTGATCCGCAAGCGCCTGATGAGTGTTCGGATGCGTCTTTATGCTTCGCCGAAATACATTGAAGAGCGTGGGATGCCGGAATCCTTGGATGATTTGGGCGATCACAGGTTGATCAGCCAGAATGCACAATCGGCACAGGTCAGCGCCGGTGCGATGTTGGTGCAAGAGATCATGTCCCATGACGTTGGCAGTTTCCTGACCGTCAATAACTATTTCGGTGTGCTTCAGGGGGTCATCGCGAATTTGGGAATTGGCATGTTGCCCGACTACCTGACCGATGACGTTCCCGAACTTGTGCGGGTCTTGCCTGACGTCGAAAGCAACGAAGTTCCGGTGTTCCTCGCCTATCCAGAAGAGCTGAGGCATTCAAAACGGATTGAGGTTTTCCGCGATTTCGTGACCGAAGAGATTTTCGAGCACCGCCGCAGGCTTCGTGAGCAAAACGCCTAAATCGTTAACAAATAGCCAAAAACTGTGAGCCATGTGCAACGCGCATAGCGGGTTTGCGCCCCTGCGGCCATATTTCTCTTGATCGTTAACATGTGGCTTACTATTTCAGCATCAGTGGCAAGCAACAGATGTTTGTTTGTTCACTACCTCCCTGTTGGACTTTGGCCGAGACTTGTCTCGGCCTTTTTTTTTGCATTTCCTCAACAAATACCCATCTCGGCGTATTCGGCGGATTTTTTGTGTGCCCGCTTGCAGGATCGGTTTAAGCTCGGGCAAAACCGGTGCGAGAGTTTAAAGTGACAAATCAGATTCAGTTTTCCTGCCAATGCGGGAAATCCAAATGGCGTCTACGCGACGCTGCCCCATCCAAAGGGTCACGTGTCAAATGCTTCTGCAAGCATTGCCAGGCGTATTTGCACCATCTGGGCCATCCGGACATTCTGGACACGCAGGGCGGGACCGAGATTTTTCAGACGACGCCCGACAATTTGGATTTGTCAGAGGCTTCCGAACATCTCGCTTGTCTGAGGTTAACACCCAAGGGCGTTCATCGCTGGTATGCGGCCTGCTGTAATACCCCAATGTTCAACAGCTTTGGCACGTCAAAATTTGCCTTTGCCGGTTGCATGACCGCTCCGGCAGGAGAAGCCGATTTCGGCCCTATGGTTGCTGAAGTGCAAGCGCCAAAGGGCAGCGATATCCGCACATATGGCGATCTAAAACTGATGCGGGCATTCGTTGGTCGACACATTCGCGCGAAGCTTTCCGGACGCTGGCGCCAGAACCCGTTTTTTGACATCGCCAAAAACACGCCGATCAAACCAGTCTATGTCTTGAACGATGCGGAAAGAGGGAAGGCCTACGCGCCATAATGCCCCTTTCCCTTAGGGCTGGCTTTGCCTAGAAGGCAGGCCATCACCATTATGCGCGCCTTTGGGGACATCACGACATGCAAGAGCCGGCCATCACGCCTGAAATCATTTCCGCCCACGGGTTCACCGAGGATGAATATGCAGAAGTTGTGAAAATCATGGGCCGCGAGCCCAATTTCACTGAAATGGGTATATTCTCTGCGATGTGGAACGAACATTGCTCTTACAAATCCTCCAAGAAATGGCTGCGCACCCTGCCAACCGAGGGCCCGCAGGTCATTTGTGGCCCCGGTGAGAACGCGGGTGTGATTGATATCGGCGACGGTCAGGCCGTGATCTTCAAGATGGAGAGCCACAACCACCCGTCCTATATTGAGCCCTATCAGGGCGCGGCCACCGGCGTGGGCGGCATCTTACGGGACGTCTTTACTATGGGCGCGCGCCCCATTGCCGCGATGAATGCGCTTAGCTTTGGTGATGTTGACCACCCCAAGACCCGCCAGTTGGTGCATGGCGTGGTGGAAGGCGTTGGCGGCTATGGCAACTGCTTTGGCGTGCCCACAGTGGGCGGCGAAGTGCGGTTTCACCCCGCCTATAACGGCAATTGCCTTGTGAATGCATTTGCGGCCGGTTTGGCCGATGCTGACAAGATTTTTTATTCAGCGGCATCCGGCGTCGGCATGCCGGTAGTTTACCTCGGTGCCAAAACGGGCCGTGACGGTGTTGGTGGGGCAACCATGGCCTCAGCCGAGTTTGACGACACGATCGAGGAAAAACGTCCAACTGTGCAAGTAGGCGATCCCTTCACTGAAAAACGCTTGATGGAAGCGACGTTGGAACTGATGGAAACCGGCGCCGTGATTTCCATTCAGGATATGGGGGCAGCTGGCCTGACCTGCTCGGCCGTGGAAATGGGCGACAAGGGAGGCTTGGGGATTAAGCTGGACCTCGACGCCGTGCCGCAACGCGAAGAGAACATGACCGCCTATGAAATGATGCTCTCGGAAAGCCAAGAGCGGATGTTGATGGTGCTGAACCCCGATCTCGAAGATGCCGCACGCGCCGTTTTTGAAAAATGGGACCTTGATTTTGCGATCGTTGGCGAAACCATTGCCGAAGATCGGTTCCTGATTGTCCATGGCGGCGAAATGAAAGCGGATTTGCCGCTGTCCAAACTCTCGTCCACTGCCCCGGAATATGATCGCCCATGGGTCGAAACCCCTGCTGCTGCAAATATGGACCCCGTTCCAGGCGTTGATCCGATTGATGGTCTGACGGCCCTGATCTCGTCCCCCAATTATGCCGGCAAGCAATGGGTTTATGAACAATATGACTCAATGGTTATGGCCGACACAGTGCGCAACCCCGGTCTGGGCGCGGGCGTGATCCGGGTACATGGCACGGATAAGCTCTTGGCGTTCACCTCTGACGTAACTCCGCGCTATGTGAAGGCCAATCCGGTTGAGGGCGGCAAACAAGCCGTGGCCGAGGCCTATCGTAATCTGACAGCTTTGGGTGCCAAGCCCCTAGCAACAACTGATAATATGAATTTTGGGAACCCCGAAAAACCCGAAATTATGGGCCAGTTTGTGGGTGCAATCAAAGGCATCGGCGAGGCCTGTCTGGCGCTGGATACGCCCATCGTGTCGGGCAATGTCTCGCTTTACAACGAGACCGACGGGCAAGGCATTCTGCCGACGCCGACCATCGGCGCCGTTGGTCTGATTGAACATTCCGGCGACCTGATTGCGGGCCGCGCTCGTGATGGCCATGTGGCACTTTTGCTGGGTGAAACCAAAGGGCATCTGGGCCAATCTGCCCTGCTAGCCGAAGTCTTTAACCGTGAAGAGGGCGATGCGCCCACGGTCGATCTTGAGATTGAGAAACGCAATGGGGATTTCATCCGCGAAAACCGGCAGTGGATCGACATGTGCTCGGACCTTTCAGATGGTGGTCTGGCCTTGGCTGCGTTTGAAATGGCCGAAGCCTCTGACATTGGCGTAACGCTTGATGATGGCGAGACTGGGTTCCTGTTCGGCGAAGATCAAGGCCGCTACCTGATCGCCTGTTCCTTTGACAAGGCCGAGGCGTTGATGGTGGCCGCTGGCCAATCGGGTGTGACATTGCAGACCGTGGGTCGCTTTGGCGGTGACGCCGTCCGCATGGGCAGCGCTGAGGCGCCGCTTGCTGACCTTGCTGCCACCTATCGCGGATCCTTTGCTGAAAAACTGGCCTAACTGGGCCCGACCTTAAAGGTCGCGGGGGCCGATCTCTTGCGACCGCAGCCCATGCACTCTACATCTGAGTGGAAAGATACCGAGGAGTTGCCACCCATGGCTATGCAGGCACAGGAAATCGAGGACTTGATCCGCGAAAGTTTTCCAGATGCGAAAATCACCATCACCGATTTGGCCGGTGACGGAAATCACTATGCGGCTGAAGTTGTGGATGCAAGTTTTGCCGGGATGAACCGCGTCCAACAACAGCGCGCCGTTTATGCCGCACTGAAGGGCAAAATGGACGGGGCCAATGGCGAATTGCACGCTCTTGCGCTGACCACGAAAGTGCCCGAGTAACCGGCAGGGCAAAGCTTGAATTTAAGCGCAAGGCAACACAGCCTTGCCCCCGATTTTTCGAAAGGATCGCGTGACATGAGCGCTCAAGACCAGATCAAGGAAACCGTCACTTCCAATGACGTGGTGCTGTTTATGAAAGGCACCAAAACCATGCCGCAATGTGGCTTTTCGAGCCGTGTTGCTGGCGTGCTAAATTTCATGGGTGTCGAGTTCTCAGATGTGAATGTGCTGGCCGATGACGACATTCGTCAGGGTATCAAAGATTACTCAGACTGGCCGACCATCCCACAGCTTTACGTCAAGGGTGAGTTCATTGGCGGTTGTGACATCATCACTGAAATGACCCTGTCGGGCGAGCTGGATCAGCTGTTTGAGACCAATGGCGTCACGTTTAACAAAGAGGCTGCGGATAAGATCCGTGAGGCCAACGCCTGATCAGATTTCGAATGGCCTGATGGCCATCCGATCTGCGGGGGGCGAGCCCCCCGCGCCCCTTGGGGCATCTTTTCAAAAAAAGACGTTTACCGTCCGCCGGACACATCAATAAATGTGCCGGTGGCGTAGCTGCTTTTTGACGACAGGAGCCAACAAACGGCTTCCGCCACTTCTTCGGGATGTCCTGCCCGGCCCAAAGGCGTCGCGGCGCCCAACCGTGCGGCGCGGTCCGGTTGTCCGCCGCTGGCATGGATATCTGTCTCAATCAGACCCGGGCGCACTCCATTGACGCGAATAGCTTGCGGCGCCAGTTCCTTGGCCAACCCCACAACCATCGTGTCCAATGCGCCTTTTGACGCCGCATAGTCGATATATTCATTGGGCGATCCAAGCCGCGCGGCCATAGATGACAAAACCACAATGCTGGATGGTGCTGCCTGCCCCATGCGCCTTGCCCCTTCACGGGCTGTCAGGAAGGCGCTAAGCGTGTTGGTCCTGAAGATGGTTTCGATCCGATCAAGGGGCATCTGGGCCAGGGGCATTGACGGTGCAACGACCCCTGCGTTGATCACAAGGCCCGAGATTGCTCCAAATTGCGCTTCTGCCTGATCAAATAGCCGGAGTGTATCGCCCTCGCTGCTTGCATCCGCCTGCACCGCCAAGGCAGATCCGCCCTTGGCCTTTACTGCTGCAACCGTCGCCTCGGCCGCATCCTTGTTGCCAAGGTAGCTGAATACAACATTCCAGCCCTCATCGGCAGCCTGCAAAGCGACCGCCCGCCCAATGCCGC
Source organism: uncultured Nioella sp. (assembly GCA_947495575.1). Taxonomy (GTDB): domain Bacteria; phylum Pseudomonadota; class Alphaproteobacteria; order Rhodobacterales; family Rhodobacteraceae; genus CANLZL01. Next base: position 991,052 of record CANLZL010000001.1, on the reverse strand, counting down.
GCGATCCACCAGTGATGATCAGGGTTTTAGACATCAGATCAGCTTTTTTTGGTTTCGCCCTTTCGGACATGTTTTGCCAAACGCGACGGAATTGATTTCTTGCGATCCTTATACGGGTTCGCATCAGCCTGGCTGCGCATATAAAGACGAATGGGTGTGCCTGGCATGTCGAAATCCTCCCGCAACCCATTGACGAGATAACGAGAATAGCTCTCGGGAAGTTTCTCGGGCAGCGAACACATCACGACAAAGCCCGGCGGCCGGGTCTTGGCTTGAGTCATATATCGCAACTTGATGCGGCGGCCCGAGGGCGCGGGCGGCGGGTGCGCCTCGACCATTTCGGTCAACCAGCGATTGAGTTGAGCAGTGCTGACGCGGCGGTTCCAGACATCATAGGCCCGGATAATGGCCTGTTGCAGGCGATCAAGGCCACGGCCCGTTTTTGCCGATACCGTCACCAGCGGCGCACCACGCAATTGAGGCAACAAGCGTTCAAACGCCTCTTTCAGGTCTTTCAGCTTTTGCTGTTTATGCTCTTCCACATCCCATTTGTTCACCGCAACAACAACGGCGCGACCTTCACGTTCGGCCAAATCGGCAATACGAAGGTCCTGTTGTTCAAACGGAATTGCCGCATCGAGCAGTACCACAACCACCTCGGCAAATTTGACAGCCCGTAATCCATCCGAGACCGAGAGCTTTTCCAGCTTTTCCTGCACTTTGGCACGCTTGCGCATGCCTGCCGTGTCGAAAATCTTCATCTCCGTGCCGTCCCAATTGATCGGGACCGAGATGGAATCTCGGGTGATGCCGGCCTCAGGCCCGGTCAATAGGCGGTCTTCACCAATGATCTTGTTGATCAGGGTTGATTTGCCGGCATTCGGCCGACCGATAACCGCAATCTGCATCGGCTTGGTTCTCTGCGGTGCGTCTTCCCCATCTTCGATGTCCAGATCAGTTTCGGCTTCTTCCGCTGCGGCATCGGCGGCTTCGATCATGGGCGAAAGGACAACGGCCAGCTCGGCCATGCCTTCCCCATGCTCAGCCGAAAGCGGAATGGGATCGCCCAGACCGAGCCCATAAGCCTCAAATACACCGCCCTCAGCCGCACGACCTTCGGCCTTGTTGGCGCCAAGGATTACCGGCGTGCCTGATTTTCGCAGGATTTCGGCAAACATCTCATCGATCGGGGTTAGTCCGGTGCGCGCATCGATCAGGAAAAGACAGGCATCAGCCATACCGACCGCACGTTCCGTCAGGCGTCGCATGCGGCCCGGCAGACTGTCATCGGTGGCGTCTTCCAGACCGGCCGTGTCCATTACGGTAAAGCGCAGATCACCCAAACGGGCAGCACCTTCGCGCAAATCACGGGTGACGCCAGGCTGGTCATCAACCAGCGCCAGGCGTTTGCCCACCAAACGATTAAACAGCGTGGATTTGCCCACATTGGGGCGCCCCACAATGGCCAGAACAAAGCTCATCGGCCTTACACCTTCCTAGATCAGATCGCGCCGCTTAGCGCAGCCAGTTGGCAAAGAAAAGAACCATTTCATCTTCGCTTGGAAATTACCGGCGCATCTTGCCATCTGTCCATGGCAATACGGGCCGAGGATCACTCCGAAACGGAGTGTGACGAGGGCCGTTCCCCCGTCGCGGCGCGCAAGCGACCGCGACACAGGATTTAGCGATAGGCGTGCAACCGCCCATCTCCGGAAACAACATAAAGCGTGCCATCCATTACGATCGGATGCGCCGCCGCCCCGCCGCGCAAGTCAATCTGCCCGGTTTGGGTCCCGCTTTCGGGATCAAACATCCGAATGGACCCATCGCCAGAGGCGACCACCAGGTTGCCGCCCGCCAGTATCGGCCCGAAATGCGTAAAGACAGCCTGCCGGCGGCGTTCGCGATCCCGCACATATAGGGGCAATTCCGTGCCCCAGATTTCTTCACCGGTTTCTGCGTCCAGACGCAGCAATTCATTGCGATCGGACACAAAGAAGACCGACCCGCCAACTGGCATAACAGGGGAATAGGCGCCTTCTTGCGCTGTCCATATCCGTTCGCCCGAGGCTGCGTTCATCGCGACAACCCGGCCAGATTGGTTGCCTGCATAAAGGGTGTTGCCAACAATCACAGGATCGCCTGTGATGTCGTTTACACTGTTATAGGCCACGCCGCGTCGTTCGCCCGCAACGGTTGTGCCCCAAACGCGCACGCCAGACAGCCGCAGGGTCGCGACCATTTCGCCAGAGCCAAAGGGAAAAATTACCAAGCGATCTGTGACCGCCGGCGCTGCGCCGCCCGACAGCACGGCATCGTCGGCTGGTCCCGCAGGCAATTGCCAGCGAATGCGACCGTTTTGAGGATCAAGCGACCAGGCCTGATTGTCCCGGCTTACGACATAGATGGAGTTATCGACAATGGTTGGCGCAGTGATGCCTGCGTTCAAACGCTGACGCCAGAGTTCCTCCCCTGACGCAGGTTCCATCGCGATCAGCTCTCCATAGCCGGTCGTGGCGTAAAGCACACCGCTTGCAATGGCCAAGCCCCCACCGGAGACTCCGCCTCCGCGTTCGAACCCTGCCGTCAGATCACGTCGCCATAAAACTTCGCCTGTAGAGGCCACCGCTGTCAGGCCCGCCGTCGAATCCAGTGTGAAAATGCGGCCATCTGCGGCAACCGGATCTGCAGTGATCCGGTTCCGGCGCGAGTTGCCGTCGCCAATATTGGCGACCCAGATTTGTGTTGGGGCCGAAGAGAGGGCGGCATGGGGCAACCGGTTCTGTGCATTGGCCCCGCGCATTTGCCAGGACGTGATGTTCTGCGCATCTGGCAGAGAGATCGGCCGCGAAAGGTCTGCCGTTTCTTCGCCAATGTCGGCGCCATCTTCAGACGGGAAGGCCTCTTCCAGCGGGGTGCGCGTTCCAAATCGCTCCCCTTCCAGAATAACTTCACGGTCACAGGCCGCCAAACCGGTCATCAGACCTAGACCAATCATGGTGATGCAAAGCTTGTTCATCTGCCTGCCGCCCCGTTTGCGCAAGCGCCCCTATCGGGCGTCCTACGCGTTAATTCGAACTTACTGGCTGTCGCTACCGGTCTCGTCGGTTGCCGTCTCAGCCGTATCTTCCTGCACGGTGTCGCCTTCAATTGCGCCATCCGCGTCAGCCTCGGTGGAGACCGTTTCCGCCTCGGCCTCCTCCGATGCACTGGCCTCGTCCTCCACGGCGAGGGGCGCATCCAGCAAAGTGGAACCAGCCTCCAACGCCACAATCAACTGACTTGAGCGTTGTTGCAAGCCCGGCGTTGCCTGACTGTCCTGCTCTAAGGCCCGCAATAGGGTCAAAGCGGCGTCGGTATCACCTTCAGAAACATGAAGAAGAGCCTGCTGTTCCATCGCCAATGGACGGTAAGGGCGCCCCGGCAAGGCCAGCTGTTCAAGTTCATTCATGTGTTCATACCCGTCGCCAGGGTCCAGCATGTGGGCTTTCAGCACGGCCAAATCGCGATAGCGCGGGGCAAGATCGGTGCCATTGGCCAGCGCCCGCAACTGGGCTGCGGCCTCGATCCGGCCATCGGCGTCGCTGGCCTGCTCTGCGGCAACCAGCAGTGCCAACAAGATCTGGGCCGATGAACTGTCGGTGGTCACATCCTGCAATGCCGAAACCCGTGCGTCCTGATCTTCCTGAGAAACGGCGGCCAGAAGAGAATCCCCAAGCGATTGGGCCGCTGCACGCGATTGTGCAATGCTATATTCGCGATAGGCCGCGCCCCCGACCAGACCAATGATCAAAAGGATCGGAATCCAGCCCCATTTACGGAACAGGGCAAACAGCTGATCACGGCGCAGCTCTTCATTGACTTCTTCAACAAAACTATCGGTATTTGCCATTCTCGCCCCATTGTCAGGCCACTGATATCACAGGGCCAAAAATTCTCTTTCCGCCTCATATCGCGATCCGGCCCGGCTGCCAAGCCTTGGCGCCCTTTCACCCGTTTTCAGCACACGGGCCTGCGCAAATACGCACAAACTGAACAAAACAGTTCAGTCTTGCAGCGGTTAAAAAGAAAAAGTAAACTAAACGGACCGGTTCACCGTATTAGCGGTTGAAATCTCAATTGACACGCCCAATGTTAACATCAATAACATCGCCTGGGACATGAGGCTTACGCAATGCGCATTTTTTCGATTATCACGGCCCTGCTTGTATGCGCCGTATTGTACATGGTGGTTTTGGAGCGGGACCGGCTTGTGTCCTTTGCCCAGCAATTCCAACCTTCGGCTGAGGAAGTGGCGGAAGACGCGCCAATGGAGGTCGCTGCCCCAATAGATGCGATGGCTGAGGAAGAGGCCGAGGACAGCCGAGTTTCTGTAGTCGTTCGTCAATCCATTGCCGAAATCGTCGACTCAGCCGTCTTGTTGCGGGGCCGCACGGAAGCTGCCCGACAGGTTGAAGTCCGGGCCGAAACCTCGGGTTTGATCATTTCCCAACCAATTCGCGCTGGCGCCTTTGTAACCGAAGGCCAGCTCATGTGCGAAATCGCGGTGGGCACTCGTCAGTCTGACGTCGCCGAGGCGCAGGCCCGTCTGGCCGAAGCACAAAGCCGGCTTCCCGAAGCCGAAGCTCGCGTCGCAGAGGCTGTGGCCCGACTGGCCGAAGCTGAAATAAACAACAATGCTGCAACCCGTTTGTCAGAAAGCGGATTTGCCTCGGAAACCCGTGCCGTGTCGACCGCGGCGACTGTTTCTGCCGCTCAAGCGGCAATTCAATCTGCCCAAGCCGGTGTAGAAGCCGCGATGAGCGGCATCCAATCCGCCGAAGCAGGTGTGATGCGGGCCAACCAGGAAATTGAACGTCTACAGATGTTTGCGCCATTCTCGGGCCATTTGGAGACGGATACGGCTGAAATTGGCTCGTTGATGCAGCCCGGCGCCCTTTGCGCCACTGTCATTCAGCTTGATCCGATCAAGCTTATTGGATTTGTGCCGGAAGCGCAGGTAGACCGCGTGTCACTTGGCGCCCTGGCCGGAGCGCGATTGGCCAGCGGTGCCGAAGTGCGCGGTGAAGTGACCTTTATCAGTCGTGCCGCAGACCCGCAGACCCGGACCTTCCGGGTTGAGATAACTGTCGACAACTCGGATCTCAGCATTCGCGACGGCCAGACTGCGGATATTCTGATTTCATCGGAAGGCCAATTGGCCCACCTGTTGCCCTCCTCTGCCATGACGCTGAACGATGACGGCGATCTTGGCCTGAGGATTGTGGATGAGGATAACATCGCCCAATTCGTACCGGTGGTTTACATGCGCGATACGGTAAATGGCGTATTGCTGGGCGGTTTGCCCGAAGCGGTTGATGTCATCGTCATTGGACAGGAATTTGTCACCGAAGGGGTCGAGGTTGATCCTCACTACCAGGAGCTGACGCAATGACCGGTCTTGTTGATTGGGCCGCATCACGCGCGCGCATGGTCGTCGCCTTCGTGATCTTGTCGATCACGGTGGGCACCGCCGCTTATGTTGGCCTGCCCAAAGAGGGTGAGCCTGATATTGATATTCCGGCTTTGTTTGTATCGGTCCCGTTCCCCGGCATTTCTGCCGAAGACGCCGAACGCCTGCTTGTTCGCCCGATGGAGGCCGAGTTTCAGGATCTGGACGGTTTGGACAAAATCACCGCCGTCGCCTCTGAAGGGTATGCGCTTATCATTCTGGAGTTCGAGTTCGGTTGGGACAAGGATGCCACAATTGCCGAGGTGCGCGAGGCTATGGACACGGCCGCCGCCGAATTCCCGGTTGGCGCGGAAAACTACACGCTGGATGAGCTGAACTTCTCAGAGTTTCCAATTATCACCGTGGCCCTGTCCGGCGACGCGCCGGAACGGACGATGTTAAGACTGGCTCAAGAGTTGCAGGACCGGTTAGAGGCCCTGCCCCCAATTCTAGAAGCCGGATTGGCCGGTGGCCGCGATGAAATGGTCGAAGTTGTGATCGACCCGCTGGCACTGGAAGCTTACAATGTCACCGCTGAGGAACTGATTGGCGCTGTCGTCAATAACAACCAGCTGATTGCCGCGGGCGAGATCTCAACTGATAATGGCGCGATTGCCGTCTCGATCCCATCAAGCTTTGATACGACCGAAGACATTTACAACCTGCCAATCAAGGTGAACGGCGACAGTGTCGTGACATTGGGCGATCTGGCGCAAATCCGGCTGACGTATGAAGACCGTGAAGGCACGGCGCGTTTCAACGGTGAAACCACAATCGCATTGCAGGTGGTCAAACGCCTTGGGTTTAACGTTATCGACACGGCCCAATTGGTGCGCCAAGAGATTGAGGCAGCACAAGAGGATTGGCCGCAAGAACTACGGGATTCCGTGGATGTCACAGCCACGCTCGACCTGTCGGTGACTGTCGATTCGATGGTTCGCCAGTTGGAAGGCTCGGTTCTAACCGCGATTGCGCTGGTTATGATCGTGGTACTGGCAGCCTTGGGCACACGCTCGGCCCTGTTGGTTGGGTTTGCTATCCCAACCTCATTCCTTCTGTGCTTTATCCTGTTGGGAATCATGGGCATCTCGATCTCGAATATCGTGATGTTCGGCCTGATCCTTGCCGTCGGGATGTTGGTTGATGGTGCTATTGTAGTGGTGGAATACGCCGATCGGCGCTTGGCCGAGGGGGCCCGCCCCATGCAGGCTTATACTGACGCTGCAAAGCGCATGTTCTGGCCGATTATTTCCTCGACTGCCACAACCCTTTGCGCGTTCCTGCCAATGTTGTTCTGGCCCGGTGTTCCGGGTGAGTTCATGGGGATGTTGCCTGTTACATTGATCTTCGTTCTGACGGCCTCCTTGATCGTTGCGTTGATTTACCTGCCAGTTCTGGGCGGTGTTGCGGCGCGGTTCTCTCGACTGATCGAAACCACGACCGGCGTGGTCAAAATGGTCCTGCCTTGGTGGATCCTGCGTGCGGTTGTGGCCGCAGCGGTCGGCTATTTCATGTTCATGGCGGCCATGCAGACCATCAACCCCGGTGTTTTGTTGCCAGAGCCTGAGCCCGGTGCCTCACCCTTCATGGCGATGCTACCCGGCGGCGTGATGTTCGTGATTGGGGCTGCCCTTCTGTCTGTCATGATGGGATCTTTGCAACGCGAAGCGCCTGAACAACAAGTGAAAGCCGCATATAAACGCAGCTGGTTTGGCTGGATGGTTCACGCGATTGTCGGAAACCCGGTAATGCCGATTGTGGTGATTGCAGGGGTTGTTAGCTTCGTCATTTTTGTCTTTGGCTGGTTTGGCGAAAACAATAACGGCGTCGAGTTCTTTGTTGAGACAGAACCAGAGCAGGCCACCGCCTATGTTCGTGCGCGGGGCAACCTGTCGGTCGAAGAAATGGATCTGCTGGTTGCGCAGGTCGAAGAGATTGTTCTGGCCGATCCGGGCGTGCGAGATGTCTTTGCCTTTGCAGGCCAGGGTGGTCTGAACAATGACACCAGCGGCGCGGGCGCCCCCCGCGATTCTGTTGGCCAAGTTCAGTTCGACCTCGTGCCTTGGGATGACCGTCCGACTGTCAGTGAACCGATCTCCTTCCTTGGCGGTTTACTGACGCTGCCACGAGAAACGATTGACCCAGCATTTGATGGCAACGCCGTTCTGGAGCGTTTGCAGGTGCAGATGGATGAATTGCCGGGCGTCTTTGTCGAACTGCGTGAAGTGGCGCAAGGTCCTGCATCCGGCAAGCCCGTAAACCTGCGGCTATCCGGCGACAATTGGGAAGAATTGCAAGAAGCGACCCGCATCGCGCGTGCACGTTTTGAACAAACGGATGGCCTTTTCCAGATCGGGGACACACTTCCCCTGCCCGGGATTGAGTGGGAGCTGGATGTCGATGTCGAAGCAGCCGGGCGCTATGGGGCCAGCGTAGCCTCCGTCGGCGGCATGGTTCAGTTGATCACACGCGGCATTTTCCTGGATACGATGCGGGTTCCGACCTCAGATGAGGAAATCGAAATCCGTGTGCGATTCCCCGAAGATGAACGGGTACTGTCGACTTTGGATTCGTTGCGAGTGCGCACGGCTGACGGGTTGATCCCTCTGTCGAATTTCGTCACCCGCACGCCTGTTAGTCAACTGGCCCAAATCGACCGCTACCAACAGTCCCGCTATTTCACCGTCGGCGCTGATGTCGTGTCGGGCCTGTCGATCATCCAATTCACACCTCAAGCCGAAGCCGGTGAGGACCCCGCAGAACCGGTTGAGCTGGGATTTGGCCGAATTGTACCAGCAGAAGACGTTGCCAATGGCGCGCCGTACGACGTCTTAGCCGATCCGGTTGGACCGGGCGAGACGACCTATTACCAATTCGATGACCTTTATGGCCCGATGTCCATTGCCCAGGTTCAAGAGCTTGTGAACGATGGTCAGGCGCTGCAGGTGGTGATCGTGAACGCAAACCAACGCATTCAGGCCCTGACAGACTGGATCGAAACCGAAAACCCGTTCCCCGCGTCTGTGACATGGGAATGGGCCGGCGATCAGGCGGAAGAACAGGAATCTGCGGCCTTCCTGCAATCGGCTTTTGCAGGTGCGCTTGGGTTGATGTTCATCATCCTTCTGGCGCAGTTCAACTCGGTCTATAACTCCATTCTGGTCCTTCTGGCGGTGGTTCTGTCCACGACCGGGGTATTGATCGGTATGGTGCTGATGGATCAGACCTTCTCAATCATTATGACCGGGACGGGGATCGTGGCTTTGGCGGGGATCGTGGTGAACAACAACATTGTCTTAATCGATACCTATCAGGAGTATTCCCGATATATGCCGCGGATTGAGGCGATTACACGTACAGCCGAGGCCCGGATCAGACCGGTTCTGTTGACCACCATCACCACAATGGCCGGTCTGGCCCCAATGATGTGGGGCATCAGTCTGGACTTTGGCGGTGGCGGCTACACCATCGACAGCCCGACGGCTCTGTGGTGGAAGCAGCTGGCAACGGCGGTTGTCTTCGGTCTTGGAATTGCAACCGTACTGACCTTGCTCTTCACCCCTTCGGTTCTGGCCCTTCGGGTGTGGATCACGACGATCGTGGCATGGATCGGCCGGGCCCTTGGCCGCCTGGGGGCACGCCGCATCAGCCGCCGCGCGCAGGATTGGTCGTTGGCCCGAGAGGCCAAGCGCGCCCGTCACCCGGAGATCTTGTGGGAAGAACCACCGGTGGACCAGGTTACTGATCCAATAGATGAGGTCGAGGTGGAGGCACCAACTACGCCTGTCATGCCAGTGGTTCCTTCGGAACAACAAGTGACCTCGTCTGAGGAAGATCTTCAGATCGAACCTGACGATATCGATCCGCCAAGCCCGGCCAATACCACGATCAGAGCCGCAGAATAACAACAGGATTGTGAACGCAGAGGTCCCCCGGTGCAGGCTGGGGGTCCCCCGGTCGCCATGTGGAAGAGCAGCCCTTGGTGACCATGGCGAGAGGGGGCAATGCACCCAACCGAAATCGACTTGTTGCCCGGCAATTGCCAAGGCCGAGACGAACGGCGCCCCCTCTCGTTACCCTATTCTAGCGGTATCCAATGCCCATTTGACAGTTGCCCTTTTGTGCAGAAAAAAAACGGCCCCTGAGATGATCAGAGGCCGTTTTTTTCTAATTTGTGCGCAAGGTCTCGTTAGTTGTCGGGCGACCAACGCCATTTGCCATCGGCGGGCTTATTGCCGGTATCCTCATCGGTTCCGAAATCCCCTCCGGATACAGCACGCAACCGTGGCTGTGTTTCTTCGTCTTCCGCGGCCTGACGATGCCACATGGAGGCATAACGCCCCTCTTTCTCAAGCAGATCTTCGTGACGACCTTCTTCGACGATCACGCCTTTTTCCAGCACGATGATCCGGTCGGCATCCACCACTGTCGACAATCGGTGCGCAATAGTGATCACCGACCGCCCCTGCCCCATCATCTTCAGCTCTTCCTGAATTTCACGTTCAGTTTCCGTGTCCAACGCCGACGTCGCCTCGTCCAGCAACAACAAGGGCGGGTCTTTCAGCAAGGTTCTGGCAATGCCAACACGCTGTTTTTCACCACCTGACAGTTTCAGGCCACGTTCGCCAACCGCAGTTTCATACCCTTCTGGCAGCGACTGGATGAAGTCGTGAATTTTGGCAGCTTTCGCCGCGCCCTCGACCTCTGAATGGCTGGCCTCGGGGCGGCCATAGGCGATGTTGTACCGGATCGTGTCGTTGAAAAGCACTGTATCCTGCGGAACGACCCCAATTTTGGAATGCAGGCTGTCTTGGGTGACTTCGCGCAGGTCCTGCCCGTCGATGCGAATAGCCCCATTATCAACGTCGTAAAACCGGAACATGAGCCGCCCGATCGTGGACTTGCCCGACCCCGAAGGACCGACAAGCGCCACGGTTTCGCCTGCCCCAACTGTAAAGCTGATCCCGCGCAGAATAGGTCGTGCCGCCTCATACCCAAATTCAACGTTTTCAAAAACAACTTCGCCCTTGGTGCAGGCCAAATCGGCGGCATTGTCGGCATCGGTGACATCTGCGGGTTGTTCCAACAAATCGAACATTTCGCCCATATCAACCAAAGCCTGACGAATCTCGCGATACACTGTGCCAAGGAAGTTGAGAGGCATTGTGATCTGAATCATGTAGGCATTGACCATGACGAAATCGCCGACCGTCAATTCTCCACGTTCCACACCCAAAGCCGCCATGACCATGACGATAACCAGGCCAATGGTTATGATAACCGACTGGCCAAAATTGAGTGCGCCAAGCGAATAGGCCGTTTTCAGTGCAGCTTTTTCATAGCCCTCCATCGCGCTGTCATAACGGGCCGCCTCGCGTTTTTCCGCGCCGAAATATTTCACGGTTTCGAAATTCAGAAGCGAGTCGATGGCCTTTTGATTGGCATCGGTATCCTGATCGTTCATCTCTTTGCGGATCTTCACCCGCAGCTCGGTCACTTTGAAGGTAAACCAGATGTAAATCGAAATGGTGACAGCCACGACAAGGAAATAAGTGATGTCAAACAGGACCGCCAACACAATGCCGATCAGCAAAAGCTCGATCACCAGCGGGCCGATGGAAAAGAGCATGAAGCGCAACAGGAACTCAACGCCCTTTACACCGCGTTCGATAATTCGGCTAAGACCGCCCGTCTTTCGGGTGATGTGATAGCGCAGGCTGAGCGCATGGATGTGCTCAAAGGTCTCAAGGGCCAGTTGCCGCAGCGCCCGTTGACCGACACGCGCAAAGATCACATCGCGCAACTGCTGGAATCCGATCGACATGGCTCGCGCCACCCCGTAGGCGACTGTTAGCCCAACCGCCCCAAGCGCCAACATTGTTGTCGGGTTCCGTTCCTGGGCCAATGTGTCCACCGCATCGGCATATAAAAACGGCGTGTAGACCGAGACTAACCGCGCAATCACAAGCATCCCCAAGGCCCAAAGAACACGTTTTTTCACCCATGGATGGGCGGCGGGCCAAAGATACGGTGCAACCTTTCGGATTGTCCGCATCCCGCTTTTGCGGGCCTCGGACACAGTGGGTTGGTCAGTAATGGTGGTTCGGCGCATTGGGCGGATCCCTGCAAAATAGAGAATGATCGAAATTCGGCTATTATCTATGCGGAGACGCCAGCGATGACCACCTCACGAAACGGTGATCTCATTGTGCATTTTTGCAAGGAGATGGTTCAGTTGTCGCTATCTCTGTCAGGAATTGCAAAAATTTGACCGGGATAAATCAGATCAGGATTTCGGATAAGGTCGCGATTGGCCTCGTAAACCTGAACATAGGCAACGCCCTCGCCCAGGTATTCCTGCGCTATCCCCCATAGCGTGTTGCCCCACTGAACCGTCACAACTTGCCCCTCCGCGCTTTGCGGCAGACTTTGCACCAATTCGGGTTCTTCGCGCTGGAACGGTGTTTCGATCCGGCTTTGCACTTCACCCGATTGCGCCACTTCGTCCAGACGCAACGTGTAGGTGCCGGGATCCACTTGCGGCAACGGTGTGCGCCAGGCACCGCTTTGGTCGATCTCAGCCAGCTGCACCGGCTGATTGTCCAGATAGAACCGCACGTCGGATTCCGCTGGCCCCCGCCCGGCAAGAATGACCTCGCCTTCAGTGTCATAAGAAATCGTGTCTAGCACAATTTGTTCCTGCACCTGTGGCACCGGGCCAGGCCCAGATTGCAAAACACGGATGCCGTCACTATCGGCCAACAAAACCGTCGGCGCCTGCGCCTCAGTCTCGGGCGCAGAATTCGAGGGCGCAGAGTTCGAGGGGGCTGGATTTGCGGGGGCCGGGGCTTCCGGAGCGGCCAGATCTGCGACGGCCTCGGGCTGCGGCGCAGCAGGCACATCCCCGTTCGACCCAACTGCGCCGGAAACCTCTTCGACCGGCTCTACGTTCGTGCTTTCTGCGGACGCATCGGCAAGTTCGGTGTCCGGACGCTGCGTTGGGCTGGTCGAGGCGACCGGCCTATCTGTCACGGGTAATGGGTTGGCCGAAGGGGCCAGCGTGTCTGTCGACGGAGGTGCATCGGTGAGGTCTGTGCTTGCCACCTCAAGCTCTTCTGTTGGCTCGGCCTCGCTGGTTCCACCGGAATCCGATATCAATGGCTGGTCCAGCACAGGCTCTGACGGAACCGGCGAAGGCTCTTCATCTTCAACCAAAGACGCAACCTGAGCTTCGTCAGACGGCACTGCCGGAACCTCGACTTGAACGTCTACAACTATATCAGAGTCTGTGAGTTCAATCGTGGGATCCTGAGGAGTGATTTCATCGACGACACTTTCGTCAGAGGCCAGATAGACCACATCACCGGTTTCAACCGGATCCGTATCGATCTCAGGCACTGTTGCGGCATCGTTCTCTGCTACCGTGGCCGTTTCAATAACTGTGTCCGGCACGGCCTCTGTGGCAACTGTCGTCGCTGGCTCTTGTGAAACTGTTACCGGCGTTTCGGGAACGGCGGGTTGATCGGGAACCGACGGCGTCGCCATAGTATCCGGCGCATCATCCAATAATGCCAACTCAATTGGCTCATCCTCTTGCGGATCAGCAACTGGCAAGGCCTCGTTCTCAACTCCAGCCAAAGCCTCAGCTGTTTCCACAGGAACAAGCGTTGGCGAGATAATTACGCTGGAGTCAGATCTGAGCGGATCTTGCCCGTCCAATAGCATTTCGATGCTCAATATTTGTGGCACTTCCGACGCGGGGATCGTCAACATCGCGACAAAATCCCCGGCCCCATCGGCAGAGGCCGTGTGAACCTCTTGCCCATCCAGTCGCAATAAGAGCTGCGCATTTGGTTCAGCCTGTCCGGCAATAATCGCTCCGCCCGCCGCGTCAACGCGCACAAGATCGAAACTGGGTGCGACAAGGGGCGTCGGCATTTGCTGCTCTTGGGGTACCTCTGCAATTTCCGGCGGCGCCTCAACGACAGGATTGTCAGCAATGACTTCGGGCGTCTCGACAACGACCTCAGCCGTCGCAGTCTGAACTGGCTCCTCCGGAACATTGGCAATTTCAATTGGGGCAGTGGGCTCAGCCACCGGATCCGGCGCGAAGGCCACTTGATAAACGATCACCCCGGCCACGGCCACAACCGCGCCGCCCGCAGCAAGCGTGCCTATTCCCAGTCCGGCTCCAGACCCGAGTGCCATATATTTCCGCTCCCCCAGTGGCTGGGCCTCTCCCCTTTGGGCCCATGCAGTTGTGCGACCTTAACAACAGGTCTATCACGGGTCAAAACACCTTCTGGTCAGGTCTTTCAACCATGTCATATTCCGTGTGTGTCTATTGTGGCTCTCGTTTTGGGAACAATCCAGCCTATGAGCGGGAAGCGCGCGCGCTCGGCACTGGCCTTGCAGAGGCCGGAATGCGCCTTGTTTACGGGGCCGGAGATGTCGGTTTAATGGGCGCCGTCGCCTCTGCGGCCCAATCCGCTGGTGGGACAACATTCGGCGTCATTCCAAAGCACCTTTTGGATCGTGAAGTTGGCAAGACCGACCTGGATACGTTCATCGTCACCGAAACCATGCATGAACGCAAAAAGGTCATGGTGATGAATGCCGATGCCATCGTGGTGATGCCCGGCGGCGCGGGGTCATTGGATGAGTTTTTCGAGGTGCTGACCTGGCGACAGCTGGGGCTACACGAAAAGCCAATTATTCTAATGAATACAGATGACTACTGGGACAAGCTCATCGCATTGTCCGATCATGTTGTGGATCAGGGTTTCGCCGATTCAAGTCTGTTGGACTTTGTTGCGATTTGCCCGGATGCCGCATCTGTTTTGGCGAAACTCAACGCAGGCACTCACAAAACTTGACCTGATTTTCAAAGCAGATACAGTCACACCGCAACTCGCATTTAGGGCGCTGAGCGCGGTTCGGATCGCCGAACAACCGCGGCGCTTCGGCCCTTCACGAGATCAGAGTTGCCGTGCGTATTCCGGGGCCGGATATCAGGAGCCCCGTGATGGAAACCATCATCGAACCCTTTCGCATCAAATCGGTTGAACCCATTCGAATGACCACCGCGCAAGAGCGCGCTGAACTGATCAGGGAGGCAAATTTCAACCTCTTTGCGCTTAAATCAGATGACGTGATTATTGACCTTTTGACCGATAGCGGCACCGGCGCCATGAGCGCGGCCCAATGGGCAGCCGTGCAACGCGGCGATGAAAGCTATGCCGGATCGCCCTCATTCTACCGATTTGAGGCAGCGGTTAAGAATCTCATGCCCTTCCGTCACGTGATTCCCACCCATCAGGGTCGGGCGGCTGAGGCCATCTTGTTCTCCATTTTCGGCGGCGATGGCCATGTCATTCCCTCCAACACGCATTTTGATACAACCCGCGGCAATATCGAGGCCTCAGGGGCCGAAGCGTATGACCTGGTGATCGCAGACGGTAATGATCCGGCCAGCACGCACCCCTTCAAAGGGAACATGGACCTGCAAAAGCTTGCCGCGTTCTTGGACAGCTATGGTGACGCAGTTCCCTGCGTTATGCTGACCATCACCAATAATGCCGGCGGCGGGCAGCCTGTCAGTTTGGAGAACATCCAAGGGGTCGCTGAGTTGGCCAAACGCTATGGCAAACCGTTTTTCATCGACGGATGCCGTTTTGCCGAAAATGCCTGGTTCATCAAATCACGTGAGCGCGGACAAGCGGACAGGTCAATTCCTGAAATTGTGCGTGACTGCTTTTCATTGGCCGATGGCATGACGATGAGCGCCAAGAAAGACGCTTTTGGCAATATCGGCGGATGGCTGGCCCTAAACGATGATGGTTTGGCCGAACGTGCGCGGGCCGAACTGATCCGGACCGAAGGCTTCCCCACTTATGGCGGACTTGCGGGCCGCGATCTGGAGGCACTGGCGCAGGGACTGAGCGAAATCGTCGATGAGGACTACCTGCGTTATCGCATTCGCGCCAATACCTATCTGGTTGAACGGCTGGATGCCCTTGGTGTTCCGGTGGTCAAACCTGCCGGTGGGCATGCGGTGTTCATTGATGCGCGGGCATGGTTGTCGCATATTCCGCCGCTATCATATCCCGGTCAGGCGCTGGCCGTGGCCCTTTATGAAATAGGGGGCATCCGAAGCTGCGAGATCGGCACAGCCATGTTTGGCAGGCAGCCCGACGGATCCGAAAAACCCGCCGCGATGGATCTTGTGCGGCTGGCCATGCCGCGCCGCACATATACGCAGAGCCATACAGACTACATCGTGGAAGTGTTCGAGGAATTAGCAAAGACAAAGGATAAGTTACCCCGCTACAAAATCGTAAAGGAACCCAACCTTTTGCGTCACTTCACCTGCCAATTTGCACCTATCTGATGCATGCTCCCCGGGCGATGCCAGTCCAGTTGCCCGGGGCCAAGCACTCTAACGAAAGACAAACGCCCCTTCCCACGCGCCGTAACTGCCTGATGTAACACCGTTTTGGGTGGTACCGACATAATTGCCCAGATCCGGGATGCGCTCGACGGTGACTATACCACCATCTGGGCTGACTACACCGGCATGGCGCGCCGCGATGCAAATATTGCTGTCAAACGTGTAGCCATTTGTCCCCCAGATCCCAGATATCCCGGTCATCCGATCGGGGTTGCAATGGCATCGCACGGTCTCAAGCTCTGCCCCCATGGTAGACGGGCACGCTGCTACTTGCTCAACCACCGAAAAACTCGCAACCGCCCCGGCGTTCAAAATCGTCATTGTCGGCCCGTATTCGCCATAATCCTGCGTTGTAATTCCGTTGCGCGATGTTCCGACAAAGGCCGGCAGTGTATCTGTCACCGTGGCCCAGACCACGCCGCCTGACGACGATATTGCACCGGCGTGAACAGCCGCCATGCAAAGGCTGCTGTCAAACGTATAGGGGTGCGACCCCCAGACCGTGCCGGTAATCTGATCGGCCTGGCAGGTACAGCCCAGTATTGCCCCGGGATAAGACGAAACCGGCGACAGGCTGTCGGGGCATCGGCCAGTAGGAACCCAGCCGGTCACTGGAACAGGCGTCCCTGGAGATCCGGTGGGCGGTGTCGCGCCAACGGTGCCGCCGGTCGATCCTCCTCCCGCAGGTCCAGGTGTTCCTGTCGCGCCGCCACCAACGCTGCCACCCGCATCGGCGATGCAAGACAGGACCCAAGGCCGCAAATGCGCCAGACCGGCCGCGTTGAAATTTGGGTTGCTCCATGTCGGGACCGGCGACATCTCAGTATGGGTCAGCCACAGAAACGTCGCGCGATCTGCGTTATACTGGCTCGCCCATCCATCAGGTTCGAACGCCGATCCACCACTGCGCGAGGCGAAAAGCCCGTATTGATTGATCGACCACGGACGCTGTGCATTGTAATTCGCATCGCCGGAATAGCTGTTCAGGGTCCGCGCCGTATATTGCGTCCAGCGATCGATGCAGGCGCGACCCAAGGCTGTTTCATACGGTGGCCCATCGGGCGCCGGAGCCCCTCCGCCGGTTAAGCCCCCTGCATCGGAAATACATCCCGCCACCCAGGATTGCAGACCCTCTAATCCGGCGGCGTTGAAATTCGGGTTTGACCAAAAGGGCGCGGTCAGCCCGACAGGGTTTGTCAGCCAAAGATAGGTCGCCCTGTCCGCATTGTATTGCGCGGCCCAGCCATCCGGCTCAAAGGCCGACCCTCCAGAACGCGAGGCCATCACCCCATATTGGTTAATTGACCAAGGACGTTGCGCGTTAAAGCTGGCGTCGCCAGAAAAACTGTTCAATGTTCGGGCGAAATACTGGGTCCATCTGTCGATACAGACCCGGCCCACTTCGGTCTCATACACCGGCTGCGCCACTGCAAGCCGGGGAAACAGAGCCAAACAAAACACCAATGCCAGCCAGACCTTCATTGCGACCTCCCAAATCGGAATTGCTTTTTTGCTACCTTACCACATTTTTTGTGTTGGCATTTTCTGACAAAAAAAGGCCCTGCCGGACTGTATCTGGCAGGGCCTTTTTCAAGTTTATTTGGAAGCGTTACATGCGCGACGCAACGTTTTCCCAGTTGACCAGATTGTCGAGGAAGTTGGTCAGATAGGCCGGACGCTTGTTGCGGAAATCGATGTAATAGGAGTGCTCCCATACATCGCAGCCCAAAAGCGCGGTCTGACCAAAGCAAAGCGGGTTCACACCGTTTTCGGTTTTGGTAACAGCCAGCGAGCCGTCTGCGTTTTTGACCAGCCACGCCCAGCCAGAGCCGAACTGACCGGCGCCAGCAGCCGAGAATTGCGATTTGAACTCATCGACCGAGCCAAAGTTTTCGTTCAGCGCCGCTTCCAGCTCGGATGGCATCGCGCTTGTGCCCGGGCCCATCATTTCCCAGAACTGGTTGTGGTTCCAAAGCTGGCTGATGTTGTTGAAAATGCCGTTCTGGGCAACCGCATCAGCATTGTAGGTACCGGTAATGATCTCTTCGAGGGTTTTACCCTCCCACTCTGTACCGGCAATCGCGGCATTGCCGTTGGTGACATAAGCATTGTGGTGCAGGTCGTGGTGGTATTCCAGCGTCTCTGCAGACATGCCTTTGTCGGCCAGAGCATCATGGGCGTAAGGAAGATCGGGAAGTTCGAATGCCATTGTTGGCCCCCTTTGGTGTTCGCGGGTAAAATCTGATGCCCATTACCTGAGGCGAACGCCCCGATTGGTCAAGTGTTTCGGTCAGGATTTTCTGTGCGCAGGCGCGAAATCCATCCTCAGGATCGAATTGCCCTGCGTTCAGGACTAGAAATACCCAACATCGCTGCCGTCCTGGGCAGACAAGCTGAGGATATCGAAAACATATTGAGCAACTGACCGAAAGCACACGACTAAAAACTCGTCATCGTCGCTTTGCCAGATGGCAGCGGCTACCTGCGCCAACCGGGTTCGGCGCATCTCACCGGGGCCAAAACTGTCTGGATGCAAATCGACAGGGGCAAGCTTGGCCAGAACTTCCCGCGCGTCAGGTCCAGAGACCCGGAACATCGCACGAGCGTCTGAGACATTAATAACCGTGGCGAACTGCCCTGCCAGATGTCTGGAGATCGTGGCCACCATCTGATCTGCCTCATCATGCGGGCAGAGCAACAACAGTTCATCCGGGGCCATCCACGCCAGCGCGCGCTCTTCCACAGTTGAGATTTGCCGCTGTGCCGGAAAGTCCAGGCCTGAGGTACCAGTGACTGCGTTTTTCAGGTCGATGTCGGACAGATCCCCTTTGACGGTTATCATCCCTCGCAGTCCCATCTCTTCGACCATTGTCGCCCCATCGCTGCGGGCCCCCATCAATGCGCTTGCCTTAGACATTCTGCTTTTCCCCCTCGGGGTCATAGAAAACGGGGTTGACGATTTTGGTCGCCACTGTGCTGCCATCAACCTTGTTGAACTGGATGGTTTCCCCCATCCGGTCTGGACCGTTCAGAACAAGACCCATCGCAATGCCTTTGCCAAGAGTCGGCGAATGATAGGTCGAGGTCACGCGGCCTTGGGTGTTGCCCTGCCCGTTGGCATTCGTTCCGTCCGCCACAGCATATGAGCCATCTGGAAGAACCGATCCATCGAGTGTTTCCAACCCGACCAGTTTCCAGCGTTTCGGGTCGGTCATATGGCTGCGCTCTTGCGCGCGTTTACCAAGGTAATCTTCTTTTTTCTTAGATATCGCCCAGCCAAGCCCCAGATCTTGAGGAATGACCGTGCCATCGGTCTCATCCCCGATCATGATGAAGCCCTTCTCAGCCCGCATGATATGCAGCGCTTCGGTGCCATATGCCGTTGCGTTAAACTCGGCGCCTTCTGCATGCAGCGCATCCCAAAAAACACGGCCCTGGCTGGCAGGAACAGCAATTTCATAGCTGAGTTCACCGGAGAAGGAGATGCGGAAGACGCGGGCATCGAAGCCACCTAACTTGCCTTCCGACCACCCCATAAAGGGAAGCCCCTCTGCGCTCAGATCAAAATCTGCACCCAGTTTTTCCAAGAGTTTCCGTGCATTGGGACCAACAACAGCAATCTGCGCCCATTGTTCCGTCACGTTGACAGTGTGAACTTTCCAATCCCACCACTCGCATTGCAGCCAATCTTCCATATGGCCATGCGTGTGCTCGGCCCCGCCAGACGTGGTGTGAACAAGGAATGTCTCATCATCCAACCGCACAACCACGCCGTCATCCATCAGGAAACCGTTTTCGTTGCACATCAGGCCATAGCGGCATTTGCCCGGTTTCAGGCTGCTCATCATATTGGTGTAGAGCATGTCGAGGAACTTGGCCGCATCGGGACCTTTGACAATGATCTTACCCAATGTAGAGGCGTCTAGCAGGCCAAGGCTTTGACGTGTCGCAAGAACTTCGCGAGCCACCGCATCATCATGGCTTTCCCCATTGCGCGGATAGCAATAGGGCCGCCGCCACTGGCCAACCGGTTCCATATAGGCCCCATGGGCCTCATGCCATTCATGGATCGGCGTGCGTCGAATGGGCTGGAAGACGTCATGACGTGCTTCGCCTGCAATCGACCCCATTGAAATCGGTGTATAGGGTGGGCGGAAGGTCGTGGTGCCGACCTGAGGGATATCCTCATTTAATGCTATAGCAAGAGTCGCAAGGCCATTGATATTACTCAATTTACCTTGATCTGTGGCCATACCCAAAGTGGTGTAACGCTTGGTATGTTCAACGCTTTCATAGCCTTCCTGCGCGGCCAGCATCACATCAGAGACTTTCACGTCATTCTGATAGTCCAGCCACATTTTCATGCGTTTGGCGGGTCCGGCCCCTTGGGGCATCATCCAGACCGGCGACATCGGCGCCTCTACCACGTCATTGGTCAGTGGCAGGTCGTGTTGCGTTGCCTTGAATCCGGCCGCCTCGACCGCCGCAATCGCGGATTTCGCCGCGCTATCCAAAACGTCGAGCGTGGACATGGTGCCATGTGCCGCCCCCGCTGTGCGGACAAAGGCGGTTCCGTCATGTGTAACGGGTGCGCGATCCGGATCGGGCCTGAAATGTGCGTGATCCTCGTCCCAGATCAGCTTGCCGCCGCAATGGGACCAGAGATGCACAACAGGCGACCATCCGCCCGACATGGCCACGACATCGCAGGCGATTTCATCGGTTGCGGCGCCTTCACCAGCCTGCGCGCAAACCGAAACGCCTGCGACTGTCTTTCCGCCTTTTACGGTTGCAATGCCTGTGCCTGTTCTGATGTCGACGCCACGGGCACGCAATGCTTGGGGCAAATCCCCGGTCACATCCGCGCGGGCGTCGATGATGGCGGGGACAGACAATCCAGCATCCAACAGGGCAAGGGCCGTGCGATAGGCGTCATCGTTATTGGTCACAACCACGGTGCGATCCCCTGGGCTGACACCCCAATTCACAACGTAATCGCGCACCGCTGAGGCCAGCATGACGCCGGGAATATCGTTGCCCGCAAAGGACAAGGGGCGTTCAATCGCGCCGGTTGCGGTGATGATTTGTGTCGCCCGGACCCGCCATAGCCGGTGACGCGGGCCACCTGTTTCGGGCGCGTGATCTGTCAGACGCTCATAGACCAGGCTATAACCATGGTCATATACCCCGGCCCCCATTGCGCGAGTTCTTATCCGAACATTTGACATGTTTTTAAGTTCTTGAATGGTGTTATTAATCCATTCTCCTGCCGCTTGACCGTCAATTTCAACACCATCAACCGCTGCGCGACCACCCCACGCGGCTGTTTGTTCAACCAGCAAGACCCGCGCGCCAGAAGCGCCAGCGGTCAATGCCGCCTGCAATCCGGCAATACCACCGCCTACGATCAGAACGTCGACAAATGCATAGAAATGTTCATAGCGATCAACGTCACGATCCTTGGGCGCTTTGCCAAGGCCAGCAGATTTACGAATGACCGGTTCAAACACATGTTTCCAGAACGGCCGCGGGAACATGAAGGTCTTGTAATAGAACCCTGCGGGCAGAAAGCGCGGCAGGGCCGAATTGACCGCACCCACATCCAATTCAAGGCTGGGCCAGTGATTTTGGGTCGTGGCCTGCATTCCGTCGAACAGTTCTGCGGTTGTGGCGCGTTGGTTTGGCTCAAACTTGCCGTCTTTTCCAATCCCCATCAAAGCGTTGGGCTCTTCGGCGCCGCTGGCGACAACGCCGCGCGGACGGTGGTATTTGAAAGACCGCCCCATAAGGGTCTGCCCATTGGCCAACAAAGCCGAGGCGAGAGTATCGCCCTCAAACCCGGTAAATCGCTTCCCGTTGAAGGTAAACTCACACGTTGCCGACCGGTTAACAAGGCGGCCGCCAGATGAAAGACGAGTGCTCATTATTCTGGGCTCCAATCGGGGCGCTTTGCGCGAATGGCGGCAATGACCTCTGCAGGCGGCTCCGCAATCTGCGCCGTGTAGGTCGCAAAAACTTCAAGAGAGGCCGTGCAGCGGGCCGCGTGAAACCACTTGCCGCAGCCATTGGCATGCCGCCAGCGTTCGAAATGTACGCCTTTGGGGTTTTGACGGTGAAAAAGGTAGCCTTCAAACTCTTCATCAGAGGAGCCCGGTCCGAAACGCTTCAAATGCGCTTCTCCACCTGCCGCCAATTCGGTCTCATCGGCCGTAACGCCGCAATATGGGCATTCAAGGATCAGCATTTTGCCAAGCTCCTCTTGATCAATCGCATTGGGGTCCCCAATTGAAAAACCATGGGACAGATAGCGATCATATTGTTCATTGCAGCCGCCATTGCGGTTGATGTTTGGGTTTTGCGGCGGCTGTGGAATATCTGGGTTGCCAGACGGGCCGCACGTCGTGGCGAAAACGACAACGCCTCCTGACCACATCCTGAAACATGGGCGTCCATCAATGCGCCACCCCGGCCGCGACGCTTTCGTCGATAAACCGGCCTTCGCGGAAACGGTTTAGACCGAACGCGTCTGTCAACGGTGACTGGCCCTTGGCCACCAACTCGGCAAAGCCCCAGCCCGACCCCGGGATGGCCTTGAACCCACCCGTTCCCCAACCACAATTGACAAATATTCCTTCAATCGGGGTTTTTGACAGGATGGGCGAACGGTCGCCCGTGACATCCACGATCCCGCCCCATTGGCGCAGCATCTTCAGGCGGCTGATCATCGGAAATGTTTCAATCAACGCACGCACGGTTTCCTCGATATGGTGGAAGGACCCGCGCTGCGTGTAATTGTTATAGGCATCCGTTCCGCCACCGATAACCATCTCTCCCTTGTCAGATTGGCTCATGTATCCGTGCACGGTGTTGGCCATCACGACGACATCCATGCAAGGCTTGATCGGCTCGGAAACCAAGGCCTGAAGCGCAACTGACTCTACCGGCAGACGGAACCCGGCCTTTTCGGCCAGCACGCCGCAATGTCCCGCCACAACCATGCCAAGCTTGGTGCATCCAATGAACCCGCGCGTCGTTTCAACGCCGGTGACTTTACCCCCCTCGGAGGTCACGCCGGTCACTTCGGTTTTTTGCAGAATATCCATACCCATATCGGAACAAGCCCGTGCATATCCCCAGGCCACAGCGTCATGGCGCGCGGTGCCGCCCCGATCCTGCCAGAGACCACCCAGAACAGGAAAGCGCGGGCCGTCCAGGTGGATGATCGGCACCAGTTCCTTGACCCTTTGCGGGCTGATGAATTCAGTCTTCACGCCTTGCAGCGCGTTCGCATGGGCTGTGCGCTGATAGCCGCGCACCTCATGATGGGTCTGGGCCAGCATGATGACGCCGCGCGGGCTGAACATAACGTTATAGTTCAGGTCCTGGCTCATCGTTTCATAAAGAGAGCGGGCCTTTTCATAGATCGCGGCCGAGGGATCCTGCAGGTAATTGGAGCGGATAATGGTCGTGTTTCGCCCGGTATTTCCGCCGCCCAACCAGCCTTTTTCGATCACAGCTACATTAGTGATGCCGAAATTTTTGCCAAGATAGAAGGCTGTGGCAAGGCCATGCCCGCCCGCACCCACGATAATCACATCGTAGTGCTTCTTTGGCTCTGGCGCGGCCCAAGCGCGCTCCCATCCCTGATGGTATCTGGCGGCCTCACGGGCGATAGCGAAAGCGGAATAGCGGCGCATGGCGACCCTCAAATTGTCCTGCCAGAAAGTCATGCGGCAATGGCCACAGATTCTCCGCCCACGCGGCGGCATGTTTTCACGATTTTGCGACACACCCCCGGCGCAGATGTCGTTTTTTGAGGGCCAATAGGGCTTTTAGCGGGCGGCACAGCGCTATAGATGATGGGAAGGCAGAAAACACGCAGGAGGGGCCAATGGGCTTCTGGATTATCGCCGGATTATTGACGCTGATGATTGGCGCATCGGTGGCCGTGGTGTTTTTACGCCCGGGTCGCCCTGCGCCTGCCGCCACCGATCAGGACCTGCAAATCTACCGCGATCAGTTGAAGGAAGTGGAACGCGACCTCGCGCGCGGAACACTCAGCGAAGACGAGGCCGAACGCACCCGCACGGAAGTGGCCCGCCGCCTGCTGGAGGCCGATAAGGCCATGCATGCCGCCCAATCGGCCCCCGTTGGGCAATCGCGACCTGCGCCTGCGCTTGTGATCCTTGCGCTGCTGCTTGCTGGATCGGGCGCCCTTTATTGGGTTCTGGGCGCGCCGGGTTATCCTGATCTGCCCATTGAAACCCGGATATCTCTGGTTGAAGAGAACCGCGCCGGTCGCCCAAGCCAAGCCGATGCAGAAGCGGTCGTGCCTCAGGAAATTCGGGTTGATCCGGATGAACGCCGTGCCGAATTACTGGCGCAATTGCGCACCGAAATGGAACGCCGCCCCGATGAAGTAGAGGGCCTACGTCTTTTGGCGTTCGAGGAATCCCGTATCGGCAATTTTCGCGCCGCGCGGCTGGCACAGGAGCGCCTGATTGAGGCCCTTGGAGATGATGCGGAACCTGATGACCTTCTCAACCTTGCCGAAATGATGTTCATGGCCGCAGGGGGCTATATTTCCCCTGAGACAGAAGCGCTTTTGCAGGACGTCCTTGTGCAGCAGCCCACAAATGGTGGCGCACGGTACTATGTTGGCCTGATGTTTGCGCGGCAAGGACGGCCTGACTTGGGGTATTCGATTTGGCGCAACCTGCTGGCCGATAGCCAGCCGGGCGATCCGTGGTTGCCACCCATCCGTGGCCAGATTGAGGCTGTGGCCGCGATGGCAGGTGACCCTGTATCGCTGGAGGAGTTGCCCCAGCCACCCGAACGACCTGAACTGGCTGGCCCAAGCGACGAGGATCTTGCGGCCGCCCAGGAACTCTCTGAGGAAGATCGCCGCGCGATGATCGACGGAATGGTTGCCAACCTGGCAGAGCGCCTGGCCGTGGAAGGTGGACCCCCCGAGGATTGGGCACGCCTGATCTCATCCTACCTTGTCCTTGGCCAAGAGCGCCAGGCGCGCAGTATCTTTGACGAAGCCCTGCGCGCCTTTGCGGGCTCAGACGAAGCGATGGCCCTGATCCGTGAGGCTG
This sequence comes from uncultured Nioella sp., assembly GCA_947495575.1. Lineage (GTDB taxonomy): Bacteria > Pseudomonadota > Alphaproteobacteria > Rhodobacterales > Rhodobacteraceae > CANLZL01. The sequence continues at coordinate 966,010 of CANLZL010000001.1, read as the reverse complement.
GGGCCGCGTTGGAGGCCGAAGGGGCAGACGAATGATCCATGAAACCATCGAAGAGTTCGCGGCGGCCCTGCCCTCAATGCGCGCCGTCATGGGGCTGGATCTTGGCACAAAAACCATCGGCGTCGCGGTGTCTGATCCGTTTCTGAGCGTATCGACACCGCTAGAAACAGTTAAGCGCACGAAATTCACTGCAGATGCCAATGCCTTGATGGCGATCATCACCCATCGATCAATCGGTGGAATCGTCCTTGGGCTGCCGCGCAACATGGACGGCTCGGAGGGCCCACGCGCCCAATCAACCCGCGCGTTTGCCCGAAATTTCGCGCGCCTCATCGACCTGCCGATAGGCTACTGGGATGAGCGATTGTCGACGGTTGCTGCCGAAAGAGCCCTCTTGGAGGCGGATACAAGCCGAAAACGTCGCTCTGAGGTCATTGATCACGTGGCGGCCGGGTATATCTTACAAGGAGTCCTGGATCGCCTGGGGCATCTGAAAAGGGCTGGCGCATGAAAGATCAGATCTGGAAACGCGACGAGGTGAAAAGCCCCTGCGTCAAGATCTGTGTCATCCATCCCGATGCCGAGATCTGCACCGGCTGTTTGCGCACAATGGATGAGATCGCCGCGTGGAGTCGTCTTGCGCCCGACGAGCGCAAGGCCGTGCTAACCGACCTTCCGTCGCGCAGAGCGCTGCTGAAACAACGAAGGGGCGGTCGCAACGCCCGTCTCAAACGCCGAAATGCCGGTTAGCGCCCGTCAAACTCTGCCGAGCGTTTTTCGAGAAAGGCCAATACGCCTTCTTTGAAATCGCGCGTGTAACCGCATTCGCCCTGCAATTGTGCCTCCAGCAGCATCTGTTTTTCCAAATCGTTGCCAAAGCTGGCCCGCATTGCCGCTTTGATCCGGCAATAGGCCTGGGTCGGTCCCTTGGCCAAGGTCTCGGCCCGTTCGCGCCAATGTAGGTTAAAACGTGCCGCGCCGACCGCCTCCCAAATCATGCCCAATTCTTCGGCTTTGCGGGCCGAGATTTTGTCGGCAAACATGGCAAGGCCCATAGCCTGCGCAAGTCCTACTTTTCGCGGCAAATGGTAGGTTGCGCCTGCATCCGGGATCAGGCCAATTTTGGAAAATGCCTGCATGAAGGTGGCATCCTCGGACGCAATGACAATATCGCAGGCCAAGGCAAGACTGGCCCCTGCCCCTGCCGCCACGCCATTCACGGCGGCAAGAACCGGCACCGGGCAATCGGCAATCAGACGCAACAAGGGCGAATATTCATCGCGCAAAAGGCGTTCGAGGTTCAGGTCGTTGACATTGCCCTTGTCGCCCAGATCTTGGCCCGCGCAAAAGGCTTTTCCTTCGCCTGTCAGCACAACAACTCTTGGTCCGTTGGCCATGGCGGTCAGGGCATGGTTCAGCTCAGCCCGCATTTGGGTATTGAGCGAATTCATGACCTCTGGCCGGTTCAGAGTGATGACGGCCACGCCGTTCGATGTTTCCAGCGAGATAGTTTCGTAATGCATCGACCCTGCCCGTTTTTCTATTCCCTACCGATACATAGGCTTGGGCCTTCGACAGGGAAAGGTAAAACGCGGCGTCAGTCTTTCATCAGTTCGGCAACACGCTCTTTTTCAGCCTCGCTCAAACCATCAGGCGTCCGCCGTTGACTGGACTGACCACGGATAAACAGGATTGCCATCAAAAGGCCGAACAGCGCCATTGCTGGTCCCGCAAGCCACAGCAGCAGGTTCGCACCCTCTAAATTGGGACGCAGAAGCACGTATTCGCCATACCGCTCTACGATGTAGCTGACGACCTCTGTATCCTCATCGCCCGCCACAAGGCGTTCGCGCACCAGCAACCTCAGGTCACGGGCAAGCTCTGCGTGACTTTCATCGATGCTTTCATTCCGGCATACAAGGCAGCGCAACCCGGCTGAGATGTCGCGAGCACGCTCCTCCAGCACCGGATCGTCCAGCACCTCATCAGGTTCAACTGCCCAAACCGGACTGGCCAGCAGCAATACGATCAGAAGAAGACGCTTCATTCCGCTGGTACCCCTTTGGCACCACGGGATTTCGCGGCCCCGGCTGCAACGCGGTACCGGCGATCAGAGAGCGACAAGGCCCCACCAAGCGCCATAATGATCGACCCGCCCCAAATCCAATTCGCCCATGGCTTGATATATACCCGTAAGGCGAAACCGCCCTGGCTGGGCTCACCAAGAACAACGTATAGATCCCGGGTGAAGCCATTATCAATGGCCGCCTCGGTCGTTGGCATTCGCGCAACCGGATAAAAACGCCGCTCTGGATTCAGGACTGCCACGTCGCGGCCATCGCGTGTGATTTCGACCGTTCCCATCATCGACACATAGTTTGGCCCTTGCACGTCGCGCACCCCGGTCAAGGTAACGGAATAGGCCCCAATGTCATAGGTTTCGCCCAAACGGACCAAACGAATATCTTCCTGCTCATAGGTCGAAAGCGCCGCGATTCCAAAGATCGTCAAACCAAGGCCTGCGTGTGCGACTGCCTTGCCCCAATCTGCCCGCGGCAGCCGGGTCAATCGGGACAAGCGACCGGAAAAAGCACCGCGGCCTGTGCGCGTCCACAGATCTACGCCTGCCCCGGCCACCAGCCAAACAGCCAGACCAATGAAGATCGGTCCAATCGCGGACTCGCCGGAGAAGATGGCATATGCCAACAGGGCGGCCGCAACAGCCAACACCGCCAAGGGCCAGATCTGCCGCGTCACGCGACCGATTTTTGCCCGTTTCCACGGCAGCATTGACCCAAGCGGCAAGACAACTGCCAGCGCCAACACAAACGGACCGAAGGCCGCGTTGAAGAATGGTGGTCCAACGGACAGCGTGCGGTCAAAAAACATCTCGGCAAACAATGGCCACACCGTTCCCACAAAGACGACCAAAGCCGACACCGCCAACAGTAAGTTATTCAAAACAAGGGCGCTTTCCCGGCTGACGAGCCCAAAAACCCCTTTGGATTGCATTGCCCCGGCCCGCAGCGCGAAAAGCAAAAACGCACCACCCATAAAGACACCCAAGATGGCGAGGATAAATATCCCGCGTTCCGGGTCATTCGCAAAGGCATGAACCGACGTCAAAACCCCCGAACGCACGATAAAGGCGCCGATCAATGAAAACCCAAAGGCGAGGATCGCCAATAGAATGGTCCAGCTTTTCAGGGTCTCGCGCTTCTCTACAACTATGGCCGAATGCAACAAGGCTGCAGAAATCAGCCAAGGCATGAAACTGGCGTTTTCCACCGGGTCCCAGAACCAGAACCCGCCCCAGCCAAGCTCATAATAGGCCCACCAGCTGCCCAAACCGATCCCGATGGTCAAAAACAGCCAAGCTGCCAGGGTCCAGGGGCGCACCCACCGGCCCCATGCCGCATCCACGCGCCCCTCAATCAAAGCCGCAACCGCAAAGGAAAACGCCATGCTCAGGCCGACATAGCCAAGGTAAAGGAACGGCGGATGGAAGGCCAATCCGGGGTCCTGCAACAGCGGGTTCAAGTCGCCCCCGTCAAAGGGCGGTGATTCCAAACGCAAAAACGGATTTGACGTGAAAAGGATAAACGCAAAGAAGGCCGCCCCGATGGAGCTTTGCACCGCAAGAACGCGTGCTTTCAGTGTTTCCGGCAGATTACCGCCAAACCACGCGGCCATCGCTCCGAACAGCGTTAAGATAAGCACCCAAAGCAGAAGCGATCCCTCGTGATTGCCCCAAACGCCCGAGATTTTGTAAAGCATCGGCTTCAGCGTATGTGAGTTGGCCGTCACTAGGGCAACCGAGAAATCAGAGGTGACAAAAGCAAATGTCAACGCGCCGAAACTGGCGGCCGTCAGCAAAAACTGTGCCGATGCGGCAGGCCCTGCCGCGGCCATCCAATCGCCCCACCCTTTAGAGGCCCCCACCATGGGCACCACCATCTGAAAAATGGAAACAGCAAAAGCCAAAATGAGGGCGAAATGTCCGAGCTCTACAATCATGCGGCAGACACTAGAGCATGCACCGGAGGCTTCCAAGGCCAAGCGTCACCGGGTCGCAGATGTTTTATCGCGTTCATTTTGCCAAAAAATTCCTCCGCCGGAGGCTCCGAAACTCCACTTGCAGAATAGCCGGGAATATTTCCCACCATCGGCTGAACACATCCATGGCAATGCGGGTCAAGGAGGGCTGCAGCGCAGCCTGACGCGGCACGCTCCGCCGTCGCCAAGAGGCCACAGACCTGACACCACGCAGTCATCTTCCGCGGAAAAGCCCCCCCAGAATACCCCGCACGACCGCACGACCTGATTGTGTGCCAAGCTGTCGGGCAAAGCTTTTTGCAAATGCGGTCCCGACACTGTCAGATCGCGACCGGGGTCGGCTGCGCGTTGGTGCCGGGCTGGATTGTGTCCGCGATGACGACCGACCCACCCGGTTTCCAGAATAGCGTCGCCCGGTTTGGTATTCGCGCACGGCGGGGCTTTCCTCTTCGTCGGCCTTTTCTTCAGCAACTTCAGCCTCTTGCGCGGCTTCAGCCGCACGGGCCTGCAAAACCTCGAAAGCGCTTTCGCGGTCAATTTCGGTTTCATATTTGCCCGCAATCGGCGACGCGGCGATTAACGAGGCGCGGGTTGCCGTATCCAACGGCCCTAGTTGCGAACTGGGTGGACGAATCAATGTCCGTTCAGCCACGCCCGGAATGCCTTTGCGCTCCAGCAAGGAGGTTACCGCCTCCCCCACGCCCACTTCCCGGATCGCATCCTCGGTGTCAAAACGGGGGTTGTCGCGATAGTTTTCAGCCGCCTGTCGCAACTCGCGACGATCCTTGGCCGTGAAGGCGCGCAAAGCATGCTGAACCCGGTTGCCAAGTTGACCGAGAATATCCTCTGGGACATCGGCAGGGTTTTGGGTGATGAAATAGACTCCAACGCCTTTGGATCGGATTAGGCGGGCAACCTGTTCAACTTTATCGACCAACGCTTTCGGTGCGTCATCGAAGAGGAGATGCGCCTCGTCAAAAAAGAAGACCAATTTCGGCTTGTCGGGATCGCCCACTTCGGGCAGCACTTCGAACAATTCGGACAGCAACCAAAGCAGGAAAGTGGCGTAAAGACGCGGCGATCCCATCAGCTCATCAGCGGCCAGAATATTGATGCGCCCGCGCCCATCGACATCTGTTCGCATGATATCGTTCAACTCCAGCGCCGGTTCGCCAAAGAGGTTCTCGCCGCCCTGCGTTTCCAGAACCAGCAATCGCCGCTGAATGGCTCCGATAGACGCGGTCGAGACATTGCCATAGCGCAGGGACAGCTCCTGACGATGCTGACCGACCCAAACCAGCAGGGCCTGCAAGTCTTTTAGATCCAACAAACCCAGTCCCTGCTCATCGGCAACACGGAATGCGATGTTCAAAATTCCTTCCTGCGCCTCGGTCAGTTCCAAGAGGCGCGCCAATAGCAGCGGTCCCATTTCAGAGATTGTTGTGCGAACCGGATGGCCGGCCTCTCCATACAGATCCCAGAAGGTGACGGGAAATGAAGTGTAGGCATAATCCGAAAAGGCAATCGTTCCGGCGCGTTCCATGAATGCGTCATGCAATTTGAAATCGGCGCGTCCCGCAGCACCCAATCCGGAGAGATCGCCTTTCACGTCGGACAGAAAGACCGGAACACCCTGCGCCGAAAAGCTTTCAGCGAGAATCTGCAGCGTGACTGTCTTACCGGTGCCCGTGGCGCCCGCGATCAACCCATGACGGTTTGCGTATTTCAGCAGAAGGCTCTGCGCCTCCGAATAACCGTCGCCACCGCCACCGATGAAAATTCGATCTGTCATTGCCTGCCCTCAAATTCATGTCTCGCTTGGGGCACAATACAATCTTAACCCTCATGTGCCAGTATCATCTCATGTTCTTAAACGGTTGTGGCACTGTCTGGTGGACCGGCCGGAACATGATCTTCCTCCCTGTTACTGGCCGCGCGCGAATGTTTATTCCGCGCGGTTCTTTTTTCGTTCGGAATTTGAATTAAATTCGTTCACTTTTTGAAACCGGTACAGTTTTTTGGCCAAAATCCGCGATTCTCCTGTTGACGGCTGTGATGGCTTGGCCTAGCGTCCCTCACATAAGTCGGCCAGTCCGACAGGGAGAGAAAAAAGATATGGAAAAGGGCCTGTGTCACAGGCCCTTTTCGTCTTTTTGGGATGTCGCGATTGCTTTGATCGACCCCGCCCCAATCGGCAAAAATCCTCGCAGAATTGACCGAAGGGCCGCCACGCTGAAATTGGGCCTGACAGAGACGCTTGCCCATGATAGCCACTGTGGATAGAAATCCATTTCGCCACCACACGAAAGAGGCGCATTGATGAAATACCTTTCTATCACCACCGCACTGATGGCCGTATTGGCTATGCCAGCCCTGGCGCAGGACACGACCGAGGGATCCAATAGCGGTTTGGCCGCATTATCCACTGGCACGCCAGAGGTCGGTTCCAGCTATGTGCGTTCAGAACATGGCGACTGGGAATTGCGGTGCCTGACCGCACCGGAGGGCCAGCCTGATCCGTGCCAGCTATATCAATTGCTGACCGATGAAGAAGGCAACCCTGTCGCGGAATTCAACTATTTCGACGTTCCAGACGAAGGCGAACTGGTGGCCGGCGCCACTATCGTCACTCCGTTGGATACATTGTTGACCGGTCAATTGCGTATGGCCGTCGACAGCAACCAGCCTCGAGTTTACCCGTTCAGCTTTTGCCAACAAATCGGCTGTTATGTTCGCCTAGGTCTGACGGCGGGCGAAGTTGCAGCATTCCGAGCCGGTAACACCGCGACAGTTGCGATTGTTCCTCTGCAGGCACCTGATCAACTGGTTCCGCTCAGCCTGTCCCTGTCTGGGTTCACTGCCGGTCAGGAGGCTTTGGAAGCCTATAATGTTGAAGCAATCGCCCAGTTGCGCGCCGCAGCAGAAGCGGCAGCAGAGGCCGAGGGCGAAGCCAGCGAATAAGAAAAGATGGCCCGATCCATCAAGTCCGGCATCTGGTTCTGTCCAGGTGCCGGACTTTTCATTTGAGGATCGCTATGGTGCTTTCCGCAGGGCCAGCACAGCATTAAGGCCTCCAAAAGCAAAAGCATTGGATAAAGTCGCGCCGACAACAGCCTCCCGTGCTTCGTTTGGAACCACATCCAGCGCGCATTCGGGATCGGGTTCCTCATAGCCAATCGTGGGCGCAATCACCCCATCGGTCAGCGCCATGACACACGCCAGCAATTCCACTGCGCCCGTGCCCCCGATCAAATGCCCATGCATGGATTTCGTGGATGAAATCATAAGATCATCGGCGTGCTGCCCAAAGACATCGGCAACAGCGGCACATTCCACTTTGTCATTGGCCGCCGTCCCCGTGCCGTGCGCATTGATATAGCAGACGTCCTCTGCATTCAAATTGGCGTCTTTTAACGCCCCCGCGATAGCCCGAGCCGCGCCTTGTTTGGAGGGCATGACAATATCGGCGGCATCCGAGGTCATGGCAAAACCGGATACTTCCGCCAGGATCAGCGCCCCACGCGCCCGTGCATGTTCGTATTCTTCAAACACGAACACCGCCGCGCCCTCGCCCTGAACCATGCCGTTCCGGTTGGCACTAAAGGGTCGGCAAGCATCACGAGACATCACCCGAAGGCCTTCCCACGCTTTAACCCCACCAAAACACAGCATCGATTCCGAACCGCCAGTGACCATCACCTTGGTCATGCCGGCTCGGATCATGTTAAATGCCTGCCCCATCGCGTGGTTGGACGATGCGCAGGCGGTGGCGACTGTAAAGCTTGGCCCTTTCAGGTTGAACTCCATGCTGACATGGCTGGCGGCTGCATTGTTCATCAGCTTTGGCACGACAAAGGGATGAACCCGGTTCTTCCCATCTTCATAGACGGTCCGGTAGTTCTCATCGAGGGTTTGCATCCCGCCGCCAGAGGTGCCCAAGACAACACCCGACTGAACGGCCAGGTCACCGTGAAACTCCAGGCCCGATTGCCCGATTGCTTCACGCGCTGCGATCAAGGTGAACTGGGTGAATCGATCATAAAGCGAGATCTGTTGGCGGTTGAACAGCGCCTCGGGCTCATAGTCCTTAATCTGGCCGCCTATCTGGACGGCCAGGCGATCCACATCGCGAATGTCCAATTGCGAAATTCCGCAGCAGCCTTCGCGCATCGCCTCTTTGGTTGTAGCAACGTCAGGGCCGAGGGCGTTAATCGTTCCCTGCCCTGTTATGACAACGCGTTTCATACCTGTTCGGCCACCAGCCCTTCGACAGCCTTCACAATCGCTGCAACGCTGGAAATATCGAACGCGCTGGCCTGCGGTTCATTTGCGTTGAACGGCACCTGAATATCGAAGGCTTCCTCAATGGCAAAAATGCTTTCGACAAGGCCAAGGCTGTCGATTCCCAGATCGTCCAGCGTGGCCTCCATCTTGACGTCTTCGACCTCTAAAATGGCCTGTTCTGCAATAATCTTTATGACTTTATCTTTGACGGTGTCGCTCATTTCAGTCGCGCGCCCCATACCTAAAGGATCGGGAAAATTCCCGCTTTTGATTTAGTCATTGCCGCTTAGTTTGGAAATGGATTTCTGCAACTCCGCGACCGTTTTGGCCAAACGCGGCAACCGCCGTTGCGCCTTGTAGGTTTCGACATGGGTTTCCATCTTGACGGCCGGGTAGCCCATCACGGCGCGCCCGCTTGGCACGTTGGACAGGATCTTGGTCCCGCCCGCAGCAACCACATCACTGCCGACAGTCACGTTATCAACAACACCAACCTGTCCCCCCAAGACGACCCGATCACCCAAGGTTGTAGAACCAGCAATTCCAACAAGAGCTGCAAAGAGGCAATCTTCGCCAGTGACGACGTTATGGGCGAGGTGTACCAGGTTATCAATTTTTGTGCCCGAGCCGATCTGGGTGTCGCGAATGGTTCCCTTGTCGATACAGGCATTGCAGCCGATTTCGACATCGTCGCCGATCGTGACCGCGCCAAGCGAATGGATGCGCGTCCAGCTTTGCTTGGCCGCGTCCACCTGCCCCATGTTTTCGCGCACCTGTTCGACCGTAGATTTTTCCGGAGTCACAAAGGACATCCCATCGCCCCCGATCGTGGCCCCCATCTGAGCAATCAAGTTGTTGCCGATTGTGACGTAACTTCCAATCTTCACACCTTGCAGCAGCAGAGCATCATCCCCAATCTGGGCATGTTCCGCGATCGAGCTGTGGCTGGCGATACGCGCGCGCGCGCCAATGCGCACGTTACGCCCGATGACAACAAACGGACCGACGGCAGCGCCCTCGCCAATTTCCGCGGTCGGATGGATGATGGCCGACGGGTGAATGCCAGGTTCAATCTCAGGTCCGGGATCAAGAACAGCCGTCAGTCCCGCCATGGCGTAGCGCGGACGCGGCGCCACAATCGCGGCCTCAAGTCCCAGCTCCTGCCAATCCATATCCGGGCCAATGACAGCCGCACGTGCCCCACCCTTTGCCAATCCAGCGGCAAATTTGGGCGACATAGCCAGAGCCAGATCCCTTGCACTCGCGCTGGAGGGCTCGGAAATGGCATCAATCTCGAGATCGAGATTGCCAAAGGCCACGGCCTCCAGAGCTGCGGCCAAGGCTCGGATTGTGTGTCCCATTATGGATTCTCCTGCTGCGATCCCTGCAGCAAAAGACTTAGCTATTTGCGGTCCGAAGTTCCACCCCGGCTGCCTCCAAAGCGTTCCACAAACGGGCATCCCGATTGTAGATATCGCGACGGAAGTTCAAATCGCCCTCAGGCGTCACAAATGCCGTCCAATAGACAATATGGACCGGAATTTCTTGCACCAGATCAACTTGAGTCTCCCGCCGTGACGCAAGAATTGTGTCAAAGAAATTTTGCGGCTGAGATTCCTGCCGGGCCAGCAAATGATAGGCCAGTTCAAGCGGGCGATGCACACGGACACATCCATGGCTAAACGCGCGGGTCTCACGAGAGAACAGGCTGCGGGACGGGGTGTCATGCAGGTAGATGTTGTGCCTGTTCGGGAACATAAACTTAACACGTCCCAACGCATTGCCGGGTCCAGGCCCCTGCCGGAGGTCATAGGGGAAATTCCGCGGGGTAAAGGCAGCATAATCAATGCCTTCCCGACTAACAGGACGCCCGCCAGAGATCAGTTGCAGGTGACCATTGGACGATGGGTTTGCAAGGATTGCGGGCAAATACTCGTTCACGGCGATTGAGCGCGGCACGTACCAGCTTGGGTTGATGACCATATGTTCCATCGTGTCGGAGAACTCAGGTGTCACGCGATCACTGGGCGTCGCGCCAACAACCACACGCGTGGTAAAGCTGACTTCTTCATGATCAACGACATAGGCGTGAAAATCGGGAATGTTCACCAAAACATGGCGGTCGCCGCGATCAGGGTCTTCCCAGTTCAGCCAGCGCTGGCGCTCCATCCCCAGGATGACAAGACGCAAACGTGGTTCGGGGCCAACATTTATCTCTTCTAATGTGCCCGGACCTGCCACGCCATCGGCCTCCAGGCCATGCGCCAGTTGAAAGCGCTGAACGGCCGCTTCCATCTCTTCGTCAAATACGGCTGTCGCCGACCGGCCCATATAGCCCATGCGGATCAGACGGTCGCGCAAAGCGACAACCGCGCTGCCGCGATCCCCGCGTTCAAGCCGACCACCGCCCACTGTGGGGCCCCATCCGCCATCTGCAATCATCTGCTCCAAACGCATCATTTCGCGCTGAAGGCGAAGGTATTCAGGATGCATCGGAGGAAGAGCACGCATAAACTCATGCGGATTACCACTCAGCAACCCGGCCAACAAATCACTCGGATCCCGACGCGGAAGTTCACGGTGGATTTCACTGATCACCTCTCCGGGATCAAGAATACCGGACTGCACATCATGGGCGTAGTTCAAGAACATTGTCGAGGCGAGGATTTCCGCCCGACCACGATCATAGGGATTGTCAGCATCCATAAAGGCCGCGCGTAATTGATCCGCGTCGTAACGCGACACGGGCAACCCATGGTTCGACGCGCTTTCCAAAGCAGTCAGCAACGCATTTCGACGCTCTGCATCCTCAGAGCGGGTCCAAATCGGTTCAAACGCGCGGGCGCGGTAAAACTCGGACATTTCATCATGTTCGGCCACACCCTCCGCAATCGCCTGGCGAAACGCTGTCACAAGGGCGTCCGCTGGTTTCGGGGCAAGGGTCGCAAGTGTCAGAATAACTGCAAAAAGCGGCAGCACCTGACGCATCGAAAAGGGTTTGAGCATAAAATCACCTATCAGCGCGCAAAGGTATCACAGTCCTGTGAGGCCAAAATGCCCTGTTATATCCCTCAGAGTCCATTCACAATTTCGCAAGTTTTGTTGGATATTGTGCCTTCATCACGCTGAGTGTCTGAGATGCAACGCCTGCCGAAGAATCGGCCAAATACCCCGAAATCCTCGCATTTTTGGCGGATTTCTGCCGACAGGCTCCCATACAGACGGGAGGTCCCCATTGAGACTTTCAACAAAGTTTCAGTTGTGTCATAAAACGCACACCTGGGGATGGACGCACTACCGACCGCGCAAAGCGGCGGTTTTTATGGACGGAACAGGCAGTAGGACGGGGCAAATTTCAATGACTAAACCGACGATGACGCGGCGGGCGCTTCTTGGCGCTTTTGCAGCTACGACCGTCACCGCAGCGCCTTATGCAGCAAATGCATTCGGGATCCTTCGCGGCGCAGGTGACATTCGCAAGCTGAACATGTACTCGGCCCGAACGGGCGAAACTCTGGACATGATTTATTGGATCGAGGGTGAATACATCCGCCCGGCAGTTCAGGAAATCAACTATTTCATGCGGGATTGGCGGGTCGATGAGGCCCACACGATCGATCCGCGGACGCTGGACATCATGGCCGCGTCCCACAATCTTCTCGACACTCCTCAACCCTACCTGTTGCTTTCGGGATATCGCTCACCCTCGACCAACGCGATGTTGCGCGCCCGGTCATCTGGTGTTGCCCGCAATTCGCTTCACATGCAGGGTCAGGCTGCTGACCTGCGGATCGAAGGCCGCTCGGTTAGCCAGGTTGCGCGTGCCGCGCAAAGCTGTAGCGCCGGTGGCGTTGGCCGCTATTCCGGCTCGAACTTCACTCACATGGATTGCGGTCCCGTTCGGTCCTGGGGACGCTAAATCATAACGATACTAAGCAAGTCGGTCACGCCCCGACCCGACTGCGCGAAAAAACCGGCCTCAGATGAGGCCGGTTTTTCATTTCTTCATAGCCCTTTTCGATCAGGGCAGCCTTAGGCCACCATCAAGCCGAATGGTCTCGCCATTCAGGTAGGGCATCTCGATCATGAATTGCGCGAGACGCGCGAACTCGGTCGGATCCCCCAAACGCCGGGGAAACACCACATCTTTAGCAAGCTCTGCCATCATTTCCTCGCCAAGGGATTCCAGCATTGGGGTCAGAAACAGGCCCGGCGCAATTGCGTTGGTGCGGATGCCAAGGGACGCCATATCACGGGCCATGGGCAAGGACAGACCTGCGACGCCTGCCTTTGACGCAGAATAGGCCGCTTGCCCTTTCTGCCCGTCAAAGGCCGCGATGGAGGCGGTATTGACGATGACGCCGCGCTCTCCATTTTCATTCGGCTCATTTTCAGCCATTGCAGCGGCCGCCAGCCGGGCCACATTGAACGCTCCCACAAGATTTATGTCGATTGTGCGCTGGAACATATCCAGAGGAAACGGTCCTTTGGAGCCAACTGTTTTTGCGCCGGTTACAATTCCGGCGCAATTAATTGCAGCCGTCACGCCGCCCATATCGGTTTTTGCTACATTCACGCCCGCAGATACGCTGGCCTCGGAGGTGACATCGACTTCTGCAAAAAAGACGTTTTCCAATTCAGCTGCCATTGCCTGGCCGCCGTCCTGATTGCGGTCAAAGATCGTGACTGCTGCGCCTGCTTTTGACAACTGGCGGACCGTGGCGGCCCCAAGGCCGCTGGCCCCGCCCGTGACGATGACCTTTGCGCTGGTGATATCCATTCGGACCTCCTGAATTGAACATGCGTTCAATTACAAAGAGCTTCGACCAAGGTCAAATGCGCCGTAACGTCCTTTGCGTTTGCCTTAGTCCTACTGGTAATGCAGCGATACACCGTCCCGAAACACATGCACTTTGTTTGATGGCGCAGACAAGCGCAGCGATTGACCCCGCAAATTGGAATGTACACCGGGCAATTTGGCAATCACAGGTTCGGCCCCGTCGGGTTGATTGAAATACATCAACGTTACCTCGCCAAGCGCTTCCGTAATACTGACTGTGCCTTCGAACGCGAAATCACTTGCTTCGGTTTGCACCATGTCCTCGGGCCGAACTCCGACGCTCACCTTTACGCCAACATCATCCGGACGAGAGGGATAATCAGATGTGATCGTTCCTCCGCCTTGGGCGGTTTTCACAACGGTCTTTTCTCCAGCCTCGACGATTTCCCCATCCAAAAGGTTCATCTGTGGCGATCCGATGAATTTCGCCACAAATTCGGAATTGGGACGTTCATAAAGCTCCAGCGGCGTGCCCACCTGCGCGATACCCTTATTGGCCAAAACCACGATCCGCGTGGCCAGCGTCATCGCCTCAACCTGATCATGGGTCACATAGATCATGGTTGAATCCGGCATCTGCTCCTTCAATTGTGCAATCTCGATCCGGGTGGCCACACGCAAGGCCGCGTCCAGATTCGAGAGAGGTTCATCGAAAAGATAGACTTTCGGATCACGCACAATGGCGCGGCCAATAGCAACACGTTGCCGCTGCCCGCCAGACAATGCCTTGGGAAGGCGGTCAAGATACTCGGTCAGCTGCAGTTTGTCTGCCGCTGCTGTCACTGCCTGATTAATTTCGTCCTTGGATTGACCCGCGATTTTCAGGGCAAAGGCCATGTTTTCACGCACCGTCATATGCGGGTAAAGTGCGTAGGTTTGGAACACCATCGCAATCCCGCGCTGCGCCGGCGGCACATCATTCATGCGTTCCCCGTCAATAGAGAAATCGCCGCCCGTTATCTTTTCAAGGCCGGCAACCATCCTGAGCAGGGTTGATTTTCCACAGCCTGATGGGCCAACAAAGACAATCAGTTCGCCCGTTTCGATTTCGAGATTGATATTGTTCAGAACATTCACTTCGCCATAGGATTTGGCGACATCTTTCAAAACCAGTTCAGCCATTGTTCAGGCCTCCTCTTTGGCGAAGACGGCCCCCCAGGGGCCGATAAGTTGCCCGTCGGGCGCAGGAAATGGCGCGTCGGTGCAGATAGTCCAATTGCCCGCAGGCAAGGCGACCTCTTTGGGTTCGTCGGTCAGGTTAAAGATGCAAACTACACGTGCGTCGCCGTAGCATCGTAGAAAACTCAGCACGCCATCTGCGCCTGGAATTAGCGCGAAATTACCTTTGACAAGCGCCGGTTGCGCGGCACGGAAGGCAAGCATCCTTCGATAAAAGGACAGAAGGCTGTCGTCGTCCTGCTCCTGTGCGGCAACAGATTTGTTGAGGTGCTCCGCCGCGACCGGCAACCACGGTTTTGCATCCGTGAAGCCGCCATTGCCATTATCCGATTGCCAGACCATTGGGGTCCGGCACCCGTCACGACCTTTGAATTTGGGCCAGAAGCGAATGCCGTAAGGGTCTTGAAGATCGTCAAAATCTACGTCTGCTTCGGACAGGCCCAGTTCTTCACCCTGATAAAGACAGACCGACCCACGCATCGACATCATAGCCGCCACATAGGCGCGGTTGGCCGCTTCACTAAGGCCCCACCGGGTGGGATAGCGCTCCACGTCATGGTTAGAAAAAGCCCAACAAGCCCAGCCATCCGGGGCTGTGGCCTCAAACCGGGTCAGCACGTCGCCCAAGAATTCTGCCGATGGGCGCTCGCCAGATAGGAATTCAAAGGAATAGCACATCTGCACCTTGTCACCGCCTGAGCTGTACTCAGCCTGAATTTCCATGCCGCGTTGTGCATCGCCCACTTCGCCAACGGCCATCGCGCCGGGAAACTCGTTCAAAAGCGACCGGAACCGGCGTAGGAAATCGAGGTTTTCCGGGCGGTTCTTATCGTAAAGATGTTCCTGCCAGTTATAGGGGTTCACAGCGGGCGCAATGGTTGAGTTGCGATCCTCTGGCGCCAGCGCAGGGTTATTGCGCAGGTCCTGATCGTGGAAATAGAAATTGATGGTGTCCAAACGGAACCCGTCGACGCCGCGTTCCAGCCAGAACCGCGTGACATCCAGCAACGCGTCCTGAACCTCGGCGTTATGCAGGTTCAGATCGGGTTGTTCTTTCAGGAAGTTATGCAGGTAATACTGCATCCGTTCCCCATCCCATTGCCAGGCGGGTCCGCCGAAAATCGACAGCCAATTGTTGGGCGGTGATCCATCTGGTTTGGCATCCGCCCAAACATACCAGTCGGATTTGGCGTTGGTTTTGTTGGCCCGGCTTTCGGCAAACCACGGGTGCTGATCAGAACTGTGGCTAAGAACAAGATCAATCAGGACCTTGATGCCGAGCTTATGGGCTTTGGCGACCAGCGCGTCGAAGTCAGACAGGGTTCCGAACATCGGATCAACATCTTTGTAATCCGAAACATCATAGCCAAAATCGAGCATGGGCGAGGTGAAGAAGGGCGAAATCCAGATCGCATCGACGCCGAGGCTGGCGATGTATTCCAACCGCGAGATGATGCCACCAAGATCGCCGATCCCGTCGCCATTGCTGTCTTGGTAGCTGCGCGGATAGATCTGGTAGATCACAGCGCCGCGCCACCAGTCCAAATCCTGCGCCAGAGCCATATTTGGGGAAAGAGTTTCCATGGAAGTCATGTCACACCCTATTTGACCGAGCCAGCCAAAAGGCCGCGCACGAGATATCGTTGCATTGTGAAGAAAACGAGGACCGGAACGCCTATCGAGACAAAGGCTGCGGTGGCAAGAATGCCCCAATCCCCTCCGCGCGATCCTAGCAGGTCATCCGCGATCTTGACCGTCATCACCCGACTTGCGTCATCTGACGGCAGGAACACTTTGGCCACCAGCAGGTCATTCCACGTCCAAAGGAACTGAAAGATCGCGAAACTGGCCAGCGCCGGAAAGCTAAGCGGCAGAATGATCTTGGTGAAGATCTGGAAATCAGTCGCGCCATCAACTTTTGCGCCTTCAATAATGTCGCGCGGCAACCCGACCATGTAGTTGCGCAAAAGATAAATGGCCAACGGTAAACCGAACCCGGTATGGGCCATCCATATCCCCACAAAACTCTGACCAATGCCAATGCGATTATGAAGGTTCAGAAGTGGCACCAGGGCCAGTTGTAGCGGAACCACCAAAAGCCCAACAATGACAGCGATCAGTAGCCCCCGACCCGGGAATTCCATCCATGCCAACGCATAGGCCGCAAAGGCCGCAATCAGGATGGGAATGATGGTCGCGGGGATCGTCACCGTGAGAGTATTGATAAAGGCGCGGTCCATATTGTCTGACGTCAGGATGGTCCGGTAGTTGTCCAGAGTGAAACTGGGCGGCGTTTCCGCCGCGAAATAGACCCGCGGGCCGCGATCGTCAGGTTCTTCAGTGCTGGTAAAACGATAGCTACCGTCGGCGTTCACTGTTAGCAGACCGCCATCGCGGGTTTCGCCTTCGGTTCCTGCCGGGAATTCATCTGGTGCACGGGCCGTTACGCCAAAGCCAGTGATTGTTGCGTCACCGCTTTCGAAGGTCTCAGCCACTTCTGCTGTGTCAAAAATGTTGCCTTCAATCACCCAGAGGTCGCCGTCCTGAGTTGGCGTCGCGTCGCCGCGAGTTCGAAAGGTGAGCTCTACCGAGAACGGAGCAACCCACCAGCCCGAGGCCGTGATCTGATCCCGGTCACGGAATGAGCTGACAAAAAGACCTACTGTCGGGATCAACCATGCCACCACCAGCAGCACGACCGAGATATTCACCGCCCATTTGAGCGTGTTGTTCTGTCCGGCAATATTTTCCATTACCGCATCTCCTGTCTGGCTTGGCGGATGTTCCAGATCATGACGGGCAGAACCACGATCATGATCACAACGGCAACAGCGGTGGCCCTCCCATCATCGCGGAACATGAAGCTCATCATGTAGGATGGCAGAATGTCGGTCCCGAAATTGCCCCCCGTCATGGTGTAAACGATGTCGAAAACCTTGAGGACAAGGATGGTAATTGTGGTCCAGACCACGACAATGGTACCCATGATCTGTGGTACCTTGATCTTGAAGAAAAGCTGCAAGGGCCCTGCCCCATCAATGATCGCGGCCTCAACCGTTTCCTCTGGAATTCCGCGCAGAGCAGCGGAAAGGATTACCATCGCAAACCCAGTCTGAATCCAGATCAATATCGCCATCAGGAAAAAGTTGTTCCAAAACGGCAGTTGCACCGGATCGACCAACTCCCAACCAAAATTGTCGCGGATCGCATTGATGATGCCGATATCGGGATCACCGGCATAAACGAATTTCCAGATCAGCGAAGCACCCACGAAAGAGATCGCCATCGGCATGAAAATAAGGGATTTTGCGATATTCCCCCAGGACAGGCGGTCAGTCAGCTGCGCAACGACTAGCCCCAAGAAAGTAGCCGAGGCAGGGACGACAAGCGCCCAGAGCGCATTGTTGAACAGCGCAGTTAAAAAAGTTGGGTCGCTGAAAAGGAATGCGTAATTGCCCAACCCGATAAACTCGTCCCCGGCGCGGTTGTGCAGTGAGCGGATCAGGCTGCCGATGACTGGATAAACCAGGTAAAGTGACAGAGCAAAAATCGCCGGAAACAGGAACAGCCAGGGGCGAACGGCATTGGCGCGGTTGATGTTACGCCCGGTATGCGGGCCTTTTGCTGGAAAGATGAACTTGTCCAGAACAAGATTGGCGGCGTAGAAATATCCGACGCATCCAAACACACCAACCAGGATCGTCAGTGCGCCTTGCAAAAGCGGCGACATGGCGTGTCCTCCCCCCGAAAATTTTTGGAAAACCTCCCCGACATGCACATGAACATGCCGGGGAGAAGTTGTTTACTGGATCGAGTCCCAACGTTCCTGAATGGCTGTCGCCACATCAGCTGCGTCGGCACCAGAGGTGTAGTCCACCATGCCGGTCCAGAAGGCGCCCGCGCCGATTTCACCCGGCATCAGGTCCGATCCGTCGAAGCGGAACGTTGTCGCGCCCAGGAGGATCTCGTTCATCGCGCGCTGTGCGTCAGATGGGAACACGTCGAGGTTCACGGCGCCATAAGGCGTCAGGAAGCCAGACTGCGCCATCCAGATCTCATGCGCGAAGGGGGTTTGCAGGAATTCCATCCACGCATCGGCCGCCTCAGAGGCATCTGTGATAGCCCAAAGCGTCCCTGCCCCAAGAACGGGATTTCCGAGATCACCTTCCGCATAGCTTGGGAAGTAGAAGAAATCAGAGTCCGCATCTTCTGGGAAGAAGGTTGGGATGAAGCTGGCCTGGCGATGCATGTAACATTCCGGAGGGAAGCTGAAGAGGCCAGCCGGGCTGTCACGGAAATCGGTCGTTGCAACGGAACTTGCGCCACCGTTCACATAGGCATCGTTGCGTGCGAAATGGCCAAAGGCTTCGATCGCGGCGACAATGCGCTCGTCGTCAAACGAGATCTCGTTTGCAACCCATGCATCATAGACTTCTGGTGCCTGTGTGCGCAGCAGCATGTCTTCGACCCAGTCGGTCGCTGGCCAGCCAGTGGCTGCACCTGAACCCAGACCAATGCACCAAGGCGTTTCACCATCGGCAACGATCTGATCGGTCAGCGCCATCAGCTCTTCCATCGAGGTAGGCACGTCATAGCCTGCCTCATCAAAGGCTTCGGGGCTGTACCAAACCAGCGATTTCAGATCGACCTTGTAGAAGAACCCATAAAGTTGATCGTTGCCATCCGGGTCTGCATAGGTGCCCAGATCAACCCAAGATTGACCTGCCGCATAGTTATCGCGGATCCAGTCGCCGGTGCCATCGGCAAGCGGCGAAAGCTCCCCCTGAGAGGCAAGGTCGGCCGCAAGGCCCGGCTGAGGGAAGACCGCGATATTTGGCGGGCTGTCAGCCTGCGTGGAAATCACGATGTCCTGCTCGAAGCTTTCCGACCCCGAATAGTTGACGGTCGCACCGGTTGCCATTTCAAAATAGGCAACAACGTTTTCCATCAGTTCAGCATCGGCACCAGTCCAAGGTCCGGTGATGTCCAGCTCCTGACCGGACAGATCATGGGCCGCCGCAAAGGCATCGAGGCTGTCCCAGTTCAGGCCACCCTCGCCCGGTGCGATCAGCAAGTGACCGTCGGCATGGGCAAGCCCTGCTGTCAGTGCAAGTGCTGCCACAGAGGCAGTTAAGCATTTCTTCATAGTATCCTCCCAGATTGGCTCATTGGCCGAATAGTCGTCAAACGCTGCAGATTCTCCCAAAGCGCTTTGATAGCTTTACGATCTTCCAAAATCTCCCTTCTGTCAAACATTTTATTTTGACTCTCGAATAAATTGCAATTCCTATAAAAATAACGCATGGTCAGACCAAATACCAAGATGCGCGTCCTGTCGGATCGCTTGGTTAATTGGAACAAAAGCGCTTTGGGAGGGAGGTTTAATGTCCATGAACCTCAAGCAATTGGCCGAATCTTTGGGCCTGTCACAAACCACCGTCAGCCGTGCGCTGAACGGGTATCCGGAGGTTAGCGAGAACACGCGAATGCGTGTGAAGGCGGCTGCCGAACAAAATAACTACCGGCCCAGCAATCGCGCCCGCAGCCTAGCGACAGGGCGATCAATGACCATTGGCCATGTGATTCCCATCTCGACCAAACACGAGATGATGAACCCTGTTTTCTCTGATTTCATTGCCGGCGCAGGTGAAGCGTATTCCCGCGCGGGATATGACATGAACCTGTCGATCGTTTCGGATGACATGGAAGATGATGCCTATCGTGCGATGGCCCGGCGTCAAAGCGTGGATGGCATCGTCTTGCATGGCCCAAGGGACGACGATCCCCGGATCGCATTGCTGAAAGAGATCGGCCTGCCCTTCGTTGTGCATGGCCGCACGCCAAGCGACGAGGCAACCTATTCATGGGTCGATGTGAACAACCGCCGTTCCTTTGCACGCGCAACGGAATTGCTCTGTGATCTGGGCCACGACCGCATCGCACTGATTAACGGGCTTGAAGATATGGATTTTGCGATCCGGCGCCGACAAGGGTTTGAACAGGCCATTTCAGCCCGTGGCTTTGCCGCCAATCCCGCTTGGATGCGCAGCGACGAGATGACCGAAAACTACGGCTATTTCGCCGCCAAAGAAATGCTGGCAATAGGTGATGCGCCGACTGCGTTTCTTGTCTCGTCCCTTATCCCCGCCATCGGCGTGCGCCGGGCCGTTGAAGAAATCGGTCTGAAATTGGGAAAGGATATCAGCCTGATAACCCATGATGATGAATTGAGCTATCTCGGCAACGGTACCGATGTTCCAATTTTCACCGCAACCCGGTCGTCGGTGCGGGAGGCCGGACGACTGGCCGGCGGCATGTTGGTGGACATGATTGCCGAGGCAAACACCGCACCGCGCCACCGCCTTTTAGAAGCAGAATTGATGATTGGCGGGTCAACTGGCCCTGCCCCACGACAAGGTTAACAAAGATGAGTTGGACACGTTCAGATTTCCCCGAGGGGTTCCTCTTCGGGGCCGCGACCTCGGCCTATCAAATCGAAGGCCACGGCCAAGGCGGCGCAGGTCTGACCCATTGGGACAGCTTTGCGGCAACGCCCGGCAATGTCGTTCGCGCCGAGGATGGCGCAACGGCCTGCGACCACTACAACCGTTTGGATGAAGACCTTGATCTTCTGAAAAATCTTGGCGTTGATGTCTACCGGTTTTCAACCTCCTGGGCGCGAGTCATGCCCGAAGGGCGCGGCCGTCCGAACCCCGAAGGATTGGATTTCTATGATCGTTTGGTGGACGGATTACTGGAACGGGGAATAAAGCCCGCAGCAACACTCTACCACTGGGAATTGCCACAACCGTTGGCCGATCTGGGGGGATGGCGCAACAGCGACATGCCCAACTGGTTTGCCGATTTCACAAAGACCGTCATGGGCCGGATCGGTGACAGAGTTTGGTCAGCGGCTCCGATAAATGAGCCTTGGTGTGTTGGCTGGTTAAGCCATTTCATGGGCCACCATGCGCCCGGACTTCGCGATATCCGCGCCACGGCCCGTGCCATGCACCATGTTCTGGTCAGCCATGGCCGCGCAATCGAGGTGATGCGCGGTTTGGGCATGACCAACCTAGGCGGTGTCTTCAACCTTGAATGGGCCCATCCCGCAGATGATAGTGCGGCGGCTGTCGACGCTGCAGCGCGTTATGATGCTATTTACAATCAGTTCTTTCTGGGCGGCGTTTTTCTTGGCCAATATCCGGACCTCGCCCTCGAAGGGTTGGAACCCCATTTGCCGCGCAGATGGCAGGATGATTTCCCGACCATCACTCAACCCCTCGATTGGGTGGGCCTGAACTACTACACCCGCAAGGTAATCGCATCTCAAGCTGGCCCATGGCCAAGTTACGAGGAGATCGATGGCCCACTGCCAAAAACCCAAATGGGGTGGGAGATCCACCCAGAGGCGCTGTACGAATTCATCATGCGAACCGCACGTGAATTTGCGCCGAACCTGCCCATTTATATTACGGAAAATGGCATGGCCAATGCAGATCAGCTGATCGATGGCGTGGTGAACGACCCGGAGCGCCTTGCTTATATCGACGCCCATCTGGCGCAGTGCAAACGCGCGATTTCCGACGGCGCTGACCTTCGCGGGTACTTCCTATGGTCGCTCATGGACAATTACGAATGGGCTTTGGGCTATGAAAAGCGCTTTGGATTGATCCATGTCGACTTTGAAACCTTGCAGCGCTGCCCAAAGGCGTCTTATCACGCCCTATCCAAGCGCCTGAGCAAATCCGGATGACCTCTGCTATGAACACGCCCGCCACTGATCTGACCCTAGTTGCCGATGTTGGTGGCACGAATACGCGCGTGTCGCTGGCGTCCGACGGGGTCGTGTTGCGCGACACCATTCGGCGATACGAAAACGCCAAGGCAGAATCGTTGCAAGAGGTGCTGGCCGCTTACCTTTCAACAACAGCACCCGGCGCGTTGTCGGGCGCCTCTGTTGCCATCGCTGGCCCGGTTCGTGAGGGCGTGGGCCATATGACCAATTTGCATTGGCGCATAACCGAAACAGATCTCAGCGACGTCACCGGCGCTAGCCGGGTTGCGGTTTTGAATGATCTACAGGCACAAGGCTTTGCCCTGTCCCATCTTGAGACCGAGGACCTAACCGAAATCTGCCCGCAGGAGCCCGTTTCCGCAAAGGCCACGCGATTGGTTGTTGGCCTTGGTACCGGTATGAACACCGCGCCGGTCTATTCGGCCTGCGGTGGCCATATCGTTCCGCCTGCGGAATGCGGGCATATCGCTTTGCCGCAAACCTCCAAGGCCCTTCACGACCTCGCCAATTCCTTGGCGGACAGACATGGGTTTGCCTCGGTTGAAGAGGCCCTTTCCGGCCGCGGATTAGTCAATATCCATCGCCACCTGCATGGCACGGCACCTGACGGCAAGGCAATTATGGAAGCTGCAGACCACGGAGATACACAGGCAATAGAAACCGCAAGGCTCTATGTTGAGACACTTGGAACCGTGATGGGTGACCTCGCCCTGATTCACCTGCCGTTTGGTGGTCTTTATCTGGTTGGCGGTATGTCGCGGGCGATTGCGCCATGGTTGAACAAGTTGGGCTTCCGAGACGCCTTTTGTGCCAAGGGCCGTTTCAAGGATTTCATGGCCCAATTCGGGGTTTTCTCAGTCACCGATGATTACGCCGCCCTCAAAGGGTGTGCCGCCTATTTGTCCGAACGCAACAACCTGTGAACCATTGTGAAATTTTTTCGATCAAAGGCGAACTCCCTCTTGCACCCGGCCCGAACTCTGCGCTATTGCGCTGCGACACGGAGAGGTGGCCGAGTGGTCGAAGGCGCACGCCTGGAAAGTGTGTAGGCGGGAGACCGTCTCCAGGGTTCGAATCCCTGTCTCTCCGCCATTATCCCCCAAATGAATTTCTTCAATCCGCAAGCCCGGCGATGGTTGCAACCGTTGCCACGCCCAATCGCGTGACCTGCTCCAAGCGACCGAAATCAACGTTTTCAATTATGTCTGAGGAATGGTGGTAGTGGGGGCTGGCATCGCCGCCGTCATAGAACCCGATACAAGGGACGCCACGCGCCTCAAACGGCATGTAGTCGCTGCCGTAGATGTTGGATTGTTGTGTAATAAGATCAGTGTGGCGCCCAGCCATTTCGGTAGCGATCCGGGCCGCCTGATACGAGGATGCATCATTGCCTGACCGCGAATTGCCCTGATCATATTCGATATAGACTGGCGCACCGGCAGAAAGCGCAGGCGCGCCTAACATATCAAGGTTCAGCATCAGCTCGATTGGCCACCGTTCGGCCACCGCCACGTCTGCGCAGGCCGTTGAGCCGATAAACCCCTGTTCCTCCCCTGCAAAAGCAACACACAGGACTTCGCGATCAAGGTTCTGTGTCGACAGAATTCGTTGAATTTCCAGCATCGCGGCCACCCCTGTTGCATTGTCATTGGCACCGGGGGCCAGCCTATGGGGTTGCTCGGATGTGCTGTCGAAATGGGCCCCGATCAGGATGACGCCGCGCGGATCGGACGGATTGCCTGAGAGGATGTTATTGCGGGTCAGCGTCCCCGGCATGGCGAAGGGTTGAAGACGAATGCGATCAGCGACACTGCCGTTCATGGCAAAAGCGCGCATCACCCAATCCTCGACCGCCGGAAAATCAGGGTCCAGAGTCCAACGGGTGGAAAAGGCGCTGAGCTGCGCAACGGAAGCCCGCATTCGTTCGGTTGACACCTCAGACACCAACGCCCGAATTCGCGGATCATCGGCGGGCGGCGCAAAAGCCACCTCGGGTAAAGGGCGTTTGCCGGGCGCAGGTCCGTCACCGAAAACCGGACCGGCAACAACCGCAGCGCCAAGTGCAAAAGTGCCGTGGATCATTCTGCGGCGTGACATCAAGGGCAAAGAAAAGGACATTGAACGCAATCTTTTGGGAATTGAGGCGTGGAGCCTAACAATCCCGCCGCCCTTTTCGAAGCAATAAATGCCCGCTGAGCCAAACAGGGCGTTTTCTGCTTTTCCTGCGAAAATCCGGCGCTTACGGTGAGCCACAAAACCACAGCCGGACCAATCGCCAGATGCAGATAACTCAACGCCATCGCCTAACCTTTGTTGCATTGGCCGTATTGGCCTATTTCATTGGCGCGGCTCCACATCTGTTTGTTGTGGTTACGACCGGTAACATTCCCGACGCGCTGTTGTGGAACTTGTCACATTTCCACGTGTCTTATCAGGAGTATGGTTTTCTTCGGCGTGGGCTTATCGGGTCCGCCGTGGCGCCAGTCGAGCGATTACTCACCGATGGCGGGCGGCAAGAACTTGCATTCATGTTGACGCTGGACTTTGCGATTGTCGTAGGACTGTTTGGGGCCTTGGCGCAGGTGCTTTTGCCGGATGGGCGGCCGGCCCGTGGCCAGGCCTTCCTTGCAGTTGCGTTTTTGCTGACCCCTGCCGGTGCAATGCAGATGGGCTATGACATGGCGCGTCTTGATCACATCAATTTTGGCCTTGTCGCACTGGCCCTTTTGTCCATCTCTTATGGGCGTATCGCGGGTGCGGGCATCCTGATGGGTCTTGCTGTGCTGGTCCATGAAGCGGCTCTTTTTTACGGTGCGCCGATCGTCGTCGCAGCTGCCATTGCGCGTCGGGGTAACGCGGCAGGCCTTGCCGTTGCGGCCCCTGCCCTTTTCGCTGCCATTGCCCTGTATCTTTTTGGGGGTACGGATGCCGATCTTGCAACGCTCATGCCTGCGGAAGTGAACATTGCGGCCTCCGTCTGGACCCGAGACCTCTTGGAGCCCGCGCGGGGCTTTCCACCGCTTCACTACCTGATCGCCGCCTATTTCGCCTTCGTTCCGCTGCTGTTGTTGCAGCGTCACTATGCGCATAATGACAAGCGTCCGGATCTGGCAATGCTGGCCCCTTTTGCGGCGCTGGCACTGTTTGCGTTGGGGGTTGATTACGGGCGCTGGACCCATTGCCTGTTTATGGCCGTTCTGGCCACCATTGCGATGGCCCCGCCACGGCGGATGTCACCGGGTCTTGACTTAACCCCGGCATGGAGCCGCGCGGCAATATCAATCTGGTTGATCCCGGCAGGCCCCATCGGCATTGCCCTGCTTTACCCGCTGATCCCCTGGATCATCTGATTTAGCTGTCCGAAAACACAGTCACGCGCCGGTTTTGACGGCCCTTTTTCTCGATCTTGCCAAGGCGGAGTTTGCCAATCTCTCCGGTCGATTTGACGTGAGTGCCGCCACAGGGCTGTAAATCAATCTGGGCTTTGCCTTTTCCGATCCGGACAAGACGAATACGACCAGCGCCAACGGGCGGCTGCACAGACATTGTTTTGACAAGCCCTGGATTGGCCGCCAATTCTTCATCTGTGATCCATTCCTCGGTCACGGGTAAATCCCGATCGACAAAGGCGTTCAATTGCCCCTGAAGGATGAGCTTATCCTCAGGAGAGTCCGGCATGTCGAAATCCAGACGTCCCTTTTCAGCCGCGATCGCCCCGCCGGTTACGGGCAAAGGAATGACAACCGACAAGAGGTGCAAGGCCGTATGAACCTTCATATGGGCATAGCGACGATCCCAATCGAGACGTTGTTCAACCTCTGCACCAACTGGTGGGAGGCCATTTCCTTCTGACGGCACCAGAACAATTTCGCCGTCGCGCGATTTAATAGTCGTGGCCACGCGAAGACGCCCGCCATCCCAATCAAGGGTGCCACTGTCACCCGGTTGTCCGCCGCTTTGCGCATAAAACAATGACGCGTCGAGGATCACGCCGCCTTCGTCAGTCAATCCGGTGACCTTGCCTGGCGCAGATTTGCGATAGGCATCTTCCATAAACAACAGTTCTGTCATGTATTTCCCTGCTCTGGGGCCGCTTGGCTGGCGGCCTCTCCTGCCTGACCGGCCCCGGTCAGGGCCTCTGGGTTCTTGATCCAAATATCGCGCTGCATAAAGGGAATTTCGATGTTTTCCTGCTCAAAGCGTTTGGCGATTTCGTGGTTGAGGTCGCTTTTCACACTCAGCATGAAATTCACGTCGCGCAGGATCGCGCGGATCTCGAAATCCAGACTGTCTGCGCCGAAACCTTGGAAAATGACGGCCGGCTCGGGGTTCAGCAGCACCATGGGATGGGCTTCTGCAACCTGTTTTAATATGGCCTCCACACGTCGCGTGTCGGTCCCATAGGCAACGCCGACCGGAACAATCACCCGACCAGTGTTGTTGCGATGGGTCATATTGGTGACAACGCCAGAGATCAGATCGGCATTTGGCACAATTACATCCGAGCGATCAAAAGTCTCGATCCGCGTCGACCTGACCGAGATTTCGCGCACATATCCGGCCGTGCTGCCGATTTGAATCCAGTCACCCTCTTTGATCGGACGCTCGATCAAAAGGATGATGCCGGAAACAAAATTCGAGACCACCGCCTGAAGGCCAAAACCGATACCGACGGACAAGGCACCAGCGACAATCGCCACCGAGCTGAGGTCAATCCCGGCCACTGATATGGCCGCAATCGCCGCAATGACAATGCCAAGATAGCCTGTGCCCGTGGCAACCGCGTTGCGCCCGCCTGCATCCAACCGGGTCTTGGGCAGGACCGAGGTCCGCAAGGTGGTCTGAATGAGCCGCGTCGCGGTGTAGCCGGCCGCAAAAACCAGTGCAAAGACCAGGAAGTTGCGCGGGGATATATGAATGCCGCCAATGTCAAACCCGAGGATCAATTGCTCCCACAAATCCGCCAACTGGGCCTCGCGAAACCCCCAAATCAGCGCAAAAACCGGCACTGAGAGCAGAGTGAGCATAAACCCGATCAATGTGGGTGTCAGAGCGTCCTCTAACCCGTCACGACGCCCTGTGACCGCCCCGTAGAGATTTACAACCAGACGTTGCAGGACACCGAGTGTTGCCAGCAACCCCAAAGACAAAACGGCCGGGAACAGATAGCTGGATCCGGCGGTGAAATACCCAACACCGGCCAAAACTGGGCCGGCCAAACCCAACAGGATCACAGCACGACCAATAATAGAGAAAATCCGGGTGCGAACCGGGATAATCTCGTCAATTTCGGCTCGCGTCTGGCAATGCACCAGCAACAGCCGGCCAAGTCGGGCCAACAAAAGACCGGTGATCACGACAATCGGAAAATGGATGACCAATCGGTCAGCGGCCGAAAATGCCTCGCTTTCAAAGACATCTTCCAGCAGGACATTCAGCCCCATCAAGAATCCAAGAATACCCGCAGAGCGCCGCCCGCGGGCGCGCAATTGGGCGGTCAGGTCTAATGGCCGTGCGGCGCTTTCACGGGCCGGAAAAACCTGCCGCCCGACCCACAACGCGCCCATGACAGCAAAGGCAATGCGCGGAACTGAATCCAAGACAACTGACCCGCGCAACCCGACAAAACTGGATTCTTCGATGGCCTGCACCAGCGCGATAACCCCGAGCGCCGGCAAGGCATGTTGGACGATCCCAAGAAAGAACAAGGTTAACCGTGCTTTTGGCGAACCCTCTTCCATCGAAATGGGAAGATTCATCATCTGCCCGGCCCATTTCCAGCCGCGCGCCAGCAAGACAAGCGCAATCAACAAATACAGGATGACTACAGGTGCGTTTTCGCTGAATTCAGCCCGATAAATAGCCGAGGACCAAAGCTGCAGATTTTCATTAACGAAAGCATGCAGATAGCCTCGGACCGCATCAATTGCACTTGGCCAATTGGACGGGTTCAGCGGGGACGGCTGCAAGGTCAGCAAGGCCCCTGCCTGCCGCTTGGCCAAAAGGTCGTCAATCTCGCCGATCAGGCCCTGCGCCCGGCGCAGTTCGGCTTCGGCCCGCCGTCCCGGCGCTTCCGCCTCTGCCAGTCGGTCGGTCAGATTGGCGCGCTGCTCTGCTATTTGGCGCGGCTCTTCCCCTCCCTCTTCCGGGGCTGGCCCCAGGGCCTCCAGCTGCGCCTGCAATGTCTCTATTCTGGACGCGTTGATTCCGGTGACGGCGCGAAATTCTTCTCGCCAATCAACAAGTTGCCCGCGCAATGTTTCAAATGCGGGATCCGAAGCACGCTCGGCGTCAATGACGCCTTCGGCGCGTTCTGCCGTGTTTGTCCATTGATCATAATCCGGAAGCGCATCGGCGTCCTGCGCCATCGCCGGCATGGCCAGGGCGACCATGACGAGCAAAAGGGCAAAGAACCGGCGCACCATCCCGAGCTACTCGAAGACCGATGGCAGATCGCGCGGCTCGGCCTCTAGCCATGCTGGAACAGGCAGGCCCTTTTCACGCAGGAAACTGGCATTAAACATTTTCGACTGATACCGCGTGCCGTAGTCGCACAGAACGGTCACGATGGTGTGCCCGGGTCCCATCTCATTTGCCATGCGCACGGCGCCTGCTATGTTGATGGCAGAAGACCCGCCAAGACAAATCCCCTCATCCGCCAAAAGGTCGTAGACATAGGGCAAAGCCTCGGCATCCGATATTTTGTAAGACATATCGGGACGGAAGCCTTTGAGGTTTTCGGTCTCGCGCCCCTGTCCGATCCCTTCGGTGATCGACCCACCTTCGGATCCGAACGCGCCGGTCGTGTAAAAGTTGTAAACGCCAGAGCCATCTGGGTCAGCCAGACCAATTTTGACCCCCTTGGGCTGCAGCGCCATGCCGACACCTGCGATGGTCCCGCCGGAGCCGACGGCACAGATGAACCCGTCAACCTTGCCGCCAGTTTGATCCCAAATCTCGGGCCCGGTTGTTTCCAGATGCGCCTGACGATTGGCGACATTGTCAAATTGGTTGGCCCAAACCGCACCATTGGGCTCAGTCTTTGCAAGCTCATTGGCCAAACGTTCGGAATAGCGCACGTAGTTATTCGGGTTCTTGTAGGGTGCCGCAGGAACTTGAACCAATTCGGCACCGGCCAGTTTGATCATGTCCTTCTTTTCCTGACTTTGCGTCTCAGGAATCACGATGACGGTCTTGAACCCCATCGAGGCGCCAACCAGTGACAGGCCGATCCCGGTATTGCCAGCGGTTCCTTCAACGATGGTCCCGCCAGGCTTCAGGTCGCCCCGCGCGACCGCGTCGCGGATAATATAAAGGGCGGCCCTATCTTTGACAGATTGGCCGGGGTTCATGAACTCAGCCTTGCCAAGGATCTCGCACCCTGTTGCCTCGCTAACCGCGTTCAACCGGATCAGTGGCGTATTGCCAACAGATGCGGCGAGATCTTTCTTGATTGTCATGCCCGGCTACTCCTGCGCTTTCGTACCAAACGAGGAATAGGGGTGCGCGCGGGCTGTTTCAAGCAGATTGCCCCGCATCGCGACGTAGCTTTTCACGATTTAGTGCCAGCCATTGAGCCGAGAGGACCAAGGGTGCATTTGCAATCTCTCCGCTTTCCAGCATTTTCATAAGGTCATCGAAGGACACAACCAGGTTACGAATATTCTCACCCTCAGACATCAGCCCACCAACGCGGCGCGCATCCTCCGGCAGATCAGCCAATCCCAAATAGGACACAAGATATTGCGCAACCCCGCCGGGCGTTGGGTAGTACTCTGCGATTTTATGAAGGGATTTCAGGGTGATATGCGCTTCTTCCAGTGCCTCGCGATGGGCGGTTTTTTCATAAGACTCGCCAAAATCTACAATTCCCGCGATTGGTTCAAGCAGCCAGGGTTGGTGTTCCCCTTGAACCAAAACGCCAACTCTGATCTGTTCGACCAGCATGACCGCATCGCGGACCGGATCATAAGGAAGGACCGTTACGGCGTCAGCAGCATGAAAGATGGCGCGCTGCCCAGTTTCGGCCCAGGTTCCATCGAACTGACGAAATTTTGCATAAGTCTCAGAAACCGCGAAGAAATTCTCATAGGGATGGGATTGGCGCAGGATTTCGATATCCCTGTCACTTCGGAAATCTGATGAGTGCAGAGCCGGACGTCGGCGTTGGGAGGCCGCATGGCGAGATTGCGCACGGGCGCGAATAATGGGAAATCGCCGCGCCACGTCTTTGGCATCTTCCTTCCCGTAGGCGCGCATGACCTCTGCCGCGGCCAGCAACGTGATCTGGCCCCATCGGCCCACCCAATCTTGCAATTCCCACGCGTCGCCCACCTCCCATGGCGGATCAACGGGGAAATAGACCTGGGCGCTTGTCGCGCCAGCTGGGGTGGTTATCGCGCAGCTTCGTAACTCGAAATCAAATGCCGCCTCATAAAAATCCAATCGCGCCATATCGACACTGCTGAGTCCCTTGACCAGCAGCCCGGCGGCCGAGCCAGACGGATCAGCAACCAACATCGGGAAGCTTTCTCCCTTGGCCCAAACAGATCGAAACCCGGCGATCTGACCGGGTTCCAATTTGGGATCATACCCTAAAACTAACTTTAATAATGGTTTGTAACACAATGTTCCAAAAAGAAATAAATCAGTCATATTGACAAGATCAGCTCCATCTTCTGCCCGTAATTTCAACAATCAAAGCCGCAATTACCCCGCCACCAAACAACACGATCATACTGTTCACGCTAGTCACGACGGTCAGCCCATATTCCATAAACAAATCCATTGCCGCGATGACCGCCTCGCCCGGCCCGTCGTAATACAGGCGCGTCGATCGGTCGAACATCTCTAGCAGCCCAAAAACGATGATGCCCAATAGCCCGATTTGGAAGGAAGTTCTTACCCCGGTATTAATCGCATGAACCCAGCCACCGCCCGCATTCCTGCCCATTGTCATCCAGCCCTGCCAAATACCCAAAGCCGCCATGATGGGTAGATAAAACGGGACCGTTAATTGAGCCGGCAGGATCTGAGTATCGGCCATCTTAAATGCCAGCGCAGCCGCAACAGCAATCACTGTGAATAAGATGGCAGCGACAAGTTTGGCGGCGGTGGGCATGGCTTACCTCGGTTTGGCGACCGTAATCTGAGTAACGTCTGAGTTTGCATAGTGAAAGCTTGCAGCGCAGCTTGTAAGGTAAAAATTCCACATTCGGCGAAATCGATCGTCAAAGCCAAGCGCGGCAACATCGTCCCATTTCTCATTAAAGGTCGCGTGCCACCTGCGCAGAGTCTGAGAATAGCTTTGCCCGAACTCGCGCGAGCCGGAAACACTTAAGCCAGCCTTTTCAATCTGATGCCGCAAGACCGATGGGCACGGCAACATCCCGCCGGGAAAAATGTACTTCTGGATAAAATCGACGCCGCGTTTGTAGACGTCCCAACGCTTGTCTTGCACAGTAATTATTTGCAGGGCGGCCTGCCTGCCGGGTTTAAGCCTTTCCCGTAAAACATTGAAATATATAGGCCAATATCGCTCACCGACTGCCTCGAACATTTCAATTGACGCAATGCCATCATATTGGCCATCCACGTCGCGATAGTCCTGCAACTTGATTTCAACCTGATCGGCGAGCCCTGCCTTGGCCAGTCGGGCCACGGCGTAATCATGCTGTTCCTGAGAAATCGTCAATCCCGTGACCTTCAGCCCACGCTCGCCTGCTGCGTATTCAGCAAATCCCCCCCAGCCACAGCCAATTTCCAGAACGTGATCGCCCGGTTGGACGCCCATTGCGTCGACCAGAGCCTCATATTTCCGGCGCTGCGCCGCCTCGGTTGATTCCTGACCGGTTTCGAACAGGGCCGAGGAATAGGTCATGCTATCGTCCAGCCATAGCTGATAGAACTCATTCCCCAGATCATAATGATACGAGATGTTCTTGCGCGCCTGTCCGCGTGAATTGCTGTTCATCCAGTGACGCAATTTCTCATAGGCACGCAACAGACCAAGCCCGGCGAACCCGTCATACACATCATCATTATCGGCATGCACCGCATCCATCAGGGCTTGCAGATCCGGTGTGCTCCAGCCGCCTTCAAGATAGGCATCGCAGAACCCTAGATCGCCCTCACGTATCAGGCGTGCAAAAATATCCGGATCGTGAACCTCGCAAATCCCGACAGGTCCGGGCCGGTCGCCCTCAACGCGAAACACGCGGCCATCAGGCAGATGAAATTCGATCCGCCCATGGCGCAGCTTTTTCATCGTTTCAAAGCATTGCGCAAAATAGCGCGGCAGGTTGGCCTGACCGGCCACATCCGTCAAAACGCTCATTCTCAGTCCCCTGTCCGTCACTTCATCATGGCCGGGCACATTGCCATTGTGCAAGGAAATTAACGCTTTACGGTTTCATAGGCGGCCAAAGCGCGGGTGCGACCCTCTGCCAGGCTGATCATTTGGGCGGCAGAATCCTCTATCTGCCACGATATCGGTCGTGCCTCGTGGAACGCGGCTGCGCCGTCACCGTCTAGCCAGAACGCGCGATAACGCCCTTCACGATCAAACTTTTCGGCCTGCGTTTCAGGGTTAAAAATCCGAAAAAATGGTGATGCATCCGGGCCGGACCCCGCAACCCATTGCCACCCCATCGCGTTCGAGGCCGGGTCCCAATCAACAAGTGTTTCCTCAAACCAGCGCAGGCCGACCCGCCAATCCACCATCAAATGCTTGGTCAGGTATGATGCGACCAGCATCCGAGCCCGGTTATGCATGCGGCCTGTTACATAAAGTTCCCGCTGTGCGGCATCGATGACGCCAACTCCGGTTTGGCCCTGCTGCCACCGGCGAGATGCTTCGCCAGCCCCTTGCCACGGAAAGTGATCCCAGCCATCGCGCCAGTTATCGGTCAAAATACGGGGCGTGTGAAACATCAGGTGATAGGCAAATTCACGCCAAACAAGTTCTTTCAAAAAATGCTCGGCCCCGCTTGCACCCGCTTCCATTGCGGCCCACGCCTTGTGCCAAATCTGGCGCGGCCCGATTTCACCAAGACTTAGCGGCTCTGATAACCCAGAGCAGGCATCAAGATGCAGCTGATCCCGATCAGCTTTGTAACCGTCTATTTTTCGCTCAAGAAACTGGTCCAGCCTACTTGCCGCCGCGCCTTCCCCCAGCAAAAGATGTGGTGCAACGACCACGGCGCCCCTATTCATTGCGGTGTCCAGACCCCAGTTTCTTAATGCCTCTGATCTTGGATAATGTGCGGGCCATTGCAGCGATGGTTTGGCCGAGACACTGGCGACGTCGCGATTTCGGACCGCGCGCCAGAATGGCGAATACACGCGATATGGTCCGCCGGTCCCCGTTTCCACCGTCCAGGGCTCAAACAGGAGATGCGCGTTGAAACTTTCAACGGCGATCCCCTCATCCTTTAATGCGCGTTTTATTGCGGCATCCCGCGTGCGCGCGGAAGGATCATAAAGCCTATTCCAAACAACCCGGGTCGCCCCCGTTTCCCTGATCAGATCCTGCAATACCTCCAATGCATCGCCACTGCGCAGCAGCAATTGGCCACCATCGTCTGAAAGGTTCTTGGAAAACTGCTCAATTGCCCGTGCCAACCGGAATTTCGGGGCCGCACCAAGCGTGTCGACTGCAAAGTCGCGGATAAACACGGGCAATACCGGCCCCGAAATGGAGTCCAAGGCGGGGTTATCGCGCAATCGAAAATCGCGCCGCATCCAGTAAATCGTGAGGTCGTTTGCCATAAAATTCCTTCCCTTCCTTTGCAGCTAAAGCAGGGGGGAAACCGGTCAAGGTGATAAATCAAAATCTCCGGCCCACACTTAGCCAGGCAGGCCGGAGGTCGCCGGGGCGCGTCCCCGGTCAGGCAAGATCAAACTCCTGATAGAGCGTTCCATCGCCATAGGATTTCTCGCTCAACAACCGAGCCGATATCTTTGGCAGGTCGCCCGAAAAAAGCGGCACGCCCGAGCCAAGCAAAATTGGAGCCCGCTTGAGCCTTAGCCTGGAGATCAGCCCGTGGCGTAGCATCCAACCGGCAAAGTCACCGCCGCCACACAAGTAGATCGGTGCGTTCCCCTTATTTCGGATACTCTCGAAATTCTGTGGTGTCGGGTTGCGCAGCAGCGAAACAACGGACTCTTTCGGTAAGTCGATCCCACTGGAAACCACGTATGAGCGCATATTAGGATAAGGATTGGCACCGGGCAAAAGCCCATATTGGTAGCCAAATTCATAAGTGGCCCGGCCCATAAGCGCCGTGCCGTAGGTCGCAAGACGCGCCATGTAATCGTCGACCACCTCGCCTTTATGGGAAAAGCCGGAAATGTCCCCTTGAGGACCAGAAATAAAACCGTCAATCGAAACGGCAACGTCATAGATGATAGGTTGCATCGGAAACCCTTTTGCAATCATTGAATAAACCTGTTGTCCGCCTGCATTCAGGGGACATCACTTGCTGTCAGGTTTATGTGATCACTGGCAGAGCACTCCTTTTGGTCGCACCGGCAGAGTAGCAACCGACGACCTTGGAAACAAGCCGCCGGTTATCTTGTTCAAGCCTTTACATCGACCACAACACGTCCGCGCACGCCCCCCTTCAGGATCGCGCGACCCAGTTCTGGCAGGTCTTCAAGTGTTGCGGGCTGTATCATTGCCTCAAGCTTATCCATTGGCAAATCGGACGCCACGCGTTGCCATGCGCGCAGGCGGTTTTCATAGGGCTGCATGACGCTGTCGATGCCAAGCAGGTTCACGCCGCGCAAAAGAAAGGGAATGACGGTCGCAGGCAGGCCAGCACCCCCAGCAAGCCCAACGGCCGAGACCGAGGCACCGTATTTCATCTGCCCCAAGACGCGGGCCAACATGTCACCGCCCACTGCATCGACACAACCGGCCCAGGTTTCTTTCTCCAACGGGCGTTTGGTGGTCTCGTTCAGCTCTTCGCGTGGCACGATCCGGGCAGCGCCAAGCGACTTAAGGTAATCGGCCTGCTCTGGGCGCCCAGTCACGCCTGCAACCTCATAGCCCTTGGCGGCCAGAATGGCTGTCGCAACCGAACCAACCCCACCTGCGGCCCCGGTTACCAGCACTTCGCCCTTGTCTGGTGTCAGACCATGATCCTCAAGTGCCATAACGGCCAGCATCGCGGTGAAGCCAGCGGTTCCAACGGCCATCGCCTGCCGTGTGGTTAATCCATCAGGCAGCGGTACAAGCCAATCTGCCTTAACCCGCGCCTTTTCAGCATAGCCGCCCCAATAGGCCTCGCCCACGCGCCAGCCAGTCAGCACGACCTTGTCGCCGGGTTTGTAGCGATCGTCGGACGAGCTTTCGACCGTGCCTGCAAAATCAATGCCGGGAACATGCGGGTAATTGCGGACCAGGCCGCCACCCGGCCCGACGCAAAGACCGTCTTTGTAATTCACTGTGGAGAACTCCACCGCAACGGTTACCTCGCCGTCAGGCAACATGTCTTCGCTGATATCTTCCACGGCAGCGACCGGTTTCTCGTCGCCTTCTTTACGTACAATCAAAGCTCTCATGGTATGGCTCCTTAATTCCAAAATACATCTTGAACCGTCGCCGCGCGCGGACCATCGGGGGTCAACACATCCAACTCGGTTTCGGCAGTCCAATGGGTCATCCGGACCATCCCGATGGCGACATTGGT
Organism: uncultured Nioella sp.; assembly: GCA_947495575.1. Classification (GTDB taxonomy): domain Bacteria; phylum Pseudomonadota; class Alphaproteobacteria; order Rhodobacterales; family Rhodobacteraceae; genus CANLZL01. The sequence goes on along the minus strand of CANLZL010000001.1, from coordinate 930,159 downwards.
GTTGAAGTCAGGTGACCAGGCCGCGCTGCTGATATGGCCGACCTGTTGGTCACCGGCCAAAACGGGCCAATAGCAATCACAAGGCGGCACCGGCGCACCATGGATGGCAATTGGGCGGATCTGGCGAACAGGCCCCTCCTGTGCGACACGCAAAAGCGCATCCCGGCCGACACATCCAATAGCCGTATGCGTGTTGCAAAACCGGCCAAGCCCACATTCATGTGGCGTGTTATCGTCGGTCATATCATTGCCATAGGACAATAGGCCACTTTCGATCCTCTCGATCAAGTTGGGACATCCCGCATGCACATCCAGATCGCGCCCGGCCTCCATCAGCGCGTGCCACAGTGGCATGCCGATATCCCCGCCCTCGACATAGATCTCGAACCCGCCCTGTTTCGAATAACCCGAGCGCGCGACAACAAGGTCGCGGCCCTGAAAATCGAAATGCCCAAAGCGGAAAAACCGCAGGTCTTTGACGCCATCGCCAAACACCCTTGCCGCCAACGCGTCCGCCCTGGGGCCCTGGATTGCGAGCGGTGAAACGTCGGGTTCATCCACCAGTACATCCAGCCTGTAGCCATAAGCGATACCCTTGACCCAATAGAGCAAGTCGCTATCGGCAATTGAAATCCACCAACGATCCTCAGCCAGTTTCACCGCCACAGGGTCATTCAGCATGCCGCCGGTCTCATCAACAATCGGCACATAATAGCATTGGCCGGGCAGCATCCCGCGCAAGTCCCGTGGCGTCAGCATTTGCATCAGGCGTCCGGCATCCGGGCCACGTAGTTCCACCTGGCGTTCGCAGGAGACATCCCAAATCTGCACCGCCTCTTTGAGGTGCCTGTAATCTTCCTCGACCGAGCGAAAGACCGTTGGCAAAAGCATGTGGTTGTAAACGGTGTAGGCTTTGACACCCGCGGCCTCAACTCCGGCAGAGAAAGGCGTGCGCCGCAACCGGCGTGATAAAGAAAGCTGCGTCATGGCTCAGCCTCAGGCATGAAAATCAGATCTGTATCGGCAGGCTCTGCCCCGGCCGCCGTCAACATGGCGTGGACCTGACCCCGGTGATGGGTTTGGTGGTTGAAAAAATGGGTGATGCAGATATCCCAAGGGACCGACATTTCGCGCCCAAGTGAAAGCGAGAACCATCGCAAGTCCCCCCTGATATCCTCAGCGCTTGCCTGCTCGGCCCAATCCAGAATGCGCTCATCGGCACGGGCCCGGGCCTCAACCAGAACGCCCCACTCCCCTATCAAATCCGGACTCTCAGCCAACCCGACCTCGGATGCCTGCCAATCATCAATCCGGCTCATCCAAAGGGTGTCACCCCAAAGCAAATGGCACAATGTGCGGTGGATCGAGCCGAAGAACCCGCCCCGATCCAATTTCCGCATCTCATCCGTCAGACCATCTGCCGCGCCAAAAATGGACCGGTTCTGCCAGGCATTATACCGCGCCATGGTGTGAATATACCGCGGCGTGATCATCATTTTGGGCCGTGCCAATCGATCTGGCAAATCTCGGCCGAGCGACCGTCGAAATCCCAGACCCGACCAAAGGCACGCACGCGCCCCTTGGAAGCTGTTGCAACGGTGATATCCGGCCCCATCCAGTATTTGGTGTTGCGCACAACCACATCCTCGCCAGTGTTACCGCCCTCAACCGGGTAAACCGCGCCCTGAATTTTCTTGCCTACACTGATGTGGCGTGTCTTGCCCTCGGTCTCATAACGGATTTCGGCCCGTTCAGCGCCAAGGAACTCACTGACCAGCAATTTGAAGAGACCTGTGGTGCCGCGTGCAGCGCCAGAGAAAATTTTGATCAATCCTTCATACGCGGCATCGCTGGCACGATCATCGACAAAGACCGCAGCCTTCCAATTGCCGCGGCTCATCATGCCCGGAATTTCAATTAACAAGCCGATATTTAGGCCCGAAAGATCCTCTCCATCATAGTGCCCGCTGTCAATTCGAACGCCACCCCATGTCTGGCAATGCCCCTCGGTCGGCGGGTGCATCCCCAGGGAAATCACGCAAGGGCAGAACACGGTACAATTGCAGTTCAGCACCAGCTCTCCTTTGATTGCCCATTCCGCCAGCTCTGTTGCGGGTTTTTGCGCGACCGCAGTTTCGGTTCCGTCAGCCATATCTCTCTCCTCATATTCCAGTGACGGCGATCCACGCCGCACCACATAACAATGCGCCGCCCAAGGGCCGCGTCAGCCAACGCCCGATATCGGGCAGTTTTTCTAAAACCATCAGGACCATCGCCAGAGCCATGAACCCCAAATTCATCAATCCGCCGACAAAACCGAGCAGCATCAGCGCCCAGCAACAGCCCAAACAGACCGCGCCCAGGCGCAATCCGTTTCGAAAACCGCCCTCGTCGAAATGTTGAAGGAAGAACATCATCGGCGCGCGGCACTTACTGAGGCAGGCCTCTTTCAAGGGCGTGAATTGATAGATGCCGGCAACGGCCAACAATCCAACGCTCAACGCGGCCGACCGGCTATCGCCAAATTGGCTGATCAGTTCCGCCTGGAAGAACATCATTTGCATCGCGGCTGCCACAAACGAAAACCCGACCCAGACCACAAGGTAACCCGTCACCAAATGGGAAAGCTGGGCCTTGGCGCCCGTTTCGGCCAGTTCTTCATAGGTTGCAAAGGCAGGAAGCGCCGTTGGCGCCATCATAGCTGCCGACATCAGCGCCCACATGAACACCATCCGCCCAAACCCGGCCATATCTGGCGTTGCCGTGCACAGTGCAATCCAGAAATCTGCACCAAACACCCGCGATGCATCGCGCAGATCAGCCGGCGCTGACATGAGCCATAAGATCACCCAAGCCGAAAGGATCAGCGCAAAAAGCACAATCCAATGCGGCCCACTCATTGATCTGATACGTGATGACACCATGTCCGGCCCTCCCAAGCCCGACTCAAGACTTGCTATTTAAATGTCAGACTTTTAAATGTCTGACAAATAAAACCGGAAGTGACGCGACGTGAAAATTGATCCAAAGAGCAAAGCCGACCTGTCTGCGCAAATTGCCAAGGCCATCCGCGACTCGATCATTGCGGGCGATTTGATCGTAGATGAACGCCTGCCATCAGAAGCGGAACTGGCCGATCATTTTGATGTGTCACGGCCCACTGTACGCGAAGCATTGAAACGCCTGGCCGCGCAATCCCTGATCCGCACGCAACGCGGGGCCTTTGGTGGCGCGTTTGTAAATCGCCTGTCTTTTGAAGACGCCTATGGGCAGCAGATCACCACATCGACCCTGCTTTTGTCGATGAACGACGTCAGTTTCGATGTCGCCTGCGAAGCGCGCTATGCCTTGGAACGCGCCTGTGCGCCGCTATCGGCCGAACGGCGCAGCGCTGATCACCTTGCCACGATGCGGGCTGAAATTCACCGGCAAAGCCAGCCTGGGCTAACCGATGAGGCGTTTTGCGCCTCTGACGTGGCCTTTCACCGCGCGCTGGTCGATGGCGCGGGTAATCCGGTGCTGTCGTATCAACTGGCAGGCGCGGTCGAGGCGATGCAGCCTTTGATGAACATGATCACATTCACCGCCCGCTCGCGTGAGGCGATTGTGTCCCTGCATACGAAACTGGCGGATGCAATTGAGGCCGGGACCGGGGAAATCGCCTCAGAAACCCTGACCGAGCTGGAACACTACACAATCGACCTTGCCCGCTCGGTCCTGGCCGAACGGGCAAAGCGCAGTACTAAGCGGCCGCTATCGTGATACAAAACTGCAGCCCGAAGAGAATGGATTTCCGGTGGTCGGACACAGCCAACCGGGTAAGACGCCTGTGGCCGATCCAGCCGTCGAGTCAGGATTAACCGGAGGCGCAATTGTCTCTGGTTCGGGCCGTTGCTGGCTGTAGACCGGAACAGTGGCATGCTGAGGAACGACAAAAGCGTAAGAAACGCCCTCTTCGCCAGTGTCACAGTTTTTCATTGTATACGCACTGCAAATCCCGCCATCGGGGCGTGTCATCGTTTGCACCTGTGTGTCGTCAGTAAAAACAGCCGAGTCCGTGACCGCCCCCCGCAGCACTGCATGTTGTAAATTTGCGAGGGTAAAGTCCGCCTGAAACAAACGCGCGTTCACCATATTCGCCGACCGCAATCTGGCCTGCCGGAAGTTGGCATTCGTCAATTCGGCGTTCATCAACACGGTGCCGTACATTCGTGCCAAAAAGAAATCCGCCCGCGCCATCCAAGCCCCGTGAAAATCCGCGCCGCTCAAATCGGCACGAATGAAACGAGCATCGCGAAAAACGCCGTTGGTCGCGAGTGTCCCGATCAATGTCGCTTGGGTGAAATTGGCCCGGTTGAACGTCGAATGATACATAACAGCGTCAGATAGATCAGCTTGTTGAAACGCGGCATCATCGAAATTTGCATTGATCATCTGCGCGTTGGTCAAGTCGGCACCATTCAAGTTGGCGTCGGAAAGATCTGCATCGTTCAAGATTGCATCAGAAAAATCGACACTGCTTAGGGTCGCATCTGAAAGATTCGCGTCCGTCAGGTCAGCCCCGCTCAGGTTGGCGCCCGCCAAATACGCCCCCGAAAGATCCCGACCTTGCAGGTCGCATCCCGACCAGTCCACAGTTCCGAAGCCCAGACGGTCGTCGCATGCGGCCGCTGCTGGTTGAGCCACGAAACCACCGATGGAAAGTGCTAAAAGTATTCGAGTGGCGCAGCTTAAACGGCACCATCCCCCGAAGATCGATATAGTCATTTTGCCTTCCCCCGTGATTGCATGAAACACGCAACCCTACGCGCAATGGCAGCATTCTCCTAACTCTTATCCGCTCTTCTGGGAGGGTAGCATGTTTGACTGGAACCGCCGCCAAACATGCTAGTCTGACTTTCTCCAATCGTCGCGTCAGTTGCGATCGAATGTGACCGAGCGACCCCAAGATCCATAATCACTGGTCGACACGCCGTTCCAAGCCGAGCCGCGATAGGACTCCAGTCCGGAAACGGCCATAGCGCGCACGAGGCCGCCATTTTCACCAATGACACCGGAATGGCGCGCTGCCGTGCACAGGTTGCTGTCATCCGTGTAAGGATCAGACCCCCAAACCGACCCCGCAGGCGCCCCGGGCGCACAGGTGCATTCATGCACATCGACACCTGACGGGATCGTGCTGCAGGCCTCTGGCCCCATCGCCATCACGGGCGTCACTGTAAAACTGGAGCCGTATTGATTCCATTGGCCGCTTGAAATTCCATTGGCCTGTGTTGATTGATAACTGTTCTGGCCCGGCGCCATAGACACCATCACCTCGCCACCCACAGTTGAGACCGCCCCCGCATGGCGGGCCGCCGTGCAAATATTACTGTCGGCCGTGTACATCCCGGTGCCCCAAATGGACATGTTCGGGCCATTTGCCGGGCACGTACATTGAAGGCTTCCTTGAACGTTCAAGGCATTTGTCGGGCAGTCTGCCGCAGATGCCGACAAAGGCGCGAGTATTGTGCAGGCGACACCTGCCAGGAACAGTTTGAGGGCTTTTAGCGACATCAGAGACTCCAAGTTTAATATGCGAATGCAATCACCAGGTTAGCGCAGGGCCTAAATAAAAGCTTCCCGCGCCACCAAACCCTAACGCGGCATTTCAATTTACCCAAGCCGCAGTGCAGCAAGTGCTTGAAGCCCGCCGGAACTACGCCTATCTTAATGGTGTTCCTTCGGGGACTATGGACATAAATGCGCTCGTAATAAGCGGATCGGACCCGGGGGCGGTACCCGGCGGCTCCACCAACAATCCTTCATTTGGGGATAGATGGGGCCGAAATAGGATCGACGAACGTCTAAAGGTGTTAGCTTTGTCTCGGCTGTCTGCCACCGTTACCGGCGAAAACTGTACAATTGCAAATGACAATCGTGCTCCAGCAATGGCTCTGGCAGCGTAAGCTGCTTAAGTCGCTGAAACTAAGTCCCCTGGCCTAGCCGCCTTGGGCGGGGTTCGCAGGCACCTGGCAACAGAAGCCTGCACTTAATCCCCGAACTATCCCGGCTGAATGTTGGAAAGCGCCTCGATCAATGGCCAGTTCCACCACAGTGCAATGCCGCCGATGGCCCCTGCCACACCGTAGTAAAACAGGTCATGCAACCCATCCCAGGCGCCCTGTTTTGAGGCCAGCCATGCCACGACAGGCAGGGCCGCGAATAGCGCCACTCCATTGCCAATTAGCGCGCCAGGCAATCCCCAATAGGTGATGCCGACGGTCAGGCCAATGACGACCAGAACCGCGCGGCTAAGCGCCAGTACAAAGAAGTTTTTGGAATCGCCCGCCGCCAGGGCCGCCTGATCATAGGTCACGGCAATGATGCCAGGCACTTGCATGGCCGAGATCAAAACAACCATGCCGCCCGCCGCCAGATAGCGCGGGTCATATAGGAAAGCGATCAGCCATTGGCCCAGGAACGCGGGAACCATAACCATCGCGATCATCCCGCCCGTGGCCAGCATCCGCATTTTTCTGAGCCTCAGGAAATTCTCACGACTCTCGCCCGGTGGGCTTTCGCGGTAAACAGGGATCATAACCTTTCGGACCACGACCGAGCCCATCAAAAGCGGGAAAGAGGCCCAGAAATACCCGATATTGTAGATCCCGAAATCATGCGTGCTGAGCCATCCACCAATGACCACTTTATCGGCCTGACCCACCGCAAAACCGCAGATGGTGCTGAGAAACACCCATTTCCCAAAATTGATCAGCTCTTGTGCTGCAGGTTTTTCCCACCGAAATCTATTACGGGCGCCGGGTAGGAAAAGATCGAAGAGGATGACCTGAGCCGCCGCAGAAATCACGCCAGAGATCACCAAGGCCCATACGCTTTGCCACCACCATGCCAATAGAATCGCAACAACTACGCCAATTGTTTGGGTCGCCATATCAAGGATGGTCACGCGGCCTGCCCTAAGGTGGCGATTGGCCGTCTCATACCGCGTCGGCTGGAACCCGAGGATCAATTGAGTTAGCGCGGCCACCGGCAGGAAATAGATCAGGTCCGGTTCACCAAAATAGAGCGCCATCGGATAGGTCAGCGCGCAAGCCACCAGCCAGAGCGAAACGCCGCGAATAATCTGAATGGTCCAGGCAGTGTTGAGGAAATCCTCATCATCACCACGCTTGGATTGCATGATTGCCGGGCCAACGCCCACATCCGAGAACATGGCCAGCCCCATCAGGAAAACCGAGACCATGGCCATCACGCCAAAGGCTTCAGGGAACAAAAGACGCGTCAGGATCAGGTTCGAGCCTAGCCGGATCGCCTGCGAAAACCCAAATCCAAAGAGGTTCAGCCCAGCACTGCGCATCGCGCGCGCCATCAGCCCCTCGGATTGGGCGGCTCTGCGGATTGAGGCGATCATCGTCCGCGGCTCCACTCTTTGGGGGCGGGCAGCAGCTTCACGACCAAAGCGACGCTGGAATAGGTCAGAAACCCGATCGGATCGCCCAGAGCCATTCGAAATTTGTCGCCTGCGCTGACGCCCGCTGGCCCGGCATTTCGCAGAAGTTCAGGGAATTTTTGGCCGATTTCGCGAACACCGGCATCTTGGCGACGACGAACCCGGATCAAATTCATAAATCCCTCAGCAATCGGCCAGTTATAGCTTGAGGCCACAAGGTGCCGTTCTTCCGGAGCAAACTGCAGGCGAACAAATGTGTCATCGGAAATAATGTCGGGAAAGGTCGTCCATCTCGCCCTGCCCGCTCCGTTCACAGCAAAAAAACCGCAACCGGGCACGCCTTCGGCCATGAAAGGCACCTTGCCCCAAAACCTCGCGTAACGGCGCGACACCACGCCAGTGGCGGCGATCCGAACGGCACCCGAGGCATAAGCAGGCTCTGGTCGGTTCAGTGCAGCGACGGTTCTTTTGACGAGATCCGGTGCAATTGTGACATCTGCATCAAGATAGGCCCGCATCGCAAATTGCGCTTGCTGATCGGCGGCATTCAACGCGCCGGGTTTTCCGCCTTCGGGAAGATCAAGAATGTGATAACCCCAGTCCCTTGCAGCGAAATCCGCGCGCAGGCCTTCCGCAACCTTTACGGTTCCGTCCCGGCATCCATTTGCGGCCACAATGACTTCGACCGGCCCATCCGGTCCTGCCGCATCAAGCAGCCGGGCAAGGCAACCGCCCAATAGGGTCTCTTCATTATGGGCCGGAATGATGATCGAGATCATGCAAGCCCCCTTTTGCCTTTGACCTTGCTGGCTTTTTTCACCAGTTTAGCGCTAAGCGCAACGGGCGAAGGTACAAAAGAGATATGACGCGAAAACTGGGCTATCTCGTGCCGCAATTCCCTGGCCAGACCCATATCTTTTTCTGGCGTGAAATTGCAGAGCTGGAAAAGCGCGGTATCGAAGTGCACCTGTTTTCGACCCGCAAACCGCCTGCCGGGCTGGTGGCGCATGACTGGTCGTCTGAGGCCATGGCGCGCACAACCTATCTGGGCCGTCCTGATGTCTTGGCTGGTCTTAGCGCCCTGCCCCGATTGCCTTATGGCGAATTGCTGCGCGAGGCCCGGCGTGACGGGCGCGGAATGGCTAAAGATATCGCGTTGTCGATCCCGGCCGCGCAAGCCCTGATCCGACACTGCCGGACGAAGGGAATCGGACATATTCATGTGCATTCCTGTGGCCGCGCAGCGTTGTTGGCGACCATCGCGCATAAAATGGGTGGGCCTGATTACTCCATCACGCTGCATGGCCCGCTCAGCGATTACGGCCCGGGTCAGGCGTTCAAATGGCGGAATGCCGCTTTTGCCTCCATCATCACTGAGAAGCTCCTGTCCGAAATGCAGGAAGACATGCCCGGCGACTTGCCCGCAACGCTGCTGATCCAGCCAATGGGTGTTGATACGGACGTGTTGCAGCCGTTGGCCCCGTACAAGGCTGCAAAAACCGGCGAGGTGTTGCGACTGTTTTCCTGCGGGCGGCTGAATGTTGTGAAAGGTCACCAAGACCTGATGCAGGCCGTAAAATTGCTGTTGGATCAAGGGCGCGACGTGCAGCTTGAGATCGCTGGCGAAGACGATGACGGCGGATCTGGGTATCGTAAAACACTTGAGGCGCGCATTGCTGAGCTTGGCCTCGCGAACCATGTTCGCATGCTCGGCGCGGTCGACGCCGATACCGTGAAGTCCAAAATCCAGAACGCCCATATGTTCACGCTTGCCAGCTGGCACGAGCCGTTGGGCGTCGCCCTGATGGAGGCGATGAGCTGCGGCATACCGACGATTGGTACGGCCGCCGGTGGGGTCGCGGAACTGATCCGCGACGGCCAGGATGGTGTTTTGGTTGCGCCAAAGGATCCTGCCGCGCTGGCCGCAGCCATATCCGCGCTTGCTGATGACCCTGAACGGGCGGCGGCCCTGTCGCGCCAAGGGCGTCAACGTATCGTCGAAGGGTTTCATTCGGGTCGCGGCGCAGAGATGTTGATCAACGCGATTTGGCCTGAGCAGAGCACCTGACCCCTCACCGCCCATTGCGATGTTTGTGGCCATGTCACGCGCCCCCTAATGCATAGAGCGCGCCGGGCTCTTCTGAAAACTCTGCGATTTCAACAGACAACATACGAATGGGCGCGCCGGGTCCGTTCAGGATGACAAATTCGCCCTCTTCGATCAACGCGTAATCCGCCGCCCGTCCCGGAAGGACCGCGCGATCCCTGCCGGCGCCGCCATGTGCCCGGTCGCCCGGGCCAAGATGAAGCACGTCATCGCCTAGCCCGGCGAGGAAGATATCCCTTTCTTGCGATCCATGAAGGTCATCCTCTGAACTGCTGCCCCAGACATAGATACCATGCGAAAAGGCCGTGTTGCTGCGGTCTTCCCAATTGCCGCCAGCGGTGGCGTTATATGCCTCTAATGTGGCCCATCGGGGATTGCTGTCATTGAGATGGCGCAGCGCGCCCCAACTGCCCCATTGCGACGGCGCAGAGACATCGACAAACCCATTGAACAGCGTGCCGCCCGCTGCGCGCCAACCGGTAAGAAGATCCGCATAAATCTCAGCGATTTCAGAGCTGTAGTTGAAATTCACAAAGGCCCGGGTCAGTGTCTCATTTTCCAGAAACTCACCGTGGCCCAGGATATGGGTGCCCCCCTCATACATGACTAGATCCAGGCCATGTTCGGCCGCAACACGCGCATGGTAGGGGAAACTCTCATCTACCAGTTCCGCAAGCGACCCATTCCGCAAACTGCGGGCGATCTGCTCATTTGCCACGCCCTCTTCAATCCACTCAAGAATGTCAGGGGCAAAGTCCTCGGTCCCAAGTTCATAGCCGAAATACCCGGCAATCGCGTAAACATCAAAGCTGTCGACGGGGGCGGCAAGGCCATCAGCAACAGCCAAAGGTGCCGTCAAAAGGGCCTCTTCTAAACCCGGCCAACTGCCCTGCGTGCCCACAACCCGGATCAGCCGGTCAGATTGCCCTTCAAAAACATCTGACCAAATATCCATGACTTGGGCTGCGCGCAGACCGGCAAATTGCATCCATGCGTCGCCCTCCGCCCCGTCCCAAAGGGCCGCTGCCTGAGCTGCCGCCCAATGCGCTTGTTGGAACAGAAAATTCCAGACCTCGTTTGAGAATTCGACATAGGCGCGCAAGTCCGGCGCCAGGCGCGCTTCGACATATTGGGCAAAGTTCTGGTTATACGTGTCATCAGCCATGTGGGGCATGGTGAACCACGGATCAGCGCCAATCTGGTTGGCCAATTGCACCATGATCTCAACCGGCACACCGCGCCGAATAAAAGTGTAATCAGACGGGCGTGGGCGATCATCCCAAATTATTTGAAGCGAATTGTTGGTGTCCATCCAATCCATGAACCGCACGGCGCGCAGGTTCTGAACATGGCGGATCCAGTCTGGATTGAACACCTCGCCCAATTCATGCAGGTCCAGGTGATCGTCGCGAATTATCGTGATGTTCCGGATTGGGTTTTCCGCATCCAGCGCCTCAATACGAAGGGCGACAGGCCCCTCACCCGGGGTGAATGTAAACCAGGCTGTCCCATCGAGCATATCGACATTTTCTGCACGCCCAATCAGCTGCAGATCGCCCTGCCCTTCCCAAGTGACACGGTACCGGCCCGCCGACGCCGACGCGGTTTCAGGCAAATCGGTCAGGACAAATGTCTCAAGCGCCAAAACGCCCTCTGGCATCGTCTGCGGCCAGCCATCGTCATCCAGATACCCGCCCAGTTCTAACCTCTCGCTGTCAAAGCCCCCCCATTGATCCGGCAAATGCCCGATCCAAGGGCGGGCCGATTTCATCAAGTCAATAAAGGGCATCTGTGTTGACCAGTCCGAAATTCCGGTCAATCCCATGGCAAGGGCCGGATCGGTGAGGCCAGTGACCGGCGGTGGCGCAGTGGGGGCATCCATGGCACCGCCTCTGGCCCGGGTCCAGATCAGAGCTGTGATTTCTGGATAGATTTCGGAAACAAGCGGATGGATCGTCTGGGGCAACTCCATCACTGGCGGGATTTCGTTGAAGATCGCAGAATAGGTGATGAGCGATGCCAGAAAATAGAGCGTTTCCGTGCCATGCGGCGCATCATCGGAGTATAGATCCGTCACGTCTATCTCGGACAATCTGGTTTCCGTCAGCAGTTGGGCCAGAACCGAGGCCACCGGAATCAGGGTAATGTCGAGGTTGGGCCGCACCTCAGATACCATCCGGTGGTAGTCAACGTACCAATCGTGATAGGCGCCCAAATTGAACTGGTGGTAGCGGGTAAGCCGCCGGTCATTTGGCGGAAAACTTCGCAAGAAAGGGGCCATATCGGCCCATCCCTCATAGATGAAATAGCGGGCATTCGGGGCCTGAAAATCGGTCCAGTCAAAAAGACGCGTGGACGCGGTTATGGCAGTATATTGTTCAGGGTTGTCGCCCCAAAACGGCATGTCCGGCGATTGATCCTGCACGAAATTTCGCGGATTCAAGACGAATGTGTCAAAGCCTGCCCGGCGAAACCCGATGCCACGCTCGGCCAAAATGGAGCGCGTATTGGCAAAAGACCAATTTGCTTCGGGCGGCAGGTTGCGGGCAAAGCCAGGCAAATCACCAAAGACGCCGTCAGCAGCAAAACCATGCCCCCCCGCCTCGGCCAGCGCACTTAGCCAATGGGGAACTGTTGTTTCATCGCTGCCCGAAACATGGTTGATCAGCGAGTTGCCAAAAAAGAAGGCGCGCACATCCTTGGCCTTTGCCGGAAGCGTGACCATTGCAGCCGCAAACGCCCAAATTGCCAATCTATTCAGCCGCATGCGCATCGCCCACCTCCTCATCCAACAAAACAGGTTTAGCCTGTCTTTGCCCCAGAACCCAATCATAGATTTGCGACAGTTGCGCGGCTTTTCTTGCCCAGGTGAAATGCGCCTCGACCCGTGCTTTTCCTGCCATGCCTGCCGTTTTCAGTGGCGTTTTATCGCGGGCCAGTTCGCTCAACCTTGTTCGGAAACCATGGACGATGTCTTCACGCGAACCTAAGGGCACCGTCCAGCCGCACGCGGGCGTCAACAACTCGGCCGGACCGGCATAGTCCACGATGAGGGAGGGTAGCCCAAGCGCCATTGCCTCCAAAACCACACCGCCGCCGAATTCGCGGATCGACGGAAAGGTCAGCAGATCGGCCTGACAGGCCACGCGCTGGACCTGACCATGGGCCATCCAGCCATGGAATGTGACGGAATTTGCAAGATCGTGCTGATCCGCGAATGCTTTTAGATCCTCCAACATTGGCCCGTCCCCGACCAGATCCAAGGCCATTTTACCGGATTTCAATAGCGGCAGCGCCGCCTCCAGCAACATATCCGGCCCCTTATAGGGAACCATTCGGCCAATAAAGACACCGCGCAGCGGACCGTCTGCACTGGGCGTTGCAACTTGTGAAAACCGGTTTGGGTCAATGCCGTTTTCCGGCAGGTAGAAGATCTTTTCAGCCACCGTATCGGGAATTTCTGACGCCGTGTGGCGCGATCCGGCAATGATGGCCGCGGCATGTTTCAGCGTTGCACCCCGGCCGGGCAAGGATTTGTATGCGCTGCGCAGATAGGACAGCCATTCACGTTCCTGCCGGCGGGCCGCGTCAAACGCCTTTGGCCACGGCACGCCGCCGTTTAATGGGCCCAACACAAACGGTACACCAGCCCGGGCGCATTTCTTGGCCAGCGGGCTAGAGATTGTCGGAGATAGTGGCGTCACACGGTGAACCAGGTCGTAGGATCCGGCCTTCAAATCGTCTCCAAATGCTTTCCAGATCAGCCGTTCAAAATGCGGGTAGGACAAGGCATTGATCAGTTGCAACGTGGTCCAGCCCTTGCCCTGCCCCATGCGCAACTTTTCACCCAAGGCCCAAAGCGGGCGGGCCAGGGCCTCACTGTCGATGGCTGTAAAATCCTGCCCTTCGACCAACCCCGCCCGCAAAATTGCGTCGCGGTTTCGGATCTGGGTGACAAGGTGAACATCGGCCACTTCGCGCAAAGCCTGTGACACGGACCACCCAATCAGCGGCACGCTAACCCATTCGGGGTTCGCGGCCTCGGCTATTACCAATATGCGTGGACGTTGTTCCATGGCCCCTCGTTACAACACGGTTTGCAAGGGCGCGGCCTTGCGACGTCGTTTGAATTGGGCCTGTTCGGAATATCCCAAAAGCGCGCCAACCATCAGCCAGGTCATCGGCGTCAAAGTGGCGTTTGGCAAGAGATCAAAGAGGTTGATTGCCAGGATGATCGCTGCGCCACCCAACCACGGAGGGATCTTTTCGATGACTCCAAACGTGCGCCACCCAAGCAAAAAGATCGGCAGTGTCAGCAGGCCAAATTCTGCGAAGAACCCAAGCCAGCCGTAGACCCCGATTGTGATGATCCAACGCCCATCGGTGGTGGTTGTGATCTCACCCGTCACCTCATCATAGAGCTGATTACGCCCCCAACTGCCCCAGCCGAACAGTGGCCGTTCATTGGCATGGGCCATCAGGATGTTTTCATTCACAAGCCGGAACCGGAGCGACCCTGCACGCTCTTCGTCGATCTCTTCTGCTGCGGCCAACAACCGTTCTTCGGGAACCAAATTTGTGGTTTTCAGCACCGGGTAGACCATCACCATAACGGCAAAGATCATCGCAATGCTGATTTGCATGCGCGTGCTTAGAAGGATCACCACCGGCGCAAAGGCCACCCCGTATAGTAGCGAGGCAACTGATTTGCACAGGATCAAAACAACCAGCAGGTACCCTGCCAAGAGCCACCAAAGGACGGCGCGCCGCGTTACGTCTGCCTTGGCAATAGTCAAAGCTGCCAGCACCGCCGTCATCATCAGGAAGGCCGCCCACAGCCCATGATAGAGAAACACAATCGGGCGAAAACCGCCAAAGCGGATCATCTGTTCGAAACTGTGCTGGAAATAACCGTAAATCCAGATGTTTAGCTGCGGGCTGAGCCGTATTTCCACCAGCATCGGTAGGGAATATGCCAAACCGGCAAGAAACAGCGCCCAGATAACATCACGAAGGTCGTCATTGCTGCGCAGTACACCCTGTGCCAGCACCATCGGCGAAATCAACAGCAACTGGTTGATACCCTGGGCAATCCCCTCGCGCAGACGCAATCCGGGAATGAAAGTGTCCCCGACATAGATCGGATCGCCATTGGTCAATACCGTGCCGATCGGGCTAAGGACAAAGACCGCCAACAGAACCCTCGCCAAAGGGTTGCGCGGCAAGATCTGAATCTGATCGCGATAGAGAAGCAGGCAGGCAAACACCGCCACAAGGCTGGGTATGGTCTCTTTGGTCAATGGCGGCAGTAGCGGAAAGTCAAACCCCGCAGGCGGCGGCGGCAAGAACAAATATCCCAAAATCAAGCTGGCAATCAGCGCGCGCCCAATCGGCAGTTTGACAAAGAGCCAAACCGAGATCACCGGCCATAGGACCAGCATCAACTGTGCGATCGCATTGGGCATCCTGTTTACCGGTTATCCTTTTTTGGCTGCTTCGTCATGGTTTTGCCCGGTTTCCCCCCTAAAGGGGGGTAGAACCCCTGATATAACCAGTACATGGGGCAGAATTATGCCCCCAATAGGGGCAATTGGGAAAGAGTTTGGGATGACCGAACCGGGGCAGACAGAGCTGAACATCGCCTATCTTTGCGACTTCGATCCAGGCGACCGGCATTCCTATTCCGGCGGCAATACCCGCATCTTCGAAACCTTGCAGACCCATGTCGGGCGTGTGACGCCCCTGCCGATTTCCTGGGGTTTGGCCGAACCTTTGCGAAAGGCCGTTCTTGCCGCGCCAGAAACGCTGTCGATCCGTGCGCGGTGGCGTATGCATCTGGCCTTGGCCCGCGTCATAGCCCCGCAAATCAAGGCTGCGTTGCGCAAAGACCGCTTTGACGTGCTGTTTTGCGCCTATTCTTTTCACTCTTTGTCGCGGCTCAACCTGCCCTATCCGATGGTCACGGCCTACAGCTCGGACGCGACACCGACGATTTACAAGCAATCGGAGGTCGGCCAGAGTTTTGGCTCGCATTTCAAACCGTCGCGCCTGATTGATCCGATGATCGAAGCCGCCGAAGCGCGGGTCTTTCGCCAAGTTGATCTGGCCCTTTGGCCCTCGGATTGGCTGCGGGACGCGACCATTGGTCGATATGGGCTGTCTCCGCAAAAAGCGCTGACCGTACCATGGGGGGCCAATGTGCCCGACCCTGGCCCTGCAGAGGGGCCGCCCATTGGACCGCACTTGCCCCTCAATATACTGCTGGTTGGCCGGGACTGGGCCGCGAAAGGCGGCTGGCTGACTGCTGAAACCGTTTCCCAATTGCGGCGCGACGGAATCGACGCTCATCTTACCGTGATCGGCTGCCGGCCCCCTAACGAAGTTATGGCGGACTGGGTGCATGTTTACCCACATCTCGACAAATCCAAACCACAGGACATGCAGATCTTTCAGGATTGTTTCCGGCACGCGCATTTCCTTGTGATGCCCTCCATGGAATCCTACGGCTTTGCCTTTTGCGAGGCGTCGGCCTATGGCCTGCCGTCCCTATGCCTGAAAGCGGGCGGTGTCCCGGTTTGGGATCGTGAAAACGGTTATGCCCTTCCGATAGGATCCAAGGCATCCGACTTTGCATCGTTGATCGAAAACCATTTGAGCGAACCAGACAGATATCGCGCGCTGAGGCTATCAGCGCGCGCCATTTACGAAGATCGTTTGAACTGGCCCGCATGGGGACGCAGGGTTCAGACTCTGTTGCGCGACCGGGTCAACGTGCTTAATGCCCCGTCCCGCGCAGAACCACGGCGAACGTCCTGAAAATCACCGCCAGATCCGTAACAAAAGACAGCTCACGGAAATAGGCCTGATCGAAACTGGCCCGCTCATGAAAACTGCTTTCATTGCGGCAGGAGGTTTGCCAAAACCCTGTAATGCCTGGCCGCATCGCATAATATTCAGTGCCGGGGTACAGAGAGCGCTGATTACACATCATTGGGCGTGGCCCGACAATTGACATGTCACCAGTCAGCACGTTCCAAACTTGCGGCAATTCATCCAGCGATGTCCGGCGCAGGAACCGGCCGAACCGCGTGATCCTGGGATCATTTTTCAGTTTTTGATGCTTTGTCCATTCGGCGCGCGCCGACGGGTTTTCGGCCAGATAGCCGTCCAACACCAGATCCGCATCAACCACCATTGTGCGCAGTTTCCACATACCGAAGGTACGGCCGTTCAGACCGATCCGCTGTTGCCGGTAAAATGGGTTTGACCCTTCACGGACAAATATCGTTGCAGCCGAAATCACCACAATCAGGAATGCGGGCGCCGCAACCAAGACCACGATGGCAATATCCGTCAGTCGTTTCAAGAAGCGGCGATACACACTATTGGACGGCTCTGCCGGAGCCGTCACAACCGCATATGGAGCCTGGCCATCTTGATAGAGGCCTATACGCTCATACATTACCCAACCCTCCTAGGAGCAGCACCCGAAAGACGGGCACAGAACATTGCTTCCTCGTCCGCGCCCGGCGACTCTCCGGCACGGCGATCAAAGTCATTCATTTTTTGGGTGCGAACTGGCGCGAGCAGAATGCCGACAGTTCGGATGCGACCCCGCCATCCCCACCTTCGCGATGATTGCAGACCAGGTGGCAGCCCGGGAATTCCGCAATCCTCGCCAAGTCATGACGCGATCAGCGCTTTCGCACAGGTGCCAAACTCGCATTTATGGCATATTTTAGTCAATTCCCCACGGCAGTTGATCAACCTGTGGTTGCGTCAATTTTTGAGGCAAAATTTGGGCAGGCAGGCAAATTTATGTGATGTTTCTCAGGCATTTAGAAAGTTTGGGTTTCAGCGTGGGCAATGGACGTTTGTCGTCCATTGGGAAACGATCTAGGAAAATTCCGCTATTGTCTCCAATACCGTTACCGCACCTGACTTTTTGGATAGGCTAATCCATCATAGCTCCGCCTTTCTGGACGATAATGGTTGCGGCGAAAGGGGGCCCTACAGTTCGGAAAAAGACGGCGAAAATGTGCCTAGAACATGTCGAAATAAAATCTTTAATCCGGCAAAAATTTTTAACAAACTTAACACCACAACTATAAGTTGCAAATTCTGGCGAAACAATGGCCCAATGGGCCACTAACTGTGCTGGATCTGCAAATTCTTGCCACATTCCGATTCGGGCTACTCAGTCGGTGATCCTCATTTTTCCATGAAAATCAGCAAGATCTGGGCGGTGGCGCACAGGGACCATGATCTTTACCCGCACCTCGAACCGCGCCACAGTTTTGCCCAATTCCACTCTGCAATCTTGATCCCGCCCGCCTGCGGCCCCATAACCAAAGCGCTGGACCTCAATTTGCTACATCCCTCAACAGTTTTCGACCACCAAGGACCCCAAATGCCCGAACTTGAGACGACATTCGACGCCTCCTTCTGGATTACAGCGGCCGCAATCTTTGCACTGTTGTTCCTCTCGGCCTTTTTCTCGGGGTCGGAAACGGCGCTAACGGCGGCCTCACGGGGCAAGCTGCGCAGCCAGGCCGACAAAGGATCCCGCAAGGCAGCGCATGCCCTAAAACTGACCGAAGATAGCGAGCGTCTGATCGGGTCGGTACTGCTCGGAAATAACCTGGTCAATATTCTGGCGGCCTCGCTGGCGACCGCCCTGTTCACGCGGGCCTTCGGTGAAAGCGGCGTTGCTATCGCAACGCTTGTCATGACCCTTTTGGTGTTGGTTTTTGCTGAGGTCCTGCCCAAAACATATGCCATCACCAATGCCGAACGCGCGGCCTCGACCGTTTCAGGGGTGATCGGATTGGTCATCCTGATTTTCTCACCGATCGTTTCCATGGTTCAGATTATGGTGCGCGGAATGCTCAGTCTTTTTGGCGTGCGCACCGATCCTGAAAGCGCAGTTTTGTCTGCGCGGGAGGAAATTGCCGGCGCGATTACTCTCGGCCACTCCGAAGGTGTGGTTGAAAAAGAACATCGAGACCGCCTGCTGGGTGCGCTTGATCTGGGCGATCGTACGGTAGAAGAAATCATGTTGCACCGGTCGAATATCGAGATGATTGATGCAGATGACGATGGCCAGACCATTCTCAGCCAACTGTTGAAATCCCCATATACCCGCCTGCCCGTTTACCGTGATGATCAGGAAAACATCATTGGCCTTGTTCACGCGAAAGATGTTTTGCGGGAAATGGACCGCCTGATGCGTGGTCCGGAGGCCTCGGACGCAGGGCTGGCCGCCTTCAGTGTCACCGATGTCGCGATGAAACCCTATTTCGTGCCAGAGACGACAACTCTGGACGACCAGATGCGGCAATTTCTGCGCCGACATACTCATTTCGCCCTTGTGGTGGATGAATATGGCGCGCTTCAGGGACTGATCACGCTAGAAGATATTTTGGAAGAAATTGTCGGTGAAATCACGGATGAGTTTGACGTCGAGGATGAGGTTAACCTGACGCCAGATGCCGATGGCAGCTATGTGATCGACGGCAGTATGACAATCCGCGATCTGAATCGGGCCACCGATTGGAACTTACCGGATGAAGAGGCCAACACCGTCGCCGGTCTTGTCATCCATGAAGCGCAACTGATCCCCGTAGAAGGACAGGTTTTCAGCTTTCATGGGTTCCGATTTGAAGTGGCGGAACGCGATCAGAACCGGCTGACGCAGCTTAGAATTCGCAAACTTGGATAGGGCATGTTCGCATCGACTTGCCGTCGGCGCGCCGACACGCGGGGGGATCCTGCCTCCGCCCACCCCTGGGGTATTTCGGCAAAGTAGGTGGGTATGAGTGCTTCGATTCAAATCCTGCTCTTGGCAGCAGGACGTTCGAGCCGCATGCGCGGCACGGACAAGTTGCTGGAACTTGTTGACGGGCAGCCACTACTGCGGCGTTTGGCCGAAAGGTGCGCGGCTGTTGCCGAGACCATCGTCGTGATTGGCGATGGCCAACAAGATCGGTTGGCTGTTATCTGCGATCTGCCTGTCAGGGTGGTACCTGTGGCCCCAGGTCGGCCCATGTCTCAATCGCTGATTGCTGGACTATCGAGGGTAAAGGCTGATGGTTGCCTTGTGGTCCTATCTGACATGCCTGACGTTTCAAGGTCAGATATATCCCATTTTTTCAATGCGTTTTCACGAAATCCTAATGCAATCCATCGTGCGACTGATATGGACGGAACGCCGGGGAACCCCGTTCTTTTTCCGCGGCGGTTATTCCCTGACTTGCAGCAATTGACCGGCGATATGGGCGCGCGAAATTTGCTGAAGGCCGAAAAAGATCAGGTAATCCATGTGAAATTGCCGGGCAACCATGCAACAACAAACCTGAATACTCCCGAGGATTGGGCCAAGTGGCGACAAACACAAAAGGGGCGGCGCGTTTGATCGCGCCGCCCCTTGGCTTTCGGGGTCAGGGGAGAGGTACAAAGGCCCCCTCTCTCGCCCAAGTCCCTGCTGCTAACTTTAGCGGACGATAAGACGAGCCTCGTGGCCCTTCAGAACACGGCGCGCAGCGATATAGTCGTTGCGGCCCTTTTCGCCCTGCAGCTCTGGGAAGAGCTCGAAGATTTCGTTACGCTGCGCATTGCCCATGCCACCCAACGTCTGATCACCAGGCTGGAAGCTTTCAGTCCAGGCGCCATCGGCCAGGACAACTTCGTGCCGGTCAAACATGAAGTGGATATAGGTGGTGCGCAGCGTATCCATGTACTGGATATCCGCGTGGTTGACCAAATGTTTGGCAGCCACCAGCACTTCGCTCTCTTCGAAATAGAGCTGCGTGCGGTCATTGGCGACCAGCATCCGGTGTTGCGGAGACACCAGCATATCACGTTCCGGCAAACCATCACCAAGTGAACCGGCCTTGATCAGGATCGGGCGCAGATGCGGTGCTTTGCGCAATTCCTGGTGGTTCAGCGAACGGGCGCCAATCCAGCGGATTTCCTGAATACCATTGTCACGAGTGATAATCTTGTCACCGGGTTGCAGGCTTTCGACCAGAACTTCGCCACGCGGGGTCGCAATGCGCGAGCCGGGGGTAAAGCATGGGATGACATTTTCGATCTCTTCGAAACGCATGGTCCCGGTTGGATTGCCGTCATCGTCATAGAAGGTGACAGTGCCGTTTTCCGGGTTGGCGTCATATTCGATGGACAGAGGACCAGCACCGGTCAAATCCAGCGTGTCATAGTCATCGCCGCCGCCGCCGCCATCGACATAGTCACCAGCATTACCGCCGAGGATGACATCACGGTCGTCGCCGCCATAGATCTCATCTTCGTCAATGCCGCCGTCGATGGTGTCGTTGCCGGAGCCACCGTAAATGGTGTCATCGTCATCTTCACCATAGAGAATGTCGTCGCCAGCGCCGCCGTCGATAAAGTCACGGCCGTTATCCGTAACGGCATCCGGCCCGATCGGGTTCCCGTCTGATCCATCGTCAGTGATGTTCAGTTCATCCGGGAATCCTGGCCCAAGGCCGCCATAGATGACGTCGTTGCCATCTTCGCCCAACAGGCTGTCTGACCCTTCGCCACCAACAATGGTATCGTCACCATCATACCCAAGAACGGTATCGTCATCGAACCCGGCATTTATGCTGTCATCGCCGGTCCAGCCATCGATATAGTCGTTGTCATCGCCGGAATAGATCGTGTCGTTGCCGGCGCCGCCGTCAATCGTGTCGCGTGCATCAAGAGGGTCGCCATCACCTGGGAACAGGCCTGGATATCCACGATCAGGCAAAGGCAGGTTTGTATCGAGGCGCGTATCGATCAAGTCATCGCCATCGCCGCCGCTGGCATCGGTCGCACCATCGCCACCCAAAAGGGTGTCATTTCCGTCGCCGCCGTCCAGCGTGTCATTGCCGCCTTCGCCTTTCAGCAGGTCGTCGCCATCTTCGCCAGAAATATTATCGTCACCGTCACCGCCAAAAACAGTGTCATCACCGTCACCAGCTTCGACTGTATCATCACCTTCACCGGCAAGAACAACGTCGTCATCTGGTGCGTGATCCGGGAAAATGGCATCGCCATTGTCAATCCGGTCACCCTCTGGATCACCTGTATATCCCAGATCAATCAGATCGCTGTCTGGGGTTCCGTCAACAACACCATCAACAGTGCCGGGATTTTGAGTTTCGCCACTCATGTCAAATTCTCCTTTACGCCGCGCCGAGGCACGCGCCCTGCGCGGCTGTCCGGCTTACAAAATTTGGTTTGGATACAACGAACTCACGCCCCGGATTCTTCCGGACCTTTGTGATTTGCAGTGTGGTCAAGGTGACCAAAGTCATCGCACATCCCCTAGCGATCGTTGTCATTCACGATCCAACTGATTTGCGATGTCGTTAGGTTCAGCAGGGCGGGCGCATGGACCGTTCGGGGCTGGCAGATGAGCGAAGGACACCCTTCACCGGAGACATGCCTGGCAGGGCACATTTCCTCGCAGTGTTCCGCACAATTGCGCGGCTCACAGGACACCTGCAGATCGCTTCCGATCAACTGGTTTCATGCGGCCGCCCCCGTGGCCTTCAGACATCGCCCCCCAGTTGGGCTCATTAACGATTACCCCGAAGATACGTCTCAAAGGAAGTGAAAATTGTTCGAAATTTGGCAGCATTGAGGGATTGGTAAGGTTAACGTTCCTTTAATTCGCCACGGTTGCCACAAATTTTTGCCACCTTTGTTTCGATGACGGAAACAGCAAAACAACAAACGTATTCAGGTCGCATTCTTATAAATTTCGAATACTAAACGATTTTCTGGGCGCACCAACAAGCCAAAGTAAATTTTCGAAGTCGCATTTTATCGGATTAATCTGCTATTGTTTCTTAAATGAAAACAAGCGATTGATCCCAAAAACGAAACGGATTGTATACCGTGACGAGAATAAGGCAGCCTTGAACCACATTTGAACATATTTCAATAGATTGAATTTACGATCTTTGGTTCCGGACAGGCATCAATCATCCAAGCAAGTAGCGAATCAAAAGGGGGGCCTTACTGACGTCACTCCCACAATGTTTCGGCAATTGAATATGTGTAAGTTCGGATGTTTATTGGGTTTTTCTGAAAAGGTACGGCCTTCGGGCTCAGGCGTTTGAGGTGATCGGCGCCTTACCGGGCCGAAACCGTGCGGCTCGTGCCTCTCGGCCCGGCCGTTCACAATTGTGCCTTTGTTCGGCTGTCCGCGCCACGGTCGGATGCCATAACCGCGCCACATTTTGAGCGCAAACTCGTCCAAGGCAGCAAAAACACGACAAAAGGAGCATGAAACATGCCCAATCCCAAGCCGAGCCCGAAACAGACCCCACAACCTAAACCCGACACCACGCAGAAAAAAGATGCGCCTGTCACCTTTAAGGACTGGGCAAGCATCTGATATCGAGCATGGGGTTTCTTGCGTAACGAGGTATCGGTGCCGACACCCCTGACAGATATTCGCAATATCGGACCCGCTTTTGCCGAGGCGTTAAAGCGGGCTGGCATCCATGATGCAGAAACTTTGCATGACCGCGGTGCGGATGACGCCTATGCCGCAATGATGCGCACAGGAACCCGCCCGCATTTCATTGGCTACTACGTTCTCCACATGGCGTTGCAAGGCCGCCCATGGAATGATTGCAAGGGCGAGGAGAAGAAGGCGCTGCGAAAACGCTTTGATGCGCTCAAGGCGAAATCCTTTGATCTGCATCTTTCGGAGTTTGAAAAGGTGTTGGACGAAATCGGTATTCGCGCCGCCCCTCCACAAAAATAAGGGCCGCCCCCCGGTGTCAGGAACGGCCCCAAATCTGTTTCATTTTAAACAGGTCGCTTAGCCGACCAGTTCAAGACCCGAGAAGAAGAAGGCGATTTCGACAGCAGCAGTTTCAGGTGCGTCAGAGCCGTGGACGGAGTTTTCGCCGATGGACAAGGCAAACTCTTTCCGGATGGTGCCCTCTGCCGCTTCGGCAGGGTTGGTGGCGCCCATGACTTCACGGTTTTTCGTGATGGCATTTTCACCTTCGAGAACCTGAACAACGATCGGTTCAGAAATCATGAACTCGCACAGTTCGCCAAAGAAAGGACGTTCTTTGTGGACGCCGTAAAATTCTTGTGCTTGGGCAAGAGTCAGCTGAATGCGCTTGGAGGCAACAACACGCAGACCGGCCTCTTCAAACTTAGCGACGATTTGGCCGGTCAGGTTGCGTTTGGTTGCATCGGGTTTAACGATCGAAAAGGTGCGTTCCAGCGCCATGGGTCTATGCTCCGCATAAAGATGAATTTGAGCGCGCCCTAGCATGAGGCGCGCCGCTTGAAAAGCCAGCAATTGACACTGGCGCGGGATGCGGCCACACCGCGCCTTATGTTACGGATTTCCGATATCTCATTTTCCATCGCCGGGCGCCCATTGCTTGAGGGCGCGTCGGCCACGATTCCCGATGGTCACAAGGTTGGAATTGTCGGTCGCAATGGCACGGGCAAAACCACGCTTTTTCGTTTGATCCGCGGCGAACTGACATTGGATGGCGGTGAGATCACCCTGCCCTCTCGCGCGCGGATCGGTGGTGTCGCGCAGGAAGTCCCCTCCTCAGAGACATCTTTGTTGGAGACAGTGCTTGAGGCTGACACCGAACGTGCAGCGCTTTTAGCCGAAGACAGTCAGGACCCGAACCGGATCGCTGAAATCCAGATGCGACTGTCCGATATCGACGCTTGGTCGGCAGAGGCACGAGCCGCAACCATTTTGCGCGGGCTTGGCTTTACGTCGGACGAGATGTTGCAACCCTGTTCGGCCTTTTCCGGCGGCTGGCGCATGCGGGTGGCCTTGGCGGCGGTTCTCTTCTCCGCCCCTGACTTGTTGTTGCTGGATGAACCGACCAACTATCTGGATCTTGAAGGCGCACTTTGGCTGGAAAGCTACCTGGCCAAATATCCGCATAGCGTTCTGGTTATCAGCCACGACCGGGGCCTGCTTAATCGCGCGGTCGGGCACATCCTGCATCTCGAAGATCGCCAGTTGACGCTATACCAAGGCGGCTACGACACATTTGCCAAAACCCGCGCTTCGCGTTTGGCGGTCGCCGAAGCGGAGTCAAAAAAGCAGGAAAGCCGACGCGCACATTTGCAAAGCTTTGTTGACCGGTTCCGCGCCAAAGCCACCAAGGCCAAGCAGGCGCAGTCCCGATTGAAGATGCTGGAACGAATGGAGCCAATAAGCTCGCCTAAGGAACGTGCTTTCCGAAAGTTCACCTTTCCCAGTCCAGAACAACTCTCGCCCCCCATCATTCAATTAGATGGCGCGGCGGTGGGCTATGGCGGTGCGCCGGTCTTGCAACGGCTGAACCTTCGCATTGATCAGGACGACCGTATCGCTTTGCTGGGCCGAAATGGAGAAGGGAAATCGACCCTTTCCAAGTTGCTGGCCAACAAACTGAAGGCATGCGAGGGGCAGAAAGTTTCCTCGTCAAAGCTGCGCGTAGGGTATTTCGCGCAGCATCAAGTTGATGAGTTGCACATCGACGAAACACCATTGCAGCATCTTCGCCGCGCAAGACCGGATGAAGCACCGGCCAAGTTGCGAGCCCTACTGGCCGGATTCGGCCTGATGGCAGAACAGGCTGAAACCGAAGTTGGGCGTCTGTCTGGTGGGCAAAAGGCGCGACTGTCTTTGTTGTTGGCGACATTAGACGCGCCGCATATGCTGATCTTGGACGAACCGACAAACCACCTTGATATTGAGAGCCGTGAGGCGCTGGTCGAAGCCCTGACAGCCTACTCCGGCGCAGTCATTCTGGTCAGCCACGACATGCATTTGCTGAGCCTGGCCGCTGACCGGCTTTGGCTGGTCAAAGACGGCACTGTGGCCCCTTATGAGGATGATCTGGACAGTTACCGCAGATTGCTGCTGTCCAAGGATGATGCCCCGTCGAAACCAAAATCCAAGGCACCAAAACCAAAGAAGCCATCGCGCGATCAGATCCTGGAATTGCGGGCAGAGGTTCGCAAATGCGAGGCTCGGGTTGAGAAAATCACCGCAATGCGGGACAAATTGTCGGCAAAGCTGGCTGATCCGACACTTTATGAGGCTGCCTCCGCCAATGATCTGGCGCATTGGCAGAAGAAGTTTTCCGAAGTGGAAGATGGCCTGATGCGGGCCGAAGCGCTGTGGATGGCGTCTTTGGAGCGGCTGGAGGAGGTTCAAGCGAAATGACCCTGCCCGATTTGATCACGGCCTTTGTGGCATTGTTCGTGGTGATCGACCCAATCGGTTTGGCACCGCTATTTATTGCGTTGACCGCAGGCAACAGCGCCGCAGCACGCCGATCGATTGCTGTGAGGGCCTGCCTTGTCGCCTTTGCCTTGCTGACGATCTTTGGTCTGGCAGGCGAAGGCGTGCTGGATTTCCTCGGGATATCCCTGCCCGCCTTCCGCATCGCCGGTGGCATCCTGCTTTTGTTGACAGCACTCGACATGTTGTTCGAGCGTCGGTCGCAACGGCGTCAGGATCAGGCCGATACGGCCCCACCAGAAGATGATCCTTCCGTCTTTCCGCTGGCCATGCCGCTTTTGTCAGGCCCCGGTGCAATGGCCACTATGATCCTGCTCACGGGGCAGGCCGAGGATGCCATGGGCATTGCGATGATCCACGGGGTAATGGCAGCGGTGCTGATCGTTGCCTTCATCCTCTTTTTGATGGCGGGGGTGTTGGAAAGATTGCTCGGCCCTGTTGGCATTAATGTTGTCACCCGCATCCTTGGGATGTTGCTGGCCGCGCTTGCGATTCAATTCATGATTGACGGGTTGCATGACCTCAGCCTGTTCTGAACCAAAAACCTTCCTATATTAGGCATATGGATAAAGGCGATTTCCCTTCTCTGATCTATCTGGGCTTACTGGCTGTTGCGCTGGTCGGCTCCTTATTGACGTCCAACCTCGCGCGCCTTGGGCAATTGGCGCGCTATGGACTGATCTGGGCTGCAATTATTGTGGTGGGCGTTGTTGGCGTAAATCAATGGCCGCAGATCGAAGCCCGGTTTCTGACCCGTCAATCTGTTGTGGCGGGCACTGGTGAGATCTCGATCCCGCAGAATTTTGATGGGCACTACTACCTGACGCTTCAGTTAAACGGCGCCCCGGTTCGGTTTGTGGTCGATACCGGGGCCACCGATGTCGTGCTGACGCCGCAGGATGCGTCCCGCGCCGGGATCGACGTTGGCTCACTGACCTATGATCGGCGCGCGATGACGGCCAATGGGATGGTGCAGACAGCTACGGTACGTTTGAACGAAGTCGCAGTGGGCGACATCACCGACCGCAATGTTTCAGCCGTCGTGAATGGCAGCCCGATGAATGAAAGCTTGCTGGGGATGTCCTACCTTAGCCGGTTCGACCGTATCGCAATCGAAGACGGCCGAATGGTGCTATCGCGTTGAACGATGGACTCACGCCTGAGGGCTTTCTGCCTTCTTCTGCCACGACCCACTTTCCTCGGACCAATACTGCGCGGCACAGCCCGCCTCGGTGAGCGTCTTCCACTGCCCGCGTGCGATTTGCATCGCATCTGGATCATGCCCGTCAAACAGGACGCAAACCCGATCAAGCGCCTGCACCTCATCCGGCGTGACGTCGGCCCCCTCGACGCTCATCACGCAGGTGGCCTCATTTGGTAATTCAGTCGAACCGGTCAATAGAACCGGTTGCGACGCGTCATGTGCGCCACCGGCTATGCCATGCGGCAGAAACCCGTCCTCTGGGCGCAACCACAACATCTCATCCAACCGCGCCAGATAGGCATCCGAGCGGCCACGCACCGCGACACGCCACCCGGCCTGGAGGGATTTCCCGAGGAGAACCTGCAAGGTCTCCTCGGGCCGCGATTGGGTCAGATGATAGAAATAGGCCGCGCCCATAAGCGGTTACTCTTCCTCGCAGAGGTCACGCACCAAACGGTCCAGCGTCATGACACCCCAGCCCGTGGCCCCTTTCGGCGCCAATGCGGTTTCAGACTTCACACTGGCCACACCGGCGATATCGAGGTGAATCCACGGCATGTCATCTTTGATAAAGCGCTGCAAAAATTGCGCTGCCGTGATCGAGCCTGCCGCCCGACCACCAACATTCTTCATATCTGCGACATGCGATTTCAGCATTTTGTCATAGGCCGCGCCAAGCGGCATACGCCATGCACCTTCGCCCTCTGCATCCGCTGCTTTGAGGAATTGGTTGGCCAATGTGTCATCGTTGGAGAATACGCCGGCGTTTTCATGACCAAGTCCAATGATGATCGCGCCGGTAAGTGTTGCCAGGTCGATCACGCCACGCGGGGCAAAGGTCTCCTGCGCGTACCAAAGCACATCGCAGAGCACCAACCGCCCTTCGGCGTCCGTATTGATGACCTCGATGGTGTCGCCCTTCATGGATTTCACAACGTCGCCCGGGCGTTGCGCGCGCCCATCGGGCATGTTTTCAACCAGACCGATCAGGCCAACTACATTCGCCTTGGCCTTGCGAAGGGCAATTGCCTTCATCACGCCCGCCACAACGCCCGCGCCGCCCATATCCATGGTCATATCTTCCATACCACCGGCCGGTTTCAAGCTGATGCCACCAGTGTCAAAGACGACGCCTTTCCCGACAAGGGCCAGCGGCGCTTCGTCGCCGCCGCCTTTCCAATTCATGATGGCAATTTTGGATGGGCTTTCGGAGCCAATGCCAACGCCAAGCAACGCATCCATCCCAAGTTCGGCCATCTGATCTTCTTCCAAGATCTCGATCTCAAGACCAAGGTCGGACAAGGCTGAAACACGGTTCGCAAATTCAGTAGTGGTCAGCACATTGGCAGGCTCTGTCACCAGATCACGAGTGAAAAACACCCCCTCGGCAACAGCGGCTTTCGGGGCGTAGGCCTCTGCGGCTTCTCCGGGTTTCGAGCACATGATTTCGACGGCGCCGGGGATCTTGCTCTCGTCTGTTTTATGGTCCGTAAACGCGTAGTTTCGCAGGGCGATAGCCAGGGCCGCCTCTTCCACTCGTCCCAGTGTTCCGGCGGCAAATAGCAAAGGATCGTCGCCCTTCACTTTCGCAAGCGCCGCGCCCGCCTTTCGCGCGACCTCAACTTGTGGACGCCGCTCTGTCTTCACGATGCTGACAGACTTTGCCTCCATCCCCGTGGGGTAAGCCAAAGTGATCAGATCGCCTGATTTGGCTTTTTCCCATGAATCACTTTCGATCACCCGCGCCAAAGCCCCACGGGTCAGCTTGTTCACCCGCCGCGCTGATGGGTCCAACTTGCCATCAGGCGTGACTGTTACGGCCACCACACCTGTGGTTTCCGCGAACACGTCGATATTGGTTTCAGAGAAGGAAATCTCGATCGGGTTTGTCATCTTCGGCCTCATGAAAGAACAGTTGCCATAGACACTAGGGCTAGTAGGCAGGCTTGACCAGATATGCCTGTCCTTGTGGCGATGTTTGTTTTAGAACCAAGGGACTGGGATGTTTGTAAACGAAGATTTAAGGGGGCGTCGCCGATGGGCCGCTATGACCGGTATATCCTGTCACAGCTTTTGGTGCTCTTCAGCTTTTTCAGCATTGTTTTGGTCTCTGTCTATTGGGTGAACCGGGCAGTGGGCCTGTTTGACAGGTTGATTGCGGATGGCCAAAACCTGCGGGTTTTCCTAGAGTTTTCAGCGCTTTCCCTGCCGCAGACAATCCTTTTGGTGTTGCCTGTCTCGGCCTTTGTCGCGGCCATTTACGTCACAAACCGAATGATTTCGGAAAGCGAGTTGGTGGTGATGCAGACCGCGGGTTGCTCGGCCAAACGGCTTTTACGACCTGTCTGGGTCTTTGGATTGATCGCCGCCCTTTTGATAGCGATTCTGGCGCATTTTCTGGTTCCTGCCGCCCGTGGGCAATTCATGGAGCGGTCCCGCGAAGTGGCCGAAGACCTGACCGGCAGATTCTTGCGCGAGGGTGAATTCATCCATCCCACCGATGGGGTCACGGTTTATATCCGTGAAATCTCTGAATTGGGGGAGTTCAGGGACATCTTTTTGCAAGACCGGTCGCAGCCCGACTCCGAGACCACCTACACCGCACAACGGGCCTTACTTATCTCATCCGAAGTTGGACCACGTCTGGTGATGTTCGAGGGCGTTGCCCAAACCGTGCAACTGACATCCGGGCGCCTGTCGATCGTGGAATTTGACGATTTCACCTATGATATCGGCGGGCTGATTTCCGACACCGGCGCGCGGATCATGGATATGCGCGAGATGTCGACTCTGTTGCTGCTGACCGCGCCCCCAGCAATAATAGAGGCGCATGGATCAACGGTCGCCGAATTCAGATTTGAAGGCCATGACCGCATTGCGCGCGCACTCTTTGTGCTGTTCGTACCAGTGATTGCCTCTGCCACGTTGATGCTTGGCGCATTCTCACGGTTTGGAATATGGCCCCAAATCATTCTGGCGATATTTCTGATCGTTCCGCTTCAGATGACGTGGAACGCGGCCGAGGCCATCGGATCGCGACAAGATGGCATGGCGTTTCTTGCCTATTTGCAGCCAGTTCTTGCCGCCTGCACGGCCTTTTTCATGACTTTTATGGCAATGCGCGGCTATCGTCCCCGTCGCAGGCAGGCCGCCGCATGATCCTGCATTTCTATATCGCCCGGCGCTTTCTGCGATCCTTCCTGATCGTCGTTGCGATATTCATGGCCATTCTTGTTCCGATTGATCTAGCCGAGCAATTGCGGGAAATCGGAACCCCCGACGCGGGTCTGAGCGCGGCGTTTCAGCTCACCCTGCTGAATTTGCCCGGCGCGCTTTATGTGATGTTGCCCTTGTTTATCATCTTGGCAACACTGATCCTGTTCCTGTCCTTGGCACGAACGTCTGAATTGGTGGTCATTCGCGGCTCTGGCCGATCTGCGCTGAAATCGACATTTTCTCCTGTCGTGGTGTCGGTCCTCATCGGCATTGTCGGGCTTCTGGTGATCAACCCTTTGGTTGCAGCCACCGAACGGCAATATGAAGTCTCAATTGCCCGTTTCCAAACCGGCGAGGAACGCACACTTTCCGTCTCGGGTGACGGGCTTTGGCTGCGCCAGGGCAGCGCCTTTGGCCAAACAGTGATCCGGGCCAGCCGCGCCAATGCAGATGGCACATCCCTTTTTGAAGCGAGTTTTTTTGTGTTTGATCCATCCGGGCAGGCACAAGCGCGGATCGACGCCGAGGCCGCTGTCTTGCGGGATGGCGCATGGGATTTGACCGGGGCCAAGCGCTGGTCACTGCGCGATACCAACCCAGAGGCCAGCGCAACGAGCCATCCCAGTTTTGTTTTGCCCTCCACCCTGACTCGCGACCAAATCCGCGACAGTTTCGGGCGACCGGAAACCGTCCCGATTTATGAATTGCCCAATTTCATTTCCCAGATGCGCGATGCTGGGTTCGCCGCTTTGCAACATCGTGTTTGGCTGATGGTCGAATTGTCCAATCCCCTCATGCTGGCAGCAATGGTTTTGATTGGCGCGAGCTTCACAATGCGGCATACCCGGTTTGGGAAAACGGGGATGATGGTATTGTTTGCGCTGCTGGCAGGCTTTGGATTCTATTTTTTGCGCAACTTCGCGCAGGTGTTGGGCGAAACAGGCCAGTTGCCTGTCGCCGTGGTGGCGTGGGCACCACCGCTTGCCGCTATACTATTGTCGCTCGCCTTCCTCCTTCATACGGAGGACGGGTGATGTTGGGACGACTCCTTGCCATTGCCGTCCTATGCACCGCCATTTTGGCTGGCCCCGGTTTTGCGCAATCCGCGCAAACGGCGGCCACGCTCATTGCGGATAACATCCGCTTTTCCCGCGGGACAACCTCGGTTTCGGCCAGTGGTCACGTTGAAATCTTCTACAATAACACAACGATGCGCGCGACCGCTGTTCACTATGAAGGCAGCACTGATCAGATCCGTGTTGAAGGGCCCATAACCCTGACCGAAGCCAATGGCCGCAGCATCGTTTTTGCCGAATTCGCCGAATTGTCCTCGGATCTACAAAATGGCGTTCTACAATCCGCTCGCCTTGTCCTGGATCGCCAGCTACAAATTGCGGCCACTCAGATCAATCGGATTGATGGGCGATATACCCAGCTTTACCAAACCGTCGCCTCATCCTGCGAGGTTTGTGCGCATAATCCTGTGCCCCTTTGGCAAATTCGCGCCCGGCGGATTGTGCATGATCAATTGGAACAGCAGCTCTATTTTGAAGAGGCTCAGTTCCGTGCCCTTGGCATTCCCATCGCCTATTTCCCACGCCTGCGTCTACCCGACCCGTCGCTGGAGCGCGCGTCGGGATTCCTGACCCCTGAAATTCGGGCCAATGACCAATTGGGTGTGGGCATTCGTATGCCCTATTTCTTTACTCTTGGACCGCATACTGACCTGACTGTATCGCCCTATTTGACCCTTGGTGGCAGTCAAACGGTCGAAGCCCGGTTAAGACGCGCATTTCGCAATGGGTTCATCGAGGCAAATGGCGCGCTCAGCTGGGATGACCTGACAACCGATAGCACCCGGTCTTATCTGTTTGCCGAAGGCTGGTTCGACCTGCCGCGCGATTTCAGATTGGATTTTGGATATCAAACCGTTTCCGACCCGGCCTATCTGGTGACCTATGACTTTTCCGACGAAGATATCCTGAACAGTTTTGCGACCATCAGCCGGGCCTCGCGCGATGAGTATATCGAGCTTTCGGCCAACCGGTACCATTCTCTGCGGCAAGGCGATAACAACGCAACGCTTCCCAATCACACGGTCGGCGGTGAAATCACCCGCCGTTTTGCACCCGCTTGGGTCGGGGGGATCGCAACGCTTGGCCTGTCAACCGAAACGCTCAATCGCGATTCAACCGCAGATATCATCGGTCGCGATGTCAGCCGCTTGAGCGCGGAGGCCAATTGGCGTCGCGACTGGGTTCTGCCCGGAGGCTTCCTGGGCGCGGTCGAGGCCCATTGGCAGGGTGACATTTACGATGTGCGAGAAGATTCAAATTTCTCTTCCGAACTGACCCGGTCAACACCCTTTGTGGCGGCAGAGCTGCGCTGGCCATGGGCGCGCGCGCAGGCAAATGGGGTCACGCATGTGATCGAACCTATTGTTCAGTATGCATGGGCGCCCAGTACGACAACGACTGTGCCTAACGAAGACAGCGGCGTTGTGGAATTTGACGAAGGCAACCTGTTCGCCCTCAACCGTTTCCCGGGGGCAGATGGGCACGAACTGGGCTCGCGCCTTGCCTTTGGGGTGTCCTATACACGCGAAGATCCGCTTGGATGGTCCCTTGGCCTGACCATCGGGCGCGTCCTTCGCGAGCGCGATTTCGGACAATTTACCCCAGGCTCTGGCCTTGATAGTCGCGATTCTGACTGGCTGATCGCTGCGCGTTTCGAAATGGGACACGGGCTTGAAGTGATCAATCGAGCGCTGTTCAGCGAGACTTTCAACGTCACATCAAATGAATTGGCGGTGAACTGGGCCAATGAGCGCGTTGATCTGACCTCCTCTTACACTTGGTTGCAGGCCGATCCGGCCGAAGG
Organism: uncultured Nioella sp.; assembly: GCA_947495575.1. Taxonomy (GTDB): domain Bacteria; phylum Pseudomonadota; class Alphaproteobacteria; order Rhodobacterales; family Rhodobacteraceae; genus CANLZL01. Next base: position 896,999 of record CANLZL010000001.1, on the reverse strand, counting down.
TCGACCACAGGATATTGGCGAATGGGCCTTCGATGCCGCCTATGATTTCGACAATGCCTGGGGCGCACAGGTCGATTGGCGCTATGATTTCGAGGCCAATGAACCAACGCGTGCCGGTTTGGCCGTGACCTATGCCACTGAATGCGTCGATGTTGAGTTTTCCCTCTCGCGTCGCTTTACCACCTCCGCTACGTTGGACGCGGCCACCGAATTTGGGTTAACAGTAGCCCTGAACGGGTTTGGGGCCACACGCGACGGACGCAGCTACGACCGAACCTGCCATTAAGACCGCAAAGCCGGACCGAAGAAGAACGGAAACGACCATGACGATCAGAGCAGACCGACCCAGAATTCTGACGGCCCTTGCAGCCATGGCCGCACTGATGATGCCGTTGCCAGCCGCGGCGCAAAGCCCGTTTTCGGCAGCCGTCGAAGTGAATGACAGCATCGTCACCTATTATGAGATCGACCAGAGAATTCGTTTTTTGGAAGTTCTTAACGCGCCGGGCAACTTGCCGGAACTTGCGCGCGAAAGGCTGATTGACGAGCGTTTGCAGCGCCAGGCTGGCGAACGTCTTGGCCTGACCGCAACGCTGGAGCAGGTCGAAGAAGGCATGGAAGAATTTGCCGCCCGCGCCAATTTGTCGGTCGATGCAATGGCCGCTGCCTTGCAAAACGAAGGGATTGCGCTTGAAACGTTCCGCGATTTTGTGGCCTCCGGGATTACATGGCGAAATATCGTTCGCAGTCGGTTTGGACCGCGCGCACAAGTCAGCGAAGATGAGATCGACCGCGCGTTGACCCTGTCGGCCACCGAGGGTGGCGCGCAAATCAACTTCGCCGAACTGATTGTGCCCCTACAGGGGGCAAATGCCGACGAGGCGCGCGCGTTGATTACACGATTGTCCGAAACAACGGACGGCTCGATCGGCGCCTTTGCACAAGCCGCGCGGCAATACTCGGCCTCTGGATCTCGCAACAATGGCGGTGGCTTGGGCTGGCGCCCTCTTTCAACAGTGCCACCACAGTTGCGAGCACTGCTATTGCCGATGGAAGTGGGCGGCGTGACTGATCCGATCCCGATGGGCAATGCCATCGGCATTTTCCAATTGCGCGGGCTGGATGAGAATGGCTTTGTGACGCCAGACGTGATCGCGGTGGAATATGCCATTGTCCCGATCCCGGGCGGCCAGAGCGACGCGGCATTGGCCGAGGCGCAGGACCTGCGCGATGATCTGGATACATGTGACGATCTTTACGGCGTCCGCCCCGGTGGGTTCGAGATTGTCTCGCTTCCAATCGCTGATGTTCCGGCCGATATCTCTGTTGAGCTGACCCGACTGGACGCCAATGAAGTGTCGACCAACTTGACCCGAAACAATGGCGCCGATTTGCTCTTCCTTATGCTTTGCGGGCGGTCCACCGAACTGCCAGAAGGGGGGCGCGAAGAAGTGCGCCAAGCCCTATTCCAGCAGCGTCTGGAGAGCTATGCAGCGGGGTTCCTGGCAGAACTTCGGGCCGATGCGATTATTGACGAGACCCCATGAAACCTATCGCCGTCACCTGCGGTGAACCAGCAGGGGTTGGTCCAGAAATCATAGCCAAGGCGCGTAAGGCGCTTGGCAAATCTGTGCCGTTCTATGCCATTGGTGATCCTAGACATTTCAAAGAAGTTGCGGCATCGATTGCGATAATCGAGCACCCGGTCCAGGCAAAGGATCTGCCCGGCGAAACTCTGCCGGTGTTGTCACATCCATTTTCCGGCCACGCGCGTGCAGGTTCGGCAGACCCTGCCAATGCGCAAGGTGTAATCGACGTGATCGCCTTAGCGGTTGAGCATGTTCAATCAGGGGCCGCCGCAGCCATATGCACCGCGCCTATTCACAAAAAAGCCCTGCAAGACGGGGCCGGGTTTGCTTATCCCGGGCATACAGAATATCTGGCGGCGCTGGCGGGTGTCGACCGCGTGGTCATGATGCTGGCCGGGCCTGAGTTGCGGGTTGTGCCGACGACCATTCACATTGCGTTACAAGATGTCGTTGGCGCCCTGACCCGCGAATTGCTGGAAGAAACCATCCGTATCACTCATGCCGGATTGATCCGGGATTTTGGCATAACAGCCCCACGTTTGGCCGTTGCGGGCCTGAACCCTCATGCTGGTGAAGGCGGTGCGATGGGCGATGAAGAAATTTCGCTCATCCGTCCGGTTCTTGACCAATTGCGCGCCGAGGGTTTCGACCTGCGCGGCCCCGGCTCTGCTGATACGATGTTTCATGCATCGGCCCGTCGAACCTACGACGCCGCGATTTGCATGTATCACGATCAGGCGCTTATCCCGATCAAGACGCTCGATTTCGACCGCGGTGTAAATATCACGCTCGGCCTGCCTTTCATCCGAACATCGCCTGATCACGGAACAGCCTTTGATATTGCTGGAACAGGTAAGGCCAATCCCACAAGCATGATCGAGGCGCTGAAGCGGGCCGCTGAGATGGCCAGGTCGCGTGGCGATGCCTGACCACCTCGATCAAGGAGACTGAAATGCCGACAATTGATGGCCTGCCCCCTTTGCGTGAGGTGATTTCAACGCACGGGTTGAGCGCGAAAAAGACGTTGGGCCAAAACTTCCTTCTGGATCTGAACCTGACGGCCAAAATCGCCCGTTCTGCCGGCGATCTGACGGGATCGGATGTGTTGGAGGTTGGCCCTGGGCCCGGCGGGTTGACCCGGGGACTTTTGGCCGAAGGGGCACGGCATGTTGTTGCCATCGAAAAAGACTCCCGGTGCATGCCAGCCTTGGCTGAAATCTCAGCCGCCTATCCCGGGAAATTGGACGTGCTGAACGAGGACGCTTTGGCGATTGACTGGACGGCCCATCTGACACCGCCGATCAAAGTTGTTGCCAACCTGCCTTATAACGTCGGAACCGAGCTATTGGTGCGTTGGCTGACGCCGAAAGTTTGGCCGCCACTTTGGCAATCGCTGACATTGATGTTCCAACGCGAAGTTGCGGATCGCATTGTCGCCCAACCCGGCAGCAAGGCCTATGGCCGTCTGGCGGTCCTGGCGCAGTGGCGGTCCACCGCAAAAATCGTCATGTCCCTTCCACCTGAAGCGTTCACGCCACCTCCGAAAATCCATTCGGCGGTCGTGCATATCGAGGCCCTACCCGCCCCCCGTTTCGAAGCTGATCCAGCCATTCTGTCACGGGTTGTCGCGGCCGGTTTCAATCAACGCAGAAAAATGCTGCGTGCCGCGTTGAAAGGCGTCGCACCAGATATGGAAGATCGAATTGTAGCGGCAGGTTTGAATCCGACCGATCGGGCCGAAACGATCCCAATCGAAGGGTTTTGTGCATTGGCCCGCCAAGTGGCGGCGGGCTAATCTAGTTTTCAGTTTACTCGGCGGCCTGCGGGCCGTCGGTTTCACTTGGCGCAGCCGCTGGTTCAGAATCTTTCGCCTCAGTCGCAGGTTCTGCCTTCTTGGCTGGCCGGCGCGTGCGTGTGCGCTTGGGTTTCGGCTTGTCTTCCGGTGTGGGTACCAAACCGGCATCGCCTGCGGCAGGCACATCAATCACATCAGGCTGATCACCGGTCCCGGCTGCGGCGGCGGGTTCGGAAACTGGCTGCGGCTCGGCTGGAGGAGCCTCTTGCTGCGAACGACGCTCATTGGCCTCATCCTCACGGGCCTGACGTGCCTCACGAGCTTGTTTCTGTTGCGCTTCCTGCTCAGCGCGCTTCGCCTCTTGCTCGCGCTGCGCCTCGCCCAACATCCGAGTGTAATGCTCAGCGTGTTGTTGAAAATTCTCTGCCGCAACCCGGTCGTTTGAAAGCGTCGCATCACGCGCCAGCTGATTATACTTATCGATAATCTGCTGCGGTGTGCCACGCACTTTGCCCTCAGGCCCCGAGCTGTCGAAGACCCGGTTTACGATGTTTCCGACAGAACGGTTGCGGTTATTTTTGTTCCGCGAACGGTTTTTAGATGATCTCATTTGTCTTTATCTGTTCCAGTTGTCCTGGGGTGCGCGGTTTAAGGGATGGACCAGCCAAATAGGCCAATCAAACATCAGTTCCTTGCCGTGTTAGTTGCGGTTATCCCAGTTGTGATGGTCTACAATTTCCTGAGGGTAATCCGCGGGGGCTCGGAGAATGATATCCAGTCCGCTTCCGCTGTCCTTGTGTAACCATTGCACCAACCCGAAAACAAGGGCAATTCATGCAAAAAACGTGTTTTTTGGCCGCGCTGCGTTGATTTTTCAAAGATTACAGGGGCGATTGAGCCGAAATCACCCGATCGCGGCCATCGAAATCAGGATGGATCGACGGCTGCTTCAACCCGGCGGCGGTAAATATGTCAACGACATCCGTTGCTTGGCTCGGTCCAATCTCGACGATCAGGTGCCCGCCTGGCGTCAAGTGGGCGACCGCCCCTGCCGCCAACGCGCGATAGGCCGAAAGCCCATCGGCAAAATCGGTAAGTGCGATTTCAGGATCGTAATCCCGAACGTCGCGAGAAAGCCCGTCCATTTCAGCGGCGCCAATATAGGGCGGGTTTGACACGATCAGCGGAACTGGCCCCGCAATCTTCTCAAACCAATTGGAGGTGACAGTCGTCAACCGGTCGTCAACCTGATGTGCTTCCGCGTTTGTTTGTGTCACCGCAAGGCATCGCTCGCTGATATCCGCGGCTGTGGCTTTTGCATCTGGCCACTCCGCCAGCAGGGTTACCGCGATTGCGCCGCTGCCGGTTCCCATGTCAAAGAAATGCGAAACCGGACCAATCTTCAGGGCTTTGGCGATCAGAATTTCCGTTTCGGGGCGTGGATCCAATACATCTTTTGTGACAGTAAACGGGCGCCCCCAGAACTGGCGGACGCCCAATATCTTTGACACAGGCTCATGATGACACCGTCGGCGGATTGCGGCCTCAAATGTCGCCAGTTCGGTCGCGCTCAGGATTTGTTCCGGGTCTAGGGCAATGACGCTGTTCTCGCCCCCCAAGAGCCCAGCCAACAGCACACGCGCGTCCCGGGCCGGCCCGTCAATCCCCGACGCCTTCAGCTGTTGCGTCGCCGAAAACAGGGTCGACCTTATCGTGGTCATTCCATCTCTGCCAAAAGGCGGGCCTGATCATCAGCGGTCAGCGCGTCCACCAGCTCGTCCAAATCGCCCTGCATCACCTGATCGAGCTTGTAAAGCGTCAGGTTGATCCGGTGGTCAGTTACACGCCCCTGCGGAAAATTATAGGTCCGAATACGTTCGGACCGGTCGCCCGAGCCAACTTGCGATTTACGATCAGCGGCGCGTTCATCATCGACGCGCTGGCGCTCAAGATCGTAAAGGCGTGCCCGCATGACCGACATGGCAATCTCACGATTTCTGTGCTGCGATTTTTCCGAACTGACGACGATGATTCCGGTTGGCAAATGGGTAATACGAACGGCGGAATCCGTGGTGTTGACATGCTGGCCGCCTGCCCCACTGGCGCGCATCGTATCGATCCGCAAATCGCTGGCGGGAATATCTATGTCGACCTCTTCAGCCTCAGGCAAAACGGCAACTGTGGCAGCAGAAGTGTGGATACGGCCCCCGGATTCTGTTGTGGGAACCCGCTGCACGCGATGCACACCGGATTCGTATTTGAATCGAGCAAAGACCCCATCCCCGGTGATATGGGCAACGACCTCTTTGATACCACCCAGCTCCGTTTCCTGCTGCTCGATGATCTCCATGCGCCAGCCATTTGCCTCTGCAAAACGGGCATACATGCGCAACAAGTCACCGGCAAACAATGCAGCCTCATCGCCACCAGTGCCAGGCCGGATTTCGATCATAGCCGGGCGCGCGTCGGCCTCATCCTTTGGCAAAAGGGCCAGTTGCAGGCTCCGCTCGGCGTCAGGCAGCGCGGCCTTCAAGCGCGGCATCTCTTCCTCGGCCAATTCCGCCATTTCAGGATCGGCCAGCATGGCCTCAGCTTCGTCCAGATCCGAAAGGATTTGCCGATAGGCCGCAATTTGATCGACCACCGGTTTCAGATCCGAGTATTCTTTACTGATCGCGGCAATTTCAGAGGGCTCGGGGCCAGCGTTCAGCTTGGCCTCAAGAAACTCGAACCGGTCGGTGATTTGATGCAGTCGATCCTGGGGTAACATCCGACGGGTTTGGCGCGCGTATTGTGCGGCGTCAAGACCTTAGACAAGCCACGTCCCGGTCAAAGGAAGCGGCTTGTCCTTTCCGCAATGACCCGCTCTTCATCGGCGGGCAGAACGAATATCGGGATTTCGCCGCTTTCAATGCGTAACGCATTGGCGTCATTTAACTCGGAACAAAGCGACAAACCCAAAAACTCCAGCCCTTTCACGGCACGTTCACGGACCACGGATGCGTTTTGACCGACACCTCCGGTAAACACCAAGGCATCAAGCCCGCCCAAAGTTGCCGCCATCGCTCCGATCTCACGCTTAATGCGGCTGATATAGTAATTGACAGCCTCCTGGGCATTGTCAGCAGGCGAGGCCAGCAATTCGCGCATATCATTGCTGATGCCAGAAAGCCCCTTTAGCCCGCTTTCATGGTAAAGCATGTCGCTTAACGCGGCGGCATCCATTCCGCCTTTCATGAGATAGAGAAGTACACCGGGGTCCAGTTGTCCGGGACGGGTGCCCATACAAAGCCCACCAAGCGCCGAGAATCCCATGGTGGATGAAACAGAGCGCCCATTTTCGATTCCACAAAGCGACGCGCCGTTCCCCAAATGGGCGACTATCACTTTGCCGGTCGCGATATCAGGGGCGCGGGTCTGCAACGTCTCGATAATGTGTCGGAAGCTAAGGCCATGGAAACCATAGCTGCGAATGCCCTCGTCGTAAAAATGGCGTGGGATGGCGAACATATCATGGATCTTTGGGTGACCCCGATGAAAGGCCGTATCAAAAGCACCCACTTGCCGCGCTTTTGGAAACTGTGCCATGGCGGCGCGCACCGTTGCCAGGCAAAAAGGCTGATGTAACGGGGCCAGGGGTTCGAATTTCTCTAGGTTTTCAATCAACCGTGCATCAAGTACTCGGGGGCCGTCGATATCAGCACCACCATGGACGATCCTATGCCCAATCCCATTGGGCATTTGACCACCAAGATGGGGCGTGATCGCCGAGAAAACGGCCGCTACCGCCTCTGACAACGCAAGCGCGCCGATTTCCCTGGTCTCTCGCGGTGATGCGCCGACCTGCATATCCAAACGGGCCTGCGCCCCCAGCCCGTCAACCTGCCCATGTAGCTGCCGAAGCAAGGTTTCGCCTTGTCTAAAAAGCGCGAATTTCAACGAGGAACTGCCGGCGTTGAGCGTAAGGATCAGGGACATGTCACCGGCCTATAGTTCACGGATTTGTAACACAAATTTCTATGTTTTCAGCAGTCAGAGCCTTGCGGATCGTCCCCGCGATATCCAATGCAGTGGAGGTATCGCCATGCAGGCAGATCGTATCGACACGTGTAGGAATTTTCTTCCCGCTCTCCGCGATAATCGCGCCCGCCTTGACCATCTCGACCACCCGTTTTGCGGCCACATCCGGGTCATGGATCACCGCGCCGGGCAGCTTTCGGTCACGCAAAGTGGCGTCATCATTATAGGCGCGGTCGGCAAAGATTTCACCCGCGAAGCGCGCACCAAGGGCTTCGGCCGCCGTTTGTTGTGCGGTTTCGGCCAGAACAAACAAGATCACATTCGGATCGACGGACAAGGCCGCCTTATAGGCGGTGCGGGCAAGAGTTTCATCTTCTGAGCACATATTGGCCAAGGCGCCATGCAATTTGAAGTGACGCACCGATGCCCCGGCTGCAGTTGCAAGGCCCTTGATAGCACCGAACTGATACCGGATTGCATTCGCCAAATCTTCGGCAGTCATGTCCATCCGACGCCGCCCAAACCCCTGCAGATCTGGAAACCCCGGATGGGCACCAATACCAACATCTTTGGCTTTGGCGGTGCCAATGGTCTTTGCCATGGTTGTCGGATCCCCGGCATGAAACCCGCAGGCGATATTTGCCGAACTCACGATCCTCAGTAGCTCGGCATCGTTGCCCATAGGCCATGGCCCGAACCCTTCGCCCATATCAGCATTGAGATCAATCGAACGGGGCATTGGGATCATCCTCTTCTGCGGTATATTTGGCCGAGATCATCCCGCCAACCAATTGATATGACAAGAGGTCTGGAATGTCAGCCGGATCGCGCACAAGCGGTGCCAGATCATTGGCCAGCCGTTTTTGATGGGTATCAGCAGCAGCACGCGCGGCCAGCGCGTCTTCCAGATCAACAAACCGAAACCGCAGATTGGCCCCCGGTGCGGCCTGTGCCACTTTCGGAAGATCGGCGGAAATGACCGAAGCAATGCGAGGATACCCCCCCATCGTCTGGCATTCATTCAGCAGAACAAACGGCGTCCCGTCCCCGGTAATCTGGATGTCGCCCGGTCGGATAAACTCGGACAAGATCGAGAGATGAGCCGCCGAACCGAATCCCGGCCCCTGATGTTCTAGCCGAGCGCCCATCCGGTTGGCCCTGTGATCCTTCCGGAAATTCGTGCCTTGGAACCGGTCAAGAACCCGCGCCTCAAACTGGTCAGTCTGAACAGAGGACAGGACACGTATTTCGCCCCCTGAAAACCGATCTTTGACGTTTAATGCCATGCCGCCGGGTTGGCGGGCAGGCGTTGCTTCCAATCTATCACCTGTTTCAATTGCCGTGCCTAACCCACCGCTGAAATGCGTTGAAACCGAACCGAGCAGCGGCATGGCCTTCAAACCCGCAACACTCAAATACCCATACTGGCCGACCTGCACCGCACCAATTCGAAGTTCTGAGCCCTGTTTCACAAGATGGGCTGCGTGCCATGGAACTGCTCGCCCGTCAATTTGCGCGCGCATAGTCGCACCGGTCAGTGCGATCAAAAGGTTTGCGCCTTCAGCGACAAACCTGCCCCCTCCTCCCGGAAACTCGATGGCCTTTGCCGTGGCAGAGGCCTCACCCAGCAAAATAGCGCCTTCGACAAGCGCCAACGGATCCATCGCACCACCGACCGACAAGCCTTTGGCCATATAACCGACCCGCCCGGCATCCTGCAAACTGGCGCCTGGAACAATGGATATCACGCGTAACCCCGCCTTCACGACGCGACCTCTGGCATGAGGGCCATCGGGTGGGCTCGCGCCCTCTCAAAAGTAGTGGCGTCAACAGGTTCGAAAAACACTTCATCCCCAGCTGACAGCGGAAACGGGTCATGCGAATTGGGATCAAAGAGGTCAATCGCGGCCCGCCCGATCCACTGCCATCCGGTTTGGGAGGGTTTCGGAAAAACCACGATCTGGCGAATTGCCAAACCCAACGCTCCCGCGGGCACTTTGGGCGTCAATACCGTTCGGCGCGGTATGTCGAACACGTCTGGCAACTGTCCCAGATACGGCATTCCTGGTGCAAAACCCAAGGTCAGTACCCGCATTGGGGTTGCCGCAATTTGTGCGACCAGATCGGTTTCTGACAGTCCGGTTTGGGTCGCCACCTCTGGCAGGCCCGGGCCGGAACTGCCACCAAACAGCGTCGGGATACGCCAGATCTTATGGGCTGGCAGTGCACTCCCGTGGGTATGCGGCGCAGCGTTCAGCAGATCCTTGATCTTTTCAACCAGAGCCGGATGCGCGATGTGGGCTGGATCAAACCCGATATAGACAGACTTCAAAGAACAGGCCGTCTCACGAATACCCGGCCAATCTGCATCCCCTACAGCTGCTCGAAAGGCGATAGCGGCTGCATTATCCTGCATCGACAATTGCGACCCGAATTCTACAAGTATTCCTGTTTCCCCCATCTGGTGAATTCTGGGGAAGGCCTCTGCCGACATTTCGCGCCTCTTGTTTTGGCAATTGCCCCTATCCTGAGGGGCAAAAGCACCCGCCGCAAGGGCGGAACGGATTTACCAACAAGATCATCAAAAACATTGCGTTTCGACGCTTGCACACGGCGCGCTGACTGAGTAAATGGTGCCCACCGAGTGCCGGTCTAGCTCAGCTGGTAGAGCGTTTGATTTGTAATCAAGGGGTCGGGGGTTCGAGTCCCTCGACCGGCACCACTCTACCCCTCCAGAACAATCCAGCGACATGCAGAAATTCTTTGTTTGTCAGAGCAGTGCGTTCTCGTGCCGTCCGAAACCGTCCAATACCATGCGACGATATCCTGCAAATCTGAGTGTAACGATGGGGGTAACGCCGGAGGCGTTAGGTTACGTTGCCCCAAGCATGCCCCTATCTGACCCCAAGATTCGGTCTTTGAAAACCAGACCGAAACAGTGCAAAGCCTTGGACGTGGTGGTGAGCTTTATCTGTTAGTGCGAAAGAGCGGATCACGTCTTTGGCAAATGCAGAACCGCTTAATGGGCCAGTTCGGCCCAGAGCGGACCTTGACGACTGAGTTCAGCGCTAGGGCGCGGTATCGTCAGAGCGGTCATTGGCCCATCCAGCAGCCTATCGGCGGGTTGAACGTCGGTCATTCGGCGCAGGTACTGGTCGCGCAACCGTGCAAGAGCGGGCAGTCACACTTCCCACCCGGCCGCAGTTTCGTTGACACAAAGAGTTTCCTCCGCCTACGATTGGTCTGAGCACGCACTCATGCGCACCGCGGCCCCGATGATAAGGGGGGTAATTTAGCGGTGTCTTCAGAAGCCCGAACCGGGGTTTCTCCTTTTGCTTTCGTCTTTTGATGCCTCGGGTAATGGTATCTTTCCCTTTGGGGTTAGGTCCGTTCCCTGACCTCTCTATTCCCTAATCCACTGGAGTTACCCATGAAAACCTTATCTTTGGCCCTTTGTCCTCTTATTCTTGCGATTACCGTTGGCCAATCGGTCGGTCAGGTATTTTGTGACGCCGGCACCTCCCCGGCGGACCACTGTCAACTTGATCGGGCCCAATACTACATTGATGAAAATGGTCATTGTGCAGGTACTCGTAATCCCGAGCATACATTTGCTGCCCGAGCGGATGCACTTGCTGCATGTCATCAGTCCGATCCGTCTTCAGCGGCGTGGATCGAGGCGGAATTTCTCGCCTGTGTCGCGCGCAATGTTTGCTTTAGACATTCGATACGGCTACCAGAATGATGGCAGGCTTTTTTTATTGATGGTTTCAGGATAACAGGGAATTGGATTTTCAGTCGGTAAACACCATTTCCCAGCTGACATTTTTTGCATCTACCCCACTCTTTGCCCATCGCGCCCATCTCTTCACGTACATCTCAAGCGCAGCATCGGCTGAACGCTAGCACCTCGTTCCGCAATCACTGACCCAAAGGCGCTGAGCGGGGTGCTGCGCGCCATCGACGGTTTTCAATGCCAAGCAACGGCCCGCATCGCGCTAGCGCTCCACTCAATTCTCGTCCAACGCCCTGGCGAACTTCGTCACGCGAATGGGTCTGAGTTCGATATTCCCGCGAAAGTCTGGTCGATCCCGGCAGAGCGGATGAAAATGCGTCGCCCGCGAAGAGTGCCCCTACCCTCACAGGCGAGTGAGTTGCTCCAAGACCTACGACCGATCACAGACTATGGATAGTATCTCTTCCCATCGCCTCGCTCTTCTCAACGCCCAATGAGCGAGAACGCGTTGAATGGAGCGTACGACACATGGGGTTCAGTGGTGACGAATTGACCGCACACGGCTTCCGCGCGACGTTCTCGACTTTGGCCAAAGAAAGCGGCCTTTGGCACCCCGATGCGATTGAGCGCGCTCTGGCACATGTCGAAGCAAACGCCGTTCGTCGTACCTATGACCGAGGCCAGAATTGGGAAGAGCGCGTGCAGTCTGCCAATTGGCGGGTTGGATATTTGTGTGATTTGCGGGCGGACTAACGAGTTTCTCCACAGAGTTGGAACCAGATGATAGATTGCCCGTCTGATTATATCTGCGCTGTGAACTATGATTGTCAACGCGACCACCGTAGCCCCGTCTCCGAAAATTGTACTTTTCCAGACCGCTTACCCGGACGATCGATGGAATACACTAAAATGCGCAATGCCCGCATCGTCAGTGAATTCAAATACGCGAAATGCATTTTTGGGCTTGGAGCACCCCGGTTTAGTGCGGCCCACGTGGTTCAAATGACAAAACCTCCTCGTCGCAACCGCTCAAAACCTCCGCAACCTTTCCAAGACCTGTCTGCACCACAGCAAACATTGAGAGCCTGCTCTGAACGGCACTCGCGCTACGTTAAACGCACCACTTTCTGCGCCAGCAACCCGCTGTTTGTCCAGAAAATCGGCAGAGGGCAGACATTACCTGCACGTGAAAAATTACTCTGCTCGTCAAGCATGATGCGGACAATCGAGATCCACGTTTCAACCCTTGGGTACGATCATATGTGTCAAACGCAGGTTCGCAGAAAATTCGCTCGGCATGATCAAGTAAGAAACGGGTGAACACCTGCTTCAGGTTTAAAAGGCGCATGACCGACCTCATCCTGGACCCCATATCAGTGCACTCGCCATGAGTGGCTGAGGGTGCTGCGACTGCCTTGGACACCACAGCGCCAAGGCGGTGGTCAGTTCGCCAGTTTTTTCAGCAAATCAATTAACAGACGGTTGTCGCCTTCCTTCATTTGATCCACAAATTCTTCATCATGATCATCGACTTCGCGCCGCACTGTAAGCATGCGCCTGCGGCCTAGATCGGTCAGCAGCAAATTGACCTGCCGCTGATCCTGCTGAGCGATTTGTCGATGCACCAAACCGTCAGAAACCATGCGATCCACCATTTTGCTGAGCGTGGGGGGGTTCATCAGAACCATTCGCGCCAATTCGCCCATGGTGAGGCGCGCATTCATATCAAGGCACTCCATGATCCGCCAGGCCTCGACTTGGACCCCATGCTTTTTGAGACGGCTGGTCAGAGTTTGGCTGACGGCGCGGTGCGCTGCTGCCAAGGCATAGGAAATACGACCGTCAAAAGGCGTCGTTTGTCGTGTCATTTCAGATTACCTCTCTGCACTCGGACAATTTAGTTGACTTGGAAAGTATTTTCAATTGAAATACGGCATTGCCGCCCAAAATCTGAATGGCGCACCCCAAGGAGAAGCGGCTTATGACCACGCTGGCCAGCAGTGCGACTTTGCCGATTGAACTCTCCGAATTGAAAAACGGAGAGTGGCGGACCGTTCACGATTGTTTTCGAATTGCGTTGCTTATCCCACTTTGTGGATCGGCAGGTATCTGGGCACCTTCTTGTATTTCCAGTGCACAGGTCGCAGCCGCTGAGGTGAACGAAAGTGGAGGGATCGGCGGGCGCAAAATCCAGTTGATTATGATCGACGCGGCGATGGAATCGCAGGATCCTATCGAGGAAACGGTCAATGAACTGATCGAGGCGGGTACGATTGACGCCATCGTTGGCATGCATATCAGCGCAATTCGTCAACGGCTGAGCAAGGTCGTCCGTCAGAGGATCCCCTACATCTATACGCCTCTATATGAAGGCGGGGAAAACACTGCCGGCCTTTTCGCAATCGGTGAGACTCCAGAAGAACAACTTGGTCCAGCACTGTCCTTTTTACAAGAGACCTACAAACCGTCGAAATGGGCGTTGATTGGGAATGACTATGTCTGGCCGCGCAGTTCGAATGCCTATGCAAAATCCTATCTCAAGACATTGGGCGCCAGCCCAGTTATCGAGCGCTACATTCCCTTTGGCGCAACGTCGATGATGGATCTGGTGGCCGAGTTGGACTCGTCCGGTGCGGAGGCCTTGCTATTGTCCCTGGTCGGCCAGGATGCAGTGGCCTTTAACCGGGCCTTCGGTAAAGCGGGACTGCATCGCAAGATCGTGCGGCTGACCTGCGCAATCGAGGAAAATGGCCTGTTGGCATGCGGAGAGCGCAATCTGGAACGGCTTTTCGTTGCTTCGAGCTATTTTGCCGCCCTGCCGACCGAGGCAAATGCCGCTTTCAAGGAGCGCTACTACGCAATGCATGGTGATCACGCGCCGGTTCTGAACGCTTTGGGTCAATCCATGTATGAGGGAATCCAATACCTTTCTGGCCTGATGCGCGATCATGGGAATGAGTGGCGCCAGGCGGGCGGGCTTGCACCTTTGCTGGTCACCTACCGAAGTGGACGTCGCAGTGGCCGAACAACCGGCACCGACCGGGCGCCAATCTATATCGCAAGAGCAGATGGAATGCAGTTTTCGATAATAAAAGAGTTAAATAACAAATAGATAATTGTTTTAGTTTCCATTTCAAATAAAAAGCTTGAAATGGAAACTAAAATCCCTCACGCTTGATTCACGCCTTTCCGAGAAGGGGAAGCGCGCGGAGCAACGAAACTTTCGGGGGACCCTTTGACCTGGCTTATTCTATGCATTGGACTGATCATTTTGCTGGTGATCGGTATTTGGTTCCTTCAGCGCTTCTACGCAAAAGCGACTCTGGAAACCGCTCTGGTACGCACTGGCCTTGGCGGCCGTAAGGTTGTCACCGATGGTGGTTGTGTTGCGCTGCCAATCCTGCACCAACTGCAGAAGGTCTCGATGCAGGCAACTTCGATCAACGTGGCCCGCCAGGGTCGAGACGCCGCGCTGACGCGGGACCAGTTGCGCGCGGATGTTTCGATGGAGTTTGATCTGCGTGTTACGCCTGATGCTGAGGGCATCACCACCGCCGCTCAAGCGCTTGGTAGCCGCATCGCACGCAATGGCGGGGCAGTGAGTGAGGTTTTGGCCGGCCCACTGACCGACGCAATCCAAGCCGCCGCCGCCGCGCGGAGCCTGGAGGAAATTCACCTCGATCGCGCGGCCTTTACTGCGGATGTTGTCACACGGATGGAGGCGCAGGCACGCCGGCTGGGATTGTCACTGGTCTCTGCGTCTCTGGTCGCAGTCGACCAAAGTGATTTCAGCCAGTTGAATGAACAAAACGCCTTCAATGCTAAGGGCATGCGCCGCATGGCCGAACTGGTGGCCGAAGAACGCAAAGCCAGGGTTGAGATCGAGACCTCAAACGAGGTCGCCGTGCGAGAACATCACTTGGCGCAGCATCAACGTCAGTTAGAGCTGAAACGGACAGAGCGTGAGGCCGAGATCGGGCAGGAAGAGCATCTGGCCAAGCTGGAAGCTGAGTCCGAAAGCCGCGCCGCCCAAGCCAGGGTCGAAGCGCACCGTGCTTCGGAAGCCGCGCGCATTGACACCGAACGTCAGACCAAATCGGCGCAGGTCGAAAACGACGAGGCCCTACGCAGGGCCGAAATGGCGGCACTGCTGGCGCTAGAAGAATCCAAGATCGCCAATGACATCCAATTGGCCAACAAACGCGCCGAAGCCGCCAAGGCCAAGGCCGCAGAAGAGACAGCGCGTGCCCAGGTGATTCTGGCTGCCGAGACCGTGCAGGCCCAGAAAGAAAAAGCTGTGACCGAGCGCGAGCGCGAGATTGCGCGCATGAAGCAGGAACAAGATATCGAATTGGAAGAGGCCCGCGTCAAAAACGATGTCGAAACCCTGTTGGCCAAGGCGCGCGCAGAGGCCGCTGCGAAAACGTCGGCCGCCGAGGCTGACCGTCTGACGATGGAAGCCGAAGCCGCAGGTCGTTCAGCCTTGCATATGGCTGAAAACGAGATGAGCGAGGCCATCATCCGGATGCGTCTGGAAGAGCGCAAGCTTGATCGGCTGCCTGAGATCATGACGCAGATGATGAAACCTGTCGAAAAAATTGACTCGATCCGCATTAACCAGATTGGGGGCGTCGGCGGCGCAGCCAACAGCAATGGCGACGGGATCGATGGCGCCTTTGGTGCCGCGATGGACCAGATCCTGGGCATGGCTGTGCGCCTGCCCGCGATGAAACAGATGGGCGAAGAGATCGGGCTCGATTTTGACGCCAACCTGGCGGGTCGGACAGCTGACTACGCCAATCGCATCAAACAGAAAGAGTGACGGCAAACGTCACGCCAACTGAACTCAACGATCTCTCGATCAACCAACGGAGGACCATTCGATGTCTCTGAACAGGAGAAATTTGCTCAAAAGCACAGCAGCGCTCAGCGCGGCGGCGATGATGCCCAAGGTCTTGATGGCCGATGGCCACGGGCCGATCAAACTTGGCTCGGTGCTGGACACATCCGGCGGCTTTGACGCCTATGGCCGGCCCATGGATATGGCGATGCGCCTTGCCGTGGAAGAAATCAATACCGGTGGTGGCCTACTGGGCCGAGAGGTTGAGGTCGTGGCGTATGACACCCAATCTGATATGGCGCTCTATACCCAATATGCGCAGCGCCTGACTCGTCAGGACCAAGTGGATGTCGTGCATGGTGGCATTCTGTCGGCCAGCCGTGAAGCCATCCGCCAGACCTTGCGCCGCTCCGAGACTCTCTATTTCTACAACGTGCTCTATGAGGGTGGCGTCTGTGATCGCAACATCTTCATCAACGGCGTGACTCCCGCACAGCAGGTTGAGGCTCTGGTGCCTCATGCCATGGCCAACTCGGGCCCCCGGGTCTACGTGATCGCGGCCGACTACAACTATGGTCACAACACCGCAGGCTGGATTCGGCACTATGTCGAGGCCAATGGCGGTGAGATCGTCGGCATCGACTTCCTGCCACTTGATGTGAATGATTTCGGCTCGACCATCGCCTCGATCCAGACGGCGTCACCCGATCTGGTTATTGCGCCGCTGGTGGGTGGCGCGCATCTTAGCTTCTTCCGCCAATGGGCGGCTTCGGGCATGAAAGATCGCATCCCTCTGGCCTCGACCACCATGGGTGTAGGCAATGAGCACAAGGTGCTGACCCCGGAAGAGGGTGACGGCATCATGGTGGCTTATAACTACTCGCAGGAACTGGACACGCCCAACAACACATCCTTCAAGGAACGTTGGACAGCCGCATATGGCAATACTGACGATATCCACGAGATTGCCGTGTCGAACTACCAGGGCGTTGTTACCTGGGCCGAGGCTGTGCGCCAGGCGGGTTCGATAGACCGTATGGCGATCATCGAAGCGCTGGAAACCGGCCTCTCGATCGAAGGACCGGCGGGCACCGTCACCGTTGACCCACAGACCCACCACGCGATCCTGGATGTGCACCTGATGGAGATCCGCGATCAGGGAATGCAGGTGATCGAGACCTTGCCGCAGCGCCAGCCGGTTGATGTGCAGGCGGTCTGCGATCTGGGGGCCAACCCCGATGACAACACCCAATACGAAATCGAGATCTGATCCTCTCCCCTTTTAGATCTCATTTGGGGCGGCGACTGGCGCCGCCCTGCCAATCTTTCAAACGAATAGGCGTGAAACGCAAATGGATCTGAGTTTCGTCATTTTGGTTGAGATGCTTTACGCAGTCGCCACGCTGGTGTTGATAAGTGCAGGCCTTGCTGTGGTGTTCGGGATGATGAAGGTCATCAACCTGGCCCATGGTGAGTTCATGATGATGGGCGGATACGCCACCATCACCGCAGTTAACTTCGGCGTAAATATCTTTGTGGCCATGTTGATCATTGCCCCCATCGCGGTGGGGCTGATCGGGCTGCTGGTGGAACGGCTGGTGATCCGGCACCTTTACGGGCGGCTTATTGACACGATGCTGGCGACCTGGGGCCTGAGCCTGCTATTTGTTGGCCTTGCGACGATGATCTTTGGCAACACAACGACAGGGATTTCCACTCCGATCCCCGGCTTCACTGTCGGCAACTATCAGGTCAACGGCTATAATTTCTTTATCATCGTGATTTCGATCATGCTGATCGCAGGCATGTTGGCGGTGCTGAAGGGCACCCGCGCGGGCCTGATTGCGCGCGGAACGATGCAACGGTCGGACATGGCTTCGGCCCTTGGCTACAGCCCCGACCGGATTTATATGGCGACGTTCTTTTGTGGTTCGGCCCTGTCTGGCTTGGCAGGCGCGGTTCTGGCGCCGCTGGTCGGGCTCGTGCCCACATCGGGCGTGGCCTACATCGCCAAAGCTTTCATCACCGTGGTCGCAGGAGGCCCGGCCCTGATTGCGGGGCTGATCAGTTCGGCTGCATCCTTTGGCATCATCAATCAGGTCTTCGCCTTTGCTGTATCGCCGGTGATTGGGGATGTGGCGCTGTTTGTGACCGCCATCGTTCTGCTGCGTCTCATGCCGCAAGGCATCACCAGCCGCTTCTTCAAAGGAAAACTGTGATGCAGGGTTCGGCAGGCAAAGACTATCTGACCATCATCGTCTTCGGCGCCGCCCTTATCTGGCTTCTGCCGATGGTCGAGAACACCTACACTCTGACCATTTTGATCATCTACGGCATGTTGGGTCTCAGCCTCGGCCTGATCTGGGGCTTTGGCGGCATCCTTTGTTTTGGTCAGGGCGCGTTTTTCGGGCTTGGCGCCTATACCTACGCCATCGCCGCGATCAATTTCGGCGAGAGCACGGTGCCCATGCTGCTGGCGGTGATCATCCCCGCGATCTTCGCCGCTATCCTTGGCGCGATGATGTTTTACGGGCGGTTGACGGAAGTATATCTGGGCGTGATCACCCTCGTTGTGACCTTGATCCTCTTCAAGTTCATCAACTCGACCGCTGGTCCGCAATATGTGATCGGGGATGCGCGTTTGGGGGGCTATAACGGCATCCCCGGTTTTCAGACGCTGAACGTACCGGGTGACCCTGGCGCCTATCTTTGGGGCGACAGCTATTACTATGTCTGTGCGGTTGCGCTGCTTCTGGTCTACCTCTTGGTGACGTGGCTCTTGCGCTCTAGCTTCGGGCGTATCGCACTTGGCATTCGCGAGAACGAGACCCGGATTTCCCTGATGGGCTATGATGTTGCCGCGCGCAAAACCGTGCTCTTTGCCATTGGCGCGGCAATTGCCGGACTGGCAGGTGCGCTTTTCGCCAGTTGGGGCGAGATTGTCACGCCGACGCTCTTTTCCATGGCGCAATCAGCCGAGATCATCATCTGGTGCATTGTCGGCGGGCTCGGCACGCGCTTTGGACCGATCCTTGGCGCCGCCGGTCTGGCCTATATGAAGTTCCTTCTGGGCCAGCAAAGCCTGGTGGATAACACGCTAATCACCGGTCTCATACTGGTCCTCTTTGTGCTGTTCCTGCCCAAGGGAATCGTGCCTGCGTTGGCCCGGTTTTATCGCGCGGTCCTTGGCAATGGCAGCCCCGGAAAACGCAAAAACACACACCGGATCCGGAGGGCAACCAATGGCTGAAACGGTTCTGGAAACCTCCAGCCTGACCATGCGCTTTGGCGGTGTGACGGCCTGTGACAACGTGGATTTCAAGCTGCAGGCGCGCGAACTGCGCTGCCTCATTGGCCCCAACGGTGCAGGTAAATCCACCTTCTTTAAATGCGTGACCGGGCTGCTTAGCCCGACCGAAGGCAACGTCTATATGCGCGGCGATGAGGTCACGGGCTGGCAACCGCACCAGATCGCTTCACTCGGGGTTGGGATCAAGACCCAGACCCCGAATGTGATGGACAGCCTGACAGTGTCTGAAAACATCTGGCTGGCCGCGCGTCGGTTCCACTCGGTCATCGATTCCAACGCCAAAGTGGCGGAGGTAATCGACCGGTTGGCGCTTGGCTCCATCGCCAAGACCGATCTGGGGCAACTGGCTCACGGCGAGCGCCAGCGGGTCGAGCTTGGCCTGGTGACTGTGGGCGATCCGTGGCTGGTGCTGCTTGATGAACCCGCCGCCGGAATGAGCGCCAAGGATGTTGAGCGGATGACCGTGATCATCGAAGAGCTTCTGACGCGCTCGGCCGTCATCATCGTTGAACATGACATGCAGTTCATCCGTTCCATCGCACGTGATGTGACCGTGTTCCACCAGGGCGCGGTTTTGATGGAGGATCATGTCGATGCGGTCATGTCCGATCAAACCGTGCGCAATGTCTATCTTGGAAAGAAAGCCTGAGAATGCAGGAAGAACCAGAAAACATGTTAAAAATTAAAGGTCTGTCAGGCGGTTATGGCCGCGTGCCAATCCTGCATGGGCTGGAATTTTCTGTGCGCGAAAACGAGGTCGTGGGCATCCTCGGTCATAATGGCATGGGCAAGACCACGCTGCTGAAAACGTTGATGGGGTTCCTGCCCGCATCGGCCGGATCGGTCCGGCTGGACCAGACCGATATCACCCACATGACCCCGCATGACCGCGCAAGTCTTGGCATGGGATATGTGCCGCAGGGTCGGGGGATTTTCCCGCAACTGTCGGTGCGCGACAACCTGCGCTTTGCTTGGCACGCCTATTCGGGCGGGAGCGAAGACGATGTGATGGAACAGGTCTTGCAGGATTTCCCACGCCTGACCCGGTTGCTCGATCGTGACGGCGGAGCGCTGTCGGGCGGCGAACAACAGCTATTGGCGCTGGCGCGCTGCCTGATGGGTGATCCGGCGTTTTTGCTGCTGGATGAGCCAACCGAAGGCATCCAACCCTCGATTATCGAAGAAATGGCCGAAACGCTTCTGCATCTGCGCGAAACGCGGGGATTATCGATCCTGCTGGTCGAGCAGAATTTCGACTTCATCTCGGACCTTTCCGACCGTGTCTTGGTACTGGAGAGGGGTCGGATCACCGGCGAGCTGTCGCGTACAGAGTTGCAGGATCAATCCAAAGTGGATCAGTTTCTGGGCTTTGGCGCCGCGCGCGCCACACGCGGTCAGGTTGCCCCTGCATCCCGGGTTGGCGGCGCTTCTCAAGGCACGCAGGCCGCCAGCCTCGCTGCTGCACGCGCCACCCCAACCTTCCTGAAAAGAGACGCCCAGACCCCCACGCCTGTGCCGCTCAAAACGTCAATCCCAACGGTGAATAGCATGACCATCAAACGCCCTACACTGGCCCAGATGCGCGATATGGCTGAGCGCTTCGGCATGAGCCTCTCGGATGAGGATCTGATGGAGTACCTCGAGATCATCGAGCCGAATTTCCAGTCCTACGATCGTCTGGACGCACAGCCCGACAATTTACCCGAAGTTCGTTATCCACGCAGCCCCGGCCATTTCCCAAGCCCATCCGAGAACACACTGAACGCTTGGTATGTGAAAACCGAAGTGCGCGGCGCGCCTGACGGAAAGCTGCGCGGCAAGCGTATCGCGATCAAAGACACGATTTGTCTGGCCGGGGTCCCGATGATGAATGGCTCGTCGATCATGGAAGGCTACACGCCCGAGATTGATGCCACGATTGTGACCCGGATGCTGGACGCCGGCGCGGTGATCGCGGGCAAGGCGCATTGTGAAAATTTCTGCCTATCCGGTGGCTCGCATACCAATGCCAAAGGGCCGGTCCATAACCCTTGGAAACATGGCTACATGGCGGGTGGGTCCTCGTCCGGCTCAGCGGCGCTGGTTGCCGCGGGCGAAGTTGATATGGCGATTGCGGGCGATCAGGGTGGTTCCATCCGTCTGCCATCGGCCCATTGTGGCACCTATGGCATGAAGCCCACTCACGGACTGGTGCCTTACACCGGCGCGATGCCCATCGAACAGACCATCGACCACCTGGGCCCAGTGACCAATAATGTAGCCGATAACGCACAGTTGCTTGAGGTTATTGCCGGTGAAGACGGCCTCGACCCGCGCCAGTACAAGCCGCAAACTTTTCGCTATACCGAAGCACTTGGCCGCGGTGCTCAAGGTCTGCGCATCGGGATATTGAAAGAGGGTTTTGCTCACTCCAATACCGAAACTGATGTCAATCAGAAGGTTTTGGCGGCAACCGAGAAGTTCCGTGAGCTTGGTGCGCGCGTCAGTGAGGTATCGGTCCCTGAACACCAGCTGGCGCTGGACGCCTGGACGGCGATCACTCTGGAAGGTTTGCAAGACGGAATGATGTGGGGAAATTCGGCCGGGACCAACTACCGTGGTCTGTTCCTGCCTTCGATGATCGATCATATGGCACAATGGCGTCATCGCGCCGATGAACTAAGCCACAGCCTGAAGGCCTGCATGTTCGTGGGAGAGTATTTCCAGACCCAATACCGCGGGAGGTTTTATGGCAAAGGCCAGAACCTGATGCGCAAGGCAAATGCGGCCTATGAGGCGGCGTTGCGCAATCTCGATGTGCTGGTCATGCCCACCATGCCGATCAAACCACAGAAGATTCCGCCCGCAGATTGCTCAATCGCCGAATATGTCTCGGCCGCGTTCGGCATGATCGCCAACACCGCACCCTTCAACGGCGGTCTGCCTGCTATGAGCATCCCCTGTGGGATGTCCGAGGGCCTGCCGATAGGAATGCAACTGGTCGGCGGACCCTATCAGGAAATGAAGATTTATCAGGCTGCCCATGCCTTTGAGCAAACCGGCGACTGGCGTACCTACTAAGGAGCAAGGCCCATGACGATCCTTAATGAAAGCCTGGCGGACCGCATTTCGGAGTTCGGTGCCGCGGATGAAGGCAAGGCCCGCGCCGCGCTGGTGCCGCAAGAGGGGATTGCCTATGTGCGCGGCGCATCTGAACCGGCGCTGCGCTTTGCCACCATCCCCCAGATCATGCACGACACGGTCTCGCGCTTTGGCCCGCGTGATGCGGTTGTGGTGCCCGCGCTTGGCATCCGCATGAGCTATTACGATCTTGACCGGGCTGTTGATAAACTGGCTTCGGGCCTCTTGGCTCTGGGGCTTGAAAAAGGCGATCGCATTGGTATCTGGGCACCCAACCGGCTGGAATGGGTGCTGACCCAGTTTGCCACCGCCCGGATTGGCCTTGTGCTGGTCAATATCAACCCTGCCTATCGCCTGTCCGAGTTGGAATATGCGCTGAACAAGGTTGAGTGCAAGGCGATCATTCTGGCAGAAAAATTCAAGAAATCCGAATATGTTAATATGATCCGCACCTTGGCGCCCGAGCTGGAAAGCTGCGAGCCGGGTCGCCTGAACGCGGTAAGATTGCCACAACTGAAACATGTGGTGATTATGAAAGTTGATCCCGGTCCCGGCGCGTGGAGCTTTGAGCGAGTGATGAATCTGGGCGGGCCTGCGCAGCAGTTGCGCCTGGATCAGATCACCGCCACGCTGAACCCCGATGATCCGATCAACATACAGTTTACCTCGGGCACAACCGGCGCGCCCAAAGGCGCGACACTCAGCCATTACAACATCGTCAACAACGCCTTTCTGTCCGTGGATCGGATGAATTTCACAGAAAATGACCGGCTCTGTATCCCGGTACCGCTCTACCATTGCTTTGGCATGGTTCTGGGCACGCTGGGCTGCGTCACCAAAGGGGCAGCCATGGTCCTGCCGGGCGAAGGCTTTGATCCCGCTGCCACGCTTGACGCCTGTGACGCGGAACGCTGCACCGCGCTTTATGGTGTGCCCACCATGTTCGTCGCCATGCTGGAAGAACATAAGAAATCCCCGCGGGATGTCAGCCGCTTGCGCACGGGAATGATGGCCGGATCGCCTTGCCCGGTTGAGGTGATGCGCGCCGTTATGGATCGGATGAACATGAAAGAGGTCACGATCGGCTATGGCATGACCGAGACCTCGCCCATTTCATGGCAAAGCTTCACCGATGACCCGCTGGAAAAGCGCGTCACAACCGTTGGGCGTGTGCACCCGCATGTCGAGGTGCGCGTGGTTGGCCCCGATGGCGAAACGCTGAAACCGGGCGAACAGGGCGAGCTTTGCACCCGAGGCTACTCGGTCATGAAAGGCTATTGGAACGATGATGGAAAGACAGCCGACAGCATCGTAGATGGCTGGATGCTAACCGGCGATCTGGGCGTGATCGACGCCGAAGGCTACGCAGCGATCACCGGCCGGGTGAAAGACATGATCATTCGCGGCGGTGAAAACATCTATCCGCGTGAGATCGAGGAATACCTGTTCCGCCATCCCAAGATCACCGAAGTGCAGGTCTTTGGCATCCCGGATGAAAAATTCGGCGAAGAGGTTTGCTGTTGGGCCGTGCCCAAGTCGGGGGAAGATTTGACCGCCGAAGAATTGCGGGCATTTTGTGAGGGCCAGATAGCCCATTTCAAAATCCCGAAGCACTTTCGAGTGAAAGCCGAACTGCCGATGACAATCACCGGAAAACCGCAAAAATTCGTCATGCGCGATCAGATGGTTGAGGAGTTGAGTGCGACCCAGACTTAGCCAAACGCCAGATGTTCTGAAGCAATGGGCCAGTTTCAGAAAAGTGCAAGACAGAAAATGTGAGTGCAGAGGCCTTCAGCGAAAGGAGATTTGTTCGCATTTCTACAATTCACTCATTGGAAGTGCCGCATTGCGCACGAAGGGCCGCTTTCAGTCGCTCGGATTGTACGGAACATCGTTCTGATGCGGCCCGTGAAACCGATGATTGAGTTCAAGCAGATCGTTGGTCGCGGTGTCCGGAGGTTCGAGGGCAAGGATTTCTTCACGGTCGATGAATTCGTTAAGGCATATGAACATTTCAACGACCCCGAATAGGATGGCGAGCCATTGCGGCCTGACCAACCACAGCCAGATCGGGGCCCACAAATCGGGGCCGACAATGTTGGGACCGGATGGTCCGGGACCCAAGTCAAAACCGGCGGAGAAGATCGTCGTAAAGTTGGCAGATGGGAATGAACGCAAGATCACCTATATCGCAACCACCAGATACTTTTCTCATGACGACAGGTTGATTTCCGGACAGGAGTTCATGGATCAGCGTTTTGGAGAGCTGGGCGACCTTGTTCAGGGAGAAGACGATCTACGCGAGAGTTGGAGCAACCCGAAAACACGGGTCAACTTCCTAAAAGTGTTGGCAGACAGGGGATGCGATCACAACGCGCCGAAGCTGCTAGATCAAATGGGTTGGCGAGCTTCGAAGGCGAGATGCGAAACTATTTGGAGGCGGTACTGTCGGCATTTGAAGTTCACGGTGTTGATAAGTTGGTCCAGTCCAAATTCGGCTACTTCTTGAAAGTGAAATATGGTGGGACAAAATGGAGCCAAACATGTGTTTGGTGAGATTTCAACGATCAGGCAGGCCGTCATGGAAATTCAGCCATATTTGTATGCTTCCTGAGGTTGATATTCATGACAGAGATGTCTGTTTGGGGGCAGTATTGGGGGCGACCTAAGAACGCTCTATATTTTTTTCATATTTAACAACAATTTATTTTGCTGTTGTGGGTCCCCCGACCGCACCAGGTGACCCTTTCAAAAGTTCATTTCTGTCACGCAATTCGACTGTCGCGCTACGCGTGATGATCGTCGATCAACGGATTTGGTCGGGCAAAGCGCGCCAGGTCATCGAGGTCGGTGATAACAATATGGTTCCCTTGTACCTTCACCCCGTAAGGCTCCAAGCCCTTGAATGCGCGGCTCAGGTTTTCTGGCGTCATTCCAAGAAATGAGGCAAGGCGACGCTTCTCCATCACTAGGTCAAACTCCAGTGATCCTGACCGGTTTTTCTGCCGCAAAAGGTAATTGGCCAATCTTTCCAGGGATGTCCGCAATTTGAGATCTTTGGTGTTTTTGATAACCGATCGGTAGCATTGCGCCAATTCGGTCACGATCGCACGGGCAAAATCGCCGTCTTTCATGAACACGTCCCGCACATCTTGTGACGGCAACAGGACAATGCGGCTTTTCTCCAGTGTCCGGGCCGACATCAGATAGGGCGCATCATTGATCGACGCCGCAAGGATAAAGGTCGACACCGGGCGCACGGTTGCCATGCTGGTTTCGCGCCCATTCCAGGATGAAAAGAGATCAACCGATCCTGATAGAATAATATGCAAGAAGTCCGGTGTGTCGCCCTCGACAGCCAAATCAACACGTGGCGGGAAATTCTGGACATAGGCGCCCCGCATCAACGCCTCAAAATTCTCTTCTGCCATGTCAGAGAACAGCGCCAGATTGCGGATATCGTCACGATGCGACTCAGGCATGATATTGTGAGACCCCTATTCCCCGAATGTCATATGTAGGAAAGTCGCTTGATAAATGTCAAGCGAGCGATTGACCAGCGCTAACATTCACTTGACCGACGCCGTAACAAGACCAGACATTTCTTGGTAACCCATTTATTTTGAACCCAAAATCTTGGAATCTTGATCCAGATCAACCGCACTACGGCCAAAGGGGTCGAAACCCTCCTCAACCCAAGACCGTAGCCATGCGGGCTGCGAAAGATGGAGGGACCGGAATGGAACTGCAAAACAAGGCCACCGCTCTGTGGTCAAATTTCCTCAACGTCAAAATGGTGCAGATCAGAACATTCCACATCACGTGGTTTGCGTTCTTCTCGTGCTTCTTTGCGTGGTTCGGCATCGCGCCGCTGATGAGCGTTGTGCGCGACGAACTGCAACTGACGGCGAACCAGATTGGCTGGGCGATTATTGGCTCGGTCTCGATGACCATTTTTGCGCGGCTGTTTATCGGCTGGCTCTGCGACCGGATTGGACCGCGGAAATCTTATACATGGTTGTTGATACTTGGATCGCTGCCTGTAATGGGGATCGGCCTTGCACAAACATTTGAGACCTTCCTTTTGTTCCGTGTTTTGATCGGCTGCATCGGGGCGTCTTTCGTTATCACCCAATACCACACTTCGGTCATGTTCGCGCCAAATGTGGTGGGTCAGGCCAACGCAACCAGCGCCGGCTGGGGTAACTTGGGTGGCGGTGTCACTCAGTTTGTCATGCCTCTGCTCTTCTCGGTAATGGTCGTTGGATTTGGCTTTTCCGAGGCTGTCGGTTGGCGCCTGTCAATGGTTGTTGTTGGTGTCATCATCTTCCTTGTCGGCATCGCATATTACTTCCTGACGCAAGACGCACCGGATGGAAACTTTGAAGACCTGCGTGCCCAAGGCAAAATGGAGGCGAAGAAAAAGGTCACGGGCAATTATATGCACGCCCTGAAAGACCCGCGTGTATGGGTTCTGTTCCTGATCTACGGCTGCTGCTTTGGCATCGAATTGACCGTCAACAACGTCGCAGCGCTCTACTTCATGGACTACTTTGACCTGAGCCTGGTCTCTGCCGGTTTTGTTGCTGCCTCCTTTGGCCTGATGAACCTATTTGCCCGGACACTTGGCGGCATCTTCGGCGACAACTTTGGATCGCTCTGGGGCCTCAAAGGTCGCGCCTTCTGGCTCTTCATGTGCCTCTTCTTTGAAGGTTGCGCGCTGATGGTCTTTAGCCAAATGAGCGTTCTGTTTCTGGCCCTGCCCTCGCTTATCGTGTTCTCGCTGTTCACGCAGATGGCCGAAGGCGCCACCTACTCTGTGGTCCCTTTCATCAACAAAAAGGCCCTTGGTGCGGTTGCAGGTGTTGTGGGTGCAGGCGGTAACGCTGGCGCGGTTCTGGCAGGCTTCCTGTTCAAGAACGTCATCGACTGGTCTGAGGCCTTCTTTATCCTTGGTGTCGTCGTGACCTGCGCGTCGTTCCTGGCCTTCTTCGTCCGCTTCTCGACCCGTCAGGAAGACGAAGAACGCAAAGCCTTCGCCGCTGCCAATATCGAGACGCTGCGCCGCCGGGCGGAAAAAGCAAACGCTGCATTGCAAGAGGGTCTGACCGCCATCGAAGGTCGCACTCAAAACGCCCCTGCTGCTGACTGATACATAAATACTGGCGCCCACCTGCCTTGCCCGGGCGGGCGCCATAACCTCAAGAAACGAGGAGATACTCGTGGGACAAGACCTAAGAAACTACACACCGGATGATGAGGGCTTTTGGTCCTCCACCGGTAAGGGGATTGCAAACCGCAATCTCTGGATTTCCATTCCCTCGCTGCTTTGCGGTTTTGCGGTCTGGCTCTATTGGGGGATCATTACTGTTCAGATGATCAACCTGGGCTTTGCCTTTGAAAACTCACAGCTTTTCACACTGGCGGCCATCGCCGGTCTGACCGGCGCGACGCTTCGCATTCCGTCCACATTCTTTATCCGGATCGCGGGTGGACGAAACACCATCTTCTTTACCACCGCCCTGCTAATGATCCCGGCCGCCTTGACGGGCTTTGCCTTGCAGGATCCCAACACACCGCTCTGGTGGTTCCAGATCCTTGCATTCCTGTCTGGCATCGGTGGCGGTAACTTCTCGTCTTCCATGTCGAACATCTCGTTCTTCTTCCCCAAGAAGATTCAAGGCTACGCTCTTGGCATGAACGCGGGCCTTGGCAATTTCGGTGTGACCACGATGCAGATCGTGATCCCGCTGGTCATGACCTTCAGCCTCTTCGGCGGCGAGCCGATGATCCTGGAAAACACGTCTGGTACCTTCTTTGCCCGTATCCCAGCCGGGTCCGAGACCTACATCCAGAACGCCGGCTATGTTTGGCTGATCCTGCTGATCCCGCTGGCCTTTGCCGGATGGTTCGGCATGAACAACATTCGGGATGAACATGTCAGCCCCGACATCCCCAACCCAATCGGCGCTTTTGGCATCATTACCTTCATGTTGCTCATCGGGTTTGTCTGCGCGGCGTTTGGCG
The DNA here is from genome assembly GCA_947495575.1 of uncultured Nioella sp. GTDB lineage: Bacteria > Pseudomonadota > Alphaproteobacteria > Rhodobacterales > Rhodobacteraceae > CANLZL01. Next base: position 868,562 of record CANLZL010000001.1, on the reverse strand, counting down.
CATGGCTGATGTTGCCATCCGTCGATGGTGGCCTGTCGACATCGGGGCTCGGCATCTCCAAATGGATCGTGCTGCCCATTGTGATCGCATTGACAGTGCTGGGATTGAAAATGATCCCGGGTGCAGTTGGTCAAAACCTGACACGCCAATATAAAATCTTTGGCAACAAGCACACCTGGGCGATGACGGTCATCTACACCATGACCTTCGGTTCCTTCATCGGTTATTCGGCAGCGCTGGCGCTGACCATCAAAGTTGTCTTCGGCTTCAGCCATATCGAAGTTGACGGCATCCTGACCCATGACACGGTGAACCCAGACGGTCCTTCGGCCCTGATGTTTGCCTGGATGGGCCCCTTTATCGGTGCTTTGATCCGCCCGGTGGGTGGCATGATAGCCGATAAACTAGGTGGTGCCCGCGTGACGCAGTGGATTTCCATCGTCATGGTCGCGTCGGCCTTGGGTGTCGCCTACTTCATTCAGGCGGCCTATGCCTCGGCAACGCCAGAACAATTCTTCTACCCCTTCCTCGGTCTGTTCCTGATCCTTTTTGCAGCGACCGGCATCGGTAATGGCTCCACCTTCCGGACTATCGCCGTCGCGTTCAACAAAGAGCAGGCTGGCCCGGTACTGGGTTGGACAGCAGCCGTTGCCGCCTACGGCGCCTTCATCATCCCGAAAGTGTTCGGCGAGCAGATGGCGGCCGGCACACCCGAATACGCCCTTTATGGCTTCGCTGCCTTCTACGGCGTCTGCATCGTCATCAACTGGTGGTTCTACCTGCGCCCCGGCGCCTACATCAAGAACCCCTGATCTGACCTCACCCTGCCCGGGCATCACGTCCGGGCAGGCCCCCTAAACACCAGGGAGCGCGAAATGAGCCACCTACTCGACAAACTGAATTTCCTGCAGTCCAAGGAGATCGAGAAATTCTCGAACGGCCATGGGCAAGTCACCCGCGAAAACCGTGATTGGGAAGACACCTATCGCAACCGCTGGCGCCACGACAAAGTTGTGCGCTCGACACATGGCGTGAACTGCACCGGCTCCTGCTCGTGGAAGATTTACGTGAAATCCGGGATCGTCACCTGGGAAACGCAGCAAACCGATTACCCGCGCACCCGGCCCGATTTGCCGAACCACGAACCGCGTGGCTGTGCGCGTGGCGCCAGCTATAGCTGGTACCTTTATTCCGCGAACAGGGTGAAAAACCCGCTGATCCGCGGTGCTCTGATGAAGGTTTGGCGCAAGATGCGCGAAACGATGGAGCCGATCGAGGCCTGGACCAAGTTGCAGGATGATCCGATCCTGCGTGCCTCGTATGTTGAGACCCGGGGCAAAGGCGGTTTCGTGCGCGCCACCTGGGATGAAGCGACTGAGATCACGGCCGCCGCAAACGCTTACACCGCAAAAACCTATGGCCCTGACCGCGTTTTTGGCTTCTCGCCGATCCCCGCGATGTCGATGGTTTCTTACGCTGCTGGCTCTCGCTACTTGTCGCTTTTGGGCGGCGTCTGCATGAGCTTCTATGACTGGTATTGCGACTTGCCGCCGGCCTCGCCCATGACATGGGGCGAACAAACCGACGTGCCGGAATCGGCGGACTGGTACAACTCAGGCTACTTGCTGCTTTGGGGCTCCAACGTGCCGCAAACGCGGACACCTGACGCGCATTTCTATACCGAAGTTCGCTACAAGGGCACCAAATCCGCCGTCATCTGCCCCGACTATTCCGAGGCTGCGAAATTTGGCGATGTCTGGCTGAACGCCAAACAGGGGACCGATGCGGCGCTGGCCATGGCCTTTGGCCACGTGATCCTGCGTGAATTCCACCTTGACCGTCAGGCCGAGTATTTCGAGGAATACACCCGTAAATATTCCGACTTCCCAATGTTGGTGAAGATGGAAGAAAGAGACGGCAAGCTGGTTCCCGGCCGTTTCCTGCGCGCCGACGATCTGGATGGAAAACTGGGTGAAGACAACAACCCGGAATGGAAAACCGTCGCCTATGATGAGACCTCCAAGGGTCTGGTCGCGCCCAATGGCTCGATCGGCTACCGGTGGGGTGAAGACGGCGAATGGAACCTCGAAGAACAAGCGGATGGGTCTGAAACCAGTCTGAAAATGTCGTTGGTTCTGGAGGAAGATCACGACGATGTTGTCGGCGTTGATTTCCCCTATTTCGGCGGCGAGGCCATTGGCCAATTTGCCACCGATGCAAACCATCCCGACGTCCTGACCCGCAACATTCCCGTCAAAAAGCTGCAGACGGCTGACGGCGAGATCGCGGTTGCCACAGTCTTTGACCTCTTTTGCGCCAATTACGGCCTCGATCGTGGTCTTGGCGGCGATTGGGTCACGGCCGATTACGCCGATGACATGCCCGGCACGCCTGCCTGGGCCGAGAAAATCACCGGTGTTCCTGCCGATAAGATCATCCATGTTGCCCGCGAATTTGCTGACAATGCCGAAAAGACCAAAGGCAAATCCATGGTCATCATCGGCGCGGCAATGAACCACTGGTTCCACATGGACATGAACTATCGCGGCGTCATCAACATGCTGGTCATGTGTGGCTGCGTTGGTCAATCCGGCGGCGGCTGGGCCCACTATGTGGGTCAGGAAAAACTGCGCCCGCAAACCGGGTGGCAACCTCTGGCCTTCGCCCTCGACTGGGGTCGTCCGCCACGCCACATGAACTCGACCAGCGCATGGTATGCCCACACTGATCAATGGCGTTACGAGACGTTGACGGCCAACGAAATCCTCAGCCCCACCGCACCGGAAGGGGATTGGGATATCAGCCTGATCGACTACAACATCCGGGCCGAGCGTATGGGCTGGTTGCCCTCTGCACCGCAGTTGAAAACCAACCCGCTTGAGGTTGCCAAAGCCGCCAAGGATGCTGGCAAGGAGATCCCGGCCTATGTGGCCGAGAACCTCAAATCCGGCGACCTGGAAATGTCTTGTGAGGACCCGGACAATCCGTCGAACTGGCCGCGTAACCTATTTGTCTGGCGCTCGAACCTTCTTGGTTCTTCCGGTAAAGGGCACGAGTATTTTCTCAAGCACCTCTTGGGCACCGATCACGGTGTAATGGGCAAGGATCTGGGCGAAGATGGCCAGCAATTGCCGAAAGAGGCCAAGTGGTATGCCGATGCGCCGAAAGGCAAACTGGACCTACTTGTAACTATCGACTTCCGCATGTCGACCACGGCCGTTTACTCAGACATCGTTCTACCCACGGCCAGCTGGTACGAAAAAGACGACATGAACACTTCGGATATGCATCCGTTCATTCACCCGCTGCAAGCGGCCGTGGACCCCGCATATGAGAGCAAGTCAGATTGGGAGATCTTCAAATCCATCGCGAAGAAGTTCCAGGAAATCGCACCCGGATACCTGGGTAAAGAGACCGATATCGTCGCTCTGCCGATCCTGCATGACACCCCTGCCGAGATTGCGCAGGATCAGGTCAAGGATTGGAAAAAAGGCGAATGCGATCTGATCCCCGGCAAAACGGCCCCTGCTTATGTGCCGGTCGAACGGGATTACACGGCGATCTATGACCGCTTTACCGCGCTTGGTCCGCTGCTCGATAAGCTTGGTAATGGTGGTAAAGGCATCAACTGGAATACGCAGGACGAAATTGACAATCTGGCAGCCTTGAACGGTGTTCAGCTTGATGGCCCGGCCGCTGGTCGACCCAAGATCGAAACCGCGATTGACGCCTGCGAAGTGATCTTGATGCTGGCGCCCGAAACCAACGGCGAAGTGGCCGTAAAAGCATGGGAGGCACTTGGCAAAGCCACGGGCCGCGAACATGCGCATTTGGCCGAAGGTGAGCATCACAACAAGATCCGCTTCCACGATATCGCAGCGCAGCCGCGCAAGATCATCTCCAGCCCCACATGGTCGGGGATTGAATCCGAGAAGGTCAGCTATAATGCCGGCTATACCAACGTTCACGAACTGATCCCCTGGCGCACACTCACGGGACGCCAACAGCTCTACCAGGATCACTTGTGGATGCGCGCCTTTGGCGAGGGCTTCATGTCCTACCGGCCCCCGGTTGACCTGAAAACCATCACCGAAGACGTGCAAGATGCAGGCGACAGTCTTGTACTGAACTTCATCACACCTCACCAGAAATGGGGCATCCACTCCACCTATTCCGACAACCTGTTGATGCTGACACTCAACCGGGGCGGACCGGTGATCTGGATCTCTGAGGTCGATGCAAAGTCAGCGGGCATCGTCGATAACGACTGGGTCGAGCTTTACAACGTGAACGGGGCGCTGACGGCCCGGGCGGTTGTCAGCCAGCGGATCAAGGAAGGCACGACCTTCATGTATCACGCGCAGGAGAAAATCGTGAACACGCCCGGCTCTGAAAAGACCGGCAATCGCGGTGGCATCCATAACTCAGTCACCCGTGCCACGTTGAAACCCACTCATATGATCGGCGGCTATGCGCAGCAGAGCTATGGCTTCAATTATTACGGAACGGTTGGGTCGAACCGCGATGAATTTGTCGTGGTGCGCAAGATGAAGAAAATCGACTGGTTGGACAATGAACCAACCGAGCAGGAGGCCTAAGTCATGAAGGTACGTGCACAAATTGGCATGGTTCTGAACCTCGACAAATGTATCGGGTGCCACACCTGCTCGGTCACATGTAAGAACGTGTGGACCAGCCGGGATGGCGTTGAATATGCCTGGTTCAACAATGTCGAAACCAAGCCCGGCATGGGCTATCCCACGGATTGGGAAAATCAGGATCGTTGGAACGGCGGTTGGCAGCGGACCCGGTCGGGTAAGCTGCAACCCAAACAGGGCGGCAAATGGCGCATCCTGTCCAACATCTTTGCCAATCCCGATCTGCCCGAGATCGACGACTACTATGAACCGTTCGATTTCGACTACGATCATCTGAAATCCGCGCCTGACATGAAGGCCTTCCCCACGGCCCGCCCCCGGTCAAAAATCACCGGCGAGCGGATGCAGAAGATCGAAAAAGGTCCGAACTGGGAAGAAATTCTGGGCGGTGAATTCTCGAAACGCTCCGAGGATTACAATTTCGAAGGCATCCAGAAGGAGATATACGGGGAATACGAAAATACATTCATGATGTATCTGCCCCGGTTGTGTGAGCATTGCCTCAACCCGGCCTGCGCGGCCTCATGCCCTTCTGGCGCGATCTACAAGCGTGAGGAAGACGGCATTGTCCTGATCGACCAAGAGAAATGTCGCGGTTGGCGGATGTGTGTCTCGGGCTGCCCCTATAAAAAGGTCTACTACAACTGGTCGACCGGCAAATCCGAGAAATGCACATTGTGCTATCCCCGGATTGAAAGCGGCAACCCAACGGTGTGTTCGGAAACCTGCGTAGGTCGGATCCGGTATCTGGGCGTGATGCTTTATGATGCGGACAAGATCGAGGAAGCCGCAAATGCGCCTGAGGAAAAAGACCTCTATGACGCTCAGCTTGGTGTGTTCCTTGATCCCAAGGATCCCGAAGTTATCGCCGCGGCTCGCCGTGACGGTGTGCCAGAGGATTGGATCAAAGGCGCGCAGGAAAGCCCGATCTGGAAAATGGCGATGGAGTGGAAGGTGGCGTTCCCACTACATCCTGAATATCGCACCCTTCCGATGGTTTGGTATATCCCGCCGCTGTCACCAATCCAGAACGCGGCAGAGGCGGGCAAGATCAGCTCTGACGGCAATATGCCCGACGTTAGTTCCCTACGGATACCTGTGCGTTACCTTGCCAACATGCTGACCGCCGGTGATGAGGCCCCCGTGGTTTCAGCTCTGGAACGCATGATGGCCATGCGCGCCTACATGCGGACAAAATCCATCGAGGGTGTGACCGACGAAGGTCTGGCCACGCGAGTGGGCCTGTCAGGTCGTGTCATCGAAGAAATGTACAAGATCATGGCCTTGGCCGATTACGAGGACCGTTTCGTGATCCCGACCACGCACCGCGAACAGGTGGAAGAAGCCTATGACCTGCGGGGCGGATGCGGCTTTACCGACACTAATGGCTGCTCGCCGGGGATCAACAAAGGGTCGCTCTTTGGTGGCTCCAAGAAGCCTCTGAAAATGCCGACGGAGGTCGAATAAAATGGACCGTACTTTTAAAGCCCTGTCGTTGCTCCTGAGCTACCCGACCACCGAATTACAGGCGGCAATGCCTGAGATTGCGGGTGTCCTGATGGCCGAGAACCGCCTGACCACTGTGGCCCGGCGCGATCTATCTGCCCTGCTTGAGCGGTTGGAACTGCGCGACATCTACGAGGTTCAGGAGCAATACGTGATGCTCTTTGACCGCTCGCGCACTCTGTCACTCAACCTCTTTGAACATGTTCATGGGGAAAGTCGGGACCGCGGCGGCGCCATGGTGTCGCTTGTGGAAACCTATCGGGAGGGCGGGTTTGATCCTGCCACCTCGGAATTGCCCGACCATCTGCCTGTGCTTCTCGAATTCCTATCTACACGTCCTTTCGGCGAAGCACAGGACACCTTGGCGGACGCGGCCCATATCTTCGAAGCCCTCGAAGCGCGGCTTTTGCGCAGAGAAAGCCCATATGCTGCCGTGTTCGCCGCCCTTTTGCAGCTGTCCGGGGAGAAGGCAAACCCTGAGGCCGTCGCCGAATTGCTGAAGGAACCCGAGGTGGACCCTGAAGACTTAGAGGCACTCGACGAGATCTGGGAGGAAAGCGAAGTGCTCTTTGGCCCCGATCCCAATGCCGGCTGCCCCCAAGTCCGAGACATGCTTGCCCGCATGGATGAACCCGTCACGCCAGCGCCCGATGTGGCCGCTGAATAAGAAGGAGCGAAAAGATGCATAACTTCCTTTTCGGCATTTACCCCTACATCGCCATCAGCGTGATGATCCTTGGGTCCATCGCCCGGTACGAGCGTGATCCGTTCACGTGGAAAACCTCATCATCTCAGCTGTTGCGACGCAAGCAGCTGGTGATCGGATCAATCCTGTTCCATGTCGGTGTTCTGGTGATCTTTCTGGGTCACTTGGTCGGCCTTTTGACCCCGATCTGGATTTTTGATGCCATCGGTATCAGCCACACCGCCAAGCAGCTTTTGGCTGTAATCGCCGGCGGTGTCGCAGGTGTCATGGCCTTGGTAGGTGGCGGGATGCTGTTCCATCGCCGCTGGACCGATCCACGCATTCGCAAGACCTCCAGCTTTGCAGATATCGCCATTCTGGCGCTGCTGCTGGCTCAATTGGTTCTTGGTCTGGGCACGATCTTTGTTTCGCTTGGGCACTTGGATGGCCATGAAATGGTCCGCTTCATGACCTGGGCGCAGATGATCTTGACCTTCCGGTCCGGTGCGGCTGACGCAATCCTGGATGTGGCGCTGATCTTCAAACTGCACCTCTTCCTTGGGCTGACCATCTTTTTGGTTTTTCCCTTCACCCGACTGGTTCACATGCTCTCGGTTCCGTTGCGCTATATCACGCGCCCCGGCTACCAGATCGTGCGTTCGCGTCGTCAGTAAGCGGAGCCTGAACACATGGAACCCCGTGCCTTATTTCCAGAGGTGACCGTCAACGGTCAAACCATCCCTCAGGCCGATATCGCGGCCGAAGCCCAGAACCACGCGGCCCCCAAGGGAAAGCCGGGGATTGCCTGGCGCAAGGCGGCTGACGCTGTCGTCATCCGCGCGCTCTTGCTGCAGGAAGCGAAATCGCGCGGACTGACGCCTGATAGTCAGGAACTCGCGCCCGGCAAGTTTGAAACTGAAGAGGAGGCCCTGATCCGGGGCCTTCTCGACCTATCCGTTGATGCCGATGCGCCAACAGCCGAGGCTGTTCGCGAAGAATGGCTGAAATATCCATCCCGTTTCCGCGCGCCGCCCCTTTGGGAAGTGTCCCACATCCTCTGCGCCTGCGATCCGCGCGATGAGGCCGCCCGAGACAAAGCCCTGGTGCGGGCCAATGCCTTGCTGGCCAAGGTCAAGGAAGTCCCCGAAGGATTTGCCGCCCTCGCCAAAAGTGACAGCGATTGCGGGTCAAAAAGCGCAGGCGGCACATTGGGCCAGCTTGGGCCCGGCGACACGGTGCCGGAATTTGAAGCGGCCCTACGCGACCTGGCGGATGGGGACATCACCCCTGCCCCGGTGTTGACACGCCACGGATATCACATCATCCGCATGGATGCGGTGGCCGAGGGTCAGGTGCTGCCCTTTGAGGTTGTTCAGGGAAAGATCGCTGAGGCTATGGAAAAGGCCGGTTGGGCGCGGGCCGCAAAGGCCTATGTCACTTCACTGGTCGATGCCGCCGAAATCTCCGGGGTCGAATTGCGTTCAGCCTGAGGAGGTAGACCGATGCTGAGTGACCTCTTGGCCAGAAACAAGGTCTGGTCTCACGACCGGACCGAACAGGAACCGACCTATTTCTCGCGACTGGCCACACATCAATCGCCCGATTTTTTCTGGATCGGATGCTCGGACAGTCGCGTGCCCGCCAATGTGGTCGCCGGACTTGATCCGGGCGAAGTCTTCGTGCATCGCAATGTCGCCAACATCATCCATTCGGCCGATATGAATCTGTTGTCGGCCTTGGAATTTGCAGTCGAAGGGTTGGGCATTCGTGAAATCATCGTCTGTGGCCATTACGGCTGTGGCGGGGTGAAGGCCGCAACGGAAAACCTGCCACACGGGCTGGTCGATCACTGGTTAGAGCCGATCCGGCGACTGGCCCGCGCATTTGCCGTTGATCTGTCCTATGCGCCCGATGAAGAGGCACGGCGCGACCGGTTGGCAGAAATGAATGTGATCGAGGGGGTTCGACGAGTGGCCGAAACTCCAATCCTGCAGCGCGCATGGCACAAGGGGGTCGGTGTCAAAGTTCACGGGCTGATTTATGGCCTCAAGGACGGTCGCTTGCGCGACCTCGATTGCACCATCGGGCCTGGGCATTTCGAACCCTCAGATCAAGACGAATAATCGAATAAGGGACCGACGATCATGAACATTGCCTACACCATGGCCAACCATCCCGGCCACACTGACCTTTTGCTATTTGATGTCGCACAGGAGCTGACCAAACGAGGCCTGAAAATCTGCGGTACAGTGCAGATCAACACCGAACGCGCGGTGGGGCGCTGTGATATGGATGTGCAGATCCTTCCGTCTGGTCAGGTGATCCGGATTTCACAGGAGCTTGGCGAAGGTTCGCGTGGATGCCGTCTGGATCCAGAGGCACTTGAACTGGCGGTAGGTCAGGTCGAGGCCACTTTGCGGTCGGGCGCGGACGTGCTGATCGTCAATAAGTTCGGCAAACACGAAGCAGGCGGGCGCGGCTTTCGCAATGCCATCGCCGAAGCCTTGTCGCAGGACATTCCCGTTATTGTTGGCATCAACGAGTTGAACAAGGCCGCGTTTGAAGAGTTCACCGCCGGAACCGCTGTAGAACTGGCGCCTGACTTGGCCGAACTCGTGACGTGGGTAACGAGGGCAAAACCCGCAGCGCTTTGCGTGGCCTGAAATCAGTCCGCAGTAAAAATGGAGGCCCCATCGCACAGGATTGGGGCCTTTTGTCCTTGCATAGCGGCAATTCAGGCCACGCCCCTATACATTGGCGGCGCAACCCGGTAGATGCGCGCAATCTCTGGCTGGCACCCGCGTCCCCGACGCGCGTCGACCGCCGCAAAGCTAATGTGAACTGGACCAGCTTTTGAAACAGGCCCTCGCTGACGCGCTTGAAGCGCGTGGATATTCAACCCTGACTGCTGTGCAAGAGGCGGTCTCGGACCCTGACCTTGCCGGGCGCGACCTTCTGGTATCCGCCCAAACCGGTTCGGGCAAAACAGTTGGCTTCGGACTTGCGATTGCGCCTGGCCTGTTGGGTGATGCGGATCGTTTCTCGCAAGCGGGCGCGCCACTGGCCCTAGTCATTGCGCCCACTCGTGAATTGGCGCTACAGGTCAAACGCGAACTGGGTTGGCTTTACGCGGGCGCGGGCGCGATTGTTGCCTCAACGGTTGGCGGTATGGATATGCGAGACGAACGCCGTGCTTTGGCACGTGGTGCACATATCGTTGTCGCCACGCCGGGCCGTCTTCGCGATCACATCATGCGCGGCTCAATCGACCTGAGCGAATTGCGGGCGGTTGTATTGGACGAAGCAGATGAAATGCTGGACCTCGGGTTCCGTGAGGATCTGGAGTTCATTCTGGATGAGGCCCCGTCCGAACGTCAGACGCTGCTTTTCTCGGCCACAGTACCTCCCGCAATTGCCCGCCTTGCCCAAAGCTATCAAAAAAATGCCGAGCGCATTGCAACAACGAGCGGCGCCAGCCAACACGCCGATATCGACTATCGCGCCTATCGCGTGTCGCCCCGCGATGGCGAAAACGCGATTATCAATGTGCTGCGGTTCTACGAGGCACCCAATGCCATCGTCTTTTGCAATACGCGCGCCATGGTTAATCGCCTGACCACGCGCCTGTCGAACCGGGGCTTCTCGGTTGTCGCATTGTCGGGCGAACTGTCACAAAACGAGCGGACCCATGCATTGCAGGCTATGCGCGACGGACGTGCACGGGTTTGTGTTGCCACCGACGTCGCCGCGCGCGGCATTGACCTGCCTAATCTTGATCTTGTCATTCACGCCGAATTGCCCAGCAATCAGGAAACGCTGTTGCACCGTTCAGGCCGTACCGGCCGTGCCGGGCGCAAAGGTGTCAGCGCAATGATCGTGCCGCCTGCGGCGCATAAAAAGGCCAACCGTCTGCTTGGCTGGGCCAAGCTCAAGGCGGACTGGGCCCCTGCCCCGTCGGCTGAGGCTGTTGCCGCCAAAGATGAAGAACGGATGCTGGAGAACCCGGATTGGCTGGTGCTTGCCGAAGGCAGCGATCTGGCCACGGTCGAAAAGATCACCAACACCTTCTCGCCAGAACAGATTGCCGCCGCGTATCTGCGCCTTTATCGTGAACGCCACTCCGCGCCCGAAGAACTCTCTGATATTCATGAGCCCGCGAAACCGCGCGAGGCCATTGGCCCATCGACCTGGTTCTCAATCGAAGGCGGGCATGATGTCGGGGCAGAGCCGCGCCGCCTGCTTCCGATGCTATGTAAGATGGGCAATATTTCCCGTGAAGACATTGGCGCGATCCGGGTCCGCCAAAAAGAGAGCTTCGTGGAAATCCGAAATAGCTCGGTCGCTGGCTTCTTGAAGGCCATTGGAACAGGAATGGCAGTCGAAGATGGGGCTGCGCTGACCCAATTGGCGGCCGCACCAAATCTGGACAAGGGTCCCCGTCGGGATGGCCCACCGAACAAGCCGCCACGCAAACCCACAGCCGCCAAAGCAGAAACCGGCCCACACGAAGATCGGTCGAAATCCAAAGGCACAACCACACCTGTCGATTGGAACGACGCGCCAGAGCCAAAAAAGAAAAGGCCGAAGCCTGGTCAAACGACCAATGCTGGCAAGTCCGCCAATCCCGGCAAGACACATAAGCGGCGTGAGGCCAGCGGATCAGAAAACGGGACAGCCGAACCCTACAAGCCCCGGAATTCCGGCGCGCCGTATCAGAAAAAGACCGAAGGCAAAGGGGAGGCCCGCGGGCCAAAGCCTCCAAAAGGCAAGGCAAGCAGCAAGAAAAACCGGGCACGTCAGGCGGCGGCCAAACAAGGCGGCACTGGTCCTGCTGTTCGCAAACCGCGCCACTCTGCCGGCAAAAAATCCCGGGGCAACACCTAGGCCCCGGGACTCTGTTTCGTTAGGTCAGTGTTCCAGCATGGCCCAGAGGCGGCGCTTGATCTGAAGGAATTCATCCGTCAGGCGCATTTCTTCGGTTCTGGGCCGTGGTAGGGCTACTTCTTCGATATGATGGATCCGGCCCGGACGGGCCGACATCACGATGATCTTATCGGCCAGAAAGATCGCCTCCTCCAGGTCGTGGGTCACGAAGACAACCGTCTTTTTGGATGCGTTCCACGCCTTCAGAAGGTCCGCCTGCAAGCGTTCCTTGGTTTGCGCGTCCAACGCGCCAAATGGCTCATCCATCAACAGAATGTCGGGGTCATTGGCGTAAACACGGCCAATATCAACCCGTTTGCGCATTCCGCCCGACAATTCCCGCGGCCAGCGATCCTCGAACCCGGTCAGGCCCACGGCCTCGATCCATTTGGCTTCGGCCTCGGCCTGTTCCGCTTTTCCGGCCCCACGCAGACGCGGACCGTAAGAGATGTTTCGGCGCACAGTCATCCACGGAAACACGGCATCCTGTTGAAACACCATGCCGCGACGGCGATCCGTGCCTTGGATGACTTCGCCATCAAGACGCATTTCACCATCGGTTGGATCAAACAGCCCTGCCATCATTTTCAGCAAGGTGGATTTGCCACAGCCAGAGGTGCCAACGATGCAATTGAAGCTGCCGGACTCGAAGGTCAAATCAATCCCTTCCAGCACGGTCAGCGCATCTTTGCCGCCCTTGCCGAAGGTATGGGTTAGATTATCAACAATGATTTCAGGCATTATTCACGCGCCTCCGACCATTGCATCAACCGTGCTTGGATCATGCGGAAGATGCGGTCCATGATAAAGGCGCAAGCGCCGATGATTACGATGATCATCATCACCTGATCGGTGAGGAAGTACCTCCGTCCCTCTTGCAAGAGATAGCCAAGGCCGTTTTGCGCCGCCAGAAGTTCAGAGGCCACAAGCGTGGTCCAGGCCGCGGCCAGGGCGATGCGGTAGCCGGTGATGATAAAGGGTGTCGCCGCAGGGATCGCAACAGTTCTGAAGATCTGAAACCGCGAGGCTCCCATGGTCGAGGCCGCATCAACATAGACTTGCGGTACGTTTTTCATCCCGGCAATCACATTGACAACGCAGACCATGAAACAGGCGATGGTGATAATCAAAACCCGGCTGAACTCACCGATGCCAAACCAGATGATGATAATCGGGATATAGGCAAGGGGCGGGATCGGGCGGAACGCCTCGATCAACGGGTCACAGAGATATTCGATCGTTTTGTACCAGCCGATCAGACAACCAACGATCAAAGCCAGTGATGTGCCGATCAGGAACCCGGTCGAGATACGAAACAGGCTGGCGCCAAGGGCCGTCATCAGGCTGCCCGAGGTCAAATTCGTGCGAAAAGATCCGATGATATCGGAAATCGGCGGCAGAAGTGCGGGGTTGTTATCGGGTCGGTTGGTCAACCAGATATAGGCCGCAAAGACGAGCGCCACCGACAGGACGCCTAGGAAAAGGCGTCCTGAGAGAAATTTTGAAAGATTGTTCATGGAACTCAGATTTGCGCGACAATCTGATCTGACACAAGTGCGTCAAGATCCGGCATTCCGCCGATCCGTTCATTATCCACCAAGAAGCGCGACTGAACATCCAGCGCATTTTGCAGAATGCCTTCTGAATAGACCTGCTTGATCTCATCGGTATCGAAGTAGAAATAGCCGTTTAGCAGCGGCTCAACTTCTTCTGCTGTCACACCGGCCCGACCGGTTTCTTCCTGCCATGCAATCATTCGCTGAACCACGGCGGCATTGTCTTCGCGCAGCATGCCAACACCTTGGTCATGGAAGGCGCGGACAACTTCAATATACGCCTCTTCCTTCTCATCCATGCTTTCCTGGGTTGTCATGAAGACATCCATGATCGACGGACGGGCGTTGATGGGCATTGCGGCCCCTTCGGCCAGCATTGAGGCGCCGGGCAGACGATCAAAGATCAACTGACGTGAGGTGGCCAGCGGAACAGTCGCATCCACGGCACCGGCAATCAGCGCGGCCTGCGCGTCGATCGGTTCCATGTTGATGCGGGTCAACGGCATGTCAGAGAGGCCCGCATTTTCCAGCGCAACCCCAAGGAAGAAGTCGAAATTGGACCCGGATGTCACCGCGATACGCATCCCTTCGAGGTCGGACAGGCTTTCAAGGCCCGGCTTGCCGACAATGGTGAAAAGGCCTGACGCGTCGCCACAGACCGAGATTTCGCGGAAATTCGCAACATTGCGATACATCGCGGCCAATGGTGGCACGGACCCAACGGTGATCGTATCAACCGATCCGCCAACCATCGCCTCAATCGCGGGTGGGCCAGATGGGAACACGCTGAATTCCATGTCGACGCCGGGGGCAAAGCCTTGATCCTGGATCAACCAATAGATGCCAAAGGAATATGCCGGGATAATACCGACGCGCAGAACTTCGTTAGAGGCATGTGCCTTGCCGACAAAGAATGTGGGTGCGGCCAGCGCCGCGGCGCCCATTGCGCCACCCTTCAGGATCGTTCGGCGGCTAATATAGCTCGTCTTGGAATTACTCATGGTTTTCCTCCTCCTTGCGCATCGCCCCGCCCGCTCCTCTGGCGCGACTTTTGCTTTTATGCAGATGGATCGAGTATCGCAAAAAATATACATTTGTCAATTTTTTTGACATCTATAAATATGACAAAATAAAGTGTTTAAATTGAAATACTTACCATATCGGGTGAACTCGAACAAAAACGAAATCGCTCAAAAATTCTGAGATTCGGCATTGATCTGGGGGATTTCTGATCGTGCGACCCGAGTCACAACCACCGAAAGTTCACTCTGCAAAATTGGCCAGACTGCCGCAGCAAACCACGCGGCCTAGCCCTATGACACAAGCAAATTGGCCAAAGGCTCGTCCACGCAAAGATGGCTGACTATTCCGCCACTCAAACAGGCCAGAACAGCCTCGGCCCTGTCATCGCCCGAAGCGATCAGCAGCCGTTTCCTGGCATTCTTGATGTGATCGATATCGACGGCCACGATCTGATCATCCGGTGCCAGGCTGATCTTATGTCCCGCAGCATCCAGATACCGGCAACAGACAATTCCTTTTGCCCCCGCAGAAACGGCCGCAGTCAGTTCTTCCGGCTTGGCAATGCCAGCCGCAACCAGATGCGTATCTGGTGCCGTGTTTCCAACCGAAAATATTGCCACGTCCAATTGTTCCAACCGCTGCAACTGTGCCGCGATTGTTGGCTCTGTGCGCAATGTTTCTGCCAAGGCAGCCGAGGACAAGACAGCAGGCGCGTGCAACGTGAAACAAACCGCTCCCAATCGATTGGCGATCTTGATGGCACAATCTTCTGACGCCGGAACCCGGTCAGACACCATCGAGCCGATCATTTGGCAAACTTCGACCCCTTTGGCCCGCTCAAATGGCATGGCTTCCGAGACAGCTTTGATGGTTTCGCCCCATGCCACGCCGACAGTGTTTCCGTCTTCGACCACGTCAAGAATGGCCATGCCGGCAACGCGGGCCAGTTGCGCCAGGCTTTCGCTGCGCGTGGCGGGGCCTGTCCCCTCTGCCCGACTGCGCGAGACATAGGCATCGGCCAGACCAAATTTCGAACACAACTGCCGCGAGATGGTCGAGGCTGCAAGCACAGCGCCATCTACCCGGATTTCGACAATGCCGCGTTCCCGGCCTTCGCGCAACATATTGACGATGGTCGCGCGCGACACATCCATTCGTTTTGCGATCTCACTCTGGGTCAGGCCTTCGCCGTAATACAACAAGGCGACATTTGAAAGGATGCGATCCTTGTCACCCGATTTTCCAGAGGCAGATCCGTCACGAGGCATAATCAGGCAGATACTTTCTTGTTTCCCGATTGACCGTAGTTCTTGCGAAACCAGTTATAGCAGCGGTCAATCTCTTCCTGAGGCAACTCTTCTACAGGGCCGCGCAGCATGGCAAGATGTGTCGTCATGGCCGCTTCCTCAAGATACATAGCGATCGAGGTGGCCTCGACTGCCGATTTGCCCATCGTAAACACACCATGGGCCCGAACCAAGGCAGCATAACCACCATCTGCCGCTTCGACAACGGCCTGACCGGTATCAACTTCTCCGGGCGTTGCGTAGCGTGAGCATGGCACGTCGCGCCCGATCATATGCGTGATAGGTGTCAGGACCGCCGGAATGCGCTCGCCGCGCGCGGCAAAGCTGGAGGCATAGGGAGAATGGGTATGGGTGATACCGAAAACGTCGGGGCGGTGCTTGTAGATATAAAGGTGAACACCGGTATCGACCGACGGCTTTTTGTCGCCCTCAATGATGTTGCCATCAATATCGACCACCACCATGGTGTCGGGTGTCAGCTTTTTGAACTTAACCCCCGATGGTTTGATCACGACATAGCCGGTTTCAGGGTCGCGTCCTGAAACGTTGCCGCCCGATCCCACAACCAATCCGTTTGCCGGCAATTCATGGTTCTGATCGCAGACCTCTTCCTTCAGCGCTTCAAGCATTGGCGATCTCCTTTGGAATGCCATGCGGATAGACCACAATTTTCAGGGATTTCTCAGCCATCCGCAGCATTTCAAATGCCTCGGCGCTATCTGCGATGTCAAAGTGATGCGAGATGGCTTCATCTGCTTTGATACGGCCCGCTTCCAGTAATCTTATATAGGAATATGTGTCGGTGTGGTCAGAACTGTAGCGCGAGGTAATGGTGATCTGATCGAAATAGGCGCGGCTGCCCTCACGCACCCAATCTGTTCCCGGCGCCAATGGCGCGCCCAGGTGCAACGTTCCGCCAACCTCAACCAGTTCCTCTGCCTGCGCCCAGGCCTGTGGAAACGGTGCAATAACAATCACAGTGTCGGCCAGCCGCCCGTTATTGGCCGCGCGCAGGGCCTCTACCGCGTCCTCCGATTTTGGATTGATAGTATGGGTTGCCCCAAATTCTTTTGCCTTGGCCAAACGCCAGTCGGAGAAATCAAGCGCAATGACCTTACCCGCCCCAAACAGAGGCGCGAGGTGGACAAACCCCTGCCCCATAAATCCCGCACCGACCACGGCGACAGTATCCCCTGGCTGGATATTGCAGACTTTGAGGCCGGACAGAACGCAGGACCAGGGTTCAATGGTCACAGCAGCCTCGGTCGAGACATTGTCGGGCACTTTATGGGCGTCCATACGCAAATGCTGCGCTGTCACCCGGTAATATTCGCAAACCCCACCTGGATCGAGTTTCATCGAGGAATAGAATGGATCGCGGGTGAAATGGCCCCGTCGGCTGAGATGGCTGTCAACGCGCCCGACATGGTGATTGATGAACAGGCGGTCACCGATTTTGTAATCCGTTACATCTGCGCCGACCTCAACCACTTCACCGATCGGTTCATGGCCCAGAACCTTCGGTTCGGCCTTTTTGTACCATGCCATGGTTTCACCACCGCAGAGGCCGCAGGCAAGGGTTTTCAACAGCAACTCATCGGGGCCGATCTCAGGAACCGGGCGCTCTTCAAGGCGGATATCGTCCAACGCGTGATAAACGGCAGCTTTCATCATATTGGTCATCTGTGGCGACCCTCTTTCTAGAATTTCCAAATATCCCGGCAACTATCCGAGAGATGGCGATAACGTTCGAATGCAGTGTCATAGGCAGCAGCCAACCCGGGATCCGGGTCATAGCGCAGGCTGTCTTCGGTGCGTTTTGCAAGATCGCAGGCAGCGCCCTTGCCATTGGCCGACGCGCCAAGACAGGCCGCGCCCCAAAGACCGTGATCCGAGGCAGTGCAGACAATGATCGGGGTTTGCATCGTGTCGGCAATGATTTGACACCAAAGCGCGTTCCGAGCCCCGCCGCCGGTCAATCGCACCGGGCTGTCAGGAAGGGTGCCCTGCTCGGCAATCAGGCAATGACGCAGTGAAAAGGCAGACCCTTCCATCACGGCCCGGCCCATATCGGCCTTGGTGCTGCTTTGGGACAGGCCGAAAAACACGCCCCGCGCTTCTGGTGCAACAAAGGGCGCGCGCTCACCATTGAGGTAGGGCAAGAACGTCACCCCATTGGCTCCGGGCGGCACATCCTGCGTTAATGCGTTCAGCTTTTGCGCAATTTCCGACGGGGTCTCTCCTCCCAATGTTTGTGGGTGCAAGGCACAAAACCAGTCAAAGGCAGCGGCCCCCGTTGTAGGCGCCAAAATACGTGTCATTAACCCAGCAGTGGCATGAAAGGCCGTGGCACCAACCGGCAGGTCGGACGGCGTGATCGTTTCCGTAAGGATATTCACGACAGCCGTGGTGCCAAGGATCATCATCGTTTCACCGGGTTGATCCATCCCCATACCGACGATCATGGCGGAAAGATCAAGCGTACCTACTGAAACCGGTGTACCAGCCTTAAGACCCGTGGCTGCAGCGGCCTCTTCGGTGATCTGCCCCAAGGCACTATCGGCTGACCGCGGTTTGGACAGGGTCGGTTGCAGGGCCCGTGCATCCAACGCATCCAGCGCCTCAGGGGCGTATTCCTTTGACGTCAAATCAAGGAAAGGAATGGACGCATCCGAGAAATCGGTGGCCAGTTCACCTGTCAGGCACAGCCCAACCCAGCCCGCACAATAGGTCACATGGGTGATCTGATCAGCAGTTGCCGGTGCGTTTTGGCGGAGCCATTGGTAGATGGCCCCAGAGGTTCCCGGCCAAATCGAGGTGTTGCAGGCATGGCTGATCGCCTTGGCCCGACCTGTTTCATAAAGGTTCGAAATTCCCGTTGACGCGCGGGTATCGTTCCACAGGATGGCTGGTCCAATCGGACGTTTTTCGTTGTTTAAGGCCCAAAGCCCGTCACCTTGCGCACAGAGACCAACACTTTCAATCTGGGACGGATCAATCCCATCGATGGCTTTCCTGATCGCGCTGCAAACACTGGACCAGACCCCATCCATATCCTGTTCAGACTTTCCGCCCGTCCGGACATCTACTTTGCTGGGCGCCTCGCCCAGGGCCACTTGAACGCCATCTGCACTGTAAAGGCCCGCCTTGATCGCGGTTGTGCCGGCATCTATGCCCAACCAATAGGCCATATCACTGCCTCCCCTTTTTTGCTTGATCTTTGGTTGCCTGCACAAAGACCGGATGTTTCGTCACGCGCAGCTCTGGCAATGGTCCGGTCCATTTGGACAGCCGCACCACGGTCGTGTGAGAGATATTGCCCTGCGCAAGACCAGATGTACCTTTGTCGATGGTCAACACATTCGGGTTGCCATGTACGTCAATTCGGCTACATTTGGTTTCTTGCAAATCCAGCCAGGCCCCCGTGGGCAGAACAACGCAATCCGTTCGCAATCCTTCGCTCAGATGAAGTGCTGCAAGCGTCGCACCGCGCGCGTTTCTTAATTGAACAATATCCCCCTCAACCAATCCCAGTTGCGCGGCGGCGTCTTTGTGAATTGTACAGACCTCGCGCCCATCCTGTTTGCTGGCGCGGGACTCGCTGCCATTGTCCAATTGGCTGTGAAGCCGGGTCGCGGGTTGGTTTGAAATCAGGTGAAAGACGTCCCTATCCGCGCCAAAGGTCCACTCGACGGGTTCAATCCAGGCTGGATGACCGGGGCAATCCGGCAACTCAAACGCAGCGATTTCCGCGTTGAATAGCGTGATCCGTCCGGATTCTGTATTCAGGGGCCGCCCTTGAGGGTCCTTGATAAACGCGTCCAGAAAGATCCGGGTTTTCTCTGCCTCCGGGATATCAAAGCGCCCTTTGCGCTGAAAATCGTCAAACTGGGGCAGGCTGACTCCATTTTCCATAGCAACGCGTTCGCAGTCGGCCCAGATTGACCGCATCCATTCCTCTTGGTTTCGACCCTCGGTAAACGCCGTTTCGACGCCCATGCGCCGGGCAAGTCCGGAGAAAATCTCAAAGTCGTCACGAGCCTCTTCAAAACGCGGCAGAATTTGACTCATGTAGATCAGGCGCGGATCGCGTTTGTTGATCATCAGGTCATCACGCTCCAAGGCAGAGCTGCTTGGCAACACAATATCGGCACGCCGCGCTGTCGCCGTCCAACTATGATCCTGAACGATCACGGTCTCGGGCTTTGTCCAGGCTTCTTCCAACCGGAAAAGATCCTGATGATGGTGAAACGGATTGCCGCCCGCCCAATAGATCAACCGAATATCGGGAAATCGCAGGGTCGCGCCGTCATAGGTGAAGGATTCACCGGGAGACATCAGCATGTCGGTCAGTCGAGCCACGGGAATAAACCGGTCCACCGGGTTTTGTCCACGCGGCAAGGATGGCCAGGGCAGGAAACGTTTGGGGCGGCCGGGCGGCGTGGTCGACCCATAGCCAAAGCCAAACCCCAGCCCTTTTTGTCCAACCCGCCCAAGCAAAGCGGACAGGGCCAACGCTGCCCAGACCACCTGTTCCCCGTGGTCGGCTCGTTGCAGCCCCCACGCCACCGACACCATCACCTTCTCTTTAGCGATACGCGCTGCAAGGGCGCGAATACCCGACGCCGGCAGATCACATATAGGCGCGGCCCATTCAGGCGATTTCGCCTGCCGGTCGGCACGTCCCATCACATAGTCTTTGAAGACATCCAGCCCGCTTGTCGTGCGCGCCAGAAAAGTGTCATCCTGCCAATTGTTCTGAAAAACCTCATGGCAAAGCGCGAGGATCAGGGCTGTATCAGCCCCCGCCCGGACCGGCAGCCATTCCGATCCCGGCAGATCGGCCAAGTCAGATTTCAGCGGCGAGACGGAGACTACGGCCACGCCACCTTTGGCTGCGCGTTCCATCCACATATCTGTTTCATGCTCAGATGTGCCGCCCGAGGCGATTTGCGCCGTACGGCCCGAAATGCCACCAAAGGCCAGCATCATGGAATAATTGTCGGAAATCTCCGGCCAACTGGTCATGGTTTCTTCGACTTGCTTGACGCTCATGCCAAGAATTCTGGGAAACAGCACTTCTGCAGCGGCGTGGGAATATGTGTTTCGCGCACCGGTGTAGCCGCCGATCTGGTTCAGAAACCGGCGTAGTTGCGATTGGGCATGATGAAACCGCCCTGCACTGGCCCATCCATATGACCCACCAAAGATGGCCTCGTTGCCATGTATGTTGATCACGCGGCCAAGTTCGGACGCGACATGATCCAAGGCGGTGTCCCAATCGACCTCGACATAAGAATCGTCATTGCGCCCTGCTCCGCCATCCCCGTCCAACCAGCCCTTGCGAAAGGCCGGGCGAGCGATGCGAACAGACGGATCGCTCATGGCCGAAACCCAGCCTTTGCCAATGCGTGATGGGGCCGGATCCTCGGGCAATGCCGTCAACTCAACCCCATCGGCCCGGTCATTGGCGACATAGGTCCCCCAATGGGCGGCGGTCAGGATCTGCATGCGATCAGGATGTTTCACCATTCGACAGATGTCTTTCAAATTTACATTTGTAAAAAAATATGACACATGATAACCAAGATGACAACTGTCAAACGCCCCAATTTCAGGAGGAATGACGCGAAATGCGCAATGAGAAAACAACACAAGATGTGGCTCTGGGGATTCGGCGGCGGGTGTTTGAGCATTCCATGCGCAACAATGGCGGCTATCTTTCGCAAGCCTGCTCTGCCGCTGAACAGCTTGCCTGGCTCTATAATGAAGAGTTGAACCTTGGCGATCCGACCTTGCCGATGATTCCCAAGCCTTTTGAAGGGGTTCCGTCGCCAAACAACCCGGATTATCACACGGGCGCAGGCTATAATGGCCCGGCTGAGCCTGAACTCGACAGGCTCTTTATTGCTCCCGCGCATTATGCGCTGGTGGCCTATGCGACCCTAATCGAAGTTGGACGCATGGCCCCCGAAGGCCTTGAGATGTTCAACAAGGATGGCAGCTCGGTCGAGATGATCGGCGCGGAACACAGCCCCGGAATGGAAGTGCATAACGGCACGCTTGGCATCGGGTTTTCGACCGCAGCGGGCCTCGCCTGGGGCCGCAAAAAACGCGGCGAGACAGGACGCACCTGGGTCTTCATGTCGGATGGCGAAGTGCAGGAAGGCCAAACCTGGGAAGCGATCGCCGCTGCCAGCTACCACAATGTCGACAACCTCTATGCGATCATGGATGTGAACCGTCAGCAATGCGATGGCGCAATGTCCTCGGTCATGGATGTGGGTGACATCAAGGCCAAGATTGAAGATTTCGGCGGCGTGGCCGTTTGGGTCGACGGTCACAATCTGGATGAAATCCGTGAGGCGTTGAAGACACCGCATCGCGGCAAACCCCTGATTATCCTAGCAAACACAAGCCCGTTCCGCGGAATGCCAACATTGCAGCTCCGCTTCCCTCGGCTGCATTACGTGCGCTTCAAGTCCGAAGAAGAGCGGTCAAAAATGAACACTGAAATCGCGAAATCCCTGGGCGTCGCCCCGGTTGATTACTCGCATTAAGGAGTCTGACAGATGGTAGAAATGGTCTCTCGACCCTATGCGAAGTCATTTGAGAAATTCGCCGCTGGAAACCCCGACATTATCTGCATGTCGGCCGACCTGACCTCGTCATGTGAGATTGACGGGTTCCGCGACCGCCACCCGGACCAGTTTTTGAGCATGGGCATGGCTGAGCAAAATATGCTGAGCTTTGCGGGCGGTCTGGGCTTGGCGGGATTCCGGCCCTTCATCCATACTTTCGGCGTTTTCATGTATCGCCGTCCCTATGATCAGCTGATGGCCTCAATCGCTTATCCCCGCCGCAAGGTCCGTTTGATGGGATTCCTGCCTGGCGTAACAACGCCCGGCGGAATGACCCACCAGTCGATCGAGGACATCTCGGTTATGCGCTCGATCCCGAACATGACGATTTTGGAAACCGGGGATGCGACCGAGGTGGAAAGCATTTGCGAAGCTGCCGACAGTATCGACGGCCCCGTTTGGTGCCGTGTTCTGCGCGGATCGGTTCCCCGCCTCTTTGATACACCGATCAAAGTGGGCGAAATGAGAGAGTTGTCCTCGGGCGACGATATCCTCGTGGTCACTTCGGGCATCTGCACCGAAGAAGCGATGCGGGCGCGTTCAGCCCTGTCTGACGCAGGTTTGTCGATCCGGCATTTGCACCTGCACACAATCAAGCCTTTCGATCATAAGGCCCTGCTTGACCATATTGGATCGGTCAAACATGGCGTAGTCACATTGGAGAACCATGTCACAGAGGGCGGAATTGGCAGCTTGGTGGCAGAGACAATGGCAGATGCGGGTGTCGGCAAACGCCTGATCCGGTTGGGTCTGAAAGATACCTATGCCCATGGCGGATCGCGTGCCTATCTGATGCGGTTCTACGGTCTGGACGCCCTCGCTCTGGTGCGCGGGATCGAAGACCTGATGGGCGCAGAGTTTAACATTACCGAGGAAGACCTCGATGCCGCGCGTGTCGATGAAGTCCACTCCCTTGTGAAAGCCGAGGCGCTCTGACACCTCTCCCTGACTGAACGCTCGAGCGCCCGGAAGAGCCCCCATGCAAAACATGCGGGGCTCTTTCTATATTCCTCGCCGCATATTCTAGGTCTCTCTATTCCCCGATTTCAGGAGTAGGCTTCCCAAACCAACGGGAAAGGGTTCAGTATGCCAGCCACATCCAAATATCTTCCACCGCGCGGTGGCAACTCCTTTGATTGGGAGAACGACCATTCCTTTATCAAGGTTGGCGCGGAGGATTCCGGTGGTGCCTACACTTTGGTGGAGGACAATCTAAAAGCCACCTTCGCGCTTGGGCTCCATATGCATCGCACCCACGCAGAGACCTTTTATATTCTGGACGGCAGCGTTGATTTTTATGTTGAGGATGCATGGATCACGGCCGAAGTCGGCGCCTGCCTGCACATCCCGCCGATGGTGCCGCACGCGGCGCGGGTGACGCCAGGCCTTGCCTCGGCCAAAATGTTGATGATCTTCCAACCAGCGGGCTTCGATCAATTTCTGATCGAGCTGAGCAAAATGGACGATGCGGATTTTGCGGATGAGGCCAAAATGGCTGACCTCAACGCGCGTTACGATATCTTGCCGCTTGGACCGCTCCCCGATTGATCCTCAGGCAGCAGCCAGATCGGCATCGGTCATGCCCAAGCGGTCCAGCTGTTCTTCGGGATAGCCTTCCTGATCCATTAACGACCGGGCCAGTCGCAACATGCGCATCCGCTCTTTTGGATGACTGTCCCAAAGGTTGTTTGTCTGCCCCGGATCTACAGCACGATTGTAAAGAAAACACTCATATGTGCGCGGGTCGATCGAGATCGGAGTTTTCCAAAGCGGCAGATCGACAGATGAATCATAGTGCCCCTGCTCTGCAGGCGGCGCGGGCGGCTTTCCGACACGGCCATCAACCGGGTTATCAACGATCAGCGGCCTAAAGATCGCAGTGGAATAGGTGTGGAGCGGTTTACCCTCAACCGGAGCTCGGAAAAGCGTCCAATCACCGTCCGTCACACAAAGCCCCTGCCCGAATGTGCCGTAGATCAACGCGTCATGCGGGCCGTCGTTGGCCCCCTCTACAAGAGGCATCAAATCCATAGAATGTCGGTTCGAGGCGGGGATTTCGCTGCCTGCGGCACTGATCATCGTGGCAAAGAGGTCGACGGTTTGGGTCAATGCCCCAATCCGCTCGCCATTGCCCGGACGCTTGGGATTGTAAATCATCATCGGGATGTTGGCGTGGCTGTCGTAATGCGGAAATTGCTTACCGAAGCTGCGCCGCTCCCCCAGGTCATGACCATGATCGGTGGTGAACACGATCATGGTGTCCTCCATCAACCCCATAGCTTCCATCTTGTCCATGAATTTGCCCAGCCACGTATCCATCATCGTGACCTTGCCCATGTATTGGGCGCGCAGGAACTCCAACTCTTCTTCTGAGGTTTCATTCATGTAGCGTTCAAGGTCCGCATAAACCTGATAAGGCGGCCAGATATTGAACTCATCCTTTGTGCGATCTGTATACATCGAGGCATAGGGCTCGGGCACGTCGAAGGGCTCATGCACGTCGAAGCATTCGACCTGCAGGAAAAACTTGCCCTTATCGGCATTCTCATCCAGCCAATCCATCGCCCCCTGGAAGACTTTAGGCGCGAAATAGTCCTCTTCGCCCTTAAAATCTTTCACATTCGCCGCGTATTGGCGGATGTGTTCCGCCGCGCGGTATTTCATCACGTTTTTGACCCATTGAGGATCATCCTCATCCGTATCCGGCACTTTCCAGCCATCCACTTCATGGCCGCGCACCAACTGGATATTCTGGAATCCCTGCATGTAGCCGTTCGCCTCCTCCTCCCAGTAATGGTAGTGATCGGTGACCATCGCGGTGTTGTAACCGGATTTGGCGACCTCTTTAGGCATGCGCGGGTCAAAGACCTCCATCCCGCCCCATGGGCGCCACAGAAATTCTTTGCGGCCTGCCATGATTTCGCGCCGAGCAGGCATGCAGGGCAAACTGCCGACATAGTGGTTGTCATAGATCTGGCTGCGTTCGGCCAGCCGCATCACATTTGGTGCTTTGCATCGTGTCGCGGGGTTATAGGCAGCTAAACAATCCTTGTTCAAACTGTCGACCAAGACCAAAATGATATTCATAGGCGTCCCCTTGTTGCGACACTGCGCGGCGATTTCATTTGGCACAATTCTAAACATATGTAGAAAAATTTGCCATATGTAAATTTTGGTCAATCGAGGAGTTTTTTGGCCCCTGCTCCATGTACATCGACGAGGCACTCAACAAACCGCGCTGTCTTGCGATCTGGCTCGGGCTTACGGCGGGTCACAACCCCGAAAACGGTTTTATAGGAGGTATGTGCGGGCGACAGTGGCCAAACCTTGCCCTTGGCAAAAAAGGTTTCGGCAACATGGTTTGCCAAATAGCCGATATAGCGCCCAGATTGGATAAGGAGCGCCAGCGCTTCCTCTTCCTTTACGCGGGCTGAGCGCACCAGCCCCAGATCGCGGCCCGCCATCATGTTCGGAGAATTGAAACTGTATCCCGCATAAGTTTGCGATGCCAAATCCAAACTTTCTGGTGTCGTATCGGCAGGGCAGCCAAAGAGCGGATGGTCCTCGCCGCAGTATAGCGTCATCGTTTCCGTATATAGCGGCCTGTAAGACAGAGAGCTCGATTGGCGGTAAATCGGCGCAATTATCGCATCAAGTGACCCATCCAAAAGCCGGGATTCCAGCACGCTTGGCGTTTCCAAAACAATCTCAAGCGTCACATCTGGCGCGTCATCATGGAACTTGCGAATGGCCATATGCAGCTGCGCTTCGGGATTCGTACTTGATTGATCAAATATGCCCAAACGCAGCGTTCCGGCCAAATTGGAGTGAATATTGTCTATTTCTGATTGAAAACTGTCGATTTTAGACAGAAGGCGCCGGGTGGCATCCAGCACCATGTCCCCCTCTGGTGTCAAAGCAAACCCCGACGGTCCACGATGACAGAGCCTTAATCCGATCCTCGTTTCGAGATCGGCAATGTATTTGGATATGGTCGAACGGCCAATATTCAATTCCAATTCGGATGCGGCGAACCCGCCGCATTCAGTGACCGTCACAAAAATGCGGAGAAGGCGAATATCAACGTCGCCCAAAGACGATACAAGTGCGCGTTTATTCATGTCATGGTTTCCATGGAATGAAACCATACCGCCACAAGTTGTATATTTGCAAACCTTCAGGGCTTTGTAATGTTACTAGACACGACAGTCAGGCCTGTGTGACGCTGATCCAGCGATCAGAAGGAAACACCGGTAAACGCCTTTGGCGGGCAGTCGGTAAAAAAATCGGGACCTAATAGGTGAGGGAACTATGTCCATAAAACCACCATTGATGGATCTACCCATCAAGACCGCGGATAGCGGTTTCTACTCAGGGTTTAGCACCCATGTCGCGGTGATCTCAAAGATCATCATCGCGGCGCTTGTTCTGTGGGCCATCGTGTTCCCGGCGCAGGCAGGGGCTATCCTGAACGCAATCAACAGCTTCATTTTGGCCAATACGGCCTATTGGTACATTTATCTTGTTGCCCTGTTTGTCATTCTCTGCCTCGTGCTGGCCGTGTGGCCTGCTGCAGGCAGACTGCGACTTGGGCTAGAGGGAGACCGGCCAGAATTTTCCAACTTCTCCTGGTTCTCGATGATGTTTGGCGCCGGTATCGGTGTCGGCATGTTGACCTGGGCCGTGGCCGAGCCGGTTTATCACTTTAACAACAACCCGGAAGTCATTCAGGGTCTGGTTGAAGGCGCGACCGCCGAAAACGTGCGGAATGCCTATAAATGGTCCTTCCTGCATTGGGGTCTTGGCGCTTGGGCCTGCTACGCGATTGCAGGGCTGTCTCTTGGCTTCTTCTGCTACCGCCGCGGACTTCCGTTGACGATGCGTTCATCACTCACGCCAATCTTCGGTAAGTCGCTGTCCGGTCCAATCGGTCACATCGTCGATATCGTTGCTGTTGTGGCGACCATCTTGGGCGTCGCGCAGACGCTTGGTTTTGGTGTTGAGCAGTTCGTTGCGGGTCTGACCCGGATCGGCATTGGTGGCCTGACCAACGAAGGCGGCACCGCAAACACCACCGGTGTGATTGTTGCAATTCTTGTGATCATGGCGGCGTCGACGGCTTCAGCTTTGTCCGGTGTTGGCAAAGGCATCAAATGGCTGTCGAACATCAACATGGGTCTGTCGATCTTCCTGCTGACCTTCTTCTTGATCTTCGGGTCGACATTCTTCGGTCTGCAAGCGCTGTTCCTCGGCATCTGGGACTATCTGATTGCTCTGCCTGAGATGCTGTTCACAGTTTGGCGTTCTGATGGCGTCGAGGACTCTGTCGCCTCGAATCTCGAAGGATGGCAAGGCGGCTGGTCGGTCTTCTACTGGGCATGGTGGGTTGCATTTGCACCCTTCGTTGGCCTCTTCCTGGCACGTATCTCCAAGGGTCGTACGATCCGCGAGTTCGTTCTGGGCGCGATGATCGTTCCATCCCTGATGTGCTTTGTCTGGTTCACTTGGGCCGGCGGTACCGCCATCGACCTGACACTGAACGGCGATGCGGGCGACGCGATCTTTGGCCAGCCTGACGGTGACAAGATCTTTGCCATGGTTGTCCATATGCTGGGCGCATCGCTTGGTTGGGTCATGTCCGTCATCATCGTTATCCTGCTGATGACTTACTTGGTCACGACGGCTGACTCGGCTGTTCTGATCGTGAACACCATCAACGCAGCTGGCGATGAAGGCCCCAAAGCCAAACCCCATATCTACTTCTGGGGTATCGCTCTGGGTGCGGTTGTGGCCGCGCTTCTGATTGCTGGTGCCACGCCGGATGACCCACGCGGCGGCCTCAGGGCCATCCAAACGGCGATGGTGATCGGCGCCTTCCCGTTCTCGGTTGTGATGCTGCTGCAATGTGTGGCGCTGGTGAAAGCGATCTGGAACGACAGCAAGCGCGAAGCCGCTGGCGTACAAGCGACCAGCTTGGAAGACGGGGTTGAACCAGCTCAGTAGGCCGAAAGGGGCGTTTCACTTGGCGTCCCTTCGATCAGACGAATACGAAAGGCGACATTTCGGTGTCGCCTTTTTTCATGCCCTGGTCCCTTTCTCGGAAGAACGATTTTTCTGGACAGCACAATCGTCTCAATCGACGGTACAAAAGACCAATGACCAACGGAAAAAGGCTATGCTGAATGACCCATGCCACCACCCATGACGCACTGGATGACCCACGCAATGCCGACATCAAGATCTATGTGAACGGAGATATCGTTCACCGCGACGAGGCCAAGGTCTCGGTCTATGATTCTGGCTTTATGCTGGGCGATGGCATGTGGGAGGGGATGCGGCTCTATAACGGCACTTGGGCGTTCTTTGATGAGCATATGGATCGCTTCTTTGGCTCCTGCAAAGCCGTCGATCTGGAGGTCGGTCTGGACCGCGCCGGCATCCTTGACGCGCTGACTCGCACGGCTGCAGCCAATGACATGGTGACAGATGTCCATTGCCGCCTGATGGTGACCCGCGGGATCAAGGTCAAACCCTTCCAGCACCCATCGCTTAGCCGCTCTGGCCCGACGTTGGTGATCATCATGGAGCATTCCAAACCGGTCGACCGCCTGCAATCCGCAGGGATACGCCTGGCAACCGTGCCGCAGGTGCGCGGCCTGCCGCATGCGCAGGACGCCAAGTTCAACAGCCACTCAAAGCTGAACTGCGTCATTGCCTGCCTGCAGGCTGAACAAGCCGGCGCGGATGAGGCGCTCATGTTGGACCCACATGGGTTTGTGAACACGACCAATGCCTGCAATTTCTTTATCGTCCGAAAAGGCGCGGTTTGGACATCGACTGGCGATTACTGCATGAACGGCGTGACACGGGCCAAGGTGATTGACCTTTGCCGCGACAATGGCATCCCCGTCTTTGAAAAGAATTACTCGCTCTACGAGGCCTACAGCGCCGATGAGGCCTTCCTGACTGGCACATTTGGCGCACAGACCCCTGTGGCGTCAATTGACGGAAAACCTATTGGCTCAGACGCGCGTCCTGTAACGGCGCGGATACAGGCGCTCTACAAGGCTGAGATTGCCAGAATCACGCAACCGAACGGCTAGCCTGACCAAACCTTGCGGGCATAGAACAGACAGATTTCGGGTCGGTCCCGTGCAAAGGTGATTCTTTCCACCGCCGTACCGGGGAATCACGCTCCATTTTTTGGAATCGATTCTCGCATCGTCATCCTTTTTTGTGTCGTTTTTACGCTTACTTGGTTTGTTATCTGCCGTCATTAGCAACAAGGCGTGTTATCGCGATCGTACTCTTGGCCATAAAACTATTTTTGAACCCTCCTTACGCTAGGGAAATCAGATCATAGATATCTCATTCAATTCATTGTTTTTATTTAATATTATTTGCATTGTTATTAAATAACAACCAGCGGACATTCACTTTCAACCGGTTCGTTGCGCGATGTTATCAGCTTTCTTTTCACCGATATTGTCTGACTCGGGCTGTTGGGGCCAAGTGTTGGTCATCGGCAAACGCCACACGGTCAACGCCGCAACACACCAAACGAACCGCGACACTCGCAACATCACATTTTTAAACCTCGTCCCAACGGACACACGATCAAACAAAAGGACTTTTTAAAATGACCATCAAATCTGTAATCAAAACCGCTGCTCTCGCTCTTACCGTTGCTCTGCCCCTGGCCGGCGTTGCCTCTGCAAATGGCTCTTTCGTGAACGTACAGCAGTACGGCATCAATAACGGCGCCGGTGGTGCTCAGACCGGTTGGTTCAACGACATGACCATCTATCAGGATGGCTGGTCGAACACCGCAATCGCCACGCAAGACGGTAACTTCAACTCTACCGCAGTTGGTCAGACTGGCTGGAACAACGGCGCATCTGCCTCTTCCTACGGTTCTGGCAACGTGACCGGTATCGCTCAGATGGGCGGCAACAACAGCGCCGACACCTTCCAGTGGGGTAACGGTAACGCAGTTGGCGTCATCCAGGTTGGCAACGGCCACAGCGCCAACACCACACAAGTGGGCCACGGCAACGTTGCTGTCATCGTTCAGCACTAAGCTCCAATGCCCCCCGGTGCCGGGGGGCGCGCCCCTCTCCGATCCGTCCTAAGCGCCCCCTGCACCATTCAATTCGTTTCTCTCAAAAGGATTAAAGACATGACTGCCTTTACCACTCGCAAAAATCGCCGGATCCTTCCCGCGGCCCTGATCTTGGCCGGTGTGGGTCTGGCAGCTGCCTGCAACACCACAACCGCAACCGAGGTCCGCACGGCCCCCATCGCCTGCGATATCGCGGTAGACGAAGCCGGCCGCATGGTCACATTCCAGGGTCGCGTGCAAGCCACCGAAACTGTCTCGGGCAGCTTCAACCTGCACCTCACGGGTCGTGGCACCAATATTCGTCAAGGCGGCCCCTTTACGGCCCGTGCTGGTGAGATCGTTACCCTGGGCAATTCCCGCCTGTCAGGTGACGCAGATGCCTATGACGCAGATCTCAGCATCACGGTGAACGGCGCCACATACGATTGCGCCAGCAATATTTGAACCATCTACTTTTTGTATTCGACACACTTATAGACACAGATTAAACCAAAAAGGAATAAGACCATGATCCGCAAGACCTTCACCGCCGCAACCCTCGTTCTTTCCACCCTCGTTGGCACAGCCGCAATGGCCGGTGGCACCATCAGCTTCGAAGTGAACCCCACCAATGCTGATGAAGCAAACGCCATTCGTTTTGGCCTGGCTCTCTACCAGATCGTCAACGGCGCTGACCCTGCCCATGTTTACCAGAACGGCAATGGCAACGGTGCTGGCATCGGCCAGTCGGGCGGCGGCAACCAGGGCGTTGTTCACCAGGAAGGCAATGGCCACTCCGGTGTACTGAGCCAGAATGGCTGCGACAGCTACGGCATCTTCCAGTTTGGCAACGGCGCAAACGCCAATGTTGCTCAGGGCAATGGCTGCCAGACCGGCCTGCTCTTCCAAGTTGGCCTCGACTGATAGGGTAATTCCTGGACCCCACCCCAAAAGTTGAGCCTTCGCGCGCCTCTTTCGAAAGAAAGGGGCGCGCTTCTGTTTTTAAGACCAGAAACGCTAGGAATTCCGCGCGTTACTTACGATTTCGTCAAGGACCGGTGCTGTCGCTGAGATATGGAATTTCTCCACATAGACCTGTCCGGCCCGCCGCGCCCGATCCGCTGCGGCCACGGGATCGCTGAGATTGGCATAAATCGCATCGGCAAGAGCCTCTGCATCCCCAATCGGCGCCATTGTTGCGGTTTGGCCGGCTTCAAAGATGTAATCCGCGCCAATTGTTTGCGTTGTCGCCACTGGAAGGCCAGCCTGCATAGCTTCGAGATAGATAAGGCCAAATGGTTCGTTGCGCGAAGCGTATGCGAACACGTCAATTTCCGAAAACAGCCTGGCCTTGCCCGCACCATCCAGCCAGCCCAGAAAATCGACATCTACACCCAGGTCGTGGACCAGCTTTTCCAGTTCTGGCTGGCTTGGACCTGTTCCGCCAATCGAAAGATGCAGATGGACACCCCTGCGTTTCAAAACTCCGCAAGCGTTGATCAGCACATCAAACCCTTTGCGGGGTACGAGGCGACCTAGGCTGCCAATCCGGTGCGGCGAGTGATGGCATTCGATCACCGGCAATGGATCATCTGCCAGAAAGTTGGGACAAAGCCAGACACGATCAGGCTGAAAACCACGCTCCAATGCCAGATTCTGCATCGTATCGCTGGTAACAATGATCCCGTCAGATGCTTTCAACCGGATCATTGTCTTGGCGGTTGTGCTACCGCAATGAGTGATCACCGGGATCTTGCCCTTTAGCGCCATCCATGTGGGTGGCAGGCCTTTGCTGGCAAAGGTCACGGCGATCTCCGCCCCAAAGCTCTTGGCCACCGACGCAATTTGGCGCGATTGTATCCAAGTGAGCGGCAAGGGTTTACGCGGAATACGCGTAGTCACAACGTCGATCCCGGCCTGGCGCAAAACAGGCACAAAGGGCGATTTTTCAAGCAAAACAGCAAGAATGTCATGGCCTTGCTGCCTGAGGGCCAAACTGTAGGGAACCACGCACTGCTGCAATCCGCCGCCGCCCCCGCCTGTCATGACCATCAATATGCGCAATGGACTACCTTTGTCAGGGGGAACCCCGATGGGCCGGTTGCATTTCCGTGCCCCTTTATCAGGGGAAACTTGAAAAATGCGGATGGTACCCGAGGTCGGACTCGAACCGACAAGCCTTGCGGCGGGGGATTTTGAATCCCCTGCGTCTACCAATTCCGCCACTCGGGCACGCTTGGCTCGATTTAGACGCGACAGCCAGCGAGGTCAACGCGCAAAGCGCCTCCTGGAGGTGAGAATTTTTGTAGGCAGCAGCCTAGCGGCGAAAAAGACGAATCCGATCAGACGGAATCCAATCGGTCGTCGCCCGGAGACGGAATACAAGGATGGGTTTCAGCACCAATGACGCCATGGCGCGAGTATTGTTCTCAGCGCCTCAAAATTATCCCAAAAATTCCCCGAGGACTGCCCGGGAACGCCCACGCAAATGCCTTACGCCACCGCCTAAATTGAGATAAGTTAACAGTATCTGCTTTGTGAAGGCCTGCACCCAATGTCTGACCCCCAAACCGCCGCCCAAGACTTGCAACACGATCGCGCCGCATGGCTCAATCGGATGTCCCAGATCGGCGATATGCACGGATTCTTTGACCGCATCGGGCAGGATCACCATGCTTTTTATGTGCAGGAGGGTGACACTCTCCTGGTGAGCTTTGATGGCGCCGACCGAATTCGTACAAAGGGCGTGGACCAACTGCCCGTGGGATTTGAGGCCGTCAAGAAACGCGAATGGTCGATGCTCAGCATTATTGCCACGGGTCCGACATGGTTCCGTGATCCCGCGCTTTACGCCTTTTTTGACCGGCTTGTTGATGAAGACTTCTTTGACAGTTTTGACCAGGTGATCTTCCTTGGGGCCGGTCCAATGTGTGGATATGCGGCTGCAGCTTTTTCTGTTGTCGCACCCGGTGCTCAGGTGATTGCCTTATCGCCCGCAGCCACGCTTGACCGTGAAACCGCCCCGTTCGAATTGCGTTATCGCAATGCCTGGCGAAAAAACTTCAACGATCGGTATGGCTATGCGCCCGATATGCTGGAGGCTGCAGCGAAGGCTTTTGTCATCTACGATCCAGCTGATTTGCTGAACGCGGCGCATGCTGCGCTGTTTCGTGGAAAGAACATCGAACGCATTCGTTTTCGCGGAGCGGGTCCTGACCAACTGACTTTGTTGGAGCCGAGCGGCAACCTCGACCGCATGTTGAAGGCCGCGGGCAATGACCGGTTTCACGGAGTTCGCTTCGCCAAGCTTATTCGCCGTTTGCGTCGCCACAATGTGCAGTATCTCAGACGCCTTCTGGCCCGCAGCGAAGAGCGCGGCGGTGATCGCCTAAGTTTGATCGTAGCACGCCATGGAGCCACAGAAACCGACGACCCGCTTTTCAAAACGCGGGCCGCAGATTTAGAGGCCAGGCTGAACCAATCAGCCTGACCTATTGATGTTCCTTACTTATTTCCACCACCGGGCGTAGGTGCCGGCG
This sequence comes from uncultured Nioella sp., assembly GCA_947495575.1. Lineage (GTDB taxonomy): Bacteria > Pseudomonadota > Alphaproteobacteria > Rhodobacterales > Rhodobacteraceae > CANLZL01. Next base: position 834,623 of record CANLZL010000001.1, on the reverse strand, counting down.
CCGGATTTCCCGGTGCGGGTGTGGCCAATGGCGGTTCGATCGAAAGCGAACCGTTGCCATCCGTGAAAGGTGGCTCTGTCGAAATGCCAATCGGTTCATCTCGGGTAAAGGCCTCACCCTGCGATGCACCACCATGGTAAATTGCAAACCCGAGATTGGGCAGGTAGGTCAATTCATCTACAAACGCGCCGCCATCGGCACTGTTCGTGGTGGTCACGATCATCGGCCAAGCCTGCATCGTGCAGTTGCCTAATGTGAGCGTAATGGCAGGCTGCACGGAAACGCCAATCGACTCGACATTCACTGTGCCATCGTCATGGGTGCGCACCGCTTGCACCACGTGGCTTTGGCCAGGGCCCATTAGCAATAGGTCGGACATGCCGTTGGAGTATTCTGTAATCTCCGAGGTGCCGTTTACAACGGCGCCATGCATCGTGTCCCAGCTTTGCAAAACATAGGCACCATGCATCGAATGGACACGAAATCCACTGCCGTCCGAGAAATAGTCTTCTTCTTCAATAACGGATCCATCGGCCTGCCGCTCGAACCGCACATGGAAATCCGTAAACGTGACATGCACGCCGTCCGCCGCATCGGCCATCGAAACCGGACAATCGGCAAATGCGGGGGCTGCAAGGGCAAGGGCCGAAATCATCGCCACACTTGAAATGGATTTTTTCATAAGGGTCTCCTTCATAAATTGGCATAGTTATTCCGGGCAGCGCCGGACAAAGGGCCGAACACGCCCCGCATGGTTTTCTCCATCCTTCACCGCAAATCGGCTCAAGGCCAGAAAAATCATTGGTTTGAGTGAGTTTTTGCGGCCAGTTCATCCTCTCCCGTTGTGGCCATCGTCCTTGTTTAGACGTTCGCCGCCATGCACAGGTTCAATAATCGCGAAGCCTAGCCACGGAATCTCTTTGCACCGCAGGCCGATCCATTGTAGCGCAAGGCCCCATGACGACAAAGCTTACGATCCGCCGCCCTGATGACTGGCACCTGCACTTGCGCGATGGCGCAATGTTGGCTGCCGTATTGCCCGAAACCGCCCGCCATTTTGCCCGGGCGATTATCATGCCAAATCTGGTGCCACCGGTTGTCACCTCGGGTGACGCTGCGGCCTATCGCGACCGGATTATGGCAGCCCTACCCGAAGGCATGTCGTTTGAGCCTTTGATGACGCTCTACCTGACCGAAGACACCGACCCTGCCGATGTCGCCGCTGCCCATGCCAGCGGACTGGTGAAAGCGGTAAAGCTCTACCCGGCCGGGGTCACGACCAACTCGGCCTCTGGGGTGACCAACTTCGACAAGGTTCGCCCGGTTCTGGAAAAAATGGCTGAGATTGGCCTGCCGCTTTGCATCCATGGGGAAGTGACCACCGATCACGTCGATATCTTTGATCGCGAAAAGGTCTTCCTTGAGACAGTGCTTGATCCACTGCGCCGTGCAACCCCCGGTCTGAAGGTGACGCTGGAACATGTCACGACTGCGCAAGGAATTGATTATGTGCGCGAGTCCGAAGGGGATATCGCGGGCACCATCACCACGCATCACCTGATGATCAACCGCAACCACATCCTCGTGGGTGGGATCAAACCGCATTATTACTGCCTGCCCGTCGCCAAACGGCGCGAGCATATGGAGGCGCTGCGCAAGGCCGCGACCTCTGGCAATTCCCGTTTCTTCCTTGGCACGGATAGCGCGCCCCACACGGATGCGCTCAAGGAAAACGCCTGCGGCTGTGCCGGATGCTTCACGGCAACCAACACCATGAGCTGCCTGGCCCATGTCTTTGAAGAGGAAGGCGCGCTGGATAAGCTCGAGGCCTTCGCGTCTCTGAATGGTCCCGCACGATACGGCCTGCCCGCCAATAAAAACACAATCTCGCTGGTCAAAGAAGAAATCCCCGTCACATACCCGGAAAAGATTGCCGCTGGCGACGAAACCGTCACTGTTTTCGATCCCGGTCATCCGCTGTATTGGCGTGTGACCTGACCCCTTCTTCTTTGCCCAAATACCCCTGCCGGAGGCGTCCCCCGGCCCGACGAAAAGAGACCCGACATGATCCCCAGCACCTACCCTGACCAAGCCACCATCGCGCAGCTCTCGGCAAAAATGTTGTTGGATATCAAAGCGGTGCATTTCAATGCAACGGATCCCTTCGTTCATTCCAATGGCAAGGAAGCCCCAACTTATGTCGATTGCCGCAAACTAATTTCTTTCCCGCGCATCCGCTCGACCCTTATGGATTTCCTGACCTGCACGCTGATGCGCAATGCTGGCCTTGAAAGCTTTGACAATGTGGCAGGAGGTGAGACCGCGGGCATTCCCTTTGCAGCATTGGTGGCCGAACGCATGGCGCTGCCCATGACCTATGTGCGCAAAAAGCCAAAAGGACATGGCCGCAATGCTCAAATCGAGGGCGAGATGGGTGAAGGCGACCGGGTTGTTCTGATCGAGGATTTGACCACCGATGGCGGGTCGAAGCTGAAATTCGTGGATGCGATCCGCAAGACCGGCGCGGAATGCGGCCATACGGCTGTGATTTTCTACTACGGCATCTTCGATGAAACCATTCCAACCCTGCGCGAGCATGGTGTTGAATTGCACTATCTCTGCACATGGTGGGACGTATTGGCCGAGGCCCGCCGCGGCGCGTATTTCGATACGGCAACGCTCGACTCAGTCGAAGCTTTCCTGAAAGACCCAGAAGCCTGGCGCGCGGCGCGTGCGACCAGCTAATTAGGCCAAACTTAAAGACTTTATAGATATAGTGCGTATCGCGCGCCAATGTGCTAAATGTAGTCCCAAAATGGGAATCCACAGGTTTAAACTACTTGTCCACAACGACGCGAAAAGTGTCCACAAAAGCAGCCACAGGCTCGGTCAATATCTATTGGGCAATGCCACTCGAAATCCTACTAATGGCGCCTCAATAAACTATAAAATGACGGGGAGAGCAGGCATGAATGAGATCAGCACGATTCCGGCCAATCTGCCGCAAGAGGCTGAAACGGCTGACCTTCCTCACAATGTTGAGGCAGAACAACAGCTGATCGGCGCGATTCTCTCCTCCAATGACGTGCTCGACCGGGTCGACGATCTGGTTAAGCCCGATCATTTCTACGACCCGGTCCATGCCGACATTTTTGCTCTGGCCTCCAAACGCATCACTTCCGGTGTGCAAACGGATGCCACGACGCTGAAGAATTTCATGGCCGATCATCCGGGTCTCAAGGCGCTCGGCGGCGCAGAATACCTCATCCGGATGCAGCTTTCGGCCATCGCAACCACGGCGGCCCGCGACTATGCCCAACTGATCCATGATTTGGCTCTGCGCCGGTCGCTAATCAACTTGGGCAAGGATATCGCAGATCAGGCGCAGGCTGTGCGTGATGACAGCAATCCCGATGACCAGATTGTCGAGGCTGAGGCCAAACTCTTTCAACTCGCCTCAACCGGTACCGCGTCGAAAGGCTTTCAAAGCTTCCTGCGCGCCCTGACCGATGCGGTTGATATCGCCAATGCCGCCTATAACCGGGGTGGCGGATTGGCCGGCATCTCAACCGGGCTGGTCGATCTGGACAAGATGCTGGGCGGTTTGCACGATTCAGACCTTCTGATCCTCGCCGGGCGTCCTTCGATGGGCAAAACCTCGTTGGCGACCAACGTTGCGTTCAACGTGGCCAAGGCCTTCAAATGGGGGCAAAAACCGGATGGCACCGAGGGCAAACTTAATGGCGGAGTCGTTGGTTTCTTCAGCCTTGAGATGTCAGCAGCGCAGCTGGCCCAACGTGTTCTGTCCGAGGCCGCCGAAGTGCCCTCGGAACTGATCCGAAAGGGCGACCTGAACGAACAAGAATTTCAACGCTATCTGCGTGCCGCGCAAGAATTGGAATCCTGCCCGCTTTATATCGACGATACGCCCGCCCTGCCCGTTAGCCAGGTTGCCGCCCGCGCCCGTCGCCTAAAGCGCTCGAAGTACGGGTTGGACCTTCTGGTGATCGACTATTTGCAGCTCCTTCGAGGAACCTCGAAGAAAGCCGCTGATAGCCGGGTGAACGAAATTTCCGAGATTACGCAAAGCCTTAAGGCGATTGCTAAGGAACTCAACATCCCTGTGATCGCCCTGTCGCAGCTCAGCCGTCAGGTCGAAAGCCGCGACGATAAACGCCCGCAGCTTTCGGACCTAAGGGAATCCGGGTCGATTGAGCAGGACGCCGATGTGGTGATGTTCGTCTACCGTGGCGAATACTACAAAGAACGCGAAAAGCCGGGGGAAGAAAACCTGGAGGCCATGGCGCAATGGCAGCAGGATATGGAACAGCTACACGGCAAGGCCGAAGTGATCATTGGCAAGCAACGTCACGGGCCGGTCGGCTCGGTAGATCTCAGCTTTGAGGGTCGCTTCACCAAGTTCGGCAATCTCGTCAAACCCTGGCAGCAGGATAGCGATCCGGGGTTCTAAAGGGCGGAGCAACGGCCAAATGCAACCAACACGTCGAACCGTGATGAAAGGAGCGCTGGCTATGGCAAGTGGACCTTTCCTTGCGACAGGCGCGGCGGCTGCCCTGCCCCAAGGCTACCGCGTCCCGCCCGAAGAGGCCGCACATGAACTGACGTTCATGCAATGGCCGGTCACACGCGAGGTCTATTCCGACCGCTTTTTTCGACGCATGTCGCAACGCACCATTGCCGAGATCGCCAATGCGATTGTCGAGTTCGAGCCGGTAATCATGCTGGCCCATCCTGACGATCACAACGCCGCCCGTCGGCTGCTGTCGGATAGGGTGACACTGTGGGACATTCCAACTGATGATCTTTGGTGTCGCGACGCCGGACCACTATGCGCGGTCCATCCCACTCAAGGCCGGGCGATCAGTAATCTCAATTTCAACGGATGGGGCAATCGCCAGGGCCACACAAGAGATGGCCGCATCGCAGCAGAAGTCGCCAACCGATTGGATTTTCCGATCTATGACAGTGGCTTGCAGGGCGAGGCTGGCGGCGTCGATCAGGACGGCCACGGGCTGCTAATTGCGCATGCTTCGTCCTGGATCAACCCAAATCGCAATGCCGGCAGCCGGGCCGAGATCACCGAAGCGCTCAAGCGCGCATTTGGAGCAGACCGGCTGATCTGGGCGCCTGGTGTGGTGGGCCAAGACATCACAGATTACCACATCGACTCACTGGCGCGCTTCACAGGCCCCGGTCGCGTCCTGATCCAGTTGCCCGACGACCCGGACCCTTACGATGATTTCCATCAAGCCGCTCTGGAAACTCATGACATCTTAGCCGCCGAGGGGTTGGACATCATGGTGATTTCTGAGCCGACCCGCCCGCGAAACCACAGCGCAGATTTTGTGGCCTCCTATGCCAATTACTATGTTTGCAATGGCGCGGTTCTGGCGGCCGAATTTGGTGACAATGATGCCGATGACGCAGCCCATGACGACCTCGCATACGCCTATTCTGGCCGCGAGATTGTCATGCTGAACGTCGATCCTTTGGGCGAACTGGGCGGTGGCATCCATTGTGCAACTCAACAATTGCCCGCCAATTCGGCCTGATCGTCCTTCCGCCCTCTTGACCTCCCCGGTGCTTGACGCCACTCAAGGCATCATGGGAACCGGAACACTGCATATCGACCTTGATGCCATCGCCGCCAACTGGGCCGCGCTGGATGCCAAAACCTCTGTTGAAACCGCCGCTGTTGTCAAAGCTGACGGCTATGGGCTTGGCGTGTCTCAGGTCTCGCGTCGATTGGCCCGGGCCGGTGTGCGCCGCTTTTTTGTGGCCACCGTCGAGGAAGGCGTTGTTCTGCGCGCGGCCCTTGGGGACGGGTTTGAGATCAACATCTTTTCTGGCCATATGGACAGTGACACGCCGTTCCTGCGTGAGGGCAAACTTGTGCCGATGTTGAACAGTCCAGAGCAACTGGCCCGGCAACTCGACCGTTTGCCGGATGCGCCTTACGGCATTCAGCTGGACAGCGGAATGAACCGTTTGGGCATGGAGGCCGCGGAATGGTCGGCAACACGTGATCAGGCCGAGGCCGGCGCACTGACCCTGATCATGTCGCATCTGGCCTGCGCAGATGAGCCCGATCACCCGCAAAACGCCGCGCAATTGGCCGCGTTTCGTGCAATGACAGATGGCGTGTCCGTTCCGCGCAGCCTTGCTGCAACGGGCGGCACACTTCTTGGACCGGATTACCATTTCGACTTTTGCCGTCCCGGCGTTGGACTTTACGGCGGCTTCCCCTTTGAAGACGCGCAGCCCGTGGCACGCCTGTCGCTGCCTGTCATCCAGACCCGGCCGGTCGAGGCGGGCGAATCCGTGGGGTATTCCGCCACTTGGGTCGCAGAAAAGCCGTCGAAAATTGCAACCCTGTCAGCCGGTTATGCAGATGGCCTTATCCGAAAAATGAGCGACCGCGCCCCGCTTTACGCAGGCGACATCCCCTGCAAATTGGCCGGCCGCGTGTCCATGGATCTGGTCACTGTCGATGTCACCCATTTGGACGAAGTGCCGGACCATCTCGATATCCTCTGCGCCCACCAAACCGTCGATCAATTGGCGGAACACGCCGAAACCATCGGGTATGAGATTCTGACGTCGCTCGGGCGCCGCTATCGCCGCAAATATAGTGGGGAAGTTTGGTGATCCTTCTCGCCCCCATTGCAGCTTTAGGCCGGTCTACGTTGGCTCTGATGGCGTCCATTGGTCGGGTCGCAATCTATTGCGCCCATACCTTGCGCCACATTTTCACGCCGCCCTGGTACCCGAAAGAGTTCCTGACGCAGCTGTTGCAAATCGGCTGGCTCAGCCTGCCGGTAGTGGGCCTGACGGCGCTGTTCACCGGTGGCGCGCTGGCATTGCAGATCTACGCAGGCGGCAGCCGGTTCAGCGCTGAGGCGGTTGTGCCTTCGATCGTGGCCATCGGAATGGCGCGGGAGCTTGGCCCGGTTCTGGGCGGGCTTATGGTGGCTGGCCGGGTCGCCGCGGCAATTGCGGCCGAGACCGGAACGATGAAAGTGACCGAGCAGATTGATGCGCTGGTCACTCTCTCCACTCATCCCATGAAATACCTCACCGCGCCCCGGGTTGTGGCGGCGACGCTGTGCCTGCCCGTTTTAGTGGCGGTGGGCGATTCAATCGGCATCATGGGCGGCTATTTGGTCGGCACCACCCGGCTTGGCTTCAACCCATCGAATTACCTGCACAACACTGTTGATTTCCTGGAATTCTGGGATGTCGCCTCGGGTCTTGTCAAAGGTGCTGTCTTTGGCTTCATCGTTGCGCTCATGGGCTGCTATCACGGGATGAATTCGGGGCGAGGCGCCCAAGGCGTCGGACGCGCCACCACCAATGCGGTGGTCTCGGCGTCGATCCTGATCCTCGCTGCCAATTACCTTCTGACGGAGCTCTTTTTTACCGCATGATCGACATCTCGGCGCTCCATAAATCCTTCGTGTCCAACGCGGTTTTGCGCGGTGTAGACCTGACCATTAACAGCGGCACGTCGACCGTGATCATTGGCGGATCAGGTACTGGGAAATCTGTGTTGCTCAAATGCGTGTTGGGGTTGGTGAAGCCCGATTCTGGCACGATCACTTTGGATGGCGAGGATGTGGCCCGCGCCGAACGCGATGCGTTCCTTGCGAAGTTTGGAATGCTCTTTCAGGGCGGCGCGCTGTTTGATTCCATGCCCGTCTGGCAAAACGTGGCCTTTCGCCTGTTGCGCGGCTCGCTGAAACGTCCGGCAAGTGAGGCCAAAGACATCGCGATTGAGAAGCTGCGCCGCGTCGGGCTTACGCCGGATGTGGCCGAGAAATTCCCCGCTGAGCTGTCTGGCGGCATGCAAAAACGCGTCGGTCTTGCCCGCGCCATCGCCGCTGAGCCGCAGGTGATTTTCTTTGATGAACCCACAACCGGCCTCGACCCTATCATGTCCGGCGTTATCAACGACCTGATCCGCGAGATCGTGACCGAGATGGGCGCCACCACCATGACCATCACCCATGACATGAGCTCGGTCCGCACGATTGCCGACCGGGTTGCAATGCTGCATGCGGGCAAGATCAGATGGGAGGGGCCGGTTTCAGAAATGGACAGCGCCGATGATCCCTATTTGCGGCAATTCATCAGCGGGTCTGCCGAGGGCCCGATTGAGGCAGTCAGGTAGCGACGATACCCCGTCTGTCCACTGCCTCACTGGTTCAATGCAAAAACTGAGCGGGCACCGCAACCGCAAGACAACCGAGACGCCGAATGTCTCGGCTTGGCGCGCCCCGTGTTGGTTTGAAATCGACGTCAATTACAGTTGCGTATTGACCCGTCGAGACATATCCGTCCGTCCGTCCATGTCGCGCCTGATAAAGTCGCATCATACAGGTCGGCGTATCCCAAATATGCGCCCGTCAGGTTCGCCCCGCTCATGTCCGCGTCTCTCAGGATCGCTCCATCCATGTTCGCACCAGTCAGGTTCGCATTTCTCAGGATCGATTCGCTCAGGTTCGTGGAAAGCAGCGTCGCCCTGGTCATGATCGCGTTGGACATGTCCGCGCCATACAGGTTCACGTCAGTCAGGTCGGCGTTGGTCAGGGTCGCGTAACGCAGAGTCGCGTAGGGCATTCTCGCTGTGGACAGGTTGGCGCCGTATAGGCTCGCGCTGGTCAGGTTGACGTTGAGCATATCAGCGCCGTACAGGTTCGCGTTGGTCAGCGTCGCGCCGGACAGGTTGGCATTGATCAAGGTCGCGAAATTCAGGGTCGCGCCAGTCAGGTTTGCTCCGGTCAGGTTGGTGTTAAACAAAGTCGCGTTGGTCAGGTCGCGGCCAGTCAAATTCGCGCCGGTCATATTGCACGAGCTCCAATCAACGATCGGGCCGGGCGGGTCATTGCAGGCTGCCATTGCAGGAATAGTGGCGGCGACCGAAAGCATAAGAATAGAAAACAAAATAGGGAATTTCATGTGAGTCTCCTGCTGAGGCGCAATGGAGGCGCTCGGAACGAATGCTCCGTCAGTGGGGTGTATAGGTACGGACCCTACATAGCAAACTTTGATGGTCGACTCTGAAAGCATACCCAGCCCCAAAGCAAACGATCCCTACTCGGGAATTCAGCAGTTTTAGGTTGGCGTGGATTCGCAAGAGGGCAATCAAGGCGACCTGTTTTTCGATCGCCTGAAATACCGTGATTCAATTGGATGTATTGTGTGCTGCCGGGGGCGCAAAGTGAGAAGTCTGGCGCCGATCGACCGATCAAACCCGAAAATGCCGGCGCGAATGCCCCGGGTGGTTTGCCAATTGCCCCGCAGCAAACGGACACTACCCTCACAACTCGCGCCGGTGCCACCATTCCTCCAGGCGTTCACAAAGCAATGGATCCGAACCGGCAAGAAATGTCAGGCGAAACGTGCCGTCCAGTTCAACACGAGTGCGATTGCCTTTTCGCGTGAAGCTTGCCCGCCAGCCCGCAATTGCCGTGCTGGCTTCTACCGCCCAGACCTGCGACGAAAACCTAACCTGTTCCTGGGCATCGGCCGCACCCTCCTGCCAATATTGCTGTATCATGTCGCGGCCAATCATCGGGTCATCAAAGGGCGTTTCACGGTACAAAGCACCCTCAGAAAACAGCGCGCCAATTTGCGCTGGATCGCCATCGACCCAGGCTTTGCCATACTGATACAACCACGTCTGAACGTCCCGTTTGTCCATTTCCTGCAACCTGCGTGAATCTGTTGAAACCGATGAATGCGGCCTCAAGCGCGGTTTAGGTCAAGAACCAAGGGTCTGGCTCTGGTTGCGCTGGCTTCTTTGATGACGCAAGCCCAATCCAGAACGCGACGAAATCCCACCTCCCCGGTAGTCATCTTCTGTGCCACATGCCCTACAGAGTTCCAAACGCATTAAACCGATGGTCCCATGTTCCTGATCACTGCCCTTGCCTTGTTTATATCCATCTATGCGGCCCTTACCTGTCTTACCTGGCTGCGACGCCTGATTGGGGAGCGCGCAGCTCGGCGCGCGGGCATGGGTCTCAATATGGCCCGCAGGGCCCTGCCGCCTGCGATTGCTGGCCTCATCCTCATTATGGCCGCGCCACTGCTGGCCCGCCCCGAGGCAAGAGGCCTTGGTGCGATCCTTTTGGCTGGTGGTTTGGCGTTCGGATTTCACAAGGGCCTTTCTGACCTCGGCCAAAACAACATCCGCAGTCTTGCCCTGCGGCTCACCATTACCCTCTGCCTTTCTCTCTTTGCGCTCTGGCAGCTTGGCCTCCTTTGAACAACTCTGGGTGTTCATTTTGCCGACCGGGGCGAATCCAGCCTGAAGTCTTGCAAGGGCCCGCCAGAACCCCCACCTTCACTTCCATGCTCTGGAAAACCTTGACCTTTCTGAACCTTGCGCTCCTCATCGCCTTCCCGCTCTCTTGGGTGGCGCCATTGATGCGCGCGGGTCTTCTGCCGCTTTTCAGCCTCGACGAAATTTCGGTCCTGTCTGGCATCGTCGCGCTATGGGACGAACAGGAATGGCTGCTGGCCATGCTCATTGCGATCTTTGCGCTGCTTGCACCGATCGCAAAAACCGTCGGTCTGTCTTTGATCCATTTCCATGTAGCAAATCCACGCCTGACACCGTTCTTGTCCGTGATGGGCAAACTGGCCATGGCCGACATCTTCCTCATCGCGATTTACATCACGCTGGCCAAAGGGGTGGGCGTCGGTCGGATCGAAACCGCATGGGGCCTCTGGCTGTTCACGGCCTGCGTTCTAACCTCATTTGCGGTCTCACTGGCCACGTCACATCTGGCCAAGCGGGACGCCCTCGGCTAAGCCTTGCGGATGGCCAAACCTGTCACCATCTTCACCTGTTCTGCCTGCGGCGCGTCCCACAAGAAATGGTCGGGGCGCTGTGATGCCTGCGGCGAATGGAACAGCATTCAGGAAGAGGCGCCCCTGTCGACCGGTCCCAGCTCTAAAGGGCTGGGCGGGATGAAGGGCAAGCGCATGGCGCTGACCGATTTGGGAACGGAGGAAGAGCCGCCCGCCAGAGACAGCGCAGGCGTGGCAGAACTTGACCGCGTGCTTGGCGGCGGCCTTGTTGCGGCCAGCGCCACGTTGGTCGGCGGCGATCCCGGTATTGGCAAATCAACTCTTTTATTACAGGCCGCTGCCGCTTTCGCGCGGTCCGGCCTCAAAGTCATTTATGTCTCAGGCGAAGAAGCAACCGCTCAGGTCCGCATGCGCGCGCATCGTCTTGGGCTGACCGATAGCCCCGTCAAACTGGCCGCTGAAACCAATCTGCGGAATATCCTGACGACGCTAGAGGCAGAGAAGCCCGACCTCGCCATCATCGATTCAATTCAGACCATGTGGCTTGATACCGTTGACAGCGCGCCAGGGTCCGTCAGCCAGGTTCGCGCCAGCGCGCATGAACTGGTGAGTTTTGCCAAAAGCAAAGGCGTCTCGGTCATGCTGGTGGGCCATGTCACCAAGGAAGGTCAGATCGCAGGCCCGCGTGTCGTGGAACATATGGTCGATACGGTGCTTTATTTCGAAGGTGAACGTGGCCATCAGTTCCGTATCCTGCGCAGCGTCAAGAACCGCTTCGGTCCTGCCGACGAGATCGGTGTATTCGAAATGACCGGCCGGGGATTGGCCGAAGTGCCCAACCCGTCGGCGCTGTTCCTTTCGGATCGCAAAGAACGCGCGCCGGGATCGGTTGTGTTTGCAGGCATCGAAGGCACCCGGCCCGTTCTTGTCGAAGTGCAGGCGCTGGTTGCGCCCTCATCGCTCAGCCAGCCGCGCCGTGCCGTTGTCGGATGGGATGGCGCGCGCCTGTCGATGATCCTTGCTGTACTTGAGGCCCGCGTCGGCATCAGCTTTCAAGGTCTGGATGTCTATCTCAACATCGCAGGCGGAATGCGCATCAAGGAACCAGCCGCCGATCTTGCAATTGCCGCCGCCTTGCTGAGTGCCCGCGAAGACGCCGCCCTGCCCGCGGAATGCGTTGTTTTTGGAGAATTGAGCCTTTCGGGCGCGCTTAGGCCGGTCGCACAGGCCGAAAACAGGTTGAAAGAGGCCGCGAAACTTGGTTTTTCCTCGGCAATCGCTCCTGAAGGGTGCAAAATAGCCGACGGGGCAGGTATGGATTTGAAACTGATGCCGGATCTGACACAGTTCACCGGCGATATTTTTGGCGCAGGCTAGACCGGCGCGAGCAAAGGATAAGAGGCACCATGGAAGGCTTCACCATTTTTGACGGGGTTGTTGCGGGCGTCATACTGATTTCCGCCATTCTGGCCTATTCGCGCGGTTTCGTGCGCGAGGGTCTGTCCATCGCTGGCTGGATCGCCGCCGCCATCGTGGCCTTTATCTTTGCGCCAAATGCCAAGGATCTGATGTTCGAGATTCCCTATGTGGGCGATTTCCTGAATGGATCCTGCGAATTGGCAATGATCGCCGCCTTTGCTGTCGTCTTTGCCGGTGCGCTTGTGGTGATTTCGCTTTTCACACCGTTCTTCTCTTCGGCTGTGCAGCGTTCGGCCATTGGCGGGTTGGATGCGGGGCTTGGTTTCCTTTTTGGCGTCGCGCGTGGCGTGCTTTTGGTGGTTGTTGCCCTCATCGCTTATGACCGCGTGGTCGGAAATGAGCCCATTCCGATGATCTCAGACAGCCGTTCGGCTGAGGTTTTTGCCAATTTCCAGGGGCAGATCGAAGACGAAATCCCCGATGATGCACCGGGCTGGATCCTGCAGCGCTACGAACAATTGATGAGCAGCTGTGGCGAAACTGCCACCTGATCAAGGCGCGTCCTGATCCAGAAACTGGTCGAACGCATCCATGCATGGTGCCCAGATCGGATCGCTTGGCACCACCATATGATTGGGTGAATCACAAAGCGCGAATTCTGCATTGGGCAGGCTTCGCGCAATTTGTTTGGATTGCTCGGCTGACTGCACAGCATCGCCCGAACAATGCATAACAAGCGCGGGCGTGGTAACCTTATGCAGAATATCCGTGATATCAATATCGCCGATCACTCTGCGTATCTCGGCCGCCGTGTCCGGGCTTGCCGAGCGGGATTGTGATTGGACCAGGCTTTCAAGCTCTTCTGGTGTCGACCGGGGAATAAAAACTGTCGCGATTGCCCGCATGAACGGGCTATCGGGTATTCCCCAACCGGCCCGGATCATGGCAATCATCGCCTCGGTTGCACCGGACTCACCGCGTATATTTGAGCCTTGCACCAGACCATTATTCAAGATCAGCCGCGACACCCGGTCGGGCCTGCGAGCGGCGAATGCAAGGGCCACAGGAACGCTTTGGGAAATCGCGTAGATCGGAAAGCGCTCCAGCCCCGCTGCATCCGCAACGGCCTCCAGGTCGTCAGCCAACTCCTCGATTGTGACCGACGAAAAGTCGACATCCCGATCTGACAGCCCCGTTCCCCTCGGATCATATCGGATCAGGCGCCGCCCGTTAGACTGACGTTCCAGCAAGGGCTGCCAGACCGGACTAGTCCAGTCATAGTCCAGATGGCTCATCCAATGGCCCGCCCGCAACAATGGCGGGCCTTCTCCGGACTCGGCCCATGCCAGTCCCGTCCCATCCCGCGAAGACGTATAGCGGATGGTCTGCCGCGTCAGCGTTTGCATCGGCGCGGTCGGCACCGGCCCTGCCACAGGACCATCAAGACGCTCAACGCGGGGCACCATCTGCACCCCCCGGCGTGGCACAGTGCGGATGATCCGCTGTGCCTTGCCATTATCGCCAACAGCGTGACGGGCCGCGCTGATCCGCGCCGCGATGGTCGCATCCGATACGATGCGCCCGTTCCAGATCACCTCGACCATTTTGTCATATGTAACCAGATCGGGGGCGGACCCGGCCAACAGAGCCAACAGGTCGAACACTTGCGGCTCAACATGCGCCTCAGTGCCGTCAACCAACAGCTGGTGACGCTCGACGTCCAATTCACAAGTTTCGAACTGTAATTTCATGTCGTTACCCTAGGGGAGTTTTGATCTGGATAACGGGTTTGACCCGAGATGGGGCAAAAAATCAGAACATCACCAGATATTCTTTAGGGCTTCTTCAAGCGCCCGCTTTCCGGCCGGTCCAATCTGGGTGCAGATGAACAACCAGAGCGGAACCAAACCCATGACCTCCGAAACCCACATTCGTACCAACAAAGATGGCTCCATCAACACAGCCCACTACATGGCCCGCGGCCGTTTGGCTCGCAGCCAACAAGCGCATAAACTGTCGCAAACGGCCACCACTGCAACAGGAACTGCCGTAACCCGTTTGGCAGTCATCCTTATTGCCGTCGGAGCCGCCCTGCCCTTTGCCTTCTGAGCCGGGGCCGGGCTGCAACGCCCCGCCCGAATTCGTTCTTTTACAAAACTGTCATGGGTGACTTCCCCGCCAGCCCAGTCTATACGGACCCGGAATCGGACGGATGCGGAGCCACTCCCCCATGCTTGAGCAAACCAAACCCTTCCTGAGCCATCCTTTTGACGATGATAAGCTCAAGGAAGAATGCGGTGTTTTCGGTGTCATCGGTGTTAAAGATGCCGCCAATTTCGTAGCTTTGGGCCTGCACGCCCTGCAACACAGGGGGCAAGAGGCCGGCGGCATCGTCAGCCATGACCCTGAGGCCGGGTTCAACTCGGCCCGCCGCTTTGGATATGTGCGCGACAATTTCACCAAACAATCGCTAATGGAAACGCTGCCTGGCCCGGTTTCCATCGGGCATGTGCGGTATTCTACTGCTGGCTCGAAGGGCCAAACCGCGATCCGCGATGTCCAACCCTTCTTTGGCGAATTTGCCATGGGTGGCGCTGCCATTGCCCATAACGGTAACATCACCAATGCAGATGAGCTGCGCCGCGAATTGATCGAGCGCGGCTCGATCTTTCAGAGCTCCTCGGACAGTGAATGCATCATCCACCTGATGGCTCGCAGCCTGCAACGCAACATCCCAGAGCGGATGAAAGACGCGCTGCGCCGAGTTGAAGGCGCATTCTCGGTCGTTGCAATGACGCGGACCAAACTGATCGGTGTGCGCGACCGCCTGGGCGTACGCCCACTGGTTCTGGGCCGCCTGCCCGATGGCGGCTCGGTCCTGTCCTCAGAGACCTGTGCGCTGGATATCATCGGCGCGGAATTTGTACGAGAGATCGAACCGGGCGAGATGGTGGTGATCACAGAAAAGGGCATGGAAAGCTTCAAGCCGTTTGAGCCTGCCAAGTCGCGCTTCTGCATCTTTGAACATGTCTATTTCTCGCGCCCTGACTCCATTCTTGGTGGGCGGTCGGTTTATGAGACCCGTGAAAATATCGGCCGTGAGCTGGCCAAAGAAAGCCCGGTTGACGCCGATCTGGTCTGCCCCGTGCCAGATAGCGGCACGCCCGCGGCCATAGGCTTTTCGTTGGAAAGCGGCATTCCCTATGCGATGGGCATCATCCGCAACCAATATATGGGCCGGACCTTCATTGAGCCAACGGAACAGATCCGCAATATGGGTGTGCGCCTGAAGTTGAACGTCAACCGTGCGTTGATTGAAGGCAAACGGGTGATCCTTGTTGATGACTCTGTTGTGCGGGGCACCACCAGCCGTAAGATCAAGGAGATGATCCTTGATGCAGGCGCCAAAGAGGTGCATTTCCGCATTGCTTCCCCCCCCACAGCATGGCCCTGTTTTTACGGTGTCGACACGCCGCAGCGTGAGAAGCTCTTGGCCGCAACGATGAGCGAAGAGGAAATGCGTCAGCATCTTGCCGTGGACAGTCTGAAGTTTATCTCGCTCGACGGGCTCTACCGCGCCGTAGGCGAACCCAATGGCCGCGATCCGAAAGCCCCGCGCTATTGCGATGCCTGTTTCTCAGGCGAATACCCTGTACGACCGACCGATATGGTTGCCAAGGGCTTTGAAATGCTGGAGCCCGCAGAGTAACAGGTTTCGCTGCGGCTTTGCCGCACCGACCGGGGAGGGGCGGGCCTCGTCAGGCTGCCGCCGCAGCCCTCCTCGGCCCGCGGCTGCCGCGCGAATGTTTCGAGCGTCAAGGTGCAGGTTTTTGACACGCCATTAGGAAACTGTTGTTCATTCAAGGGAAGCCTTCATGCGTTGGCTCAAGAAAGTAACGAGAGTATTTGAGCGGGCAGAATCGGCCGACCCGCGCCTTGACCTTCTGGCGCGGCCCGGGGCATCTTGTGCATGCTGTGGCGAGCCTCTCGAAAACCTCTTTTCGCTTGCTTTCATCGCACCGAACGTCCCGTTGACCGAGAAAGACCAACACAACAACTGCGCCGTTCAAACAGAAGCCGGAAATATTCTGACACCGGATTTTTGTCGGTTCTCAGATGATCTATTTGTTCGCTGTGTCATGAACCTCCCAATTCGGGGAAGGCCCGAGACTTTCTTGCTGGGATGCTGGGGCAGCTTGAGCAAAGAAAGCTTCCAGAGTTACCGTGATCACTTCTTCGCCGATGGTTCTCCACCGCCTTTGCCCGCCTTTAGCTGGATTGCAAATCACCTGCCCGGGGTTGAGCCAACTATGGTCGCCTGCGAAATGGTTTTTAGGCCCGAGCTCCGACCGGAGCTTTTTGTGCTCGATGACACCCACCCGCTCTACCGAATACAAACTGACGGCCTGAGCCCGCAAACACTGATAGGCTGGCTGGAGAACATGGGCCATCGCCCAACCGGTTGAAACACGCTAAGACTTTGCCCCATGTCCGATCCCATCCGCTTCCGTCCCCATCACTTCCTTTGCGCCATCGGCTATGAAGGAAAGGGCTATTCCGACCGGTTCACCGAAAACATGACCGGGATCGTGATGGGGCGCCTGCGCGCAGAGGGCGGCGAGGACACTCCCATGCAAGTGGTCGGTTTCACCGATGACATCTGCGGCCCCTGCCCCAAACGGCGCGGGCGTCTGTGCACAGATCAAAAAAGTATCTCACAATTGGACCGCGCGCATGCGGCGGCTCTGAAATTCAAACCACATGAAGAGCTTTCCTGGGGCGAGGCGCTGGCCCGCATACGAAAACATGTCAAACCGGGCGATTTGGCGACGCTCTGTCAGGGGTGCCAATGGCTGGAGCTTGGCCTTTGCGAGGCAGCCCTGAAACGCCTGCACGATGCACCGTGAGTCGGTCTCCGGGTCAAGGCGCGCGTCAGCGCCCGCGCCTTTGCGCGGCCTGGCCTTGAGGCGGCGGGCGACTCGCCCCTGATACTTGTATTCGGCTCCCGAAGGCGGGCAGACCCGCCCTTTCGGGGCCTTCTCAGCACAATCCGCCTTTTCGCAAGCGGGAACCCTTTGGATCATGAGACCACATATGATCAGCGTTCCGCGGTAGCAGCGGCCCGAGGAAGGCTCCCGTAGGGAGCATGACGAGGGCCGCCGCCCGGTCGATGCGGCAAAGCCGCAGCGAAACCATCTTGCCAATCGCGCCCAAACCCGCCATCACGCGGCCCATGACACAAAAACCGCTTCAAGACCGTATCGCGCTGGTCACTGGCGCCTCCCGTGGCCTCGGGGCTGCATGTGCAGAATGGCTGGCCGATCATGGCGCGCATGTCGTCGCGGTTGCCCGCACAGTGGGTGCGCTGGAAGAGCTGGATGACCGCATTCAGGCCAAAGGCGGATCGACAACGCTGGCCCCCATGGATGTGACGGATGACGGGGCCATGGCCCATCTCTGTCGCTCGATCCATGACCGTTGGGGCAAGGCCGATATCTGGGTGCATTGCGCTGTTCATGCGACCGCACTGACCCCCACACATCAGATCCGTGACAAAGATCTGGATGCCAATATCGCGACCAATATCCGCGCGACCGCCCGGCTGATCGCCATGGTGGGTCCACTGATCGCACCGTCCGAGATGGCGACTGCGGTGTTTTTTGACGATTACGGCGATAAGCAGTATTCAGGTACATATTCCATGTCCAAGGCGGCACAGCGCGCCTTGATCCAAAGCTGGCGCGCCGAGGCCGAGAACATTGGCCCCCGCGTTTTGCTCATGAAACCGCAACCCATGGCCACAGCCGTGCGGGCACGGTTTTATCCCGGCGAAAACCGCGAGGCGCTTCATACCGCAAAATCAGAAGCCAGCCGTCTTATGCAGGAAGCTTTCGGTCTTTGAACAGCTGCCCGGCGGGCGATAGTTTTGCGCAATCGACCCGGCTTTTTCGGCGACGTCAACAAACTCAGCCGAGCTCCAGGCGCGCACCGTTGATACATCAGTAACCGCGCCGGAAGCAGCTGCCACCATCACCCCTGCAAGAAAATCCTCGGCGCGGGGTGCCTCTGCAATCAACAGGAAGTCATGATCGCCAGTCGTCATGTGGTAATTCAGCATTCTACCGCCCGCGGCAGTCAAAATTGCTGAAACAGCCTCAGACCTGTCCTAGAGCTTGGCCATTAACCCTGAGACAGAGGCCTGTGTAAATTTTCCGGTTAAAATGAATGTTGCCATCATGCCCTCCCAAGCAATGGAAAGGCGTCAGGCGATCATAATCGCGCCAAAACCCTTAATCAGGCTACCGCGCCGCGCCGGCAACACTTTCAATCCAAGTACAAAAATGCCGGCCCAAAACCTTGTCTGGGCCGGCTAAATTCGCACAGTAAATCGCGGTGGTCGTTTATGCGTCGCCTTCCACCTCCAACGCCAAAGCCTCAGCGCGGGCGGCAATTTCGGCAAGGCTGTCCTTGACTTCGGATGGAATAACCGCGACCGGCACCTGTTCCGGCGCAGGACCGGGGGCTTCTTCCAGCTCAGCGATCCTGCGCGCGCGCTTGGCCAGACGCTCTTCCGCATCCGAAAGGGCCTGCTCACGGGCCGCCACTTCCGATAGGGCCTTCTGCAAGTCGTCTTCCAGCGCGGCCGTTTTATCGGCAAGCATCAAGCCCGCCATAAGCAGCATCCGCTCAGGCGGCATTCGTCCGACCTGACCCAGGATGACCGATGCTTCGGTATCCAGCATCTTGGCGGCAGCTTGAAGATAAGGCTCTTCGCCTTCCTGACAGGCCACCGGGAAATCGCGAGACCCGATTTGGATCGTAATTTCAGGCATTGGCAGAGCCTCCTTCCAGAACGGGGCGAATTTCAGCAAGAATGGCGCGGGCTTCCGCCGCTTCCGAGGCGCGCTCCGCCCTCAGGCTTTCCAGTTCTGCTGCCAGGGCAGAGGATACAAGATCGCCATCAAGTTCGGCCTTGCCTTCCAGGGCTTCGCGCAATTCGTCGATTGTGTCGCGCAACGCCCGGTTGCTATCGCGCAGGCGAAGCAAATCGTCACTCGAAGCGGGATCCCCGGAATCAATGCGCGCCTGCGCCTGATCCAGCTTGCCCAGAGCTTCGTCCAACTGCTCTCGCGCCTCATTTCGTTCTTCGCGCGCGGTTTCACGTTCGCGACGCACCCGGCCCAACCGGCGGCGCAGAACATCTTCCACTTCGCGGCGACGATCCAGTTCTTTCTGAACGTCTTCGGGCAGCTCGCCATCTTCATCTGCGGCCTTTTCGACCTCCGCGACTGCTGAACGGGCCGCATCGAGTTCCTTTTCCAAGTTAGACTGAGCACGAGCTGCTTCATCTGCATCAGCCTGCCGCGCAGCTTCCAACGCGCGCAGCTTCTCCAGTAATTCCGCCTGGCCGCTTTGCTCGGCGCTCAGGGCTGCTTGCGTCTCTTCAAGCGCCGCCGTCAGGCTGGCCACTTGGTCTTGTGCCGCGTGTAACGCCTCTTCTTGGGCCGGGTCCGGCACAGGCACTTCCGCCGCTACCGCACTCTTTGCCCGGACGCCCGCGCCAATTCTGTCCAACGCTGATGTGATGCGTTCTTCAAGCGCCGCGATCTGATCCAGATCCGTCGTCTCGCTCATCTCTCTGCCTCGCCTCTCAATTATGAACCATGTCGAAGGCCCCGCCCCCACAAGATCAAGGCCCTGCCCGGCCTGTTACCTCTATGCCTAGCGAATCCCATCCAGACTCGATTTGCAACCATTTCACACCAGATTGACCCGCTTTGGACAAAAATTGGGGGGTATTCGCCTGCTAGCGACCATTTGGGGGCGTCGGCGCGCTTGCACTTGGGCACTCCTCTGCTATCACGCGTGCCGAAGCCGCCTTTCAAGATATGTGAAGGACCCTGATCTTGGACCTCAAAGCTCTCGCTGCAAAGAACCCCGTACACTGGCGCCGCGCCGCCTGTATCCGGACCCTGACATTGGATGCGGTTGCTGCCGCCAATTCCGGTCATTCCGGCATGCCGATGGGTATGGCCGATGTCGCCACGGTTCTTTTTGAAAAGCACCTGAAATTCGACGCGTCTGCGCCCCAGTGGCCTGACCGCGACCGGTTTATCCTGTCAGCCGGCCACGGGTCGATGCTGATCTATTCGCTTCTCTACCTTACCGGGTATGAGGCGATGACGCTTGAGCAGATCAAGAACTTCCGCCAGTTGGGATCGATCACAGCAGGCCACCCTGAATACGGCCATGTTCCCGGTGTGGAAACAACCACGGGCCCGCTAGGTCAGGGCATCGCCAACGCCGTCGGATTTGCCATGGCAGAGGAAAGCCTGCGCGCACGGTGGGGCAAAAAGATCGTTGATCACTACACCTATTGTATGGCGGGCGACGGTTGTTTGATGGAAGGCATCAGCCATGAGGCCATCGGCCTTGCGGGAAAACAGAAACTGTCAAAGCTGATCGTCTTTTGGGATGACAATGGCATCACCATCGACGGCAATGTCTCTCTGTCCGATGTCACCGACCAAAAGGCCCGCTTTGCCGCGGCTGGTTGGGATGTTTTTGCCTGTGATGGTCACGACCCTGAAGCGATTGACGCGGCTATTGCTGCAGCAAAAGCCAGCCCACGCCCGGCGATGATTGCCTGCAAAACCCATATCGCTCTGGGTCACGCAGCGCAGGATACCTCCAAAGGCCACGGCGCTCTGACCGATCAGGCACAACTGGAAGCAGCCAAGGCCGGTTACGGTTGGGAACACGGGCCATTTGAGATCCCTGCTGATCTGAAATCCGAATGGGAAGCCATCGGTTCACGCGGAGCAGAAGATCACGCAGCGTGGACAGAGCGGTTCAACGCGATCTCCGCCGGCAAGCAAGCCGATTTCAACCGCGCCTTTGCCGGTGAAATGCCCAAAAAACTGTCGGCCGCAGTCAAAGCCTTCAAAAAGAAGATCTCTGAAGAGCAACCCAAAGTTGCTACCCGTAAGGCCGGAGAAATGGCACTGTCTGTCATCAACCCGATCTTGCCCGAAACCATTGGCGGATCGGCCGATTTGACCGGGTCAAACCTGACCAAGACCTCGGATATGGGCATCTTTAACGCCGAGAACCGCACCGGGCGGCATGTTTACTACGGCATTCGCGAACACGGCATGGCCGCAGCCATGAACGGGATGGCGTTGCATGGTGGTGTACGCCCCTATGGCGGCACCTTCTTTACCTTTACGGATTACGCCCGCCCCTCGATGCGCTTGTCGGCACTGATGGGTATTTCGGTGCAATATGTCATGACGCATGACTCCATCGGGGTTGGCGAAGATGGCCCGACCCACCAGCCGGTCGAACACCTTGCCATGATGCGCGCAACGCCAAATTGCCTTGTCTTCCGTCCGGCGGATGCGGTCGAAACGGCAGAAGCGTGGGAAGCCGCCCTGAACCAGAAAGGCACTCCCTCCGTTCTGGCGCTCAGCCGACAGGGTCTGCCAACAGTGCGCACCGAGCATAAAACGTCGAACCAAAGCTGGCGTGGCGCCTATACTCTGGCTGATGCAACTGTGGGCAAGCGCCAAGCGATCCTGATCGCCACTGGCTCGGAAGTGTCTATCGCTATGGAGGCCCGCGACATCCTGCAGTCCGAAGGTATTGGCGTTCGGGTCGTCTCTATGCCTTGTATGGAACTTTTCGCAGCTCAGGATGACGCATATCGCAAGCGCATCCTTCCCGGTGGTGCGGTGCGCGTCGCGGTGGAAGCCGGTGTGCGGCAAGGCTGGGATCAATGGCTGCTTGGTGAACGTGGCCGTGAGGCCAAAGCCGGGTTTGTTGGTATGGACAGCTTTGGCGCCTCGGCCCCGGCTGGTGAGCTTTACACGCATTTTGGCATCACAGCAGAAAACGTAGCTCAAAAAGTACGCGATCTGCTCTGATCACGGATCGACCACCGTTGAACAATGCGCCGCTCTGGAGTGATCCGGGGCGGCGCTTTTCATTGAGGTATTGCATAGAATAATTCGTCGCGCAGGATGGTCCGGATACCCCAAACCCTCTGGGAATTTTCACAAGCAGGAAGGGAATCGGGTGCCGGATTTGGCTGCGCTGCAGCAATTTGGGCGCGGCCCCTCGTGCATGGTAGCGGTAATGTCATGCGCTAACAGTCGGGTTTAACGCTAACATATTGGAGAAATTGGAAATTTTGGGTTCTCAGCTTGCACTCTGGCGCCTATAAGCCGCGCAACGCATGCGGTAAGGAGCTCGAGCACATGACTGTCACTATCGGGATCAACGGATTTGGTCGGATCGGCCGCAGCACATTGGCCTATATCGCTGAAAGCGCTCGCAATGACGTCTCTGTGGTCAAGATCAACGCCACCGGGCCCATTGAAACCGCGGCTCACTTGATGCGCTATGACTCGGTCCACGGTCGGTTTGCTGGCAACATCACCACCGATGGCGACCAGATGGATATGGGCCGCGGCCCAATGAAGGTTTTTTCGACCTATGATCCGCGCGAATTGGACTGGTCGGGCTGTGACGTGGTTCTGGAATGCACCGGTAATTTCAACGATGGCAACAAGGCGGGCGTCCACCTTGATCAAGGCGCGAAATCGGTCCTGATCTCCGCGCCTGCCAAAAACGTGCAGAAAACCATCGTTTACGGTGTAAACCATCGCGAGCTGACCGAAGGTGATCGCATGATCTCGAACGGGTCCTGCACCACAAACTGCCTTGCGCCGCTGGCCAAAGTGCTGGACGAAGCCATTGGCATTGAACGTGGAATCATGACCACGATTCACAGCTATACCGGCGACCAGCCAACCCTGGACCGCCGTCACAACGATCTTTACCGCGCACGCGCCGCTGCCATGGCAATGATCCCGACCTCTACCGGTGCCGCAAAGGCACTTGGTGAGGTTCTGCCCCAGCTTAAAGGCAAGCTCGACGGCACCGCGATGCGCGTTCCAACGCCCAATGTTTCGGCGGTCGACCTGACATTCGAAGCCAAGAAAGATGTCTCGGTTGAGGACGTCAACGAGGTCGTGCGCGAGGCCGCCGCTGGCCATATGGGCGCGGTATTAGCTTATGATCCTGAGCCCAAGGTCTCCATTGACTTTAACCACACGGTACAGAGCTCAATCTTTGCGCCGGATCAGACCAAAGTTGTTGGCGGACGCACCGTGCGGGTCTTGGCCTGGTACGATAACGAATGGGGCTTCTCGGCACGTATGGCCGATGTCGCCGGTGCCATGGGCCGCCTGGTTCAATAACACCCAAACCAATTACTAGTATTCGACCGCCGAGGCCCCCCGGGCCTCGGCGGTTTTCTTTTGCGCTTGCCCCGGCCTGCATTTTCGGCAGGATGGCCGCCGGTGACGTTCTGAGGATCAAAAGTATGACCAACACAATTGCCCTATGGATGGCCCTTGTTATTGCAGCGGTTTTCGCGGCAGATTTTTTCGTGTTTGGTTGGGATTTACATATCATCCTTGGACGACTGTTGTTGCGGCTTGTGGAATGGGTGGCCTTTTGGCGTTGATCCGCGCCCTGCTTTTGCGTCGCACCCCCTGACATGGGACTTTCAATTTGACTTTGGATCGTCTAAACCGCGCCCAATGTTAGCGTTAACGGAGCGCCGATTGGCCCCGTTATGAATACGAATTAAGGGGAATCGCCATGACCGTAAAAGTCGCCATCAACGGGTTTGGTCGTATTGGCCGCAATGTCTTGCGCGCGCTGATCGAGAACGGCCGCACCGATATCGAAGTTGTTGCCATCAACGATCTGGGCCCGGTCGAAACCAACGCCCATCTGCTGCAATATGACAGTGTGCATGGCCGGTTCCCTCAGGAAGTGACCCATGGCGACACATGGATCGATGTGGGCCGTGGCCCGATCGAGGTCACTGCGATCCGCAACCCCGCCGATCTGCCCTGGGCGCATGTTGATATCGTGCTGGAATGCACCGGCATCTTTACGTCGAAAGAGAAATGCCAGGCGCATCTGGATAATGGCTCCTCGCGGGTTCTGATCTCGGCGCCCGGTACAGATGCCGACAAGACAATCGTTTACGGCGTGAACCACGACGTTCTGACCGCCGATGACATCATCGTCTCGAACGCGTCCTGCACGACAAACTGCCTGTCGCCCGTTGCCAAGGTTCTGCAAGACAATATCGGCATTGACCGTGGTTTCATGACCACGATCCACAGCTATACCGGCGACCAGCCAACGCTGGACACAATGCATAAAGACCTCTATCGCGCGCGCGCCGCTGCCATGTCGATGATCCCCACATCGACTGGTGCTGCACGTGCTGTTGGATTGGTTCTGCCAGAACTCAACGGCAAGCTGGACGGTGTCGCGATCCGCGTGCCCACCCCGAATGTTTCGGTCGTGGATCTGACCTTTGAAGCGTCGCGAGATACCTCGGTCGAGGAAATCAACAAGCTGATGCATGCCGCTGCCGCCGGACCGCTGAAAGGCGTCTTGGCTGTCACGGACAAAAAACTGGTCTCCATGGATTTCAACCATGATCCGGCAAGTTCGACCCTTGCCACCGACCAGACCAAAGTGATGGAAGGCCGCATGTGCCGCATCCTGACCTGGTACGATAACGAATGGGGTTTCTCCAACCGGATGCTGGATACAGCTGCCGAAATGGGCAAATACCTTTAAGAACTTGCGCCAATCGGCGTCGTCACGACATCAGCGATCGGGTGCAGGCCGCAATGCGGCCCTTGCCCGATCACCCTGGGGATCCTCCCCAGACCCCTGAGGTATTTTGGGCAAAATGAAATGGTAAGGGACGCAAACGGCGTCGACCTCCGGATGTGACGAGATTCCCGGCTTCTTTCTTCCAAAAAACACATCTGCCTGAGGCATCCGCGCTCGCGGCGGGCGGCAGGGTTTGTTAAACCCACAATAGCCAAATTATTTTACGCAGGAGATGACCTCGCATGAGCTGGAAAACCCTTGATGACATGGAGCTTGCGGGCAAAATCGTTCTGACCCGTGTGGACATCAATGTACCGGTCGAAGACGGCAAGGTCACAGATGCGACCCGTATCGAGCGGATTGCTCCAACCATCAAAGACATCTTGGCCGCTGGTGGGACGCCTGTGATGCTGGCCCATTTTGGACGGCCCAAGGGACAGTTTGTGCCGGAGATGAGCCTGCGCATCACCCTGCCCGCCCTGGAAGAAAAGCTTGGACAGAGCGTCACCTTTATCGAGCAGCCTTCGCGCGATGCGCTTGACGCCTTGCCAGCGGGAAGCGTCGTATTGGTGGAAAACACCCGTTTCACACCAATGGAAGAAGCCAATGACCCGAAAATGGCGGGCTTCCTGGCCTCACTTGGTGATATTTACTGCAACGACGCGTTTTCCGCCGCCCACCGCGCCCATGCCTCGACCGAAGGTGTGGCCAAGCTATTGCCCTCTTGTGCTGGCCGGTTGATGCAGGCTGAACTCAGCGCATTGGAAGCCGCCCTTGGCAAGCCAACCCGCCCGGTTGTGGCAGTTGTCGGTGGCGCGAAAGTGTCTACGAAACTGGATCTGCTCGGCAATCTTGTCGCAAAAGTTGATCATTTGGTGATTGGCGGCGGCATGGCCAACACATTCCTTGCAGCGCAGGGTATCGATGTCGGCAAATCGCTGTGTGAGCATGATTTGGCAGATACGGCGCGTGAGATCATGGACAAGGCCAAGGCTGCAGGATGCGATATCGTTTTGCCATCCGATCTGGTTGTCGCGCGTGAATTCAAGGCCGGGGCCGCAAATGAAACGGTTGCAACCAACGCATGTCCGGCAGATGCGATGATTTTGGACGCAGGTCCGGCTTCGGTCGCACGGATTGCGGGAATTTTGAATAATGCAAAAACCCTGATCTGGAACGGCCCGCTTGGCGCCTTCGAGATCGAGCCGTTTGACATGGCCACAAATGCTGCTGCCAAGGCCGCGGCCGACCTGACGGCGGCTGGCCAATTGACCTCTGTCGCAGGTGGTGGCGATACTGTTGCCGCGCTGAACAAGGCCGGGGCCGCAGAAAAGTTCACCTATATATCAACGGCAGGCGGCGCGTTTTTGGAATGGATGGAAGGCAAGACCCTTCCCGGCGTGGCCGCGCTGGAGGGCTAATCCCAACAAACCTGTTGCACTGATCCGGGCGGATGAGGTTTTCTGACCTCATCCGCTTTTTCGTTTTTGATCAACAGGTATTGCCATGTCCTTCAAACGCCTTCTCTGCGCCACTGCCCTGTCGACCGCCGCGATCTCTCCGGCGGCGGCTAATCCTGTCACCTTATGGGATCTCCTTAGTATTGACCGGATGGCCAATATCGCCGCGCAATGGTCTGTCGCGGTTCTGCGCAGCTTTGCAGATGTCACCTATACCCATATGGATGTGCGCCCACTTGAAGGCCGCTGGATCATCACTGGGCTGCATATAGCTGAGCGTGATCGGTTCGGCCCCGCCTGTGAAATCTCTATTGATCGTGCTGTTATCCAAACCCCGCCGCTCGACCAGATCGAGGAGGCGGGATTTCAATTGGACCTGATCGGAATAGAAGCAGCGCGATCCTGCCTGGATCCGGATGTCACCGATATGCTTGATGCGCTGAACATGCCCAGCCTTGTTCTGGATCGCGCCGGTGCGGATTTGTCCTACTGGGTTGCCAGTGGCAGCGCGCAGGCGGAATATTACGCGGACGCGCCCGGCATTGCAGAAATTCGCGGTTTGGTTGACCTGTCCTATCTGGCGTTCGATGCGGATCGGGAAGAGCCGATTGCCGAATTTGCATTCGGCGAATTGGAGCTCGTAGATGATGGGCTTTGGACAGCCATATCGTCAATGATGCCGCCGCAATTGATGAACCAGGATGCACTGGCCGCAATGATGCGGGCGGAACTTCTACCTGATGCCACTCCACCATCCCCGGCAAATGACGACAAGGGCGAGGAAGCCGCGCTTGCGCCGACAACGGACCTGACCGAAGCAGAGGCCACAATTGACCAAATTGCGGCGGCCTTGTCCGCCTATGCCAATGATCCGGGTCGCCTTGTCGTCAATTTTGAACCGGATGCTCCAATCCCGTTGAGCGAAGACCTGTTTGACCAATTCGAGGATTTCCCTGTCTTTGCGCAAACCATGCAGCCACAATTTGTCTATGGTGACCCAAGCCTGTCGACCCAATTGACCGCAGAGGATATTGCCGTGATTTCGGCGTGGCTGGACGGTGCCGAAGTTGCATTTTCGGAACCAGATCAGCTTCGCTATGCCGAGGTTTTCCTGACAGGTATCGGCGCCCCAAGAGACGAGGCGCTGGCGCTGGACCTGCTGACACCATTGCTTGAGGCCGGCAGTGACGAGGCCATCGCCCTGGCATTGGACACGCTTGACCTGCTTGACCCGCGAACCGCTTACCGCATCGCGTTGAACGCAGCCGCAGCCGGAGACCGGGGCGCGTTTGCCCAGCTGGATCGTTTGGAACGAGACTTGCCCGACCGCGCCGTTTTGCGGGCCCAGGCCGCAGTCGCCATGTCAGCAGAACTGGACGGAACGGAAACCGCCCGGGCCTTACGCGATTTGGCCTTCGGCCATTTGGTGGGGCTGGATTCGACACGCAACTATGCCCGCGCCTATTCCCTTGCGACGTTGGCTCTGGCCTTGGGGGACACTGCGGCGCGAAACATTCTGGATGAGGTCGACCGGATGGCCGATCGGGCGGCAGACAGCGAGTTTGAGGCATGGGAGGAAGCTCTGGACACGGCAACCGCTGATGCAAACCTCGCCTGGGCGCAGTACTTTCGCTGAACAATGAACCATTTTTCGAACCGGTCCGCGCGGCAAATCGCCTGCGCGGACCGTCAAATAGTCGCGTTAGCGCTATCATGTTTGCAGTGCAGCATGGCCTGCCCTATCAAGCCCGCAAACCGAAACCGAGTTTCCAAAAATTCAATTAGGACCATTGCCCATGCCAAATCAGGATCAGACCGCCCTTCTTCGCAAAGGCCAGGGTTTCATTGCAGCCTTGGATCAATCCGGCGGCTCGACCCCAAAGGCGCTGCGCCTTTATGGAATCGAGGAAGGGGCCTATGCGTCAGATTCCGAGATGTTCGATCTGGTTCACGATATGCGGTGCCGGATCTGCCAGTCGCCGACATTCTCCGGAAGTCGCGTTGTTGGCGCGATCCTGTTTGAAATGACCATGGATCGTGAAATTGCCGGCAAGCCTGCTGCACAATTCCTTTGGGAAGAAAAAGGCGTGGTCCCTTTTCTGAAGGTCGACAAAGGCCTTGCCGCAGAAGAAAACGGCGTGCAGGTGATGAAAGACATGCCAGACCTGGACGCGTTGCTGGAACGAGGTGTGAAAAACGGTATCTATGGCACCAAGATGCGCTCTGTCGTATCTGCCGCCAATGCCGATGGCATCAAGGCCGTGGTCGACCAGCAATTCGACGTCGGCAAGCAGATTTTGGGTCATGGTCTGGTTCCAATCATTGAGCCGGAGGTCACCATCTCGATCTCAGACAAGTCCGATGCCGAAGCTCTGTTGCGGGATGCCATCGCGGCCCGTTTGGATGCTCTGCCCGAAGACCAGGACGTGATGCTGAAGCTGACCCTGCCCGAGGTGGACAATCTTTATAAACCCCTGGTTGACCACCCCCGTGTTCTGAAAGTTGTTGCGCTGTCTGGCGGGTATTCCCGCGAAGAGGCCAATGCCCGCCTTGCCCGTCAATCCGGAATGATCGCTAGCTTTAGCCGCGCACTGACCGAAGGCCTGTCAGCGCAGCAAGATGACAGCGAATTTGACGCAAAGCTCGATGGGTCGATCCAGACCATATATGAGGCCTCGGTCGCGGGCTAATACTGTCCCACATTCTTCGATAGGGCGCCCTGGCTTCACTCCGGGCGCCCTTTTTCTTTTCCTTTCCAAACTAACCCACTGTAAAAAAAAACAATTTTTCCGAATCAGGGGATTCCTTTTTCGAGCGATATATGCGATTCTTGTGACAGAGCCCCGATAAAGAGGGCCATCTGAGGCAGATATGCAAAAGAAACGCTCAATCTCGGGATTGTTCCTTCCTATGGGTTTGCTCTTTGTGGGCGCCTATTTCACCTTTGCCGCCGTGCAGGGGGATTACGGGCTATTTCGCCGGATCCAGATCGAGGCGGAACGGGATGTGTACCGGGCCGAGCTGGATGCTCTGCGGGCAGACACCGAACAGATGGCGCTTTTGGCACATCGGATTTCCGATGATTACCTGGATCTCGACCTGCTTGAAGAGCAGGCCCGCAGCCAACTGGGCTATTTGCGGGCCGATGAGGTCGTCCTGCCCTAGCTTTTCCCTTGCCCGTGGATTTTCGGCCATTGGCGTTGCGTCTTTCCCAAACACCTGACACAACGGCTTCCGTGTAATCGAGGGGCGCAAGATCGTGGGTGAAAACGTCAAACAGGTGATCTGTATCCGGTGGGGCGAGAAATATGGCGTGGATTACGTCAACAAGCTCTACCGCATGGTTGCTGCCAACATCACACCACCGTTCCGGTTCTACTGCGTCACGGATAACGGCGCGGGTCTGGATGACGGCATCGACGTGATTGACCTGCCCGAACTGGGATGCGCTCAACCCACCACCAAAAAGGGCCAATGGGGCAAGTCCCGCCTTTGGGCCGAAAACCTTGGCGGTTTATCAGGGCCAGTTCTGTTTATGGACCTCGACGTTGTGGTGGTTGGTAACCTTGATGGCTTTTTTGAACATGGCGACGCCGACAAGGTGTACCTGACCCGCAATCCGAACACACCGTTTGAACGTTTGGGCCAAACCTCTTTGTTTCGTTATCCGATTGGCGGGCTGAAAAAGGTCCGAGAAGAGTTTATGGCCGCCCCGCAAGAAACGGCCGAGACTTTCGTCTTTGAACAACGCTTTGTCACGCGCAGGACCCCCGGCGGCGTCATCTTTTGGCCGAAAGGGTGGGTTTGCACCTATAAATGGCACTGCACCCGCACTTTCCCGATGAATTTCTTTCTGCCGCCAAAACTGCCGAAAGACGCAAAGGTCGTGATTTTCCCCGGCAGCCTGAACCCGCCCGATGCCATCGCCGGACGCTGGAACCCGGAAACCAAGGTGCTGTCACGGTGGGAGCATATCAAGGCAGGCCTACGCGGTGAGCGTCAGGGCAGCCTTTTCCGGCATCTCCGGCACTTCATTCTGCCCTCGGATTGGGTCCGCAAACATTGGACACCAGACACAGATCAAGACAGCTAAGGCACCTGTCCAAAAATCTTAAAGCATGAACCGCAAGCCAATTGCTTGCGGTTCTTTCGTTTGGGTTGTTTACTTGGCGCTTCTGCAAGGGAACTTTTCCCTGACTTTGCGCGTTGTGACGCAGCGAAAAAACAATGCGTGATTTTTTCTGCGCAGTCTGATAAATGATTGTTCAACGTTAAACTATCTTATTTTGAGAAGGAGGGGATCGCATGGCCGCACGCAAATCGACAGCGAAAAGTGCCGCAAAACCAAACGTTTCCGCCGAAGAACTGCTTGGCTACTACCGCGACATGCTGCTGATCCGCAGATTCGAGGAAAAGGCCGGTCAGCTTTATGGCATGGGTCTGATCGGAGGCTTCTGCCACCTTTATATCGGACAGGAAGCGGTTGTTGTCGGCCTTGAGGCCGCGACCAAAGAGGGCGACAAGCGCATCACCTCTTACCGCGATCACGGCCATATGCTGGCCTGTGGCATGGACCCCAACGGCGTGATGGCCGAGCTGACGGGCCGCGAAGGCGGCTATTCGAAAGGCAAAGGCGGCTCGATGCACATGTTCTCGAAAGAGAAGCATTTCTACGGCGGTCACGGCATCGTTGCCGCTCAGGTGCCGCTTGGCGCGGGCCTTGCCTTCTCGGACAAGTATAAAGGCAATGACAACGTCACCTTTACCTATTTCGGTGACGGCGCAGCCAACCAGGGACAGGTCTATGAGACCTTCAACATGGCCGCTATCTGGGAATTGCCGGTGATCTTCGTAATCGAGAACAACCAATACGCCATGGGCACCAGCCAGGCGCGGTCAACCTCCACCCCTGACATCTATACCCGTGGCGAAGCTTTCGGCATCCCCGGTGAAACGGTTGATGGCATGGATGTTCTCGCCGTGAAAGCCGCCAGCGAAAAGGCGGTTGCCCACTGCCGTGCAGGCAAAGGCCCCTACATCCTAGAGGTTAAGACCTACCGCTACCGTGGCCACTCCATGTCGGACCCGGCCAAGTACCGGACCCGTGAAGAAGTTCAGAAAATGCGCGAAGAGCGTGACGCGATCGAAAACGTCCGCCAACTGCTTCTGACCGGCAAACACGCCACCGAGGATGACCTGAAAGCGATCGACAAAGAGATCAAGACGGTTGTCAACGCATCTGCAGAATTCGCCAAAGAAAGCCCCGAGCCCGCGCTTGAGGAACTTTGGACCGATATCTACGCGTAAGGGAGACATTAGACATGGCAACTGAAATTCTCATGCCCGCCCTCTCCCCCACGATGGAGGAAGGCACACTGGCCAAATGGCTGGTGAAAGAAGGCGATACCGTTTCATCCGGCGATATTCTGGCCGAGATCGAAACCGACAAGGCAACGATGGAGTTTGAAGCCGTCGACGAAGGTGTGATGGGCAAGATCCTCATCGAAGAAGGCACCGAAGGCGTCAAGGTAAACACGGCCATTGCGGTTCTTCTGGATGAAGGCGAAGACGCCTCTGCCATTCCGGCCGCTGCTGCCGCACCAGCCGCAGAAGCCGCGGCTGAGGCCCCTGCTCCGGCTGCTGTTGCTGCTCCGGCCGCTGCCGCAGCACCTGTGGCCAGCGTCAATCTTGAGCCCGACTATCCCGAAGGCACTGCGATGAAGACCCAAACGGTCCGCGAAGCGCTGCGCGACGGGATGGCCGAAGAGATGCGTCGCGACGAAGAAGTTTACCTGATGGGCGAAGAAGTCGCCGAATATCAGGGCGCCTATAAAATCTCGCAAGGGATGCTGGACGAGTTCGGCTCCAAGCGGGTCATCGACACTCCGATTACCGAGCACGGCTTTGCCGGTATCGCAGTTGGCGCAGCCTTTGGCGGCTTGAAACCGATTGTTGAGTTCATGACGTTCAACTTCGCCATGCAGGCGATTGACCAGATCATCAACTCGGCCGCCAAGACGCTTTACATGTCCGGCGGTCAGATGGGCGCGCCCATGGTGTTCCGTGGTCCAAACGGTGCCGCCGCCCGCGTTGGTGCGCAGCACTCTCAGGATTACGCGGCATGGTACGCGCAAATCCCTGGTCTGAAAGTTGTCATGCCCTATTCGGCGGCCGACTACAAAGGCCTGATGAAAACCGCAATCCGCGATCCTAACCCTGTGATTTTCCTGGAAAATGAGATCCTCTATGGCCGCTCTGGCGAGGTTCCCGATCTGGAAGATTTCACCATTCCATTTGGCAAGGCCCGTGTCTGGCGCGAAGGCAGTGACGTCACCATCGTCAGCTTTGGCATCGGCATGCAATACGCGTTGGAGGCGGCGGACAAGCTGGCCGAAGACGGTATCTCGGCTGAAGTGATCGACCTGCGCACCCTGCGCCCGATCGACTATGACACGGTTCTGGCCTCGGTCATGAAAACCAACCGCTGCGTCACCGTCGAAGAGGGTTTCCCGGTCTGCTCGATCGGCAACCACATCTCCTCGCAGATCATGATGAAGGCCTTCGATTACCTCGATGCGCCGGTCATCAACTGCGCAGGCAAAGATGTGCCGATGCCATATGCCGCAAATCTGGAAAAACATGCGCTGGTCACGACCGATGAGGTTGTCGCCGCCGTTAAGGAAGTGACCTACCGCTAAGGGGATATGATGGAGATTCTGGGCCGCGATCCAGCCACGGAAAGCTACCGCGTCAGCATCAGCATTGACGACCGCAAGGTCGACGCGCTGGTGCCCGAGCGGCTCTCTGCTGGCAATCGCCTGATCGCGGCCCGGCCCACCCATCAAACCGCTTACGTCTGGATTGCAGCGAACGAAGACAAAATCGAGGCCGCGATCGCGAAACTCGCCCGCGGCCAGGGGCGCCCGAAAGCGCCCTTTGACCAAATTACTCTGATTGAGGAGCACTAAGATGCCCACCGAAATCCTCATGCCCGCCCTCTCACCCACGATGGAGGAAGGCACACTGGCCAAATGGCTGGTGAAAGAAGGCGACGAGGTTAGCTCTGGCGACCTTTTGGCCGAGATTGAAACTGACAAAGCAACCATGGAATTCGAGGCCGTTGATGACGGCGTCGTTGGCAAGATCCTGGTTGCCGAAGGGTCGGAAGGCGTGAAAGTGAACACGCCCATCGCCGTTCTGCTAGAAGATGGCGAAAGCGCTGATGATATCGGGTCGGCCCCTGCTGCCGCGGAACCCGCCGCCGCCCCCGCCGCAGAGGCGGCCCCGGCTGCTGCTGCACCTGCCGCCGCCGCCCCGGCCCCTGCCGCTGCAAAAGCTGCTGATGGCAGCCGCATTTTCGCTTCTCCGCTCGCACGTCGTATCGCATCGCAGAAAGGTCTGGACCTCAGCCAGATTACAGGTTCGGGCCCGCATGGTCGGATCGTCAAGGCAGATGTGGAAAACGCGGAAGCCAAGCCCGCCGCGGCACCTGCCGCCGCCGCTGCGCCCGCTGCTGCCGCGCCTGTCGCTGCTGCTGCCACCGGTCCGTCGACCGAAACTGTCCTCAAGATGTATGCAGATCGCGACTTCGAAGAGGTCAAGCTCGACGGGATGCGCAAAACCATTGCCGCGCGCCTTTCCGAGGCAAAGCAGACCATCCCGCATTTCTATCTGCGCCGGGATATCAAACTGGACGCGCTGCTGAAATTCCGCAGCCAGCTGAACAAACAATTGGAAGCACGCGGCGTGAAGCTCAGCGTCAACGATTTCATTATCAAAGCCGTTGCTCTGGGTCTGCAGCAAGTGCCGGAATGTAACGCTGTTTGGGCGGGTGATCGTGTCCTGCAGCTGAAAACGTCTGACGTTGCTGTCGCCGTAGCGATCGAGGGTGGCCTTTTCACCCCCGTCCTGCAAGATGCTGAAATGAAATCGCTTTCTGCCCTGTCCACGCAGATGAAAGACCTCGCTGCACGGGCACGGGATCGCAAACTGGCCCCACATGAGTATCAGGGCGGCACGTTTGCCATTTCCAACCTCGGCATGTTCGGCATCGACAATTTCGACGCCATCGTAAACCCGCCGCATGCGGGTATCCTCGCCGTTGGCGCAGGCAAAAAACAGCCTGTTGTAGGCGATGACGGAGAACTGACAGTGGCGACCGTCATGTCGGTCACAATGTCGGTTGACCACCGCGTTATCGACGGGGCGCTTGGCGCGAACCTGTTGAACGCCATCGTGGATAATCTCGAAAACCCGATGACAATGCTGGCCTAAGCCTGAACATTACAAAAAAAGGCCCGCCAAACCGGCGGGCCTTTTCGTTTAAACGGGGTGGTGACTATCCGCCCATCTGAAAACCTGGTGTCGATTGCATAAGAGCAATCTCTTCATCCGTCATTTCTGTTTCGACGGCGTCAAAAAGCGGCGTAGAAAGATATCTTTCGCCTGTATCGGGCAACATGCAGAGAATATTGGCCCCTTCTGGCGCGTTTTCGGCCACTTTCAGCGCGACCGCAAAGGTTCCGCCGCCCGATATCCCGGTGAGGATTCCTTCCTGCTGCGCCAGTTGCTGTGAGGCCGCGATGGCCTCAGGACCGTTGACGAGGATCATCTCATCATACCCGCCATTGTCTAATGCTTCCTGCAAAACAAGCGGAATGAAGTTTGGGGTCCAACCTTGGATGGGGTGCGGCGTGAATGCGGGATGACCTGCTGCCACTTCGCCGGTCTCAGTCCGTTCTTGTTCAGTGCCACTAGACACAAGGGCCGCATTTTCTGGTTCGGTCAGGACAATCTTTGTGTCCGGGCTCTCTTTGCGCAACACGCGCGCGACGCCGGTCACTGTTCCGCCGGTCCCATATCCCGAAACGAAGAAATCCAGTTTTTTCCCTTTGAAATCACTCATGATTTCACGCGCTGTGGTGCTTTCGTGAATGTCGGCATTGGCGGCAGTTTCGAATTGTTGGGCCAGGAACCAGCCATTGGCGTCAGCCAGTTCTTTGGCCTTTTGGTACATGCCAACACCGCCCTTTTCCTTGGGCGTCAGCACGACCTTGGCCCCGAGGAACCGCATTAGCCTGCGCCGCTCAACCGAGAAGCTTTCGGCCATGGTAATCACCAAAGGATACCCTTTTGCCGCGCAGACCATGGCCAAACCAATGCCTGTGTTTCCAGACGTTGCCTCAACCACGGTCATGCCCGGCTTCAACGCGCCAGAGGCCTCCGCAGCCTCAATAATGCTCATCGCAAGCCGGTCTTTGACGGAAGAGGCCGGGTTGAAGGCTTCGAATTTCACAAAGAGGTTTACATGGCCGGGGCCCGCACGATTGATGCGGATCACCGGCGTGTTTCCAACCGTTCCGAGGATATCGTCGTAAATTTCGCCGCGGCCATTGGTTTGGCGTGTCATGATGCTCTCCATCTATAGATCGAGCGTCAGCCTATAGCCGAGTTCTTCAACACACAAACCCACACGGGAAAAAAGAAAACGGGCCCCAAAGGGCCCGCCGTTTTGGAATTTGAGATGATTTATTCGCCGCCAGCCGGAACAATATGATCCATCGACATCGACGGCTGATCGCACCCAGCTTCGCCCACGATCTTTGCCGGAACACCGGCGACAGTTTTACAAGCGGGAACCGGGTTCAATACGACCGAACCCGCGGCAATTCGGCTGCAATGACCAATATGAATATTGCCCAGTACTTTAGCACCGGCCCCGATCAAAACGCCGTTGCCGATCTTCGGATGACGATCCTCTTCTTCCTTGCCCGTGCCACCCAAAGTCACCGAGTGCAGCATCGAGACATTGTCACCGACAACAGCCGTTTCGCCGATCACGATGGAATGGGCGTGGTCAATCATTATGCCTTGGCCAATTTTGGCAGCCGGGTGAATGTCGATTCCAAACATCTCGGAAATGCGCATTTGCAGGAAATACGCCAAATCTTTACGCCCTTTTTGCCAGAGCCAGTTCCCGACACGGTAGGCTTGAACGGCCTGAAAACCTTTGAAAAACAATAATGGCTGAAGATAGCGATGGCAGGCCGGGTCACGGTCAAAAACCGCCATTATGTCAGCGCGCGCAGCCGCCCCAATTGTTGAATCGTCGCGATAGGCTTCATCGGCAATCTCACGGATCAGCTGCTCGGACATGTCACCGGAGGACAGCTTTTGAGCAATCCGGTAAGAAAGCGCTGATTCCAACGAGCCATGATGCAGAATACACCCATGGACCAGCCCGCCCAAAAGCGGTTCGTCTCGAATGGCTTCTTCTGCTTCGCGCGTGACGCGGCTCCAAACCGGATCAAGCTCTGTCAGATTTGCGCGGGTCTCTGCCATGACGGCCTCCTAATTGCCTTGCCCCATCCTACCTCAGATAGGGAGAGGAAACCAAGTTCAAACCCGTCATGGCGTTGATCACAAAAGTTTATACAGGATCCGGGATCGTCAAATCGGCGTAGAATACGGTCAAACGAATTGTGCCCGATGCGAAATCCCCGCCATTGCCGGTCAACACCAAAGGCGTATCCGCCCAAACAACAAAGGGTGCGGTCGGGCCGTTGACCCAGGAGTTCTGCGCAAGCCCAAGCCCGTTGCCGAAGCGATCATTCGATGTCGCATCGCCAAGACGCCAATCGGTCAGAGTACCCGTGATCGCGTCTGTCACCCGACCTGTCACGCCAAAAACGATTGCCCGTTCCGGGAACAAAAGGCTGGTTGTGTGGGTTGGCCCTGCCCCCAAAACCTCGTCCGCTTCAAGGCTGCGAATGTTCATCCCGGCGCCGCTTGGGGTCACGGAAACTGCGCCTGCCCGCCATTCGGTCCCATCAAAGACATTCAGATTGCCTGTATCTACCACATAGGCCTGCCAGCCCTTTTGCGGCGTCACGAAGATCCACCCACCGTTTGAAAACTGGGCTATGTCGCCATCACGGCCAGACCAATCATTCACGGAAAATGGTGGCACCGCATAGCAATCCCCCTCATTTGCGACCGCAGGCGGCGTGGCCAGGTTCTTGGACAAAAGTCGAATCTGCACCATGCTATCCAGCCGCATCAAGGCCTCATTTACCGTCACATGTTTCTGGGCCTGACTGGCCGCAAGAAGGGGAAGGGTCAGATTTGGGGTATCAACCATTGATTTCGATCCTTGCAAATGGTCCTGGGCCAAATTGCGCCGAGATTTGCGCAACTTCGATATTGTACGGGGCAGTTATGCCGTCCGAGGCTGCCTGGGCATCGGAATAGAGGTAGCCAGGCGTGGTGGTCGTGGCCTCGTGTTTGATGCCGCCAGCATCTGAGACGCGAATGATATAGGCTTCGCTGTCCTCCCCCAGCGGCACGTCCGCCCCTTGCCAGCTGTCACCATCAATGCGGGTGCGCCGGATCCAGCTCAGACCCTGTCCCGCGCCGTTGCGTTCGGTCTTTAGGTGGGCCGGTGCATAAGGCCTTAACCCGGCGCCATCGAAGGCGATTTGAACATGTCGATAAGCCGGATGGTCGTAGCTCTTGGCAGCCTGCCCAATGCGGTAATGACGCGATAGGCCGCGTGCGGACAACGGCATCTCAAGCTGTGTTTGCCGCCCGTCCAAAAGAACGAAAAGGGATCCTGAGGGCCATTCATCCGGCATGATCCCATCCGAACCCGCTTGCCCCCGAAGGCGCAGCGAGATGTCCCAAAGGTCCTCTCCCACTAATGTGGCACTGGCGAATTGAATCACTTCCCAATTGCCTCCGTCACCATCACCGATTGCCGCTGCATTGGCGCCGTTCAAAACGGCCTCAATCTCTGCCGAACTGAGACTGCCACTTGCCATCCTGACCCGCAGTGCGGGTCCCTTGTCCCATGCGCCGGGCGTTGCCCGAAAAAGGGGCGTTTCCAAGGTGCCGACGGCCGAGACCACATCGACCAGCTTGTTCAAAACATAGCCGGAATCTGACGGGGCACTGTAAACCGCCACGACACCTGGCCATGGTTCTGCAGCGACCGCAATAGTCGGGGCGTGGGGCACCTCTTCCCCGGTTAACAGAGGAAGGTCCATCAGGACCGGGCTCACCGGTAGCGGCGGTACAAAGGGTTCAAGCGCAACACTTTCCTCAATCGAGTCTGAGGGCTCGTAAATCTCGGCCTCCGTGCGAACAGCTTCCACCTTCAGCGCGCCCGCATCCTCGAACTTGTCGATGCGCCATGTGCTGCCATCCTCCAACGCAAGGACGGACCCAGCGCTCAAGTCCCGACGAGAGGGGGGCAACGCGAAACTCACGCTATCGCGAGATACCCGTGCCTCGGCCAACCACCGTTCGGCAATACCGTTTGCCTCGGCTTGTGTGAGCACCAAAGGCAAATCGCTATCACTGACAACTTCGTCAGAATCATCGGGAAAAATAGCCTCAGCGACCCGCGTTTCATAAGCGCCGGTCGCCTCCACATGGCTCAGCCGGATGCGCCCCACCATATCGGCCTCCGGAATACGAATATGGACCGGTGCAACCGCCCCTTCATCATCTTCTGCCATCCATTCCGTCTGCACAGAGGCATCAGGATCACCCGTACGCGTGCGGAAAACCAGCCGCCCATCCCTCTCGATAGCTTCGAAGCTATAGGCCAACATCAAAGGCTGAAGGCGGGCCCGCGCGCTTTCGACATCACCAGAAGTTACACCACGCACAAATCCAAAAAGCTCGGAGACATCGTAATCCCCGATCCCAGCCATTTCGCAGATCTCGGCCACCACATCGGCCAATGGCTGCCCCCCCATGCGGCCCGAAATCCAATGCCCGCGCGCATGATTTGCACCATCCGACCAAAGCTCCTGATTGCCGGGAAACGCGGGCCATGGCCGCGCATCCCAAGCCCAGACATATGCGTGGTCCATGTCGATCATCGACCCGCCATAAATATCGGAAACACCATTATGGTCAGGATCTGTCCAATACCCGAACATAGCGCGCAGATATTGCATCTGTATTAGGTCATCTCGTCGGCCATTTGAGAAATGGGGAATTGCCGATTCAGAGCTTTTGGGATCAAGAAACTTGTTGGGCTGGTTGGTTCCTTTATCAATTGCTGCGCAACCTAACTCGGTAAAACGCACGGGTTTCGATTGAGGCTCCCACTGAGTACTGGACAGCACTATCGGTGAGTTAGTCCCATTCGGAAAATAGGGAGTCAGTTCAGTAAATGATTTGGTCAACATCGGGCCAAAGGCCTGGATTGGCCCTATCGCACCCTGCGCTCCTGGTGAAAGGGCCGGGTAAAGAACAGCAAGTAAGGTCCCGATTGTTTCCAGAGTAAACTTTGCCCAAACCCTATACCATCCACCGCCGACATCTACCTGACCATAGGATCGCAAGTTTCCTGGACCGATCAGATCTGGCGCCAAAGGGACAGACGGATCATCGGCATACCATTTGAGATTAACGAAATTCGACACGCCCTGAACGGTGATGCGATAGGTCGCAACCTGATTCTCGGCGGCCGTCGGATGCGCCTTTACATAAATCGAAGCCACAAACTCCGTCGCGCCATTGCTGGCGGCGGACCATGCGAATTTATTTTGAAATGCAGTGGCCGAACTGTCTTCGAGAATAAAGTTGTCGCTACCGCCAAACGGATCAGGGCCGTTTCCGGCCCCGAGAATTGCTGATCCCACCCAGCCCGATAAGTCTACAGTGTTGGGAACCAGGTTTTCCTCCAGCGCGCCACTTTTTCGGTTGAAATGCGCGTGTTGCCACCACCCTTTCAAGTCCTTGAACCGGTAGATCCAATCCTCGCCGTGGGCACCGTCGGAAATCGCTTCGCGACGCTGCGCTGCACGGGCAGCGTCGCTTGGGTAGTACCAGTCATAACCTTCACCACCCTCGATATTGGACTGCAGATATTCGTGATCATAGATCGACCGCCATCCAATTGAGGCATCGGCATGGTCCTGCCCATCCCGCCAATCGCTCAGTGGCATGTAATTGTCGATGCCGATAAAGTCGATATTCGCATCCGCCCAAAGGGGATCGAGATGGAAGTAAACGTCGCCCGAGCCGTCCTGCGGATGGTAGCCGAAATACTCTGACCAATCTGCCGCATAGGAAAGCTTTGCGTCAGGCAGCAAAAGACGCACCTCTGCCGCAAGATCAATGAACTGCTGCACAGCGGGAAATCCGCTTTCATCGCGCAACTGGGTCAGGCTGCGCATTTCAGACCCGATACAAAAACTCTCCACACCGCCCGCAGCCGCGCATAGTGCAGCGCAGTGAAGGATAAACCGGCGATAGGACCATTCAGGCGGGCCCGAATAGACGACATCCTGTCCAACGACGGCAAAATCGGAGGCGGACGCAGTGCCAAAAAAGGTAGCGACTTCGCCCCTGGCCGAGGCCGTCTGGTCAGGCGTTCCTGTGATACCAGGCGCCTTCTCTCCGGTGATGCGCCCCCGCCACGGCAGGGCAGGCTGTTCACCAGTTTCAGCCCACGGATCTGGCTTGCCACTACCTTCAAGAATTTCCATCAAAAGGAACGGATAGAACATCACATCCTGCCCTGCGGTATTCAGGGCCTCGATGGCCTCGATCACGGATTGATCTGTTGGCGTCCCGCCATAAATCGCTCGCCCGTCGACTTGCGACAGGACTTCAGCCGTATTTCGGGTAAGACCCGCAACCTGCCAAGGCATTTCAGGGCTATCAGCCTGATCTTGCTCAACCTTTGGCTTGACCGTGCACTGGCCTGCTCGCAAATCATCACCGAACCAACCGACAATCAGAGATGTCGCCCCGCAATTGGGCAGCTCACCCTGCAGATTATCCAGGGCAACTGCGAAATCAGCTTTACCCGCTGCCGTGTTGATATTGGCGCTTTTTGACTTGCCAAATCCGTAATTCAAACTGACCGGAGACGTCGCCAGAGCATACTCGCCCGTACCCGGCATCATCGCGACGCCCCGAATGGCCTTGGCCGGCGCAGGTGGTGTGTCCAACAGAACAGGATCCGCCGCGCGAACCACTTCAAAGCTGAGCTGCGGGACACGATTGCCATAGGCTGAAAGATCCAGATCCTCAATCACCACGTAGGCAATACCTCGATAGGCAGGGACCTGCCCGGCGCCTTCGACCGCCTCCAACTTTGGGTCTGGCATCTGATCGTCGGTGCCGCGATAGACCCGCATCGTGATGTCAGTTTGCGCGATTTCAGTGCCATCGGCCCATATGCGCCCAACACGCGAAATCTCGCCTTCGCACAGAGCCAGCGCTAAACTGACAGAATAAGAGTATTGCGCCGTCTTGGGCTGTGGTGGCGCGCCCTTGCCGCCGCCGGTTTTGGTGACAGTTTCTTGAAACCTGGTGGACCAGATCACCTGCCCCCCCAGACGCATCTGCCCGAAAAGTCGTGCAACAACCGCGCCTTCAGCGGCCCCAGTCAATCGAAACCGGTCCAACCGTCCCTGCTCAATCACATCCGAACCCGCGCCAAGCAGCCGTTGGTCGATTACGCGGCCTAGCGTGGCCCCCACGGCACGGCCAACGACAGCGCCTGTCAAACCCAGAAAAGTGCCGGAGCTCAGGCCACCGATGGCCGCGCCTGCAGCCGATAAGAGGATCGTTGCCATGAATTCAGGTCCTTTCAGGAAATGCAAAGCGCGCGACGATCCGCCGTTCCCACGGCGGTGTCAGAGCGCTTTCAACAACACCATGCCCGCTGTAGGCATGGATGAACCGGGCGTCTGAGCCGATGTGGGATTGCAACCCAAGATGCTTGGCGACTGCACCGTCCCGCATACGGAAAAGCAAGACATCGCCCGATGCTTCCGCAGCTATCTGCTTGGGAACCATATGGCGCATCGCGGCCTGCCAAAGCCGTTCGTCACCCTGTGGCTCTGACCAGTCCTGCGTATACGGCGGAACGCCTTCGGGCTCGGCCCCTAAGACGTCGCGCCAAATTCCACGGATCAAACCAAGGCAGTCGCAGCCTGCCCCTTTTAACGAGGCTTGATG
The DNA here is from genome assembly GCA_947495575.1 of uncultured Nioella sp. Lineage (GTDB taxonomy): Bacteria > Pseudomonadota > Alphaproteobacteria > Rhodobacterales > Rhodobacteraceae > CANLZL01. The sequence continues at coordinate 792,207 of CANLZL010000001.1, read as the reverse complement.
AATGTACGGCGTGCCGAGCCAACCCCTGGCCGCTTCCACAACATCCTTCATCCGTCACCTCCTGTCGGGAACAGGCTTCCGCCGGAATTTGTGCCCTGGGACCGAGTGGGATGCACCATCAGCCAATCTTCACCTGGTATATGTGGAAAACCGCGGTAGTTGATGAGGTTCGCAAACTTCAATCGACAGGTTTCCACCCGTTTGTCACAGCCCGCCTCAAGGCGCAGCAGATCCCCCGGCTGGACCTCAGCCCGAAGGTCCTCCCAAAGCTCGACCCGGCGTTCGCCCTCGGCATAACGATCGTTTTTGATGACACCCACCAATCCCTTGGCCGTGCCAGATAAAACGGTCAGCCTGCCTCGCTCGAACCAACGTGGCGTAAAGCTGTCCAGACCTTCAAAAATGAAAATTCGGCGGTCCTCGATGCGGTCCGCACCCCGTTCATCCGAATATCCCGGTGTCGACAGGTCAAACCCACAATCCCCATCACCCAAGATGGCCGGGCAGGGCTTTTGGTAAATGCGGCCTTCGCGGCGATTCATTGCCTCGGCCAGACCGCGCAATTCAACTTGAAAGGCTCCAGCCTGACGCTCGAGCTCTCCAAAACTGCCTTTGAACTGCAGCACCCGGTTTTCAGGCTTGGACCAGTCAACAAGAAACGCCTCGACCGCGGCGCCGTCAAAGCGCCCGGCAAGGATATCTGCCTCCGTAATCGACACATCACTTAGCGCACCGATCGCTTCAGTATTGTCCACTGATAGCCCGGTAGATTGTGACAAAGCCGCCGCCGTCAGGCCCGTGTCCGCCTTGAACTCGGTCCCATCGAACACAATCGGCTGGTCATGATCTGTGAAACCAAATTTCTCGCCATCGCGTCGGGTCACCCGCCAGCAACGAGCGACATGAGTGGTGCCGGTTTTCAGGTGCTCCAGCAGACCGTCGCGCCCGCTCATACCCGGATCTCGACAACTGGAACCGCAGGCGCTTCGCCCGCCTGGAAATTGGCAACCGAGGTCTGGATGCCGTCGACGTCAAACCTGACTGGCACGTCAAATTCAAATCCGGCGGTCACAATCGCCCCGATATCGGGCGCGTCGGTAAAGGTCACAATTCCTGTCGAATAGTCCACTTCGTAATGCACGGATTCAACCAGTTCGGCGCCATCAAATGCAGCCAGCACTGTCCCTTCGACCGGTTTGGAGATCGGGCGCGCATAGGATTGCTCGCCAGAGCTATAGGTCTTGATCAATTGAAACGCGCGTGTTGCGCCATCGCCCTCACCAAGGACACAATCCAATGCGTCAACTTCTGCTGATGGGCGCGCCGTTTTGAAATCTGACCAGTCCTTCCAACGGAAACCGTGCAATTGTCCTTGGCGCGCCTCAAAAAACGCCACCATTGTCTCGATGTCGTCCAAAGACCGCAGCCCAATGCCCGCATCATAGCGGCGTCTGGAATGCGCCCAGGGCGTATTGCGCTCTTCAAACCCATTAGCGAGCGTCACAATTTCCGTGCGCCGCTCTGGTCCTCCAACCGAGCCAAAGCTCAAATTGGCTGGAAAGCGAATTTCGTGAAACTTCATCTGGCCTACTCCCTCAACGGTTACGTTGGCCACGCGACAATGCGCGGCTCATCTGGGCGGCGATCTGGCTTTTCGATCGCTGGAAACCCTGCACATCTGGGGTTTGGATATTCATCGTGATGTTCACTGGACGCCCACCGCCCTGCGCCTGCACACCAAGGCGGCCGTCCGCCCCGCGTGTTAGTGGCATGATTGCTTCCGGACCGGCTTCGCCCATCAGGCCAAGCCCACCACGCATTGCGAAAGGCGTCGGCCCACCGACTACGCCACCTCTTGCAAAGGGCGTTACGCGACCACTGGAAAACGCGCCGCCTTTCTCAAACGGCAACACCGCCCCGACAAGCCCGTTCACACCATTCGCCAAAGCGCTGCCAAGTGCATTCTGCACAGGGCGGATGGCCGTGCTATAGGCTGCATCCATCATGCTTTGTGCAACGGTTCGTAACGCATCTGACAGGCGCATCCCGTCAAAAATGACCCCATCAAACGCTCGCCTCAGTCCACTGCCAAACGACCGGCTCAGGCTTTGCACTTCTCGCCCCGTATAGAGCATGGAGTCCTGCATCGACCGCAGCTCTTGCCCAAAGACGGCAACCATTTGCGACGCCGTCCCAAGCGACGCTTCAAGCTGGTTCAGCTCATTTTCGAAATCATCAAGTTCTTCATCCATTGGATTTGTCCTCACAATCGGGGAAACGGGCGGCCAATGCCTCAAGCCCGGCGCGCCCCATCGGTGCCGAACCGGTTGCCTCGCCCAGCATTAAAAGAAGCTCGGCCGGGGTCAGCGCCCAAAACTCATGCGGTTTAAGGCCCAGCCCTTGCATCCCGGCCCACATAAGGCCCGGCCAATCAAAGGGCTGGGACGTCCTGCCATCACCGCTCATTGGGGCGGCCGAAACGCGAGGGCCAAAAGCAGCGCGGCCGCCCGCGTTGCTTCCAACGGTCCCCCACCGATCTCGGCTTTTGCCAGATCGGTCAGATCCCCGCTCCAGCCGCCCCCCCGCAGCCCTGCGCAGACAAGTGCCAGCACATCGCGGGATTTCATCCCACCGCTTTCGAAACGCTCAACAAGATCGGGAAGGTTATCGACCTTCAGCCAGCTTTCCAGCTCAGCCAAGGCGCCCAGGGTCAGTTTCATGACCCGGCGTTCTCCGTTCAACTCAAGCGCCACTTCGCCTGCCCAGGGGTTCGCCATGTTCAGACCGCCGGCGTGAAGCTTAGGGCACCAGCCGAGGCGAGCGACATTTCATAGGTCGCCTCTCCATCATGGGTACCTGCATATTCAACCGAGGTGATCATGAACGGGCCTTCGACAATGCCAAAATCCGGTATGATGACCTGAAACTCGGGAACTTCCCCGTCGAAAAAGATCTGCCGGGCCCGTTCATCAGTGGCTTCATCGCGAAAGATGCCTGACCCGGTGATCGCCGCCGATTTGACACCAGCGCCCGCCAAAAGCTCCCGCCAGCCGCCGGTCGATTCCAAACTGGTGACATCCACGGTTTCAGCGTTGAAGCTCAAACGGCTGGCGCGCAGGCCTGCCATGGTCTGAAAAGTGCTTGTGCCATCCAGATCGACCTTAACCAAAAGGTCCTTTCCATTTTGGGCTACCATATCATTCTCCAATAGTTTCAGTGAGATAAGGGAAGGTATCTACCTTCGTTTTCAGTCAGGACGCTTCATCCAAGCGCGCACGAAACCAGATCTCGATCCGGCGCGTGTTGCTGCTTCGCCCGGCTTGGGCGCGGTAAAAATGAACCCGTGCCACACGGCCTCGGGTCAAGCTCAAAGGGGTGGTCAGCAACGCATCCGATATCGCCGAGGCTGCAGCCTTGGCCTGTAGGTAACCCGCATTCGTCGTCGTAACGGTGACGCTGAAATCATGCACAGCCCCGCCTGCCGTCCCGTCCGACGCATCGCGCACTTTCTCCGGTCCGATAGTGACGTAGATATCCGGCGGCGTGCCTTCCGGGATTGCATCGAAAATATCCGTCCCTACGATCGCCGCCAGCGCCACATCCGCGCTCAACACACCATAGACGGCCGTTTGCAGGGCATTGGTCATGCCATAGCTCATGCGCCGGCCTCCTCTGTCGTCGTGCAGATCAGGAACCGGGCATCGGCATCCATCTCTGTAACAGCATCAATCGAGAAAACGCGCGTGCCATCGCGAAACCGTTGCGTCGGTTTGGGACGCGACGGCGCGCCTTGCGGCGCTGCCCGCACGGTGATCTTGTGACCGATCCTCGACAGATCCCCGTTTTCGCGGCCACTGCGGGGCAGAACCTCTGCCCAGATCGCACCCAATGGCGTCCAGCTTTCACTGAACCCACCCGCGCCGTCGGCAGCCCGCACCGGGCTTTCCAGCAGCAGCTTACGGGACAAGGTTGGACGTTTCGTCATCCGCCAATCCCCCCGATCCGAACTTGCCGATAGGGCTCGATCAGCACGGCAACGCCAACCGCGATGCCCGCATCGCCCGGCCCCTGCGCCTCGTAAATCTCGCCCGCCTGAATCAAAACCGCCTGGCGCAGATCAGCCGGGATGCCGTGCCAATCCGCTCCGTACCCGGCGGTAAACTCTATTTCGATCGAGCCTCCACGGCTGGGATTTGGCAATGTGCCGACCGCCTCAATCGCAGGGCGGTGGCCGTCCTTTCGCAACGAATAAGCTCCGCTGTCCAGGACCTGCTCTGTGCCACCGCGCGTCACCACCTTGACCGTTTCAATCGATTGGACGGGTGCGACCGGCAGAACCTGTTCCGTCGGACATTGCCAATGGCTCAGGTGCCAGCTGAACCCACGTTGAAAAAGCGCTTTTCCGATCCTTGCCTCAATGGCTGCCAGCGCCGCCCGCAAGCAGCTTTCCAGCTGCGCATCTTGGCTGCCGTCATCGGCAAAGCCCGACGACAGGCGCAGGTGATCGGTCAGCTCGGTTACCGGCAAAAGGACACTGGATACCGAGGACATTTCGACCATCATCATGTTTTGTTTTCTCCGCATTGGACTGCCTCAGGGTTTGTGGACATGGGCGAACCCCGCACCGCTCGGGCGGAGGACAATATGGCTGGAGGCCGCAAAGGCCCGCCCATGCCGCCCGTCCCCCGGGGACCCGTGAGTTCCCCCGGGAGCGGGCATCGCATGCCTCAGTAAGAGGAGATCAGGAGGTGCCGAATTTCAACAGCTTGATGGCCGCGAAGTCACTGACGTCACCGCCAACACGCTTGGTGGCATAGAACAGGACATGAGGCTTGGCCGAGAATGGGTCACGCAACACCCGCAGGTCAGGCCGCTCTGCAATGGTGTAACCAGCGTTGAAGTCACCAAAGGCAATGGCCATGGCATCAGCCGCAATGTCGGGCATATCCTCGGCAATCAGAACCGGGTAGCCCATCAAACGCGCCGGTTCACCCGCCGCCAGACCATCCGACCAGAGGAACCGGCCATCGGCGTCTTTCATTTTACGCACCGCGCCGGCGGTTTTCGAATTCATCACAAATGTCGCACCGGCGCGATAACGGGCGCCCAGGCTATAGACGAGATCCACAATTGCATCCGCCGGATTGGTGCCGTCGAAGTCACCAGACGCACCGGTCACGACGTAGCCGATATTTCCCCAGGTCCAGCTGTCATTGTCTACCGTCGGATGGGTCAGCATGCCCGTTGGCTTGTCGACCCCATCGCCCGAGATAAAGGCATTGGATTCCGCGCGGCTGAACTTATCTGCAATGCGACCGGCCAACCAACCCTCAATATCAAAAGCAGTATCGTCCAGCAGCCGTTGAGAGGCCTTCGGAAGGGCCGATAGTTCATGCAAAGGGATTGCAATGCGATCAATAGAGGGCGTGCCGGTTTCCGCAGCGGCAGAAGTCTCGTCCGCCCATCCCGCGCCGATATCTGTGTGATCCACCAGCACGTCAAACGACGTTGCCTCTACGTTGACAACATTTGCGATGGACCGCAGCGAAGAAGACCCACGCAGAACGCCTTGGATCATCTCGGAGGTTTGCGGGTCAACGAGGTAACCACCTTCGGCATTTACGGCGGTGTTCAGCGATTTGCCGTCCAGTTCGATCCCGCGCAACGCGTCGTCATCACCGGTACGCAAATACGCGCTCATGGCTTTCTTATGTGGAGCGCCGGTTTCTGTCTCGGCACAAAGCGCGGGGCGTAGATGGGTCATGGTTTTGGTGTTCAGCATGGCGATACGGTCGTCCTGTTTTGCAAATTTTGTGGTCATTTCGTCCTGGAACTGGCTGAATTCACTCAAAAATCCTGCCAACGCAGTTTTTACTTCGGAAGTGGCGTCCTGGCCTTTGGGCACAGCGAAACCGTCCGAAGACTTGATCTCAGTCTCGGTCATCATGTCGTCCTGATTATGTGTGGTTTTTGCGGGCCTTAACGCGCCGCCATTTTGCGGCGGGCGTCTTGAAACACCGTCGCCAGTTCATGCAGGAAGTCGCTCTTGGCCTCTTGGCCAGCGGCATCCACCCGCGCTTGCGGCAGCATAGGGAACGTCACCAAGGACACCTCCCAAAGCTCCACTTCGTTGAGGAGCCGTTGCCCCTTATCCGTCTTGCTTGCCCGAATTGTACGATAGCCGATGGAAAGCCCGTCAATCGCCCCTGCACCAATCAACGCCACTGCTTCGCGGCCCTTTTCAACGCTGTCCAAAATCCGCCCCTTGACCCAGAGCCCTTTGGCATCCTCGCGCACTTCATCCCAAATGCCGATTGGCTGTGCGGGGTCATGCTGCCACAGCATTTTGACATTGCGCCCGGTCGCATCCAGCCCTTTCAGGCTGCGCGCATAGGCACCTTTTTGCACGACATCCCCGCCTTGGTCGCAGGCGTTAAACAGGCTGGCATAACCTTCGATTACGTGCCCGTCACGCACAGCCAGAGCGGTGTCAAAACTGCAGAATTTAGTCTCCAGACCGTTTTCAGAAAATCCATTCATTACAATCTCCTATCCGCCAGAGCTAATTTGAATGAGCTCGTTTATTCCTTGTGCCAGAACCACGCTGACAACGCCGAAAACAGCCAGCCACAACCGCCGTTCCAACCGATCAAGGGATACTTCGATTTGCTTCAACCGAAATTCCAATCCCTGCCACCGCTCTTCCGAGACCCGTTCGTTTGCCTCTATCTGCGCCTTGGCCGCGTCGAACGGGTCGTATAGAAACCGCGAGCCTGTGGCCTCTCGCCCGCTCATTCATCCTCCGCCAATCGGGGCAAACCCAACATCGCTCGTTTTTCGGCGGCGGTCAGAAACTCAGCGTCGGCCACACGACGCCATTGTGCGTCCCGTTCTGTCGCCAGGGCAGGAACTTGATCAAGATCGGGCCTCAGCGTCACCACCTCCCCCGAATACCCAGCCAACCAATGGGAAAGTGATGCCAAAACCTTCTGTGCCAATGGCAACACGGTCAGGCGATAAAAGGCTCGATTTGCTTCTGCATAATTGGCGTAGGTCGCATCGCCGGGGATACCCAGCAACATCGGAGGCACGCCAAAGGCCAGTGCGATATCACGTGCAGCCGCGTCCTTGGTTTTGTGGAACTCCATATCCGAGGGGCTGAACCCCATCGGTTTCCAATCCAAACCACCCTCAAGCAGCATCGGTCGTCCCGCGTTGCGGGCGCCCTGATGATGCATTTCCATCTCGCTTTGCAGCCTCTCAAACTGATCGGTCGTCATCGACCCGGCGCCATCGGCGCCACGGTAGACAATCGCGCCAGAGGGTCGCGCGGCATTGTCCAGCAGCCCCTTTGACCAACGCGACGCTGAATTATGCACATCCAGCGCATTGGCCGCCGCTTGCAGGGGGGACAACCCGTAATGGTCATCTTGAGGGTGGAACAGCTTGATATGACAGATCGGGCTTTGCCCCTGCACTTTGAAGTGATGTTTCCTTGCCCCAACCGTATAATCATAAGCCACCGGCCAGCCGTCGGCGCCCGGCACAAGGCTCATCCGATCTGATCGCAGCACATGCAATTCGATCGGCAAGGCCGCGTCCGGGCTAACCGCCTCAACATACCCGTTCCCGCTCAGAAGGAGCTGCGCAAACAGCGCCTCCAGAAACTCGGCGCTGCCCTGCCCGCCATTGGGGCGTCGCATCAACGAAAGCACCGGGTGCGCTTCATAACGACGTTCAACGTCCTGACACACCATGGGCATGGCCGCGGCTGCTTCGGCGATCAGCTTGACCGAGCGAAAGCCGACCGGATTACTGGAAAACCCAGTTTTCATCAGGGAAACCGTGTCGCGCGGGCTCCATGCCACGCGCCCCATGCTGCCCCATGACACAACCTTTCCCGTGGCCGAGGCCTTGGCCTCTGGAACCGGATCAGGTTTCCGCAAAAAATCTAACACCATCCGCGTCTCTCCTTAATTCTCGACGAAAAAAGGCGTCCTGCATGACATGCGAAGACACCTTAAAAGGGCGGATTTGATGCCCTTCGTTACGTTTGATTTGTCTTAGAGTTGCCGCATCGCCGGGCGCGCGACCTGGCGAGCTGGAACGATCATCCCATCGGTCAACGCCCACACCAATGCATCAACCCGATCAGGGCTGCCGCGCCCTTGAAAACCGGTCATTGTCATTCTGCACATTTCATCTTCCAGCTCTGGAAAACGCCCCAGATGCTGCACACGACCTTGCTCATATAGCGCAGCCACTGGCTCTGCCCGCGCCACTTTTCCCCGCGACGCCCTGACCGATCCGACATTAACCAGCGGATCGACCAAGCGAACCGCATCCAGGACCAGATCACCGCCTTGGTTGACCTCGGCCACCATGCGGTCAGCACCCCATTTTTCATATGTCGCCACCGCCCGTTCTGCCCAGCCGTTTGCGCTGACCCCCTGCACCGAGGCGTCCTCCAGCACGACCGCATACCAATCCTTTGGTGGCCCTGATTGCACGACGGCCACAGCGACGATCCCGCAGGCATCCGAACCGGCATGCCCGGTCACCGGTGGATCAACCGCCACAGTCACCCTGCCCCCTTCAGGCGCAGTCTTGGCACGCGCGCCATCTAGCGCCGAGGCCGTCCATAGCGCGCCTTCTGTTTCATCCAGAAACTCCCCATCCAGTTCCTGACGACCCAAGCGCGTGTTGCCATACCGCTCGCGGACGTCTTCAAGGAAGCTGTCCGCGAGGTAGGCCCGATTGGCTTCAGTGGGCGCGCTTGTCACCACCGTGTTGTGCCGCTCAAGCAATTCTTTCAGGACCGCGACATTGCGAGGGGTTGTCGTTACGCATTGCTGGGGATGATCCCCCAGTCGCAACCCGAATTGCAGCATGTCCCAGGTCTCTTCCGCCTTCGGCCATTTCGCCAGTTCATCTACCCAGGCCGCATCAAACTGCGGACCGCGAAGTGCCTCCGGATCATTGGCCGAGAAAAGCCGCGCCTCGGCCCCATTCGGCCAAATCAGCAACCGCTCGGATGACACCCAACGCGGCATCCGGTCTGGCGGAGAGCAGGCCAAAATCCCGCTCTCGCCTTTCACCATCACCGCCAGAGCCTGATCATAGGTTTCCCCAACCAAGGCCAACCGACGCGCCTGTCCCGGTGCCTCGGCCGTGGCCCCTTCGACCATTGAGCGCACCCATTCAGCCCCGGCGCGGGTTTTCCCCGCGCCGCGACCACCCAGGATCACCCAGGACCGCCACCGTCCCTCAGGCGGCAACTGATGTGGCAATGCCCAGAATTCAAAGATCCACGGCAAAGCCGCCAAGGCCTCGCTACTCAAGCCCTCCAGAAAGGTCCCGGCCACGTCTTGCGGCTCTGAGGCAAGCCAATCGGCACCCGATTTCAGCCTTTGCCGCGTCGAGGTCGAGCGCACCATCGCTTGCGCCCGGTCTTGCTCCTGCTGTTGCACGTGCTTTCTCCTCCATGCTCAGCGCCAGCAAAAGGGCGCTGTTCATTTCTTTCAGGTCTTTTTTTATGTCATTGGGCGCAACCGCCTCTTCCGCCCTGAGGCGATCGACCGCCTGATCCAGAACATCCAAAGTAACGTCAAACGCCTTCATTGCGCGTGCCAAAATCAATTCGGCCCGTGCCAGGTCCCCATTGGAAATCACCGTCATAATATGTGAAACCCCCGTGCTTTTTCTAAAATGAAAATCCGCACGAGCGAGAAACGAAAAAACGACCTCCGAGGTCACCCCCGGGGCCGTTTGCCCACTTCTTCCAGCTTGTCATAAGGTATGCCAGAGACCGTTCGCTAAGTCAATAAATTTATTGTTTTCAAATGGTTAACGCAACAAATTCGCGATAACGCTTCATTAACCCAATGCGTCTCTCGGTTGGTTCCCAGACCGTTCAAAACAAATAGTCTTCTGTTCGGATCACCGCGCAAATGCGTTGCGAAACCCCTAGTTTTCCTGGGCTGCGCGTTCTGCCTCGATACGGCGCCAAGCCGCAACATTGCGATTGTGCTCCTCCAGCGTAACCGCAAAGGAATGCCCGCCAGATCCGTCAGCAACAAAGAATATAAAATCTGTGTCGGCCGGGTTAACTGCCGCTTCAATCGCGGCGCGACCGGGATTGGCAATCGGGGAGGGGGGCAAACCATCAATCCGGTACGTGTTCCACGGGTTATTCGCGTTTTCGATCTCACTTTGGCGAATCCCGCGGCCCAGGAACCCACGCCCTTCAGATTCGCCATAAATGATCGTCGGGTCGGTTTGCAGACGGATGCCCTGTTCCAACCGGTTCACAAATACGCCCGCAACCTGTTCACGTTCTGAACTGACCCCAGTTTCCTTTTCGATGATCGACGCCAGAACCAGCGCCTCACCCACGCTTTCAAACGGAAGATCATCGGCCCGCCCGGCCCAAGCCGCAACCAGAATTTCGGTCTGGGCTTCTTCCATATCGGCCAGAATCGTTGAAATCGCTGTGCCGCGTTCAACTTCATAGGTGTCTGGCGCCAATGTGCCCTCAGCGGGCAAATCGGACACGTCATCCGCAAGGAAATCCGCACCACGCATCCCTTCGACAATCTGCCAGACCGTCAACCCTTCAGGCACCGACACGCGATAGACAATCGGCGTTCCGGCCTCAACGAGGGCTGTGTATTCCGCAGGAATCTCCTCATCTGATCCAAAAGTAGCAAGCTCTTGCAGATCTCCCGTTCCGGGGATCCGCTCCCGCAGGCGCATCTCACCATTGCCCTGCCCGCGGATGACGTAAGTGGCCGTGTATCGGAATGTCGAAGGCGCCCCTGAGCTGAGAAGCTCCATCAGCGCATCCATCGAAATACCTGCAGGGATTTCATAATTTCCGAACCGCAGATCATCCTGACGCTCAGTGTAGCGCGCGCCGAGGCGAAAGATGGTGGCGTTCTCGATAATCCCGGCCTCTGCCAGGTTTTCCGAAACGGCTGTCAAAGTCGCGCCACGTGGCACTTCGAAATAGGTGGCCGCAGCCAGCGGCCCCTCTTCCACATATTGCCTCTGCCCCCAGGCAACAGCGCCGGCAAAGGCGATAAAGCCCACAATCAGCAGGCTAAACCCGTTGGCAGCAACATGTTTCCACATCAGTCGGTGACCTTACCCATGACAAGGCAGGCATTGGTGCCGCCAAATCCAAAGCTGTTGGACAGCGCGACATTGATCTCACGCTCTTCCTTTGCATTAGCCGCCAAGCTCAGCTTCGGCTCAACGGCCGGATTGTCCAAGTTGATGGTCGGTGGCGCCACTTGATCCCGAATGGCAAGGATCGCGAAAATCGCTTCAACCGATCCGGCAGCACCCAGAAGGTGACCAATGGACGATTTCGTCGACGACATCGTTGCAGATGACGCGGCATCGCCCATCAGTCGCTCTACGGCGCCCAATTCGATCGTATCGGCCATGGTCGATGTGCCATGCGCATTGATATAATCTACATCCGCAGGCTTCAGCCCGGCCCGGTTGAGTGCTGCTTCCATTGCACGGTACCCGCCATCTCCATCCTCAGAAGGGGCTGTAATGTGATAAGCATCGCCCGACAGGCCATAGCCAAGGATCTCGGCATAGATCTTGGCCCCGCGCGCCTTCGCGTGCTCGTATTCTTCCAAAACCACAATGCCCGCGCCTTCGCCCATGACAAACCCATCGCGGTCATTGTCATAAGGACGGCTGGCCTTCTCAGGCTCATCTGCACGCTTGGTGCTCAGCGCTTTGCAGGCATTAAACCCGGCAATTCCGATTTCGCAAATCGCCGCTTCCGCACCGCCTGCAACCATCACATCCGCGTCGCCCAATTGAATGAGCCGCGAGGCATCACCGATGGCATGCGCACCTGTGGAACAAGCGGTCACAACGGCGTGGTTCGGGCCTTTGAAACCATATCTGATCGACACCTGTCCTGAGATCAGGTTGATCAGAGAGCCTGGAATAAAGAAGGGAGAAACCCGGCGGGGGCCCTTTTCCTTCAGCAAGATCGCCGTATCCGCGATCGAGCTCAACCCACCAATACCCGAACCGATCATCACACCGGTCCTCAGCAGGCTTTCTTCATCTTCAGGCGTCCATCCAGCGTCTTCAACAGCCTGTTGTGCTGCGGCCATACCGTACAGAATGAAGTCATCGACCTTACGCCGATCTTTGGGTGCCATCCAGTCATCTGGGTTAAAGGTGCCATCGCTGCCATCGCCATAAGGCACCTCGCACGCATAGGTCGTGGTCAGATGTGAGGCATCGAATTTGGTGATGGTTCCAGCACCTGACTGGCCGTCCAACAGGCGGCTCCAGCTTTCTTCGATCCCGCAAGCCAGCGGTGAAACCATTCCAAGGCCTGTTACAACAACTCGACGCATTCTCCTGCCCCTTCTTCTTTGGCATATGCCGGGATGTGATAACGTCAAGCAGGGTTCGGGGGCAATCCCCTAGCGCCACTCGTCGCCTCAATTCCCCGACGGCTTTCCTGTTTCACATAGTTAATAAGCTGTAACGCGTTGTTAAGGCCAACCTGCTATCCCATAGGTTGTATTATTGTGGGAAGAGTGAATGGTTTCCGAATGGAAATCTTACGCCAACGGGCCAGGGCGCCAGCCCGCCGAACCTTTCAAAGCCCTGATTTTCGCATGGCTGGCCGGTCTCGTATTCATGTTCAGCTTCATTTTCTCGAGTTTTGCTGAGGGACAAACAGTCCAGCCTTGCCAATTCCACAGCTGGCTCGCCACAATTTACCTAAATGCAGCTCATCTGGATCAGGCCATCCTGGCTGACGACGCGCAAACGGCACAGAACCACCACATCGCCATTCAGCATGACCTGCGCCAATATTCTGATCTTGAGGTTGAGTTCCAATTTCGTGACGCGGATTTTGATCCTTCACGGCAGGACATGACGGAATTCCTGCAAGAGATTCATCATTTAACTTCAATCAATCCCATCGACTGGGTCAGCCTTACGCAATTCGTTCGGATGGTCTCCTACAGGATCGCTTTGACCGAAATGCGGTCTGCGATGGCCAGCCTAAGGTGCGGGGCCGATCCTAATTGGATCGCAGGACAAGGTGATGGTGCAGGCCGGATCATCCCTCAGGACCGATTTGCAGATGGGGACGGGGCACAGAGTTTCGGTGATGAAATTCCTCCCAAACAATTGGGGGCAATCTATCTTGGCGTTCTATCTGTGCTCGCGGCCGCAACTGCGATCATCGGTTACTTTAAGAAGAGGCTTTTGCGCCGTGCGCCGCGTTACCCCTGCGAGATTGCCTGCGGCATCATGATCGACAATGTGGTTCGTTCCGGGGTCATGGCCGATATCAGTCGGATCGGGGCGCAGGTTCACTCCACTGCCCTGACACCTGTCAGCAAGAACTGCATGTTGCATGCGGTTGGCCTCACTGTGTCCAGTGACATAGTCTGGTCCAAAGGCAACGCCTTCGGTCTCAGATTTCGAGAGCCGATTTCCAAGCGAAAAGTCAAAGAAGTTCTGGCCAGCGGACAAATGCAGACGGCCTAAACGGCACACGGGCGCCCGTTTTCGGGGCGCCCGTGCGAAATACAATCCAAAAGGTCTGGATTAGGAAGCTTCGGTGATGAACTTCACTGCGTCGCCAAAAGTCTGGATGGTTTCGGCTGCGTCGTCAGGAATCTCAATGCCGAACTCTTCTTCGAAAGCCATAACCAGCTCAACCGTGTCCAGCGAGTCTGCGCCCAGATCGTCGATGAAAGACGCGGTCTCGGTGACCTTGTCTTCTTCCACGCTCAGGTGCTCGACAACGATTTTCTTTACGCGATCGGAAATGTCGCTCATCTTTTAAGTCCTCATTCAGTTGGCAGAGACGGTATTTGCCTCTGCTATCTAGGTGCCGGTTCCGGCGGGTTCAAAGGGCAAGCTTGCCCTAGCGTAACCGTCAGGCTCATTTGAAAGCCCCCCGGCGAAATCTGCGCCGCCTATACCACATCTTCTTACGAAGGCAACGGTCAAAGCGTGAATTTTCCATCCGAAAGGGCCAAGAAACGGTAATTCGGTCGCTGCGAAAACCAATGGGCGCGGCCTTAGTTTTCTGGGCCCCGGCACCAATCAGGTGAGAATCCACAGCAAAGCCCTGCACCTGATCCTTGGCTGGGTCGGATAGGATTGGTTGCGCCGATTCTACCGCCGCAACCGATCTGTGTTCAGATCATCGCCATGCCACCATTGACGTGCAATGTGGTCCCGGTGACATAGCCCGCCTCATTTGACGCGAGGTATAGGACGGCGCTGGCGATCTCACCGGGCTGGCCCATGCGACCGGCCGGAATCTGCCCCAGAATGCCGGATTTCTGATCATCGGTCAGCTTGTCGGTCATCGCTGTTTCAATGAAGCCCGGCGCCACTGCATTGACGGTGATACCCCGGCTTGCAACTTCATAGGCCAGCGATTTCGACATACCGACCATCCCGGCCTTCGACGCGGCATAGTTGCCCTGCCCCGGATTGCCGGTGGCCCCAACGACGGACGAAATGTTGATGATCCGCCCCCACCGTGCTTTCATCATGCCGCGCAGCACACCGCGACAAAGCTTCATGGTAGCCGTAAGGTTCACGTCTATGACCGAATTCCATTCGTCATCGGACATGCGCATGAACAGGTTATCGCGGGTGATGCCCGCATTGTTCACCAGGATATCGACACTGCCCATCGCGGCTATGGCCTGCTTGGGAAGCGCGGCGACAGCCTCGGCATCGGACAGGTTGCAAGGCAGAACATGGGCGCGGTCGCCCAGCTCGGCGGCCAGCGCCTCCAAGGGTTCAACCCGTGTTCCTGTTAATCCCACCGTTGCACCGGCTGCGTGCAAAGCGCGGGCAATATCTGCCCCGATCCCGCCCGACGCACCTGTGACCAGTGCTGTTTTTCCTTCGATGTTGAACATGCTGTCCCCTCTGCTTTTCGTCGCCCCGACACATCGCACGGGGACTTTTTTGGTGCGGCGGATGGACCGCCGATTTGTTCAGCTTTCAGCTTGCGTTAGCTTGCCGTCAGGCTTTCGGCTGCGGCTCGCACCTCGTCCGGTGTCCCAACAGTGCGGTAAGACAAGGACCGGTCAATGCGCCGGACCATGCCGGTCAGGGCTTTGCCTGCTCCGACCTCCCATGTTTCGGTCACGCCGTTTGCAGCCATCCATGTCACGCTTTCCCGCCACCGGACCGAGCCGGTGACCTGCGACACAAGATTGTTTCGCAGCACCATCGCAGAGGTCACGCCATGCGCAGCCACATTTGACACAACGGGAACGCGTGGGGTCTCCATATCAACCGTGCCCAAGGCTTCGGCCATGGCCTGGGCCGCGGGTTCCATCAATTCGCAATGAAATGGTGCGCTGACAGGCAGCATCACGGCGCGTTTGGCGCCTTGCCCTTTCGCAATCTCAACCGCGCTCTCAACTGCCTCACGATGGCCTGAGATAACCACCTGCACCGGATCGTTGTCATTGGCTGCCTGGCACACATACCCATCGGCAGCGGCAGCATCCGCTACTTTTTGCACTGTCGCAAAATCAAGCCCCAGCAAAGCAGCCATGGCACCCTCACCAACCGGGACGGCCTGCTGCATCGCCAATCCTCGGATCCTCAGCAGCCGCGCGGTATCGGCAAGGCTCAGCGACCCGGCCGCACAAAGCGCAGAATATTCACCAAGCGAGTGACCTGCCACATAGGCGGCGGCCTCGACTGTCACGCCTTCAGCCTTCAGCGCTGCCATCGCCGCGATCGAGGTTGCCATCAACGCGGGTTGCGCGTTTTGCGTCAGGGTAAGTTCGTCCTGCTCTCCCTCCCAAATGAGGGCAGACAGTTTCTGGTCCAATGCATCATCGACTTCATCAAACACCGCTTGCGCTGCGGGATAGGCCTCGGCCAGCGCTTTGCCCATTCCGATGGTTTGGGCGCCTTGTCCGGGAAAAAGGAAGGCTCTGGTCATGTCTGTGCGGCTCCTCATTGGTCAGATCGTTCCTAACCGGGCTACCGCAACGGAAGGGCCTTCGCAATTGTGAAGCGACATTTGACGAAGGATCGTTAGGAATTAAGGGTCCGAGAACTGCGGGACAGGCGGACCTACACCGGGAAACTGTTCGACGAAGAATTCCGGGGCAAGGGCACGCCAAGACAAGGCCAAGTTGGCTTGAATCCATCTGGGATTAACCTTGGTTGATCGGGCGTAGACCCGATCAAGGTCGCGTTCATTCCTGGAAATGAAAAATACTTCGGGCGAGGCCGCAATCAAGAATTCGCGCTCGCGTTTCGGCATCCGGAACCCGGGCTCGTCAATGCCGCGGTCCCACCAGACCCATAAACGATCATGGGCGAACAATGCCTGTGACCCGTCGGCCAGGCTCGCCTTTGTGACCCCCGGAAGGCCAAGGCCAAACGCGAGGTCAACCACCTTGTTCCAATCGACCGCTTGTGCGTCGACCATGGTGAATTCTCCTGGACCCGTGCAGCTTCTTCACGCCAGAATGACGTAGCGGAAACCTATTGGAAATAATGTAACCTTTTCCCGGCCTCGAAACAACAATCTGGGGTATAGGAATTCCTGCATTCGCAAGTAAGGTACTTAATTATAAGAGAACAATCTTTGGAAAAAACTAGCTATTGCAGGTGGTTGGAAAGTGAAAGTCCACAAAAATGGTACTTTGGTTCCCAATTGCAAGCGCAATGTGACTGCTGGCGACCATCCTGCAGATCGCCGCAAGTTTGCCTACAACAAATCAACTCGGCGCAGGTGTGAACGGCTCAGTTATTGCCATTTCCGTTCCCGTTACCATTTCCGTTGCCGTTGCCGTTGCCGTTGCCCTGATCGGCTGTCCCGTCATGATTTCCACCGGCATTTTCGGCATTGTTATTGAGTTCGGAATTGCCGGGCGCGTCCTGGTCGCCATTGCCGAAGCCGTTATTGCCCTGCTGCCCTCCGCCCCCGTTGCCATTGCCATTGCCATTGCCATTGCCATTGCCATTGCCATTGCCCTGATCGTCGGTACCATCCTGATTTCCACCAGCATTTTCGGCATTGTTGTTCAACTCGGAATTGCCCGGCGCATCCTGGTCGCCGTTGCCAAATCCGTTATTACCCTGGCCACTATCGCCTCCATTGCCATTGCCATTGTTGCCAGTGTCCCCGCCTTGATCGTCCTCACAGTCAGGGTCAACTCCGGCCTCTTCGCTCACGCATTCGGTCTCATCCGTGCCGTCTACGCCATCAGAGCCGTCACCCTGGCCCGATGTTCCATCGCCGGAGCCCGTGTCATCCTGCACGATTTCATCGTCATCCCCGGTGTCCTCATCCTCGTCCTCATTACTGCAGAACAAAACACATACGGTTTCCTCAATACCGTAGAGGTCTTCCAAACTGTCACCTTGGCCACCATTGCCCGTTTGTGAACCGCCGCCGCCAGACCCGTTCCGATCCGTACCAATGGTCGCGTATTCCTCGAAACTGGTTGAGACGATGCGAGTGCCGTCCAGTTCGCTCACCATGTTCAGGCTCTGAGAGTGAATAGCATCATATTGTGCATCTAAGGCCGCAACGGCAGAAAAGCTAACCGCAGTCAGCATCACGGCATAATCGGCCGTGACTGCGCCGGTTTCATCGGAAATAAAGGTTCTTGCCCAGTTCTGGATCATGGCCTGCTCAACTCGAAAATTTGTTAATTGTTATTGGACCTCACTCCTCGCCCATCAATTTGAAGGATTTGAGACGATTTACGGCAAATTTTGGGAAAATAGGGTGATACGACCCGTCCGAACTTGGGGCTTGAACCCCTGCCCCAAATCTCTATAACGCAGGCTTCCTCCGCTGATGCTTTGCACCGGCGTGGTCTCTCGTGGTCGGGAGGCGGAGGATATGCCCGACCTTTGAAACACGCCTTGATACATGAATGGAGACATCATGCCTCTTTATGAGCACGTGATGATTGCGCGTCAGGACCTGTCCAACACGCAAGCAGAAAGCCTGATCGAACATTTTGGCGCAGTCCTTTCCGACAATGGCGGCAACGTCGTAATGTCGGAATACTGGGGCGTTAAAACGATGGCCTACAAAATCAACAAGAACCGCAAGGGCCACTACGCCTACCTGCGCACCGACGCCCCATCGACAGCCGTTCAGGAAATGGAACGCCTGATGCGTTTGCATGATGACGTCATGCGCGTCCTGACCATCAAGGTCGACGAGCACGAGGAAGGCCCCTCGGTTCAGATGCAAAAACGCGAAGAACGTGGCGAACGCCGCGAACGCCGAAATTAAGGGAAGGATCTAAGTCATGGCCGCTAAACCATTTTTCCGCCGCCGCAAGACCGACCCGTTCGCGGGCGAAGGCGCACCGAAAATCGATTACAAAGACACTCGTCTTCTGCAGCGCTACATCTCTGAGCGTGGCAAGATCGTTCCCAGCCGCATCACTGCCGTTGGTGCCAAGAACCAGCGCCGCCTGGCAAAAGCCATTAAACGCGCGCGTTTCCTGGCCCTGCTGCCCTACGCCGTTAAGTAAGGAGAAAATCCCATGGACGTTATCCTTCTGGAACGCGTGGCCAAGCTTGGTCAGATGGGCGATGTAGTTTCCGTCAAGGAAGGCTACGCGCGCAACTACCTCTTGCCGCAACGCAAGGCGCTCCGCGCCAACGAAGTGAACATGAAAACTTTCGAAGACCAGAAAGCGCAGCTAGAAGCGCGCAACCTGGAATCCAAGAAAGAAGCCGAGGATCTGGCAACCCGTCTCGACGGTCAGCAGTTCATCGTGATTCGTTCGGCATCCGACGCCGGTTCGCTTTACGGTTCGGTCACCACCCGCGACGCAGCCGATGCCGCCACTGAAAACGGCTTCTCGGTTGATCGTAAGCAAGTTGTTCTGGCACAGCCGATCAAAGAACTGGGCCTGCATGACGTTCACGTCCTGCTGCACCCAGAGGTCGACGTGACCATCCAGCTAAACGTTGCCCGTTCCGCGGAAGAAGCCGAGCTTCAAGCCTCTGGCAAATCCATTCAGGAACTGGCCGCTGAAGCAGAAGCAGAAGCAGAGTTCGAGATCGCCGAATTGTTCGACGATATCGGCGGCGCGGCTGCAGAAGAACTGGAAGACGCCATTCCGGCCGCTTCCGATGCAGAAGACAGCTCGGACGACGAAGAAGCCTGATCTGCACACCTCATCTTGAGGGACAGTTTGAACCGCGCCTGACTTCAGGCGCGGTTTTTTCATGTCTTGCGGAAACAAAAAGGGCCTGCCCATCTACTGGGCAGGCCCGATTTAGCAGATCCGACGGAGTTATTTGTTATCGACCGGAGCCGTCGGCGCAGGGGCAGGCGCTGGTGCAGGAGCCGGGGCTGGCGCAGGTGCTGGAGCTGGCGCAGGAGCCGGGGCTGGTGCAGGTGCAGGTGCAGGTGCCGGAGCTGGCGCCGGAGCTGGAGCTGGCGCTGGTGCAGCTGGTGCTGGGGCTGGGGCAGCTGGGGCCGGGGCTGGTGTTTCAGCATCCCCTACCGGTGCAAATCCGCCTGTTTGGCCGGGCTGCGGCGCAGGTGCGCTGCCAGCAACGGGCAAGGTCTGAATGGTCAGTTGAGCGTTACAGTACTCACCGCCATAGGTCCCAACCCAGACATCGACACGACCGTTGAGGTTTTCGGCCCCTTCGACACGCAGGCGTGGATCAAGATTGCCGTTTGAATCATCGTCAAAGAGCCATGTCGTGGTCACGGTGTTCACCAGCAAGGTGGCGTCACATTCCGAAACCACCGCCAGATCGAGATCGTAGCCGTCCATTTGCGACAGGATCAGCGAAAAATCCGGGACGTCGGCCGCAAAACCCGCACCGGGAAGTCCGCAGGCCGCGACGTTGAACTGGCCACCGGCAACAACGGGCGCAGATTGGGCTCCGGTCAGTTGCTGACCCGTAAATTCGTAAGTCGCACCAGGCTGCATAAAGCTGGGGCACGCCAGGGCGGCGGCACTGCCAGCAAAGAGTATGGCGACGGAAGTGAGAATAGTTTTCATAATGGTATCTCCCTGAGTATGGAGCTGAGTTTAGCAATAAATGGCGATTTGGGAATGCCCGTCCGATTTCGACGGAGTTGGGGTGAGAGAGCCAGCCAATCTGGCTCCCTCAATCTGGGAATTCAGATTTTCAGAGTTAGTTGTACCAGGTTTCAAGTTCCACATTGGCGTTGCAAGTGGTGGATCCGTAAGTGCCGACCCAAACGTCGATGCGGCCTGAAATTAAGCCCTGACCATAGAGGTCAATCGCAGGACGAAGTTCACCGTTGGAATCATCGTCATACCACCAGGACGCGTCCGCCGCGTTGACCAGCAAAATGGTGTCGCAAGATTGCGATGTGACTTCAATCTCAAGACGGCCATATTCACCCATGCCGCTGGTGTAGAATGAAAAATCAGGCTGAGCGATGACGTTGCCTGTATGGTTGAAGCCACAGGATTGCAGGTCATGGTTACCACCCGCAACCACCGAATACGTGTTGGGGGAATACAGGTCCTCACCGGTGACCGAATAAGAAGCCCGACCCTCGGTAATTGTCGGGCACGCCATGGCAGCGCCGGACAGGGAAACAAGGATCGCTGTGGCTGTAAGAATAGTACGCATCATCTTCTCCGTTTTATTGTACAACCCTCGTATACGAGATAGTAAGTGTGCTGTCTACACTTTTTTCATCGATGGAAGCTTTTTCTTTTCAATTACCTAGGGTTGCACGACAAAAGAAAAGGGTCGCGAAAATGCGCGACCCTTCCACTTGAAAATTTGGATTTGGTTTAGTTGTACCAGGTTTCCATTTCCAGAACTGCACCACAATAGGAGGTGCCATAAGTGCCAACCCAGACGTCAACACGACCGGCAATGTTGGACTGACCATAAAGGTCGATGGCAGGCTGCAGGTTGCCGTTGGAGTCATCGTCGAAGAACCAGGAGCCATTGGCCGAGTTCACCAGCAATACGGTGTCACAATCGGCGCGGGAAACTTCGATCTCAAGGCGGTTATACTGGCCCATGCCCTGCGTGTAGAACGTGAAATCTGGGCGCGAGATCACATAACCGGTGTGGTTGAAACCACAGTTGCGCAGGTTATTCCCGCCACCTGCGGTGACGTTATACGAATTAGGCGAATACAGGTCCTGGCCGGTGACCGTGTAGGTCGCGCCCTGCTGCGAATAAGTCGGACAGGCCGCAGCTGCGCCAGCAAGAGCGGTCAGGGCGATGGCGGAAGCAATAAGAGTACGCATTTTTAATTCTCCAGAGTTCTAAATTTGGTTTGTGACGTTGTGTTTAACTTACAAGAACAGTTTTAAAACATACTTAGTGTCATGTCTACACCTAATTTTGATATTCGATAACATTTTTTCAATGTCATATTTTATTATTATATTTCAATCCTTTAGCCTAAAATTTGACTTCCCCATGCGTCGAAACGCAAGGGGTAGCTCGTCCTTGGGGGAATTCATGTACTGCCGAACAATCCCTGCTTATCGCCAATTCCCGGGCTGGACTGGCCGACATGAAGATCAATTGTTTTACCATGCTGACCGCAACAGGGGCACAAAGGACGCGCACCAACAGAACTGGGCTGCGCTTCCCAAATTGCTTATCGCCGGGTGTAAAGCTCAAGCTCTGCCGGACAGACATCTGTTCCGTAGGACCCTATCCAAACGTCGATGGCGCCGTTGACATTTGCGCTACCCCTCAGTCGGATCCGGGGGTCATGTCCGCCTGCGGAATCATCATCGTAATACCACGTCCCGTTCGGGGCATTGATCAACAAGATCGTATCGCATCTGGCGTGGGCTTCGAAATAGACGCTGTAATGATCTGCACCTAACAGCGTGAAGCGGTAATTGGGCTCGGTTGAAACATACCCGGCAACTGTACCGCCAATGGCATGGCCACAATTGGCAAGATTTGCATGGCCCCCTGCCACGTGGTCAAATTCCCGACCATGCGTCAGCTGATCTGCCCTGTAGGTATGGGTGTTGGTGGCCGGGTAAGAATAATTGGGACAAGCCAAGGCTGGCAACGCCGTCGCAAAAACCAGTGCTATTGCTGTAAGAACGCGTGTCATGTCGGTCCTCCTTTCGGGCGCCTATCCGCATCTTGGTTTCAGGCGCGTAGCGGAAACAAAGAAAGGCCGCCCTTATCAAAGGTGCGGCCTTTCCAGAGTTTTTAGCGGAAGTCTGGCTTAGTTATACCAGGTCTCCAGCTCCAGTGTGGCCGGGCAGGACGAGCCATTATAGGTGCCTACCCAAACATCCAGACGACCATTCAGCTGACCACCTGACGGAACGTTCAGCAGAGGCTGCAAGTTGCCGTTGCTGTCATCGTCAAACATCCACTGTGCGGTCGGCGTATTGACCAACAATGTCGTGTCACAGCTGGCCGATACTTCGATCTCAAGACGGCCATAACCATCCATTCCCGACAGGTTGAAGCTGTAATGCGGCGCTGCATTGGCATAGCCACGACCACCAACGTTACAGGACGAGATGTTCATGTTGCCGCCTGCCTGAACCTGGTAGCTCTGGGGCGAGTACAGGATCTGACCGGTAACATTCACCTGCTGACCATACAGTTGGTAAGTCGGACATTGACCTGCTGGCTGAGGTTGGGGCTGAGGCTGAGGTTGCGGAACCGGTTGGGGCTGTGGCTGAGGTGCAGGTGCCTGCGCATAGAAGGTTTCTGCATTCAGAGTGCCTGCACAGGTTGTGTTGCCGTATGTGCCAACCCAGACATCGACGCGACCGTTGAGGTTCTGCGCGCCCTGGATCTCCAGACGGGGATCAAGGTTGCCACGGCTGTCATCGTCAAAGAGCCAGCTGCCATTGGCAGTGTTCACCAGAAGCGAGCTGTCGCACTGGCTGTCCACGTCCAACACCAGATAGTACTGGTCCATACCGCTCAGGTTGAACGAATACTGAGGTGCGGTTGACGCATAGCCGGGGAAGTCCAGCCCGCAATCGCGGAGGCGCGCACCACCCTGAGCCTGAGCACCAAAGGCGCGTGGGCTGTAAAGGTCGTTGCCGGTGAAGTTGAAGATCTGACCCTGATACTGCCAGGTGGGGCAGGCAACAGGTGTTGGCGTCGGAACCGGCTGTGGTTGCGGCTGAGGCTGCGGTTGTGGAACCGGCTGTGGTTGTGGCTGTGGTGCCGGCGCTTGCGCGAACCATGTCTCCATGTTCAGCGTAGCGTTGCAGTATTGGTTGCCATAGGTGCCAACCCAGACATCCACGCGACCGTTGAGGTTCTGCGCGCCCTGGATCTCCAGTCGGGGATCAAGGTTGCCGTTGCTGTCATCGTCGAAAAGCCATGTGGCGTTGGCCGTGTTGACCAGAAGAACCGAGTCACATTCCGCGTCGACATCCGCGACCAGGTAATACTGATCCATGCCAGACAGATAGAACGTGAAATCAGGCGCAGAGGTGACCCAGCCGGTGCGGTTTACACCCGGAATACCACAGTTGCGAATGTTGTTCTGACCGCCTGCGACCACGCCAAAGCTTTGTGGGCTGTAAAGCTGATCGCCGCTGTAAGTGTAGCTGGCACCTTGCTGCGAATATGTCGGGCAGGCGAAAGCTGCGCCCGACATGGCCAAGAGGCCAACGGTGGCTGTTGCTAAATATCTCACGAGTAGCTCCTCCAAGAGATTAGGGATGGATCATGGGGTTCTTGTGTCCCGGACGGCCGGTCGCCCACGATCATTCGCGTCCGGCCTGGCCCGACGGCTGATGCGCGGGCCATTCTGTGCAAGCCGCAGTCCGTTTCCGGGTGGCCTGAACATCTTTTTGTGGGGGCATTATTTGATTGGATCATAACATGCGCCTCACCGGTAAAAGGTTTCAACTGTCAGACGGCCACCACAAGTGCCACCGCCATATGTCCCGACCCAGACGTCCAAACGGCCATCGGGTGGGTTCGAAAGGTCAATCCGCGGATCCAGATTGCCGTTATCATCATCGTCGTAAAACCATTGACCCGTACCTGTATTGATCAACATGGTCGCGTCACATTGGCTGACGACAGCCAGAACGAGGCGGTATTGGCCCATCCCGCTCAGGTTAAAGGAATATTGCGGGGCGGTTGCGAAATAGCCTGGACCCCGATCATTGACAGGCTGCACATTTGGGCAGCGTGTAATATTTGCACCGCCGCCCGCAGTTACATCAAAGGCCTGCTGTCGATAAAGCTGCGCACCGGTGAAGTTGTAGGTCGTTCCTATCAGGGCAAAAGTCGGGCAGTTATTAGCGCTGCTGGTATAGCCGCTATTTCCCGCACCGGCAGACTGCCCGGACTGGTTTGGCGCCGCCGGGGCATAGCCAGGCGCGGCACCGCCCTGCGCCTGCAGGGTCAAAGTGGCATTGCAATATTGCCCGTTATAGCTGCCAACCCAGACATCGACGCGCCCATTCAGGTGCTGCCCCCCCGAAATGGTCAGGCGCGGATCTAGGTTGCCATTGCTGTCATCATCGAAAAACCAGGTAGTGGTGGCCGTGTTGACTAACAGGACCGCATCGCATCCCGACACAACAGAGAATGTGACGCCACTTGCTGCCAATCCATTCAAACCAAACGAAAAATCTGGCGGTGTGGTCACGTATCCGGCATTTTGAAACCCACAAGACAGAAGCGCGTTTTGCCCACCCGCCACAACCGAGAAATTGCGAGGTTGCGACAATTGCTGACCACTGAAGGTGTAGGTTTGGCCGGTATAGTTCCACGACGGGCAGGCCGAAGCAATCGAACCCATCCCGACCAAGATCAGGATCGCACAGATAATGGACCGCATGTCCAATCCCTCCCTTCTTTAACCTACCATTCGCCATGGGGCCTTATGGCCCCGTTTTGATTTGCGCCCGAACTCGCGGCTTAAGGCACCGCGCGTCAGGCTTTGTTGCGTTCCGGGTCGGTCACTATCCCGCCCCGGTAATGGTAGGTGCCGCAATAGGCACAAATGGTTCAAAATAACTCGGCGTAAAACTCGGCAAAATTACGTTATGTCAGAAGCATAACCGTGATCATGCCGGTTTACCTAGAGGAAATCCGGGCATGGTGGGGAAAACCTGACCCGACAGCGGGTCAAAAACAAAAAAAGGCCGCACCCTTTCGGATGCGGCCAATTATTTGGCAAATGCCAGTGTGGTCTTATTCTTCGTCGAGCGCCTCAACAGCGGATTGAAGATCTTCCTTGGAAACTTCTTTCTCAGCCACGTCTGCCATCTCGAAGATGTAATCAACCACTTTGTCTTCAAACAGCGGGGCGCGCAGCTGCTGCTGAGCTGCTTGGTTTTGCTGAATGAATTCAAAGAACTGACGTTCCTGACCGGGGTACTGACGCGCCTGATTCATGATCGCCTGAGTCATTTCAGCGTCTGAGACCTGAACGTCGTTCTTCTGACCCAGCTCAGCCAACAAAAGGCCAAGGCGCACACGGCGCTCGGCCAGAGTTTTGTGCTCGTCTGTGGTTTCGATCTCACCGTGGTCATGACCTTCGACCTCGGGGTTATCTTCGTGCCACAGCTGGTGAGCGATCTGACCGGCCTCGGCGTCCACCAGGGATGGTGGCAATTCAAATTGCACGGCATCGTCCAGTTGATCCAAAAGCTTGCGCTTCAGAACCGCGCGAGCGGCCCCCGCATATTCGCCTTTCAGACGCTCTTCGATCTGACCGGTCAGTGCGGCAAGGTCTTCTGCACCGTACTTCTTTGCCAGCTCATCATCGACTTCAGCGGCAACCGGGCCTTTGACTTCTTTGATCTTGCACTCAAAGACAGCCGCTTTGCCTGCCAGATGCTCAGCGCCATATTCTTCGGGGAAGGACACTTCGACGCTTTTCTCTTCACCGGCGGTCACGCCAACCAGCTGCTCTTCGAAGCCGGGGATGAAAGAGTTGGAGCCAAGGACCAGCGGGTAATCTTCGGCAGATCCGCCATCAAAGGCTTCGCCGTCTACTTTGCCAAGGAAGTCGATGACAACCTGATCGCCATCTTCGGCGGCGCCATCTTTGGCGTCAAAGTTCTGAGCGGAAGCCGCGAGGTTTTGCAGCGCTTCCTGCACATCTTCATCAGAAGGTGAGACAACCAGCTTCTCAAGCGACAGCGCTTTGAAATCTACGTCGGGGATCTCCGGCAGAGCTTCGTAAGACATGGACACAACGACATCGTCGCCTTCTTTCCAGTCTTCGTTGGTCATTTTGACTTCTGGCTGCATCGCCGGACGGTCGCCAGTGGACTCGAGATGGCTTTGCATGGCACCGTCAACGGTTTCCTGCATGGCTTCGCCCATCACGCGGGGGCCGAACTGCTTTTTCAGCAGCGCCATCGGGACCTTACCCTTGCGGAAGCCCTTCATCTCGATTTCGGGGCGTGCTTCTTCCAGCTTCTCATTCACCTTCGCTTCCAGCTCGGCGCCGGTGATGGTGATTTCGTAGCCGCGTTTCAGGCCTTCGTTCAGCGTCTCGGTGACGGTCATGCCAATCCCTATATCTCTAAGGCAGGGCCCCTGCCCTGCAATATGCAAATTTGGCGTCTTCTATGCCTGCAAAGGCAGGCGCGCAAGGGTGATTTGGCATTTGAGCGCTTGTCGGGCGTTCTGGATCAGCAGACGATGACCAGAACCTCGTATTCAACCACAACGCCTCGCGCCTGCAGCCTATCAATCTCAGCCTGTTCTGCCGCAGTGGGATCGCTGTAGGGCGCAAAGGAAACCTGCCGCAAGCGTGGCAATTGCATCAGCGGTCCAAGTGACTGAAACTCTGTCGATGACAGGTCCAGCTCACGCAATGCGCGCATGCTGGCTAATGGCGACAGGTCAAGCGGTTCGACGCTATTGGTGATGAGCAATCGCTCAACCCGCGAAAGATTTGCCAAAGGGCCGAGATCTTGCTCGACATAGCCACCAACCGCCAATTCCCGAAGCTGGCTAAGGCCGGCAATCGGCGTCAGGTCCGTCGCAAGCACATCTTGCGCGTGCAACACACGCAAATTTGGAAATGCCGACAGCCCGCTGAGGTTATCCACCTGAGAACTGCCGATATGCAATTCTTGCAGCTGTGACATCCCGGAGATCTGGGTCAGGTCCGCAAAATCGGTATAGCTGATCATGAGGGCGGTGATATGGGTCAGGTCGTTCAGAACCGTGTAATCACGCAGCCGGGCTCCATCGAGGTCCATTCTGCTACAAGATGTGGCAATACAAGCGGCCAGACGCTCCTCTCCCATCTGATACTGCTGTTGAATATAGTCGGTGCTGGAACCGGTCGTCACCTGACAGGCAGCAAGAATGCCAAAGGATAATCCCGCCAGCGTGGCGGTCAGATAGAGTTTGAAAGATGTGCGGGGCATAATTGGAGGTCACTTCTGAAATTAGTCATTTGGAATGACCCAAGCCTAGCCATTGCCCTTGAATTACGCAAATCCGCGCCACCTGACCGGGCTTGTACCATTCAGCCCGACGGTGTTTTCAATGGTCCTATTCGCCATAAAGGAAACGGTGAGCCGAAAGTCGCAATTCAACTCATCATGAGAAATCAACAGATTGAGATTTGAAGTGGTGCGGGTGGAGGGACTTGAACCCCCACGCCTTGCGGCGCCAGAACCTAAATCTGGTGCGTCTACCAATTTCGCCACACCCGCACGAGCGACCCTGAGGCGCCGGGCGCAATGGGTCACGGGCGGCTCTCTATCAAAGGTAAATGCCACTGGCGAGAGGAAAAATGCACATAGCCGGGTGACCGACCGATAAAATTGTGCCTATATTTGGTCAAAGTCTTGCCGTGATAGATCCGGGCCAACCCGGACATTCCCAATGGGATCGGTAAAAGAGCAGTAGGGGCAATACAGGCACCATGGCACAGTTTAATATTTGGATGCTCGGAGAGAGCAACCTGACCGTCAGCGGCAACGAAGAACTGTCTGGATATATTCAGGGCGACGGCAGTCACCTTGTTGGTGAAACCATTACGTTTACGTCAAAGTCTTGGACAGAAACCACGATCAAAGACAATGATTCTGGATTCGGCGAAGATGAAGATATTCAGCGTCTTCATGGCGACACGACCATTGATGGCGTCACCTATTCCCATAATAGCATTGTCGAAGCTGAATACATCATCACTGTGACCGACCCTGACGGGAACAGTTATTCCTTTATCGGCTACAATATTAATGAGCCAAACAGCCCATATGACACCTATGGCACTGTTGAGGGGCTCGCCCTAATCGGGCCCAACGTACCGCCGACCGGTGTACCGCTGACAGTGGTGTCGGCAACCGACGGGCCCTCCAATGGAATCGATATCCCCGCAGGGGACATCTTCACGCCACCCTGTTTCACCCCCGGCACGATGATAATGACCCCGAAAGGCCCGCGCGCGGTTGAAACGCTCGAAGTTGGTGACATGGTCATGACCCGCGACAATGGACGCCAGCCAATTCTTTGGATTGGATCGGTTGATGTCCCGGCAGCGCGTTTGCTGACGGACACGCGATTCCGCCCAATCCTGTTGCGTAAAAACGCACTTGGGCCGGATATGCCGAACCGGGACATGCATCTGTCGCCGCAGCATCGCGTTCTGATCCGGGATGAACGGGCCGAGATGTTCTTTGGGGCAAATGAGGTTTTGGTTGCCGCAAAGCATCTGATCGATGACCGAAACATCCTTGTCGACCACCTGGCGCAAGACGTGACCTATATGCATCTCTATTGCGCCGATCATCAGATCCTGATCGCTGACGGTCTGGAGGCCGAAAGCTTCCGACCGGGCAAAGTTGGTCTGGAAGCCCTCAGCGAAGATGCGCGGGATGAGTTTCTGGAGCTCTTCCCCGAATTTGATGACGATACGGAACTGGAGACAAATGCGTGTCGCCCCATGCTGAAGGCGTGGGAAACAGCGATATTGCGTCGGGCGACGGCCTGACGAAACGAAAATAAGCCGGGTGCTGACAGGCAGAATTAACCCGGACCTAACAAAATGAGGTCGATAATCGGCCCAAATGAGCAGGACAGGACATGTCACATCTGACCAAAGGCCAAAGCGGCGCGCTTGACCTCAGCCTTTCGGCCCTTCCCCCGGGCACAGAAATTCTCTCGCTGGCAGGCGCCCTGCCGGTCGAGGCGCTGTATCCTGGCGACAAGATCATCACCCGCGATGGCGGCGCGCAGCCGTTGCTCGAGATTACCCGCCACGAAGTTCCCGGGGATCTTCGGTTTATCCGGGTCCAGGAAGACGCCCTTGGCGGCAAGCCGACGCGCGAAATCATCCTGCCGGAAAACCAGCGCGTTCTTTTGCGCGACTGGCGCGCGCAGGCGTTGTTTGGCACACCGCAGGCACGCGTTCCGTTGTCACGTCTGGTGGATGGAGAATTTCTAAGCTGGACAGATGCACGGCCTGAGGCCCTTCTGACCTTGCGGTTCAAACATGAGCATATCCTTTACGCCGATGGGATCGAGCTTTTCAGCGCGGCACCCACTAACGTGCAAGCCTAACGGTGATCCATGCGATACCAGCGGTGATCACAATGTCAGTTTTGGTGGTTTAGCGATCTGAAAACGCGCGGCAATTGCTCCGGCAAATCTTCTGCGATCAAGCCCGGGCCAAATACCAGCGCGCATTCGGTATGCAGCCAAGCAGCGGTTTCGGCGGCCTGCTTTGCGGAATGCCCCCGCGCCAATAGGCCGGTGATAAACCCAGCCAACACATCGCCTGATCCTGCAGTGGCTAACCACGGCGCCGCGCGGTCAAAAGCGGAACAATTGATTGCCGCATGGCCCTTTTCGTCAGCAATGACCGTGTCCGGGCCTTTGAATAGCACCGTGCAGCCTGCGCGCTTCGCGGCCTCCCGCGTGGCGTCGAGCTTGGAATAGGCGGGGCCTTTGCTGGGCGGTGCGGACAGTTTGGCGGCAAGATCCGGGAACAGACAGGCGAATTCACCGCCATGCGGGGTGAGCACGCAATTGGGATGCAGCAGAGCAAAAAGCGCCTCGGGGCAATCACCGAAAGCGCTGAGCGCATCGGCGTCCAGAACCGTTGCACGTTGGGCCTCAAGTGCGGCGGGGACGAGACCCTTGGCGCGCTCGACGCCCAATCCCGGGCCAAGACAGAGCGCGTTCAGGCGGGGGTCCTCCAGCAGGGCTAGGAGCGCGTCTGCATCGTCGCATTTCTTCAGCATAATTGCCGTCAGCTGAGCCGCGCATTCCATCATAGACGAACCGGGCGCGGCAACGGTGACAAGCCCCGCCCCAATGCGCAATGCGCCGCTCGCGGCAAGGCGGGCCGCGCCGGAGCGACCCATGGAACCGGAGAGGATGAGAGCATGGCCATGGGAATATTTGTGGTCATGGCCCAGTTTTTCATGCGGCCAACCAGTGGGCTCAACCAACTCGACAAGATCATTCTGCATCCCAAACACCTGCAGCTCTTTCTGCAACCCAATCGGTTTGACTCGCAATGACCCATTTTGCGCTTGTCCCCAAAACCCTCGCTGCGAAGCCGGTGTCAGGTGGTGTCCAACTTTTGCGGTTTGAAAGCTTACCGTCAAATCCGCGAAATACCCCTCATACCACTTGTCCGGCTCTTCGCCCCGCAATAACAGCCCGGAATCCGCATCAAAGCCCGACTGAATATCTATCGCGACATTCTTGATCGGAGGACTCGATCGGACCCTTGGATTGTGTGTGGTCAGTAAAGAGAGCAACCCACAAATGTTTCGATCAATCGCGCGGGTCAGTCCGGTTCCGAATAATGCGTCAATGAACAAGTCAGCCTGGCGGCCCGTCAAGTCATCAACCTCTTTATCTGACTGAACCTCCCCCATTTCGCACCAGCGCTCGTAATTTGCCTGCGCATCGGGTGGCAGTATTTCGGGATCACCATGGAGGAAGACCTCGATCTTCCAGCCCCATTCCTTCAAAAGCCGGGCTACAACAAAGCCGTCGCCGCCATTATTGCCGGGGCCACACAGCACCACGGCGCGGTGGGAAGTCTCGCGCAGTTCGGGCCATTCCTCGAAGATCGCCTCAACCACGCCGCGACCAGCGCGTTCCATCAGTTCAAGGCCGGTCACTTCGCCTGAAGAAATTGCGGCCTCTTCGATGGCGCGCATTTGGGCAGCTGTCAGCAATTCAGTCATAAACCAATGTCCTTCACGACGATTTTCCTGCATGTTTCTGGCCCATCGCCAGTAACATGCCCCGGCAATTTACAGTGAAACGCCACGGTCAGATCTGACAACAAATGAAACGATTCTACCGCGTCTCCCGTATCGGCGGAAATCCCGGTTGGAATATCAACAGCGACTACCGGCGCCGTGCACCAATTTTGTTCATAATACACCCGGTGAAACATACGTGTTACCAAATCGGGCAATTCGCTGCTCTCTTCCGAACCAAATATAGCGTCGATCCAAAGATCCGGGTGCGGCGCATGAAGCAACGGATCACGCCATTTTTGATCAGAAAACGGGTAGATCTTGCCGACATTCATCCAGGATTTGCACTTCTCCCACGTATCTGGCTGCGGTCGACCTTCGGAAAAAAGGTGAAATAGAACAACCTCCCAACCGCGCTTGCGCAGCAGTCGGGCGACAACGAATCCAATGCCACCATTTTTCTCCGAGCCGCAGAAGACAACGGCCTTTCGCCTTGTGCGCCATGGTGAAAACCAACGTCGCCCCTTGGCCCGCAGTTCCGGCCATTCCTCGAAAATCGCTTCGACCACCCCTGCCCCGGCGCGTTCCATCAGCTCTAGCCCGGTCACCTCACCCGACGATATCGCGGCCTCTTCGATGGCGCGCATTTGGGCGGCGGTCAGCAATTCACTCATTATTTTTGCCCTTTCCAACAGGGGAAGTTTTCAATCTGCACTTTTTTTGTGCGCCTTGCGCATTTCTTTTGCGCACCCTATGGATTCCCCTGAAACTACACGTCTGCGTCATGCTACCTGATTGCCCCCCTCGCGGGAAAGTGGTGTCACGTCTTTGCGTAACTCGGCAGGAGGAGTCGGCCAAAATGAAAAAGATCGAAGCCATCATCAAGCCCTTCAAGCTGGACGAAGTGAAGGAGGCCCTTCAGGAGATCGGCATCCAGGGTCTCAGCGTTACTGAAGTCAAAGGCTTTGGCCGCCAGAAAGGGCATACAGAGCTCTATCGTGGCGCAGAATATGTGGTGGATTTCCTGCCCAAAGTGAAAATCGACGTGGTGCTGGCCGATGATATGGTCGACGGCGCGATTGAGGCGATCATGAATGCCGCCAAAACCGACAAGATCGGTGACGGCAAAATCTTCGTCTCGCCCGTTGAGCAGGCCATCCGTATCCGGACCGGCGAAGCCGGCGACGACGCGCTTTAAGCCACCCACCCAATCAAATCTTACCCATCTCTTAAGGAAAGCTGGACATGAGCAAAGAAAATGTTCTGAACCTGATCCGCGACGAAGATATCGAATATGTCGATATCCGTTTCACGGACCCCCGCGGCAAGCTGCAGCACGTCACCGTGATGTCTGATCAGGTTGACGAGGACTTCCTCGAAGAAGGCTTCATGTTCGACGGTTCCTCGATCGCTGGTTGGAAATCCATCGAAGAATCCGACATGAAACTGATGCCGGACACCAACAGCGCCTATATCGACCCGTTCTACGCTGAGAAAACTCTGTGCGTTCATTGCTCGGTGGTTGAGCCTGACACTGGCGAACCCTATGCCCGCGACCCACGTGGTACAGCCGAAAAAGCAGAAGCTTACCTGATCTCGTCTGGTATCGGCGACACCTCTTACTGGGGTCCAGAGGCAGAATTCTTCCTCTTCGACGACGTTCGTTTCTCCGTTGAAATGAACAAGGTCTCCTACGAAGTCGACGCCCAGGACGCTTCCTGGAACTCGGATACCGAGTACGAGATGGGCAACATGGGTCATCGCCCCGGCATCAAAGGCGGCTATTTCCCTGTGAACCCAACCGACGCAGCCCAAGACCTGCGTTCGGAAATGCTGTCCACGATGAAGCGCATCGGCATGAAGGTCGACAAGCACCACCACGAAGTGGCGTCCTGTCAGCACGAGCTGGGCCTGATCTTTGGATCGCTGACCCATCAGGCAGATGAGCTGCAGAAATACAAATACGTGATCCACAACGTGGCCCACGCATACGGCAAATCGGCCACCTTCATGCCCAAGCCAATCTCTGGCGACAACGGCACCGGTATGCATGTGAACATGTCGATCTGGAAAGACGGCAAGCCTTTGTTCGCAGGCGACAAATACGCAGATCTGTCGGATGAGGCCCTGTACTTCATCGGCGGCATCCTGAAGCACGCCAAGACCCTGAACGCGTTCACCAACCCATCGACCAACAGCTACAAACGCCTGATCCCAGGCTTTGAAGCCCCTGTTCTGCGCGCCTATTCGGCTCGTAACCGGTCTGGTTGTGTTCGTATTCCATGGGCAGAATCGCCCAAGGCCAAGCGCGTTGAGGCCCGTTTCCCCGATCCCGCAGCCAACCCATACCTGTGCTTCGCAGCACTGCTGATGGCTGGCCTCGACGGAATCGAGAACAAGATCAACCCCGGCGATCCGTCCGACAAAGACCTCTACGACCTGCCACCAGAAGAACTGGCCGGTATCCCGACCGTTTGTGCCTCGCTCCGCGAAGCGCTTGAGTCGCTGGAATCCGATCACGACTTCCTGCTGAAAGGCGATGTATTCACCAAAGACCAGATCGAGGGTTACCTCGAACTGAAATGGGACGAGGTTTATGCCTTCGAGCACACCCCGCACCCAGTGGAATACAAAATGTACTACAGCTGCTAATCGCAGACTGTAGGACCAAGATTGTGAGGGGCGTCTTAACCGGGCGCCCTTTCTCTTTTGTCGGCGGAAAACCTCATCCCGACCGGTGATCGGACAGCAATGCGGACATCGCCATGATCTGTGCTATGGTTCTACTTAGGGCGCGCAAAGATACCCGCCCTGAGCTCGTATGATTTGAGCAGGAGGATTATGAGATGAATGTTTTTGCACCAGCATTACTGGCGCTAGGCCTGTCGGCCACATTGGCCCATGCCCAATCGGCGGCAGAGGATGTATTGAATACGGCGCTGCTGCTTGGCCCGGCACGGTTGGAACAGGGAACAGTCCTAACGCTGTTTGGACAATCCGGGACAGCCGATTACGTTGCCGAATTGACAGGCAATGCCTGTGACATTGGACAAACCCAATGTGAAACCGTCCGATTTCAGGCCATCACCTTTTCTGCCAACACTGACGGCGCCGCCAATGCATGGGCGGCCACGGGCCAGGCCGGCGAGCTGACAGTTGACCCTGCCGGTGTGCTTATCTTGTCGATGGAGGCATCCCTGATCAATGGAGCGCAACCGGCATTTACCAGTTGGCAAAACGCCCTTTCTGCCTTTCAGGCACAATTTGGCGGCTGATCTTCCATAAGAAAGGGGGCCAATTGGCCCCCAACACGTCATCTGATTTCAGGTGCCCGCTACTACTGCGATGCACCTTCTTCGGATTCTTCCTCAATTGGGACATCGCCTTCATCAGGTTCTTCCGGCAGCACCGTGCCTTCGGGCGCGCAGGCTTCGGCCCGCAACATATCAATTGCCGCCATGGCCGCATCAAAGCCCTCTGGGTTGAGGTTGATCTGCATCGGCGCCACCAGCGGATAGATCAGTGCGCCACGATCCCCGCGCATTTGCATCACGTGGGTCCGCGCCATGACTTCACCGTAAACGCCAGAGGCCGCATCAGCAGAAAACCCACGATGAGCCTGTGTGCGCAGGGTGCGCGCGCCGTCCGGTGCATTTACATTTTCCTGATCGCCCGCTTCTGTCGCGGCCTGACGCATTTCTGAGAAAATCTGGCCTGCGGACTGGATCTCTTCCCAGGCATGTTGCGATGGAACCAGCATGATCCGGCGATTGCCGCTGACAGTATCTTCGGCTGGCAAAATCCCGGTGATCGGGTCAAGGTCACGCAAATCCATACGCAGCACCTGCACGCCAACGGATTCGCCGCGTTCGAACCCTTGTGTGGTCAGAAGCGTCTGCACGATCTGGCAATTTTGTAATTCCAGCTCGATAACGGTGTATTCCTGAACTCCCTCAGCGACCACTACCCCAGGTGAGGCCATGCGGATTGCCATCGCTTCATCGCTGACTGTTTCCTGCGCAAAACCGGGCGCTGTCAAAACTGGCGAAAGGGCAACCGACATCAAGGCAAGGGTACGGCGCATAAGCGTCTCCGGGGTGATTAATGTGATGAGCGTTCTGGCATGGCAGAAAGCATGCCGCCAGTGAAAAATCGTTTGACCGACAGCGACCGGTTAAAATCGTGTAAAGCGCCGGGCCATCCGCGTCATCTGCCTTGCGCGTTGCGTATTGGTGCGCGTGGCCTGACGCTGATCTCGTGTCATCGGCTCTTCTGCGCGACCGCTCATTGCACGATTGATTCCGGCATCAACGCCACGATTGACCGCTTTCCGAAGCAGTCTATTGACGATCATTGAAATTACTCGGTCCATAATTGGGCCTCCTGAGCCTGTATCTGGCGATACTAACACGAAACTAGGGCAGAAATCGGGCAATTCCGTCGATTTTCGGCACGGAGATCCGCAAAGAACCGGCTCAATCGCCGAACATATCGCCCTGATCCTCGTCGCGCTCCATGGCTTCGTCCAAATCCTCTTCGGTTTCGCCCGGTCCGGGGAAACTTCCCAAGGGGGGGCGACTATCCAAAAGACCTGCCGCACGAAGCTCTTTCAGGCCCGGTAGGTCACGGACAGTTTCCAGCCCAAAATGATCCATAAACGCATCTGTCACCATGTATGTCACGGGCCTGCCTGGCGTCATTTTCCGACGGCCAAACCTGATCCATTCCATCTCCATCAACTGATCGATTGTGCCCCGGCTGACCGAGACGCCCCGGATCTCTTCAATCTCGGCGCGGGTAGCGGGCTGGTGATAGGCGATGATGGCAAGAGTCTCGATCGCCGCGCGGCTCAGCTTGCGGGTTTCCGTCGTCTCGCGGCTCATCAGGAATCCAAGATCCGGAGCGGTTCGAAAGGCGTAGCTGTCACCCACACGGGCCAGAGTGACACCCCTGCCCTCATAACGCTTTCTAAGCAGGACCATCGCCTCGGCTGGATCTGAGCCATGCGGCATCCGGGCCGACATTTCCCGCAGCGACAAGGGCTCAGCAGACGCAAAAAGCATCGCTTCGATCATGCGTTCCTGTTCTGCCAGCGGTGGCGCCTGAAACAGGCTTTCTTCTACCGCGTCTTGGTCTTCACTGCTCATCCGGGCCTCTTGGTTTCAGATGTATGGGCGCAAATGTATCCGATTGCCTGAGGGTCGCCTTACCCGCTTTTACCAATTCCAGCGCGGCGGCAAAGGTAGATGCGGTGGCGGACCGGCGTTTCTTGGGGTCGCGGCGCCAACCATCGGGAATAAAGCTAATGATATCAACCCAGTCACCGGTATAGCCGATCATGCCGCGCAATTGATCCAGCGCCTCTTCCATCGTCAGGATCGACTCTCGATCCATGACAAAGGGGCGAAACTCATCACGGGTTCGGATGCGGGCATAGCCTTGCATCAGGTCCAACAGCGATGCCGTGTAGGTCACATTGCGCGCCAGCTCGACCTGTTCCGGAACGCCGCGTACAAACCGGTCGCGCCCCAATCGGTCACGCGCCATCAGCTGCGCTGCGCGTTGGCGCATGGCTTGCAGTCGTTCCAACTGAAAGGCCAGATGCGCGGCCAGTTCTTCGCCTGAAGGCCCTTCTTCCGTAGGATCCGGGGGCAACAACAGTCGGGATTTCAGAAAGGCCAACCATGCCGCCATCACGAGGTAATCTGCGGCCAGTTCGATCCGCAGGCTGCGCGCCTTTTCAACGAAGGCCAGATACTGTTCGGCCAATGTCAGGACCGAGATCTTTCGCAAATCGACCTTCTGGGTCCGGCTCAGAGTCAACAGCACGTCCAACGGCCCCTCAAAGCCATCGACATCGACAATCAAGGCCTCCGCTGCACGTCGTTCGGCAACGGTTTCCCACATGTCGTCATCTTGTCTTTCGCTGTCGTCAGACATCACCCGTCCCGGCCAGAAGCGCGTCAAGTTCAGCTTCCGCCGTGGCGATGTCAAGGTCAATGGGCTTGCGCTGAGTTTGCAAGGCCCGGGCCAGCCGCTTTTGCGACGTTGGGGTCAATACGCCCGCGGATTTTGCAACGGCTTTCATTTCGGTCAAATCCCCGTTGCAGTGCAGGATCACGTCGCATCCGGCCGCCTTGGCAGCGGATGCGCGGCTGTGGATGGCCCCCGGCAAAGCATTCATCGACAGATCATCGGTCATCAATAGACCGTCAAACCCGATATCTTGCCGGATTATGCGCATCATTTTGAAGCTAAGAGTGGCGGGCAAATCGGCGTCGAACGCCTCATAAACCACATGCGCACTCATCCCCCAGGGGATGTCCTTCAAGGACGCGAAGGCCGCGAAATCTGTGCTATGCAGGTTCTCGGCCGCCGCCATAACGCGTGGCAGGTCAAGATGACTGTCAGCCGTGCCCAATCCATGGCCGGGAATGTGTTTGAGGACCGGATGAACGCCGGCATCCATCAGCCCATTGGCCACAGCACGCGTATTTTTAACAACATCTTCAAGGGTTTGTCCGTAGCAGCGGTTGCGCAGAAACGGATGAGTTATGTCGCGGGCGATATCAGCGCATGGCGCGCAATTGCCGTCTATGCCCAGAGCCGAATGCTCGCGACCGATCAGGTAACTGCGCAGATACATTGCCCGGGCGGCACGATCTCCGGTTGCTGAAATCTGATCCAACGGCGGCATCCATTCGCGCCAATGTGGCGCGCGCAGACGCTGAACCCGCCCGCCCTCCTGATCCACAAATATCGGTGCATTCCGACCAACTGCCTTTCGAAGATCCGCGCACAGCGCGCGCACCTGATCGGGAGCCTCAATATTTCGCGCAAAAAGGATGAACCCAACAGGCTGGATGTCAGCAAAGAACCGGGCCTCGTCGAGGGTCAGACGCGGTCCGGCACAGCCCAGAATTGTGGCGGACCCTGCCCCCGTCACGACCTTAACGAAGCGTAACTGGGATGCAGGCCGCGCCTTGTGCATTCAATGCGGTACAGAACCGGCGCGCATCGGACAGGTCGGTAAAGCCATGGGCGCGCAGACGGAAGAACTCGCGCCCCCCTGATACAGCCTCCTGCACCACACGATCCTTATCGCGGAAGAAATCCGGGAAGGCACGCGCCAAACGGGCCCATTCTTCACGGGCGGTTTCTGCATCGTCAAACGCGCCAAGCTGAACCAGACGGGTGCCTTGCGCCAAAGCATCTGCTGCGATTTCCTGCGTTGCGATGTCGCCAGACGCGGAAGGCAGGGCCACGGGGGCCAGGGATGCAACTTGCAGATCGGATGGGCGCACAGCCGGGCGCACTGAACGCGACACGCCGGGGATAGTCGACGAGATCACTTCGATCAGCGGGCGTTCGGGCTGGGCTGCCGCATTTGGACTATCGGGCAAGGGATCAAGCGGCACGGCCTCTTCCAACAAGCGGTCAATCAGCGCCAGAGTTTCCTCGCCCGTAGCCTCAGCCGGTTGAATTGCATCCTCCGGCAAACTGGCCGAGCTAAGGTCGATCTCTTCCAAATCCAATGGCTCAGGCGCCAAAACGATACGTTCTGCAGCCGGGGCCGCTTCAGCGCCCTCCGTGATCCTGTTTACAGCAAGCCCTTGATTTTCTGCAATTGTTCCACCGGGATCTTCCGGTGCCACACGCATCGGCCCTTCAAGCGCGCGAATGACCGGCACGCCAGAGACGTCGCGGACCGTCAGCTGCCAGGCCCAAACGGCTAGACCCACAACCAGACCGACCGACATCAAGGCGCCAACCCAGTTCAGGATCACGCCAAAAGCCGAAGGGTCACCCTGGGCCGGTTCAGAATAGGGCGCTGCCCCATAATCATATTCTATATCTGCCATGCCTGCCCTCATCGCCCCGGCATGGGCAGTCCGTCATCAGGACGGCATACCGGGTCTATTTTTTCAACTGCTCACGCCGGTATTTCGCTTTATTTTGACGCCGCCCCGTTGGCCGGAGCTGATCGTCAGCGCATTTCTTTGACCGGTGTCACGCCAAGAATAGCAAGACCGTTGGAAATAACAACCTGAACCGCGGCAATCAGGGCCAATTTTGCTTTCGATGCAACAGGATCATCCTCTTGCAGGAACCGTAATTGAGTTTCAGCATTGCCCTTGTTCCAAAGCGCATGAAACTCGCTGGCCAGATCATAAAGGTAGAACGCCACCCGATGCGGCTCATGGGTTTTGGCCGCAGCCTCAACCAACCTGGGCCATTCGGCCAGCTTGGCCGCCAGCGCCAACTCTGCTGGATGCACGATATTAGACAGGTCCGAGGCATCCATTTCGATCCCCGCTTCGGCCGCTTTTCGCTGTACCGAGCAGATCCGCGCATGGGCGTATTGCACATAGAAAACCGGGTTATCCTTGGACTGTTCCCGCACTTTATCGACGTCGAAATCCAACGGTGCGTCGTTTTTGCGGGTCAGCATGACAAAGCGCGTGACATCGGCGCCGACCATCTCGACCACGTCGCGCAAAGTCACAAATGTGCCCGCCCGTTTCGACATCTTGAAGGGCTGGCCATCTTTGAAGAGTTTCACCAGTTGCGTCAGTTTGATATCCAGCGGAACCTTGCCATCTGACAGGGCCGAAACAGCGGCCTTCATCCGTTTGACATAGCCGCCGTGATCGGCACCAAACACATCAATTAATGCGTCGAACCCTCTGGAAACTTTATCAAAATGATAGGCGATGTCCGGTGCGAAATAGGTCCAGCCGCCGTCCGATTTCTTCACCGGCCGGTCCACATCGTCACCGTGATCGGTCGATTTGAACAAGGTTTGCTCGCGCGGCTCCCAATCCTCGGGCTTTTTGCCTTTAGGCGGCTCCAACACGCCCTCATAGATCAGGCCCTTGCTGTCCAGATCTTCCAGGGCCGCCTCAATCCGGCCGGTGCCGTAGAGCGATTTTTCTGAGAAGAAGTGATCCATCTTGACGCCAAGCATCGCCAGATCCTCGCGGATCAGCTCCATCATCGCCTCGGTCGCATATTCGCGGATCTCGGTCAGCCAGATATCTTCGCCCTTGCCGACATATGCGTCTCCGACTTTGGCCTTCAGCGCTTCTCCGACCTCGATCAGATAGTCGCCGGGATAGGTGCCATCCTCAAACGCCACTTCTTGGCCATGGGCCTCAAGGTAGCGCAGATAGACTGACCGGGCCAGTACATCGACCTGCGCACCACCATCATTGATGTAATATTCGCGGGTCACATCATGCCCGGTGAAATCCAGGAGCGAGGCCAGCGCATCGCCAAAAACCGCCCCCCGTGTATGGCCCACATGCAAAGGGCCCGTCGGGTTGGCCGAGACATATTCGACATTGACCTTGGCGTCTTTCCCAAGGTCAGACCGGCCATAAGCTGCTCCATCGTCGAGGATTCCGGCGATCACACCCTGCCAGGTGGCCATAGACAGGCGTAGGTTCAAAAAACCCGGCCCGGCGACATCGGCGGCGTCAATCCGCGGGTCGGCGACCAGCCGCGCGGCCAACCCTTCGGCAATATCGCGCGGCTTCATTTTGGCAGGTTTGGCCAGAACCATGGCTGCATTGGTGGCCATATCGCCATGTGCCGGATCGCGCGGCGGCTCGACCGCAACGTTTTTCATCTCCAACCCGCCGGGCAGCAAGCCATCCTTGGCCATGGCCTCAAGGTTTTCGATCACAAGCGCGCGGATATCGGCGAAAAGGGTCATGTCACGGGTCCATCCATTGTTGCGCGCGGTTTATCACGGGGAACACCAAGGTCAATGACCGAGAGGGCGCCAGCGTCTTTCCCCGCGGCAGCAGCGGCCCAAGGAGGGCTCCTGAAAGGAGCGTGACGTGGGCCGCCCGCCCGGTCGACGCCGGCAGGCGGCGAAACCGGCTTATTTCTGGCCGGGCGGGCTGGTGCAGCGCGCATATGTCACGGCCAGACGATCCTGCAGGATGATCACCCCGTCATCCCAACTGGGCGCAATCAGGAAATACTGGCCCCAGATCTCGCCTTCGCCCGCGCAAAGCGCCTCGTACATCACGGCCCCATCTATGCCTTCAACAGGCGTGCCGCTTCGCATGTCGCATTGGCTTTCATAGAAATAGATGGTCCGATCCGAAATGGTGATCACCTGCTCGGCGAAATCCTCCCGACATTCGTCAACCTGAAACTCTCCTTGCGGCAAGGGTGGTAGGGATTGAGAAAATGCAGGCGTGCAAAGGCAAAGCCCGATCAGAAACGCGGCGCGCGTCATGGCAAATCTCCTGTTTTGGGTCCCCTGACAGACAACCATGGAACATGTCACGCTGTCACGCGCCACCCGCGACCAGAACGCGATGCCGGTCGAGGGCGTATCGATCCGTCATGCCCGCGATATAATCTGCCACAAGCCGCGCCCGAGCGGTTTCGTCACGTGCGTTCGCAACATCATCGCTCCATTCCTCGGGCAATAGCTCTGGCCGGTCCATGAAAAGTGGAAACAGCTCTTCAACGACAGTTGTCACTTGCTGACGCATTTCAACGACGGAGGGCGCGCGGTACATGCGAGAGAATAGAAAAGCGCGGATCTCTTTCAGCTCTGCGAACAACGTGTCTGAAAACCGCACCATGGGCCGCCCAGCATGGCGCAGCTCGTCCACACTTGCCGGCGCGGCCTCAAACAGACGCGTCCGCGCCTCGTCAATCACGTCCCTGACCATGACGCCAAAGACTCTGCGCAGCGCTTCGGCTCGGCGGCGTTTCATATCCAGTCCGGGGTAATTGGCGTCAACCTCGGCATAGGCAGCGCTGACAATGGGCAGTTCCGCCGCCTCTGCATCGGAAAAAAGACCGGCCCGCAAACCATCCGCAAGATCATGGTTGTTATAGGCAATATCGTCTGCCACCGCGGCAACCTGCGCTTCGCCGCTGGCATGGGTGTGTAATTCCAGATCATGGCGCGCATCGTAATCGGACAGGGCAAATGGCAGATCGCCCGTGACCGGCCCGTTATGTTTGGCAATGCCTTCAAGGGTTTCCCAGGTCAGGTTCAACCCGTCAAATTCGGCATAGCTGCGCTCGAGCGTTGTAACAATCTTCAGGGCCTGCGCATTGTGATCGAACCCACCATGGGGCTGCATCAATGCATTCAATGCATCCTCGCCGGTATGACCAAACGGTGTGTGACCAAGATCATGTGCCAGCGCGACGGCTTCGGTCAGGTCCTCGGTCAGGCCCAAGGCGCGCGCGATCGTGCGGGCCACTTGCGCCACTTCGATGGAATGGGTCAGCCGGGTGCGAAAATGGTCGCCCTCATGCTCCACAAATACTTGCGTTTTATGCTTTAACCTGCGGAACGATCCGGCATGGATGATGCGGTCGCGGTCGCGTTGAAACGGCGACCGGAATGCACTTTCCTCCTCTGGCCACAGCCTGCCCCGGCTGGCCTCTGGATCGCAGGCATAGGGTGCTGCCATGTACCCTGCCCTCCTCTTTTCTTTTTTGGTCAGGCGGCTCTGCCAAACGCCTGTTATCCCACGCTATATCAGGGCATGCGCGTCGGCGCGAGCGGGGAATGCCACTCTGGACCCTCACAATCACAAATCAGATCGCCCTTGCAGGGGACCAACCCGCATCCTATTTTGACCACTACAGTCTTCGAATACGAGATTATCATCCATGTTGACCCTGCCCCCAACTGTCACAGAGCGCGCCTTTGTTCGCATCGGCGAAATCAACGCCGCCTCAGGCGAGGCCAAGGCGCTGCGTGTTGCCGTCGAAGGCGGCGGATGTTCCGGGTTTCAATACGAGATCACGTTGGATGACCCGGCAGAGGATGACATGGTGTTAGAGGGCAACGGCCAAAAAGTGGTCGTAGATAGCGTGTCTTTGCCCTTTCTGGCCGATGCCGTGATTGACTTCACAGAAGAACTGATTGGCGCACGGTTTACCATTGAAAACCCAAATGCCACCTCCTCCTGCGGTTGCGGCACCTCTTTCTCAATGTAGGGAATGGTGCCCGGTCAGCGCACCAGCGCAGCGATCAGCCCCATACGGTCAGTTCCGGCCAGAACGCCTTCGGCAGTGGCCGCATATGCACTCGCCTCGCCAAAATCCGGTTCTGCCTGATCAATGATATTCAACGCACCCTGCAAGGCCGTGATGGCCTGATCGTCTGGCGTTGCCTGCGCAGGTTCAGTGATCGGGGCGGCCGTCATTATACCGCCAACAATCAGGCCCTCCGACGCGGTTGTTCCATTGGCTTGCGCCGTGGCCAACCGGTTGACATTGGGCGCAGGCGCGGCAGGGGGTTCCGGCGCGGGGTCTGCGGCCATGCTGTCCATGCTGGAGGGCGCGTTGTTGCTGCTTTGTGTGGTCATATTCACCATCGGCAACAGGGCCAGGTTCGGGGCGGTTTCCGCCTCATCCGAGCTGTCCATAAGGGCCGCCATTTCG
The DNA here is from genome assembly GCA_947495575.1 of uncultured Nioella sp. GTDB lineage: Bacteria > Pseudomonadota > Alphaproteobacteria > Rhodobacterales > Rhodobacteraceae > CANLZL01. The sequence goes on along the minus strand of CANLZL010000001.1, from coordinate 748,579 downwards.
GTCATGCGATGTTCAGCTTCGCTGACCAGTAATTCCCGCATCGGACCAGGCTCAACGATACGCGCCAAAGACAAAAGCGGCGCGGCCGGGAAAACCAGCTGGGATTCACGGGCCAGTTCGCTGCGCAATTGCGCCATAACGGCTTCATCGGCCGGGCTTCTTGGGAAAATCTCAAGGATCATCAGCGCCTCGTCCAGCAAGGCGGCCCGGATCGCCGGGGTCGCCTCACCTGAATAAAGCAACGCATCCGTGCGCGCGGCCAATTCTTCCATCAGGCTACGGCGCGTCGGCATCTCGACCACTTGATCGGCCTCTGGCACATCTGGCAACAGCCGCAGGGCTGCAATGGCATCGGGCGACGGGCCGCCATTTACCATGGCTGCGGTCTCGGCCTCGGCCAGAGCCTGATAGTATAAAGGTTCACAGCAGCCGATCTCATGGGCGAGATCTGTCCATCGGGCGCGATCAGAAAGCTGGGCCAGATCCTCTTGCAACCATCCCAGAACGCGGGTTGCGATCAGGGCCGTCCGGGCCAATGCGGGCCGCAAGATCGCTTCTGCCTCGGCTTGTGACAGGCGCCCTTCGTCAACCTCTGCCTGCCAGGCGTCCAAAAGGTCCCGATGCGCGACAAAAAATTCTTCATACCGCGACCATCGCTCAGACAGGCCACGCGCCCAACTATCAATGAACCGTTCCGAATATTGGATATCTTGCTGGTTAAACAGGCGCTGAATTTGTGATCTTGCTGCCGCTTGGGAATACCCTGCTGCCAATTCATCTTGCTGCGCCTCCAACTCAAGGCGCAATTGCGGAATCAAAGCAACGCCCTGCGCCCTGGCGCTGAGTGGCAGCACCAGGACGAGAAGGGTCACGCAGAAAAAGCGTAAAAAATTGGTCAAATGGCAATCCGATTTGGTCAGTCGTGGGTTACAGGAGAAACGGCAATGATTTCCGTTCCATTCCTGTCATGGTCGTCAGCTTGAGCGGCTGCAAATGGCAGCCCGAGGGAGAATAAAAAGAGGAGCGTCATGAAATTCCGCATGGGTTCGTCCTGGATCAAAATGGCTTGGGTCTTAGGCAGTTCGTCTTGGTATGGATATATAGTGTCATATTAACACTTAAACTGCAATCCCCCTTGGAATTTTGATCTGGGACGGTGAATATGGGTTAAATTTCTGTACGTTGAACACTAAGTGGGGGCACCCGATGAAGATTGCAACCTTCAACATCAATGGAATCAAGGCCCGCATTCAGGCTTTGGGCGATTGGCTGGACGAATCACAGCCTGACGTCGCGTTGCTGCAGGAAATCAAATCCGTCGATGAAAACTTCCCGCGAGAGCTGTTCGAGGATCGTGGTTACAATGTCGAAACGCATGGCCAGAAGAGCTTCAATGGCGTGGCCATTTTGTCAAAGCTGCCTTTAGAGGATGTCGTACGTGGCCTTCCTGGTGATGACGAGGATGAACAGGCCCGCTGGATCGAGGCCACTGTTGTGGGCGACAACACGGCTGTGCGCCTTTGCGGCCTGTATCTGCCCAACGGCAACCCCTGCCCCGGCCCAAAGTACGATTACAAGCTGGCCTGGATGACGCGCATGAAGGCCCGCGCAGCAGAGCTGTTGCAGGACGAGATACCCTTGGTCATGGCAGGCGATTATAACATCATCCCGCAAGACGAAGACGCCGCCCGGCCCGAAGCATGGCAAGAAGATGCGCTGGCCCGCCCTGAAAGCCGCGAGGCGTACCGCAAGATCCTGCATCTGGGCTTTACCGAGGCTTTCCGCGCGCGCGTCAACGGCCCGGAGCATTATTCGTTCTGGGACTATCAGGCCGGTGCGTGGCAACGAAATGATGGCATCCGTATCGACCATCTGCTGCTCAGCCCTCAGGCGGCAGACCTTTTGGAGGATGTCCAGATTGATGCGGCAATCCGGGGCCGAGAGAAGCCCTCGGATCACGTTCCTGTCTGGATTGATCTGGCGGCTTAATTTTGTCGCCCTGCGCCATTGGTCACATCGTGGCCATAAAGCCATTCAAATTGGCCTTCGGCAATTTTCGGAGCAAGTTTCGCACCCAACCGTAACGCGCTATGGGCGGCAAACCGCATCGGGCCCGGTCGCAAATGGTAGTTTTGCGCATTTTTCGACGCGGCCTCGACAATACGAAAGGTTCGGTCCTTTCGAAGCGCCTGGAATCGTACAAAGGCTGCATCAGCGCTGTCTTCCTCTGCCAAAGCATCGGCCAGTACCCACGCATCCTCCAACGCCATATTGGCCCCTTGCGCCAGAAATGGCAGGGTCGGATGAGCCGCGTCGCCAGTGATAACCGTCGGCCCAAGATGCCATGGTTTGAATGGCGGGTGTCGGAAAAGCCCCCAAAGATAGACGTCTTGCGCCATCTCCAGCAGATCCCGCACTTCGGGACAAAAATCGGTAAAAGCGTGCTGTAGGTTGGCAACGGAATCGGGATGGTTCCACCCTTCCGCGGCCCATTCATCGCGTTCTTCAACGGCTACGATATTCATCAGTTCACCGCCACGCAGCGGATAGACCACCATATGCCGGCCCGGCCCCATATAAACCGTGGCATCGGCCGGGGTTTCAGGCTTATCCCAGGGAATGACACAGCGCCACGCCACCTGACCTGTAAAGAATGCTTTGCTATTTGGAAGTAAAGCTTGGCGTGTGGGTGACTTGATGCCATCCGCGCCGATCAGAATGGGAACGGTTTCGGTCGCGCCGCCTGCAAAATGCAACGTTGCGTCGCTGTCGTTGGGAACGACCCGTTCGATCGTGCGACCGAGTTCGATCGAGACGCCCGCATCTAAAGCTGACTCTTTGAGCATTCCGATCAGATCAGCCCGGTGCATCAGGTGGTAGGGACGGTTTTTGCGGGCAAGATCCAGACGGAACACCTCCGCGCCACGCCGAAAATCTCGCAAAACAACGGACCGCGCCCGGGGGCCGGCGGCATCCAAAACCTCGCCCAATCCCAGAGCCCGCAGAACGACCGCGCCATTTGGGCTGATTTGCAGCCCGGCGCCTACTTCGCGAATGGCGTCCGCCTGTTCGATGACACGCACTTTGGCGCCGCGTTGCGCAAGCGCGGTCGCTGTGGCCAATCCGGCCACGCCCGCACCCAGAATTGTTATTTCTTGCCCGATCAGCATATCGCCCCCTTCAAAAACAAAACGCCGAGGCGTCGGCCCCGGCGTTTATCGTCCCATTTCGGGGATAGGTCCATTTGGCTTAGAGCCGCACCCGGCCTGCCAAATCAATCGTCGCGGTGCACTTTTTCGCGGCGCTCGTGCTTTTCCTGGGCCTCAAGGCTCATGGTGGCAATCGGGCGCGCATCCAGGCGCTTCAACGAAATCGGCTCGCCGGTGACTTCGCAATAGCCATATTCGCCCTCGTCGATCCGGCGCAGCGCGGAATCGATTTTGGAAATCAGCTTGCGTTGACGATCCCGTGTGCGCAGCTCCAATGCCCGGTCTGTCTCTTCGCTGGCGCGATCTGCGACATCCGGGATATTGCGCGTTCCATCCTGAAGAACCGCAACGGTCGACCGGCTTTCATCAAGCAGATCATCGCGCCATGCCTTCAGTTTACGACGGAAATATTCCAATTGGCGTTCATTCATGAACGGTTCGTCCTCTGCGGGACGATAGTCTTCAGGTAGAAAGACTTCTGCTTTCATAGTTCTCCCCTTCGCATTATCGGGAGTTCCGACTCAGGCGCGGCGGACCCCCGATTGCATTGGGGCCGGATTACTCTAACCAGCCGGGCTTGTCACGCCCAGAATGACCAGTTGTGACTGCGGCCATGCCTGCTATGGTCGCGCCCGATATCGCAGAGCCAAGTCCTTGAGGGGGTTAAATGAAATTCTCCGGAACCGCAGATTACGTCGCCACCGAGGATCTGACCGTCGCAGTTAACGCTGCGGTAACTTTGCAGCGTCCCCTGCTTGTAAAGGGCGAACCGGGTACCGGGAAAACGGAATTGGCCCGTCAGGTGGCCGCGTCACTCGATTTGCCGATCATCGAATGGCACGTGAAATCGACGACGCGGGCACAGCAGGGCCTTTATGAATATGACGCCGTCAGCCGATTGCGCGATTCCCAGTTGGGCGATGAACGCGTTCACAATGTCGCGAACTACATCCGCAAAGGCAAACTCTGGCAGGCGTTTGAAGCCGAAGAGCGGGTCGTGTTGCTGATTGACGAGATCGACAAAGCGGACATCGAGTTTCCAAATGACCTGCTTCAGGAACTCGACCGGATGGAGTTCTTTGTCTACGAGACCGGTGAAACCATCAAAGCCACGACCCGGCCCATTGTCATCATCACTTCGAATAATGAGAAAGAGCTTCCAGACGCCTTTCTGCGGCGTTGTTTTTTCCACTATATCCGCTTTCCCGAGATGGAAACTCTCAAGCAGATCGTCGAAGTGCATCATCCCGGGATCAAGCCGCAGCTATTGACCACCGCCCTCACGCAATTTTACGAAATCCGTGATCAGCAGGGACTGAAGAAAAAACCGTCTACATCCGAGGTTTTGGACTGGCTGAAACTGCTTTTGGCAGAAGATCTCAGCCCAGAGGATTTGCGCCGCGACGGGGCCTCTGCCCTGCCCAAATTGCACGGTGCCTTGCTGAAGAATGAGCAGGATGTGGCCCTGTTTGAACGTCTGGCTTTCATGGCCCGCGCGGGGCGCTAAGGAGCGCTTGACGTTGGCGTCAGCGTTACCTCATCAAAGCCGATTTTTGGCTCGGAGGCTGGAACCAATCCAACAACCAAGGCCTGACCCGTCTCTTTGTGCGTGACGGACAAACCGGTCTCTCCGTCACGCAAATGCCGGTCCCCCCATTGCATCAGGGCCAGCAAAACAAGGCCAAGTTCGCGCCCCTTCTGACTGAGAAGATAGGCCGTTCGGGTCCGCGACCCGGCCTCCCGATAAGGTTCGCGTGTCAGAATTCCGTTCGATACCAGCTTTTTTAGCCGATCCGTCAAGACAGAGCGCGGAATGCCGATCTCGGATTGAATGTCGTCAAACCGCCCCACGCGGTAAAACGCTTCGCGTAAAATCAACATGCTCCACCTGTCCGAAATGATCTCTGTCGCCAATGCCGCACCGCATTGATCGACGGGCACTGGTGATTTTCGGTTCATCTGCAAGGATTCTGAGTTTGACATTCGAACTTAGCCTATCTATTCCATAGCTGGGTTCAAAATAAGGATTTAGCCAATGACTGCAATAGCTCTCGTCCTCGTATTCAAAATACTGATCTCTCTGGTCCTGCTTGCGGGGCCGTTTCTGCTGCTGCCAACGGCGCGGTTGGAAGCCATGACCGGCGCAACGGTGCAAAGTCCGGCCCTGTTTCGCCTTTACGGGCTTGCTATTCTGGCGCTTCTTGTCGGCTATGCGTCGGGGATCTGGACAGTCCGATCGGGCCAGTTCCCATGGGGCATTGTCGCTATGGGGATCACCTCGAACCTTGGCGCGGCGCTTTACCTTCTTTGGCCGGGTAGCCCCAAACGCCTGCGTCCCATCGCCATGATTTTTGGATCAATAGGATTGGCGCTGGTTCTGGCGGCTTTCATGCCCATTTCGGCCATCACACCCTTGTTCTGACGGTCCCAAGCCGGCCCTGCCCTCGGTTTCCGGGCCGGCAACATTCTGGTTCCTCAAATAACAGTTCGAATTTTAGTTTTTCCCGAATTGTGCCACAATCCGAAATTAGCGTGCGTTCTAACAGGACCGCATAACGATTTTTTGAGGCATCAACCGCGTGGCATATCCACTAAAGATCCGCCCGATCCACGAACAGGATCGGGACGACTGGGACCGGCTTTGGCGGGCCTATCTGGAGTTCTATGACACCGAGCTTGATCGGGATGTCTATGACGCAACTTTTGCCCGATACATTGACCCAAACATCACAGATATGCGCGGCTGGATCGCATGGGACGGCGATATCGCTCTTGGCCTTGTCCACGCTATTGCGCATGCGCATGGCTGGCGGCTGGAGCCCGTGACCTATCTGCAAGACCTTTTCACGATCCCCGCCGCACGCGGAAAAGGCGTGGCCAGGGCCCTTATCGAGGCGGTCTATGCCGATGCCGATGCATCGGGTCGCGCGAATGTGTATTGGCTGACGCAGACGGGTAATTCCCAAGCACGCGCCCTATATGACAAAATAGCGAACCCGACCGATTTCATGGTCTACAGACGAAGGATGGATTAATCCGCATGTTTCGTATCAGTATTGCCCTTGTTTCATTGACGATCATGGCCGCATGCGGCCCCAGCCCTTTGGCCGAAATGCCAGAGCGGCTTGAAACGAATTATGCCGCATCCCTGCCACCTATGGCCAGTTTCGCGACCGTGGCGCAGCCGCGCCCAACCCGGCCCAACACCCAGATTGCCCGCGATTTCCTTGATTTGAGCTTTGAGATGGAAAGCGGCAGACCGATCCCTGTCCTGTCTCGGTTCGAGGGGCCGATTACGGTCGCGGTACTGCCCGGAGCGCCCGCCACCTTGTCGCGCGATCTGGATCAACTGATTGCCCGGCTGCGCTCTGAGGCGGGGCTGAATATCAGCCGCATCCCGCATGGGCAGACCCGCGCCTCAATCACCATCGAGACCCTGCCCCGCGCCCGCATGCAGCGCGCCGTGCCGCATGCGGCCTGTTTCGTGGTTCCACGCGCCTCAAGCTGGGATGAGTTCCGAGCGGCCCGGCGCAATGGCAACCAACTGGATTGGACGACCCTGCAAACACGCGAACATGTTGCGGTTTTCATCCCTTCGGATGTAAGCCCACAGGAAGTGCGCGATTGCCTGCATGAAGAGGTTGCGCAAGCACTTGGGCCCCTCAATGACCTCTATCGTTTGCCGGATTCGATCTTTAACGACGATAATTTTCACGCCGTCCTGACCGGGTTCGACATGTTGGTTCTACGCGCCTATTACGATGGCGCGCTGCAATCGGGCATGTCGCGTCAGGCGGTTGCGGCGCGATTGCCGGACATTCTCAATCGTTTGAACCCCGGCGGCGCGGGTGGACCGGCAAGTGCCACCCTGCCCCCCAACCGGCAATGGATCAACGCGATTGAAACGGCGCTTGGCGGCAACAGTTCCGGCACCGCAAGGATCGCCGCCGCGGAACAGGCCGTTGCCATTGCCACGCAACACGGCTGGCGCGATGTTCGGCTTGGATTCAGTTACTTTGCCCTTGGCCGCCTGACATTGCCACGTAGTGCCGAACGCTCGGTCGCCGCCTTTGTCGCAGCCGGGACTACGTTCAGAAATATCGACCCAAATTCCGTTCAGGTGGCTCAGGTTGATATGCAATTGGCCGCCTTTGCATTGTCGGCCGGCGAAGCCAACCAAGCCCTGACTTTGGTCAACCGAGCCCTGCCCGCCGCCACAACCAGCCAAAACGCGACGCTTTTGTCGACTTTGCTGATGATCAAGGCCGAAGCCCTTGAATTACAGGGCCGCGCCTCTGAGGCCGCAACGGTACGTCTCGACAGTCTGGCATGGGCGCGATATGGGTTTGGCCGCGAAGAGGATGTGCGCGAACGCCTGACGGAGGTGGCGGCGCTGTCCCCTCAGAACCGAAGCTGATTTGCGGAGCACACCACAGTGGAAGCCATCATTGGTCTGGTAATCGGCGCGGCCCTTGGCGCGCTTTGGGCGCGCCGTCGTGGCGGTAACCGATTGGATTTGCTGCATTATGCTGGCGTGCTTGGCATGATTGGGCTGGTCCTTGGTGGCTTTGTCGGGATTGTCGTCCTGGCCTGATCCTGTCAGGAGTGCACCCATGTTCTTGCCCTTCTTTGAAACGCTGCGCGCCGCGCGCATTCCGGTCTCGCTTCGCGAATATCTGGCCTTTCTGGAGGGCGTTGGCGCGGGGCTTGTCACCTATGACATCGACGGGTTTTACTACCTCGCCCGCACGGCCATGGTCAAAGATGAACGCCACCTGGACCGTTTTGACCGCGCTTTTTCTCATGTCTTTGGTGGGCTTGAGGCGATCACGGCTGACCAAGTGATGGAGGCCGCCGAAATCCCCGCCGAATGGTTGGAAAAACTCGCCGAAAAGCATCTCAGCCCGGAAGAACGGGCTGAAATCGAGGCGCTTGGCGGGTTTGACAAACTGATGGACACGCTGCGCGAGCGCCTCAAGGAACAACAGGGCCGTCACCAAGGCGGCAATAAATGGATCGGCACCGCCGGAACCTCACCCTTTGGCGCCTATGGCTACAACCCCGAAGGGGTGCGGATCGGCCAGAAAGAAAGCCGCCACCAACGCGCGGTCAAGGTCTGGGACAAGCGGGATTTCAAGAACCTTGATGACACAATCGAACTGGGCACACGCAATATCAAAGTGGCTCTGAAACGCCTGCGCCAATGGGCCCGTACGGGCGCGGCTGAGGAATTGGATCTGGACGGCACTATCAGGGCCACAGCCGAAAATGGCTATCTCGATGTGAAAACCCGCCCCGAACGCCATAACGCCGTCAAGGTGATCCTGTTTTTGGATGTCGGCGGCTCCATGGATCCCTATATCAAACTTGTAGAAGAGTTGTTCAGCGCCGCCCGGGCCGAATTCAAGCATCTCGAATATTACTATTTCCACAATTGCCTTTACGAGGGTGTTTGGCGCGACAATGCCCGCCGCTGGACGGCGCAGATCCCCACCCATGAGGTTCTCAATACCTATGGCCCTGATTACAAATGTATTTTCGTAGGCGATGCCAGCATGTCACCCTATGAGGTCGCCTATCGCGGCGGCGCGAATGAGCATTGGAATGAAGAGGCCGGCGAAGTGTGGCTGGAGCGTGCACGGGCACAGTGGCCAGACAATCTCTGGATCAATCCAACGCCCGAGCCGCATTGGCGCTACACGCAATCGATTGGCATGATCCACAAAATCTTTGACGGGCGGATGGTTCCAATGACCCTTGAAGGTATTGATCGCGGGATGCGCGAATTAAGCCGGTAACAGTTTTCGCGACGGAAAGTGTGCGCACGCCCGTGTAATGGAAGAAACCAAACCGGATCGGATAGAAATGCTGGGTTTTGTGAAACGAATTTGGCGCGCGGCCCCCATCGCGACCGTTGTCTTGGCGCTATCATTGGCTGTCGCCGGATACTTTGCCGTCCAAACGGCTGCATCATGGGTGTACTGGTCTGATCCGCGGCATCAAAATCAACAAGTCCAGCCATGGATGACCCCGGGATATGTCGCTCATTCCTGGGGTATTCCCAGAGAGGTCATGCGCGAAGCGTTGGCGTTGGATGAGGCCCATGGACGTGGGCGGCCGCTGGCCCGCATGGCCGAAGAGCGCGGGCTTTCCGTTGAACAGCTGATCGACGAACTTGAAGCGACAATCGCGGCCTATCTTGCCACCCAGGAGGCAGGCCAATGAGCGAAACCTTTTTCTCTCTGGTCAGCACCTATGGCGCGTATGTCATCTTTGCCTCGGCCTTTTTGTCCTGCCTTCTGGTGCCCATTCCGACATCCCTAATGATGCTGTCGGGTGGCGCTTTTGTCGCCTCTGGCGATCTTGTTCTCTGGCATGTTCTGGTCGCAGCCTTTGCTGGCGCCTGTTTGGGCGATCAATGCGGCTACGCCATTGGCCGGTTCGGCGGCGCGAAAGTTCTGAAATTTCTGGCCCGCGGACAGGCAAGGAAAGCCGCGCTTGCCCGGGCAGAGGCCTTGGTTGACCGGCGCGGTGGCCTTGGTGTTTTTTTGTCGACATGGCTGATTGCGCCGTTAGGGCCTTGGGTCAATTTCATCGCAGGCGGAACCGGGCTTGACTGGCGGCGGTACAGTTTGGCCGATGTCACAGGTGAGGCTATATGGGTGGCGGTCTATATCGGCCTGGGATTTGCATTTTCAAGCCAGATCGAGACTGTTGCCGAAATCGCGGGCAATATCGTGGGTTTGATCGCAGCGCTTGCCGTGGCTTTTGCCATGGCGCTATGGATCCGGTCGGTTCTTAGGCATGGTAAACAGGCAAGATAATACCTTGCCAAGGGGCCATCCCGGCCCCATTTCCTAAGCCATGATCCTTCGCCTTACACCAATCCTGCTTGCCGTAGCCTATGGGCTGATCATGTACCATTTATCGGCATGGCGAACGAAGGCACGGCTTTCTGCCAATTCGACCGAACTGGCCGACCCTGTAATCAAGAACCTGACCGATCGGATGGCCGCAGCGCTGGAGCTGCCGCGTATTCGTGTGCATCTATACGAAGTTGAGATGGTCAATGGTCTTGCTGCCCCCGATGGCCGCATTTTTCTGACCCGCGGCCTTTATGACAAATACCGGCTTGGGGCAGTCAGCGCCGAAGAACTCGTGAGCGTGATCGCGCATGAGCTGGGCCATGTCGCCCTTGGTCATACCCGGCGGCGAATGATTGATTTTTCCGGGCAGAACGCGATGCGGGCGGTCCTGAATTCGCTCATTGGACGGTTCATTCCCTTTATTGGTCCCTGGGTTGTGGATGTCCTGATGTCGCTTGTGGCCGCGCGCCTCAGCCGGGATGCCGAGTTTGAGGCCGATGCCTATGCCGCCGCCCTGCTGGTCAAATCCGGCATTGGCACCGCGCCGCAGAAATCTCTGCTGGAAAAGCTCACCGATTTGGCAGGCGGCGCGAACCGGCAAATGCCCGCCTGGATGATGAGCCATCCCAAAACGCCCAAACGGATTGAGGCCATCGAAGCCTTGGAAAACAAGTGGCAGGCCTGACAAGGGATTGCGCTGCCTGAACGGCATCGCCCCGGGCGCGCGCGCTCAGGCCCTACAGGCCCTTCGCGCGCATGATGCCTCTGGCTAAGATATTTCTACAAAGAAGAAGAGGTTAGCGCTTTGCCAAGACGCGGCAATCGCGCGCGTTTCAGAAGGGATCGGAGCGGTATGGTCTCGCCCGACAGGGTTTCCGCCACGCCGTGAACTTTGGAAACGATTTGCGCCACCTGATCGGGAGATTGCAGCCAGAACCCGTAAAGAACTTCATCGGGATGGCGTGCGTTGACCCCATGCACGGCCAGTTCGCGCTTTGGAAAATCTTTGAGATTGAGCGTGATGATACAGTCGGCTTCCGCCGAAAGGGCCGTTGCCAGAACGTGAATGTCATGCGCGTCCGGCAGCCAGAGCTGTGCCTCAAGATCCGGCGCGGCGGGGCATCTGGCCTTGGGCCATCGCGCGTTGAGCGCGGCAATCTCACCTGATGCGATCACCCCGTCGCCAGGCACTCGACGCTCGGCCGCGCGATGCCATTCCTCACAGATCCGTTCCGACCAGATGGGCGTGAACAGCCCTGCCGCCGCGACGCCCATCAAAATTTCGCGCATGACCGTTGGGTACAGCACGCAGGCATCCAGACAGGCCTTCATGGCAACAGGCGGAAGGCCAGCGCTTTCAGATAGCCGGTCTCGGACAGGCTTGGGTGTTGCGGATGATCCGGCCCGGCAAAGCCTGTATAGATCTGACGTGGATCGCGCCCGGCCCGGCCCATGCCGCGCAGACAGGCCTGGCGGAATTTCGGCAATTCAGCCGCGTGTGAGCAGGAACATAAGACAAGCGTACCGCCCGGTGCCACCAGCGATGCCGCCAGACGCGCAACCCGTTCATAGGCGCGCAAGCCCTGGGAAAGGGCGTTTTTGGAAGGGGCAAAGGCGGGCGGGTCGGCGACGACAATGTCAAATTTCGCGCTTTCGCCTGCCAAGGCCTCCATCACGGCAAAGGCATCCCCGGCGCGCGTCGCAAACCGGTCTGAAACGCCCATCGCCTCGGCCCCGCCTGCGGCCAGCGTCAATGCAGGGGTGGAGGCATCAACCGACAAAGCCTCAGCCGCGCCACCCGCCAGCGCAGCCAGTGCAAAGCCACCGACATGCGAAAACACATCGAGGACACGCGCGTCTTTGGCCATATTGGCGACAAAAGCGTGGTTTGGGCGCTGATCAAAGAAAAGCCCGGTCTTTTGTCCTTCCATCACGTCGGCCAGATAGGTCGCGCCATTCATCGGCACATGGATTGGCCCGTCTGGCGCGGTCCCGTGTAAAACGGAAAGCTCTTCCTCCAATCCTTCCAAAGCGCGGGCGCGGCTGGTGCCATTTTTTACCAGTGTTTTGGTGCCGGTCAGATCCAGAAGGATATCTGCGATCAGGTCGATCCGTTCTTCCAGCCAAATTGCGTTGGGTTGCAGGACCAGAACATCGTCAAACCGGTCCACGATCAGCCCCGGCAGCGCGTCACCTTCGGCATGGATCAGGCGATAATAAGGGTGATCATAAAGCGCGTTACGCGCGTTCAGCGCCGCAGAAAGGCGCGCGTGCATCCAATCGGCATTGATCTCGGCATCCGGATCTCGGTCGAGGACGCGAAAGGCAATTTTTTGGGCGGGGCTGGCAATGCCAAGCGCAAGCCGCTGGCGATCGGCATCCTCCAACACGGCTATTGTACCGGCGGGAATAGCCTTGGAACGACGATCGAGCACAAGCTCATCAGACCAGGCCCAGGGATGGCCATGGCGGATACGGCGGGCGTCAGCCTTTGGTTTCAGGCGTAAAACGGATAAGGGGGGCGTTGTCATACGCCCCCCTTACCGGGATTCTTTGGAATTGGAAACGGGGTCAGGAAACGCCGCTCGGTGTATCAACCACCAATCCGAATTCGCGTCTTGCCCAACCGATGACCTGGCTTTGGATACGGTCACGCTGGAAGATGCCCTGCCGTTCAGAGGCGATGGCGCGTGAGCCACCCAAGGCGCGGAAGGTCAAGTCGATGGGCCGGGGCCCGGTAAGCGGTTGACCGGTTTCGGCATGACGAACGGTAAAGAGGAATTCAACCTCATGTTCGCCGCCAATGGTATAGCGGGCGCGTTCGCTCAGTGCGTGGAACCGAGTCATTTCGATCTCGACGATAACAGGGGTGGTGCCGTCCAGCGGGCGCAGGGCAAATTCCATGGCCTCGAACATGATGGCTTGGACCTGCTCATGGCGGTTTCCAATGGGATCTTCGCGCCAGACAATGTCCGCGCCGGGTTTCAACGTGTTTGCTTCGGAAACCTCCAGCTCAACCGGAACACGAATGTCAATTTCCTGCACATTCCAATCGGCCGCGAAAGCTTGCGTTGGCAAGCTGCCAGGAATGGTGATGTTTTGTGTCACGTCCACATTAGGGACGGTGGAACAGGCCGAAACGCCGAGCGCGGCGAGGCCCAGAAGTGCGAGTGCGATACGTTTCATGCGCTTGTCTCCTGCCCGGATTGATCCGGTGCCTTTGGTTTTGCGATGGTCCTAGAATGCCCCTCAATTTTGACGAAAAATGGAAGGGACCTGTTCAGTTCAAAGGCCATTTCAAGAGGATGGGGAGAATTTTGGGGTTCGTGCGGGCAAAGTTTGGCATCTCACCAAGGCAATTTAACTGTTTATTTTCAATATATTAAACTGCGGTTCCGCTTACGGCCTCTGAAACTGTGCCGCTCTCTTGTCACAATCTTGCTCGATTGCCGACCAATACCGACCCGCTTTGGGCCCGTCAGCATTGTTTCGAAGTGCAGAACAATGTCAGAGCATATGGCACCCATTATTCTTCGGCGGCGCTTGCGGCAGCAACCTCACGGGCCAAGGCAACCCCCGGGCCATCAGTGCCGGTTTCGACGGGACCGGGATTGTCTGCTGTTTCGGCCGGAACCGCCGCCAGCCGCGCCGACGCGTTCAATGCGATAGCCCGTTTGCTGCCTTGTTTTCCAAGCCGCGCCCGCAACACCTCATGCCCGTTCACATCCAGAAACGGAAGACCGGCCAAATCCGATCGATCCAGCTTCAGGATGTCACCGACGGCCATCGCTTCCAATTCGGCAAGCGTCACTTTGCGTCGCAGAACAATGCCTTCAAGGCAGACCCGCGCAGCGTTGATTGTTTCCGTCCAGGCAGGTCCAAAGCTACGGTTGGAAGCATCAGAGCCACTTTCCTCGATCAGGACCGGCCCGGTCGCGGGAACCAGCACCACAATGTCACCCGATTTGAGGCCGCCGCCCAACTCCAAACCGACCCGAAACAGATGATGAGGGCAGTTCGGCAACAAGAGGTCCAGCTGCTTTGGGTCGGTGATATGGGTGCCATAGGTCAGCCCCCTGGGCCAGTTGACACCAACAGCGCTGGCCAACTCACCCTCAAAAGCCGTCAGGAAGAGGCCGATGAAATCCCGGGTCAGAACAGCGTCGATTTGGGTGGCAGGCCGGATCAGGCCGTTGGGCTGATCCACTTTTCCTGTTGTCTGAACCTCGACCAGCGCATCAACAACGGTGTTTTCCAAAACGCACAGGCCGCGCGCACCGCGCCCATCTTCAAGGACAACTGTCATCCGATGGGCGGGTAATGCGGCCAAACCCTCTTTCAGATCCAAATCCCAAACCGGGTCAGCGGCCTTGGGATCAAGCAACAGGCCATCAAACGGAGTGGCGGCCTTGCGCAGCGCCCGCGATAGGGCCAGCCCCACACCTTCGGGGCGCAATACCTTGCCGCGCGGCGGTGCATCGCTGCGCTGAATTTTCCGTCTTAATGCGGCGTTGAAGCCAGGATCGGGCATGACATCTTTCCTTTGACCTCGGGCCATTTCTGCCCGCAGTCACGCCCTTTATCCTCTTCTTAGGGTTAAAATTTCGTCAAGCCGCGCGCAAAGCCCGTGCGGGCAATTGCACTCTGAAACTGGCCCCGCCCTGCCCCGCGACATAGCTTAACCCGCCCCCCAGGCGGGCCATGATCTCTCGGCTGATCGCCAGACCCAGCCCTGCCCCTTGGGCATCGCGGGTGGTTTCAAGCCGGGTGAACTTCTCAAAAATCAGCGCCTGTTTTCGGTCGGGAATACCACGCCCATTATCGGTGAAGCCAACATAGACACGGCCCGAATTGTCGCGCGATACCGAAATCCGCAATTTGGGATGGGCGGCATCACAATATTTCTGGGCGTTGGAAATAAGGTTGATAAAGACCTGCGCCAGACGGTCGGGGTCTGTGACCAGCTCGATCTCTTCTTCGGCACGGTCACGGATGATCTCGACCCGGCCAGATGCCTCCAAAACGCCTGCTGCGGCTTCGGCCCGGTCCAACACATCCGACAGCGTGACCACACTTTCATTCAAACTGACCCGGCCATGTTCCAGCACGCTCAGGTCCAGCAAGTCGTCCAATAGCCGCGTCAATCGCATGCTCTCTGTGTGGATGATGCGCGAAAACCGTTCCCGGGTCTCATCCGTCAGCCCGTCTTGCTGCATCAGCAATTCGGAAAACGCCCGGATCGACGTCATGGGCGTGCGCAATTCGTGGCTGATCTGGCTCAGGAAGGCATCTTTTTGTTCGGCCAGGTCGGTCAGCTTTTCATTGGCTTCCCGCAGGCGTTTGGCCGTGCGGGTCAATTCCGAGCTCTGCTGTTCCAACCGGCTGGAATATTCCATCATTTGCGCGGTTTCATCTGCCACGGCCAGCAATTCGCGCACCGATACCGTTGCCCCACCAGTGATCTGATAGACCATCGCGTGTGCGGTTGCGGCCCCGACCGAGCCTGCCAGTTCGCGCTCCAGCATTTTCAGGAAATCGGGATCAGGATCAGGCAGGCCCTGCCCCCGACCCTGTTTCGCGGCGGCCTGTTGAAACATGCGGCCGGCGCGGCCAGTACCCAGGATCCGCTGCGCCATCGTCAACAGATCATCCGCCGCCGCCGCCCCGCCCTGCCAGCCCAGAACCGGGGCGGAATGATCAAAAACATTCACAAACTGCGCACCCTGCAGCCGTTCCAGCGGGGTTGGGAAGGTGATCAGCGAAACCAACGTGAACAAGAACGTATTCACCCCAAGGGACAGGACCATCGCCGTGAGCAGCGGGTCGGCTTCAGCCAGGCCAAGCGGCGTCAGAGGGCTGAGCCATTGGATGCCGAAGGGACCATTTTCCATCAATCCCGGCATCAGGCCCGAAGTGGCGGCATTCGGCAACAACAGGACCCATGCCCAAATTGCAAATCCCGCACCGATCCCGGCGCCTGCACCCACCCGCGTCGCCCCGCGCCAGAAAATTCCCCCCAGCAAAGCCGGAAGGACCTGAGCCACGCCAAGAAAGGCAATAAGTCCGATCGAGGCCAAGGCCTCGGTTCCGGTCGACAGGCGGTAATAAATAAGACCAAGCGCCATTATGCCAATGATGCTCAACCGGCGCGCCATCAATGCAACCCGCCGCATGTCGCCCGACATCGGGTCCTCGCCGCGCGTCACCCGCAACCAGATCGGCACAATAATGTGGTTGGATAACATGGTCGACAAGGCAAGCGCTGCCACAATTACCATTGAAGTGGCCGAGGAAAACCCGCCCAAAAATGCCAGCAAGGCCAGTCCACTTTGGTTCAGGTGCAGCGGCAGGCTCAGGACATAAAGGTCAGGGTTGGATCCGTCTGGCATCGTTTGCAGGCCAACCACGGCGATGGGCAGGACGAACAGGCACATGCACAGCAGATACAGCGGAAAGGCCCAAGAGGCCGTCGCCAAGTGCCGTTCATTGGCGTTCTCCACGACCAGAACCTGAAACATTCGTGGAAGGCAAACAATCGCAGCCGCAGACAGAACCGTCAGCCCAACCCATCTGGCGCCATTTGACGTCCATTGCGAAATCGGACTTTCCTCAATCCGTTGCAGGATATCCGATGGCCCCTCTGCCACACCCCAGACAACGAAAACTCCCACTGCCAAAAGGGCCGCGAGTTTGACCACAGCTTCTACCGCAATGGCCGACACAAGGCCGGGATGGCGTTCATTTACATCCAGCGACCGGGTGCCAAAAATGATCGTGAACAAGGCCAAACCGCCCGCCACCCAGATCGAGGTGATATCATCCCCCAAGGGCATAATGCGCCCCGGTTCGGCAAATACAGAAAACGACAGTGTGACCGACTGCAATTGCAGAGCCAGATAAGGTGTCGCACCCGTCACAGCCAGAACCGTCACCAGCGCCGCCAATCCACCTGATTTCCCGTAGCGGCTGGAGATCATATCCGCGATCGACGTGATGCGCTGAGCCCGCCCGATGCGCACAAGTTTTCTAAGCAGCCAGAACCACCCCACAAAGACCAATGTCGGCCCCAGATAAATGGTCATGAACTCCAACCCCGTCCGCGCGGCAGAGCCGACGGCACCGTAAAAGGTCCAGGCGGTTGTGTAGATCGACAGCGACAGCGTGTAAATCAAAGGCGAGTTCAGCCAGCGCACCTGCCCTGCCGCTGCCCGACGTTCAACCCAAAAGGCGATCCCAAACAGGCCCGCCACATAGAGAAGGCAAATGGCGACCAGCCCATCAAGGGTCAGCATCAGCGATCCTCCTCGGGCTCATCTTCAGGCGGAACAGCAGGGAAAATGCGCGAGAGGGCCGAAGACAGCGCCGCCGCCAAGGCAATCAGGGCCAGCCAGACACCCAGAAAATAGACCAGCCACCCGCCGGTGCCGCCGCCAACGCCGGTGGCAGATGTCAGGATAAAGACCGGACCAAAGAATAACAGCGCACCCAAGACCGGCACCAGCCGGGCGGCATCTTGCAGTCGGTTGCGCCGATAGGTGCGCCGCTCAAGAAAAAGCCGACGGTTCATGAGGCGGCGGGATGCGCGCTCCCGGCCAGATTGCGCAATGTCTCAACCACTTCGGTATTGGAAAAGGGCTTGGTCAGATAGGCATTGGCCCCAAGCGCCAGCGCCTGATCCCGGTCCTTGGATTGACCCTTTGCCGTCAACATCAGAACCGGCAGGTCTTTCCATTCCGCCAGCGCCCGCAAATCCCGCAAAATGTCCAGACCAGAGCGCCCGGGCAGCATCATGTCCAGGACAAGAATATCGGGCCTGCAGCGGGCAATCTCCTCCAGCGCGGTGCTGCCATTGGCATGCCCGCTGACCTCCCACCCATCACGGGTTAAAAGGAAATTCAGTGCTTCGAAAATATTGACCTCGTCCTCGACGAGTAAAACCCGGCTCCCCAAGCAGCCCTCCCGAACTAGTGAGTATTGGAGTGCGGATCAGCTTGCCCAAATACTCAGCAATGTCAATTATCTGTTCCTAGGTCAGAACAGATCCGGCCCGGCGCGCCGGACAGGTCTCACGTGGGCAAAGCTGGCACCCCGGCCCGACAGGGACAGGCGATTGATCTGGCGCCTGCCCATCCTCCAACGCCCTCACAAGCATGGTTGCCTCTACCACGGGCGCCGTCCCGAATCCGGCACTGCGCGTCGGCTGGCTGACGGCCCATGCCCGAAAAAGCCCCCCCTCGGGAACTTCCAAATTAGCGGCCTCAGGCACCATGGGTCGGGAGAAGGCATGATAGAGCGGCCAAAGGGCGCAACCCGGCCCAAAACGCGGGATCGAAAAGGCGTTTATGCGGCGCCTGAAGACCAAGGCGCCAGCAGCATCACAAACCGCCAAACCAAATTCCGGCACCGCCTCTGCTCCGCCAGCCGGCAGGTTTGCCAACCGTCGCAAGACCAGCGCAACATCGCCGCCCGCCATCGGCAATAACGGCTGCGGATCGAAATCATGTTCTGCCGCCATTTCTAGAAACGGGGCAAGCGGCAGGCGCTGAGCATCATCTGCATAAAGGCGCAATCTGGCCTCGGCCAGGTCGCGCGCCCCCAAATCCGTCAGCATTTCCATGGAGTCCAATACATCGGGGATCGCACCTGCCCCGCCGGTTTCAATTTGCGGAAAATGGTGACCAACGGCATCGAACCCGGCTTCGATCAACTCCTGCGGTGTCTGCACCCCGCCCTTTTGCCGCCCCAACCCTTCGAAATGCGCCAAAAGCGCCGTTGCACTGGTCGACAAACGCTCCGCTTCTTCATGCAGGTTGCGATGGAACCGTCCGCGCCAATTGGCATCCAGATCGGGCTCTGCCACAAGAATATCGGATGTCGAACGGATGGCGGCAACAGTGGATAGCACTTCATGCATGGCGCCCGCCAAAACCGGGTCATGGCCCATACGGTCCTGCAAGCCCTCCACCGCCGCCTCTAGGGCCGCGATGCGCTTGCGTTGCTCTGCGATAAGGCCAGTCCAACCCGGAAAGCGCCCGGCCAGTTCGTCAATCCGGGCGGTCTCGGGCTTAGGGCCAAAGCTGCGCGCGCCGTCATTGGCGGCCGCTTTCAGCATATCGCTCAGCGTTGCGTCCATGCCTTCGGTCAGGCGCGCAGGCTCGACCTTCAGCGCCCGCGCCAGATCCAGCAGCAATTTGCCACCAATCCGGCGTTTATTGTGTTCAATCAGATTGAGGTAACTGGCCGAGATTTCGACGGCCCCGGCCAGATCGCTCTGCTTCAGGCCAAGCGACATGCGCCGCTCACGAATGCGGCTGCCCGTCAGGGCCTGACGCGTAGGTGCTTTGGGTTTGGCAGACAACGGGCTCTCCCTTCCCGCACGGTTCCTAGCGTGCAGTTAACAGGAAAACCCTTTTGATGCAAAACTTTGCTGGTCGATTTACAGCGGCACGCCGACCAGAACATCTGGCTGGACAGATGTGTAATTCGGGATATCGGCAAATATCTCGCCGCCCGCTTCCATGGCCGCGCCAAGGCTGGCCTCGTCAGGGAACATCATCGTTGCAATTGCGAAGTAACCGGGCTCAGGCACTGGTCCGCCAGATACCCCCTTGGACGCGCCCATCGACGTCATGCCGTGCTCCCCAAAAATTTTCCCTACCAAAGGGATATGTTTGGACACGTAGTAGTCATAGTCGAACGTAGCGCCATCTGAGATTGGATAGAGCACTTGTAGTGATATTGCCATTTTTTGACCTCCCTGGTCTGTGAAGAGGTGACCGTAACACATTAATTCCAAACGCAAAGCATTCATTTTTCGGCAATATGCGAGCCGAATGCGCTAACTCAAAAAATGAAGGGCGCGGCTCTGCAACAAGCAGAGCCGCGCCCTAGATAACTAGCGCTTCGATCGCATTATTGGCTGAATGCCATATCCGTCACGGCATGGGTCCAGGCGCCTTCCGGCTGCATTGTGATAACCGCGTCACCGCCCTCCAGAAGTGTTGCCACCGTACGCTCATAGGCATCAACGTCCAGCACTCCATTAGAGTCTCCGATCAACAGGCCAACTTCGCCCATCATTCGAATCTGGTGCTCTTCCGTCTGGGCACCGGTCTCATCATAATCCAATACAATCATCGCGGCATCTTCAGAGTTTTCGGCGGCCCAATCCCAGCCCCGCATCGACGCGCGGACAAACCGAGCCATGCGATCAACGAATTCAGGGTCTTCTAGATTCTCCTCCAGGACCCACATGCCGTCTTCAAGCGTCGCCACGCCCTCATCCTCATAGCTGAAGATGACAAGATCGTTGGGCGAAACACCTGCATCGATAATCTGCCAATACTCATTATAGGTCATGACAGAAATACAATCGACCTGGCGCTGCAATAGTGGGTCCACGTTGAAGCCACTGGCCGCCAAGGTCACACCATTTTCGCTGCCATCAACGGGGATACCCAGCTGAGACATCCAGCCAAGGAATGTGTATTCATTGCCAAAGAACCAATGCCCAACAGTGTGACCAGCAAGGTCCGCCGGCTCGGAAATGCCGCTATCAGCCCAGCAGGCCAATTGTAGGCCGGAACGCGAAAAGTGCTGTGCAATGTTCACAACGGGCAACCCGCGTTCGCGTGCAGCCAGCGCAGACGGCATCCAGTTCAGCATCACATCCGCCGCACCCGCAGCCAATACCTGTGGCGGCGCGATATCGGGGCCACCGGGCTGAATAGTGACTTCCAGACCTTCTTCTTCGTAGTACCCGTTTTCCAGTGCCACATAATAGCCCGCAAACTGGGCTTGAGTTACCCATTGCAGCTGTAGCGTTACTTCATCTGCGCTTGCCACGCCCGTAGCCAGCCCTAGCGCTAGTGCAGAAGTCATCAGTTTTTTCATCGTCTTTTCTCCCAGTTGATTGATTTTCTTGTTACTTCCTTTGTGACGGATGCCAGAAAGTCAGCTGTCTTTCTGTCAGGGCCACTAACCCATAGAATCCCGATCCAGCGATCGCAGCCACGGCAATGGATGCCCAAACCATATCCAATTCTAATCGCCCAAACGAGGTTTTGATACGGAACCCCATGCCCACGATGGGCGAGCCAAAGAACTCGGCCACAATTGCCCCGATTAAGGCAAGCGTTGTGCAAACCTTAAGCCCATTGAAAATAAAGGGCAAAGCCGCAGGCAGGCGCAGCTTGATCAGCGATTGCCAATAGCTGGCCGCGTAAGTGTGCATCAGGTCGCGTTGCATCGCATCGGTGGCTTTCAGACCGGCCACCGTGTTCACCAGCATCGGAAAGAACACCATGATAACCACCACGGCGGCTTTGGATTGCCAGCCAAAGCCGAACCACATCACCAGAATGGGGGCCGTGCCGACAATTGGCAGCGCTGCGATGAAATTGCCGACAGGCAGCAACCCGCGTTGCAGAAAGCTGGACCGGTCAACTGCAATCGCCGTCCCAATCGCCAAAGCCGCACCAATGACATAGCCCGACAAGGCACCCTTCACGACGGTCTGAACGAAATCGGCCCAGAGGATTGGCGTGCTGGAAATCAGTGCCGCCCAAATATCGGTTGGCGCAGGCAGGATCACCTGATTGATGCCATAAAGGCGCACGGCCATTTGCCAGAGCACCAACAACGTCACGCCAAAGAGAACGGGGACGATAAACCGAACCTGAGGCGCTGCTTGCCGGGACAACAGCACATTCGCGCCCCATGCCAACAGCCAGACCGCCAGAAGGGCGCCAAGTCGCCAATCAATGAGACCAGCCAAGACAGTGATGCCTGCACCGACCAATACGGGCAAATTCCGTTGTAAGGTTGAGGTGGGTGGAGTTTGCATCATGCTCATCGCGCCAACCCCATTTTTGTCAAAAGCCGCTTCTCAACGGCTGTGATAATCCAGACCAGAACCGCCGCGCACACGGCCGCCATCAGCAGTGCCGCCCAGATCTGCACGGTTTGCCCATAATAGCTGCCGGTTAACAGCCGCGCGCCAAGGCCGAACCGCGCGCCCGTAGGAAGCTCGGCCACAATTGTGCCGACCAGTGCCGCCGCGATCCCGACTTTCAACGACGCAAAAAGATAGGGCAGAGAGGCCGGCAAACGCAGTTTCCAGAATATCTGGCTATTGCTGGCCGAATAAGTGCGCATCAGGTCCAAATCCATCGCGCCGGGGCTGCGCAACCCTTTGACCATGCCCACAACCACAGGAAAGAAACTCAGGTAACTCGAGATCAGTGATTTCGGAAGCAAACCCTGAACGCCGACCGCGTTCAGCACGACGATCACCATGGGCGCTATCGCCAGAATGGGAATGGTCTGGCTGGCAATCGCCCACGGCATCACGCCCAGATCCATCGCCCGATTATGCACGATACCAACGGCTAACAAAATGCCCAGCCCTGTGCCAATTGCAAAGCCAAGCAATGTAGGTGCCATAGTCTGCCAGGCATGAAACAAGAGCGAGCGGTTATGCGCAACCACGCGCAGACATCCGTCAGACAGCCCGGTCCAAT
Organism: uncultured Nioella sp.; assembly: GCA_947495575.1. Lineage (GTDB taxonomy): Bacteria > Pseudomonadota > Alphaproteobacteria > Rhodobacterales > Rhodobacteraceae > CANLZL01. The sequence goes on along the minus strand of CANLZL010000001.1, from coordinate 725,983 downwards.
TGTCGTTTTCGTCGCTCCAGCCCTGCCATTCGCAGCGCCGCGCCAGCCCGACCGTATTTTCATAAATCTCAACCAGCACCCATTGCGGTTGCGGCAGGCGGGGGCGTTCGAAATTATAGGCCGCAGGCAGGACCGAGGGGTTATCCAGCATCAGCCGCACCAACCCGGTCTCTCCTTGTTCATCGGGCGTGGCTGGCATCACATCTTCGCCTGCGCGCGTCGCGGCGTCCAAGGCCAGTCGGAAATTCATCGGTGCCACAGCGGCCAACCAAATCCCCAGGATCGCAGCAACAATGGTCAGGATTGGCAAAATATTACGCATCGCGATGCCACTCCATCCGAACTTCTTCTACGGTATCCGGCGGCTCTGGCATGAACCGATCTACCTCGACAAAACCTTCGCGCTTATAAAACCGCTGAGCGCGCTCATTCGGCACATGCGTGTTGAGGCTCAGAAAGTCCCGGCCGACTTTCACGTGTTCCAACAGAGCCTTTCCCAACCCCCTGCCCGTCTCACGGCAATAAAACCCCCAGATGTGGTTGTCCGACGGATCAATCGAGAGGTACCCCGCGACCGGTTCCCCCCCAACCCAGATCACCCGCGTTTTCAGCGCAGATCGAAACATCTCGGCGATTTCATCGGTCGAGGCCGTGCGTGGCAACCAGTCGGTCTGGTCCAGCCATTCATTGATAACCTCAGCACAGCCTTCCAGATCGGCCTGTGTCGCGCGGCGAATATCGGGAAGCTCATACATCACAGCCCGCCTGCAATTTGTCGGCACGCCCGGTGTACGGGGGGTGTACAGGGGGTGTACGGAGGGTGCCCCCTCATTTTTGCCGGTTTAATCATCATAAGCATGCCCCGCGCGCAGGCCCTCACGCACCCGATGCGCCACCTCAAGAAACTCAGGCGTATCGCGGATATCAAGGGGGCGTTCCGTTGGCAGCGGGCTGTCAATCACATCCGTGATCCGCCCCGGTCGCGGGCTCATCACGACGATCTTGGTGCTGAGGTAAACCGCCTCCGGAATGGAATGCGTCACAAACCCGATGGTCTTGTTGGTACGCGCCCAAAGTTTCAATAATTGCTCGTTCAGGTGATCGCGCACGATTTCATCCAAGGCGCCAAAGGGTTCATCCATAAGGAGAATATCGGCATCAAAGGCCAATGCCCGCGCAATCGAGGCCCGCTGCTGCATCCCACCAGACAGCTGCCAGGGAAACTTTTTTCCGAACCCTGCAAGGTCGACCAGCTCCAGCACTTTTTCAACGCGGCGCGCCTGTTCTGCCCTGTCAAACCCCATGATCTCCAGAGGCAGCTTGATGTTCTTTTCAATCGTCCGCCACGGGTATAGCCCCGCCGCCTGAAACACATAGCCATAGGCGCGCTTTCGACGTGCCTCATCCGGGCTCATCCCATTGACCGTGATCTCGCCCCCGGTTGGCGTCTCCAATGCCGCTATCACCCTGAGAAACGTGGTTTTTCCGCAGCCGGACGGGCCGATAAAACTGACGAAATCACCTTCGTTAATGTCCAGATCCACCCCTTTGAGGGCGTGCACGGGGCCGTCATTGGTCTGGAATGTCAGATCCAAATCCCGCGCGGTAATCACCGGAGAGGCCTGAGTTTCAATTGCCGTGGCCGCTGTCATCGTGTTCTCTATCCTTGTTGGGCCGCCATGGCCGATATCTTGTGGAGGTAACAATGACCAAACCATGTGTGAAATTGCGCCCGGGTGAGACCTATGCGGGCAAACAAGGGTTCAGCTACCTCGAAGGCATTTCTTCGCAATCGGTCGGGGCCGACGCAATCTGCATGCATATGCTGACTGTGCCGCCGGGTGGCCGTGCAAAGGCGCATAAACATGACACCCATGAAACGGCGATTTATGTAATTTCTGGCTCTGCGATCATGTATTGGGGCGAGAAATTGGAACACCTTATGGAGATGTCGGACGGCGATCTGATTTACATACCGGCCGATACCCCGCATCTTCCGATCAACACTGGCGATCAGCCGGCAGTTGCCGTCATCGCGCGCACCGACCCCAATGAACAAGAGAGCGTTACGCTGCTGCCCGAGTTGGAGGGGCTGGTGCCCTGAAAAGAGTTTAGCGTAGGTCATCCGTCAATCCCGGGAAGCGATCAGCTGATAGCAAAGACTTAAGGTCGTCGGGTCTCAGCCCATATTCCGTTGCCAATATATCGCGTTTTTTATGTGGGTAAGTCAGTAGCATCACCGCAGTGTTTTTTAGGAGCGTTTCCTGCTCTTTTGTCAGGTCTATCCAATCCGTATGCGCCAATAGATCCGCAGCCTCGTCGCGGCGAAATCCCATGAGGGTAGAGTACTCCCAATCTGGAAAGAACGGCCCTTCAACGCCTGCGTGAATGATCTTTATGGCAAGTTCGGCATCGGCTTTCATTCAGATCCCCGCCGGAATGTTCAGCGGGTCCCGTTCGACCTTGCGGGGGCTATTAAGCGATTTCCATTTGCTGAGCGCGGTGGCGGCAGAAGAAAATGCCGGGCGCGGCACAAATCGGCCTCGACCTGGCTGCGGCTGGCTGTTCTGACCCCAGGCCCAGATCACTTCACCACGGCTGAGCGTGTAGCGGGCTTGTGCGCTGACTTCCATGCCTTCCCAGACCGAATAATCGAGCACAGATTTTTGGTTCGAGGCCGACAGCGTCTTGGTGATCTTCGGATCCCAAACCACCACATCGGCATCCGCACCGGGCACAAGTGCGCCCTTTTTGGGATATATATTCAATATCTTGGCGATATTTGTTGATGTGACTGCCACGAACTCCTCCGGCGTCAGGCGCCCGGTTTCCACACCAAGCGTCCAGAGCACGGCAAGCCGTTCCTCAAGCCCGCCGGTGCCATTGGGGATCATACAGAAATTGTCTTTCCCCATCCTCTTTTGTTCGGTGGTGAAGGCCGCGTGATCCGTGGCCACCACCTGCAATGACCCTGACGCAAGACCTGCCCAAAGCCCGTCCTGATGTTCCTTGCCCCGGAAGGGTGGCGACATTACACGCTGCGCGGCATAGTCCCAATCCTTCTCGAAATAGTCGCTTTCATCGAGGCAGAGGAATTGCGCCAGCGGCTCACCATAAACACGGTGGCCCTTCTGACGCGCACGGCGGATCGCTTCATGCGCCTGCTCGCAAGAGACATGCACGATATAGAGCGGCGTGCCGACGGCATCGGCGATCATGATCGCGCGGTTGGCGGCCTCGCCCTCGACCTCCGGTGGACGCGAAAAGGCATGACCCTCTGGCCCGGTGATGCCTTTCTCAAGCATCTGCTTTTGCAATAGGTCCACGACATCGCCGTTTTCGGCATGCACCATCGGCAGCGCGCCGAGCTCTTTACATCGGGCGAAAGACGCGAACATCTCATCATCCTCGACCATAAGCGCACCTTTATAGGCCATGAAATGTTTGAAGGAATTGACGCCCATATCAACGGCATCTTTCATTTCTTCAAAGATATTCTCGTTCCACCCGGTGATTGCCATGTGATAGCCGATGTCGGAGCAGATCTGAGGCGTCGATTTGCGATGCCATTCATTAATGGCGTTTTTGATCGAGCCATCCTCACCCGGCAGGCAGAAGTCAATCAGCATGGTGGTGCCACCCGCGGCCGCAGCCCAAGTGCCACTTTCAAAGGTTTCGGCGGCGGTGGTGCCCATGAAAGGCATTTCTAGATGGGTATGGGGGTCGATCCCACCAGGGATCACATAGGCGCCCTCGGCGTCGACATAGTCGTCGCCCTTCAAGTCCGGGCCAATCTCCTTGATCACTTCGCCTTCGATCAGAATATCGGCTGTATACTGCCGGTCTGCGGTCACGATGGTGCCGCCCTTGATGACTTTGGTGGTCATGATCTTTCTCCCTGTCATTTGATCCGCATATTGCCCTGTTTTCAGGATCTTGGCGGAATATCTTGCGGTGTTCAGGTCGCCAATTCGGTGCCGTCGGGGCGCTCTAATTCGGGGTCGCACACCGGCCAGCTGTCGATATCGCGGACAGGCACCAGGACGGTTTCCAGTGGCCCGTGGCGCAGATACCAAAAGCAGCCGTCGGGACCCTGACGGATTTCTTCAATGGGGGTTGAGGTTGGAATCCGGTCCCACACCGCCTGCGGAATGGAGTCGCGGCTGGAGGGGGTCCGGCCGGTCGTCTGGCAGGCCGCGAGTGTCAGGATGAGGCCGGTGGCAAAAAGGCAGTTCGTCAATTTCATATCGCAGTGCTCTCCAAACAATTCCGCCCGGATTGCGTGTGGCCCGGGCTGCGCCGGCAGCGCCCCCACGGAGCGGGCTCAGCCCTTTGTAAGCGCATGAAATTCAACCGACAATCTCCGCGGTTTCCACAACTGCATGCATCAGCACACTAGCTCCGGCCTCGGCCCATTCCGGGCTGATCTCTTCGGCCTCGTTATGGCTCAGCCCGTCGACGCAAGGACACATGACCATCGCCGTGGGCGCGACATCGTTGATCCAGCACGCATCATGGCCAGCGCCCGAGATGATATCGAGATGGCTATAGCCCAAACGCTTGGCCGCATCGCGCACCGCGCCTACGCATTTCTCATCAAAGGCAGGCGGATCAAACTGGCCGACAATCTCGCAGGAAAAATCGGTCTCGATCCCTTCGCAGAGTTTTGGGGCGCGCTCCATGAATTCCGCAACCATGTTGTTCAATTTGTCCAACAAATGCGTACGCATATCGACGGTAAAGACCACCTTGCCGGGGATGATATTCCGGCTGTTTGGGTAGACGTCGATATGGCCAATGGCGCCGACGGCATTTGGCTGGTTCTTCATCGCAATTTCATGCACCAGCTCGGTCACCAGTGCCAAGCCCCGGCCCGCGTTTTTACGCATATGCATAGGGGTTGAGCCCGTATGGCTCTCTTTCCCCGTCACGGTACATTCTATCCATCTAAGGCCCTGCCCATGGGTCACAACACCGATATCGGTGCTTTCGGCTTCCAGAATAGGCCCTTGCTCAATATGCAGCTCAAAGAACGCATGCATTTTGCGGTCGCCAACCTTTTCTTCACCTTTCCAGCCAATGCGCTCCAGTTCATCTCCGAAACGCTTTCCCTCGGCATCGACACGGTCATAGGCCCAATCCTGCGTGTGTTTGCCCGCAAACACGCCCGAAGCCAGCATCGCGGGCGCATAGCGCGTTCCCTCTTCATTGGTCCAGTTCGTAACCACGATCGGGTGTTTTGTTTTGATGCCAAGATCATTCAGCGTGCGGATGATTTCGAGGCCACCCAGGACGCCCAAAACCCCGTCATATTTGCCGCCGGTGGGTTGGGTATCAAGGTGCGAACCAACATAGACCGGCAGCGCATCGGGGTCGGTGCCTTCGCGGCGGGCAAACATATTGCCCATCTCGTCTACGCCCATCGTGCAGCCTGCGGCCGCGCACCAGCTTTGAAACAAATGCCGGCCTTCGCTATCTTCATCGGTCAGGGTCTGGCGGTTGTTACCGCCTGCGATGCCGGGGCCGATCTTGGCCATCTCCATCAGGCTATCCCAGAGCCGCCCGCCGTTGATTTTTAGGTTCTCTCCCGGTGCGCTCATGGTCTTGGACCCTCCCTTTCGGCCTTTTGTGGCTCTTTCCCAAACAAGCGATTGGGTGGTTGTCACGTCCGGCGCAAGATTCGTTTTTTGACCAACTGGTCAAGAACACGCTATCAAAGGATGAGACTCAGTCAAGAAATTGCACCCAGATCTGCGCATAAAGGACCGGCAAATGCACATTTTCATTGCAAACTGCATCCGCCTTGCGCGCAGCGCCCCTTTCGAACCGTCGGCTTGCCTCTGTTATCGGCTTCCGCCACAACAGATGACATGACCATGCGCCAACCCAAGACCCGAATCCAGAAAAAGAACACTGACGCCATTCTTGACGCCGCGTTGGACGTGTTTTCGCGGCAGGGTTTTCGGGGCGCGACCCTGGATCAGATCGCCAAGGCGGCGGGTTTGTCCAAGCCCAACCTGCTCTATTATTTCCCATCCAAAGAGGCGATCCACGTCACTTTGCTGAGCCAGCTGATGGATTTGTGGCTGGACCCGTTGCGCCATTTGGACCCCGATGGTGACCCGGTCAAAGAACTGCTGACCTATGTCCAGCGCAAGCTAGAGATGAGCCGGGATATGCCGCGTGAAAGCCGCTTGTTTGCAAATGAAATATTGCAAGGTGCCCCGCGCCTTTCGGGCACTTTGGGCGAAGCGCTGAAGCCGCTGGTCGATGAAAAGGCCGAGATAATTGCCGCATGGGTGGCCGCGGGCAAAATTGCTGACGTTCATCCGCAACACCTGATCTTTTCCATCTGGTCACTGACCCAGCATTACGCCGATTTCGACGTGCAGGTTCGGATGCTTTTGGGCGGCCCCGAGGCTGATCCCTTCCCCGAGGCCGAACGCTATCTCAAAGCGCTCTTCACCCGTCTTTTAACGCCTTAGGCGGCCTCGACATCCGGGGCTGCGTGGACCGCGCGGAAGGCGATTGAATAGCGGTTCCAGGTGTTGATCATAGTGATCAGTGCCGTCAGATCGACCAATTCCGCCTCCGAAAACTCGGTCAATGTCGCGTCAAACAGCGCATCAGACGGCGTGTCGCGCCCAAGACGGGTCAACGCCTCGGTCCATGCAAAACCCGCGCGTTCCCGTGCGGAATACAGGAAACTGTCATGCCAGGCCGAGACCAGGTAAAGCCGTTGCTCGGTCTCTCCATCTTTGCGGGCCTCACGGGTGTGGAGATCAACGCAAAAGGCACAGCCGTTGATTTGCGAGGCGCGAAGTTTCACCAGATGGATCAGACTTTTCTCAAGCCCCGAGGCCTCAATTGCGGTGTTCAGCGCCAATGTGGCCTGCATGATTTCAGGTGATTTGCCCCAGTATTTCAGTCTTGGTTCCATGGATGGCAGTCCTTTTCTTGGTTTGGAAACTATTGCGGGATCTTGGCTTTTCCGCGCTCATTGAGCTCCAGAAAGGCGCAGCCGCGAGTGATGAGGCGTGGGTCGGCCTCATCCATAAAATCAGTAATAATATCGGCGAGTGTGGTGGCGCGAAGCGCAGCGCGATAGGCCTGCTCGGCTTTCAACATGGCCACGGAAATCCCGCATGGTTTTGGGTAGGCGTCTTTGCCTAATGGGTTGGGGCCGCGCTGACGGATTTCAGCACAGCGAAAGGCCGGTTCTGGCCCTTCGACGGCCAGAACGACATCCAGCAACGTAATATCCTTGGGATCTCGCCCCAACCGGTACCCCCCTGCTGGTCCCGGTGTTGAAACAAGGATGCCCGATGCGACAAGCGTTTTTAGGTGCTTCACAAGGTAACTGGACGAGACGCCGTGATACTCTGCCAAAGCAGCTGCGGACAGAACCGCGCCCTCGCTTAGGCCAGCCAGCATGGTGGTACAATGTATGGTGGCCTCGACCCCATCTCCAAGCTTCATAGCGCCCTCCTGATTCGTGGATGATTTTTATCATGGATATTTTGTATCTGCATTATTAATTCTGCATAAACTGCAAAAAAGGTCCGAAGTGGTCCCATAGGTCAATATGATTGACTTACTTTCCGAAATTCGTAGGATGCCCCATCCCAGTGGGAGGAGACGGGAAAAATGTGCCTTGAGAAAATCTTTGCGCCGCGTACATCGCGTATGAAGGCGTCGGAAATTCGCGAATTGCTGAAGCTGCTCAACCGGCCCGGCTTGCTGTCCTTCGCCGGGGGCATCCCCGACCCCGACCTTTTTCCGACCGAGGCATTTGCAGAGGCCTATCAATGGGCCCTGTCTGAGGCCAATAGCGCAACGGCCCTGCAATATTCGGTAAGTGAAGGTTACATGCCCCTGCGCCAATGGTTGGCCGAACATATGACCTCCATCGGGATTCCCTGTGATGCGCACAACGTCCTGATCACCTCTGGATCTCAGCAGGCGCTTGATTACCTTGGAAAACTATTTCTGAACCCAAATGATACGGCCTTGGTTGGCTGGCCCACATATCTGGGCGCGCTTGGCGCCTTTAATGCCTACGAGCCGCGCTATGACCAGCTCAGTATTCGTGGCAATCGGTCCGCCAAATCATACCGGGACGAGGCCGAGGCTGCGGGCGGAACCGTAAAATTTGCCTATCTCTCACCCGATTTTGCCAATCCCACAGGCGAAACAGTTGATCGCGACGGGCGCGAAGCCCTGCTTGATCTCGCCAATGAGCTGGATTGCGCCATCGTCGAAGACGGGGCGTATCAGGCGCTGCGCTATCACGGAAAACCGATTGAGCCGATTCTGGCCATGGAAATCCAGCGCACTGGATATATTGATGCCTGTCGCACGGTCTATTGCGGCAGCTTTTCCAAGACGCTTTCCCCCGGCCTACGGGTGGGATGGGTTGTGGCCAACAATGCTGTCATCCAGCAATTGGTGCTGATGAAACAAGCCGCGGACCTGCACAGTTCAACCATCAACCAGATGGCCATTTACCGTGTAGCCTCAACCGGGTTTGACACCCATGTCGCCGCGGCCCGCGCCACCTATAACGAGCGGCGCTGCGCCATGTTGACGGCGCTGGCCCGCTACATGCCCGACGGCGTCAGCTGGACCCAGCCCGAAGGCGGCATGTTTATCTGGGTCACGCTACCTCGGGATATCCGCGCAACGGATCTGCTGGAAAAAGCGCTCAACACTTATAAGATTGCTTTTGTTCCCGGGCAGGCCTTCTTTGCCGATGGATCAGGAGAGAACACTCTGCGTTTGAGTTTTTCCTGCTCGGACCCTTCGAAGATTGAGGATGGAATGCGCAGGCTGAGCGAATTGTTGGCATCGGCCCTCTAAGCCAGCATCCCCAAGTTAGACCCGGATCGTAAATCCACGTGAAATGTGATTTCGGACGAACCAAATCATCGCGAGTCCAGGAATCAGCGACAGCGTGGTCATGGCCATGACCAACCCAATATCGGTGTTGAAGCCAAAAAGGCTGGTAATGGCGGTCGTGATCGGCTTTCCATCCGTGATGGTGATGGTGCGCGCCAACACAACCTCGACCCAGGAAAAGACAAAGCAGAAAAACGCCGCTGTCCCAATACCCGGGCCGATGACCGGCACCAGCCTGCGCAGGATAAAACTGCGGTAGTTATGGCCATCCATGAAAGCGGTCTCATCGTATTCGCGCGGCACGGCAGAAATGAAGCTTTCCAATATCCAAATCGCAATCGGGACATTGAACACGCAATGGGCCAGCGCGACCCCAACGGGCGTGTTCAGCAAGTTAACCTTGGCAAAAACCAGAAATATTGGCAGAGACAAAACCACGGTCGGCGTCACCCGGAAGGCCAAAAGCGCAAAGAACACTGCCCTGGCCCCGCGAAACCGGAACCGAGAAAACGCATAGGCGGCAGGCAAGGCGACAGCAAGGCAGATGGTCACGTTCAATGTCACATAGATTATTGAATTAACGAGGGAATCCGCCAAACGCTCTGTCCGGAAAACATTGAGGTAATTCAGGAAGGTCAGGCTGCCCAAATCCATCTCATCGCGAGGCAAAGTTGAGGTGAAGCTGACCATCACTGTCTGCACGAGCGGCAATAGAATAAAGCCAGCAAGAGCAAGAAAACCCAAACCTTTCAGAATCCGCATCCTCACGCCGTCACCTCATCGGATTTCTCCGCCCGCATTATCCGCCAGAACGCGTAGACAATCCCCAAGGTCATCAGGAAATACACCACCGATCGTGCGGCGGCGGGGCCATAATTGAAGCCATTGATCTCTTCGCCCAGATCCAACGAGAGAAAGGTGGTGGCGCCATTGGGCCCCCCAGCATTCACCGAGAATGCCTCGACATAGATCATGAAGCTGTCCATGAACCGCAAAAGCAGCGCCATGATCAGCACGCCCTTCAATTTCGGGGCTTCGATATAGCGGAACACTTGCACGCGGCTGGCTTGGTCAATGGCCGCGGCCTGGTAATATGCAGGCGAAATACTGGCCAGACCCGAACACGCCAGGATCGCCACCAATCCAACCCAATGCCAGGTATCCATAAGCAATAGCAGGATCCAGGTGTGCAGCGCGTTGAATTTATAGTCGAAATCTATGCCAGCCCAAGCCATCAGGCGACCCAAGTAGCCGGATTCCAAGTCAACCAGGCTCACCCACATGGTCGGGATCATGATCCAAGGCACCACAAGCGGCAGTGCCAATAAGATAAGTCCAAGCGATCGCACCCACCCCGATTTCGGCAGGCTCAATGCAATGAAAAGCCCTAAGGGGAACTGGATGGTGATTACGGCAAGTGAGAAACAAAGGCTGCGCAAGAGGCTGCTATAGAACCGCTCGGAGGTCAGCAGCGCCTGATACCATTCCAAACCCAGCCAAAACCTTTCGTCCAGCGACAGAATGTCAAAAAAGGAATGCCACGTATTGATCGCAATCGGAATGCCGCCAACGAATGCAATGATTGACAAAGCAGGTAACAAAAACAGCCACGCGCGAAGGTCTCTGGTCATCGCTCCTCCAAAACTGGATTCCCGCCGCCACGAAAAGGATCGTGTTAGGAAATTCACACCAAAACGAACCAAAACGAAAAATTTAGCGCCAAAAAATTTGCGTCAGCATTTCGCTTTTTGACTAAAAGTCAACGAAAAAGAATATGGCGGATTTGGAGCAGGGCGCACTCCATCCCTTCAATTCGGCTGAACGGCTGTCATAATCACTCTCTTTGGTCAGGGATGATTTTCATTAGGGGTAAGGGGATCTACGCCAATTCCCTTCCACAAAAAAAGGGGCGCGCAAACCATTTTGCGCGCCCTTTCATTATTGATTGGTTGCCCGTCTATTCCGCCGCGCAAGTGCCGGGATTGTTGGGATGGGTTGTCCAGTTGGCGTAGTCTTCTTCAACAACTTTACCGGTGCGCTCATCAACGGTTCCCGGTTGCAGCTCTTCCATTGTGATGCAGCCCTCAACTGGACAGACATTCACACATAGATTGCAGGCAACGCATTCATCATCCTTGACGTCGAAAACGCGATCTTCCGACATGGAAATCGCCTGATGCGACGTGTCCTCGCAGGCCGCATAACAACGCCCACATTGAATGCAGAGATCCTGATCAATGCGTGCTTTGGTGACGTAGTTGAGGTTCAAATGCTGCCAATCCGAGCAGTTTGGAACAGCCTTACCGATCAACTCGGCTGTCGAGGTCATGCCCTTTTCATCCATATATTGGCTTAGGCCCGAGATCATCTCTTGCACGACCTTGAACCCATAGGTCATGGCGGCCGTGCAGACCTGAACATTGCCCGCACCGAGCGCCATGAACTCGGCCGCGTCGCGCCATGTTGTGACGCCGCCGATGCCGGAAATCGGCAAACCGGGCATGTTTTGGTCGCGCGCAATCTCGGCCACCATATTTAGCGCAATCGGTTTGACCGCCGGGCCGCAATAGCCACCATGCGCGCCTTTTCCGTCGATCATCGGTTCAGGCGCAAAACTATCAAGATTGACGGAAGTGATTGAGTTGATCGTGTTGATCAGGGAAACCGCATCCGCCCCACCGTCAAAGGCCGCTTGCGCGGGTTTGCGAATGTCCGTGATATTCGGAGTCAGTTTGACGATAACCGGCAAGTCGGAATGTTTTTTGCACCATTCCGCAACTTGACCGACATATTCGGGAACCTGTCCCACTGCCGATCCCATGCCACGTTCGCTCATCCCATGCGGGCAGCCAAAATTCAGTTCAACCCCGTCACATCCCGTATCCTCGACACGGTGCAAGATGTCTTTCCATGCATCCTCATTCACAGGAACCATCAAGCTCGCGATCAAAGCACGATCAGGCCAGTCTTTCTTGACCCGCTTCATTTCTTCCAGGTTCACTTCCAACGGACGATCAGTGATCAGCTCAATATTGTTGAGTCCCAAAAGCCGCCGGTCCGCGCCCCATATAGCGCCGTAGCGCGGGCCGTTCACATTTACGACCGGTGGTCCAGCCTCGCCTAGGGTTTTCCAGACAACGCCGCCCCAACCCGCCTCAAAGGCGCGTCGAACATTGTATTCCTTATCCGTCGGCGGCGCAGAGGCCAGCCAGAACGGGTTGGGTGATTTGATACCGATGAAATCAGTCGTGAGATCTGCCATCTTATTCGCTCCCCATCAGGGTCTTATGAATATCTTCTGCAGCGTCCCGGCCCTCGGCCACCGCGGTGACAGTCAGGTCATCGCCTCCCGACGCACAATCGCCGCCCGCCCAAATACCGTCGCGTGAGGTCCGGCCCGTTTCCGAGATCGAGATTTTGCCGCCGATCAGGGCCACACCATCAGCAGAGTCACCTAGGGTCTGCCCAATCGCCTTGAGCACCTGGTCCGCAGGAATGGTAAAGGTCTCACCCGTTCCGGCCAGGCCATCCGGACCGGTTTTGGTATATTCGGCCTCTAACCCTTGGGTCGTGCCGTTTCCGGTGACACGCACGGGCCGCGCATTGAAGATCAGGCGCACACCTTTTGAAGCCGCCAGATCCTGCTCATACCGGCTGGCGGGCATCTGATCGCGCCCCCGACGATAGAGGATGGTCACGTTTTCCGCGCCCAGCAATTTGGATTGCACGGCGGCGTCAACGGCGGTCATGCCGCCGCCGATCACCACCACATTGCGTCCGACGGGAACGGAGGAAACATCCCCCGCCTGACGCAATTCCGAAATAAATTCAACGGCATCGGCAACGCCTGCCTTATCCTCGCCATCGGCCCTGAGCGCATTGACGCCAGACAGGCCGATGCTCAAGAAAACAGCGTCGTAATCTGAAGATAAATCGTCCAAATCCAACCCGTTGCCCAACGCCTTTCCGTTGTGAACTGTGATCCCGCCAATTTTCAAAAGCCAATTTACTTCGGCCTCGGCAAAACCGTTCACTGTTTTATAGGCGGCAATGCCGAATTCATTCAGGCCACCGCTTTTCTCGCGGGCCTCATAAAGGTCAACTGTGTGGCCCTTCATCGCCAAGCGGTGCGCGCAGGACAGACCCGCAGGCCCCGCACCAACAACTGCAACCCGCTTTCCTGTCTCGGCGGAACGCGTGTAAGGATGGGTGCCCGAGGCCATCACCGTATCAGTGGCGTAGCGTTGCAATAGCCCGATAAGAACTGGCTTGCCCTCCGCTTTTTCGCGCACGCAGGCCTCTTCACAAAGGGTCTCGGTCGGACAAACACGAGCACACATGCCGCCCAGAATATTCTGGTCAAAGATCGTTTTCGCGGCGGCCTCAGGCGTACCTGTTGCGATTTGACGAATAAAAAGTGGGATATCGATCGAAGTTGGACAGGCCGTCATACACGGCGCGTCATGGCAGAAATAACAGCGATCTGCGGCCACCAAAGCCTCATGATCATTGAACGGAGGATGCAGGTCCGCAAAATTCGCAGCATAGTCTTCGTTTGGCAACCGATCCCCGACAATACCGGGGGTAAAGGGGCTGTTCGTCATGGCGATCTCCCTGATCGAATGGCGATTTCTTTTCAGAAAGGCTGGCACAGGTTCAATTTTTGATCAACTGGTAAAATTTTGAAACGCGGTTTTTCTGTAATTCCAAATGCTTCGGGCCGAAATTTCTGCACGTACGAGCTTGTTTCGACAGCAGATTGCCAAAAATCCCGGCTGCTTGGCGCTTTTCACCCTGCCTTGTGTCGCGTATAACCCGCCAAGGATTCATTGCAGATACGGGCCGCAGGTTCGGCCCAAAACATAGCCAGGGGATAGCATGGCCAATAAAACGCATGACGGGGATGTCGCCTTCATCAAGGCGCTTGCAGAAGTTCTCAAGGAAAATGACCTGACCGAATTGGAGGTCATGCGCGAATATGGCGATAATGACAGCCTTGAGGTGCGCGTCAGCCGACAAAAGACTGTCATTCAGGCTCCTGCCGCCGTTGCTGCCCCTGCCCCAGTTGCCGCCGCACCCGCTGCGGCCCCGGCAGCTGCCCCTGCCGCCGCTGCCCCCGCCGATGCCGGTGGCGACCCGGCCCAAGACCCGAACGCTGTGACTTCACCGATGGTGGGAACGGCCTATCTTCAAGCAGAACCCGGCACACCGGCATTTGTTTCCGTCGGGGACAAGGTGTCAGAGGGCCAGACCCTGATGATCGTGGAAGCCATGAAAACCATGAACCAAATTCCATCGCCACGTGCCGGAACGGTCAAGCGTATCCTGGTGACCGATGGCGACCCGGTCGAATTCGGCTCTCCCCTGATGATTATCGAATAAGCCATGGCAGAGCTTTTTGACAAAATCCTGATCGCGAACCGGGGCGAGATTGCCCTGCGCGTGATCCGTGCTGCGCGTGAGCTTGGCATTCAAACCGTTGCCGTGCATTCAACTGCCGACAGCGATGCAATGCACGTGCGCATGGCAGATGAAGCCATTTGCATCGGCCCGCCCTCTGGCACGCAAAGCTACCTGTCGATCCCGGCTATTATCGCGGCATGCGAGATCACCGGCGCGCAAGCCATCCATCCGGGATATGGCTTTCTGTCTGAAAACCAGACCTTTGTGCAAATCGTCGAAGACCATGGGCTGAAATTCATCGGCCCCTCGGCGCAGCATATCTCGATCATGGGTGACAAGATCACCGCCAAGGACACCATGAAAAAGCTGGGAGTGCCTTGTGTTCCCGGATCGGATGGCGGTGTTCCTGACTATGAAACCGCAAAGACGGTTGCGGAAGAAGTTGGATATCCAGTGATCATCAAAGCCACTGCAGGTGGCGGTGGACGCGGGATGAAACTGGCCAAACATGCCGGTGAACTTGAAAACGCGTTCCGCACGGCGCGGTCCGAAGGCAAAGCCGCCTTTGGCAATGACGAGGTCTATATCGAGAAATACCTCGGTACCCCGCGCCATATCGAAGTGCAGGTTTTCGGTGATGGCCGTGGCAATGCCGTGCATCTGGGTGAACGTGATTGTTCACTCCAACGTCGCCACCAGAAGGTCTTTGAAGAGGCCCCTGGCCCCGCGATTGACCCTGAAACACGGGCGCGCATTGGTGCAACCTGTGCTGAGGCCGTCGCCAAGATCGGCTATGAGGGCGCGGGCACGATCGAGTTTCTGTTCGAGAATGGTGAGTTTTATTTCATCGAGATGAACACGCGGCTGCAGGTTGAGCATCCGGTCACCGAGGGCATCTTTGGCGTGGATCTGGTGCGCGAGCAACTATTGGTTGCCTCCGGGTTCCCGATGTCGCTGAAGCAGGAAGACCTTGTGGTGAACGGCCACGCAATCGAAGTGCGGATCAACGCTGAAAAGCTTCCGAACTTTTCACCCTGCCCCGGCCGGATCACGCAATATCATGCACCGGGCGGCCTTGGCGTTCGCATGGATTCCGCACTCTATGACGGCTATTCGATCCCGCCCTATTATGACTCCTTGATCGGCAAGTTGATCGTGCATGGGCGCGACCGGCCAGAGGCTCTGGCGCGTTTAAAGCGGGCCTTGGGTGAGTTGATCATTGATGGGATCGACACCACAATTCCCTTGTTTCACGCCCTTTTGGAAGAAGAGGCGGTGCTGTCGGGTGACTATAATATTCACTGGCTGGAAAAGTGGCTGGAGACGAATCTCGGCTGACATAAATTTCGTGCAAAAAACAGCAAAAAAGCGGCCCAGAAGTGAGCCGCTTTTTTCATTATTTCAACCAACTATAATGCCGGTGCCAAATACGCGAGCGTAGACAGCATCGCTGAGCTGAGAAAGGTTAACGTCAAGACCGAAATCGATCCCCAGTGATAGGTGAACGAAACCGTCGTGCGCTGAGCGGCATCTGGGTCAGAATAGGTCCAACCGAGGTTGAATTGGAACAAAATCCATCCAATCCAGGCGACTTGAGCATTTTTTAGGGTTCTGTCCGCGATGTCGATTTGCGACTCTGGAAACGTGAATTTCACACGTAGAGCCCGTGAAAATCCTTCCAGGGAAACCGACAATATTAGGATATATACGACGAAATTAATCCCGAATGTTTGGCGTCCGTTTTCCGCGACACCCAGAATCAGATTGACCATCGCCTCGGTCCATGCCGAAAGCGGCAACACTCTGAACAACAAAATGTTGAGCAATATGGCAATAGCTAGGCCGCCCATAAGCAAACGAGATTTTATCTTGTCGACTTCCCCACTGATACTATGGTTGACCTCGACCATGTTCTCCTGATGTGGCTCATCGGCAGTAAGAATAGTCATTTTTTGGAACCCCCTAGGTGAAATTATGCGGCCCTGCAGAAACAAAATGAATAGAAAGAATTGGGCCGCCAATAAACAACTGTTAACGTAATATAGACACTAATATCAATTTGTCAAGGACGCGCAGACCAGGGCGGGGGATATGTGATTTTTTGTTATTTTCTGGCGGTTTAGTTCAACAGATTGTTCACAGCAGAAAGAATGCAATTTAAGAATAATCTGCTAGAGTTGTGGACATGGCCCATGATGTACTTTCCCCAAGGCGCCCGGCGCTAACGCCGGACCTGTTGCTGCGTGCTTATGCGGCAGGTGTCTTTCCGATGTCCGAATCTCGCGACAATCCCGAAATCTTTTGGGTCGATCCGCAAATGCGGGGCGTTATTCCTCTGGGGGGTCTGCATATTTCCCGCTCTTTGGCGCGCGTGATTCGCGCGGAACGCTTCCAGGTTCATATCAACCGCGATTTTGCGGGAACCGTTATGGGCTGCGCCGACCGGGAGGAAACCTGGATCAACGCCCAGATTTTTGACCTCTACCAGCAATTGCACCTCGCGGGTTTTGCCCATTCGGTTGAGGTTTGGGATGGTACGGATCTGGTGGGTGGGGTTTACGGCGTGGCGCTTGGCGCGGCGTTTTTTGGAGAAAGCATGTTTTCGCGCCGGCCCAATACCTCGAAAATCGCTCTGGCCTATCTGGTCAATCGCCTGCGTTATGGCGGGTTCCAACTGTTCGACACGCAGTTTGTAACGGACCACTTGATCAGCCTGGGAGCAGTCGAAATTCCGCGCGCCGAATATCGCAAGAAACTGGAACGTGCTCTGGATTGGGATGCTGATTTCCTGGCGTTACCGCAGCCGGTGCCGGTTCAGGATGTGCTGCAGCGCAGAACCCAAACGTCATAACGCGGATGCTCCAAGGCTGACAGCGCCGGGCTGGAGGCAATCATCCAGCCGTCAAACAGCTCAACCCCGTCCAAATCCATCACCTGAATATGGGCATATGCATCTGAGGCGGGTGCTTCTTCCGGGTAACGACATTCGACCAAACGAACTGCGATCCGCCCCAACAGAACGGTCTGTCCACGTGCAATCTCGATATCTGTGGATCGGCCCTGCGATTTGTCCAGCGCCCGTAGTATGGCCCCGGGGCCTTCGATCACAACCGGGCCAGTGTCGACATTCGGATCGGGTTCAATGATCAGCTCAACCCCACCTTGCTGAGCCATGGCGAAACCTGGAACGCAGGCAATCAATGTCGCAAGCGCCAGTCGCTTCATTCGCCGTCCCCGCCGCCAACCGCGCGCATCAGCAATGTTGGCAGGCTAACAGAACTCTGAGTGGCCAAGATCTCGTCACCATCGGCCAACAGGAACGGAGACCCGCCGGGTTGAAGTTCGACAAAGTTACCACCAAGCAACCCCTCAGACGAAATTGCAATCAGCGTGTCATCTGGAATCTCAATCTCATCGGACACAGAAAATTGCACATCAGCGCGATAGGTTTCCGGGTTAAGCGAGAGCTCTGTCACGGTTCCCACGCGCACCCCGGCCAAACGGACATCAGTGCCTACTGAAATCCCATCGACTGACCGAAACGCGGCCCGCAATTCATAGCTGCCTGTGTCACGTTCGAACCCGGTGACTTGGCCTGCATATACAAAAAAGCCAATAGCAGCCGCCAAAACGGCGCCGCCCACAAGCACTTCGGTCGCGTTCTCAGACATCAGGGAAATCCCCCATTCGGGCCCTTATTCGGGGCTCCAAGCCTCGTAATCGCTGCGGTCTGCCGGTTGTGCCTGACGCAAGGACCCTGACGGCGCATAAGCAGCCATAGTGCCGGTCAGGTTCGGTTGGTGCGGCTTTTCCCAGGATTTATGGGGCAACGGGCGATCAGCCGGCGATTCTTCAAAGGTGTGATGCAGCCAGCCATGCCAATCAGGATTGATGCGACTGGCCTCAACCTCACCATTGAAAATCACCCAACGGCGTTTGCCATCTGCGGTCTGGTAATAGACATTGCCCTGATCATCCTCGCCCACTTTCTGGCCTTTGCGCCACGTATAAAGCTGGGTTCCGATCGTCTGGTCGTTCCACCAGGTAAAGATACGGTTGATGAAAGAGAGCATTGACTGCCTCCCTGGGGCTGAAAATCTATCCCCCACCTATTGCCGTATCTGGCGGCGAAGGTCCAGTGGCAAAGGGGGCGCAGAGCGGCGGCAAATGGCCCATGCAATCGCATTTTCAGTTGCAGAGCTGCAACCGGCGGCGATGATGACGAAGCCGAAGGGATCAGACACACCATGAAATCCGCCAACATCACCGACCATGCGATTCTGATCGCGGGCTGCGCCTTGATGATGGCGCCGGTGGGTCTGCTGATCCTTGCCCCCATGTCTTTCGGCACAGGGGATGGATTGCGTGGTGTGTTTTCAGTGTACGAACAGGTGCTTTTTGCCGAAGACCTTTTCAGCAACGGCGTGAATGCCAGTGAAATGCTGATCAACTCTCTGATCGTTGCGGGCGGCATTGCCCTGCTTTCCACCGTCTTTTCGCTTTTGGCAGCCTATGCGCTTGTCTGTTTTCGCCTGCCCCGGCCCGAACTTTTGTTGCTGGGGCTGTTATTGCCGCTGTTCTTTCCCATTGAAACACGAATTTTGCCGACGTTTCTGGTCACCAATAACCTTGGGCTTTTGAACACCTATACCGGGATGATCCTGCCAATTGTCGCCAGTGGCTTGGGCACGCTCATCTTTCGGCAGGTAATCTTGCAACTTCCCGAAGATGTTTTCGAAGCCGCGCGCATCGACGGGGCCGGTCCCTTCAAAACATTCCGCGATATTGTCATTCCGCTATGCTTTCCGATGACGGGAGCGCTGTTCATCCTGATCTTTGTGATTGGGTGGAACCAGTATCTTTGGCCCTTGATGATCACGACCACCAGTGAAGAGCACTACACAATTGTTCGGGGGATCGAACGGGCGGGCATCGCGGGGCGTGCCGGCATGGCGCTTGCCGTTTTTGCAATGTTGCCACCGGTTGCGCTGATGCTCTTGGCGCAACGACGGATCATGCGCGGGCTGGCCTCGACACTGCAATAAGAAAGGGCCACGAAACCTGCGCTTCACGGCCCCAATAATTCATAAAGGTCAATGCCTTACGCAGCGACGGCAACCGACGCAGAAGTGTAGTCATAGCCCAGATCACGAGCAACAGCCTCGTAAGTGATCTGGTGGTTCCAGACGTTCAGGCCATTCGCCAAGTGCTGATCTGAGGCCAATGCATCTTTCCAACCTTTGTCGGCAATCCGCAGCGCATGTGGCAGCGTGACGTTGTTCAACGCATAGGTCGAGGTCCGCGCAACACCGCCGGGCATGTTGGCCACGCAGTAATGCACAACGCCGTCGACCGTGTAGATCGGATCCGCATGTGTGGTCGCTTTGGAGGTCTCGAAGCAACCACCCTGGTCAATCGCCACATCCACCATGACCGCGCCGTTTTTCATGGTCGACAGCATGTCACGAGTGACCAATTTCGGCGCTGCGGCACCGGGGACCAGTACAGCACCGATCACCAGATCCGCTTCGGCCACGCATTCAGCAAGGTTTGCGCGGTTCGAGAACCGGGTTTTGGCGGAAGATTCAAAGTGCATCGACAGACGCTCAAGCACTTCCGGGCTGCGATCAAGAATGGTGACATCTGCGCCAAGACCAACGGCCATTTGCGCCGCATTGAAACCAACGACGCCACCGCCAATGACAGCAACTTTGCCTGGCATAACGCCCGGAACGCCGCCCAGCAGAACGCCGCGACCGCCATGAGATTTTTCAAGCGCGGTAGCACCGGCCTGAACAGACATACGGCCTGCAACTTGGCTCATTGGTTTCAGAAGGGGCAGACCGCCGAACGGCGACGTTACCGTTTCGTATGCAATGCAGGTCGCGCCAGAGGCCACGAGGTCTTTGGTCTGCTCGGGATCGGGGGCCAGGTGCAGATAGGTGTAGAGGATCTGACCTTCGCGCAGCATTGCACGTTCACCGGCTTGCGGTTCCTTGACCTTAACGACCATGTCGGATTTGGCAAAGATCTCTTCCGCTGTGTCGACAATCGCCGCACCTGCCGCGATATAGTCGGCATCTTCTGCGCCAATGCCAGCACCGGCATTGGTTTCGATCAGCACTGTATGGCCATGGGCCACCAGCTCGCCGGCGCTTTCTGGCGTCAAGCCAACGCGGTATTCGTGGTTTTTGATTTCCTTGGGGCAACCGACGATCATAATTCATCCTCCTGATGGTCAGCCAAACTTTCTGAGTGATTAATACCGCCACAAGAATGGAATTTTCTTGATATTTTGCGCGTGGTTGCGCAAACAATCTGTAGTTTTTTGTGCCAGAAGTCAAAAAGGTGGGAAAAAATGGATCATGTTGATTCCAAGATTCTTCGCGAATTGCAACGTGAGTCGAATCGACCCGTGGCCGAAATTGCTGCCGATCTGGGTCTCTCGCCATCCGCCTGCCACCGCAGGATCAAAGCACTCGAAACTTCCGGTGTTGTCGTGGGGTATGCCGCCCGCCTCAGCCGCCGCAAACTTGGTCTCAACCTGATGGTTCTGGTCCGCATTACGCTGCGCAGCCAGGAACGCTCGGTTCTGGAGGGGTTTGAACGCGCTGTCAGGGCCGCGCCGGATATACTGGAATGTCATCTGACCAGCGGGGCCGAAGATTACACCCTGCGTGTGGTTGCGCGCGATATGGACGATTATGACCGCATTCACCGCGATTGTTTGTCCGCCCTGCCCGATGTTTCAGCGATGCAAACGGTCTTTGCCCTCAGACCTATCAAACACTGGCAAGGATATCCCATTAGATAGCCGGAACAGGGCTTTGCCTCGGTCGGTCTGCCCTATAAGGTTGGGCCTTGAGTAATAGATAAAAACGGGTGAGTTCAAATCGATATGCAGGTTGTCTTTCATATTGGCGCGCCGTGCACAGATGATGATCGGCTGATCAAGTCCCTGCTCAAAAATCGTGAAGTCTTGGCCAAGGATGGCGTGTTTGTCCCCACTCCGGGTGAGTATCGCGATGTGTTGCGCGACACGCTCAAGGCATTGGATGGCGCACCAGCCTCAAAAGACATGCAGGCTCGTATGCTGGAGGCCGCGCGCGTGCCGGAGGGCGCAGAACGAGTGGTCTTCTCGGACCCGCGGCTGGTGTCGATCAACCGCTTGGTGGTGATCGGCGCGCAGATCTGGCCAATGATGGATCGGGTGTCGCGATGCCTGCGAAACCTTTTTCCCGACGCAGATGTGGAGTTCATGTTGGGAATGCGGGATCCGGCGACACTAATTCCCACTTTGTTCAAGACGTCGCGGTTTACAGATTTTGCCGAGTTTACCGAAGAAATGCAGCCCTACGCCCTGGCTTGGTCAGAGATGTTGGCCCGGATGCGGCGATCCGCGCCCGAATGCCCTGTGACCACTTGGTGCAACGAGGATACACCGCTTATCTGGGGCGAAATTCTGCAAGAACTGGCGGGCTGCGATCCATTGCAAAAACTGGATGGCGTCGATGACCTGCTGGAGGAGCTGATGGAGCCCTCTGGCTTAAAGCGCCTGCAACGCTATCTGTCTGAAAATCCACCGGAAAATGAAATGCTTCGGCGCAGGGTTGTAGCTGCCTTCCTAGACAAATATGCGCGAGACGACGCATTTGAAGAAGAGCTGGACACGCCCGGCTGGTCGCCAGAGATGCTGGAAGATATCACTGATGCTTATGAGGCGGATATTGATGCGATTGCTGCCATTCCGGGTGTTCATGTGATCGCCCCTTAGACCGGGCAACCGGCCGAAAGGGCGACACGACCCGACTAGCGCATACCAAGTGCTTCTTTATACATATCAAGAACGGCTTCTTCTTCGGCAATATCGTCAGGTTCGCGCTTGCGCAATGCGATCACCTTGCGCATTACCTTTGTGTCATAACCCCGGCCCTTTGCTTCAGCCATTACCTCTTTTTGCTGATCGGCAATGTCCTTTTTCTCCATTTCCAAACGCTCAAAGCGCTCGATGAACTGGCGCAGCTCATCTGCGGTCACACGGTAGCTGTCCGGGGTGCTGTTCATGTCGTTCATCGCGCCTGCCTCTTCCTCATTTGGACTGGATTTGGCATTCCATCTAGCCCGACCCGGCGACACTCGCAAGGCTTGCACGACACCGGCGCTTTCGATAGGCGAAAGGCGGGCCATTTAGCCCCGCTCGAAAAGGGAGAATTTCAGTGGAACTTCTGGTCTGGATTGGGGCCGCAATGGCCGGGGTTGGACTTGTGATCATTGGCTATTGCATCGGTGCGGCGCTTAGGGTGCGCAAGGCCGGTTTGCCTGACGTGGAAATGCGGGCGAGGCTGCAAAAGGTCGTGATCTACAATATGGTAGCGCTGCTGATTTCAGCGCTTGGCCTGGGCATGGTCGTTATGGGTGTGTTGCTGGCCTGACCCTATGGTTCAATCCAGACGGGCGGCCCCCAAAATGGTTCTGTGACCGGCCAATTGCACAATGGCAACCGCGGGCTCGGTTGAGCTTGGGTCGATTTGGGCAACAAACGGCGCCTCGCCTGTCCACCCCTCCTGAACCACATGCCATTCCCGGACGATATTGACATAATCGACCACGCGCCCGGCATTTTCACCGCGACGGATCTCGACCCGCTCCAACGGCGTGTAATGCACAAGCTGAACCACCATTCCCGCGCCATCAACAACCATACTGGCCTCCGCCCGCAGCTCGATCCGGCCATCCACTGCCGTCAATGAAAGCGTAACAGGGTACTCAAGTTGTTGATGTTGTTGAATAACATGGGCCAGATCCATCGGCTCGTAACCAACTACGTGGTCAACGCCACCAATGATCATTTGCGGTGTGTAAACCATGCGGCTTCCCGCAGCATGGGCATAGCCATGCTGGCGCTCTGTAAAGGCTGGATTGGCGAAGGTATCCGCCCACCCAATATAATCCCAATAATCCACATGCAGGGCCAAGGGGATCACATCATCCCGCTCCGCCAACTCGGCCAGCAGGGCATCTGCCGGCGGGCAGGCGGAACAGCCCTGCGAAGTAAAAAGCTCGATCACAACAGGGTTTTGGACCTGTGAAGATTGGGCATGTTCATCAGCCAGCGCAGCCCCTAAGGGCAGAAAACTTGCGAATGCCAAAATGGCGGAAAGGTGGCGCGTCATAGCGGAGATTGTTCCATGAGTCCGTCAGCTTAACCTATATCTACGTCCTTGCCTGCTGACGTGCCAATCAAGCCTTTGCGAGATCACGTTACAACCAGCGTCTTGTACCTTGCATGTATCGCCTGGCCTCCAGACCGAAGGCCTCGATCAACCGCTCTTCTTCCGGAAGGATAAAGCGGATGGTGATGACAGAAATAAAGAGACCCGGCAGCAAGATCGTGCTGATCGCGCCAAGCCAAAGCACATAGCCCGTCAACATGGCCGCCATTGCCAGATAAATCGGGTTGCGAGAGAACCTGAACGGTCCCTCGGTGATCAGGTTGGACGGATCGTGATGCGGTTCGATTGTTGTTTTCTTGCGACGAAACCAAATTGCGGACCAGCCAATAGTCACAAGACCCGCCACGATCAGGATCAGACCAGCCAGACGGAAGACAGGCCCAAAAATGATCACCAAGGGAAGTTCGCGCGCCAGAAACCATGCGATGGTGCAAAACCCTGCGAACCAGATGGGGGGCAGGTCAGGAAACCCTTTCATAGCGCGACTCCTATTCTGACTGCTGTGATCATACCCGTGACGGCCAGCTGTGAAAGGCCATTTGCCAAAAAGAAACAGGCCCCGAAACGGGGCCTGCTCAAACAGGTCATTTTTCTGCGTATCAGGCAGATTTCGCCAGGTTGCGCAGCACATAATGCAGCACGCCACCATGTTCGATATATTCGATCTCGATCGCGGTATCGATCCGGCATTTCAGCGTGATCTCTTTCACCGAACCATCCGCCATGGTGATCGTGCACGGCACTTCCTGCAGCGGCTGGATCGTGTCGAGGCCCGAGATTGAAACAGTCTCTTCGCCGGTCAGGCCAAGCGTTTTGCGGGTGTCGCCGCCCGTGAATTCGAACGGAACAACGCCAAATCCAACAAGGTTTGAACGGTGGATACGCTCAAAGCTTTCTGCGATGACGGCCTTTACACCCAACAATGCGGTGCCTTTTGCGGCCCAGTCACGGCTGGAGCCTGCACCATATTGCTCACCACCAAAGACGACCAGCGGAGTGCCGGCATCTTTGTAAGCCATCGCCGCATCAAAGATTGACGTTTGCTGGCCATCCGGGCCGTTTGTGTAACCCCCTTCAACACCATCAAGGATCTCATTCTTGATGCGAATATTGGCAAAGGTACCGCGCATCATGATCTCGTGGTTACCGCGACGCGCGCCGTAAGAGTTGAACTCACGCACGGGAACCTGACGTTCGATCAGATATTGACCGGCTGGCGTGCTTTCCTTGAAGGAACCTGCCGGGCTGATGTGGTCGGTGGTGATCATGTCGCCCAGAACTGCAAGTACTTTCGCGTTCTCAACATTGCTGATCACACCCGGTTCCTGCGCCATGCCCTGGAAGTAGGGTGGGTTCTGAATGTAGGTAGAGGTCGACGGCCAGTCATAAGTTTCCTGCTGGGGAACCTTAACGTCCTGCCACTTCTCATCGCCTTTGAAGACATCCGCGTATTTCTCTTGGAAGGCTGCACGGGTGACGGTCTGTTCAACCAGCTCGGCCACTTCCTGCGTGGTGGGCCAGATGTCTTTCAGATAGACGTCTTTGCCTTCCGGCGTCTGAGCAATCGGATCGGTTGCCAGGTTGATATCCATGGTGCCCGCCAGCGCATAGGCCACAACCAGCGGCGGCGATGCGAGGTAGTTGGCGCGGACGTCGGGACTGATGCGGCCTTCAAAGTTCCGGTTACCAGACAGGACCGAGGTGGCGACCAGATCGCCCTGGGCAATGGCCTCGGACAGTTCCGGCTGGATCGGGCCTGAGTTGCCGATACAGGTCGTGCAGCCATACCCAACAAGGTTGAAGCCCACGGCGTCGAGGTCTTTTTGCAGGTCAGCTGCTTCCAGGTAGGCCGAAACCACCTGTGATCCCGGTGCCAACGAGGTTTTAACCCAAGGCTTGCGGTTGAGGCCCAGGGCCGCCGCTTTGCGTGCCACAAGGCCCGCGCCGATCATCACATAGGGGTTCGACGTGTTGGTGCAGGAGGTGATCGAGGCGATGACAACATCGCCAGAGGCCAGCGTGTAATCTTCGCCTTTAACGTCGACCTGTTTGTCCATCGGACGTTTGAAGGTCTCTTCCATTTCCTTGCGGAAAGCCTCTTTTGCGCCAGTCAGGGCAACAAAATCCTGCGGGCGTTTTGGGCCAGAGATCGCGGGTACGATTGTGCCCATGTCGAGATGCAGCGTGTCGGTGTAGACCGGCGCGTAGTCATCACCGCGCCAGAAGCCGTTCTCCTTGGCGTAGGCTTCAACCAGCGCAATCCGGTCTTCGTCACGGCCAGTGGTGCGCAGGTAACGCAGGGTTTCGCCATCGATTGGGAAAAAGCCACAGGTCGCGCCGTATTCCGGCGCCATATTGGCGATGGTGGCCCGGTCGGCCAGCGGTAGGCGGTTCAGGCCTTCGCCGTAGAATTCAACGAATTTGCCGACAACGCCTTTTTCGCGCAGCATTTCTACGACTTTCAGAACCAGATCAGTGCCGGTGGTGCCTTCGACCATTGAACCGGTCAGTTCAAATCCAACCACTTCGGGGATCAGCATCGAAATTGGTTGACCCAGCATCGCGGCTTCGGCCTCGATCCCGCCTACACCCCAACCAAGGACGGCCGCGCCGTTGACCATGGTGGTGTGGCTGTCAGTCCCGACTAGAGTATCAGGATAAGCAACGGTTTCGCCGTTTTGGTCCACATCGGTCCAGACGGTCTGGGACAGATATTCCAGGTTCACCTGGTGACAGATGCCGGTGCCGGGGGGAACAACGCGGAAGTTGTTAAAGGCGTTCTGACCCCACTTCAGGAACGTATAACGCTCCATATTGCGCTCATATTCACGGTCGACATTCATCTGGAATGCGCGCGGGTTGCCGAAATGGTCGATCATGACCGAGTGGTCGATAACCAGATCAACCGGGTTCAGCGGGTTAATCTTCTGCGGGTCACCACCAAGCGCCTTGATGCCGTCGCGCATCGCGGCAAGGTCAACAACGGCTGGAACGCCGGTGAAATCCTGCATCAGAACGCGCGCCGGGCGGTAAGCCAGCTCGCGGTCGCCCTTGCCGCCATTTTCGGCCCAGGCCGAGAACGCTTTGATGTCGTCGATGCTGACGGTCTTGCCGTCCTCGAAGCGAAGCATGTTCTCAAGCACCACCTTCAATGCGGCGGGCAACTTGGAGAAGTCACCAAGACCTGCGGCCTCAGCTGCGGGGATGGAGTAATAGGCAATCGACTGGTCGCCAACAGTAAGCGTTTTGCGCGTCTTGGCGGAGTCGTGACCGACGGTAATGGGCATGGAAATGGCCTCCCTTATCCGAAAGAATTGGGTATCTGCTGGCCGGGCTATGCCAGCTTCGCCCGGTTCGATCAAGGGGGGTGAGACAATTTTGTATGCAATGGCATACCATTTTGGGCGATTCTCGTGAGTTGCAACGATTTTTCTCGAAATTTCGCCGCGTGCTTCCCCCTCCTCTGTCTTTCGGCTAGGGCTGAGACAATGAGTCTGTCTGTTGAAAATCTGTCCTGCACGCGCGGCGGTTTGCCAGTTTTGACCGGTGTCACATTCCATGTCGACCCGGGCGAGGCATTGATCCTGCGTGGCCCAAACGGGGCGGGCAAAACGACATTGCTCAGGACTTTGGCCGGTTTGGCCCCTGCCCTTTTCGGTGGCATTGCCGTGTCAGAAGACTCCATCGCCTATTCCGGACATGCCGACGGGCTAAAGGCGCAGCTTAGCGTGGCCGAAAACCTGCGCTTCTGGGCGGATGTGTTCCGCGCGCCCGGCATTGATGCCGCTGTCGATGCGTTTGATCTGGGCGAACTCATGGATCGACGCGCAGGCAATCTGTCCGCCGGGCAAAAGCGCCGTCTCAGTCTGGCGCGGATGCTGGTCACAGGTCGTGCCATATGGTGCATGGATGAACCCACTGTGTCGCTGGATTCCGAAAATGTTGCGCGGTTTGCGGCGGCGGTGAAACAGCACCTTTCAAACGGT
This sequence comes from uncultured Nioella sp., assembly GCA_947495575.1. Classification (GTDB taxonomy): domain Bacteria; phylum Pseudomonadota; class Alphaproteobacteria; order Rhodobacterales; family Rhodobacteraceae; genus CANLZL01. The sequence continues at coordinate 698,463 of CANLZL010000001.1, read as the reverse complement.
GGGCTGGCCGTGATCGCAACGCATATCGACCTTGGTCTGCCAGAGGCGCGTGCCCTTGATATCGCGCCCTTTATGGCCAGCCAGATTGAGACCGACCCAAGCGACGATCCCTTTCTTGCGGAGGATACGTTGTGAAAGGACTTCTTATACGAGATCTTTCGCTTGCCGTGCGCGCCGGTGGCGGGTTCGGCCTGGGGCTTGCCTTCTTTTTGATCGTCACGATTCTGATGCCCTTCGGGATTGGGCCCAACACATCAACCCTGACCATCGTTGCCCCCGGCATCCTCTGGATCGGTGCATTGCTGGCTTGTCTTTTGTCTCTCGACCGAATGTTCGCACTGGATTGGGAGGATGGATCGCTGGAGCTTCTTGCAACCTCCCCCCTCCCGCTTGAGGCTGTCGCCGGGGTCAAGGCGCTCGCCCATTGGCTGACAACCGGCTTGCCCCTAGTGGCTGCAGCACCGGTGCTTGGCATTGTACTAAACCTGCCACCACAAGGATTTTTCTGGCTTATCGCTTCGTTGGCCATCGGCACACCGGCCCTGTCTGCCATCGGAACTTTTGGTGCCGCGCTGACAGTAGGCTTGAAACGCGGAGGATTGCTTTTGTCCCTCTTGGTGTTGCCGCTTTATGTACCGACCTTGCTTTTTGGGGCCGAAGTCGCACGCCGCGGCGTCGAAGGATCGGATGCCGCAACCCCTTTGGTACTGCTTGCCGGTTTGACGCTGGCAGCCTCGGCCGCGATGCCCTTTGCTGCTGCCGCCGCCCTCCGCGTCAATCTGCGCTAGTAACGCGGCTTTGAACCCCATTGTGGTGATATCAATCCATGCCTAAGTTGCGCGCCATGTCGCTTTGGGAATATGCAAATCCGCGTAAATTCATGGCCACCTCGGCAGCTCTTCTGCCGTGGGTGATAGCGCTATCTGCTATTTGTCTTGGTACAGGCCTGATTTGGGGCTTTTTCTTCACCCCGGATGAACGCCTGCAAGGCGCCAGCGTCAAAATCTTCTATATCCATGTCCCCACAGCGATGATGGCGATCAATGCCTGGGCCATGATGTTGGTCACCTCGTTAATCTGGTTGATCCGACGCCATCACGTAAGCGCCCTTGCCGCCAAGGCCGCGGCACCTGTCGGCCTGGTATTCACCGCGATCGCCTTGATAACCGGGGCACTTTGGGGCCAGCCGACTTGGGGAACCTGGTGGGAATGGGACCCGAGGCTGACCTCTTTCCTGATCCTGTTCTTGTTCTATCTTGGCTATATCGCCCTCTGGGAAGCGGTCGAAAACCCCGATAGTGCGGCCGATCTGACCAGTGTACTCTGCCTTGTTGGCTCGGTCTTTGCCATCGTCTCACGCTATGCGCTGTTGTTCTGGAATCAGGGTTTGCATCAGGGTTGGTCGATCTCCGCCACCGATGGCGAGGCACCGGTGGCCGATGTGTATTGGTATCCGGCGATGATCTCGATTGCAGGCTTTGTGCTGTTATTTGTGGCGCTTGTTTTGTTTCGAACGCGCACAGAGATCCGCGCCCGCCGATTGAAAGCGCTGATCACCCGCGAAAGGATGGCCTGATGCCCGAACTTGGTCGTTATGCATTTGCGGTTCTGACGTCTTACGGCGCGGCTCTGGCATTGCTTTCGGGGCTGATTGTTTATTCTGTCCTCCGTGCCAAACGCGTTCTCAGACAACTGCGAGAGGCAGAGGCGCGCCGGGGGCCAACCCAATGAAGTTTAATTGGATTTTGGTGTTACCGCTGGTGATCACTGCCGCGTTTTTTGGGGTCGCAGCCGTGCAGTTAATGACCAACCAGGAAGAGTTGAGCTTGGGCGTTGACGGCACCAGCCTGCCCTCAACCCGCGAAGGTCATCCCGCCCCCGATCTTCAACTTTCACCACTGGCACAATTTGAAGAGCTGTCGCGCGCGGATCTTGAGGGCAATGGCCTGGTTATGGTCAATTTCTTCGCAAGCTGGTGTCCGCCCTGCCGGGCAGAACACCCGACGCTGACCGCCCTTGCAGAGGCTGGCGTTCCGCTATTTGGGATCAATTACCGGGATCAGCCCGCGAATGCGCTCAGCTTCCTCGAAGATCTTGGCAATCCTTATACAAGAATTGGTGCGGACCCGGAGGCTCGCATGGGCCGCGAATGGGGCGTTGTGGCCATGCCTGAAACCTATTTCATCAATGATGAAGGCGTGGTGGTCTATCATTTCCGGGGGCCGATTGTCGGGCGCAGCTTGGAAAATCAGGTTATCCCGGCCCTAGCCGAGGCGGGTTATGAACTGCCTCAAATTTCGCAATAGCCGCTAGTTCAACCCGTTTATTGCGCAAACATCCAGTTGTGACGGACGATTGCATCGCCTAAGCATGTCGGGAACCAATTCTCTGGGAGGTTTTCGATAGATGTCCGACGCAGCTAAACTCGGCTTTGACACACTACAAATTCACGCAGGTGCCAACCCTGATCCGGCGACCGGCGCGCGCCAGGTGCCGATCTACCAATCCACTGCCTATGTTTTCCGCGACGCCGATCATGCGGCCGCGCTCTTTAACCTGGCAGAGGTGGGCTATATCTACTCTCGTCTGACCAACCCAACGGTTGCCGCATTGGCCGAACGCATCACGGCACTCGAAGGTGGCGCAGGCGGTGTTTGCTGTTCCTCCGGTCATGCGGCGCAAATCATGGCGTTGTTCCCGTTGATGGGTCCGGGCAAAAACGTTGTTGCCTCAACCCGCCTTTATGGCGGTACGATCACGCAGTTCAGCCAAACCATCAAACGCTTTGGTTGGTCCGCCAAATTCGTTGATTTCGACGATCTGGACGCCGTGAAAGCCGCAATTGACGACGACACCCGCGCTGTTTTCTGCGAATCCATCGCCAACCCCGGTGGCTATATCACCGACATCCGCGCGATTGCCGATATCTCGGATGCCGCACAGGTGCCGCTGATTGTCGACAATACTTCTGCTACCCCATATCTCTGCCGCCCGATCGAACAAGGCGCCACATTGGTCGTGCACTCCACCACCAAATACCTGACCGGGAATGGCACTGTCACAGGTGGCTGCGTTGTGGATTCCGGGACATTCGACTGGACGGCTGCTGGCAAGTTCCCGTCGCTATCCGATGAGGAACCCGCCTATCACGGTTTGAAGTTCCACGAGGCGCTTGGCCCAATGGCCTTCACCTTCCATTCCATCGCGGTTGGGTTGCGTGATCTGGGCATGACCATGAACCCGCAAGGCGCGCACTATACTCTGATGGGCATCGAAACCCTCAGCCTTCGTATGGAACGCCATGTCGAGAACGCTGTGAAAGTGGCTGAATGGCTGGAAAACGATGACCGCGTTGATTTCGTGACCTATGCCGGCCTGCCATCTTCGCCCTATTACAGCCGGATCGAACAGGTCTGCCCCAAAGGCGCTGGCGCGTTGTTCACCTTTGCCGTCAAGGGTGGCTATGACGCCTGCGTGAAACTGGTCGACTCGCTGGAGCTCTTCAGCCATGTGGCCAACCTTGGCGACACGCGGTCGTTGATTATCCACTCGGCCTCGACCACGCACCGGCAGCTGTCCCCAGAGCAGCAAGAGGCCGCAGGCGCTGCGCCCAATGTTGTTCGGGTCTCGATCGGTATCGAGGATGCAAATGACATTATCGCGGACTTGGATCAGGCGCTGGCAAAAGCCACGGCCTAAGATCTCGGACAATTTAAGAAAAAGGGCCGCTCCGTTCGGTGGCCCTTTTTTTGGTCTAATTGCCAATCTCGTATGTGATGTTGACGTTTGCAGTGATGGAAAGTGATCCTTCTGCCACCGGAACCGCGCGGGTTGCCATGGACATCATTTCGGGACGTGGGGCACCGCCGCCACCTGTCTCGGAAATTGTGATGATGCCCAGGATATCAACGCCTGCGGCCTCTGCATATAGGACTGCACGTGCCTGCGCATCGGCAATTGCGGCCCGGCGCGCGGCATCGGTCGCCGGGCCGGGATCCTGCATACCAAAGCTTATGCCTTGAAATTCATTGGCCCCGGCACGTGCAACGGCATCCAACACCGCGCCCAATTGATCTAGGTCCCGCACGTGAATTGTCAGGTGGTTGCTGACGGCATACCCCTCGATCTGGGCAATCTCAGTGCTATCGTAAGATCGGTTGCGCCAAATTGGCTGCACATCAAACCGGGTGGTCTGAATATCGGCCTCTGCAATGCCTGCCCCGGCAAGGACATCAAAAACCTCTGCCAAGGCCCTGCTATTTTCAGCCAGGGCTTCTGCTGCAACCTCCTGATGATTGGTCACGCCAAGTGAGATCGTGGCCATATCTGGAACCACCTCAACCACGCCGGTGCCCGTTAGCATCATTGTGGCCGGTTCATCCGCGAAAACCGGAGGAGCAAGCAAAAGGGCCAATCCAAGAACAATGCGTTTCATGCGTTAACTTTCCTTTAAATGAAATCCAAGTCAGATTAGGATGAATTCCGCCCACTGGCACCACCACAATCAGGTGTTGGTTTTCCTTGGCAAAATCCTGCTATAAGGGCCGGGGTTTGAAGCATGGGGGCCTTGTTTTTGTGGCCCCAAAATCGGCAGAGGTCGTCGATGGTACCAGAATTTGCGCTGTTCCTGTCACCGGACGGCATCGCGCTGGCGCACCGCCAGCCCGCGGGCCATTGGGCTGTGCTTGGCGATACTGCGCTTGATGTCCCTGATTTGGGGGCCGAGCTGATCCGCCTGCGCAAGCTGGCTGAACAGCGGGTCGAGGGTGAATTTGAAACATTCGTTCTGCTTCCCGACGACCAGATTCTTTTTACTTCGCTAACGGCACCCGGCCCAACCGAGGTCATACAGCGCGCGCAGATCGAAGAAGGTCTGGACGGACTAACCCCCTATTCTGTGGAAGAGCTGGTTTATGACTACCATCCCTTGGAGGATGGGCGCGTCAAACTGGCGGTGGTCGCGAAAGAAACACTTGAAGAGGCGACCGAGTTCGCAACGTCGCACGGGTTCAAACCCGCCGGTTTTGGCGCTCGTCCTCTCGACAACCGCTATAGCGGTGTTGCCCATTTCGACCGCACCTTGGCGTTTGTTGACGACCTGCCCGAAATTGAATTTGGCCCGGACCAGTTCTACCCCGCCCCGGCTGCGATGCCCGACCCCGAAGAAGACGGTGAAACCGAAAAGGGCGACACCACTGAAACGACCGAAAGTGAGGATAGCGCGCCGGACGTTGAAGCAGTGCTTGAACCGGAAGAATCACCCAAGGCACCATCCGCAGATTCGGACCCGGAAGCGCCATCGCGGGACGTGGACGACGCGCCGAAAACTGACGCGCCCGTTCTGACCGACCCGGTGAGCGACCCGGTGCCAGACCTAAACAATGGGGATGAGGCCGAAGCACTCGAAGACGCCGAACCCGGTTTCGTATCGCGCAGGTCGCATGAGGCCCCTCCGGCCGAGCCCGGGAAACTGGTGGCGACCCGTCAGGCCCGGTTTGCCCCGGCGACAGATGCGGACGAGGACGTAGCCAGCGCGGATGCGCCAAAGACGACACGAAAAACCGGTGCACGCGCGACCACAAAACCGGGCGATCCGCCGAGCAAAGGAAAACGAAAATCGGTTGCGAAAAAGCCTCGCCGCCCGAAAGCTGCCGGCCCGGCCCCGGATTTACCGCCGCTCGCGCGCGTCAAGAACGAGGTGCGAAGGAAACCAGCGGCAAAACCAAAACCGGATCTTTCCGCACCGGAACGCCCTGAACAAGCCGGCCCGCCCCCTGCCGCAGCAGCCCCCGACGAAAATTCGTTGCGGGCACGTCTTGTGGCGGCAGGAAAGCGTTTCTCTGCGGCGTCCAGCCTGAAGCGGTCGAAAGATCCCGATGAGATGCGTTCAGAAAACCGGCAGGAACTTGGTGCGCTTCTGGCCAAGGACGCCGAGGCAAAGGCCGTAGCCTCTGAACCGGACCTCTCACAGGATGGTGTGGGTGCGCCAAAACCAAAACGCCGGCGTTTCAAATCCCCCGTTGCCGCAAGGGTTAAGCCTGAAGAACCTAAGGTCAGCGAAAGCGACGCGCCGATTGTTGGCGGATTGCTGGCGCGGGACACGATCGCAGGGGCCAATGGACCAAACCTGAGAACCGGCCTGATCCTGACCATGATCTTGGTGGCGGTTTTGGGCCTGGTTGCACTTTGGGCCATGTTCTATCTGCCCAATACCGCGCTTGGGCGTTGGATGGGATTGGGAGAGGTTGAAGAGGGCTTTGTCCTTGCCGGTGCAGAACCCTCGATTTCTGCAGAGTCAGGGTTTGTCGGCGCTGCACCTTCTGCAGATGATGCGCCAATCGAACTCAGCAGCCTATCTCCATCAGAAGAGGTGGTTCCGACACCGCAGATCGCGGCACCGGACCTGTTGCCGGATATTGACGCCGATCTTGATTTGGAGCCCCTACCCGTCGCGCCGCCTATGATCGACCCCGAGACGGTGTTGCCATCCGAGGAAGAAAACGCGGATTTCTACGCACGAACAGGCGTCTGGCAGCGCCCCCCGGTAATCACTTTGCCCAGACCAGAAACCGAGTTGCAGGGTGTAATCTTTGCCGGGCTTGATCCTATCGTTGCCAGCCATGATGCCATTTTGTTGGTGCAGCCCGATTTCCTGCCGTCAACGGACCTGCCATCAGCGGATCCTCAATCCGGCGTCGCCGCAACTGGGTTGCGTGTCGAGGATCTTGTGGAACCGTCGCTTGAGGGCACCATTGCCCCCTATGGCGCGGTCGTGTTTTCCGGCCCCCCCTCTGTTCTGCCGCGCCAACGCCCGATTGAGCCGCAGCCAGTGGAAGAGGTCGATCCGATTGAAGCTGCAATTGCCGAAGCGGTCGCCGAAGCCGAGACGACCGATGTAGCAGAGGTCTCTGAGGGAGAGATCGGGGACGAGCTTACACCCGGCGGCGTCGACACGGCGCTATTGGCCGCTTACCGCCCCGAAGCACGCCCCGGAAACCTGCAAGAACAGCAAGAACGGTTTGAGTTAGGCGGCATCACCTATTCAGAGCTTGCCGCGATCAGACCAGAAGGTCGCCCGCAATCCCTGCAAGAGGTGGCTGCAGAGGCTGCCGGCACGATTTCGGAACCGGGCGATACCAGCACCGCAACCATACTGGCCGTTGCGATTTCCACCGTTCCAGCCAGCCGGCCGTCAAATATCGACGAACTGGTGGCCGAAGCGCGCGCCGCGGGAAATTCCGGCCCTGTAGGTCCCGTCGCGGCCAGCAGTTCTGACACAATCCAGCCAGATATCCCCAGTTCGGCCTCTGTCACTCGGGCTGCGACCGAAGAAAACGTCCTGAACCTGCGCCGGATCAATTTGATCGGTATCAGTGGCGCAACATCTGAACGGCGCGCGCTTGTGCGTATGCCGTCTGGCCGGTTTGTGACCGTCGAAGTGGGTGATCGACTGGATGGTGGTCGTGTCGCGGCAATAAGTGAAAGCTCACTTCAATATGTGAAATCCGGGCGGACCATCACATTGGAAGTGCCAACTGGCTGAACACTACAGCAAAACAGCTGCCGCCAGCCCGAGAAACGCAAAAAAGCCAACGATATCCGTGACGGTTGTCACAAACGCCCCCGAGGCCAATGCCGGGTCAATTTGTAGCCTGTCCAGCGCCACAGGAACCAGAACACCGGCAAGTCCCGCGATCACGAGGTTGACCACCATTGCAACCGCGATAATTCCACCTAGCGCGACCGAGTCGAACCAAAAAAGCCCGACCATTCCCATAACGAGGGCAAATATCAGCCCATTGACCAAACCTACTCCGGCTTCCCGTACGACAACACGCATCAGGTTGGATCCGGTCAAGTCTTTCGTGGCCAAGGCACGTACGGCAACCGTGAGGCTTTGCGTGCCAGCATTTCCCCCCATCGAAGCCACGATTGGCATCAGAACAGCCAGAGCAACAAATTGCGCAATCGTGTCTTCGAATTGCGCAATTACCAACGACGCCAAAATGGCCGTTACCAGATTGACCATCAACCAAGGGAACCGTCGTTTCGTGGTCTCAAATATTCTGTCCGACAAACTCCCCTCGCCAACACCGGCCAGGCGCAAGATGTCCTCTTCGGCCTCTTCCTCCAGAACGGCCATGGCATCATCAATGGTGATGACGCCCACCAGTCGCCCTTCGGAATCGACCACCGGAGCCGAGATCAGGTGGTATTGGTTGAACGCATAGGCCACTTCGGATTCATCTTGATCGGCAGGGATCTGGACGAAAGTTTCCTCAACGATCTCTTTCAGCTTGGTTGCGCGCGGGGCGGCCAAAAGACGGCCAAGCGTGACATTGCCAACCGGGTGCATGCGCGGGTCAACCAAAATGACGTGATAGAATTGCCCGGGCAATTCACCGGTCTGGGTCCTAAGATAATCGATCGTTTCGCCGACGCTCCAGAACTCTGGCACCCGAACGACCTCACGCTGCATGAGACGTCCGGCAGATTCTTCTGGATAGCTCAGCGCCTCTTCAACCGCGGCGCGATCAGCATCATCGAGCGCGTCCAGAATGGCTTCTTGCTGTTCTTCGTCTTCCAGATCTTCCAGAAGGTCGACCACGTCGTCCGATTCCAGATCGCGCACAGCATCCACAAGCGCGGTTTCCGGCAAGAGCGAGATCACATCCTCGCGCAGTGCTTCGTCTAGTTCAGAAAGAACTTCGCCATCGACCGTATCTGGCCAAAAGCCAAGCAAAGCCTCCCGTTCAGAATGAGAAAGCTGTTCTAAAAGGTCAGCTATGTCAGCGGGGTGCAGTGGTTCGAACAATGCCTGCAGGCGTTCGCCATCCTGCTGCATGACGCAGGCAAGAACATCGTCATAAAGCGACTCGTCCAACGCATAGGCGTCGTCCGGACCTTCAATCTCTTGCAGCTCATCCAACGCCATGCACACCGCCCTGAAACACTTATCCGATTTTTGAGATAACATAGCCGGGCCTTGCGGGATATGACAGGGCCGCGACCGGGAAAAAGGGCATTCAGCGCATGACCGAAGAACTGCTTTTGGGCCAAACACTGGAGTTCACGGGGGATCCGTTTCTGGAGGGCCCTGAAGCTGCCCGCCATGACACTCGTGGGGCGGTTTTGATCCGCGACGGAAAAATCGCAGATATTGGACCGGCATCACGCCTTCGTGCGGATCATCCCCATGCCACGGTGACCGATTATGGCGACAAACTGATCTCGCCGGGGTTTGTAGATGCCCATGTGCACTACCCCCAAACCGGCATCATCGCCTCTTGGGGCAAACGTCTGATTGACTGGCTGAACAGTTATACTTTTCCAGAGGAAATGCGGTTTGACGATCCCGACTACGCGCGTGACGTGGCAGGCCGCTACCTCGATCTGACTTTGGCCAATGGGACCACGACGGTCGCAAGTTATTGCACCATTTACCCCGCCAGTGTGGACGCGTTTTTTGAGGCTGCCGAAACACGCGGCCTGCGGGCGCTGGCCGGGAAAACCTGTATGGATCGTAATGCGCCTGATGGCCTCTGCGACACGCCGCAATCGGCCTATGATGACAGCAAGGCACTATTGCAGAAATGGCATGGCATAGGGCGTCTATCCTATGTCATCACGCCGAGGTTTTCGCCTACGTCGACACCCGAGCAACTAGCCGCTCTCGGTGCGCTTTGGGCAGAGCATCCCGACTGCCTGATGCAAACGCATTTGAGCGAGCAAACAGATGAAATCGCATGGGTGAAATCCCTGTTTCCAACGGCGCGCGACTATTTGGATACCTACGAAGCCTTTGGCCTTCTGGGCAAAAACGGCCTGTACGGTCATGCGATCCACCTTGAACCGCGCGAGATTGATCGGTTGAACGAAGTTGGGGCGGCGCTGGTCCATTGCCCAACCTCCAATACGTTTATCGGATCTGGCCTGTTTGACATGGGGCTGGCCAAATCAACGGTAAGAGTAGGGCTGGCCACCGATACCGGCGGTGGCTCGAATTTCTCGATGTTGCGAACCATGGCCGCGGCTTACGAGGTTGCACAATTGCGCGGTCAGGCCCTGCATCCGGCTCAACTGATCTGGCTGGCCACCGAAGGCTCTGCTCAGGCGCTTGGATTGAACGACAAACTCGGAAAACTTGCCATCGGACACGAAGCCGATCTGGTCATAATTGACCTCGAATCGACACCAGCCATTGCGCAGCGTTCAGTCCGCGCCGACACCATCTGGGAGGCGCTTTTCCCAACCATTATGATGGGTGATGACAGGGCGATATCAGAGGTGCGTGTCGCCGGGCGTGTGGTCAGCTTATGAGGCCAGTTTAATGGCCAGATCGCGTTGCCGGCGCAACATGGCTGGCAAATCTATACTGGTCAAAACGCCACCGCTCACAATTTGGCGTCCTTCAACAAAAAGATCGCGAACCTTGCTGGGGCCGGCTAACAGGATGGCCGCCTGATCCCAACTGCCCGCCGCCTCGACATCCGACATATCCCAAATCGCCAAATCTGCGCGTTTTCCAACTGCGATCTGGCCGCAATCCGGACGCCCCAAAACCTCGGCGCCACCCCGGGTCGCGATCCAAAGCGCCTCTCTTGCACTCATCGCGTCGGCCCCGTTGGCAACTCGCTGCAACAACATCGCCTGCCGTGCCTCGGCCACCAGGTTTCCAATGTCGTTTGACGCTGATCCATCTACACCAAGGCCAACAGGTACGCCCGCATCCCGCATGGCCCGTATGGGCGCTATGCCCGATCCCAACCGGCAGTTCGAGCATGGGCAATGGGCAACGCCGGTTCCGGTTCTGGCAAAAAAATCAATTTCCTGCGCGTCCAACTTCACGCAATGCGCATGCCAGACATCTGACCCGGTCCATCCCAGATCCTCTGCATACTGGCCGGGACGACAGCCAAACTGAGCCAGGCTATAGGCAATATCTTCGTCATTTTCTGCCAAATGAGTGTGCAGCATCACGCCCTTGTCGCGGGCCAGAAGGGCGGAATCGCGCATCAAGTCGCGTGAAACAGAAAACGGTGAACACGGGGCCAGACCGACCCGACACATCGCGCCCTCGCGGGCGTCGTGAAAGGTGTCAATCACGCGGATGCTGTCTTGTAAAATCGCATCCTCGTTTTCCACAACACTATCAGGCGGCAACCCGCCATCACTTTCGCCGATCGACATGGACCCACGTGTGGGTTGAAACCGCATCCCAATATCCTGCGCGGCGGCAATGCTATCATCCAACCTTGCACCATTGGGGTAGAGATAAAGATGGTCAGAGGTCAGCGTGCAGCCCGAAAGGGCCAACTCGGCCAAACCGGTCGCGGTTGAGACATAAATCTCTTCCGGGCCAAACTTCGCCCAAATCGGGTAAAGGGTTTTGAGCCAACCAAACAACAAAGCATCCTGCGCACCCGGTACAGCGCGAGTCAGGCTTTGATAAAGATGGTGATGCGTGTTGATCAGACCCGGTGTCACCAAACAGCCAAGCGCGGAGACTTCCGTCTGCCCGCTCAACCCCTGGCCAATCTCTGCGATCACTCCGTCCTGCAAACGAATGTCGCAATGGGCAAGTTCCTCGCGCATGTCGGTCATGGTCATGACCAGATCGGCGTTTTTGATCACAATGTCAGACATGGGGTCCCTCCGATTTTCGGCCCGTTTCGGAGGTGACGCTAAGATGCAGGGCCCGACAGAAAGCAGGCAAAGGACTCGGTTTTGCCCTGCGCGATGACCAAACCTAGCCCTTCCGTACAAACAGGCTCAAGTCAGGTTTTCCTGAAGCAGTTTCAGGGCGGCGGCATGCAATTCCGGGCTGGCGGCGGCCAACGCGTTCCCTCCGTCGTGAACCGGACCGCCTTGCCAATTGGTTACGATTCCACCTGCGGCTTCGATCACGGCTATGGGTGCCGCAATATCATACGAGTTCAACTGGGCCTCGATCACCAAATCCACCTGCCCGGCCGCCAACAGCGCATAGGCATAGCAGTCCATCCCGTACCGGGTCAGGCGCACTTGATCCCGAACGGCATTGAAGGCCCCCTGCTCTGGGTCAGTGCCAACTTCAGGAAAGGTCGTGAACAGGGTCGCTTCCGCCAGTGCAGCGCTGGCCTCAACGCCAAGGGGCGACACTCCTTGCGGGCCTATAACCGTTGATCGGCCAAACCCGCCTTCGAACCGCTCGCCGATATAGGGTTGGTCAATCAGGCCATACATCGGCCCATCAACATCCTGCAAAGCAATCAGAACGCCCCATGTGGGCGTACCGGAAATGAAGCCGCGCGTACCGTCGATAGGATCCAGCACCCATGTCAGGCCACTTGTGCCCTCGGTCTTGCCCTCTTCTTCGCCCAATATCGCGTCATCCGGGCGCTCGGCGGCCAGAACGGCCCGCATCGCAGCCTCAGCATTGCGGTCTGCAACGGTCACCGGGTCGAACCCCTTGTCCAGCTTATTATCTGATGTCAGCCCACGCTTTCGAAAATGCGGAAGTGTTGCGGCGCGGGCTGCATCCGCCATCGCATGGGCTGTAGCCGCCAAAGCTTCCTTCTGGGCGTCGGTCAGATTGGTGCGGGTCAATTGGGCCATTTGCAGTTCCCGGAGGTTCAGGGGCGTTGGCCTTTCGACTGACATGCGCCCCGCCTCAGGTCAACTGCCCTCAGGCCACGTTCGACAAAACTCGTGCCAATTCAAATAGCTGACGCCGCTGATCTTCGGGAATAGCAAAATAACTGCGCATAAGCTCAAGTGCTTCACGATCTGTTTGCGGATTACCTGAGCTGGGAATGGGCGTTTCCTTGGCCCCATCCAAACCTTCAAAGAAGAAGCTCACCGGAACATCCAAAGCCGAGGCGATGTCCCAGAGCCGCGAGGCGCTGACCCGGTTCACGCCGGTTTCGTATTTCTGGATTTGTTGAAACTTGATTCCAACATGTTCTGCCAGTTTCTGCTGGGTCATGCCCGTCATCCATCGTCTGTGACGGATTCGGGCGCCGACATGGACATCGACCGGGTGCTTCATTGCTACTCTCTCTCCTGCTTCGGGCATCCAAAATTCGCGCACTTGCCCGACCCGTTATACGGGTGCTGGTTAGAACAATATGTCGGTAAAGGACGAAGTCAAAAGCGACGTTGTGTTTTATTTGCATTTGAGGCGAGGTCAGATAGCAATTGCCCAGTATTTGACGACAAGGACCCTGGCCAGATGCGTGCGTTTCAACTTGATGATTTCGAGACTTCCCCGTCGCTTAAAGATGTTGAGGTTCCGACCCCAAAGAAAGGTCAGGCGCTTATCAAGATTGCAGCCTGTGGTCTGAACTTTGCAGATCTGTTGATGATGCGCGGTAAGTATCAGGACACGCCTGAGCCCCCTTTTACCATGGGAATGGAAATCGCAGGGGTGGTCGAGGCGCTTGGCCCTGAAACCGACGGGCCAGCACCGGGCACTCGGGTGGCCACTTTTGCAGGCCAGGGTGGCCTTGCAGATTATGGCGTGTTTTCCGCGGATCGGCTGATCCCAATCCCTGAGAAAATGAGTTTCAAAGAGGCGGCGGGGTTCCTCATTGCCTATGGCACGTCCCATTTGGCCTTGGGGCATTGCGCGCGATTGCAGCCGGGTGAAAGGCTGTTGGTTTTGGGGGCCGCCGGTGGCGTTGGTCTGACTGCCGTAGAAATCGGCGCGCGGATGGGGGCAGAAGTAATTGCCTGCGCGCGCGGCGCCGACAAGCTTAAAGTCGCAAAAAAGGCGGGCGCGACGCACCTGATAGACAGCACAACCGAAGATATTCGGGAGGCCGTCAAGGCATTGGGCGGCGCAGATGTGGTTTATGACGCAGTGGGCGGTGACCAGTGGAAGGCTGCGATGCGCGCCACAAACCCAGGCGGGCGCCTGTTGCCGATCGGGTTTGCCAGCGGCGAGGTGCCGCAAATTCCGGCCAATATTCTGCTGGTCAAAAACCTTACCGTGATCGGCCTGTACTGGGGCGGGTATCTGAAATTCGCCCCTGAGGTTCTGACCGGTAGCCTGGCAGACCTTTTCACCATGTACGAGGATGGCGGCCTGCACCCCCATATCGGCGCAACCTACCCGCTTGATCAGGCAGGCGATGCGCTGGCCTTGTTGAAAGAACGCAAATCAACCGGCAAGGTTGTTGTCACGCCTTAGCGTTTACATGGCATCAAAGGCCTGGCGAACCATTTCGGCAAGGGCGAGTTCTGGTTCAGTCTTTGCCAATGCGCCGCCATACATGTTGATCTTGATCGTCGGCAGATCGGGCAATGCCCCGGCGTGGCGGATTCGTTCAACATAGGGCGGCTCTGCCCCTTCGATGCAGGCATGAACAGCCAGGTCAGCGCTGATCGATGCCTCGACCGTGCGGGTATTGTCGCTTTCCACTGCCATCTCCCAAGTTATTCCCGCGCGATCCAAGGCCTCCTGCACCGGTTTGCGGAAAATGCACATTTCCTCAAAGGCCAAACGCAGCGGGCGTTGCCGCCATTGGTGGCCTTCCTGCGCACCAACCCAAACCAATGAGCGTTCGAGAAGGGTTTCTCCGCCGGAATCGACCTCGGATTCGGTTGTCAGGGCAAGGTGTACCTCGCCCCGTTCCAAAAGGCGGCGCAGCCGCGATGTGAACGAACTGACCAGTTGAACCTTCATTCGCGGAAATGTCGCGTTGAACCGATGCAAGACCTGAGGGATCGCGGGATAGACAATGTCATGCGGCACCCCCAGAACCAGCTCACCCTCATATTCCTTTGAAGTCAGGCGAGACAAAGCTTCATCGTTTAGATCGAGCATCCGGCGTGCGTAACTCAACATCTGTTCACCCTGATTGGTCAGAGCAACCTTGCGGGCAGACCGATCCAAGAGGGACACGCCAATGCTTTCTTCCAATCGCTTAAGCTGCATCGATACCGCAGATTGAGTAAGATTGAGATAGCCAGACGCCTTGGTCACGCCGCCGGTGTCAGCGACGGTCACAAAGGCCCGCAAGGCGGTCATATCAAGGTTTCGCATGAATCATCACCCTTCTTGATGTCAATCTTCAAAAACATTCATTTTCATTATTTCGCAATACCCCCTAAATATCAACCATCGAAATACAACAGACCTGATAGATCAAATTTAGGAAAGACAAACCAATGAGCTTCACCGTTGCACGCCGCACCCCGTTCGCTTCGCGCCGCGTTGGCGTTGTTGCCTTTTTGACCGCTGCCCTGGCCGCTTGGAAACAACGTCGCGACCTGGCGCGTCTGGATGCAACTGCCCGCAAGGATTTGGGTCTTACTGCAGTTGATATCGCGCAGGAAACCGCGCGGCCGCTTTGGGATGTGCCGAAAAACTGGCGGTTTTAGTCAACTACTGGATGAAATCGACACTCTCCCTGTCGGTTCCGCTTGAAAAAACGCCCCGTCTTGCCAATATTTAGCAGCAAGGCGGGGCGTTTGTCGTTCCCGCCACGTAACACACGCCTTTTTGGAGGATTAGATGGCAGAATTCGACACGATCCGCTCGCACGCCGGCGGCGTCAGTGCGGCTCAGATCGACGCAGGGCTTCGCGCCCACATGAACAAGGTCTACGCAACGATGTCCGTGGGCCTCTTGGTCACGGCCGGTGCGGCCTGGGCCATCGGAACCAGCCCCGCGCTGATGCAGATCTTCCGTGATCCAATCACGCTGCAACCCAATATCCTTGGGTGGGCCGCCATGTTTGCACCGCTAATCATGGTTTTTGCCTTCGGCGCCATGATCAATCGGATGTCCGCTTCGGCCGCGCAGTTGTTCTTCTACGCGTTCTCGGCCGTGATGGGCATCTCGATCTCATGGATCTTCGCGGTTTTCACCGGGATCTCGATCGTTCAGACCTTCCTGATCACGGCAGCCGCTTTTGCCGGGCTTAGTCTTTATGGCTACACAACCAAGCGCAATCTGAGCGGCTTGGGAACGTTCCTGATGATGGGCCTCATCGGCATCATCA
Source organism: uncultured Nioella sp. (assembly GCA_947495575.1). Lineage (GTDB taxonomy): Bacteria > Pseudomonadota > Alphaproteobacteria > Rhodobacterales > Rhodobacteraceae > CANLZL01. Next base: position 682,474 of record CANLZL010000001.1, on the reverse strand, counting down.
TTGCGATGATCGTAAACATATTCATCGCCAGCTCGGCTTTGCATTTCGTGATCTCGGTTGCAGGTGTCCTGATTTTTGCGGGCCTGACTGCCTATGACACGCAGAAGATCAAGAACGACTATATCGACCACGCGCGTCACATGGACGAAGAGTGGCTGGCGAAATCGGCGATCATGGGCGCGTTGAGCCTCTATCTCGACTTCATCAACCTCTTCATGTTCCTGCTGCAATTCCTCGGCAATCGCGAGTAATTCAGCAAACGATACGATTATTCAGGGCCGGGTTTTCCCGGCCCTTTTCTTTTGCCTACAGGTCGCGCGCCATGCGAATGGCAGGAAACCGGATACCGGGGCGGAGTTCGATTTCGATTTCACTTTCTGGGTGAAACCCAACTGACGTGTAAAACGGCACGGCGGTACGGGTCGACAAACACACCAACGCCGTCAGTCCCGCGGCTTTGGCATCCTCAAAGCTGCGCGCCATTATGGCGCGCGCCAGCCCACGGCGCACGGCACTTGGATGCGTGACCACGTGGCGGATATGGCCGGTGGACCGAGCCTCAGCGCCCTGCCCTACAGGACTGGCCTTCGTCCATCCACCAGCCGCCTTCGCGGTGCCGTCCACCTCTGCCACATAGTAGCTTCCGCTCGTTACTAAAGACGGATTTGCCCGGCTGATCAGTGGTAAGGCCGTCACAAGAACCGAGGGCGGATAATCATTTTTCAGCAAAGCTGGGTAGCTTTCCGCCAAAAGCTGATCCACGGCAGGAATATCGGCCCGGGTCGTGGGCCGGACGCGGATATCGGTCATCTCTGGCCTCCGGAACAAACGAAAACGGGCCGCAGCTGGATCTCAGCGCGGCCCGTTTCGTTAGAAACTGTCAGGCGATCAAATTACTTGATCTTGCCTTCTTTGTATTCCACGTGCTTGCGCGCAACGGGATCATATTTCCGCACGACCATCTTTTCGGTCATGGTGCGGGCATTTTTCTTGGTCACATAGAAGTGGCCGGTATCCGCTGTGGAATTCAGGCGGATCTTGATGGTGGTCGGCTTCGCCATGGGTATCTCCTAGCACTAGCGGGGCGCGCGAGCATCCTGCGCGCGTCAACTGATTGAGGGCGCTTTTTACCTCTGGGGCCTGCCATGTCAACCGAAAAGGGGCAGGATTATCAGGCTCCAGACCACACCAAGCCCCGCCATAAGGCCCAGAACCACGAGAAGGTCCCATTTTCGCGCCAAAAGCATCCATCCCGCAACCAGAGCCAAAAGAATCGCCCCCGGTTGGAACGTGGTCAGATCCGGCCACCAAAGAGCGGCAGGGCCGACAGGCAGACGCTCAACCGATGCGAAGAACACGTTCAACCCGAACCAGAGCGATAGGTTCAGGATAACGCCCACCACGGCCGCCGTGATGCCTGAAAGGGCCCCCCTTAGCCGCGGCTGGCCCGAGATCCATTCGACATAGGGTGCAAAGGCAAAAATCCACAAAAAGCACGGCACGAACGTCACCCAAAGCGTTACGATCGCGGCCAAAAGGCCCAGCCACATCCCGCCCTGCCCGGCGCCTGCCATAAACCCCACAAACTCGGTCACCAGGATCAGGGGGCCCGGCGTCGTCTCAGCCAGCCCAAGCGCATCCATCATCTGCCCGGTCGTCAGCCAGCCGAAATCGCCCACAACTTGCTGCACCATATAGGCTAGCACTGCATAGGCCCCGCCAAAAGTTACGACGGCAAGTTTCGAAAAGAAAAGGCCGACCTGCGTCAGCACGCTGTCCGGTGCAATGCCCCAGAGTAGAGCCAAGGGCAGCAACCAAATTGCCGCCCAGATTACGATCGTCGCGCCCGTATTGGCAGGGTGGACCCGAACGGCCTCACCTTCGCCGTCTTGCCCCGTCATAAACAGCGCGCCACAACATGCCGCCAGAGCAATGATCAGCGGGAACGGCAGATCGAAAGCGAAAAGGCCAAGAAAAGCGGCTGCTGCCAAAAGATATGGCACCCGCCCCTTCAACGCCTTTTTCGAGACTTTCATTAACGCCTGAATGACAACGATAATCACAGTGGCCTTGATGCCAAGGAACATGGCCTCAGCGAAGGGAACCTGTCCATACGCGGCATAGGCCGCCGCCAATGCAAGGATCACAATAGCGCCCGGCAGCACAAACAGCCCGCCCGCAAGCAGGCCGCCTTTCAGCCCGGCCATGCGCCAGCCGGAATATGTCGCCAATTGCATCGCCTCTGGCCCGGGTAGCAACATGCAAAAACTGAGCGCGCCCAGAAATTGTTTTTCGGTCAACCAGGGCCGTTCCTCGACCAACTCTTTGTGCATCAACGCGATTTGAGCGGCCGGCCCGCCAAAGGACAAGAGCCCGATCCGGCCAAACACCCGGATCATCTCGGAAATGGAATATGTCATGGATCAGCCCTTTGGTGCCGTTGGCCAGTCATGGGTTTCTTCAAACCCGTCCCGCGCCCACCTGTAAAGGGCGTCATAAAGTGGCAATGCTGCATCCAGCTGCGCGTTGTCGTCTCGATATTGTCTGGAAAAGCCGACGCTTGCGGCCAAAAGCCCCGCCGCTTCCGGTGCAAGGTCATGCCGATTGGTATCGGCCGCCCGGATGACTGTCGCTAGCCGCATCAAGGCCTGGGTTCGAAGCCCAAAGGACTCCAACATCACATCAAACGTGCAGAGGTCGCCGCGATGAGACCATTGCCCGCCTTCGAAATCGAAAGGGGTGGCTTGAAACCTGTCGCCGACCAGTTCCACCTGATCAGTCGGGACAAACAGGAATTGTGCGTCGCGATCCACAAAACGACGGATGAGCCACGGACAGGCGATCCGGTCTATCTTGGGCCGCTGCCGGGTCACCCAACGCGTGCCGCCCGTCGCTAGGCCAGCATGGGCGGCCACCGGTATTTCTGGCAATCCAGCCTTGCGCCATGCCACAACACCGCCCTGCAAGCTTTCGGCGGCTATCCCATGTGATCGCAATATAGCTGCCGCGCCATGGCTAAGCTTCAGCCCCTTTTGGCAGATTACCACAACCTGCCGGCGCTCCAGTTCAGGGATTAACTCTTCGATCTGAGCAAAGGGATGGCGGCGCGCGCCGGGGATCAGTTGGGGCGAGGGCTCAAAATCTTCATCGATACAAACATCAATCAGCACCGGCGCATCGGGCAGGCCAATCCGGCGCATCAATTGTTCTGGGGTTATCTGGTGTAATCCGGGCATGGAGCATCCTCCTTTTCAACGAAGAAAGGTCAGTTGGATGCGACGCCTTGGGCCGTAGCCTCACGGGGCGCGATCGCGAAATCCCCATAGCCCTAGATATCCGCAGACATGGCCACTCTGTCAACCTGCCCCTTCTTCTTTGCAAAAATACCCCGGGGGTGCGGGGGCTGGCCCCCGCATCGGTCGGCGCGCGCAAGCGCGGCGAAACCAAGTTGATATGCGCGGAGGGCCTATAAGCCGGATTCTGTCCAAGGGCTTGCGCCCTCTGGATGACCATTCCTCTGGACCGCCTGTTGCCAGACGGCTCTAGCTGCCAACCCGGATCTGCTGGGGCTGAAGCAACCCCGGCGGGCCGAAGCCCCCCACGCGATCCCTATTTGGCATTGCTCCCCGGTGGGGCTTGCCGTGCCGCCACTGTTGCCAGCAGCGCGGTGGGCTCTTACCCCACCGTTTCACCCTTACCTGTCCAAAGACAGGCGGTTTGTTTTCTGTGGCGCTTTCCGTCGGATTACTCCGCCCGGGCATTACCCGGCACCGTTGCTTCAGGGAGTCCGGACTTTCCTCCCATGGTGCCCGAAACGGGCGCCCGTAGGCGGCCATCCAGCCCTCCGCGCGCTTTGCGACCTAAGGGTTGGGATCGCGCCGGTCAACGCCAAATCGTTTGGCAAGGTCCTGAATCATCTGCATATCGCGCGCATCGATTGGTCCAGTCATCCCGGGCCTAAACCGCAAGCGAAAGGTCGATAGCAATAAGTCATCTGGGATATTCGTTGGGTACCCGAACGTGTCGGCAAATTCCCGGAACCAACTTGGATCATGGCCCTCAACTGGATTCTCAGTGGGCCAGACCGATAACCCCTGACGGGACAATCTCTGCCAATCAAAGCGTGGGCCGGGGTCAATCTTGCGGCCTGGTGCCATGTCCGAATGGCCGATTACTCCTTCAGGTGGAATATCCCAACGGATCAAAATGCCTGCCAGCAAGTCCTCTAACGCATCCATCTGTCGCGCCGTATAAGGCGTGAAGCCGGTATTGGACATCTCGATACCGATTGACCGGGAATTGACATCACCCCTGCCCCCCCATTCGCCCGCGCCCGCATGCCAAGCGCGCATTTCTTCATCGACCAACTGCGTGACTTCTCCGGCCTCGGAAATCAGATAATGGGCTGAGACTTCGCGCTCCGGGTCGCACAGCACCCGACAGGCCGCCTCGCAACTTTCCATTGCCGTGTAGTGCAAAACCACCAGTTCGGGCCGCAGCCCGTCGTGGCGCGGTCCGAAATTCGGTGACGCAATGCGGATCACTGATTGCGCGCGGCGGCGGCGGCGTTTCGATAAACCGAGGGATTCCAACCACAGGCATAACCGTCGCCATCGGGATCAAGCGCCTGCCTGTCTCGGTTGGGCCCGCCCATGCGTAAAAAAGCTTCTTGGGCCAGATCGTCCGAGCGATAGGCAAGGCAGTTGCGCTCGTGCCGCCCTTGCCCAAAGGGCGAGCGATTGAATTGCGACTGCCCGACCGGGTGCGAGGTTGAAAGCGCGTACTCGATTATATTGGGGCCAGAGCTGCCATTGCGTGTCGGCACCGCCGTGGGCGCAATTTCAACCCGTTGGTCCTGCATTCGTTGACGACGCTCGGCATCGCTTTCAATGCTTTCGCGTCCAGCGACCGCATCAAAATCCTGCTCATCAGAAATACCTGCATTTCCGCCTGGAGGTGTTGCAGGGCGTGTTTCGGCCTCGGCAATTGCGCCCTCTGCAAGGGTGGCGACATCGGTCCCGGCGGATTGTGTCGGAGGTAATACGGTTTGAGGTTGGGGATTGCCCGCCAACGCAGATTCACGGGCAGCACGCTCGTCGGAATAGGTTTGATAGTTCCCAAACCCAACGCCGCGCGTGTCGTCTGGGGGAGCCGATGAACACGCCCCCAACATCAGGAGCCCCAGCCCCGTCACCACAAAATTCCGCATTGCCCTACCTCATAAGGTCGTTTTGCGTCTGTTTACCACCATTTCGCTGGTTTCGCCACAAATCCGGCGGCGCTTTCCAGCGCGTAGGCGGTGTTCAGCAAATCGCCTTCTTCCCAGGGGCGCCCGATGAGTTGCAGGCCAAGCGGCAAACCGGTCTTGTCAACGCCGGTTGGCACGGCGACGCCCGGCAATCCAGCAAGGTTGACGGTCACGGTGAAAACATCGTTGAGGTACATTTCGACGGGGTCTGAGACCTCTTTACCAAGCTCAAACGCCGCCGAGGGTGTTGCCGGTGTCAGGATCGAGTCGATACCCGTTGCAAACACATCCTCGAAATCTTTCTTGATCAGGGCACGCACTTTGCGGGCGCGATTATAGTAGGCGTCGTAGAATCCGGCCGACAGCACATAAGTGCCGATCATGACGCGCCGTTTGACCTCGGCGCCAAACCCTTCGGCCCGGGTTTTTTCATACATCTCGGTGATGCCGTCGCCCTGGGCAAGCGATGCGCGATGTCCAAACCGCACCCCGTCATAGCGTGCAAGGTTCGACGAGGCCTCGGCCGGGGCCACAACGTAATAGGCGGGCAAAGCGTATTTCGTGTGCGGCAGGCTGATATCACGCAGTTCGGCGCCTGCATCCTTCAGCATTTCGGCACCATCAGACCAGAGCTTTTCAATCTCTTCCGGCATACCGTCCATGCGGTATTCTTTTGGAATACCAATAACTTTGCCCTTGATGTTACCCGTCAGCATTGCCTCGAAATCCGGCACGGCCAGATCCGCCGATGTCGAATCCTTGGCGTCATGGCCCATCATCGCGCGGCCCATAATCGCTGCGTCGCGCACGGTCTTGGTCATGGGTCCCGCCTGATCAAGCGAGCTGGCAAACGCCACGATGCCCCAACGCGAGCAGCGCCCGTAGGTCGGTTTCAGACCAACAATTCCGGTGAAAGCAGCAGGCTGACGGATGGAGCCGCCCGTATCGGTACCGGTTGCCGCCATACAAAGGTCAGCCGCCACAGCCGAGGCCGACCCGCCCGAAGACCCCCCCGGCGTCAGCGCGGCATCGGAATTGCCGGCGCGCCACGGGTTCACCGCATTGCCATAAACAGAAGTCTCGTTGGACGATCCCATCGCGAACTCATCCATGTTGAGCTTGCCCAACATGACCGCGCCCGCGTCTTTCAGCTTGCCCGAAACCGTCGATTCATATTCCGGCTTGAAGCCTTCAAGGATGCGGCTGGCGGCCTGACTGTCGACACCTTCGGTGCAGAAAAGATCTTTGATGCCAACGGGTACGCCACACATATCGGGCGCGTCACCCGCTTTGATCCGCACATCTGCGGCCGCGGCCCGCTCCATCGCGATCTCAGGCGTTTTATGCACAAACGCGCCAAGCGCATCGGCCGCGTCAATGGCGCCCAGGCAGGCTTCGGTCAGCTCAACCGAGGTTACGTCGCCTTTGCGCAGCGCATCGCGCGCATCAGCAATTGTCAGTTTGTTCAGATCAGACATCACTCAACCACCTTCGGAACGGCAAAAAATCCCTCGCGCGCATCGGGCGCATTGGCCAGAACCTTGTCCTGCTGATTGCCATCGGTGATCTCATCGACCCGGCGCGGAAGGCGCATCGGGGTAACCGACGTCATCGGTTCCACATCATCCACATCAAGCTCGCCCAATTGCTCGATAAAGCCGAGAATGGCGTTAAACTCTTCTGCCAGCGCGGGCAGCTCATCCTCTTCCACCTTGATGCGGGCCAATTTGGCGACGCGGGCGGCGGTTGCAGTGTCGATTGACATGTCGGGCCTACCTATCGGGATCTTCGAAAATCAGCGCCGGGTTTATAGGCGCGCGCGCGGTGCTGCAAGCGCCATGGCATCCAAGATGGTGCGGATTTTCCTTTTGTTCCCGATATTGACGACGCTAGGCTGATTTCCAAAGTGATTTGGGAGGATGTGCCATGAAACTCATCTGGCTTGGCCATAGCGGCTTCAGACTGGAAATTGCGGATCAGGTGTTGCTGATCGACCCTTGGCTGGACGGAAACCCGGCCTTTCCAGAAGACCGGAAAGGCGAGGCGACAGCAGGCGCCACCGCGATTGTTCTGACCCATGGGCATGGCGATCATTCGAGCTCGACCCTGGCCATCGCGAAAGAGCTGAGCATCCCGGTCTACGGCATTTACGATCTGATATCCTGGTGGTCCGAGACCGAAGGGATCGAAGGGATTGGCTTTAACAAGGGCGGAACGGTGATGGCGGGCGACGTGGCGATCACCATGGTGAACGCGTTACATTCCTCATCTATCGGCGGCGTGGACGGACCGCAATATGCCGGAGCCGAAGCTGGCTACATGATCTCAGGCGAAGGCAAAACAATTTATGTCTCTGGCGATACGGATGTGACCGCCGATATGGCGATCTGGAATGATCTGCATGCGCCCGAGATCGGAATCCTTTGCGCGGGTGGTTGGTTCACTATGAATATGAGCCGGGCCGCCTATGCTGCGGAAAAATTCTTCAACTTCAAAACAGTGATCCCCTGCCATTACAAAACTTTCCCCATTCTGGAGCAGTCGGCCGAAGCTATGATTGAAGCTTTGCCAGATGTAGACGTGATCGAGCCCGAGGTAATGGTCGCGATTGACCTCTAGGTCGAGGCAAGCCCTGTTTCGAATTGCTTTCGGCCGTCCGACCTGCCGGGGGCCGGTCCCCCGGACCCCCTGAGGTATTAGGGGCAAAATGAACAGGATCAGCGGCGCGCGGCAAAAAAGTATTTGAGCATGGCCTCAGATTCGGCCTCGGCGATGCCGCCATAGACCTCAGGTTTGTGATGGGCCTGCGGGTGTTCAAAAATCCGCGGGCCCTGGGCGACACCACCAGATTTCGGGTCGCTGGCGCCATAATAGAGACGTGCGATCCGGGCTGCAGAAATGGCTCCGGCACAAGATGGGCAAGGTTCAAGGCTGACATAAAGATCGCATCCGGTCAGGCGTTCGCTGCGCAATGTTTTACACGCCGCGCGAATGGCCAGCATTTCGGCATGAGCCGTTGGATCGCTAAGTGCGCGCATCTGGTTATGCGCCCGCGCAATGATTTGGCCCTCTGCGTCAACAATGACAGCACCCACTGGAACTTCCCCTGCCGCAGCAGCCGCGCGTGCCTCTTCCAAGGCGGCATCCATGTAGCTCAAAAATCCGCTCATCCCATTGCTTTTGCCGCTTTCCAAGCCCCTGTCAAACCGCTAACCCCAAAGACATGACGGAAAACACTCCCAAAGGCGACCGGATCGCCAAAGTCCTGTCGCGTGCCGGCATCGCCTCGCGCCGCGAGGCGGAACGCATGATCGAAGCAGGCCGCGTTGCCGTGAATGGTACGCGCATAACGTCGCCTGCGTTGAATGTGACCGAAGCCGACAAGATTGTTGTGGATGGCAAAGAGGTCGGCGCGCCGGAACGCGCGCGGCTCTGGCTTTATCACAAACCCTCAGGGCTGGTGACGACGACCTCGGACGAAAAAGGCCGGGAAACGGTGTTTGACAAGCTTCCCGAGGATATGCCGCGGGTGATGTCCGTGGGCCGACTTGACCTGAATTCCGAAGGTCTGTTGCTGCTGACGAATGATGGCGGCATCAAACGCAAGCTTGAGCTGCCTTCGACCGGCTGGCTGCGCAAATACCGGGTCCGTGTCAAAGGCGCGCCTAAAGACGACCAACTGGAGCCCCTGCGCAAGGGAATGACCATCGATGGCGAGCGTTTTCAGGCAATGGAAGTGGTTCTGGATCGACAACAAGGCGCTAATGCCTGGCTGACCGTAGGCTTGCGCGAAGGCAAAAACCGAGAGATCCGGCGGGCCATGACCGAGATCGGATTGCATGTGAACCGCCTGCTACGCGTCAGCTACGGCCCTTTCCGCCTGAATGAGCTGAAGCCCGGCGAAGTGGAAGAAATCAAACCGAAAGTCATGCGCGATCAGCTTGGAATTGAATTGCCGCAGGGCCATGCTGAGGCAAAATCAAAGCCGAAGCGACCTGGCGCACGCAAATTGGTGAAGAAGCCACAGGGCGGCGGGAAACGCCGCTAAGCGTTAGCTGGCCTCGTCTTCGCCCTCAGGTGCGATCATATGCGCTTCAAACAACTTGGCCTGGAACATAAATACTAGGAACAGGAACGCGGGCAGCGCGAAAGTTTCGAACGTCACCCAGAATTCGGTTGTCTGCGTTCGCCAGACCACCTCATTGGCAATGGCCATAAATGCAAAGGCCGCCGTCAGACGTTTGGTCAGGATCATCCAGCCCTCACGTCGCATCGGCATCAGCTCACCCATCACATATTCCAACCAGCTGCGTTTTAGCGCGAGGCCGATCCCAAGGATGATGGCAAAGAAGGCATAGACAATCGTTGTCTTCATCTTGAAGAACCGTTCATCGTCAAACCAAACGGTCAGCCCGCCAAAGACAACGACTAGGACTGCCGTAAAAATCTGCATGCGGCTGATCTTGCCGGTCAAAACCCAAAGCGCCGCGATCGAGGCCAGGAGCAACGGAACAAACCCCGCCGTCACCACGATAAAGCCGTCAAATTCACGGCCGAAGAAATTATATGTTTCGTCCTTGAGCAACAGATAGGCGATAAAGAACAGGACAGGCGGCCCAAGTTCCAGCGCGCTTTTCAGGTAAGGATTGATCTTGCGTTCAGTGCTCATGACGGCCTTCTTCGTTAACCACCCATCTCAACTATCACCGCGCCCGCCGCAATCAACCCCATAAGCGCCAATCGGCGGGGTCCGACCCGCTCGCCCAGCATCAGCCAACCGATGAGGGCGGCAAAGACAGTCGAGGTTTCCCGCAAGACGGCTGCCTGCCCAACCTGATCCAACCGGGTTGCCAGCATGATTGAGCCAAAGCTCACCACAGCAACTAATCCGCCAACCACACCGCGCCGGGCGAGTGCGCCCAAAGCAGGCGGATCAGGTAAACGGACATAGGCAATACTGGCAATCACCGGGATCACCAATCCATCGAAAAAGAAGAACCAAGCAAGGAAAGTAAAAGGGTCGGCCGTGGCGCGAATGCCATAGGCGTCAAAGGTTGTGTATGCGGCCACAAAAAGCCCTGTCAGAACCGCCAGCCAAAGCGCTGGCACCAGCGTGTCGCGATCAATCGTTATTGTCCGCAAATTATAAAGCGCTAGCCCGTAAATCCCTGACAACAAAGTTAAAACGCCCATCCATTGAGTCAGGGTGAACCGCTCGCCGAACAATAAAAACGCGCCGATTACAGTAAAAAGCGGTCCCGTTCCACGCATGACCGGATAGACCACGGTATAGGCCCCGCGGCGGTAGGCGGCGACCGCAATCAACTTATAGACAACATGCACTGCAATGATCGCGGCAAAAAGCGGCCACATATGCGGCTCGGGCCACGGCACCACAAAAAAGGCAAATGGCGCGGCCATCAGGGCATAACTTGCGTCAACGGCTCCGCGATTGAGAAGAGGGTCAAACCGACCCTTCTGAATGGCCCCGAAAACCGCATGTAAAAAAGCAGCCAATAGCGCAAGTGCCGTGGCCAGCGCGGCCCCTTGCGGTGTGCCGGCGATTGAGACCAGCCAGGCGCTCATGCGTGGTAAGGCGCAGGCGGTATCGGGGCGGCTTCCAGTGACCTAACAATCATCAATTCTGTGCCAACATAGGCGTGGATTGGGTTTGGCAGGCGTCCTTCACTAGTCTCGACTTGCCCGTTGAAGGGAGCCAAATCAAACAGGTAACGTGCGCACGCAATAACCACCGCTAGTCGGCCCCGGTAAGGGCTTGCGCAAATTCCTCTGGATCGAACGGGGCCAGATCGTCGATCTGCTCACCCACGCCAATTGCATGGATCGGCAGGCCGAACTTATCGGCCAATGCGACTAGAACACCGCCCTTAGCCGTGCCATCCAGCTTGGTCATCACAAGCCCGGACACATCGGCCATCTTCTGGAAAGTCTCAACTTGACTTAGGGCGTTTTGACCGGTCGTGGCATCCAGAACCAACAGCGTGTTATGCGGCGCGTCGGGATCTTTTTTACGGATCACGCGCACGATTTTGGCGAGTTCCTCCATAAGGTCCGACCGGTTTTGCAGCCGCCCGGCAGTGTCGATCATCAAAAGATCGGCGCTGTCAGCCTCTGCCTTGACCATCGCATCATAGGCAAGTGCCGCCGGGTCGGACCCTTCTGGTGCAGTCAGAACAGGCACCCCTGCCCGGTCGCCCCAAACTTGGAGTTGTTCAACTGCTGCCGCGCGGAAAGTGTCGCCAGCAGCAATCACAACCGATTTGCCGGCCGCGCGGAACTGGCTGGCCAGTTTGCCAATCGTTGTCGTCTTGCCGGAGCCATTGACGCCCACGACCAGAACCACTTGAGGGGTTTTGGGATAGATCGGCAAGGGGCGCGCCACAGGCTCCATAATTCGGCCAATCTCTTCGGCCAAAAGGGCTTTGATATCGCCCGCGCTCATCAGTTTACCAAACCGGCCTTCGGCCATATTGGCCGTCACGCGCATTGCGGTTTCAACACCCATATCTGCGGTGATCAAGAGCTCTTCAAGCTCTTCCAGCATATCGTCGTCCAGCACACGGCGCGGGCCGGAACTCCGCCCGATCAAACGTCCGATCAAGCCAGGTTTGCCGTCCTTTGCGGCAGGTTCCTCTGCCGCAACTGGCGTTTCTTTGGGTGTCGGTTCAGTCGCCGGAACGGACGTTTCGACGCCCGCGTCTCCTGCCTGCTCTGCTATGTCTTCGCCAGCACCCTCTTCAATGATCGCATCCAAGCCTTCATCCAGCTTGGACGAGGTTTTGAACATCCGATCTTTGAGTTTTTTGAAAAACGACATGGGGCGACGGGCCTTTTGAGAACTGCGTTCCCTCCACCTAATACGGCAGCGCGCCTATGGAAAGAGGGCCACGCACGCCGGTGACCAAGAGTGAGCCGGAATTTATCCTGCAGCACCTTTCAATCCTGCTGAAATCGGCGCGCGGTAGCGCGCAATTTGATAAAGGCCCTGGTCGGCCCCAAAATCGGGGCCGATACCTTAAACCTCTTCAGGGAAATGCTTCATGACCAATCGGATCGGGTTTGGCGCAGCTTGACCCAGGCCACAGATCGAGGCATCGCCCATGGCTACGCACAGTTCCTCCAGCAACGGCTGATCCCAATTTTCGGCCTGCATCAGCTTTACGGCCTTTTCGCAGCCAACCCGGCAGGGCGTGCACTGGCCGCAGCTTTCATCCTCAAAGAAACGCAGCATGTTCAGCGCGGCATCTCTGACGCTGTCCTGATCGGACAAAACCACAACAGCGGCTGAGCCGATAAAAGTACCATGTGGCTGCAAGGTGTCGAAATCCAACGGGATATCATCCATTGACGCTGGTAGCAGCCCTGAGGACGGGCCACCCGGCTGATAGGCCTTGAACTCATGCCCGTCCAACATTCCGCCGCTTGCCTCGATCACGTCAAGGATAGTTGACCCCGCGGGCAGCAGATGAACGCCCGGATTTTTGACCCGGCCAGAAACCGAATAGCTGCGCAATCCTTTGCGGCCATTTTTCTCGACGGTGGCCAAGACGTCCGGCCCGTCGCGGCAGACCTTGGCAACCCAATGCAACGTTTCAACATTATGCACCAATGTGGGACAGCCATGGATGCCCACAGCGGCCACAAAAGGCGGGCGGTGGCGTGGCAATCCGCGTTTGCCCTCGATCGACTCGATCATCGCGCTTTCTTCGCCGCAGATATAAGCACCCGCCCCGCGGCGCAGATCGATATAGCCGGGGGACACGATACCGGCCGCTTCCAAAGCCGCAATTTCGCGCCGCAGGATTTCCAGCACCGCCGGATATTCGTCGCGCATGTAGATAAAGCAGGTTTCAGCCTCGACTGCCCATGCAGCGATCAACATGCCCTCCAGCATCAAGTGCGGCGTACGTTCCAGATAGAACCGGTCTTTGAAAGTACCCGGTTCGCCCTCATCGCCATTGACCGCCAGATAGCGCGGGCCTTCGTTCATGCGAACAAAGCCCCATTTCTTTCCTGACGGGAATCCGGCCCCACCAAGGCCGCGCAGACCAGAGGCCAAAACAACGTCCTGCACCTCTTCCCAATTGCCGTTTTCACGCAGTTCGGCCAGTTGCAAATAGCCACCAGTTGCTTGGTAGGCCGTCAGATCCTGATAGCTTGGGACATATGCATGCGTGTCTCCGGCTGCGATTGCCGCCTCGACTTTTTCAACAGTGGCATGGTCGATATGGTTATGGCCCAGCTCTAACACAGGCGCCGTATCACAGCGCCCCATACAGGGCGCGCGCAGGACACGAACCTCTGATGCGTCCAGCCCGTCCTCTAGCGCCTTTTGCAATGATTCGGCCCCTGCCAACTCGCATGACAGAGAGTCACAGACCCGGATGGTCAGCGCCGGTGGCGGCGTCTCCCCTTCGCGCACGACATCGAAATGGGCGTAAAAGCTGGCGACTTCATAGACTTCCGCCTGCCCCACCCGCAGCAATTCGGCCAATGCCCGGATATGGGCGGCGCCAAGACAGCCAAATTTATCCTGAACCAGATGCAAATACTCAATCAGCAGATCACGGCGCAGAGGCAGGTCACCGACCAGCGCCTGAATTTCGGCCAGGGCCGTATCATCCACCTGGCGGCCCTTGGGCGTCCGGCGCCCTTTGCCTTTGCCAGATTTCCAGACACCTTTTTTTTCATCCAGCGCCATAATACGTCCTTCCGCGGCTAAACCTGCCATGTACATACCGTGATGCGACCCCATGCGCCCACCAAAACCGACATCGTTTGGCCCCAAAGCGGATGCAGATTAAGATAAGACACTCCCGAAACACCGCATTTCGCGTCGGAAAGGAAACCTGAATAGATGCAGATCATTCGCTATGCCTTTGCCAGCGTCACTCCATTGGCCTTGTTGCTGTTTGGGGCTGTGTTTGGTGGTCTTTGGGCCGGGCTGGCGCTTTTGTGGTTAACGCTGTTGGCGGCGGGGCTGGATCAGATTCTGCCCAAGCCCAAATCAGCCGATCACAGTCGACATGCAGATGCATTATCTGTTGTTCTGGCCGTTGGACATCTGTTGCTTTTGGTCTTGGCTGTGCGGGCCTTTTCCTTGCCGGATCGGAATTGGGCCGAAACGCTGACCCTCTTTTTGGGGACCGCATCCTTCTTTGGTCAGGTTAGCCACCCCAACGCGCATGAACTGATCCACCGCGTACCGCGCGTGCTGCGCCGGTTGGGCGCTTCTGTCTATATCTCCATCCTCTTTGGCCATCATGTCTCGGCCCACCGTTTGGTGCATCACGTTCATGTCGGCACGGAGAACGATCCAAATACGCCACGCGCGAATGAAGGGTTCTGGACCTTTCTGCCCCGCGCCTGGATCGGGAGTTTTCAGGCCGGTCTGGCGGAAGAACGGCGTCGGTCCAAGCCAGGCCGGCTAAACCCTTACGTGATTTGGACTTTGGGCGGCGTGCTGACACTTATCCTCGCCGCCTTGGTTGGAGGCTTCGTTGGGGTTGTCGGCGCGTGGGCGCTTGGCTCTCTGGCCGGGCTGCAAATCCTGCTCTCTGACTATATTCAGCATTACGGCCTGCGCCGCCTGACCCTTCCAAATGGCCGGATCGAGCCTGTGGCCGCTCATCATAGCTGGAATGCACCACAGGGATTTTCGTCCTATCTGATGGTCAATGCGCCTGCCCATTCCGATCATCATATGCATCCGGCCACGCCTTATGACGCATTGGACGTCCCGGCCGAAGCCCCTGTCCTTCCATGGTCATTGCCCGTCATGGCCATGATCGCGACCATGCCGCGCCGCTGGAAGGCCATCATGAACAAACGCGCTGCCAGAGTGATGGAGCGCGCAGAAGCGCGGCTTCAATCCTGACCACCCAAATCTCACCTTTCACGTGGCAACGCGGCCCGCGAAGGGCGCCATTGGGCGCCTGACAAGGGCCGCCCCGCTGGCGATGCGCCAAAGGCGCATCGCAATTCCTCAGAACAGGCTGCCCTGATCCGGCCCGTGGTCTCGCTTCTGCGCTTTCGGTTTGGGCTTCGACGGAACATTGCCAGTACTGACATCGAGTTTTCCATCAACAAACTCAATTTCCAAACGCTCGGCGGCCTTTGCGGCGTTGCGCCCTGTCACGACTGTTTCGCCCGCCCGCACAACCGCATAACCTCGCTTCAGAGTTTCACGATAGCCTAGCGTCTGGTGCATCCGGTCCAATGCGGCCAATTTCTCCCGGCGGGTGGTCTGCCCCGTTTCGGCCAAACGCGCCATTCGGGCTGATAACTCATCCAGTTTTGTGCGGTTCGTTGAAATCCGGTCCGTCAATCGCTCAACGGATAGCCGCCCGGCCAATGCCGCAACGTCGCGGTTTTTTTGCCGCAAGCCAGCTTGCACGCGCGCCAGTGACAGCCCGGCTTCGGCCCGGCCCAAAATCACCCGCCGCCGTGCCACACCACGTTCCAAAGCAGGCCCCAAAGCACTCGCATGGGCATTGAGTTCAATGCGTCGTCTGCCAGTGGAGGCCGCCAGGGCCGGGCCCAATTTTGCTGTGGCAAGGTCCACCCTCTGGCGCGGGCCGTCCAGCAAGGCCTCGACCCGCGGTATCCCTCGCGCAAGATCGCCCAGACGTTGGCGGCGCAGCACAATGGTCTGGGTCGCGCCGCGCGACAGGCGCGCGCCCTGATCGGCCACCCAATTGAGCATATCCAGACGTACAGGTACGGCCATTTCTGCCGCCGCCGTCGGCGTCGGGGCACGCCGGTCAGACGCATAGTCAATCAGGGTCGTGTCAGTTTCATGCCCCACTGCCGAAATCAGAGGGATCTGACTTTCTGCAGCGGCCCGCACGACAGCCTCTTCGTTGAACCCCCACAAATCTTCCAGTGAGCCACCGCCGCGCGCCACGATCAGTAGGTCGGGCCGGGGCAAACGCCCGGCTGGAAACGCGTTGAACCCCCGGATTGCATTGGCCACTTCCGACGCGCAGCGCTCGCCCTGAACGGCCACTGGCCAAATCAGCACTTTCCGCGGGAACCTGTCGCGCAACCGGTGCAAAATATCGCGGATCACCGCGCCGGAGGGCGACGTCACAACGCCGATCACTTCAGGCAGGAACGGCAATTTCTGCTTGCGCTCTTCGGCAAAGAGCCCCTCTGCCGCCAGCGCCGCTTTTCGCTTTTCCAGCATCGCCATCAGCGCGCCCGCGCCCGCCGGGCGCAGCTCTTCGATGACCATCTGGTATTTAGATTGGCCGGGGAACGTGGTCAGGCGGCCAGTTGCCACAACCTCCATCCCCTCTTCGGGCTGGTGTGGCAACCGCGCGGCCTTACCCTTCCAGATGACCGAGGCCAGAACCGCGCGATCATCCTTCAGGTCCAAATAGATATGCCCCGAGCGGGGCCGCGACAGCCGGCCGATCTCTCCGCGCACGCGCACATGGCTGAACGCGCCTTCAACGGATTTCTTAACCGCCCCCGAAATCTCGGAAACTGAAAATTCCGGCGCATTTCCCGGGTCAACATCTTCAAGCAAATCATCCATTCCCGGACCCTAACTGCTGCCCGCATATGACGCCAGAGCCATAACGAACCTGCTAGACGCTTGACCCGTCGCCGCGGCCGCTAGCGCGCGCGGGCGCCGAGGCTATGATCCAATAAATCACGGCCAATCCCGCGGCCGACAGCGATATCCATCCACTGCCTACGAAAAGTTCCAAAAGGAACCCCACTGCAAGGATTGCGCCACTTACGATGAATGCATTGCGAGAAATGGCAGGCGCGTCCGACCAGATTTTGGGCGACGGCAGAAAGCCAAATTCGGCCGCATAAAGGGTCTTGGTTCTGTTCAATGCAGAAGGATTATTTGAAGAAGATTTTTCCGAGAGCTGCGGCCTCTTCCCAGCAAGAACATCTCGGCAAAAAGCACCATTATAGGCTTCTCCCGCGTCCTGGTGGCGCACCCAAACTTCATGGATGGTTTGGGGCACGACCATTGGCGAGTCGTTCGTAACCGAAAGATAGACGGCACGCCGATATTCCAGGAATGCCGATTGCGAGAAGTCCGGGCTCCACCCCAGGCTGGCACCTGTCTGAGCCGATAGCCCGGAACCGTTGGTATTCGGAAACTCATAGGCCAATAGCCGGTCCCAAAGCTCTGGGTCTGTCAGCGCGGTTGTCTCAGCCAACTTGTGCCTCCCCGGCGCATTCGTTATTGGGCTGAGCCAAACCTAACAGGCGGGGGACGCGACGTGAATATTCTTATTTTGGGCAGTGGCGGGCGCGAACATGCTTTGGCCTGGGCGGTGTTGCAGAACCCCAAATGCGACAAGCTGATCGTGGCACCCGGAAACGGCGGCATTGCACAGATTGCGCAATGCGCGGCGATCAACCCTGACGATAGCGCAGCGGTGCTGGATCTGGTGGCTGAAGAGGCTGTGGATTTTGTCATTATCGGTCCAGAGGCGCCTCTAGCCGCAGGCGTTGCCGACGCGCTGCGCGAGGCTGGTATCCTGACATTCGGCCCATCTAAGGCGGCAGCCGAACTGGAAGCCTCCAAAAGCTTCACCAAGATGATCTGCGACGCGTCGAATGCCCCTACCGCAGCCTATGCCCGTTTTAACGAAGCGGACCCGGCAAAGGCGTATATCCGCGAACAGGGCGCGCCAATTGTCGTCAAGGCGGACGGTCTGGCAGCAGGCAAAGGCGTGATCGTCGCCATGTCAGAGGCCGAGGCGCTCGCCGCTATTGACGACATGTTCGGCGGCGCCTTTGGCGGCGCGGGTGCCGAAGTGGTGATCGAAGAGTTTCTGGAGGGTGAAGAAGCGTCCTTCTTCGTGCTTTGCGATGGCGAAACTGCTCTACCTGTTGGCACGGCGCAGGACCATAAACGCGCCTATGACGGCGATGAGGGCCCCAACACCGGTGGCATGGGCGCCTATAGCCCCGCACCGGTGATGTCGGACGCCATCGTTGAAAAGACGATGGAGGAGATCATTAAGCCATCCATGGCGGAAATGGCCCGACGCGGCACGCCTTTTCAGGGTGTTCTCTTCGCGGGTCTGATGGTCAAGGACGAGCAACCTAAACTGATCGAATACAATGTGCGCTTTGGCGATCCTGAATGCCAATGCCTGATGTTGCGCCTAGGTGCACAGGCGCTGGATTTGATGCTGGCCGCAGCGGAAGGCCGTTTGAACGAGATGTCCGTGAATTGGGCCGATGATCACGCGATGACGGTGGTGATGGCCGCAAATGGTTACCCCGGCTCATATGAAAAAGGCACCGTGATCAACGGGCTGGACGCCCTTCCCGAGACAAGCTTTGAGATGTGTTTTCATGCAGGCACAAAACGAGAAGCGGGGCAATTTCTTGCCACAGGTGGGCGGGTGATTGCACTGACAGCGCGCGGCACCTCGTTGCAGGAAGCACATGCCAAGGCCTATGCAATGGTGGATGCTGTGTATTGGCCCGAAGGTTTCAACCGCAGCGATATCGGCTGGCGGGCCTTGAAAGGCTAAGAAATGATCCTGCGGCAGCGCCCCGGTCGACTAAAGCTGCTCTTCGCGTTGCGGGGATCGGTTCTGCCTGCGATTCTGCCCTATATTACACTTTTCGCGGCGATCTCGGCCCTTGTGGTTTGGGTCGACAAAACCCTGATCGAATTGCCGCATCTTTCGGTTTCGCCCTTTGCAGTTTTCGGAATCGCGCTTTCGCTCTTCCTCGGCTTTCGAAACAACGCCGCCTATGATCGTTGGTGGGAAGGGCGCAAGTTATGGGGACAATTGGTGGCCGATATCCGTGCCCTTGGGGTCGAGGCCGATATGTTCCTGTCGGATGAGGCGCAGCGGCGGCGCGTTCTGCGCTTGGCCCTTGCGTTTATGCATCTGCATCGGTGCAATCTCAGGGGGCTAGGCCGCGACGGTCCTGCGGCAAGTTGGATTGATGACGACGCGTTAGTCACCACCGCTCACCCGCCCTCGGCCGCTTTGGCCGCAATCGGACGAGAGCTGCAAGGCGCAAGTGCATCTGGACAGCTCGACGGGTTCGGTCACAAACAGCTGTCCGAGCGTCTCGCGGCCATCGCTTATGCGCAGGCAGGTGCAGAACGGATCGCGGCAACGCCCCTGCCCTTTGTGTATTCGCTTCTGATTTACAGAACCTCCTACCTCTACATGATCCTGCTTCCACTGGGGTTGCTGGAACAGGCCGGATGGATGACGCCGCTGTTTTCGGGAATTGTCGCCTATATCTTCCTTGGCTTTGCGGAGGTCAGCGAAGACCTGTCGCACCCCTTTGCCGCCAAGGATAATGGGTTACCTTTGGATGCCATCTGCCGGACCTGCGAAATTTCGCTTGCGCCGCATCTAGGGGTTGAGCCGCCTGAACCGATCAAACCCGAAACCTATGTTCTGACGTAACCAAAGTTTGGCCACGTCTGGAATCAGAGGTTGCAACCCATCGCGCGGGTCAGGTTATTCTGGCTCCATGCCCCCAGGTCGCGCGCCGTAATCGTTTCACCATCAAACCGTGTCGCAATCAAACGGGACCAATTGGCGTTAGCCGTGATCATCTCAGACCCACCACCACAGTCGCGGATACCGGATGAAATGAAATCCTCGCCGATGCGGTGATTGGTGAGGCCACCGGCGGCGGCGACCTCTGTCAGAGTTTCGCTTTCATAGCGCCAGACGCGAAGAGTCTTGGCCAGATGCGGGCGGTCGATATAGGCGATCTCCATCGCACCATCGCCATCCAGATCGGACGCGCCGATCGGGGCGAGCCAACGGTTAGCGCGGCCGATATAGGGGGTGGCAGCGATCAGGCGCAGGCTTTCGCCATCCTGTGCATCGCCGTAGACCGCCAATTGCGCGCCTTGCGTTGCTGACGAACGGACGACGATGATTTCATTCTCGCCATCGCCATTCAGATCAACAAGCCTTGGTGCCACATCTTCGAAAACGTGGCCCTGATCCAGTGTGATCCAGATCATGTTGCAGCTGTTATGGGAACGGTCGGAATAAGCGTAAAGCGCCCCCGCCTCGATCTGGTCGCCCAATACGCCATGCGCGTAGCGCGTGGTTGGGGAATCGAACCACGCCCCGGTAACGGGCCCGGTGGTGTCGGGATCCAAAACGGCCGTTTCCGGCATTTGGGTCAATTGATGGGCAGGCGCGATGCAGGCCAATGCCGCCCCGGGCAGGAGCGATGCCATTGCAATTGCGGCCAGCCCGGCGCGCATCAGATCTGTTTTTCCGGCATGCGCACGATCAGGCCATCCAGATCGTCTGTGACCTTCAATTGGCAGGTCAGGCGCGAATTGGCGTCCGGCTCATAGGCGAACTCCAGCATATCCTCTTCCATCGGGTCGATGGCAGGCAGTTTTTCGACCCAAGAGGCGTCAACATGCACATGGCAGGTAGAACAGGCGCAGGCGCCGCCGCAATCGGCCTCGATGCCCGGAATGTCATTGTCGCGTGCGCCTTCCATCACGGTCAGCCCGTTGGGCACGTCGACAATATGCTCTGTGCCACCAAACTCGATATAAGTAATCTTAGCCATCTCAGCCTGTCCTTTTCTGCTCGGCCTTACTTAGTCCGCAGGCTGTTTTGAATCCACCCTTCTGACTTGAGTTTTTCGATCTCAACTTGGCACTTTTTCGTCATCGTAAAATGTTCTATATTTGTTCTCATGGAGCCCAATGTTCGCCCCCCCGATTGGCCGCGCCCGCCTTTGGCACTGCCTCATAAAATGCTGGACCTGCCGCCAATGAACGCCCGCGTCACGGTGGCCGGGCTGGTTCTGGTGCGCCAGCGCCCCGGCACGGCCAAGGGTGTGATCTTTATCACGCTGGAAGATGAGACCGGGGTTTGCAACGTCATCGTCTGGCGCAAGATTTATGAGCAGTTTCGCCGGGCCGTGGTGGCCGGGCGTCTGCTTAGGGTTACAGGCCGGGTGCAGCGTGATCATGGCGTGACCCATGTGATTGCCGAACAGGTCGAGGATATTTCGGCCATGCTGGATCATTTGCTGGCCCGCCCCGATCTTGAGCGGGCCGATCAGCAACAGGGTGCCGGAAACCGGCCGGGCCGTCGCTGAGAGCTTTTCGCAGAACCCAAAACACTGTAGCTTCCCGCAAAAGAGCCCGGAAAACCGGGCGGAAGAGCAAAAGCAGGCGCGATATGAAAGCGACGATGATCCTTGCAGCAAGCCTTTTGGGCCTTGCCGGCTGCGCCATGACGGGCGGCGGGATCAGCGAGCTTGTCGATCGCGATGGCACCATCGTAACCCGAGGGGCCGGGCCGGAAGATGCCCGCGCCGATGCCTGCTACGCGCAGGATGTGACACCGGCCATCATCGAAACAGTCACGGAACAAGTGCTTGTACAGCCGCCCGAGATCGCCTCGGACGGGACCGTGCGGGCGCCCGCAATTTTCCGTACAGACACGCGACAGGCCATCGTCCGCGAACGCCGCGAGATCTGGTTCGAAACACCCTGTAGCGCCGAGGATGACCCCGATTTCATCGCCTCGTTGCAACGCGCCCTGACCGCGCGCGGCCACTATACCGGACCGGTCACTGGCCAGATGGACATGCGCACAAGGCGCGCCATACGTGAACTGCAACTGCCCCAAGGCCTGAACAGCGGGGCCTTGTCGTTAGCGGCCGCCCGGCAATTGGGGCTGGCCGTGTGGGATCCTGAGGCGGCATCGCGGGGACAGGACGGATAGCGCCCCTTGTTTTGCGGATTGTGCGGACGTATCCTTGACGTCTCGGATGAAGGAGCAAGACCCGTGATCAAGCGCAACGGCTAAGGCCGCACCAACACCAGAGCGTTTTGCCAGCACAGGCTGGCCTGATCCCTTGCCATTCGAGGATTCCATGACTGATTTAACAGGAAAGACCTGCGTTGTAACAGGCGCTGCCCGCGGTATTGGCGCCGCAATTGCCCGCCGCCTTGCCGATGACGGGGCACATGTTGTCGCCACAGACAAGAACGGACCGGGGGTTGAGGCGCTGGCCCGCGACCTTGGTTGCGATTGGGCAAGGCTGGATATTGAGATAGAGGCCGATTGGACCGAGTTCGCCAAACGCCACCGCACGATTGATGTCCTGGTCAATAATGCAGGCATCACTGGCTTCGAGGAGGGCGCGATTGCCCATGACCCCGAAAAAGCCAGTTTGCAAGATTGGCGCGCGGTTCATCGGGTCAATCTTGATGGCACGTTTCTGGGCTGTCGCTATGCCATTGGCGCGATGCGAGCCAAAGGCGCGGGCAGTATTATCAATATCTCCTCCCGATCCGGCCTTGTGGGCATTCCTGCAGCGGCGGCCTATGCATCCTCCAAGGCTGCTATTCGCAATCACACCAAGACGGTGGCGCTGTATTGCGCCGAGCAAGGTCTGAGCATCCGCTGCAACTCCGTTCACCCCGGTGCGATCCTGACACCCATGTGGGAGCCGATGTTGGGCGACGGGCCAGACCGGGCCGCACGCATGGCAGCGTTCACCGCCGATACGCCAATGCAGCGTTTTGGCACGGTGGAAGAAGTGGCCGCAGTGGTTGCCATGTTGGCCTCCGATGAGGCGGCTTATATGACGGGAACCGAGCTGAACATTGACGGTGGTCTTCTGGCAGGCTCTGCCGCCACCCCGACGCGCGGGTAAAATGAAACCGCCCGGCCCCGCAACAGACGGGACCGGGCGGCCTTTTCATGGGTCCGATATTAGTCGTCGATCGGCAGAGCCACAAACCTTGGCGCACCGTCACGACGGATCAGCATCAGAACACTTTTCTGTCCGGCTTCGAGCGCCTCATCCACTCGGTCCGAGAAATCGGACAGGCCTTCGACCGGTAGCTGGCTAACCTCGACGATCACATCGCCGGGCATCAGTCCGCGATCTGCGGCTTCTGAATTGGGGTCGACCGCTTCAATAACCAAACCGCCTTCGACATCTTCTGCGCCAAGCTGATCGCGCATATCATCTGTCAAAGGCATCAGCGACAGGCCATAGAATTCTGAGGGTTCAAGGTCTGCCCCGGGTACGGTATCCGGGAACGCCTCACCCTGTGCGGTTTCACGGCGCCCCAAGGTAACCAAAAGCGTTTGAGTCTCGCCTTCGCGGAAAACAACGACCCGAACGGTTTCACCCACGGGGGATTCGCCCACGATGCGAACCAGTTCACGCGTATCTTCCACTTCGCGGCCATCGAACGAGGTGATTACGTCGCCCACTTCGATTCCGGCTTCCAACGCCGGTCCGTCAGGGACATCGGTGACCAATGCACCCGATGCAACATCAAGGCCAAGACCTTCTGCGATGTCTTCGTTTACATCCTGAATGCGAACACCCAGCCAGCCACGGCGGGTTTCACCGAACTCCTGCAGTTGATCGACCACGCGCGTTACCACGTTCGAAGACATGGAGAAGCCAATACCGATCGATCCGCCATTAGGGCTTAGGATCGCGGTATTCACCCCGACAACTTCGCCCGCCATGTTAAAGAGGGGACCACCCGAGTTACCCCGGTTGATGGCGGCATCGGTTTGGATGAAATCATCGTAAGTACCCGAAAGCTCGCGTTCGCGTGCCGAAACGATACCGACCGACACCGAGAAACCCTGCCCAAGCGGGTTACCCATTGCCATAACCCAATCGCCAACGCGAGCCGTGTCGCTGTCGCCAAATGGCACGTAATCAAGTGCCTCTTCGGGTTCGACGCGCAGCAGCGCGATATCCGTGTTGGGATCGGTGCCGATTACCTCGGCAGGCAGTTCCAGACCATTGCGGAACTCGACCATGATCTCATCGGCGCTTTCGATGACGTGGTTATTGGTGACGACATATCCGTCTTCTGAAATCACAAAGCCCGAGCCAAGTGCATTGGGGCGACGGGGCGGACCTTGGTCGGGCTGGCGATCAAGGAAATCGTTAAAGAAGTCCTCCAAGGGCGAGCCTGGGGGAACCTGCGGATTAGGACCGGTTGATGTCGCCACAAGGCTTGTGGTGGTGATATTGACGACTGCATCGCCAACTTCATCGACCAGATCAGCAAAGCTGGGTGGCCCGGCCACCTGCGCGCGCGCAGTTTGCACGGTGGCAATAACTGCCATCAGGGCCAGCGCAACGCCAATGAAAAGGGTTGATAAGGGATTGAGCGCCGACCGCTCACGCGGGCGGGCCTGCGCAATTGCTCGTATCTCAGTGGTTTGAATGGTCACTCGGTTATCCTCCTATGGAACCAATCTTGGGCCGTCCCTGCCCTTTATATGGTGCCCATGAGATATTTGCCCGAAGGCAGTGTCAATCAACCAATCTGTGAAATATTCCTGTCACATGGGCGTGAACTTGCACGAAAACCCTATCGTGATGGCAAAATAGCGGTCCATTGGCAAAGGCGCAAACCGGAGGAACCATGGACAAGACTATGCAGGCAATCGCCATCCGCCCCGCAAATTGGGACGGATTTGCCGAAGTAATGGGCGAGAACGGCGGTTGCGGCGGCTGTTGGTGCATGTTGTGGCGCCAATCAGCAGCTGAAATGGCGGCGCAGAAAGGTGCTGGTAACAAAGCCGCGATGAGGGCCGTTTTCGACGGCGGCATCGCACCGGGATTGGTGGCTTGGAACAAAGAGCGCCCGGTCGGGTGGATCTCTGTCGCCCCGAGGACAGTGTTTCCGCGGCTTGCTCGCTCGCGTGTGATGGCGCCAGTCGACGAAGTTCCGGTCTGGATTGTGTCCTGTTTTCTGATCGACAAAGCCTACCGTCGGCAGGGCCTCAGTGTTGCCATGCTTGAGGCCGCAGCAGATTTTGCCCGATCTCATGGGGCGCGCGCATTAGAGGGCTATCCGCTTGAAACAGAAAACCCAAACTACACGCCACTCTATGCCTGGGTCGGGTTGGCACCTGCCTTCCATCGGGCCGGATTTAGCGAGATTGCCCGGCGCTCTGAAAACCGACCGGTCATGCGGCGAACGTTGTAAAAATCGTTCTTTGCCACCGAATGCGGCGGATTGGAGTGCCGAAGGCAATTCGAAATCCCTATGCTTTGCACCTGTCAGGTCGGAAACACCTGGCTGAGAACCACCAATCCGGTGCCAAGGACCAGAGCCGCAAAGCCTGCGATCCGCATTGTCTCTACTGGTTCGGCCATCATGCGGGCCATCAAGTTCTTCAAAAAAGAAGGGGCCAGCGCATAGGCCAGCCCCTCGATTATCAGAACCAGCCCGAGCCCGTAAAGGATCGTCTGGAGCATGTTTATTCTCCAGCCGGGGCCGCAGATGATCCGCCGGCCGGATTGGCGAAGAACTCAAAGAACTCGCTATCAGGCGTCATAACCATTGACGAGTTGCGACCCTGCAAGGCCCGCTCATAGGCTGTCATCGAGCGATAGAACTCGAAGAAATCAGGGTTGGCACCAAAGGCTTCCGCAAAGATTCGGTTCCGCTCACCATCTGCTTCACCGCGGATGATTTCAGCTTCGCGGGCCGCTTCCGAGACCAGTTCGACCACGGTCCGGTCGGCTTGGGCGCGAACCCGCTGCGCGGCTTCTTCACCACGGGCACGTTCGTCTGTGGCTTCCCGTTGACGTTCTGCTTCCATCCGTTCAAAGGTGGCGCGCAGGTTTTGCCCCGGAAGGGCGGTCTGCTTCAGACGCACGTCCAGAACATCCAGACCAAGTGGCAGGGCCCGCAGGCGGGCCTGTTCAGTGATACGCTCCATCAATTCGGCACGTTCAGAGGACAAGATCGTGTTCGAGGTGACACCGTCAGAACCCAGAACCACACGAATCTGCGGGTTCAGAATGTCTTCCAGCAGACGCTCTGCTTCGCGCAGACCACCGACACCAACGGCAAGACGGAACTGCTCGGCATCGACGATGCGATAGCGGGCAAAGGCGTCGACAACCAAACGACGGTCATCCGACGGCGTGACTTCGATGGGCGCTGTGTCCAACGACAGGATACGGTCGTCATAATAGACCACTTCCTGAATGAACGGGATCTTGAAGGCCAGGCCCGGTTCTTCGATGACCTGACGGATTTGACCAAATTGAAGCACCAATGCACGTTGACGTTCATCGACCACAAAGACCGAGCTGAGCAGCAACGCAATGGCGATAACGACGGCGGGGATGAGGATCGTGATTTTACGCATCAGTTGTTCCCCTGCGAGCGAAGTTCGTTAAGCGGCAGGTAAGGCACGACGCCCCCTACCCCGTTTCCGGATGAATCCGTATCAAGAATTACGGTATCCATTCCGCCCAGAACACGTTCCATCGTCTCAAGGTAAAGACGGCGGCGCGTGACCTCCGGGGCCAGTTCATATTGCTCAAGGACGGCGAGGAAGCGGCTGGCTTCACCTTCGGCCTCGTTTACAACCTGAGCGCGGTAGCCTTCAGCCTCTTCCAAGAGCTGTGCAGCCTCACCACGGGCGCCCGCAAGCACCTGGTTGGCATAAGCATCCGCCTGACGTTCCAGACGGTCGCGTTCCTGTTCTGCTGCCTGAACATCGCGGAAGGCGTCAATAACCTCGGTGGGCGGGTCGGCCCGGTCAAGGTTGAGGCGCACAACGTTGATCCCCGATTCGTAGCTGTCGAGCGTGGCCTGGATCAGATCCTCAACCGTAGTTGCGATCAGTGCCCGGTCCCGGTTCAGGATCGGCGCAAGCTGTGAGGCCGCGATAACTTCGCGCATGGCCGATTCAGACACGGCGCGCACAGTTGCTTCCGGCTCTGCAAGGTTGAAGAGATAAAGTTCGGGGTTCGAGATGTTCCAAACAACTTCGAAATCAATGTCGACGATATTTTCATCTGTCGTCAGCATCAGGCCGGTGTCAGATGAACCGGACCGGGCAGTACCAATTGATTCCGTTCGGTTGGTCGTGACCTCGATCACCTCTGCCGTGACCAAAGGCCAGGGCGCAAAGTTCAGACCAGGGTTTCCGATAGAGGAAAACTCCCCCAGAAACAATTCAACCGACAGCTGTTCAGGTCGCACTGTGTAGACCGAGGCATAGGCCCAAAGCGCCAGTGCCGCGACCAAGCCGATGACAATGCTGCCACGGCCCAGTTGCGGAGGCTGACCGCCACCGCCGCTACCGTTGTTCTGGCCGCCGCCGCGCCCGCCCATAAGGACGCGCAGCTGCTCCTGGCCTTTTTTCACGATATCTTCGATTTCGGGAATTTGTTGACCATCGCCGGGGCGGCGTCCGCCCCCATTGCGATCATCATCTCCCCGGTTGCCGCCACCAGAGCCGCCACCGCCGCCCCATGGTCCGCCAGAATTTCCAGCCATCTAAGCCTATTCCTCTTGTTACCTTTGGCGCGCAGGCATCCCCCGCGCGCGGTCCCTTAGGTAACTGTGCCTAAAAGGCGGGAAAATCAAGCCGTACGGACAGGTGTTTTCATAGTTACCAGTTCTTCGGCCATGGTTGGGTGGACTGCCATGGTGGCATCGAACTGCTCTTTTGTGGCACCCATCTTTACCGCGATACCTACAAGCTGGATCATTTCGCCGGCGTGATCGCCGACCAAATGGACCCCAAGCACCTTTCGGGTATCAGCACAAACAATGAGCTTCATCAGCACGCGTTCTTCGTGACCGGCAAAAAGTGGCTGCATTGGACGGAAGGCTGCGGCATAGACCTCGATCGGACCAGCGTCGCGGGCTTCCTCTTCTGTGAGGCCAACGGTTCCAAGCTCGGGCTGAGTGAATACTGCGGACGGGATCAGGTCATGATCAGCCTTGCGCGGTGTGCCGCCGAAAACGGTATCGGCAAAGGCGTGACCTTCGCGGATCGCAACCGGCGTCAGGTTCACGCGGTCCGTGACATCGCCCACAGCGTAGATCGACGGGATATTGGTCTGGCTATAGTCATCTACTTTGATCTCACCCTTGCGGCCCAGGTCTACTCCGACCTCTTCCAGACCCAGATTGCCGGAGTTCGGCACACGCCCTGTTGCGTAGAGGACTTTCTCAAAGACACGCTCTTCGCCATTGGTGGCTTTAACCCATATGCCGCCTTCGACTTCCTTCATCTCCATGATGTTACAGCCAAGGTGGATTTCAATCCCACGCGCCTGCATCGCGTCCGCTACATGGCCGCGCGCTTCGTCATCAAACCCGCGCAAAATCTGCGCCCCGCGATAGAATTGCGTGACTTTGCTGCCCAGCCCATTGAAGATGCCCGCAAATTCAGACGCGATGTAACCACCGCCGACAATCAGGATCGACTCTGGCAATTTATCCAGTTTGAAAACCTCGTTTGAGGTCATCGCCAATTCAGAGCCCGGAAATTCTGGCACGAATGGCCAGCCGCCTGTTGCGACAAGAATATGCTTGGTGGTGAGTGTTTCACCGGTCGACAGCGTCACGGTATGGGCGTCAGCAATGGTTGCCCGCGCATCATAAGAAGTTACGCCTGCCCGACCCAAATTGCCGCGATAGGCCGCTTCCAAACGGTCCAGCTCAGCGTCCAGCTTGCCACGAAACTTGAGCCAGTCGAAATCGCCCACCTGTGCATCCCAGCCATAAGCAGCGGCATCCCTGACCTGCCCCGGATAAGCAGACGAATAAACCATCAGTTTTTTAGGAACACAGCCACGGATCACACAAGTTCCGCCCATGCGATATTCTTCTGCAAGGCCCACTTTCGCGCCATGTTCCGACGCGATCCGTGCTGCACGTACCCCACCAGAGCCGCCTCCGATAACAAATAGGTCGAAATCAAAGTCGGTCATTTCAGTGGTCCTTATCCGTGTGTTCGCTTGGTTGAACGCCCTATGTCATAGGCCTCGGCCAAATACCAAGGCGCACTCATGCACAGGTTCATGTGAATCACGATGGGGTGAGTGCGCTGAAACACTCAGTCCGCGACATCAACAAAGAGGTTGTCGGTGTCGATAATGTCGATCTGCTCATGCTCAACGGTGCCGTTGTTGATATCCCGCACTTCGACCGAGCCGTCACCATTTCCGATGACAACCACGTCACAGATGTCGAGGAACAGGCCGTTTTCAACAACGCCAGGGATCTGGTTTAAAACAAGGCTAAGCTGTTGCGCATTGGGAATATGGCGCAAATGCAGGTCGAGGATGAAGTTGCCTTCATCAGTGCGGAATGGCTGATCATGGTCCAAACGCAGGCTGGCGGTCTTTCCCATCACGTCGAGATTTTCGATCATTTCCTCTATCAGCGCCTTGGTGGTTTGCCACCCAAACGGGATCACCTCAACCGGCAAGGGAAACGCGCCAAGGGTTTCAACCTGCTTGGTCACATCCGCAATCACGATCATCTGGTCCGAGGCCGTGGCCACGATCTTTTCCTGCAGCAACGCACCACCGCCACCTTTGATCAGGTTCAGCTTGGGGTCGTATTCATCTGCACCATCGATGGTCAGGTCCAGCCACTTAACCTCATCCAATGTCGAGATCGGAACACCAACCGAGCGGGCAAGATCAGCGGTTCGGGTGGAGGTTGCGACACCGGTGATTTTCATCCCTTCGACTCGCACCAGTTCGCCCAGGCAGCGCACCATCCAAGCGGCCGTTGATCCTGTGCCAAGGCCCACGCGCATGCCATCTTCTACATAATCCACCGCCCGTTTCGCGGCGACGAATTTGGCTTTATCAATCGGGGAAAGCTCTGCGGTCATGGGGTTATTTTCCGTGCGGGGATCAGTTGCAGGGCGTCATACACAAGGAGCACGCCACAGGCGAGCAAAATCAGTGAAACAGCGCCTGCATTGCCGCGCTAAGATGTATTTTGGGCAAAATGATAAGCATATGAGGATCTGAAAAGCAGAGCCGGATGTCAGGCTCTGCTGTCTCGTTTGATGTCCCTATCACTTTGCCGGGCGCAAATTTGAGCCCCTCTATAGGCCAGCGCAAGCCGCTATCCCGCCCGGTGATTGGGGCCATCGGGAAAAGCGAAACGCGTGTTCCCACGGGCAAAGTCATTCGCAACTCCGGCGGCGCAAGAAAGACGATGTCCTCAGCCCCCAGTACAATCGTTGGCGGTCCGATCTGTGCCATCAAAACATGCCACGCCGCCAATTCATGATCGGTGCGACGTCCTGTAAACCCAACGGCCAGAACACCCGGGGCAGAGATACGCGACAACGCTTTTTCAAAATCGGTACTGTCTTGTTCAGCCACGTGGCACAGGCGTCCGCGCGGGATTGCCTGATGGGCTTCTGGGCTGAGGCTGTCAAAGTCACCGACCACAAATTCGGGGATATACCCAACCGCCAGGGCCCGGTCTGCACCGCCATCTGCGGCAACTAAAACTGGCGCTTTCCTTAAAGACTCGGCAATATCTGCGTCAGTACACTCCCCGCCACCCAATAGTGTCACGAAAGTGTCAGATTCGATTGCGGTCCGGGGATCAGGCAAATTCTCGCCTTCTTTTTGAGTAGAAATCACTGAATAGCCCTAATGCCGACGCCTTTTGATTGGAATAAGTTTGTTACAGCTTTTCGCAAGATGGTAAATTCCGGGACCAAGAGCCCGAGAGAGCAGAGAGTTTGACCATGAGTGATACAAATAAGATCCTAACGGTCTCATACGGGACATTTTCCTGCACCCTCGAAGGGTTTGATGATCCGTTTAACGCAATGAAGGCGATCGCGGAATATTTCCGTGATTTGGCAGCTGGCGACCGATTCTTTGGCGCAGAACCTCCGACGCCTGACACAGACATGCTGCACCGCATTACAGAGGAGGCGATCCAATCGCGTGTTGATGCACGCATTATGGAAAGCGGACTGCTGCTGCGCCCCGAAGGTTATGTGTCTGATGATGATGATGCCGATGAAGCGCAGGCACTGGATGTCAGCGATGTCACCGAAGCAGCCTCGGAGCCACAGACGGAAGACCTGTCAGAGATACCCGCCGACGTTGACGCAGAAGTGACCGAGGAGGCGCCAAGCGAAGAGGCGCGGGCAGCTGAACCGGAAACGGTTGAAGCCTCTGCAGATGAGGACACGACCGCAGATTTAGCGGAATCCGCCGAAACCTTTTTTGCAGAAACCGATGATCTGCCAGAGCCGGAACTAGACGAGAATGAAGAGGCCGCAGGCGATATTGCCGCGCCAAGTCTTGTCTCGATCGCTGCTGCGGCCGCTGGTGCCGTTGTGGCCGATATGGCTTCTGAGGACGATGCAGAAGATGCCATCGACGCGACACCGGAAGAGGCCGATCAGGGCGAAGACACACTTGCAGCAGTAATGCAGGCGATGACCCTCGAGGGCGATGATGCTGATGAGGGTCCCGCCGACGAGGACGCGCTACCCGAACTTACAGATGATGAAATCACAGCCGAAGACATCGGCGATCTGCAACTGTTGGATGGTGCCCCGGACGAAATGATCGAGACCGCCGCTGAAGACGCGGCCGATGACATCCAAGATGCAGCCGATAATGTTGCTGGCGACGACGCAGACAACTTTGCCGAAGCGGATGCTCCGGAAAGCGCTGCGGATAACGATGTGGCACCAGCTGCCGAAGCGATTGCCGATGACATGCAATCTGCGGACCCAGCAGATTCCGGATATCCCGACGCAGACAGCGTTGCCGCCAAACTGGCCCGCATCCGCCGCGTTGTCGCGATGGAAGCAGCCGAAGAGGCCGATGGAAGCCGCGAGGATGATCCCAACGCCGACCCTTTTTCCGATGGTCCGACCAATGAGGCAGAGGCCCCGGCCGCTGAAGCAGAGGCCGCGACCGAAGAAGATGACGGGAGCGATGTTACTGAAAACCTGATTGCCGGGTTGACGGCGGAAGCCGAGGCGCTTGGCGCTCCAGCTCAAGAAGACGTGACAGAAGAGACATCCGAAATCGGCGATGACGCCGATGACGCGGGACGTGGGGCCGACTTGGCGGAGGATGATGCTGCCGCCTCGGACACGCCAGAGGTACCCGCCCCCGCGGACAATGATACCGCCGCGGAACCCGACACTGCACAACCTCGCGTCTGGGTAATTCGGGGCCAAATCCCCGAAGCGGCGGCCGAGGCCGCCCTGGCCGCAAACGCTGAAATCGTTGAAGCAGAAGAAGAGAGCGATCTTGACCCTGATGCCGAAGCCGAACTGCAGCGCGAACTGGCACAGATCGAAGCGGAGCGTGAAGAAAAACGCGCCGAACGCGAAGCCCGTCGACAGCAGCTGGATGAAACCGGCAGCAGCGAAGCCGCCGTGAGCCGCCTTTTCGAAGCGACGGATAGCCGTTTGTCGGACGATGAGACCCGAAATCGCCGGGCCAATATCGAACATCTGAAAGCGGCCGTTGCAGCACGCGCGGCAGAGGAACAGCTTGGCGGCTCGGATGAGCCAGAGGACGAAACCGCAGCCTACCGTGAAGATTTGGCAGACGTGATGCGCCCACGCCGCGTCCAAAAAGACGGGCAGCGCCGCTCGCGTCGTCCATCTCAGGCCGAACGCGCAGCACCATTGGTTTTGGTGTCGGAGCAACGTGTCGATGATAGCGACCCGCGCGCTTCTGTTTCTGCGCGTGTCATTCGCCCGCGCCGCGTTGTGCGTGGAAATCTGGCAATGGCCGATACCGAGATGCTGGACCAGGAAGATGATATGGCCTCGCCCCTGCGGCTAGAAACGCAAGATGGCGTGTCACGGATGCAGGATGACGACAACCTCTTTGGAACCGATGTTCCTTTCGAGGCTTTCCTTGAAGATCATGGGGCTGATGAGTTGGTCGAGATTGCCGCTGCGGCAGCAGGCTATGCCACGCATCACCTTGATAGCCCGGTCTTTGGCCGCTCGCAGATCATCAAGCTTCTTCAAAGCCTTCCCGATCACGATCTGAACCGCGAGGACGCCCTGCGTGTATTTGGTCTGATCCTGAATGATGGGCAGATCGAGAAAGTCCGCCGCGGTCAGTTCCGCCTGACCCGCGCCTCGGAATATTACCGCGAATAGAGTTTTGGCTGCTCTGCCAAAGGAAAAGCCCCCGTCCAAGATGTGCTTGGTCGGGGGCTTTTTCATGTCTTGGCGTCAGTCGTTTTGATCCGGATCGGCTTGCCCGATCCCCTTGAAAACCGATTTGAACGGGATCGCCCAAAGGACGCCGAGCCCGACATAGATTGCGACCTCAACAAAGACCGGTGGACGGTCAAAAAGGCTGACCAAAAACCACGCCGCCGCAATATAGGCAGGCAATCCCACCAACAGCAGGAATAGCGACCAGCGCCGCCGGGCTTTGTAGCTCAGCGCCATCAGTCGGCAAACGGGTCGGTCACCAATATGGTGTCGTCCCGTTCCGGGCTTGTTGACAAAAGCGCGACCGGGCAATTGATCAATTCCTCAACCCTGCGCACATATTTGATCGCATTCGCAGGCAGTTCAGCCCATGACCGCGCGCCTTCGGTCGATTCAGACCAGCCCGGCATTTCCTCATAAATCGGCTTGCACCGCGCCTGTTGATCTGCAGCAGTCGGCAGATAATCCAGACGCTCACCATCCAGATCATACCCGGTGCAGATCTTTAGGGTCTCAAACCCGTCCAAAACGTCCAGCTTTGTCAGCGAGATGCCGTTTATGCCGGATGTGGCGCAGGTCTGGCGCACAAGGCAGGCATCGAACCAGCCGCAGCGCCGCTTGCGGCCGGTCGTGGTGCCAAATTCATGGCCGCGTTCACCCAGACGTTGACCGTCTTCATCTTCCAGTTCGGTGGGGAATGGACCCTCACCAACACGGGTCGTGTAGGCTTTGACGATGCCAAGGACGAAATCAATGGCGTTAGGGCCGATGCCCACGCCCGTTGCCGCCTGTCCCGCTATCACGTTGGAGGACGTTACAAAGGGATAGGTGCCAAAATCGATATCCAGAAGCGCGCCTTGCGCACCTTCAAAGAGGATGCGTTTACCGGCGCGACGCTTTTCATTCATCACTTTCCAGACGGGGGCGGCAAATGGAAGGATCGCAGGGGCAATTTCCTTAAGTTGTTCGATCAGTGCATCACGATCAACAGGGTCAATACCCAGACCTTTGCGCAATGGGTCATGGTGCTGAAGCGCGCGATCGACACGGGCAATCAACGTGGCTTCATCGGCCAGATCTGCAACACGGACCGACCGGCGACCAACCTTGTCTTCATAGGCCGGACCGATACCACGACCGGTTGTGCCGATCTTGGTGCCTTTGCTGGCGGCCTCTTCGCGTGCACGGTCCAATTCGCCATGGATGGGCAGGATCAGCGGCGTGTTTTCCGCGATCATCAGCGTTTCGGCACTGATATCGACGCCTTGTTCGCGCACGGTCGCGATCTCTTTCATCAGGTGCCAAGGATCAAGCACAACCCCGTTGCCAATGACCGACAGCTTGCCACCGCGCACCACGCCCGAAGGCAGTGCATGCAGCTTGTAAACCTTGCTGTCGATGACCAGCGTATGGCCTGCATTGTGACCGCCCTGAAAGCGCGCGATGACATCGGCGCGTTCACTCAGCCAGTCGACGATTTTGCCTTTGCCCTCATCGCCCCATTGGGCGCCTACGACAACTACGTTGGCCATGTTCGGGAATCCCTGATTTTGTCAAACCCGCGCCGGTATAGGCGAAGCCACCCTGCGGGGAAACCACAAATTCGTCGCGGCGACCAATCGACGATCATAAAGCAGACTGGACAGCTCTGCCCTTTGCCCTCATTTTTGTGCCAATGTTTTTTAGGAGCCCTCTCAAGATGGCTGGATTTATCCTCAGATGGGCCTGTGCCTTTGTGCTTTTGGCAGCCACCTATAATCCAACGCCCTGGAACTTCGTGGCCTGGAGCCGGGCCAATGCCGAAACATCGCTTTCTGTCATTGTGCTGTCCGGCCTTTTGCTGGCGATCGGGTATATCATCTACCTTCGGGCCACGCTGCGCTCGATCGGGGCGTTCGGAATGGGATTGGTTCTGGCGCTGGTCGCGGCCATCCTCTGGGTTTTCTGGGATCTGGGCTGGATCGACTTCACCAATCCAACGGCCAATGCATGGATCGGGATCTTTGCAATGTCCGTGGTTTTGGGCATCGGGCTCAGCTGGTCAATCATTCGTCGCCGCTTGTCCGGACAGGTCGATATCGACGATGTCGAGGAATAATCTGCTGCCAAATGAGGCAATAAATTTCTGCACGTGCATTCTATGTCTTGCGGCGGCCTGTCGCATCTCATAAGTAACCAGCAACAAACGCAAGGCCCGGAACACCGCATATGGAAAACGTCATTCTCGTCGTCCACCTGATCCTTGCCATCTGTCTGATCGGCGTAGTTCTGCTGCAAAGATCCGAGGGTGGCGGGCTTGGCATTGGGGGCGGCGGCGGCGTCATGTCCGGCCGAACCGCGGCAACAGCCCTGGGTAAATTGACTTGGGTTTTTGCCATCGCGTTTCTTGCAACTTCGATCACCCTGACAGTGATTTCGGCGCAAAATTCTGGTGGATCTTCGGTGCTGGAACGCGTGGGCAACGGCCCGGTTACACCGGCAGAGGAACCAGCCGCACCGACACTCGGCGATGGCGCTCCACTGCTGCCGCCGGCAGATTCGGACGCCCCTCTGCTGCCGCCGCGCGCGGACTAAACCAAATAAATCTTGGGGTTTTGCCCCTTTTCACCAACATCATGTAGCGGCTGGCTTGCCCTGCGCATGCGAATCCTGTTATCCTCAAATCCCGTGATATTCGGAATTTGAGGACCAGTGGCGCATGTGTATGTCGTCGGTCCAGCACGGGAGACCCAGCACCTCATGGCGCGCTTTATCTTCATCACTGGCGGGGTTGTATCCTCGCTTGGCAAAGGCCTTGCATCAGCGGCCCTCGGATCGCTTCTGCAAGCCCGCGGATTTACAGTGCGCCTGCGCAAACTGGACCCTTACTTGAACGTTGACCCCGGCACGATGTCGCCCTTTGAACATGGCGAGGTTTTTGTGACCGATGACGGGGCTGAAACCGACCTGGACCTGGGCCATTACGAGCGTTTTACCGGTGTCCCCGCATGCAAAACCGATTCGGTCAGCTCGGGCCGGATCTATTCCAATGTGCTCGAAAAAGAGCGCAAGGGCGCCTATCTGGGCAAAACCATTCAAGTCATCCCGCATGTGACCAATGAGATCAAAGATTTCATCTCCATCGGTGAAGATGATGTTGACTTTATGCTCTGCGAAATTGGCGGAACCGTGGGCGATATCGAAGGCCTGCCCTTCTTTGAAGCCATCCGTCAATTCAGCCAGGATAAAGAACGCGGCCAGTGCCTTTTCATGCACCTGACGCTTCTGCCCTTTATCAAAGCCTCTGGAGAATTGAAGACAAAGCCGACGCAACACTCGGTCAAGGAATTGCGTTCAATAGGGCTTGCACCGGATATTCTGGTCTGCCGGTCCGAAGGCCCCATCCCGGTGAAGGAACGTGAAAAGCTGGCGCTGTTCTGTAACGTGCGGCCGGACAGTGTGATTGCCGCGCAGGATCTCAGCACTATCTACGACGCCCCGCTTGCCTATCATCAGGAAGGTTTGGATCAGGCGGTTCTGGACGCGTTCGGGATCAACCCCGCACCCAAGCCGGACCTGACCAAATGGGAAGATGTCAGCGACCGCATTCACAATGCCGAAGGCGAAGTGAATGTTGGCATTGTCGGTAAATATACTCAGCTGGAAGATGCCTATAAGTCGATTGCCGAAGCGCTGACGCATGGCGGAATGGCAAACCGAGTGAAGGTGAATGTTGATTGGGTCGATGCCGAACTGTTCGAGCAGGAAGACCCTGCACCGCATTTGGAGAAATTCGACGCCATCCTAGTCCCCGGAGGATTTGGCGAAAGGGGCACCGAAGGCAAGATCAAGGCCGCCGAATTCGCCCGCACCCGCAAAGTCCCTTATTTGGGAATTTGTTTGGGGATGCAGATGGCGGTAATCGAAGCAGCCCGAAATCTGGCCGATCTGGGCGATGCAGGATCCGAGGAATTTGACCATGAGGCCGGCGAAAAACGTTTCACGCCCGTGGTTTACCACCTGAAGGAATGGGTGCAGGGCAATTACAAAGTCACGCGCAGTGTCTCGGATGATAAAGGCGGCACAATGCGCCTTGGGGCTTATGACGCTGTCCTGAAAGAGGGATCGCGCGTGGCAGACGTCTATGGTGGAACATCCATCGAAGAACGTCATCGTCACCGCTATGAGGTTGATATCAAATATCGCGAAGCCCTGGAGGAAAAGGGCCTGATCTTTTCCGGAATGTCGCCCGATGGCGCCCTGCCTGAGATTGTCGAGGTTAAAGATCACCCATGGTTCATCGGGGTTCAGTTCCATCCAGAACTGAAATCCAAACCCTTTGCACCGCACCCGTTGTTCCGTGACTTCGTTCGTGCCGCCAAAGAAAACTCACGCCTTGTCTGACGTTTAACAGTTTCTAGAAACTAGATTTTTTACCCTCCCCCGCGAAAAACCGTGGGGGAGGGTTTTTCTTTTGAACCATCCGGGTTGGTCAGGCGACCTATGGCCGTAAGCGATTTTTATCACCTCGCCATTTTCAGAAAACACTTCGAACCTAGGATTTTTCGTGATGACCAAAACCTTTACCACTCTTTCTTCCGCCATTGCCCTGTCTCTTGCCCTTGCCTCGACGGCTTCTGCCGATGCGACTGCTTTTGAAGGTTTCTATGGCGGTCTTTCGCTCGGCACTGTCGCGCTTGATCCCAACTTCTCTGCTTCTGGTGTAAGTAACGCCCTGGGTTATGAAGTGTTCGCCGGTTACAATCACGCACTCAACAGCGAGTGGGTTGTTGGTGGTGAATTGAGCTATGGCGCATCGGGCGATCACAACGTCTCGGGCTCGCCTTCCGTGGTTAGTTTGGAAAACATGCTGACCATCAGCGCGCGGGCTGGTTATGTCTTTGACAACACGATGATCTACGGGCGCGTCGGCTACCAAACGGGTGATCTGGCTGTGACAACCTCGCCTGCCGATATCGACTTGGACGGCGCAGTTTTCGGCCTGGGTCTTGAGCATATGTTTAACGAAAATGTCTCTGGTCGGATCGAAGTCACTCATTCTGTCTTGGACCTTGGCGCCCCGGCACCGGCCGGTGCAGAACTGGACCGGACAGCGATTTCCGTTGGTATCGCCTTCCACTTCTGAACTTGAAATCAACCTCTGAAAAGGCGGGGCCACTGCGCCCCGTCTTTCTTTGTGTCGGTACATTTCTTTTCTTGAAAAGCGCCAAACAGGTACGACAACTGTCCCAAGTCAAATTGATAAGGACTGACATGACCCGCCTGCCCTTTGCCACCACAGATGTTTTCACCACCCAACGATATGCGGGTAACCCGCTCGCCATCGTTGAACAGGCCGATGATCTGACCACGGAACAGATGCAGCGGATGGCACGTGAATTTAACCTTTCAGAAACCATCTTTGTGCAGGCCCCTGATGATGCGTCACATACAGCGAAAGTTCGGATTTTCTTTCCGACCGCCGAAATTCCCTTTGCCGGACATCCGACAATTGGATGCGCCATTCATTTGGCAACAAAGCGTAACGGTC
Source organism: uncultured Nioella sp. (assembly GCA_947495575.1). Lineage (GTDB taxonomy): Bacteria > Pseudomonadota > Alphaproteobacteria > Rhodobacterales > Rhodobacteraceae > CANLZL01. The sequence continues at coordinate 643,683 of CANLZL010000001.1, read as the reverse complement.
CGGGCGATTTTTGCGATCTGATTACCTTGGAAGAAGTAGCCGGTCTGGTGCCTGTCATTGTCACCCGGGCCGGCGGTGCCATAAGCGCAGAATTCACAGCGCCCAAACTTCCAGTGCCCCATCCGGGCGATACAGGGCCAGATATGATCGCCGCAGGGTTGGGGATCGACGTAGGTGAGATTGGCTTTGACCGGCATCGCCCCGGTATTTTTGCCGCCGGTCCCGACTTCCTTTTTGTGCCAGTTGCCAGCCTGGAGGTTTTGGAACGCGCCAAACCAACCGGCCCCGGCTGGCAGGATCTGATCAAGCACGCCAATGAATCTGTCTATGTCTATACTCGTGGCGCGACCAGCGACTATCAGGCGCGCATGTTCGCACCCGAGCACGGCATGCCCGAAGACCCCGCAACCGGGTCTGCCTCTGCCATTTTTGCGGCTCAACTTTTGGCAGCGGGTGAGTTGGCCGAGGGCACGCAAGCCCTTCGACTTGCCCAAGGTGTCGAAATGGGACGTCCGTCAGAGATCGGCCTGAGCATTGATGTGAAAGACGGGGCCGTTCAGGCAATCCGCGTCTCAGGCAGCGCCGTTCCGGTCATGTCGGGCCATGTTACGCCACCAGCAGAGTAGCAGGGTCCATATATTGGCCACTTGGACCTGTCCGCTGGTGCGGTCGCAAAATTCGGCCGGCAAGGCAGATCTGGCGGCCGGATAGCATTGTGCGTCTTGGCAAGGTCCAATTGCGCGACTATCTCTCGAAGCATGTTCGGAGATCTCCTAAAGCGCCTGACGGCCCCGCAACCCGCCCAATTGCCTGACCCCGACGCCCGTTTGGCGCTAGCCGCCCTTTTGGTGCGTATTGCCCGCAGCGATGGCAGCTATGATGACGCAGAAGTGGCGCGCATTGATCGCCTCTTGTCCGAGCGGCATGGGATCGGCCCATTTGAAGCGGCAAAACTGCGCGGCGAGGCAGAGGTCTTAGAGGCCGAAGCCCCCGATACCGTGCGCTTTACTCGCGCGATCAAGGACGCTGTCCCGCATGAAGACCGCCTAAGCGTGATAGAGGCGCTATGGTCCGTGGTACTGGCCGATGGCGTGCGCGACCATGAAGAAGATGCCGTTCTGCGGCTGGCGGCGAATCTCTTGGGGATAAATGACCGTGACAGCGCCCTCGCCCGCCAACGGGTCGAAGCGCGGGGCTGACTTAATTGATACCCAATTGATCCATTCGGTCTGAATTTCAGTCGGTCTCCGTTGATCTGCCGAAAATCATGGCATTCTCGCGCCCTTCCCTAGCGGAAACCAGCAAATGGACATTGCATCCGCGCGAAAAATACGCAGAAATCGCGGGGACCAAAGGGGACACGACTGCGTGACATCTACAGAACCGCCTGTCATTGAAATCACCGGCCTACACAAAAGCTATGGCGACCTTCATGTGTTGAAGGGGGTCGATATGCGCGCCATTGCCGGCGACGTCGTATCGCTCATAGGCTCCTCAGGCTCTGGCAAATCCACGCTGTTGCGTTGCGCCAATCTTTTAGAAGATAGCCAGGATGGCCGCATCGCATTTGAAGGCGAAGATGTGATCTGGAAAGGTCAGGGGTCAAGCCGACACCCCGGGGATGCCGCTCAGGTCCGCCGCATTCGCACAAACTTGTCGATGGTGTTCCAGCAATTCAACCTTTGGGCGCATATGTCGATCCTGCAGAATGTGATGGAAGCGCCGGTAACCGTTCTTGGCGAGGACAAGGCCGAAGTTGAAACCCGCGCGCGCGCCGTTCTGGACAAAGTGGGCATTGGCGATAAATGCGATGTGTTCCCTGCACAGCTATCCGGCGGACAGCAACAACGCGCGGCGATTGCCCGCGCACTATGTATGCGCCCCCGCGCCCTATTGTTTGATGAACCGACCTCTGCCCTTGACCCAGAACTGGAACAAGAGGTTGTGAAAGTGATCAAGGATCTGGCCAGCGAAGGCCGGACCATGTTGATCGTAACCCATGATATGCGGTTGGCCCGGGATGTCTCGGATCATGTCGTTTTCCTCCATCAAGGTAAAATTGAAGAGGAAGGCCCGCCCAACGAACTGTTTGGCAATCCGAAATCGGAGCGCCTTCAGCAATTCCTCAGTCACACAACGTCGATCTGAGGCAATAACCAAAGTCCAACAGGGACATAAGAACCAAAGTCCAACAGACACCAAAGTCCAACAGGGAGTTCACAACAATGAAAAAACTAGCCCTTACCACCGCCCTCGTCGTCGCCACCGCCGGCACTGCATTCGCAGATGGCCATGACCGCGTCATCCGCATGGGCACCGAAGGCGCCTACCCTCCGTATAACTTCATCAATGATGACGGTGATGTGGATGGGTTTGAGCGTGTTCTTGGCGATGAGCTTTGCGCTCGTGCCGAGCTGACCTGCGAATGGGTCACGAACGAGTGGGATTCGATCATTCCGAACCTCACCTCGGGCAATTACGACACTATCATCGCGGGCATGTCGATCACCGACGAGCGCGAAGAAGTGATTGATTTCACCCAAGACTATTATCCGCCTACCGCATCAGTCTATGTGGCGATGGAGGAAGGTGCTGACTTGATGGGTGGCGTCGTTGCGGCACAAACCAACACAATTCAATCAGGGTATGTCGCTGAATCCGGCGCGATCCTTTTGGAATACGCAACACCCGATGAAACCGTAGCCGCCGTGCGTAATGGCGAAGCGGACGCCGTTTTTGCCGATTACGATTTCCTTGCCGATATCGTGGCCGAAGATGATGATCTGATGATCGTTGGCGATCCTGTTCCGCTTGGTGGCGGCATTGGCATGGGCCTGCGCGAAACCGATACTGAATTGCGCGACGCCTTTGATGCGGCCATCACCTCGATGAAGGAAGATGGCACGCTTAACGCGCTGCTGGTTGAATGGTTCGGCGAAGAAATCGGCCAATACTAAATCTGATTGGGCCCGCGCAGTTTTTGTGCGGGCCCGACGCTTTGAAAGCGCCTGATGTTCGAGTATTGCTCTGACCCTTCCAGCTTAGAAACCACAAGGTGGTTCGCCTGTTACCTGACAAATGGCGTCCATATGCGGTTCTATTCCAGCTTCCTGACGGTGCTGTCGCTTTTGGCAATCACCGCGCCGGTTGCGCTGGCCTTTGGGTTTCTGGGGGCGATGGCATCGCGTTCGCATCTCTTGCCGCTCCGCGCCCTGGGCAAGCTATACACGTCGATGGTCCGGGGCGTTCCTGACATTGCCTTTTTCCTCTTCTTCGTGATTGCGCTGGATCAGGCCTTGGAATGGGTCAACCACCAGATCCAATGCCCAGATTGGGACGAACCCATTCGCCAGGGCGCAAATTTCGTGGTCTGTCAGGCGGCGAAAATCCCGCTCTCTTCGGCCCCGCAATGGATGCATGAGGTTTATAACTACTTCATTGCCGTCTTTACCTTTTCGATCGTGTTTGGTGCCTTTGCCGCCAATGTTTTGTTCGGCGCGATGCAATCGGTACCACACGCCCAGATCGAAACCGCCGAGGCATATGGCATGACCCGGCGGCAAAGCTTCTGGCGCATTCTTGTGCCACAGATGTGGATTTATGCCCTGCCCGGCCTCAGCAATCTGTGGATGATCCTGATCAAGGCTACGCCGCTTCTCTTCCTTTTAGGCGTAGAAGATATCGTCTATTGGGCACGTGAGCTTGGCGGCAGCCGGACCTCACAATTCGCTTATCCCCATGGTGACTGGCGGTTGTGGTATTTCCTCGGCCTTCTGGTCTTTTATCTTTGCTTTACCAAAGTCTCTGAGGTTGTCCTTGGCCGCATCACCCGCCGGCTTAGCCATGGTCAGGCCACGATGGGCGGCGAAGCGCAAAGGAAGGCTGCGGCATGAGTTGTTGGGAAACCGTCCAAGCCTATGCCTTCCGTTCGCTTGGCTACGGCGAGCGTTTGCTGCCACGGGGCGATATCACGCTTTGTGAGCAAATCACGCTGATCGGGTCCGGCCTGATCTGGAATGTCTATTTCGGCCTCTTTGCTCTCTTCCTTGGCTTTTTTCTGGCCGTTGCCTTGGCCGTTGCTAAATCCAGCCCGCGCGCAGTTATCCGAAAACCAGCCGAATGGTTCATCTTTGTGTTCCGTGGCTCACCGCTGTTCATTCAGTTTTTCCTGGCCTATTTCGCGCTTGTGAACCTGCCAGAGGAGATCACGACAGCCAGCCGGGTCATTGATATCTCCTGGCTAACGGATCCATTTGCACGGGCATGGCTTGGCGCTTTGATCGTGTTGTTCCTAAACACCTCCGCTTATTCCGGTGAAATCTTCTATGGCGCGCTCCGCTCGGTCCCAAAGGGGGATTTGGAGGCCGCAGATGCCTACGGCATGACTGGCTGGCGCCGGTTCCGGCGGATTGTCTTTCCAACGACCATGCGTCTGGCCTGGCCTGCCTATACAAATGAGGCGATCTTTCTTTTCCATGCCACGACGTTGGTTTATTTTTCAGGGTTTCCGGCCTTTCGACAACAGGGCGACGCATTGTACTACGCGCAATATTTCGCGGACCGGACCTTCAACCCTTTTGTCCCCTACCCGATTGTGGCGGTCTATTTCGTGATCGTAACCCTGATCGTGATCACTGTCTTCGGCATGATCAACCGCCGTTTGAACCGGCACCTGCCTGCCGCGCGCAGGCAGCGGGTGCGCTACAGGCCCAACCTGATCCGCTAACGCCCCGCCCCCGTGGCCAGCCTGCCACGTCACCCGGAAATTCACCGCAAATTCTTGCTCAGTACCGGCACGACGCCGCGTTCTGTCTAGGAATCGTTACATTCCACCTGTAAAGATTTTCGAAATAGAGAATTTCAAAAAGGTGAAATCATGGCCGAGGCCCCCAACGTCTACGATGCCGAGCCAATCCCGGAATCCGCGCGCGCCGAAGTTGAGCGTATGCTGCAATCAGGCGACCTGTTTCGCTACACCGCGCCCGAGGATGCGCCTGTCAGCCTGCTGGAACGGGAATTTGCTGACCTTCTGGGCTCGAAATATGCCTTGGCGGTCTCGTCCTGCTCAGCCGCGTTGTTCTTGTCGCTTGAGGCTTTGGACCTTGCGCCAAACACCAAGGTCCTGATCCCTGCCTTCACATTTGCCGCCGTTCCCTCCTCGGTTGTGCATGCGCGCCTGCAACCCGTTCTGGTTGAAGTCGGCGACAATTATCGCATCGACATGACCGATTTCGAGGCCAAACTGACGGACGAAATCGGCGCGGTCATTATCAGCCATATGCGGGGCCATACCTCGGATATGGACGCGATCATGGCCCTGTGCGACGCCAAGGGCGTACCCGTGATCGAAGACGCTGCACATTCGCTTGGCACAACATGGAACGGGCAGAACATTGGCACGATGGGGCGCGTTGGCTGTTTCAGCTTCCAGTCCTACAAGCTGGTCAACGCTGGCGAAGGCGGTATTCTGATCACGGATGACGCAGATCTGGTGGCCCGCGCGGTCATCATGTCAGGCGCATATGAGCATAACTGGAAAAAGCACAAAGGCCCTGAGGGCGCAAATAGCAGCGAATTGGAAGAGGCGTTTGCCCGCTGGCAGAACCAACTGCCATTGTACAATCTGCGCCTGTCCAACTTGTCGGCGGCCATCATCCGCTCGCAATTGCCCGAGGTGGCTCGTCGGGTCGAGGCCGGTCGCTTCAATCATGATTATGTGGCCGATCAGCTGAATACCTCCGCCTGGCTGCAAGTTCCACCGCCGCTGGCGCCGGAAAACCGAGCACCGGATTCCATTCAGTTCAATCTTCAGGGCTTTGCGTCAGATGCAGAGGCCAAGGCGTTTGCAGATGCGGCGGCCACGCGCGGTGTCAAAGTACAAATCTTTGGTTTGTCCAGCGACAATGCCCGGGCTTTTTGGAACTGGAATTTCATCGGCGAACAGGGTGACCTGCGGCAAACCCGCACGATGTTGATGCGCGCATGTGACGTTCGGCTTCCGACACGGCTCACGCAATCAGAACTCGATCTCATCTCGACGGCGCTTTTAAGCGCAGCAGACGAGGTCAAAGCCGAGGAACGGGCCTACGGCACGTGAAAAATTAGTTCCGGAACAGGTTTAGACACTCAGAATTTACCGGAAAATTCTTCCGCCTCGCCCGATGAAACTTTGCCTCGGGCGAGGTAAGATCAGTCATAGTTTCGACAGCTTGGACTGCAATTCAGCCAATTGTTTCTTGATCGCATCCAGCTCATCTTCGTCGCCAGTCTCTTCCGGTTGTTCTTCGCCACCCGGACCAGACCATTGGCCTGAAATACCACCTGTCATGGCCTTCATGAAGGCTTCTTGCTGCGCGCGCATGGCTTCAAACCCGGGCATTGAGGCCATTGGGTTAATAGCGGCCATGTTCTCAACCATCTTGGATTGGCCATCTCTCAGCATCTCAAACGACACGGCCAGAAAATCGGGCACAACACTTTGGGCCTGCGTGGAATAGCTGCGGACAAGATCATTCAGAACGCCGATCGGCAGAACGCTTTCGCCCCGACTTTCATGTTCAGCAATGATTTGCAGCAGATACTGACGCGTCAGGTCATCGCCTGATTTCAGGTCAACGATTTTTACGTCCCGCCCGTCGCGAATGAACCCTGCGATATCTTCCAGCGTCACGTAATCCGACGTTTCGGTATTATACAACCGACGACTGGCATATCTCTTGATCAGCAGCGGTGCCTGGGCTTCGCTCATGATCGCCTCCCCTATCTCTTTCCCTGCTGAACAACCGCCAGTGCGGCGCAGCAGCATCGACCCTAATGCACTGGCAGCAAAAAGCAATCCTGCAGGTGCAAACAAAAAAGGACGGGCCCGCGATCCGGGTCCGTCCTCTTATCATCGCAGCGGGTGGGAGGAAGTCCGCGCGATGCCGTCAAAGGCGCTCTTAGGAGGCTTTTGCGGCTTTCTTCGCTGCGGTGGTGACGTCAGCAGTTGCTTTTTTAACAGCGGCAGTTGCTTCTTCGGAAGCTTCTTTGCCAGCAGCCATCAGCAGCTCAACGGTTTCCATCTGAACTTTTTTCGCAACTTCAGCGAAAGCAGCCAGAGTTTCTGCAGTCATTTCAGCTTGAGCCGATGCGAAATCGGTCATTGCTTTGGTGTAGTCGGTGGGCTCGGATTTAACAGCCGCAACATCGCCAACTTTTGCGATGGTGTCTTTGGTCCACTGAGCAGAGATCTCGGTGGATTTTTCAGCTGCTTCCAGAGCAACTTTCGACAGTTTTTCGCCCATTGCGGCGGAAGACTGGAAAGCTTCGTTGTAAGCGGATGTATCAACAGGGAAAGCTGCCAGAGCTTCGTTGATGTATTTGGTGAAATCGTTGGTTTTAGCCATGGGTCATACTCCTGAGTTTGCCTTACGAGGGCGGGTCATTTCGTGGCGCTTCTCAGCGTCTGAAAGGAATATGCATGCTGCAGTGCAGAATTTCAAGTCTTTTTTCTGCACTGCAGCAAAAATTTCACAATGATGAACAAAATCAGTCTTTTGACGATTTCAACACATAGGTGCCGGGCGCATCACAGAGCGCTTCATAGCCCGACTCACCGGGAATTCGGGCCGGTACCTGTGCGCCAGAGCGGCTACGAAGCCATTCTTCCCACCGGGGCCACCAACTGCCTTCGTTGAAATCCGCTGCGTCCAGCCACTCCTCAGGCGTTCCTTTGACCTTGTCATTTGTGTAATGTCCGTATTTCTTTTTCGACGGTGGATTGACGATGCCAGCGATATGCCCGGACTCGGACAGGATGAATGTCTTATTGCGTGAGCCCATTTGTTCGACCCCTCGAAAGCTTTGCTTCCATTGGGCGATGTGATCGGTTTCGCAGGCGATTGCGCAAACCGGCACTTTGACATCCTTGATATGCAGGCTTTCACCAAAAACCTTGAACCCATCGCTTGCCAATGCATTGCCCTGACAAAGCTGCCGCAAATACTGGACGGTCATTTTGCCGGGCAAATTGGTGCTGTCACCATTCCAGTAAAGCAGATCGAAGGCCGGTGGCGCCTCGCCCATCATATAGCTGCGGATCGCAGGCCCATAAACGAGGTCATTGGAGCGCAAGAAACTGAAGGTCTTGGACATAAAGAAACTGTCAAGATACCCCTTCTCGTCCACCTCTCGTTCAATGGCGTCCACAAAATCATCCTGTAGGAAGACCGTAAATTCGCCCTGATCCGAAAAATCGGTGAGCGTCGTGAACAGGGTCGCAGACTTGATAGATTTATCCCCGCGCTTGTTCAAAAGCGCCAATGTTGCGCTCAACGTGGTTCCGGCAACGCAATAGCCAACTGCATTGACCTGCTTTTCGCCTGAGATGTCTTTGGCGACCTCAATCGCTTTCAGATACCCCTCTTCCATATAGGTTTCCAAACCAACGTCAGCATCCTCAGGACCCGGATTGCGCCAACTGACCACGAACAGTGTGAAGCCTTGTTCGACGATCCAGCGGATCAATGAATTTTTCGGCTTCAGGTCGAGTATGTAGAATTTGTTAATCCAGGGCGGGAAAATGACGAGCGGGGTGCGGCACACCGTCTCGGTCAAAGGAGAGAACTGTATCAGTTCCATCATATCGTTGCGGTAGACGACTTTGCCCTCAGAGGCCCCGATATTCTCGCCTACGGTGAAGGCGTTTGGGTCGGCCAGGGTTGGCAAAAGATCACCTTTGTTCGCTTCGATGTCACGCACAAGGTTTTCCATGCCATCGACAAGGCTTTGCCCATCCGTCTCGACGGCCTTCTCAAGCGCATCCGGATTGGTTGCGAGGTAGTTGGTCGGTGCAAAAAGATCGACGATCTGGCGTGAAAAAAATTCGACCCGGGCGCGCTCTTTTGGATCTAGCCCGTCCATCTCGTTCAGCGTCTTTTCCAACGCGTCCGAGTTCAGCTCAAACTGCTTACGCACAAAGCGGAAATAGGGATGCGTGCGCCACATAGGGTTTGCGAAACGACGGTCCTTTATAGGCTCTTCATCCTCAGCCTCAGCAATCTCAAATGTGCCGCTTGCAATGGCCTGCTGGGTCTCGATGAAATTCTCTAATGCTTTCGACCAATATGTGACCTGCTGGCCCATGATCTTGCTTGGGTCCGTTATCATCTGATTGAAATAGGCGGAGCCCGCTTTCATGTACAGATCCTGGCCCGGACCGGCCAAACCGGAATCATGCGTCAGGTCTTTTTGGCCGAGGGCAGTGACCATGCGTTTGGTCAGCTCTTCCATCTTGGCCAGGTTAGCGTTCAGGCGGTCAAGATTTTCCCCCACAGCCTCGTCTCCTCTGTCAAGCTTGTCTACCATATCTTGATTTTGCCCTCTCAATGCTGCATGTGCATATAAGCCTTGCCAGTGGAGAGGGGCAAAGCGACGAATTGATCCGGTCGGATTATCCACCGGTTCACTGTTAGTTTTGCAGGAGTCACGCTGCGATGAAATACCTTCTGACCTACGATTTCATGGAATCGGTCCGTCTGACCAATCAATGGATGGGTGCAACCGCCCAAGCCATGTGTTCCTTTCCGCAACTTGGACTCGTTCCACACCCCGGTTTGAAGATGACAGCCGCCTGGGGCGAAGTGATGGAACGTAGTTTCCAGCGCATGGTCGCCAAGCCGGACTGGAACATCTATTCCATCCCCGGCGACGATGGTCGCGACCATATGGTTGATGTTGAGGTTGTCCTTGCCCGGCCGTTTGGCGACTTGATCCGATTCAAAGTTCAGGGCCGCGAACCCACGGGACGCAAAGTGTTGCTTGTGGCACCGATGTCGGGTCACTACGCGACCCTCCTTCGGTCTACTGTCGTCAGCTTGCTTCCTGATTGTGACGTCTACATCACAGATTGGCACAATGCGCGTGATATCCCGGTGTCGGAAGGCAAATTCGACATCGAAGATTACACTCTATATCTTGTTGATTTCCTTCGCGAAATGGGACCAGACAGCAATGTGATTGCCGTTTGCCAACCGGCGCCGCTTGCATTGGCCGCGACCGCATATCTCGCCGAAGAAGATCCCGATGCGCAACCCAGAACCCTGACCTTGATCGGTGGCCCGATTGATCCAGATGCCGCAGCGACGGACGTAACCGATTTCGGCAATCGCATCACGATGGGGCAACTGGAACAACATGTTTTACAGCGGGTCGGTTTCAAATATGAAGGCGCCGGCCGCATGGTTTATCCGGGCTTGCAACAGCTGGCCAGTTTCATGGCAATGAATGCTGAGAAACACACCAAGGCTTTTTCTGATCAGATCCTGCGTGTCGCCAAAGGCGAGGCCTCTGATCACGACAAGCACAACCGCTTTTACGATGAGTACCTCGCGGTCATGGATATGACGGCAGAATTTTACCTGTCGACTGTCGAACGCATCTTCAAAGGCCTCGAAATTGCACAGAATCGGTTTGTCGTTGATGGCAAACAAGTCGATTTGGGCAAAATCACCAATGTCGCGGTGAAAACTGTTGAAGGTGGCAAAGACGATATCTCGGCCCCCGGGCAATGTGTTGCTGCGCTGCGGCTATGCACTGGGTTGCCGGATTCGAAAAAGGCAAACTACCTCGAACCCGAAGCGGGCCATTACGGAATTTTCGCCGGCAAAAGCTGGCGGAACAACATCCGGCCTCTGGTTCTGGACTTTATCGATTCAAACGCGCCAAAGCCGGCAGGCGTGCGTGCGGTCGCTGAGTAAGACTTGGCGGCCGGGTCAGGCCGCCAACCATTCCCGCATCACTTTCAACACCGCCTGCGGTTGTTCGAGCGTCGGCATGTGGCCTGCCCCATCAAGAGAGACCAAACCGGCATTGGGTATCAACTCTGCCATTAACTCGTGGCGCCTTGGCGGCGTAATTCTGTCGTAGATTCCACATAAGACCAGCGTAGGGACTGCGATACGGCGAAGGGTTCCCTGTTGATCCGGACGGCGTTGCATCGCCTTTGATTGCTGCAGGTAGACTTGGATTCCCATATTGAGTGCCATGGCCTGAACCAGCTCAATAATCGCGTCTTGCCTAGTGCCAGGGGCATAGTTTTCGTCCGGAATAGTCTCTCGGATAACGTCTGCCAGGCGGCCCGCCTTAGCCCGCGCAATGGCAAGGTCGCGTTCGGCGGCAACGTTGGGCGGTTCGGTCAGTGGGTCTGTCGAAATAAGAGCGAGACGGCTGACACGGTCTGGCGCCCTGCGCACAACCTCCATTGCCACAGCACCGCCCAACGAATGACCTGCCAGGGCAAAACGCTCGGGCGCATGCTCCAACACTTGGGTTGCGAGATCACGAATATTATCTGCCCCGCCAATCCCGGCTATCTGGACCGAGCGATCACGCGACAGGACTTGCATTTGCGGGCCAAATTGGCGAGCATCGCACATCATTCCAGGAATAAAAACAATTGGTTCCAAAGTGTTGACCTGAAAAGTTAAAGTAACTTGAAATAGTGTGACACAAAGCCAGTTCAGCGCATAGCGCGAACTGCTGTGTCACTCGCTTTAGCGCGGAACCTGCACAAAATCTACGCCATTCCACCGCCGCCGGATCACACAATCAGGCTGCAATTGCAGCTGCACACACACATTCTGCGCGACTGACATCAGGATATCGCCGGGGTTACTTGGGTCCGTCCAGGCATCCAGCGCAAGCATACCCCAAGGATCAAGGCCAAGTTGGTATTGTGATGACAGGTAAGCGGTGTTGAGACAGTTTTGCATGCCGCATTGCCCAGCCCCCCTTGAGCCCACCATAGGGCCGGTGCTGCAGGACACGCCATTCCATGCCAGCAAAATATCTTCTGCTCCGTCGCCGTCAAAATCGCTTCGCCCAATAGCGTCGGCAGACACTTGTCCCGCCCCACCGCAATTGGCGGTGACATCGGCCAGCATGGCAGCTTCCATTGTGATCGCTGCAGGCGCCGGAGTGCTGACCTGTCTGCGTAAGGTCTGGATCACCGACACAGAATGGGCCGGAAGCGGCGTTCCCGCCGCTATCCAATGACTGTCGCAAAACTGGATCGCGTCATACAAGGACTGTGCCAGAGTGGTTTCGGTCGGCTGATCCAGCAAGGTTTGGCCCGCCCAGACCTGAATACCGCCTGATCCCGTCATCAATGCCGCAACCAGCGGGTCGCCAAGGGACACGTCGCTGATCCACGCACCATCAAGGTCACTGAACAACATCATCGGGAACTGGAAGCCCTGCCCTCCAACGGCCACCAAAACATCGCTGCGCCGGTCCGGAATGCTGTAGGGCAAGATGTTGACACTGACCTCAACCCCGAAAGTATATGGGCGATTGCCGGTGCTATCCTCACCAAGCATCGGATCGGCAGAGGGATAACGCCCGCCGCAGCCAAAACTGATGCCTGCCGCATCCTGCCGGACATTTGCACCAAAATACCCCAGATCTGAATAGGTGGACACTGTCCATCCCTGTGCGCCGACACCAGTGGCCACAATCATGGCCACACTCGACAAAACCGCTAACATCCAATTCATACCAAGGTCCTTTTTCGAAACCGAAGGGCACAAAAAAACCCCGTGGCCAGAGTTGCAAAGCTCAGGCCACGGGGCAAGTCATGGTTTTGATAGATCAGCGAATTGCCAGGCCGGCCTCATCGAAGAAATGCGTTTTGCCATCTGCAAAAGTCAGGCCTACCTTGTCACCGACCTTCATCACGGCCTCTCCATCGGCGCGCACTGTCAGTTTGCCTGACGCGCCGCAATCAACCACGAGGAAATTGTCGGACCCAAGATATTCGACAAGGTCGACAACCCCGTCCATATGCCCGGTGCCTGTTTCTCCTATAGCGATCGCCTCAGGACGGATGCCGAGATGAACCGCACCGTCCTTTCCGGGCGCGGCGCCCGAACGGCCGCCTTCCAGGCTGAATTCGCCGCCCGACACAGTGCAGGGTAAGACATTCATCTTGGGAGAGCCGATGAACTGCGCCACAAAAAGGTTCCCGGGCCGTTCATAAAGCTCCCTTGGGCTGCCAACCTGTTCGATTTTGCCTGCGCTGAGAACTACAATGCGGTCCGCAAGGGTCATCGCTTCGACCTGATCGTGGGTCACATAGATCATCGAACTGGTCAATTGCTCATGTAGCTTGGCAATTTCATAACGCATCTCAACCCGCAGGGCCGCGTCGAGGTTTGAAAGCGGCTCATCGAACAAAAAGGCTGTCGGGTCGCGCACAATCGATCGGCCAATGGCAACACGTTGACGTTGTCCGCCAGACAGGTCTTTTGGCCGGCGTTCGAGATACTCCTCCAGACGCAGCGCCCGCGCGGCCTCTGACACTTTTTCATTGATCTCGGATTTGGGCGCGCCGGCCGTTTTCAGCGAAAATCCCATGTTTTCGGCCACTGACATATGCGGGTAAAGCGCATAGGACTGAAACACCATGGCAAGGCCACGTTTTGAGGGCGGCTCAGCCGTTGCATCGCGCCCATCAATGATGATCTGACCGCGACTTGTTTCTTCCAATCCCGCTATCATCCGCAAGAGGGTCGATTTACCGCAGCCGGACGGGCCGACAAAGATTATGAATTCACCATCTTCGATTTCAAGGTCAACACCCTTGATCACTTGAACTTCGCCGTACCATTTTTCTACGGCTTTCAACGTAATAGAGCCCATTATTCAGCCTCCTCTAAGCTCGGCGTTGCCCATCCAAGCCAGATGGCGGCCGTCCATGTAAATGTGCCTCCGCCCGCAGGGGTTCCGTCCTGCGGATCAAAGTATTCTGCAAACCCATTTTCTGAGATCAGGGCGACTGTTGCCGCGCGAATGCGTTCTGCCTCGACAGTGTGACCGGCCTCTTTCAGCCCGGTGGCGATCATCATGTTCATGATGCCCCAAACCGGTCCACGCCAATAGCGCAATCCATCGAACTTCTCATGCTCAGGGTCAAAGCTGGGCACGCCATAGCGCACTTGATCTAGAACCCGGTTCAGCACGGTCAGTGAGCGGTCATCGCGCAGACCTGCCCACCAACAAAGGAAAGACGCATTCGTCACACAGTGATTGAATTCGCCGGTCGCTTCATTGCGACTGTCATAGGCCCCGGTTTCTTCATTCCAAAGCGATGCCGCGCCGGATTCCAATCGCTCAATCCACCCGCTAATCTCTGCTTGGTCCTCGCCCAATACCTCTGCAATGATTTTCAGATCCCGGCAGGCCCGCATCAGCGTAAAAGTCATAGTCGGATCGGCCACCCGGAATGGGTTTTCGGCGGCAAGCTTTTCCTGATCCCATTTCCGATCCCGCCCGAACTGGACCAGCCAGATATAGCGATCATAGTCATCCTTGGTTGGGCGCATCGCGGGATTCACATGCCCGGTGTCGCGCCTTGTATAGGGCTGTACACCCTCAGGCGTAATGCCGGCCATGGCGCTGTCCCAGTCAGGAGCGTTATCGCGTCCCGCCTCCCATGGGTGGGTTACAACCATCGCCCCATCTGCGGTTTGCCGATGAGCAAAGAACCAGCGATGAAAGGCCGCCAAACGGGGGTAAAGCGCCCGCAGCCGTTCCAGACCTGCTCCTTCGTCCAGTTGATAACAGCGCAAAGCGAAACTGGCTGCAACCGGTGGCTGGCTGATGCCCGAAGAGGGCACCCTGCCTGGCCCTTTGCCAATTGCATCATCCGTGCCCCAAATCCCGGCACCAGGGAAATAGCCCGGATCATCGACATGGAACTGAATATGCGGCACCATGCCGTTTTCCCATTGCCCCGCCATCAGCGTTTCCAGTTCACTCCAGCCGCGATCAATATCGAACTGGGCAAATCCCAAGGCGGCAAAGGCGCTGTCCCAGTTCCATTGGTAGGGATACAGGCCGCTTGTCGGCACAGTATAACCAGCCCTGTCATTCAATTGCAGGATCCGACGTGCTTCGGCATCAAGCCGTTTGATTCTATCCTCTGTCATGTCAAACATTCCCGTCATCCTTTGACAGACCCGGCCGTCAGGCCTTTGGTCATGAATTTTTCAAGCCCCAGGAACAGCGCCATCACCGGAACAGTGGCAATAACGGCCCCCGCCATAAGGTGCTGACGCGGTACTTCGGAACTGTTTAGTGAGGCGACCCCACGGGTCAGGGTGAAAATGTTGGGATCATCCAACAACATCAGGGCCAGCAGGAACTCGTTCCACGCAATCATGAAGACATAAAGCGAAACCGAGGCCAGCGCTGGCAGGCTGAGTGGCAGGGTGATTTTCCAGATCACCTTGAGGCGACTCAACCCATCCATCAGACCGGCCTCTTCAACTTCCGCAGGCAGCCCGCGGAAATAACCCTGCAGCATATAGAGCGAGACCGGGATCGTTGTGACCGGATAGATCATGACGATACCAAGGATCGTGTTCCTTAGGCCCGTGACCGAGAAAACGATGTAAATCGGCAAGGCCAGAACGATCATCGGCACCATGTAGATCAACAGGATTGATCTGCTCAGCGGTTTCTGCCCCTTAAAGCGCAATCGCGCGACGGCATAGGCGCCCGGGATCGAAAAGGCCAACGTGATGAAAACCGTCAGGATCGAGACATAGAGACTGGTCCACAAGTAGCTGCCGAAATTGAAATCCCGGAACAGCTCGATATAGGACCGGAACAGCTCGCCCCAGCTTTGATCCAGATTGATGGTGAAATCGAGCGGGTTTGCAATCAGCTCACCCTGGCTTTTCAGGCTGGTCATTACCATCACGTAGAAGGGGATGGCGACAATCGCGGTAAAGAAAATGTAGCCAAATCCGTTCAGAAACCGGATCTCGGCCTCTTCAAACTCATGTCGTGTTAAAGACCCCGCCGGGCAGCCATCCAGCATCTTGGCCATCGGAAAACCCATGGACAGTCCAAAAAGCACCCCTGCCATCAGTTTCAATCCCGATGACGTCTCTGGGCCAAAAAGGATCGGTCCAAAATTGGTAAACCCAAGGACGACACCCAAGACGGTCGCCAGTCCGACAATCACATCCAGCCGCGCCCTTTTATACCCGACAGCGGCGTTGATTTCTGCCTGCCGTACCGCAACCAACCCAAGGACAACACCCGCGATCAACGAGCCGATCAATCCGGGCCGAAAGGCTGAACCGGTGGTAAAAGACAGCAGGACCGACAACGTTGTGACGATGATCAAAGCCCAAAGGATACCGATCTGCGGGCCAATTATATTGCCCTGACGCCAGGTGTTCATGACAGATCCTCCTTTTTGGTTATGCAGGTTTCAAAGAGTGCGAAGGGATAGCGCGCGCCCACTGGGTCTGCGCCGAAGGTGACGAAACGCATGCTCATAACCCTTCCTCCTGCGACATGTATTTGAAGAACGCCCAGGAGAAGCAGAGCAGCGTCAACATGATGACAACCGCAACCGCCGCGCCCGCGCCAATATTGGAAAGGGCAAAGGCCTGTTCATAGACGTTCACCGTCAGCGTCCGCGTCCCGGCGTTGCCGCCCGTAAGCAGGAAGATGTCGTCGAACTTGTTGAAGGTCCAAATGAAGCGCAACAGGAACAGAACGGACAGGATGCCCATCAACTGCGGCAAGCTGAGGTAGCGGAACTTTTGGAACGGGCTTGCGCCGTCCATATCCGCGGCCTCGTACATATCGGTGTCAATGGATTGCATCCGCGCCAGAATGAACAGGAACGAGAGCGGGAAATAGCGCCAGATCTCGAACACTGTCACCATGATCAGCGCCAATGGACGTTCACCGAAGAAATTGATCGAGCTTTCGGTCACGCCCATCTGGATCAGCAACGCATTGATCGAGCCTGAGAAAGGATCGAACAGGATCACCCAGCTAAAGGCGACAGCGATGACCGGCGCCACATAGGGGAACAGGTAGAACCCGCGCAACAGCCCCTGCCCCCGAAAGCTTTGGTTCAGCAATAGCGCCGCAAAAAGGCCGATCAACAATGCCCCCACGGTGCCAAATACCGTGTAGAATGTTGTGGCCCAGACCACCGCCCAGAAATCGCGGCTGTCAAAAAGACGGGCAAAGTTTTCCCAGGTGAACTCGGCATTGGTCAACACGAAATCGGCTGTGCCGGTCAAACTGGGTTCAAAATCATCAACATCAACGTCGCCGTCGAAATAGGCCGCGCCGACGGAGCCTTCGATCGCGATGGTTTCACGCGCGCCGCCTTCCAGATCGCCCAGGTCGCAGAACAGGGCAGCACCGGTCAATTCGCAGCGCTCATCCATAACCGCCACTTCAAAACCATCCGGAAGAGTGTCAGTCAGCGTCACCCCTTCGATGATTGTATCCTGGCTGGAGTTTCGGACCCGAAATTGCCAGGTCGCCTCATCTCCGGCTTCGCTTGGTCGCCCGCGCATCTGTTCATTGGCAACCGGCGCGGGCGCGCGCAGGTCTGCCAGTTCGACCGGTTTGACCGAAATCCAAAAGATCGCCAGCAAAGGCAGGATAACGACCAGCATAACGGCGGTCAGAGTTGGAAGGAGCAGGCCCCAGGCCAGGCGCGCTTCACGACGCGCAAGGGGGCCCGTGCCCTTGGGAGGGACGGCGGAGGTCATTGGCATTCTCCGGATCAAATAAGTTTGATTGGGTGGGTCCGGCCGCAAAGGGGATAGCGGCCGGACACCGGGAGGTGGCAGCGCTTATTGCAGCGCGGCCAGTTCTTCGTTCATCAGAGCAACTGTTGCTGCTGCATCGCGCTCGCCGTCAAAGAATTCACGGACGAGACGGTTCAGCACCTGGCTGTTGTTGATGGTCGAGGCCAGACCAAGCTGGTTCTCGGTCACGCCCCAACGCTGTCCAACATCAAGGCCAGCAACAAGCTCGGAAATCACTTCAGCGGGGTAAAGGTCAGACAGGGGTGCAAAGCGATCGACGCCCACGTCCAGCATGGACCATGCTTCGATGAACTCTTCGGGGTTTTCCTCGGTGCCGCGACGCACAGGGAACTTGCCCTCAGGTGCGATCGACAATGTGGCCGTGTAACCTTCACCCATCGAATACTCGACAAAGGCCATCGCGCTGTCGGTATCCGCATCGGCAGTGATGCCGAGATAGCGAACATCCGCATAGGCCGCACCATCTGGGTTAGATGGGCCTGAGAAATTCGTGATGATGCCGGTTACAGCCGCCAGTTCACGCGTGGTTGGGTCATCGCTGACGGTGGGCGGAGCGCTGTCACGCAGACCGGCCAGTTCGTCCAGCAAGAATGGCGACCAGATGATCATTGCCGTGCGACCCGCCAAATAAAGCTCACGCGATTGCGACCAGTAAAGCTCGCCTTCCGGAGAGGCACCAGCGATTGCGTTGTAGAACTCCAACACTTCGATTGTTGCGGCTTCGTCCAGTTCTTGCAGGCCGTCCGAGTTAACCGGGCTGACGCCATTGGCCAGGAAGAGATGCTCAAGCACCTGAGACATATAGGATTCGTCGATTTTAGTAGGTGCAACAAAGCCGAACATCTCTGGCGGATTATGCAACGCTTCGATTGCAGCGACGACAGATGCAAAATCGGTCGGCGGCGCAAGGCCCGCTTCTTCGAACAAGTCTGCCCGATAGGCGATCATCTGTGTCCAGCCATCTACCGGAACCGAGGCATAGATATCATCAAAGCCAGCCATGTTCAGGCCACCCGGCGCAAAGGTATCGATGCCAAGTGCTTCAATCACTTCGGTTGCAGCGTCAGGATCGAGAATGCCGGCTTCTGCCCATGGCAGGGCATATTGCAACGGATGATAGATCACGTCAGGCAGATCGCCCGCTGCAAATGCGGCGGTAGTACGTGTTCCCAGATCGGACTCGGTCACTGGAATAACGTCAACTTCAATGCCAGATTCTGCCGTGAAAGCTGCGGCCATTGCTTCTTGGCGGGCAAGGCGCTCAGGCTGTTCCTCAGTGGTCCAGAAGCGGATCGTATCCGCATCCGCCATTGCGGCCATCGCCATGGTCGAGGCTGCCGCCAGCAGAAGAGCGCGGGCGCCCTTGGTTGTTACACTCATGTGTTTTCTCCCTTTGGTTGGTTCTTATTGGAGGGGGTTTCAAACCCTCCGGTTGGTTTCGTAGGCGCGGGACCATCAGAACCACGCGCGATTAAATGTGCTGAAACAGTCTCTCTCAGGCCCTCGGGTGCTGCGCCGCGGATGCGCGCAAAAAGCAAGCTGGCCAAACGGGACCCGGCTGCGCGGGTATCGACAGCGAATGTTGTTAATGGCGGACTTGCCGTAGCGGCCTCAGGGATACCGTCATAGGAAACAACTGACAGATCATGACCCACATCCAGCCCGCGCATTTGCGCGGCTCGATAAACCCCCAATGCTGCCAAATCCAAGGCGCACACGATTGCGGTTGGTGGGTTCTGCAACTGCAGCAATTCCCCACCTTTACGTTCCCCCTGCCCAACTGTAATTGCCTCGGAACGGGTCAATGCCGGGTCAAATGGTAGGTCGGATTTAGCCAAGCCTTCCTTATACCCTTGCAGGCGCAGGGGAGCATAATTGTAAACGCTTGCCCCATTAATGAACCCAATTCGGCGATGCCCAAGACCATGCAGGCGCATCACGGCATCACGAATGGCGGCCTCACCGGCAATATCAAACCATGCGCAATCGGTTGGGTCGCCCGTGCGGCCGTAAAGGACGAATGGCACATGGCGTTCGCGCAGCAGATCAATACGGGGATCAACCACTTTTGTCCGTGGCAGGATGAACCCATCCACTTTGCGCTCATTCACAAGGCGGGCCATCGTGGCCACTTCGTCGGCCTCATCCATTGCGGTGGCAACCGTCAGGGACCAGTTTTCTTTTGAAACGGCGCGACTGATCCCATCAAGAAAATCTGTCAGGAACGGCTTATGCGTATTGCCGGGCCCGGCGTTCAAAACCAGCCCCAAGGAGCGGGCCAACCCAGTTCTGATGGCCTGCGCCTGCGCCAATGGCTGATACCCCATGCGCTCGGCCGCTTTCGTCACACGAACACGGGTTGAGGCAGAGATATCGGGATATCCGTTCAGCGCACGGCTAATGGTGCCTTTGGCAAGGCCCAGCTCATCGGCAAGGTCATTGATTGTGACCCTCCGCTTCAATGCTGGCTTGTGCTGTGCGATTGCCATGATTTTTCCTCTCCCACATTCAGGCTCGGTTCCGAAACCGGTTTCGGCAAGAAGAAATTTCAATTTTCTTTTCTGCAACTGCACAGTGGTTGGATCAGAGATTCTGGTCTGCGACCCAGGACAGGATGACCGCCATGACTTGCTCCGTCATGGCCGGGCTCAGGATTTCTCCTGCAATTACATGGGAATAGCTATCCACCCCACTTTCGGGAAGCGTTTGCAATGCAAGGGTCATTTCGCCACCCCACCGGGTAGCAAATTCCCGCGTGGCCACCGGCGATACCACCTTGTCCTCTTCAGCGTAAATCACCAAAACCGGCACCGAAACTGCCTCGAAACTACGCAGGTTGAGTTCATTTAAGGTCGTTCCAACGCTGACACCGGCCCGACTTGGGATACATGTCGTGAAGTATCGGGCATGTGAGTCGCTGACGGTTTCAAGGCAATGCCGGTCCCCTGCAATCCACGAAATCCACTGCCGCGCCAGCGGGCCTTGCATCAGGCGAAGTGCCGGGTGGGTCAGGCCAAAATTTGGAGAAATCATAATCTGGGCGGCGACGTTTTCGGCCATGTCAGGCTCTGTCATGGCAATGGCGCCCAATGTGCCGCCGGTAGAATTGGATACAACCAAAACCCGCCGTCCCACCTGTCGGGCCAATTCAAGGAAAAGCGCCGTGTCCTCCAACCATTCCCCCGCGCGGGCCACCTCTAAGGCATCCGGACCCCGGCCATGCCCGCGCAATCGTGAAAACACCAGATTAGCGCCAAGCGCCGCCGCGATTTGATCGGGAACGGGCCTGATTTCCTCCGAAGTTGCTGTGAAGCCATGAAGATAGAGGACACTGAAATCTGTCACCTGACCGGGATTACCAGCCCAAATGATCCGCGCCTCGGCACCTTCCGTAATATCGGGGAACGCTCCTTCGCGCGCCGCCAGAAACGCGTCAGGATCGCTCAGATCCAATGATAACTCTGGCGACCAGTCCGGCCTTTCACGCGGAGCGAGAAACCAGAAAGCGACAAGACACAAGACCAGAACCCCGACCCCGCCAAGGGATCGACGGATTGCCCTAGATCCGGGCAAGAACATCCTCAACTGCGGCAGTGACCCGACCAAGGCAGTTTTCATCCGAGAAACGATGATCGGCGCCTTTGACAAGTTCGAGCCGGATATCCGGCCCCTGAAGGTGATCCAGCAGCCGCAAGGCCACAGACATCTCAACATCCGCATCATCTGTGCCCTGCAACAACCGGACCGGGACGTTGATGGACAGGGGACTACGCAACACCAATTGGTTGCGGCCATCTTCGATCATACGCTTGGTGATCCTGTAGGGGTCCCCATAATCACTGGGCAGATCCACATATCCGTCAGTTTCCATCGCCGCTCTTTCGGCTGCGCTGAACCCGGCCCACATGCTGTCTTCTGTGAAATCCGGTGCTGCAGCTATGCCAACCAGCCCTGCCAGGATCGAAGGATGGCGTCGCGCCATCAACAATGACACCCATCCGCCCATGGAACTGCCGACCAATATTTGCGGGCCGTTGGTCAGGGTCAGGATTGCCGCCTCAGCATCCTCGGCCCAATCACCAATGCAGCCATCGGTGAATTCGCCCGAACTTTCACCATGCCCGGAATAATCAAATCGCAGGAACGCTCTTCCCTGTGCCTTGGCCCAAGCCTCAAGATGAATAGCCTTGGTGCCTTCCATGTCGGATTTCAGCCCGCCCAGAAAGACGATCCCCGGCCCCTCGCCATCGCTTTGGTTGAATGCGATTCGGCGCCCTTGGCGTGTTGTCAGGCTATGCGTCACCCGGATTCTCCTCTGCTGATGGGGCATATTAGGCCAGAAATTACAGGGGGTTGGAAGGGTCGTGGATCATTTTATAGGTGACTGTCTTGTCACGTGACTATCTAATCACCTATTATTGAAAAATGGACTTGATCTTCAAAGCTCTGAACGACCCTGCCCGTCGCGACCTTCTCGATTGCCTGCGCGAGAAAGACGGACAGTCGCTGAGCGACCTTGAACCCCGGCTGGACATGACACGGTTTGGCGTCATGAAACATTTGGGTGTCTTGGAAGAGGCCGGTCTGATCACCACGCGCCGTGAGGGCCGGTTCAAATACCATTACCTCAACGCGTTACCCCTGCAGGAAGTGGTCGATCGCTGGATCGAACCGCTGATTGTGGGACCCGCTGCCCGGTCTGTTCTGGACCTGAAAACTCGCCTGGAGGGAAAAGATATGTCGAAACCCGATTTTGTAATGAGCACCTTTATCCGCTGCACCCAAGACGCGCTGTGGGATGCGCTGACCGATCCCGCACAGGTCGTGCAATACCATTTCATGGCCACCCGTGCCGAAGGCCACCTGACCCGCGAGGACGGGGCCATCTACTATGTGCAGGACAATAAGATGCTTGAGATCCGCACAACCAAAGCCACTCCAAAGACCCGGCTGGAGTTTGAATTTCATCCGCATTGGGGCCCGGAAATGGCCAGCTCTCGATGTGTCTATATCCTTGAGCCGCGCGAAGGCTTCATGCGCCTGACGGTAGAGCATTTCGACATTCCCGAAGGTCAGGAAGGCGTCATTGACGGTTGGGAGCGCTTGCTGTCAGGCATCAAGACATGGCTCGAAACCGGTGAGGCCACACGTTATTCCGATATGGGGGCGATGTGATGGAGAGCTTTCCAACCGAATTGGGCGTCCTGACCTGCCTGATGCTTTTCGCCGCCTCGATGTGGATGCCCTATGTGATCGGGCTGGCCGCTGACCCCAGTGGCGAAGATGCGTTTGGCCGGCCCGCCCAGATCCCCAATCTGCGCCCATGGGTCCAACGCGCCAATCGGGCCCATTTGAACCTGCTTGAGCAAGGTATTCCCTTTGCCATTCTGATCCTGATCCTGGATCGCGTCGATGGGTTCACAGCCCTCACCTATTGGACGGCGATTGCGTTCTTCTGGATCCGAGTGGTGCATGCCGTGGGTATGATTTCGGGCCTGGCCCGCATGCCGATCCGTCCCATCCTCTATTCAATGGGTTGGGTTTGCGTCTTGCTGATGGGGTATGCCGTATTTGCGGCACGCCTGACCTGAAACGGGTTTCGAATGGCCTTTGGCAATCCGACCGGCGGGGGGGCTGCCCCCCGTTGTCCGGCTTCATCTGTTATTCTCCAGCATAACTAACGGATCCCGTGTGCATTCCCTTTCGCACGTCAGAGTGATAGTCAGGCATGTTTCGGCCAAAGGCCCTCAGGCCCTGTCGCCCCCCGTGCATTAACTATACTCTGCAGCGCTTTGGTTCGGCACTGAATTTGGGGCTTGGCACACAACCTGAATGCATTGGGCGATCGCCGTCCCTAAACCATCTGCCGCCTCATCGACCTGTGCGTTGAAGGGCAGAGAGAAGGCCACGAATACGAAAAACAGTGATCTGAATATCATCACTAGTCTCCTCCTTTTCAGATTCCGAAACGCGGTACCATCCCTCAACTAAGCGCGAAATGTGGGACATCCCCTATTAAAACCCGGTCTGGCCATTCCGTCAGGCCCAGCCCGCTGCGTCAAGCCTCGCTGGTTTTTACGGTCAGAAGGCTTGACTATTTGCGCCCGCTCCGCCACCTCTGGCCGCTGAAACCATATACCCGCAACCGGGCGTTCCGTGGGCGCCAAACTGACGAGGAGCTAGAGGCCGATGGCCCAGATTTCCCTTAAATTCCCCGATGGCAATGCACGTGATTATGAGGCTGGCGTAACGCCTGCCGAGGTCGCGGCCTCGATCTCAACCTCGCTTGGCAAGAAAGCCATTTCCGCGACGGTGAATGACCAACATTGGGACATGCAATGGCCGATCCCATCCGATGCCTCAATCGCGATCCACACGCTGAAAGACGACGCGCAAGCGCTGGAACTGATCCGGCATGACTGCGCCCATATCATGGCGCGCGCCGTGCAAGAGATTTGGCCAGACGTCAAAGTCACCATTGGCCCGGTTATCGAAAACGGCTGGTATTATGACTTTGATCGCGAAGAACCCTTCACGCCAGAGGACCTCGCCCAGGTCGAAACCAAGATGCGTGAAATCATCAACAAGCGCGAACCGGTCACAACCGAGATCTGGGAGCGCGACCGCGCGGTGAAATTCTACGAGGCCAATAACGAGCCCTATAAAGTAGAGCTGATTGACTCGATCCCCGGCAACGAACCATTGCGCATGTATTGGCATGGGCATTGGCAGGATCTCTGCCGCGGTCCGCATTTGCAGCACACCGGCCAAGTGCCCGCCGACGCGTTCAAACTGATGAACGTCGCCGGTGCCTATTGGCGTGGCGACAGCAACCGGGCGATGTTGCAGCGTATCTATGGCGTGGCCTTCAAGAACAAGCAGGACCTCAAGGCGCATCTGACCATGCTGGAGGAGGCCGCAAAGCGCGACCACCGCAAACTGGGCAAAGAAATGGACCTGTTCCATATGCAGGAAGAGGCGCCGGGTCAGATCTTTTGGCACCCGAATGGCTGGACGATCTACACCGAGTTACAGGATTACATGCGCCGTCAGCAGCGCCGCGGCGGCTATGTCGAGGTGAACACGCCGCAGGTTGTCGACCGCAAATTGTGGGAGGCCTCGGGCCACTGGGAAAAATACCAGGAAAACATGTTCATCGTCGAAGTGGACGAGGAACATGCCCGCGAAAAGGCCGTGAACGCGCTGAAGCCGATGAACTGCCCCTGCCACGTGCAGGTCTACAACCAGGGCCTGAAATCCTATCGCGACCTGCCGTTGCGGATGGCAGAGTTCGGCTCGTGCAACCGCTATGAGCCGTCGGGCGCATTGCATGGCATCATGCGTGTGCGTGGCTTTACCCAAGATGATGGCCATATCTTCTGCCGCGAAGATCAGATTGAGTCTGAGACCGCTGAATTCATCGAATTTCTGAGCATGATCTACAAAGATCTGGGCTTCGAAAAATTCTCAGTGAAATTCTCTGACCGGCCAGAGAAGCGCGCGGGGTCAGACGAGGTTTGGGACAAGGCTGAGGCGGCGCTGCTCTCAGCCACGCGTGCGGCGGGTTATGAGCCGGAAATGAACCCCGGCGAAGGTGCTTTTTATGGTCCAAAACTGGAATTTGTGCTGACCGACGCGATTGGCCGTGATTGGCAATGCGGCACCCATCAGGTGGATTTCGTGCTGCCTGAACGTCTGGACGCAGTCTATATCGGTGAGGATGGCGCCAAGCACCGGCCCGTGATGTTGCACCGCGCGACGCTTGGGTCGTTTGAACGTTTCATCGGGATTCTGATCGAAGAACACGCCGGCAAACTGCCCTTCTGGATCGCGCCGCGTCAGGTGGTTGTGGCCTCCATCGTGTCCGATGCCGATGATTTCTGCCGAGAGGCCGTAGCCGCATTGAAAGCGGCAGGCGTCCGGGCCGAGACCGATCTCAGGAATGAAAAGATCAACTATAAGGTCCGCGAACATTCGCTTGGCAAAGTGCCAGTGATCTTGGCCATTGGCCGCAAAGAAGTAGAGGATCGCACTGTGACCATCCGACGCCTCGGTGAAAAACAGACGCAGGTAGTTGCGCTGGACGAAGTCATCGCCAGCCTTAACGCGGATGCCGTGGCACCCGATCTGCGCTGAACAACCCGAAATGCATAATGCAAAAGGCCGCGGCGCAATCCGCGGCCTTTTCTTTGAAATTGTCAAATATGTAAGATCAGGCAGATTTTCTTTGTCATCGGCGCCATTTGCACCCTACCCTGCCTGACATGCAAAAACATGGGACGGCGCGACATGACAGAGCTTACTGGAACCTGGTCCCTTCGCAGCTGGTATAACGAGACCGAAGACGGTCAACAGATCTATCCGATGGGTCAAGACGCGACCGGCTATATCAGTTACAGCGCGGATGGGTTTGTCTTTGTCCATATCTCAGCACCTGAGCGCGCGCATTATGTGCTGAACGATCCTTATGGCGGCACCGCCGAGGAAGACTCGGCCGCAATGAAATCTCAGATCACATATGCGGGCCGATATGAGCGCCAAGGCGATGTGGTGACACATTTTGTCGATCACGCCTCTTTCCCGAACTGGGTCGGAACAAGCCAGGTGCGCAAACTCCAATTCAATGGAACCTATTTGCGCCTAAGTGCAAGTGGCGCGGTATTTCAGGGCAAACCCATCACAGCCTATCTTGAATGGGAACGCGCGGCGCCATCCCAAAGCGGCTCCATCAAAAGTGGCTGACCTCTTCATCAGGACGTCCAGCCGCCACACCCAGAATGCCGCCAAGCCCGGTCAGGGCAATCGGGAACATGGTGAACACACCAAAGCCAAAGGCATAATACATCCCCGCGGCCGAGATCAGCATCAGAACACCACCCCATAGCGCACGGGCCCGCGCCATGGCGCCGCCCGCCAGAGCCAGAATGGGCGAAAGGATCGAGGCGGCTTGGATCAGGTCAGGGTTATCCACCTGTTCGGCCAGATCGGGCACTTCTCCGAACCATTCGACAAACTCAACATAGCCGTAGCCAAAAAAGCCGACGATCATCCCTAGGATGCCGCCAATGATTCCCAAAACGAGGGCTGCGTTACGCATGAGGCTGGATTCTCCTGTGATTTGCCTGCTCAAGGCGTGACATAGGCATAGACGGGACCATATCCAAGGAAATTCCCACGGAAAGCGCTGTAACATTTACCCGTTATGCGGGTGCAGTTCGTGACAGAAAGGTTAAACTTCAAAGCGGTTACTTTCAGACAAGCCACTGAAATAAATAGGCTTAGTGAATTTTCGGCGCTCACGAATTCCTCACACGCACCTGACGAATGCTCACGCACGTGTGCTTGACGAGCCTGTGATTGGTTCGTGTGGAAATCAGCCGTTAATTCTTTCGGTGTCAGCCCGACAACGGGCAACGACTACTGAATTTTAACTGTCTTACGGGAGCACCCCAAATGTCGACCCAAATGAAATCTCTGGCCCTGATGGGCGCTGTTGCTGCTGCACTTGGCGCTGTTTCCACCACCTCTGTGTCCGCTCAGGAAATGGAAAAGTGCTACGGCGTATCTCTGGCCGGTGAAAACGGCTGCGCCGCAGGCCCCGGCACCACCTGTGCCGGCACGTCGACCATCGACTACCAAGGCAACGCCTGGACCCTCGTTCCTGCAGGCACCTGCGCCGATATCGAACTGCCTGACGGCCGCCACGGCGAAGCCGAGGCCTCGCTGGAAGCTGACGGTTACAACGGTCTGAACCGTGACCTGCCCGAAGGCCTGTCCGACGACGTTCTCGCCGGTTACCGCGACCTTGACATGATGATGGACGGCTAAGCCTTCCTTTCCTCATGTGGCTGCGCCGATGGCCCCCTACAAACCTCGGCGCAGCCACACCCCCGATTTTCGGGTATAGTACGGGCGTTCCGGGTTCTCCGCCCGCGAACGCCCGTCGCCGCTAAACAGGATCGCCTGATATGTATGATTTCGTCTCTTCCTCTGGCCTGCCCAAGACCGCTGGCATCGGCTACAAACCTCAGCATTTTGCTGAGCTGCGGACCGAACCGGGCCCGGTAAACTGGCTGGAGATCCACGCGGAAAACTACATGGGCGATGGCGGCAGACCACTGGCACAGTTGCGCGCGTTGGCCGAACAGTTTCCCATCTCAGTTCATGGTGTTGGCCTGTCCATTGGCGGCGAAGGCCCCCTGGACAAGGACCATATCGCGCGCCTGAAACATCTCTGCGACTGGCTGAACCCTGCCAGTTTTTCCGAACATCTGGCCTGGTCCACCCATGACGCGCATTTCCTGAACGACTTACTGCCCCTGCCCTATACCGAGGCCGCCCTGGCCCGCGTGGCCGACCATATCGACGAGGTACAAAACGCCGTTGGTCGCCCGATGCTGCTGGAAAACCCGTCGACCTATCTGGCGTTTGAAGAAAGCACGATGGATGAGGTCACGTTCCTGACCGAAATCGCGAAACGCACCGGGTGTGGCCTGCTGCTCGACGTCAACAACGTCTTTGTGTCCTGCACAAATCAGATCTGGGACCCAATTGATTACATTAACAAATTCCCACATCACCTTGTCGGCGAGATCCATCTGGGCGGCCATGACGAGGATGAAGATGAACATGGCGCACCGCTTTTGATTGATAGCCACGGACGGGAAGTTATTGACCCGGTCTGGGTGTTATATGCGCATACGATCAGAACCGGCGGTCAAAAACCGACTCTAATAGAGTGGGATAATGACGTACCCGAGTTTCCCGTTCTGCGTGAAGAAGCCGCCCGCGCCGACGCGATCCTGACACCGGTCGAGGCGTGAACCGATGTCGCAAACCGATTTCACCGCCGCCATCTTGAACCCCGACTTGCCGACCCCGGCAGGCCTCAAAGATCCTCAGGGGCGCCCGGCAGGCAAACGGTTTGATGTCTACCGCAACAATGTCACCTCATCGCTGATCGCGGCACTGGAAACGGGCTTTCCGGTTCTGCAAAAACTGTTGGGCCAAGACAGTTTCAAAACCCTGGCAACGCTGTTTTTGCGGGCCAACCCGCCGACATCGCGCGCGCTTAGCCAATATGGCGATGCGATGCCCGGTTTTCTTGAGGGATTTAAGCCGTTGAAATCCCTCCCCTATCTGGCCGATGTCGCCCGGTTGGAGCTTGCCATTCGCGCCTCTTATCATGCCGCCGACAGCGCGCCGCTGGACGCTGCTGGCCTTGATCCAGAAGCCTTGATGGCGCTGACGCCCCGGCTTGCACCAGCAACCCAGGTGCTCACCTCGCGCTTCCCGATCTTCGGCATCTGGCAGATGAATATGCAGCCGGACGCGCCAAAACCCTGGCCCGTGGCCGAAGACGTTCTGGTCACCCGCGTCAATTTTGATCCCGTGCCACATCTTTTGCCCACGGGCGGCGCAGCCTTCGCGCAAGCCCTTGATGGCGAAACACCGATCGCTGGCGCGATTGAGGCCTGCATGGCCGCGGCCCCACGCGCAGATATCGCCGCGATCCTCACCCTTTTCCTCGGCTCTGCCGCCCTGACCCTCTCATCCGGAAAGGTCCAATAACATGAACAGCCTGATCTCACTTTATGACCGTACGTTTTCTATGCTGGAGGAGCGTGTCGCCGCCATCGCCCTGCCCACCATGGCCCGGCTGATTTTTGCGGGCACTCTTCTGGTCTATTACTGGAACTCGGCGATGACCAAGCTGGGCGACGGGATCTTTGGCCTCTTCAGCCCCAATTTCAACGCCTATGTGCAGATCCTGCCCCGCATGTCCGAGGCAGTAAATTACGACGCATCACAACTTGGCGCGTTCTGGCGCCTGCTGGTGGTCGGCGCGACCATTGGTGAGTTTGTTTTGCCCCTGCTTCTGGTTATCGGCCTTTTTACTCGTTTTGCAGCCCTTGGCATGATCGGCTTTGTCATTGCCCAATCTTGGGTTGATATCTTTGGCCATGGCGTTGCGGCAGAGGATCGCGGCAGCTGGTTTGACGGGATCCCTGATGCGCTGATCTTTGACCAACGCGCCTTCTGGATCTTCGTGCTGCTGTATCTGGTCTTCCGCGGGGCCGGGCCGCTCTCAGTTGATGCAATTCTGCGCGCCCGCGCCCTGCCTCAGATGAGCGCCGCCTGAACCTCTTTCGTCCAACCAAGGTAAAGCGCCCCGTCTTCCCCGCGAATGACGGGGCGTTTCATCAGCGCAGGATGCTCAGCAATCAGATCGAGCGGATCCCGCGCGCGATCCTCCTCTGACAGACCGCGCCATGTGGTTGAGCGTGTGTTCAGCAATTTCTCTCCAAATGCCGCTGAAAACGCCTCCAGATCGGCCCGCGAAACGGGGTCCGCGCGCACATCCACCAGCCGCACATCAACACCCGCCGCTGCCAGCGCTTTCACCGCTTTTCGACAGGTATCGCAGTTTTTTAAGCCAAAAAGCTCCATTTCGCCCTCTTTTCCCGCGTTTTGCACGTGCCCCAGTATGAAGTTCATGTGACGCCTGCGCGAATTTTCTTGCCTTTTGACCAAATCACCTCATTCTTTTGCCAGTGACAACAGGTTTTCGGCAAAACCGCCTCTCAAGAAGGCCCGCGCGGGATCCTCTGTCAATTTCGACGCCCCTCGGGGGCAGGACTAGGACTTGAGAAGGAAGACGGACATGCCCACGGGTACCGTGAAGTGGTTTAATACGACCAAAGGTTTTGGATTCATCGCGCCGGATGACGGCGGTAAGGACGTGTTCGTCCATATCTCGGCGGTGGAACGGGCGGGGCTGACGGGCCTTGCCGATAATGAGAAAGTGGGCTTCGACCTGGAAGAGGGCCGCGATGGCCGCTCGCTGGCGGCCAATATCGTCAAGCTCTGAAATAAGCGCGACCAGAAAACCCAAAACGCCGCGCTGAGAAGTGCGGCGTTTTCTTTTGACTGTCCATCGTGCCAACTATGCCCAGTGGCACAAGCGCCATCGACGACGCGCGCGGGGGCGATCTGACATCTCAGTCGCACGAGTTTATCTCAACCAAGCCCGCACACCCTCGATCGTGCCGATCACATCAACCAAATCGCCGCCGCGTCGGGGCGCGTCGTCGATTGCGCGGCGCCTTCGGCTTGTCCCGCGCTACAGGCTTTCAAACAGTCTTATGCAATGCGCATTGCCGAGATGTACCCCAACAAAGGATCGCGCCTGACCCGAGAGTGGGCGCGATCCGTGCTGCAAGCGGCACGGGAGGTACGTTGTAGATTCTATGTCAGAGTTCCACCCGGGACGCAGCAAGCGACATTTCAAATACCTTATCTACAAGTTCCACAAGCTGAATTTGGGAGGCAGTAGTGTTTACACGGGCGGCTTTGAGGTATGGCCAAAGGAACAGCCAAGAGAGATTGACATCTGCAAGTAGTTCGCCAGCTTTGACATATCCCACAGCGCACGAAATATTTCCCCTCGATACATAACTACCCCATAAACTAAGCCCACATTTAACATCATTTCTGGCTGGCAATCTGCAATGAAACCTGAACTCTTTTCGCCGTTTGTCTATATGACTCTCGGTTTGTTCGGACCAATGTTCAAATCTCTCGGATAAGATTTCACAAAGAGAACTTGGATTGTATGCTATGTGATCTACACCCAAAGATGTCGTGTTGGTCCCATAGGCCATTGCCCAATAAGCTTTTACAAGTTCTACAAACTTATCTACCTCAGCCCTGTCGAGCGCTCGCGTCGGTACACCGGTCGGGCTTGCCATTGCGACATCAACGCAAAGTTGAGCAGGAGAAATACCCAGCCTACCTGTTTCATTTAGGGCTTGTTCCGCTAGTTCATTCGCAACCCGGACAGATTGAATAGGACTGTCGGGTTCACTAAATATTTCGTACAAAGCAAGCCGAAACGCCTGTCGCGATTGATCTGAAAAAATCACTTGCAGACTCTCATTTTATTATCCCCTCGAACTCCCGCCATTCCCCCTTGCTCATCCCGGATGTCTCCTGCGTGACCTTCTCACCGGCCAGCATCCGGCGCAGGCACTCGACGCCTTTGCCTGAGATCTGCACGCCGCCCATGCGGTAATCCTCGAACGCTGAATAGGCCGCCGGGACCCAATCCTTGACCATCTCGCAGATTGCATCGGCATAGACGCGGATTTCGTATTGGGCGTGGGCATCGGCGCGCAGGCGTAGGAAGTGGAACAGGTTGTGCAGATCGACCTTCCAATACCATTGCGTGTAGACATTGGCGGGCAGGTTCATGCGGGCAAGCTCCCTCGCCAGTCCGGCCTGCCCGTCCTGGCTCAGCATCTCTTCATAGTGATCATAAGCGCGGTCGCTGTCCTGTTTCAGCATCCGCAAAACGCGCTCGGCCTCTTCGCCCTGCAGCGTCTCACCCCGGCCCTGATTGTTCACAACCGATTGCGCGGCCAGCGCGTCGGGCTCAGGAATGTAGAACTCCCGATCCAAGATGGAATAGCGCGCCGAATATTCATTCACATTGGCCGTCCGGTGACGGATCCACTGACGCGCCACAAAGACCGGCAGTTTCACATGCAGCTTGATCTCGCACATCTCGAACGGCGTCGAATGCCAGTGGCGCATCAGGTAGCGGATGAGGCCCGCATCGCTTTGCACATGTTTGGTGCCCGCCCCATAGCTGACCCGCGCGGCCTGCACGATGGCGCTGTCATCGCCCATGTAATCCACCACCCGCACAAAGCCGTGATCCAGCACCGGCTGCGCCGTATAAAGGTGCTTTTCCATCCCCGGAGACACCGCCCGCAAGGTCGGTTTGGCATTGGCACGGGCGGCTTCGATATCAGCCAGTTGATCGTCGCTTAGCGGCATGGTGTATCTTTCTTCGGATTGGAATCGATCTGACCTATATTTTGCCTCATTCAAGCGGGCGACCGCAACATAAAGGGTTCATTTATGCAAGATCGCGGCACACGGGCCATTCAAACGCACCTGCGCCCCTGGCTGATGGACCGTTTTTCGCAGGGAATGAGCGAGTTTCTGCTCTTTTGGGTGAAACAGGCATGGGCCGCGTTCTTTTCCATTCTTTTTCTTTTGGCAATCACCATCACAACCCTGATCTGGGATCCCGATTGGGCGCTCTATCGGTATGATTTTCTCGTCTTCGTGGCACTGGCCATTCAGGTGGTCTTTATCTGGGCCAAGCTGGAGACCTGGGAAGAGGTAAAAGTGATCTTCCTTTTTCACCTGACCGGCACGATTATGGAGATCTACAAATTGTCCCATGGGTCATGGGATTACCCCGAGGATGGCTTTTTAGAAATTGCAGGCGTACCGCTCTTCTCTGGCTTCATGTATGCCTGTGTCGGCAGTTACATCGCGCGCGTCATCCGTATTTTCGGCATGGTCATAGCCCCCTACCCGCCCTTCTGGATGACGGTCACGCTGGCCATAGCCATCTATGTGAATTTCTTCACTCACCACTATTTTCTGGATATTCGGCTTGCGCTTTTTGTAGCCACCGTCCTGCTTTTCTGGCGCACACGCATCTGGTTTTTCCCGCTTGGCACGCCGCGCTGGATGCCACTTCCTCTGGCCGCTCTCCTCTCAGCGCTATTTATCTGGGGGGCCGAGAATGTTGGCACTTTCACCCGAACCTGGGCCTATCCGGGACAGGGACAATTTGAACTTGTCGGGCTTTCGATGCTGGGGTCATGGTATCTTTTGCTTTATGTCAGTTTCACCACGGTGACGCTGGTCATGCGCGATCAGCTGAGGCCCGAGCCCTACCAGCCGCCTGCCATGCCTCAAACCCGCGCAAGCGTGATGTCAAACTGATAGGGCGCATCAGGCCCCGCGCGCTCTGCGATCAACCGCGCCTGTTCTTCGGGTGACAAAGGCGCCAGCAACCGGTCGCCGGTATTCAGCGTCTCGCCCGCGAAATACATCTGTGTGGTCAATTCGTGAAAGCCTCGTTTCGACACCCGATAATGAATATGCGGCGGCCGCATCCATGACCCGCCAGCAGGGTATGCTCCGGGCCGGACGGTACGAAACCCATATCGCCCCTCGGCATCGGTCGTCATCACTGCCCAACCTTGGAAATTCGGGTCCAGCGGCGCAGGGTTCGGATCACGTTCATGCGCATAACGCCCGGCTGCATTGGCCTGCCAGATATCGACAAT
This sequence comes from uncultured Nioella sp., assembly GCA_947495575.1. Taxonomy (GTDB): domain Bacteria; phylum Pseudomonadota; class Alphaproteobacteria; order Rhodobacterales; family Rhodobacteraceae; genus CANLZL01. The sequence goes on along the minus strand of CANLZL010000001.1, from coordinate 609,899 downwards.
CGCGCCCTCAATCGGCACGCCATCCAGATCCGTTACGATGCCAGACACGTCAACAATCTCGCCCAAGGCGATGCCACTTTGACCATCGACCCGGGTCAGATCAGCGTCGCGATCTGCTTGCATAAGAGTTGGGTAAAACGGGCCCTCCGGTTGGGCCGGTGTAACCTCATCCGCGTGAACGCCGCTTGCAAGGCTTGCCCCCATAGCGGCACCGGAGCCAAGCATGGCACGGCGCGTCAATTTCGGATTATGCATCTTGTTCTCTCCTGCAATGCCGTCCGCTTTCCCAATTAGCAGCTTACCCGGGAACCGCTCTGATTGTTCAAACGCCCGTGTCACAAATTGGTGATGTCGGCATTTGCTCTCATGCAGAAGTTTTCGCAGATTGCACAGGACATCCGCCCCTTGGCGCGCTACCTTTCAGGTCAACACATGATAAAAAGGGAAAACCCCGTGTCGATATCCTACTACCACGTCATGGTCCGCGTATTGGATCTTGAAAAAAGCCTGGCCTTTTATAATTTGCTGGGACTTGAGGAGATCCGCCGATCAGTCAGTGAGGCCGGGCGCTACACCAATGTCTTCCTCGCCGCGCCCGGGCAGCCAGAAACCCCGCTGGAATTGACCTATAACTGGGACGGTGATGACGCGATGCCATCGGACAGCCGTCATTTCGGTCATCTGGCTTACTTGGTTGATGATATTTACGGTCTTTGTCAGAAATTGATGGACAACGGAGTGACCATCAATCGCCCCCCACGTGACGGCCATATGGCCTTTGTCCGGTCGCCCGACAATATCTCCATTGAATTGCTGCAAAAAGGCGATGCCCTTCCCCCGCAAGAGCCCTGGTCCAGCATGGAAAATACCGGCCATTGGTAAGATGACCCTCATAAAAGCGCTCATGGCTGCCCTTTTGCTCGCCACCCCCGTGGCCGCGCAGGACTGCCGCCTGGCGCTTTTATTGGCGGTGGATGTCTCGGCCTCAGTGGATGAGCGGGAACATCTGATCCAGCGCAACGGCCTAGCCTCGGCGCTTCTCAGCCCCGAGGTGCAGGCGCCGCTCTTTAATGGCCCCGGCCCCGTCGCCCTTGCGATCTACGAATGGTCAGGCCGGTTCCAGCAAGATGTGATCGCGCCCTGGCGGTTGATCGAAACCGAAGCCGACCTGCTGTCCATGGTTGAGGCGCTTCAAACCGCGCCCCGCACATCGGGTGAGTTCCCGACCGCAATTGGATACGCCATCGGTTTCGCATCCGAACTTTTTGCCGAGGCCCCGCCCTGCCTGTTTCAAACCCTCGATATCGCAGGCGATGGGCAAAACAACGACGGGTTTCAGCCCCGGCTTGCCTATGAGCACTTCCCCCTGGACGGGGTCACCGTGAACGCATTGGCCATTGGCGGCGCCAGCCGTGAGATTGAACAATATTTCGAAGAGCATGTGATCCGTGGCCCCGGCTCCTTCGTCGAACATGCCCTCAATCACGACCATTTCGAAGACGCCATGCGGCGCAAGCTGGAACGCGAGCTCAGGGTCATGATCCTGGGACAGCTCTCTCCCTGATCTATTCACTTTGCTGCAAATACCTCGGGGGAGGCGCCGGTACGGCGACGGGGGCAGCGCCCCCAAAAAGGGGTGGGCGGGCGGGGCCCGCCACCCGCTATATTGCGATCAGGGCCGCCCCGACACGCCGCCCTTCGGCCAGCAACACATTATAGGTCCGCGCAGCCGAAGGTGAGGCCATCAGCTCAACTCCAACACCCGCCTCTTCAAAGGCCAGCCTGATCTCACGCGGCAAGGGCGCGATCTCTGCGCCCATCCCAAGCAGCAAAACATCAACTTCCTCTGCCGCGGCCAGCAGGGTCGCAACATCCTCTATTCCATCCCAGCTCTTCACGCCGGACGGCAGGCAGAGCTGCGATCCCTGAAAGACCTCACCACCAATGCGAAAAAACCCCGGCCCATAGCCATCAATCGGTGCGGCTGCGCCGTAATCAATCTCTTGTATCCGCATCTGACGTTTCTCCTCAGTCGAAAAAGGGCAGGCCCGACAGGGCTGAAAAGGCAATAATCACATAGGCCGCGATCCGGTAGATCTTCTCAAGATCCGGCCGGAAGAGCCAGCCGCCTAGCACATTGCCAATTAGATAGGGCACCGTCACGACCAATCCCGTGACAACCGTCACCCAGCTGAGCCGCCCGGTCCCGCCCAACATAAGGACCATCAGAACATCGGCCCCCAATAGGTAAAGCATCAGGTTGGCGCGAATAACACGGGCCGCATGGGTCGAGGCCATGTAGATCATGATCACAGGCGGGCCAGACAGCCCCGCCGCGCCGAACAGAAATCCTCCCAGCATGCCGGTGCCAAAAACCATGCGCTGTGTCAGAACCCCGCGATAGCGCCAGCCGGTGATCAAAAGCGCCAACAGGATCAACGCGATGATCGACACGGAATAGCGAAACACTTCCGGGGCGACACTGGTCAGGATCAACAGCCCAAGCGGCAAAGCAATCAATAGCCCGGCGCAAAGCCGCGCAATATCGCCCAAATGCGCGTCTTTCAACGCGCGTGGCACATTGGGCAGCGGACCGAAAAGATCCATGATGGTCAGCGAGACAAGTGCGCCGATCGGGCTCAACACCTGACCTGCTATCGGCAAATAGACCATCGCCGTGCCGAACCCGGTAAACCCGCGCACCACCCCGGCCGCAAACGCCGCTGTCACCAACCAGACAAGGCCCTCTTGCGAAAGGGCCTCGGACAGGATCTCAGGCATCTATATTGGCATATTGCGTGCCCGCGCCGCTGTCGGGCTTCGACCAGTCCCGCTTGACGCCAAGGCGCAACAGCACGGCAGAGGCCACAAAGACCGAGCTATACGTACCGACAATCACGCCCCAGATCATGGCAAAGACAAAGCCCCGGATCACATCGCCGCCCAGAACAAACAAGGCGATCAGCGCAATCAATGTGGTGACCGACGTCATCACCGTCCGGCTGAGCGTTTCATTGATCGAAAGGTTCAGAACCTCTTTCAGGTCTTTCTTTTTGTATTTGCGCAGGTTTTCCCGCACCCGGTCAAAGACCACCACGGTATCGTTTAGCGAATAGCCGACGATGGTCAGAAGTGCCGCGATAATCGCCAAATCAAACCGGATTTGCAGCAAGCTGAACACGCCAATGGTCAGGATAACGTCATGCACCAGTGCGGCCACAGCCCCCAATGAGAACTGCCATTCAAAGCGCAACCAGATATAGACCAGAACCGCTGCAATGGCCAAAACCACTGCGATAATTGCTGTTTGAACCAATTCGCCCGACACCGTTGGGCCAACGCTTTCGACCGAGGGGAAAGTGACCGACGGGTCGACCCCCTGCAATGCGGCTTCGATGGCCGCGATGGCGTCAGGGCTGATCGCCTCATCGCCATCCTGCGCCTGGATCGAGATCGAGGCCACAAATTGATCATCGTCGAAAGTTGGGTCGAACACTTCGGTGATGGAAACATCGCCCAAATCCATACCGGCCAGGGCCTGGCGATAAGCCCCGACATCCACTTGGGTCGTGGCCTCGGTCCGGATGGTCGTGCCGCCACGGAAGTCGATGCCGAAATTCAGGCCGACAACAAAGAAAAGAACGATCGAGGCAATCACCGCCAACGCCGAGGCGCCAAAAGTGATCGGAGTGATTTTGAAAAAATCCCAGGCCGTATTCGAGGGAACAAGCTTCAAACGCATCTCTTATACCTCGATTTTCTTGGGACGACGACGCTCGAACCAGATGATGACAAGCAACCTGGTGACATAGAGCGCGGTAAAGACCGATGTGACAATACCCAGGCCCAACGTGATGGCAAAGCCGCGCACAGGGCCAGAGCCCATTGTGTAAAGGATCACGGCGGTGATGAACGTGGTGATATTGGCATCGTAAATGGCCGAACGGGCCTTTTCATAGCCAAGCTCGATCGCGCGGCTTGGTCCTTTGGCGGTTTTCAATTCCTCGCGGATCCGCTCAAAGATCAGCACATTGGCATCCACCGCCATGCCGATGGTCAACACGATGCCCGCAATCCCCGGCAGGGTCAGCGTCGCGCCAATGGCGCTAAGGAGGCCGAAGATCAGGCCGACATTTACGATCAGCGCCACATTGGCGAAAAGACCAAATAGGCCGTAGCTAAGCCCCATAAAGACCAGAACTGCAACGCCCGCGACCATGGCCGCAATCCGGCCGGCTTCAACGCTATCCGCGCCCAGCTCCGGGCCGATTGTACGTTCTTCGAGGAAGGTCAGTTCGGCCGGCAACGCACCTGCCCGCAACAAAACCGCCAATTCGGTGGAACTTGCTACAGTGAAGTTGCCCGTAATCTGACCTGACCCGCCACAAATCGCTTCATTGATCCGCGGGGCGGTGACCACCTCGTCATCCAGCACAATTGCAAACAGCGATCCGGTGTTATCTTGCGTATAAGAGCAGAAGGTCCGCGAGCCGGTGGTGTCCAGTTGGAATGTGACCGAGGGCCGCCCATTCTGATCAAATCCCGGTTGCGCATCCGTCAGGTTTTCCCCTGACATGACAGGGCTTTGTTCAAGGCGGTAGAAACCCGCACCCTCTTCCATATCGGGGACAATGATCTCCCGCGCGCCTGCGCTGTCATCCAAACCATCGGCCCGGCCCGTCACTGGGTGAAAGGTCAGCCGCGCGGTGGTGCCGATCAGGCGCTTCAGCTCTTCTGCGGAATCAATCCCCGGCACCTGGATCAGGATCCGGTCTGTGCCCTGCCGTTGAATGGTGGGCTCTCGCGTGCCCGCCTCATCCACCCGGCGGCGCACAATTTCCAGCGATTGCTGCATGGTGCGGTCATCGGTGGCCGCGCGTTCGGCCTCGGACAGAGTGACGATGATCACATCATTTTCTGCCCGGATATCCAACGTCGAGGCCCCAGCGCCGGTCAGGCTGACCACGGGTTGCGACAACTCCCTCACGGCAGCCACAGCAACCGCCGCGCCATCAGCCTGCGAAATCCGGACCCGCAATTCACCATCGGGCGCATCCTGACGGCGGATCGTGCCCACCTCATCGCGCACCTCGCGCAGCGCATCGCGCACGGCGGGCCACAGGCTATCCATCCGCGCCTGATACACATCCTCGACATGCACCTGCGCCAACAGATGCGCCCCGCCGCGCAGATCAAGCCCCAGATTGACCAGAGAAGACGGCAGGAAAGACGGCCATTGGCCAAGATCGGCCTCAAGCTCATCCGTCGTGGCGCCCGTCAGCTCGATCTCAGCAGCCGCATCATTATGCAGCTCGACACGCGGGTAAAACAGGTTGGGCATCGCAAAGGCGAGGCCCAGGGCGACGAGGCCCCAGATCAGCACCCGATTCCAGAGAGGGATGTTGAGCATCGTCGCGCCTTGTTTTTAGGGGTTATTCCGAAGCCGGTTCGGTCTTGTTCACAACACGCAAAATGGTGTTGCGCACAAGGCGGACTTTGACGCCATCGGCGATCTCGACCTCAAGCTCATCGTCATCCTTAACCTTGGTGATCTTGCCGATGAACCCACCCGAGGTGATGACCTGATCGCCACGGCGCAGGGCCTCGATCATGGCCTGATGCTGCTTGCGCTGCTGCTGCTGCGGGCGGATCATGAGGAAATACATAATCGCGATGATCGCGATCAGAGGTACAAAACTGGCGATACCTTCCATAGGGCGTCCCTTTTTTCTTTGTCTGGTGGCCGATGAGGGCCACGTCGCCCCCTTAGAAATCGGCGGCACGTTACTGTTGGAACAAGAGGAGCGCAAGGCGATGCCCGCGAATAACCCTCCCCTTTTTGCATTCCATTTGCATATGGTGGCGAAAGGCAAAAAGGCAATGAAGGCTGTGCTATGGAAACGAGTGAATTTGTAACGCTGCCGATCAACCCCCAAACCTTCTGGGGACTGATCATTCTGGCCGCTGTTTTGGGGGCAACAGTTGCCACCTATCAGCTGTTGAAATCCGTGCGTCAGGGAGAGGGTGAGAACGCCACCGCCCGGCTCAAGGCCCGCCTTGGCCTGACCGACTTGCCCGACCTGTTATTCGAAGGCGCGATCCTGATTTGGGGGCTGATTTTCGCAATATTAACGGCAGGTCTGCTATGGACGATCCTTGCAGCGGCCTTCCATGCACCGGCACTGGACGCCGATCTTTGGACGCTCCTGCGCTCCAAATTGATCACCCTCGCTGCGCTGACGGCCACAATGGGGGCCGTGGTTGCCCTGCCGTTCACGCTGATCCGCCTGACGCTGACCCGCAAACAGGCCGACACCGCCGCCGAGGCGCTGTTCAACGACAAGATCAACGCCGCTGCCGAGGGGCTGGCGGCGCGGCGGCAAGTCACAAGGGTTGTTCATCAGGGCACGGAAAAGGAGGCTATCCTCACCGAATGGCAAGATGACCTGGTCACCCGCGCCAGTGCCATTGACCGGCTGGAGGGGCTGGCCAATGAGCGTCCAGAGGAGGCCGGGCGCATCGCTCGAATGCTGTCAATCTATGTTCGCGAGCTCAGCCGTGAATTTCCCGCCAAATCGCCACCCGAGGACGCCAGACCGAACGCAGTGCGTGCGTGGGCGCAATCGCTGCGCCAGGTCCGCCGCCCCGATATGGAGAAAGCCGCCCAAAGCCTTGGCCGCCTGCAGGACATTCCGGGCCATAATATTGAAAATGGCGATATCGACCTGCGCGGGGCAAATTTGCAAAGTTTTGACTTGAGCAATCTGAATTTCGACCAAGGGCTATTCTGCAGGGCTAGAATTCAGATGGCAGACCTCATCGGCGCTCGAATGAACGGGGCGGTCGTCAACGACGTCCAGATGCAGGGGGCAGACCTCAGCTGGGCGAAGATGCAGGGAGCGATCCTAGATAGAACAAACATGATGGGCGTGAACTTAACTTGGTCGGATATCCGAAGGTCAGATCTAATCGGTGCGAAGTTACAAGGCGCCGAACTCAGCGGAGCGAGTATGCAAGGAGCGGACCTCAGTTGGGCGCAACTTCAAGGTGCAATACTCGGAGGTACGAAGATGGACAAAAACACATCTATCGCGGCCACTTTGTTTGGAGGCGCTCTTGTAAGAGAAGTGGATTATACCACCGTAATTCATTTGCGCCCGTTCTGGTCGGAAATCTTTGCTGATCGTACGGCGCGCGCGCCGGATGGTCAGCAACCCGACCATTGGGACGATAACGAACTTGGTTGGGCGGATCTCTTTTTCCGCTGGCGAGCTTGGCAAGATACCCTGCCCGATTTCGACCCCTCCTGGCGGTACCAATACTGGCGGGGCCAAACCGACTGAGTGTCAGCACGGGGGGTGTACAGGGGGTGTACGCCCGGTGTACCGGGGGTGCCGCCCTAATTTCCGGGTTCCACCCCCCTGCCCTTTGGTGCATAGATCAGGGCCAAGACGCCCACTCGGAAAGAGGCCCCCATGCACGATATTCGCGCCATCCGTGAAAACCCCGCCGCCTTTGATGCCGCCATGGCCCGCCGGGGCCTTGCGCCGCAATCACCGGCCATTCTGGCCCTTGATGAAGAGCGGCGCGCCTGTATCTCAGCGGCTGAGGCCGCTCAGGCTGATCGCAACGCGGCCTCCAAGAATGTGGGTAAGGCCAAAGCCTCGGGCGATGAGGCCGAATTTGAACGCCTGCGCGCGTTAGTTGCTGATAAGAAAGCAGAAATTGCCCGTCTTGAGGAAGAGGCAAAGACCAAGGTTGCCGCCCTGCGCGACATGCTGGGTGGTCTTCCCAACCGTATGCATGATGATGTGCCCGACGGGGCCGATGAGAATGACAACACGGAAATTCGTCGGTGGGGAACCCCCCGCGAATTTTCGTTTGATCCGAAAGAGCATTACGAGATCGCAGGCGTCAAAGGCGGCATGGATTTCGAAACCGCCTCCAAACTCTCCGGCGCGCGCTTTGTGATGCTGACGGGCGGTGTTGCCCGCATTCACCGTGCGCTGGCGCAATTTATGCTGGATACTCATACAGTTGAGAACGGTTTGACCGAGGTCAACGCCCCCGTCCTCGTCCGCGAAGAGATGATGTATGGCACCGGCCAATTGCCGAAATTTGGCGAGGATTCTTACCAGACCCGCGAAGGCTGGTGGCTGATCCCCACATCCGAAGTCACCCTGACAAATACCGTCAATGACATGATCCTCGATGAGGCCAGCCTGCCCCGCCGCATGACCGCGCATTCACTCTGCTTCCGATCCGAAGCTGGCAGCGCCGGTCGCGACACAGCCGGCATGTTGCGCCAACACCAGTTTGAAAAAGTCGAGATGGTCACAATCGCGCATCCCGATCATTCGATGGACGAGCATGACCGCATGACGCGATGCGCCGAGGATATTCTCGAACGCCTTGGACTGCCCTACCGGACTGTTGTGCTGTGCTCGGGCGATATGGGATTTGGCATGATCAAGACCCATGATCTTGAGGTCTGGCTGCCCGGTCAGAACACCTATCGCGAAGTCAGTTCCTGCTCGGTCGCGGGTGATTTTCAGGCGCGCCGCATGAACGCCCGGTTCCGCCCCGAAGGCGGCGGCAAGCCCGAATTTGTTCATACGCTGAACGGTTCTGGTCTTGCGGTCGGGCGTTGCCTGATTGCTGTCCTTGAAAACGGTCAGCAGGAAGATGGCTCTGTCCAACTGCCCGAAGCGCTCTATCCTTACCTGAATGGTAGAACAAAACTCGACGCAGACGGAATTTTGGCCTGACAATCCCACCTCGCAAGCTATGACGGCGAGGGCCATATTGGTTGTGGCCCTCAGCATTGGCTTTTCGGTCTCCCCGCTTCTGTCAGAGCCATTTACAGGCTATGAGGCCGATGTTTTTCCCTATCCAACCCCGCCATTGGCCCTGCAGCCTGCAGGCTATGCCTTTTCGATCTGGGCGGTGATCTATCTATGGTTGATTGTGGCGGCTGTTTTCGGGTTCCTGTCGCGGCGGCTTGACGGGGCCTGGGACGCAACGCGCCTTCCCCTGATACTGTCGTTGGGCCCGGGCACGTTCTGGATTGCGATCGCCCTGGCCAGTCCGATCTGGGCGACTATCGGGATTTTCATAATGCTGGCCACCGCGCTCTGGGCCATGAGCCTTGCGCCAAAGACCGACAGGCTTTGGCTGGCCACGCCATTGGGGCTTTATGCGGGATGGTTAACTGCCGCCGCCTTTGTTTCGGCTGCGACAACTTTGGCTGGATACACTGCGGTAAGCGGGCAAGCGGCAAGTTTCATTGGGCTATTTGGCGTTTTGACTGTGGGCATCTTGGCCTTACTTCGGCGCCCGCCGCTCGGATACGGCATCGCATTGGCATGGGCATTGATCGGTGTCACCGTGTCCGCCTTGACGCGCGGAGATCAGGCCGTTCTTGTGGCCCTTTCGGCCTGCGCCGTCATCGTGATTTCCGTTTGGGCAGGACGACAAGCCCTTTCCCGAGCTCGCAATTAGGCGTCAAGACAATGCCGGATTGTGGCAGGGCGATAACCCCCATCCTTTGCCGCCCGCGCTAGTGTTGCTGGGGCGATGTCAGTGCATGCGACCGGCTGGCCGTTCACGCCCGTTCGATCTGCCAACCACAGGCGCATGAGCTTGCCAAGAAAATCGGTGGAAGCATGTCCGTTGAGTGGCCCCATCGGATCGGCCTGCCCCAGTTCCCGCGCCAGGGCCAAGTGGTCTATGTCGAGCCCGGCCGTTCCCTCCAACACCCAATCCAGCGTCAGGGCAGACAGCTCGAGATTGTCACCGCCCCCGCCAATTGCCGCATGATCGCCGGCAAACCAGATTTGTTGGTAAGGTCGGTCGCGCCCCTCCTGCCCGCCATTCAGACCCGCCAAATTGCCCCAGAGCGTTGGCGGATATAACCGACGCCGTTCGTCTATGGCCACAGCATGGCGCGCCTTGGCCACCATTGAGCTGAGGTCGGTGTCATGAAATAGGTATTGCGAGTTCCACGCCCGCGCCAACGCGCCGCCAATCGAGGGCAAACCACGTTCCCCCACGGTATCCCATAGGCCCAGATAGGCTACTCGCAGCAAGGCAGGTCGGCCCATCCCATGCGCTTGGCGGTAGTCGATATCGGCCTTTGATGTGGCAACCATCGGTGAATGCGCCGCCCGCCAAGCAATCGAGGCCATATCGCGGGGATGGGTATTTTTTGCTCGGCTGCGGTATTGCTCCATCGCGTCAGGCACCATGCGCAGCTTGGATCGGGGCAGAATACCACAGGACCGGATTAGCCCCACCAGGGATCGTGCCGTATAGGCCCCCCGCGAAAAGCCAAACACATGCAACTGATCGCCCGGTTCATAATTCAAAATCAGATTGAGATAGGCGCTGGCGATATTCTCATCCAGACCCTGCCCAAACGCGCCACCCAGGATGCGATCCCAAAACCGTGCGGCCCTGTTGCCGCCTTTGCCAGATCCCACACCATGCTGGTAAATCACCTGTTGCGCTTCGCCCCTAGAATTGACCGGTCGGACGGCTTCGGCCAGACGGACGACATGGGTTTGTTTGGCCTTGCCGGGCGCATTCCAGGTTCCGTCGCAGAATATCGCGATATGCTTCATACCAGATTGCCCTCGTTAATCGCGTCGTGGCTGCCTGTTTGCGAGGCTAACGCGCACCAGATCACCAAGAAAGAGGGCAGATCGCAGACTAGCCAATCGGCGGGCCTTTACCGATCCCAGCGCAACAGCTAACACAACGAAATATTCAGCTTTGGGCAGGTTTATGCGCATTCTCATCACCAATGACGACGGAATTAACGCGCCGGGGCTGGCCGTGCTTGAAGCAATTGCCAAGGACGTGGCAGGCCCCGATGGTGAGGTTTGGGTTGTAGCCCCGGCCTTTGAGCAATCGGGGGTCGGCCACTGCATCAACTACACGCATCCCACGATGATCGCGAAACTGGCCCATCAACGCTATGCGGCGGAAGGAACCCCAGCTGATTGTGTTTTGGCGGGCATCCATGACGTCATGAAAGACAGCCCACCGGATTTGATCCTGTCTGGGGTGAACCGGGGCAATAACTCTGCTGAAAACGTACTTTATTCAGGCACCATTGGCGCGGCTATGGAGGCGGCATTGCAAGGTCTACCTGCGATTGCCCTGTCACAATATTTCGGCCCTGAAAACGCAAAGCTGGACAACCCGTTTGAGGCGGCCGCCCATCACGGCGCGGAAACAGTGCGCGCGCTTCTGGACCATGCGATCTGGGACGAAGCCGATTATCGTTTGTTTTACAACGTGAACTTCCCTCCATTGAAAGCGGAGAATGTCAAAGGGCGGCGCGTTGTACGACAGGGTTTCCGTAGGGGGACGCATTTCAGTGCCGAACCCCATATCGCCCCCAATGGTCGCCGGTTCCTGTGGATCAGGGGCGGCAATCAGCACGGCAAAACCGCGCACGATAGCGACGCGGGTGCAAATCTGGATGGGTTCACTTCGATCACTCCTTTGCGGGCCGATCTGACCGCCCATGATACGCTGTCCGACCTAAAGGCCCGCCTGGAATGAGCTGGAACGCCGAGCAGAAAATGCAATTCCTGTTCACGCTGCGTTCAAAGGGCGTGACCGATGCACGTACGCTCGGTGCCATGGAAAAGGTCGACCGGGGCGATTTCGTGCGCGGGCATTTTGCCGATCGCGCCTATGACGACATGCCTTTGCCGATTTCTTCCGGGCAAACCATCAGCCAGCCATCTGTCGTGGGTTTGATGACGCAAGCCCTTAACGTGCAGCCACGGGACAAAGTGTTAGAGGTCGGCACCGGATCGGGCTATCAGGCCGCAATTCTCAGCCATTTGGGGCGCCGGGTGTATACCGTAGACCGCCACCGCCGCCTGACCCGCGATTCAGAGGCGATGTTCGCAAAGATGGACCTGCACAATATCACTGTCATCACCGGCGATGGTAGTTTCGGCTTGCCGGAACAAGCGCCGTTTGATCGCATCATTCTGACCGCCGCGGCAGAGGATCCGCCCGGGCCGCTGCTGGCCCAGTTAAAGGTCGGGGGGATCATGGTTTTGCCGGTTGGCCAATCCGATGCCGTTCAAAACCTGATCAAAGTCACGCGCACGGAAAACGGTCTGAACTATGATGAATTGTGCAAAGTGCGCTTTGTTCCGCTTATTGAAGGGCTGGGCCACGCGTAATCAGCCTTTGGGCTGGTGCGGATGCGCGGTTTGCTGGTAAAACCATTGCAAAATTGACCATCCGATACGGGACTGCATTGATAATAGGTTCCGTTACGAAAAAACGAATTTGAGGATACCCGAGCCAATGACCCGTTTCCCCGCGCTTGCCCTTGGCCTGACCTTGCCGCTGCTTGCCGCATGTACGACACCGGGCTTCGATTTTGACTTCCGCAATAACGGCATCGCCAATTCAACGCCTACCGCTGCAACGGCGCCACGTCCTGAGCCGGACCAGTTTGGCCTGATCACCTATCCAACCTATCAAGTCGCGCTTGCCCGCCGTGGTGACAGCCTGTCCGACGTGGCCACCCGCATTGGCATGGATGCGCAGGAACTGGCCAATTTCAACGGACGGCTTGTGTCGGATCAACTGCGCGAGGGTGAGGTTCTGGCCCTGCCCCGTCGCATTACCCCACCCGGTGCGGCAACCGCGACCGACATTTCGTCAATCGCCAGCGCTGCCATTGATCGGGCTGAGGCGGATGCGCCCGCTGCTCCAACAGGCCCGACCCTTCAAGTCCAGGGGGGCGCAGAACCCGTTCGCCACCGCGTGGCCCGCGGCGAAACTGCCTATTCCGTGTCCCGGCTCTACGGCGTTTCTGTTCGGGCCCTGGCCGATTGGAATGGCCTTGGTCCTGACTTAACGATCCGCGAAGGCCAATTCCTGTTGATCCCTCTGGTTCTTGAAAATGGGCAAAGCGCGGCCGCGCCGGATGGCAATGCGCCAGGAGACTCGATTACTCCGGTTCCGCCGTCCGCCTCTGAACCGTTGCCAGAGGCGATCCAAACCGCCGAATTACCCGATGCTCCGGACCTTGATGCGCCCACGCCTGCCGCAGAGGAAGTTGTCGAAGACGCTGGCCCGCAAATGCAACGCCCGGTTCCCGGTGCGATCGTGCGGCCTTATTCGGGACGAAATGAAGGCATTGATTTCGCGGCAAGTGCTGGCACCCCGGTTCGCGCGGCGGATGCCGGCGAAGTGGCCGCCATCACCCGCGACACCGATCAGGTGCCGATCCTTGTGCTGCGCCACCCCGGAAATCTTTTGACCGTCTACGCCAATATCGCGGATATCAGCGTCGAGCGTGGTGATCGCGTGACCCGTGGGCAGACCATCGCCACGGTTGGCGCGGGCGACCCTGCCACGTTGCATTTCGAAGTGCGTCAGGGATTTGAATCCGTCGATCCAACGCCGTTCATCCAATAAAAAGGGCCGCCTGTTGGGCGGCCTTTTCAATTGGTTTGGTTGGTCAAGTTAGACGCGAACGCCCTTTCGCCCTGCAAGATCGGTGAAATACTGCCACGCGACGCGGCCTGATCTTGCGCCGCGGGTCGCCTGCCACTCAATGGCTTCGGCCCTCAGGTCTTCGTCAGCAATTTCAACACCATAAGCGTCACAATACCCACGGATCATGGCAAGGTAATCATCCTGAGAACAGGGATGGAACCCAAGCCAAAGCCCAAACCGATCTGACAGAGAGACCTTTTCCTCTACTGCTTCAGAGGGGTTGATGGCTGAGCTGCGTTCATTCTCGATCATATCCCTTGGCATGAGATGCCGTCGGTTCGAGGTCGCATAGAAAATCACGTTATCTGGCCGCCCCTCAACGCCGCCATCCAGCACAGCCTTCAGCGATTTGTAGTGCTGGTCATCATGGCTGAAACTCAGGTCATCGCAAAACAGGATGATCTGAACATGCGCCGCACGCAACAGTGTCAGCAATCGCCCGATCGACGGCAAATCCTCTCGCTGAACTTCAACCAGTTTTAGCTGAGGATGGTCGCCCGAGATCGCAGCGTGAACGGCCTTGACCAAGGATGACTTTCCCATCCCGCGAGAGCCCCAAAGCAGCGCATTGTTGGCGGCAAAGCCATCTGCAAATTGGCGTGTATTCTCTATCAAGATATCGCGGGCCCGGTTGATGCCAAGCAGCAGGTCCAGATCGACGCGATTTACATTGGCAACGGGTTCCAGACGATCCGGATCAGCATGCCAGACAAAGGCGCTGGCCTCGTCCCAATTCGGTGCTTCTGCCGGTGCGGGGCGCAAGCGCTCTAACGCGGCCGCGATCCGTTCCAAAGGATCAGACATGCTCATTTGGCGGTGTCCTTGTCAGCCTCGTCTTCATCCTCATCAAAATCATCGAGGATAATGCCGTCTTCGGCCAGTTCTTTCTCACGTTTGCGCTCGACAAGTCGCACAAGCTGAATGGAGATTTCATAAAGACCGTAAACAACCACGAAGAGGATGAGCTGAGTAATCACATCCGGCGGGGTCACCAGTGCGGCCAAAACCAAAATACCGACAACCGCGTATTTCCGCATATTTTGGAGACCCTCGGCCGAAACGAGTCCGGCCTTGCCCATCAAAGTGAGCAGCACGGGCAGCTGGAAACAGATGCCAAAGGCAAAAATGAACTTCAGTTCCAGGTCCAGTGACTCTTTAACCGACCCAAGAAAGACCGTTTGCAACTCAGTGTCCGAGCCGGGCTCAACTGCCGGAACTTCACCGGTCACAAGCGCCGTCAGCGTCGGGATGACGTCAGAAAAACCAATAAAGAACCGCATGGCCAAAGGAGTGACCACAAAATGTGCGAAGGCCGCGCCTGCAAGGAATAGCAGCGGAGAGGCCACCAAAAATGGAAGAAAGGCGTTCTTTTCAGATTTATAAAGCCCCGGTGCCACGAACCGCCACATCTGATGCGCGATGACCGGAAACGACACCATGAACCCCATGACAACCGAGACCCGGATCAGGGTAAAAAACTTCTCTTGTGGGGCGGTAAAAATCAGCCTCGGGTCTTCGCCGCGTTCCTGCAAAATGGTCGAGATCGGCTGGAACATGAACTCCAATATCGGCTCGGCCACGGTGAAGCAGGCCACCATAGCCACGACAAAGGCAAGCACAGACCGGATCAAACGCGTCCGCAACTCTGCCAGGTGCTCGATCAGCGGCGCGGCACTATCGTCGATATTCTCATTGCTCATGTGTCAGAAGATCCACTGCGCGCCTGGGGGGTCTCGGCCGCGGCGATGTTATTTTCACTGGCGGCTGGCTGGGCCGCGGGTTTCTTTGCGGCGTAAGACGAGGGCAACGGATTGGCCGCATCCTTGATCTCGTCTTCGATACCTTCCAATCCGACATTGGCCGCGTCTTTCAAGACGTCCGCGCCGAATTTGGCCGGGTTCTTCATTTTTTTCAGATCTCGGGTCAGGTTCGTGGCTTTACGCAAATCGGCCGACATTTCGTCCAGGCCCGCGTCACTGGCAGCGGCATTCATCGTGGTCTGGAACTCGCGCGCCATACCTTTCAGCCGCCCGGTCACCTGACCAAGCGTGCGGAACATTTTGGGCAGATCCTGCGGGCCGACGACGATCAACGCCACAACCCCCACGACCAGCATTTCCCACATGCCGATGTCGAACATTTGACCCCTTTCCTCGGGACAATCCTGCCGCGGTTATGCGATCAGGCGTTTTCGCGGTCGCGTTCTGGGGTCACATCGCGTGCGGTTTCACTTGCGTCGTCCGAGGCGTTCTCAATCTCTTCAGTGCCGTCTTTGACGCCACGTTTGAATGCAGTGATGCCTTTGCCGACCTCACCCATGAGATTGGCGATTTTACCACGGCCAAACAGCACCAAAACCACAACCGCAATTAGCAGAATGCCCGGCAGGCCAATATTGTTGAGCATGTCAGTCTCCCTTATCCAGCGCTGATCTCAGGCCAACGCTGTCGTCATGTCATGGGCTATAGGTATGGTTTCTTGCCACCGGATCAAAGCCCCAATCTGTCACAGCCTGCATAAAACAGGCCAACCGGTCAAAAATTCAGACCTATTTTTTGAACACAAAGCAGCGATCACGCCGAATTGTTAACCACAGCGCCATTCCGGGCTTTGGAAGGAAAACCGCCGGAACAGTTGCTTTCAGGATCTGTTTGTTGAAATCCATACGGAATTCCACAAGGCTTTCATGCCCCATGAACCGTGCCCGCTCGACGACGCCGCGCGCGGGCACGCCATCCATCGGCGTCGGATTTGGTCCCTTGCCGCCGCGATCAAAGTCGATCTTGACGTGCTGCGGACGGAAGACAATCTGAACTTCTGTTCCATCAGGGTGGCCCGGGGCCAGAAATTGCCCGAAGGCCGAATCGGTCAGCGCGCCCTGCACGGTCCCTGTGATCTCATTCACATCCGAGAAAAACGCCGCTGCATCACGGTCACAGGGAGCGTTATAGATGTTATATGGCGCGCCTTGCTGGACAATCCTGCCGCCGCGCATCAGGGCAATCTGGTCGGCCATGCGCATCGCTTCTTCCGGCTCGTGAGTGACCAAAACGACGGCCGTGCCCTCTTCTTTCAACAATTCCAGCGTCTCATCGCGAATGCCGTCACGCAGGCGGTTATCAAGGCCCGAGAACGGCTCGTCCATCAACATGACACCGGGCCGTGGTGCAAGAGCGCGTGCCAGGGCGACACGCTGTTGCTCACCACCCGATAGCATATGCGGCGGCTTGTCCTCGTAACCGGCAAGGTCGACCCGTTTCAATAGCTCCTGAACACGGGCAGTTTTGTCCGATTTGTTCCCTTGCAAACCAAAGGCGATATTCTGTCCGACGCTCAAATGCGGAAAAAGCGCGAAGTCCTGAAAGATCAGGCCAACGCCACGCGCCTCTGGCGGTTGATGAAAGGCACCGTCGGCCAAGGTTTCACCATCGACACGAACAGCGCCACTTTGCTGGCGCTCAATTCCGGCAATGACGCGCAAGGTGGTTGTCTTGCCGCAACCCGAGGGCCCCAAAAGGCACATGACCTCACCTGCAGATACGCTCAACGACACATCGCGCAAAACCCGGCGGCCATCATAGGCGCAGGTCAGATGCTCAACGACAAGGCGGGGGGTATGAGGCAAGGGACAATATCCGATCAATTATCTCAGGCATTGCGCCTATCAGGCAGCGAGGCCCAATTCAAGATGCGGACCCTGCGACAAGCTCGAACACTGTCTCCGCCAGCTGTTTTCCATTCACCTGCAAGATCAGCTTGTGCGGGCCGGGGACAAGCTGGAAAGTAGAGGCGTTGCCCTTCATCAAATGTGATTTGGTCAAATTAAGTTGAGAATTTTCAGGAATTTCAGCTTGCTTTAATTTGAAAACCTTCGCACGGCCAATTTTGTTCGGTTTATGAAACTCAATAAGATAATCGACAATCACAGGTGTCCTTTTCTGCGCAAAAAGTGAAACCTCAAAAGTCAGTTTTTCCCCAATTCTTACCCTTTTATGTACGGGTCTGAACGTTTTTACCTCAAGTTTGGCGTCCTTTTGATACCCTAGGAATGCCATTGCCTCGGAATGCCCATTCTTGACCGATGTACGCAAACTATGGCGGCACATCCAATTGAGCTCTTTCTGTGTCTGGCGTCTCTCTTTTTGCCATTTGACCAAAAGTTCCAGAACTTTCTCTGCATCAATTTTCGAGATGTCATTCAAATGGTTCGCCACAGATCGGGTAACATATCGGGTCGAATCTGCATGGATTTGATCAAGCAGGGGTAAAGGCCGCAACGGATCGGTTTTAATGGCCTTTGCCCATGGCAACCTTGGTCTCGTGCCCTCGCTGACCAATCTGCGGACGTGATAATTGGGATCACTGGCCCAGGACGCAAGCACGTCAAAGGTCTCATCCGGCCATTCATTGATGAAAGGGCGAATATAGAATTCCATTGAGAATCTGCGGGTTGCGGCATGAAGCAAATCCATTGACCTTTGCCGATGCTCCGCTCTCATACCATGGCGTACGGCCAGAATTCCCGGCACAGCATGAATAAACCGCCCGAAATCATCGTCTGATTGCGCGGGATCCAATTCGGGCGGCATCGCCGCCTCCAATTGGTCGGCCATCACCATGAAATCGTCAGATAACCGCGCCTCGATGCAATCGGCGATCCATTCCAACCGCTCCAAAAGTTCGCGCCCTTGAAGACCCGGCAAAACCTCTGCCAGAAACGCATCTGCATCGAAGCCCGGAACACCTGCGGCAAATTCCCGGGCCAGATCACCCAAACTGTCCGAATTGAACAGGTGATCCTTCAGCGAAAACTTTTCGTTCATATCGTTGCAGAGGTTGCACCACCGTCGAGCAGAATGTTCTGCCCCACCATGTAGCCTGCATATTGTGAACACATGAAGGCGCAGGTCGCCCCGAATTCTTCTGTGGTGCCATAGCGCCCTGCGGGGATCGTGGCCGCCCTGTCCGCCGCGACTTTTTCGACCGGTTGGCCCGTCTCGGCCGCGCGGGCGTTGTCCAGAACCTGAGCCCGGTCGGTCGCATGGATGCCAGGCAACAGATTATTGATAATGACACCTTTATCGGCCACCTGCCGCGAGGTTCCGGCAACAAATCCTGTCAAGCCCGTACGCGCCGTGTTTGACAAGCCCAGTAGGGCAATCGGTGCCTTGACCGAAACAGAGGTGATGTTGACCACACGCCCCCAGCCACGGGCCATCATCCCCGGCACCAATGCCTTCATCAATGCGATGGGGGTCAACATATTGGCATCCATTGCGGCGATGAAATCCGCCCGTTCCCAATCTTCCCAGTATCCAGGGGGCGGACCGCCTGCATTGGTGATCAGGATATCAATTTCGCCTGCCGCGGCCAAAACCTCCGCTTGGCCCTCTTCACTGGTGATATCGGCTGCCACAGCAACGACGGAAACGCCATGCGCCTTTCGAATCGCGTTTGCCGCGTCTTCAAGGGCCTCAGCGCCCCGTGCGTTGAGCACCAGATTTACACCATTGGCTGCCAACATCTCGGCGCACCCGCGCCCAAGCCCCTTTGACGAGGCACAGACAAGCGCCGTTTTTCCTGCAATGCCCAGATCCATGGCACCCTCCTGCTCGTTCATGTGTTTCACTAGAAATAGCACCTGATCAGACATCGCGCCAGCTTGACCCGCTGCCTTGCCCGGCCTAGCCATAGGCGACGTGTAAAAAGGATTTAAGATGGCCCGCCGCACCGCCCAGTTTCGTTTTCCGACATATCCTGCCAGCGCATTGATCGTGCATTGGGGCGCCAATGAAAAAGACCCGATTGGCGGCGCTGGTGATGTGGCGCTCGGCGACAGCTACCGATTGTCCCGCGATGTGCCGCCACAGATGTTGGCAATTTGGGATGGGCCGGATGGCCCAGAAGTTGCGGACGAATCCGAGGTTGGCCGTGCGGGCGACCGTGTTTCACTGGAAGTGTGCCATAGCATGATGGCCCCCGACGGGGCGCTGATTGACCTGCTTTTGCTGACGGTTGATGGCGCAGATGACACGACCCGCCATATCTTGCCACTGGCCCCGTTAGAGCCGCGCGGGGAATATGAACTGGTCGCCTCAGAAACAGAGACTGCGCCAAAGCGCTTCGCCGATATCGCCTGCGTCAGCTTCCTTTCAGGCACACAATTGACGATGGCCAACGGCGTGCAGCGAGCCGTAGAAGAGCTTCGCGTTGGCGATCGCCTTCTGACACGCGATCATGGACCGCAAGAGATCCGTTGGATCGGACAACAGGTACAGCGGGCAACAGGGGCTCTAGCCCCAATTCGCATCCGCAAAGGCACATTAAACGTTGCTGAAGATCTAAGGCTCTCACCCCATCATCGTATCTTCATCTGGCAGCGCAATGATGAACTTGGCACGGGGCGCTCTGAAGTTTTGGTAAAAGCCGAAACGCTGGTCAATGATGACACTGTTCTGCGCGAGGAAGGTGGGTTTGTTGACACGTTCCAAATCCTTTTCGACGGGCATGAAATCATTTTTGCCGAGGGCGTCGCCGTTGAAAGCCTGTTGGTCACGCCACAAACCCGCGCAGCCCTGCCTGAGGATGTTGAGATCAAGCAACGCGACGCAGATCGGTTTGACGCCTCAGAGATCGAGGTGCAGAGCAAGGTATTCGAGGACGATGAAGACCCTGCCGCCAAACTGACACGTGCAAGCCACGGAAAATCGAGCGACTAGGCCAGCGCTGGTTCTTTCATCGCCTCAAGCCAGGCCGCATCCAGTTTGCGCAGTTCCGCAGGATCAAAGCGATCCAGCTCCTGCCAGTACCGTCCGGAAGGAACAGAATACCCAAGCCGCTCCTCTTGCCGCAAAACATCCTCGAACTGGCCGTGCCTTTCGCGGGCTTGGCCCCAAGTCTGGTCACTGCTTGCGACGGACGCACGCGGAAAAACAAGCCGGGAATGGGACGCCGACGAGAGGTTGACGCAGGCGCAACCGGCCCCTGCAGCCAGCAGCATCAGGCGGGCCGATTTCGCCTCAAGACTTTGCAAAGTGATATCTTCCCGCAACGGATCGGCCGCGCCAGTCCCGTAAAAATGGGTGTTTCCACTGCTGGAATAGACCATGTCGCAGCCAAGGAATGCCATGACCTCTGGCCGCATTGCATCCAACGCCCAATAACCGGCGGTAAAGGCCATCGTACCGCCCGCATAGACAAAACCGCCCCAGTTGTTCTGGCAGGGCACATAGTCTGCTGCTGTAACGATTGCCTGATCGGAGCTGATCGCTTTTGGGCGACGCTCTTCGGGGAAGTCTTCAGGATGGATCAAGTGGGTCCAGTCAGGCCTGACCTGCCACGCGTTGTTAATCGCAACAATCGCGTCGAACCCCGAAAGGTCCCAATCGACACAATCAACCGCGTTGGGGCCGCTGCCCAGTACCAGAACCCGCTTGGCCATCAGCATTCACCTTTCGTTAACCATTATTAATAGGTCTAGATTGGTGTCAGGCAACCGCGGGGCCGCAAAAATTCTAATCTACCGCGGTCAGCAGCGCCTCTGCTCCTTCGACGACGGCCTGGCTTCCCCTTCCTTTTTACGCTGCGTCAAATCTCAAATCCGATCGCGACTCGCGGCTCAAATCTTGAGTGGGCGCAAGCAATTCCCACATAAATAGTAAGCTATTCATGAGAGAGGGAATACAACATGCTGAATTCCATTTTGGTGGCCACGGATATGTCTGCCCGAAGCGAACTTGCCCTGCAACGCGCGCGCAAACTGGCAGAAGCTAACAACGCAAAACTGACTGTCTGTCACATCGTCGATGATGCCCCGGCGGCTGAAATCTGTGAGTTGCAACGTGATGCTGCAGAACGCTCTCTTGCGCGATTCATGGGCACTCTTTCGGAAACTGGCGGATCTGAACTGATCGTCGTGACCGGAGATCCCACCGGGACCTTGCTGGAGTTGATCGAAACTGCGGAACCAGACCTGCTGGTGATGGGCACCCATCGCCAGCGCGCCTTTCTGGACGCCTTGCGCGAAACCACGGCGCAACGGGTGGCCAGGTTGACAACCTGCCCGGTCCTGATCGTCACCGGCCGCGACGATCACGACTATGATGCGGTTGTTGCAGCCACGGATTTCTCTCCGGCTGCGGCCGCGGCCATTCGTCTTGCCGAAAGGCTATCACCCGGCGTACAGATCACCCCCGTTCATGCGTTTCACGTCCCTTATCATGGCCTGATGTCGGCCAGTGGGCAGGATATGAACGCGATGGAACGGGCGGAATTGCGGGACGCCATGAAGGAGGACGCCCATTGGCGCGAAATGGAGGTTTTGCCGGAAAGTTGCGCCGAAACCGTGGTGACATCGGGCAGCGTATTTCAGGTGCTTCATAGTCAAATCAACTCACTTGATGCGACGCTGATTGTTGCAGGCGCCCATGGTCGTGTCGGACAAGGGCGCGCCATGCTTGGCAGCATCGCGACAGATCTTATGCGGATGCCACCTTGCGACGTCCTGATCGCCAGGCCGCGATAGGTAAATGCAGATGCGGACGGATGGCGGTTCATCTTGCCATTTCGCCCGCGCCTGCCTATACGCGCGGCATGTTAGACACCGCCACGAACCGCCCAGAATTGCCGCCCGAAATTGCCCGTCGTCGGACCTTTGCGATCATCTCGCACCCCGACGCCGGCAAGACGACCCTGACGGAAAAATTCCTTCTTTATGGTGGCGCCATTCAGATGGCGGGCCAAGTGCGCGCAAAAGGTGAGGCGCGGCGGACACGTTCCGACTTCATGAAGATGGAGCAGGATCGCGGGATCTCGGTATCGGCCTCGGCCATGTCGTTCGATTATCTGGAGAAATATCGGTTCAATCTTGTCGACACACCCGGCCACTCTGACTTTTCCGAAGACACTTATCGCACCCTGACCGCCGTGGATGCGGCCATCATGGTGATTGACGGCGCCAAGGGCGTCGAAAGCCAGACCCAGAAATTGTTTGAAGTTTGCCGCCTGCGCGATCTGCCGATCCTGACCTTCTGTAACAAGATGGATCGCGAAAGCCGGGATACATTTGATATCATTGATGAAATTCAAGAAAACCTTGCCATTGACGTGACGCCGGCCAGTTGGCCCATTGGTGTGGGTCGCGATTTTCTTGGCTGCTATGACCTGATCCGCGACCGCCTTGAACTGATGGATCGCGCAGACCGGAACAAGGTTGCAGAAAGCATCGCCATCGAGGGGCTGGACGACCCCAAGCTCGATGAACACATCCCCGCCGACCTTCTGGAGAAGCTGCGCGAAGAGGTCGAAATGGCCCGCGAATTGCTGCCTGCGATGGACCGCCAAGCCTTCCTTGATGGCACGTTGACCCCGATCTGGTTTGGCTCAGCAATCAACAGCTTTGGTGTGAGAGAACTGATGGACGGGATTGCCGGGTACGGACCCGAACCACAGGTGCAAAACGCAAATCCACGCGAGGTTGCGCCGGAAGAAAAGAAAGTTTCGGGCTTTGTTTTCAAGGTGCAGGCCAACATGGACCCCAAGCACCGCGACCGCGTGGCCTTTGTCCGTTTGGTCTCTGGCCATTTCAAGCGCGGGATGAAGCTGACCCATGTGCGATCCAAGAAACCGATGGCCGTGTCGAACCCGGTTTTGTTTCTGGCAGCAGATCGCGAATTGGCGGAAGAAGCCTGGGCCGGCGACATTATCGGCATTCCAAACCACGGCCAGTTGCGTATCGGTGACGCGCTGACCGAAGGGGAAGCACTGCGCTTTACAGGCATCCCTTCCTTCGCGCCGGAGTTGCTTAGAAATTGCCGCGCAGGCGACCCGATGAAGGCCAAACATCTCGACAAGGCGTTGATGCAATTTGCCGAAGAAGGCGCGGCCAAAGTTTTCAAACCCTCTTTTGGGTCCGGCTTTATCGTGGGCGTCGTTGGAGCGTTGCAGTTTGAGGTTCTGGCCAGCCGGATCGAGCTGGAATATGGCCTTCCCGTGCGCTTTGAAAACTCTCAGTTCACCTCGGCCCGTTGGGTTCAAGGTGATCAGGAGGCGGTGGATAAATTTGCGTCCGCCAACAAGCAACACATGGCAACGGATAATGATGGTGACCCGGTCTTTCTGACGCGTCTTCAATGGGATATCGACCGCGTGGCGCGGGATTATCCTGACGTCAAACTGACCGCGACCAAAGAAATGATGATCTGACATGGATGGCAGGGCGCACTTGACGGAATGGTTGGCCCTGCAAGATCAAGCGGAACGGCCGTTTCGCATTTTTGAAGGTGAAATTCCGCCCGAAGATTTGGATATGAATGCAGCGGCCACCCGAGTTGTGGTCGCTCCTTCAGGCCCAATGGAAGATCCTTCCTTTGACGATTTCGCTGCACGGGCGCGAAACCTGGCGCGCCAGTTTCAAGGGCGGGCGAATCTGGAATTAATTAACGCCAAGTTGATCATTCTACTGCGTCGTCGGGACCCACCGACACATGTGGCCAACCTCTTTCAACGCCTTTGGATCGATCACCACGCAACACTCACGGCAGTGCTGTCGCCACGCTGGCTGATCTCATCTGCTCAAACCCTGGCCGATCACGGCGCGACAGAAATCCAACGCAGGACCGGCGCAAGCCTCGCGACTCTGTTTGGAGCTCTGAAGCTCTCAGAAAGTGAACGCCTATTCTCACCTCGTGCGCCGGACGCCCCCTTTCGTGGCAAGCGGCAAAGCGAGGAGTTGATGTTGGGGATTTCGCCTTACGCGATTATGAGCGGCGACCTGGACCGTGTCTTACTTACACGCTTGTGGCGCGACGCATTTGGCGACCCGGTGGCCATATCCCTGGTTGAGGCGCTGATCCTGCCCCTTATGGAAGACCCCCGGACAGTTTTTGCGCGGCTGCGACAGATGCGTGCAGCACGCGACCGCTAGATTAATCGGGCATTAACCAAGAGCGATCTAGCCTGCACCAATGGTGCGCGTGTTGATCCTAATTTGTTTTGCTCTTGCGGCCTGCATGCCGGCGGCAGTGACCCTGCCCCAGCAATCCAACGGTGCGGTTGCCGGTGTGGCCACGCGAAACTTGGTCATCACAGATCACCCTCATCACGTATTGGTTGGCCATATCGCTCATGTCCGTCGTGGCACGGATGCCGTTTTTGCCCTTGTCATAGATCAACGGCGTGACGGCGTTCACAGGTTGATCTATCGTGAGGCATATCAAGACGGGCGTGCCCTGCCCTACAGATCCCTGCACCGACGGGTTTATTGCGGGCGCGATTGTCGGGACCGGTCGATCGGAATGATCAACTTCAGCGCCGACATGGTCCGACGTGCCACCTTGGAGGGCTTCAACGCCACATTATATGGGCCAGATGGGTCAATTGATGTTTTTGCCCCACCATCCCTGTTTCAGGAGGTGTTGGCGTTGCAACCCGGCACCGGCTAACCCCCGAAAAATTCACCTTCATTTGACGCTGAGGCCCAATTGCAGTATGAGCCTGTCCTGCACCCCGCGACGCGCGCGGGATGCCTTCCGTGGGGCGCCTGGAAAATGTGCTCCGAACACCCGACGCGGGCTGCCACCCGCCAGACTGGACACATATGACCAAGTTCACTGACTTAAACCTTAATCCCAAGGTTCTGAAAGCCGTCTCTGAGGCCGGCTATGAAACTCCCACCCCGATTCAAGCTGGGGCCATCCCCCCTGCGCTCGAAGGCCGCGACGTTTTGGGAATTGCCCAAACCGGCACAGGGAAAACCGCAAGCTTCACGCTTCCGATGATCACATTGTTGGCCCGGGGCCGCGCCCGCGCCCGCATGCCGCGCAGCCTTGTGCTGTGCCCGACGCGCGAATTGGCAGCGCAGGTGGCCGAAAACTTCGACACATACACCAAACATATGAAATTGACCAAGGCGCTGCTTATCGGCGGGGTCAGTTTCAAAGAACAGGACACGCTGATTGATAAGGGCGTTGACGTTCTGATCGCCACGCCTGGTCGTCTTCTGGACCATTTCGAACGCGGCAAGCTCATCCTCTCTGACGTAAAGGTCATGGTGGTTGATGAGGCCGACCGGATGCTGGATATGGGGTTCATCCCCGACATTGAACGCATCTTTGGTCTAACGCCCTTTACGCGCCAAACGCTCTTTTTCTCGGCCACCATGGCGCCCGAAATTGAACGGATCACCAACACTTTCCTGTCGAACCCAGAGCGGATCGAAGTGGCCCGTCAATCGACAACGTCAGACACGATCACGCAAAAATTGGTCGAGTTCAAACCCACCCGCCGCGATCAGACAGCTAAGCAAAAACGCGAAATGCTGCGGGCGATCATCAATGGCGAGGGTGACGGATGCACCAACGCGATCATCTTCTGCAACCGCAAGGTTGATGTCGATATCGTTGCCAAATCCTTGTCCAAACACGGTTATAACGCGCATCCGATCCATGGCGATTTAGATCAAAGTCACCGGACGCGGACGCTGGATGGGTTCCGTGATGGCTCCATCAAATTCCTCGTCGCCTCTGATGTTGCGGCGCGTGGTTTGGATATTCCGAATGTCAGCCACGTCATCAATTATGATGTGCCCAGCCATGCAGAAGATTACGTTCACCGCATCGGCCGAACTGGCCGAGCGGGCCGCAAGGGCACAACTGTAATGATGGCTGTTCCATCCGACGATAAGTACCTCAATGCAATTGAGGCGCTGATCGGACAGCCCGTTCCACGCGTTGAAGCGCCCTGGCAACCGGTTGCGCGCAGCACATCCCGCGCTAAGCCGAAGGCAGCTGATGCCGCGCCTCAGCAGACTAAAGCCGCCGCCCCAACAACGCCCGAGGTAAAAGAGTCGCGGGAGGAAAAGAAACCTGCCCCTCGGTCACGTGGACGCAAGAAAACGGACAATTCGCGGTCGCATGGCGGACGTGGTGGTGCCCAGATCGTCGGCATGGGCGAGCATACACCAGGATTCATCGCCTATAGCTTTGCTGAACGCCGCAACCTCGGAAAGCCCGTCGAAACCACCAAGGAAGAGACGGCAGCCGAAGTGGCCGAGCCTGAAGGCAACGAAGACGCCGCATAATCGGCACGCCTACCTCTGACGTAATTGAAGGGCACCTTGCGGTGCCCTTTTATCATTTCCAACGCAACTAAAATTGGAGATAAGCCATGACCCAGTCAGGAACGGTCAACTGCCACCGAACACCATCAAATGGACTGATCTTTGAACTACGCCAGCCGGTAAATGCATCGGCAGACACGATTTGGCGTGTGATGAATGACCATCCGAGATATGCCGATGTTGCAGCGAACTTGAGCCGGGTTTCTGTCATCTCCGGCAAAGGTATAGGCATGATACGCGAATGCGCAGGTCCAAAAGGCGAAAGCTGGCGCGAGACCTGTATCGCCCATGAAGAGGGCGTGGCGTTCGATTTTAGGGTCCACACCGAAGCCGCTGATTACCCATATCCCTTTTCCAGCCTGGAGGGACGTTGGTTTGTCGACACGACAAGGGCCAGCCCCGGCTTTGGAATACGGGTCGAACTTCAGCCCAAAGGAAACTGGATACAAAAGCAGCTTTTGTTTTGGGTGGCCCCCAAGAAGTTCAGCAAGGTCCTGTCGGATCTTGGTCGCGCTTGGGCGACCCGCATGGAACGCGACGACAAGATGGCGGCTTAGGCCGCCATCAAGCGAGATATGATAACTGTCACTTCGGGCTTGCGCCCGATATCAGATACGCAGACCTGTCGCACCAGACGGCGTACGGCCTCTTCCAGTTTGTCATCATCGCGCACGGTCTTGCGATCAAGACGCGGCATCAGGTCTGCCAGCTGATCCTCTAGCACGTCCTGCAAACCGGCGCCCTTACCTACAGTTTCCGGCAAGCCACGCAGGGCAACCCAGCAATCCTCGAACGGCTCGTCATCCTCATCTATGATCAGCGCCACCACAACCAACCCATTGAGGGCCAGCTTCATCCGGTCGCGCACGACACCATCAAAGGCTCCAATCAGGCGTGAACCATCCAGGTAAGTGCGTGACACCTCAATATATTCGTCCACACCGGGAGCATTGCCAGACAGTTGCACGAGCGAGCCATTAGGGGCCAGAATGGGTGTTGTGCCGCTCTCTGCCCCAAGCTTGCAATGTTCGCGCAGATGACGGTGTTCGCCGTGATTTGGGACCAGAAATTGCGGCTTGAGCAAGGAATGCATCTTGTGCAGGTCGGGTCGGTTTGCGTGGCCGGAGACGTGGAAGAACCCCGATTGCTCATCGGCAATATCAACGCCTTTTTCGGACAATGCATTTTGAATGCGGGCGACGCCTACTTCGTTCCCGGGAATGGTTTTCGAAGAAAAGAGGAACAGATCGCCCTCTTTCAACTCATGACCCAAGTATTTCCCACGGGCCAATCCAGCAGAGGCTGCTCGACGCTCACCCTGACTACCGGTTACGATCAACATCAGGTTCTCACGCGGGATCTGGGTCGCTTCTTCGGGGCTGACGGTCGAGGGGAAGTCGGTCAAAACGCCGGTTTCGACGCCTGCCGTCACCATACGCTTCATCGCGCGTCCCATTAGCACGATTGTACGGCCAGCCGCCTTGCCAGCCTCGGCCAGTGTTTTCAGACGTGCGATGTTCGAGGCGAATGTGGTCGCAACCACCATGCCCCGCGCATTGGCCACCAGCTCGGTGATCGGCTCGGGCAGTTCGCTTTCACTGCGACCGGGATGGCGCGAAAAGACATTGGTGGAATCACAAATCAACGCACGCACGCCGGTTGCGCCAATGGTTTCCCACATTGCCTCGTCAAACGGTTCACCTACGCGCGGATCCTTGTCGATTTTGAAATCACCAGAATGCACAACCCGGCCGTCTGGTGTGTCGATGACCAGCGCCGAAGCCTCGGGGATGGAATGCGACGTTGGCGCAAATCCAACCGTGAAATCTCCAGCCGAGACCGTTTCCGGCCACACCGGAGCGGTGATGACCATATCGGGATCATGCCCTGCTTCTTCCATCTTGCGGCGGGCGTGGAAGGCGGTGAAGGGCCGCGCATAAACCGGCACGCGCGGGAAATGGCGATAGAGATGGCCAACGGCGCCCACGTGATCTTCATGCGCATGGGTGATGAAGATACCGTCCAGACGGTCCACACGCTCAACCAACCAAGCCACATCCGGCAGGATCAGATCAACGCCCGGCGTGCCATCCATATCGGGAAAGCTGACGCCCAGATCGACAAGGATAAAGCGCTCGGACCCTTTCGGACCATAGCCGTAGACGTAGCAGTTCATTCCGATCTCACCCGCGCCGCCGAGGGGGAGGTAGATCAGCCGTGATTGGGCGCTCATGTCTGCTCGTTATCCTTGTTATATTTATAGATCACGGTCAGACCGTGGATCGTCAGATCATCTTCGATCAGGTCAAATAGCACATCACCTTGCGAGAACAATGGGGCGAGGCCCCCGGTGCCGATAATCCGCATTGGCGCGTCATATTCGGCACGGATGCGGCTGCATATACCTTGGATCAGACCAACATAGCCCCAGAATACTCCTGATTGCATACAAGCCACCGTGTTGGTGCCAATTACTGCTTGTGGCTTGGTGACATCCACATGGGGCAGGGCAGCAGCAGCGTGGTGCAGTGCCTCAAGGCTGAGGTTTACGCCGGGAGCGATAACGCCGCCGACATAGGCGCCGTCTTCCGCCACGACGTCGAATGTGGTGGCCGTGCCGAAATCGACAACGATCAGATTGCCACCATGCCTGTCATAAGCCGCGGCCGTGTTGACCAGCCGGTCCGGGCCGATCTGCGTGCCCTCATCCACGCGCGGGGCATGTGGCAAAAGGCAATCGGGTTTGCCTACTACAAAAGGACGACAATTGAAGTATCGGTCGCAAAGAACCCGCAAATTGAAAACCACGCGGGGTACGGTCGATGAAATAATGCAGTCGGTGATCACCACATCTTCCAACCGACTATGCCGCATTAAGGTCGACATCCAGACGAAATACTGGTCGGCCGTTCGCTGATGCTCGGTCGTGGTGCGGAAGGTTGCGAGGATGTCTTCTCCATCCCAGATCGAGAACACGGTGTTGGTATTGCCAGTGTCGATAGCCAGAAGCATGGTCCTGCCCCTCTCGCGTTAGAAAAATATCTCGGCCGCGGTGATCACCTCACGGCCCTTGGCTGTTTTGAGGATCAGGTTACCGGCCTCGTCCACGGTTTCAAAGGTGCCTGTGCGGCTCTCCTTGGTTGTGCGCGCGGTGATAACCTCGCCCACGCGCGCTGCATCTTTCAGCCACGCAGTTCGGATCGGGCCGAATCCATAGGTGGTAAAGCTTGCCTCCCATCGGGCATAGGCCGGTGCAAGAAGGTCAAGGAAGGCCTCGGGCGTCAAGCGGGTGCCCATTTCTTTCAACAGGCTGACAGGCGATGTCGCACCTTCTTCCACCTGTTCGGGCGACGGTGCGGCCACCAGATTAACGCCGATACCGATGATCAGGTGATCTACCTGCATCCCGGCCCCGATGCTTTCCAGCAAGATGCCTGCAACTTTCCCACCGTTCAGAAGAACGTCATTGGGCCATTTCAGTTTGAACGCGTTTTCTCTGCCGGTCGCGGCGACGAAGGCTTCGCGGAGCGCAAGGGCCGCCACAAAGCTGCGCAGAGCAACTTGATCGGGTGGCTCGGACGGGCGCAATACCAGTGAGGCCATGAAATTGCCTGATGGTGAGGCCCACGCCCTGCCCCGGCGCCCATGGCCCGCTGTCTGCTCATGAGTCAGGATCCACTCTGGCCCCATGAGAGAGGGCGCAACCCGTGCGCCCTCGGCCATTGTACTGTCGACGGATGCCAGAACTCTGCGCCCCACGCCCTGGGGCCAGTCCATCATGCGCTTAGTTTACCAGCGTGGCCGCAGCGGCCAGCGCCATATCGTCGACACCGAAGAGGTTGAAAACACCAAGCAGCATTACCAGCGCGCCAAACATCAGACCTGCATAGCTGAGCGCCGACATTTTTCCGTCGAGCCCGTCGGTGTCTTCACCGAAATACATGAAATAGACGATGCGCAGGTAATAGAACGCACCGATGACCGAGGCGATCACACCCAGGATGGCCAACCAAGTGAGCCCTGCATTCACAGCGGCCAGCAACACGGCGTATTTGCCGAAGAAGCCCACCAGCGGCGGAACACCGGCCAGAGAGAACATGAGCAAAAGGATCGCCAATGCTTTGGTGGGTTCTTTCGAACCAAAAGCCTTGAGGCTGGAAATATTGGTGACGTGGCGACCATCTTTTTCCATCGAGAGGATGAAAGCAAAGGTGCCGATATTCATAGTCACATAGATGGCCATATAGATCAGCATCGCGCTGACGCCCTGATCATCGCCAGCTGCAAGACCCATAAGGGCAAAACCCATATGGCTGATGGAGGAATAGGCCATCAGACGTTTGATGTCGGTTTGCCCAATGGCTGCAACGGCACCAAGGGCCATGGAGAAGACAGACAAGAGCGCAACGATCTGTTGCCAATCGCCAACCACGCCGCCGAACGCGTCATGGGCGAGACGGGCAAATAGCGCCATCGCCGCCATCTTGGGCGCGGTGGCGAAGAAGGCCGTGACCGGTGTGGGCGAGCCCTCATAAACATCCGGCGTCCACATGTGGAACGGCGCGGCCGACACTTTGAAAGCAAGACCGGCAAACATGAACACAAGGCCAAAGATCAGGCCAAGCGATGCGCCGCCGTCTGCAGCCTCAACAATGCCTGCGAAATTGGTGGTTCCGGCAAAACCATAGGTCAGCGAAGCACCATAGAGCAGCAAGCCCGAGCTGAGTGCGCCAAGCACGAAGTATTTCAAACCAGCCTCAGTTGAGCGCACGCTATCTCGGCGCATGGCGGCAATTACGTATAGTGACAGCGACTGAAGTTCGAGGCCCATGTAAAGCGTCATCAGGTCGCCCGCAGAAACCATGACCATCATGCCGATAGCGGCCAGAGTGATCAGCACCGGGTATTCAAAATGCATCAGCCCGTCGCGCGCCATGTAGTCCTTGCCAACGAGCAAAATGGCGGACGCAGACAGCAGGATCACAACTTTGGCAAAGCGTGCAAATCCATCATTGATCAGCATACCGCCAAAGGCTTCCTGTGTGCCCGAACCGGTGAAGGCGATATAGAGCCCCATCAAGCCAAGCAGGCCAGCGGTCAGCCAGACCAAGAGACCGGCAAGCCCGTCTTTTGAGGTGTAAACAGCCGCAAGCAAACCCACCATCGCAAAGACGGCTAGAACGATCTCGGGCAGGATGACGGCGATATCAGCGGAAAACATCGTCAATAACCTCAGTGGCTGGCGGTTGCTGCGACGGCGGTGTCGGGCACAAAGTGCTCAAGCGCCAGGTCGTAATTGTGAACGAGGTTCTCGACCGCAGGGCCGATCACGTCGAGGGCGAGGCTGGGATACACACCCAACAAAAGCGTCATGACAATCAGCGGCGCAAAGATCAGGCGCTCACGCGGGGTCATGTCAGTGATGGATTTCAGGCTTTCCTTGATCAGGTCGCCAAAGACCACCCGGCGGTAAAGCCAAAGCGCATAGGCTGCACTGAGGATCACGCCGGTTGCGGCCAGAACCGCGATCCAGGTGTTGACCTGGAACACACCCATCAGGGTCAGGAATTCGCCGACGAAGCCCGAGGTGCCGGGAAGACCGACATTGGCCATGGTGAAGAGCATGAAGACCAACGCGTAGGCGGGCATCCGGTTAACCAGACCGCCATAGGCGTCAATCTCACGGGTGTGCATCCGGTCATAAATAACACCCACGCATAGGAAGAGCGCGCCGGAGACAAAGCCGTGGCTGATCATCTGGAAGATGGCCCCATCGATCCCTTGCTGGTTCGCCGCAAAGATACCCATCGTCACGTAGCCCATATGGGCAACGGATGAATAGGCGATCAGTTTTTTCATGTCTTCCTGCACCATCGCCACCAGAGAGGTGTAGATGATCGCAATGACAGAAAGCCACATCACGAACGGCGCCATCAGGTCAGAGGCGACAGGGAACATTGGCAGGCTGAACCGCAAGAAGCCATATCCACCCATCTTCAAAAGGATCGCCGCCAGAACGACCGAGCCTGCAGTCGGCGCCTGAACGTGGGCATCCGGCAACCAGGTATGGACCGGCCACATCGGCATCTTCACGGCAAAGCTGGCAAAGAAGGCGAGGAACAGGATTGTCTGCATTCCACCCACAACCTGCATGCCCATGATCTCCATGGTGCCTGCGCTAAACTGATGCGTCAGCAGGGTTGGGATATCGGTGGTGCCCGCATCCACATACATCGCGATCATTGCGACCAGCATCAGGACCGAGCCGAGGAAAGTGTAAAGGAAGAATTTGAACGACGCATAGATACGGTTCGCGCCGCCCCAGATACCAATGATCAGGAACATCGGTATCAGGCCTGCTTCGAAGAAGAGGTAGAACAGCACCAGATCCAGCGCGACAAAGACGCCGATCATCAGGCTTTCCAGAAGCAACAGCGCAATCATGTATTCTTTGACGCGGTGATCAACCCCCCAACAGGCCGCGATCACCAGCGGCATCAGGAAGGTGGTCAGCAGCACGAAGAGGACCGAGATGCCGTCGACGCCAACCTTATAGGTCAGGCCCAGCATCCATTCGCCCTCTTCCACCAGTTGGAAACCGGGGTTTGACGGATCGAATTGGACAAGGATCGCCAGCGAGATCAGGAATGTCGCCGTTGTGACGAAAAACGCCATGCGTTTCGCGCCAAGTTGTGCGGCCTCATCCTCACCGCGCAAGAACAGCGCCATGACGACGGCAGCGACGAGCGGCAGGAAGGTTACGATGGAAAGAAGACTTTGTTCCATATCTCTGCTCTCAGCCCCCGAAGCTCAGGGTGACGATGGTAATAAGAAGCGCGATGCCAAGAACCATGGCAAAGGCATAGTGGAAGAGGTAGCCAGACTGCGCCCGGCCGGCCATCTTGGTGAACCACGGGATAATGCCCATGGCCAATCCGTTGATTCCGCCGTCGATCACATTGCCGTCGCCGCGTTTCCAGAAGAAGCGCCCGATGAACATGGCTGGGATGACAAAGACCACATTGTAGATCTCGTCGAAGTACCATTTGTTCAGCAGGAACTGGTAAAGCGGCTGGAACAGCTCGGCCAGTCGGGCCGGTGTTTTGGGTGCGATGATGTAGAAATAAGTTGCGGTCAGGAAGCCAATCAGCATTGCAATGAAGGGCGAGACTTTTACCCAGTTTGGCGAATGGTGGGCGTCATCCATGACGTGATTGTCAGGGGCCATGTGAATGGCGCCAACCACTTCGAAATGATGCGCGGCCATCTCATCGGCATGTTCGGGATCAGCATGTGCAGCAGCATGATCCATGCCCTCGTCATGCGCGTCATCGCCATGTGCGGCTTCTGCCATCACGGCCTCGTCGCCGTGATCCGCCTCTTCCGAGTGGGCGGCCACTTCCGCATGACCATCTTCTTCATGCGTTTCAGCAACACCATGGTCATCGCTGTGATCTTCACCATGCGCTTCTACGGCGTGATGGGCCGGAATGCCAAAGAACTGGTTTACACGGTCATGATCGCCAAAGAAGGGCTGGTACCAGACCATACCGGCAAAGACTGCTCCGACCGCCAGTACACCAAGTGGCGCGACCATGGTCATCGGACTTTCATGCGCGTGGTCATGGGCATGTTTGTCGCCACGAGGTTTGCCAAAGAAGGTTAGGTAAATCAGGCGCCAGGAATAGAAGCTGGTGAAACAGGCGGCCACGACAAGCGCCCAGAAGGCATAGAGGCCCAGACCGCCGCCAAAGGCAAAGGCGCTTTCAATAACCGCGTCTTTCGACAGGAAGCCCGCAAAGCCGATATGGGTCAGCGGAATACCGACACCGGTAATGGCCAGTGTCCCGATTAGCATCGCGGCATAGGTCAGCGGGATTTTCTTCCGCAGACCGCCATAGTTGCGCATATCCTGCTCGTGATGCATCGCGTGGATGACCGATCCTGCGCCAAGGAATAACATCGCTTTGAAGAAGGCGTGGGTAAAGAGGTGGAACATCGCGACCGAGTAGACACCTACGCCCGCGGCCACGAACATATAGCCAAGCTGCGAACAGGTCGAATATGCGATCACGCGTTTGATGTCGTTTTGAACCAGCCCTACGGTGGCGGCAAAGAATGCTGTTGCTGCGCCGACAATGATGATGAAGTTGGTGGCATAAGGGGCGTATTCATAGATCGGCGACATGCGGCAGACCAGGAAGACGCCGGCGGTTACCATGGTCGCGGCGTGGATCAGGGCCGACACAGGCGTCGGGCCTTCCATTGCGTCAGGCAACCAGGTGTGCAGGAACAATTGCGCCGATTTACCCATGGCACCGACAAAGAGCAGCATACCAATGGTATTGGCCGCGTTCAGCTCATACCCGAGGAACGAGATGGTCGTCTCGGCCAGCTGCGGGCCTGTGCTAAGAATGACGTCGAAATTGATCGTGTCCGTCAATTTGTAGATCGCAAAGATACCCAGAAGGAAACCGAAGTCGCCGACACGGTTGACCACGAACGCCTTGATTGCCGCCGCGCCAGCCGTTGGTTTGCGAAAATAAAACCCGATCAGGAGGTACGAAGCGACGCCCACGCCTTCCCAGCCAAAGAACAGCTGCAAGAGGTTATCGGCTGTCACCAGCGCCAGCATGGCGAATGTAAAGAAGGACAGATAGGCGAAGAAACGCGGGCGATAGCTCTCGCCTTCGCGGAAATGATCGTCATGCGCCATGTAGCCAAAGCTATAAAGGTGCACGAGGGCCGAAACACTGGTGATCACGATCAACATGATTGCAGTCAGGCGGTCGATCCGAACAGACCAGGACGCATCCAATGTACCCGACGCGATCCAGGTGAACAGCTCGCGCACTTCGGTTTCGCCACCAAACCCAAGGAAGGTGATCCAGCTGAGCAGGCAGGACAGGAACAAGAAGCCCGTCGCCACGGCGCAGGCGGCAGTTTCACCGATCAGGCGCCAGGAAAAGCCGCAAATGACTGCACCAACAAGCGGGCCAAAGAGGAGGATGGTTTCCATTGCGCTCAGCCCTTCATATTCGAGACGTCTTCCACGGCGATGGTGCCGCGGTTCCGGAAGAAGCAGACGAGGATTGCAAGACCAATGGCCGCCTCAGCCGCTGCAACCGTCAGGACGAAGAGGGTAAAGATCTGACCAGTCAGATCCCCCAGGTAAGACGAAAAGGCGACGAGGTTGATATTGACCGCCAAAAGCATCAGCTCGACCGACATCAGGATAATGATGACGTTCTTGCGGTTCAGGAATATCCCGAAAATCCCGATAACGAATAGCGCGGCGGCCACCGTCAGGTAATGTTCAAGTGCGATACTCATCTCGTCCCTCCGGGGCCGATTGCCCCTTGGTTTTGCATCGTGTCACGCCTTTCACAGGCGCATTTTTCTTTCAGCCGTTGGCAGCGCCTTAAAGGCCCTGCCCCGGTTTCACGTCTTTCAATTCCATCGCTTTGGCCGGATCGCGATACATCTGGGCCAGTACGTTCTGGCGTTTGATGTCGCTGCGGTGGCGCAGGGTCAGAACAATGGCGCCAATCATGGCGACCAGCAGGATCAGACCGGCTAGTTGGAAAATCAGGAAGTAATCGTCGTAGATCACGCCACCCAAAGCGGCGGTGTTATGCGCTTCGCCCGCAGGCGTCGCATTGGGTTGGGCCAGCATCTCAACGCCCGCGCCCGGCACCCAATCGCCAAACGCCATGCCAAGCTGCATCAGGATCACGATCCCGATGAGACCCGCAAGAGGCACATACTTGGCCATCTCGGCCTTCAACTCGGCGAAATCCACATCCAGCATCATCACAACGAAGAGGAAGAGAACGGCCACCGCGCCCACATAAACGATGATCAGCAGCATCGCGACAAATTCAGCCCCGATCAGGACGAAAAGACCCGCAGAGCTCAGGAAGGCAAGGATCAGCCACAGAACCGAGTGGACCGGGTTGCGCGCCACAACAACCATGAAACCGGCCAGAACGGTGGTGATGGCGAAGAGGTAAAAGGTGAGGTCGACAATACCCATGGATTATTCCTCGTCTCCGTCGATGGCCTCACGGGCCAGCTCCATCGCTTTGGTCATCGCGGGCACACCGGCAAACACGGCCGCCTGCGCGATAGTCTCGGCAATCTCTTGTTTCGTTGCGCCCGCCGTGATCGCATGGCGAACGGTGGTGCGGATCTGAGGTTCGGCAATCGCGCCCTGAATGGTCAGCGCTTGCAAGGTCAGCAACAGACGCGTTTTTGCGTCCAACCCGTCGGGGTTGAACTGCTTGCCCATCAGGGCTTCCATCATTTCGGCGGGCATGGTCGGCCAGAGGTTTTCAAAGCCCTTTGGCGTGAAACTGCCCAGAGCGGGATTCACGGATTTGGCAAATTCCTTTGCCATTTCCTGCGTTTGAGCGAACATCGCGGCGAACGGGTTGTTGGAATTGTCTGTCATCTGTAGGGCGCATCCATTTCCAAATTACGGGCTATTTCGGCCTCCCACCGGGCGCCGTTTTCCAGAAGCTTTTCTTTGTTGTAGAACAGCTCCTCACGGGTTTCGGTGGCAAACTCGAAATTCGGGCCTTCAACGATTGCATCCACCGGGCAAGCCTCTTGGCAGAAACCGCAATAGATGCACTTCGTCATGTCGATGTCATAACGCGTGGTACGGCGGCTGCCATCCTCGCGCGGTTCGGCGTCGATGGTGATGGCCTGCGCGGGGCACACGGCCTCACACAATTTGCAGGCAATGCAGCGCTCTTCGCCATTGGGATAGCGGCGCAGCGCGTGCTCACCCCGAAAGCGCGGGGAAAGCGGGCCTTTTTCATGCGGGTAATTCAGCGTCGATTTGGGCGAGAAGAAATACTTCAATCCCAACTGGAAGCCTTTGATGAAATCCGTCAGCAGAAAGTATTTTGCCGCGCGGGTGTAGTCGATCTGTGTCATCAATCAGCCCCCAATCATCCAGCGGGCATAGGCGCCGCCGAAAGCTTCGAATTTTGCAAGGAAGGCTACGATCACAACCCAGGCCAGCGACATGGGCAGGAAGACCTTCCAACCGATACGCATCAGCTGGTCATAGCGGTAACGCGGCGTGATCGCCTTCACCATCGAGAAGATGAAGAAGACAAACAGCATCTTGCCGACCATCCACAACACACCATCGGGCAGGAACCCAACCGGGCTGAGCCAGCCACCAAGGAAAAGGAGCGAAACAAGCGCGCACATCAAAACCACGGCCACCAATTCTCCAATCATAAAGAGGAGGAACGGCGTGGAGGAATATTCAACCTGATAGCCGGCAACCAATTCGGATTCAGCCTCGGGCAAATCGAATGGCGGGCGGTTTGTCTCAGCCAATGCTGAGATCAGGAAGAGGAACATCATTGGGAAGTGCGGCAGCCAGTACCAGCTGAGGAAGCCGTAATCGCCATCTTGCGCCCGGACGATGTCACCAAAATTCATCGAGCCGGTCGAAATAATCACACCGATGATGATCAGGCCGATGGAAACTTCGTAAGAAATCATCTGCGCGGCAGAGCGCAACGAGCCGAGGAACGGATATTTGGAGTTGGACGCCCAGCCCCCCATGATCACTCCGTAAACCTCAAGCGACGATATGGCGAAGACATAAAGAATGGCGACGTTCAGGTCAGAGATTGCCCAGCCATCGTTGAACGGGATCACCGCCCAGGCGATCAGGGCCATCACAAGGCTGATCAGCGGCGCCAGCAAGTAAACTGTCTTGTCTGCGCCAGCGGGGATCACCACCTCTTTGACGATGTATTTCAGGAAATCCGCGAAACTTTGCAAAAGGCCAAAGACACCAACAACGTTGGGGCCTTTGCGCATCTGGACCGCAGCCCAGATTTTGCGGTCTGCGTACATCAAAAACGCCAGAGCGACCATGAGGGGCAACACCAGAAGCAGGATCTGCCCCAGCATCAAAAGCCCTATGCCCAAAGTCGTGGTCGTAAAGAATTCAACCATATTTCCTCACACCGTCGGTATGCCTTGCTCAGCACAGTCAGCGACGACAACTTCGGCGTCGATGGTCTGTAGCCCTCGTGGGAGTGCCGGTGAGACGGTGTAAACCGCATCTGCCCGCCAAAGGCCAGCCTCTTCCTGCACATTTGTGCGGACGTGTCGCGCAAATCCGAAACCTCGGATCAGCGTGTACTGCGCTGCAGCGCATTCCGCATAGTTCGCCACGTCTTCGCCGGTGCGTGCACCGCGCATTTCGACGTGAAAATTAACCAGCCCTTCATCCAGAAGGCGGGTCTCAATTGGTCCGTATTGGAATAGGGCCGCAGGGGCATTGCGTGACACTTGAGCGTCTTGCGCACAGGCAGCAACGGCCAAGACCGCAACCCCGCAAAGCGACAGGATATGTGGACGCCCCCGCACGATCGGCCTTATTCCGCAGCCATGGGTGCTTGCGCACGCGCTTTGGCGTTGGCAGACAGCTCCGCCATAAGGGTCGACGCCCTTGCGATTGGGTTGGTCAGGTAGAAATCCTTAACCGCAACACGGAAATCCGCGTCACCCATGTCCATCCGGGTCAGGGCCTCACCTTCATTGACCGGAACCTCGTCCACCATGGCCAGGTGCGGTGCGGCCTCAACCATCGCCTGGCGCAAGGCCGTCAGCGAGTCGAAAGGCAAAGCCGCACCCAATTCGGCCGACAAAGCACGCAAAATGGCCCAATTTTCCTTGGCCTCGCCCGGCGCGAATCCGGCGCGCAGGGCCAGTTGCGGACGGCCTTCTGTATTCACGAACAGGCCTTGTTCCTCTGTATAGGCTGCGCCCGGCAGGATCAGATCGGCCCGATGCGCACCGCGATCGCCATGGCTGCCCTGGTAGATCACGAAGGCACCAGCGTCGATATCCACTTCGTCGGC
Source organism: uncultured Nioella sp. (assembly GCA_947495575.1). Lineage (GTDB taxonomy): Bacteria > Pseudomonadota > Alphaproteobacteria > Rhodobacterales > Rhodobacteraceae > CANLZL01. Next base: position 570,344 of record CANLZL010000001.1, on the reverse strand, counting down.
GCCAAGATTGTAGATAACGTCCGCGCCATCGATGGCAGCGGTGATGCCGCCTTCCGTTGTCGCGTCGATATCCATAGCTCCAACCCGCGCAGCAGCGGTGTGAAGAACGAGGAATTTAGATTCGGTGATCTCCGCGAATTTCATCGCATTGGCCAGCACAGCCTCGCCATCGGCTTCTTGCAGAGCGCCTTGGCCGACGATGACCAAAGTCTCTTTGCCAATCGCGTCAGAATGCGGGGCAGACGCCATTTTTGCCAATGCGTCGCGCCCGGTTCCAGCGTGGAAATATTCGTATGTCAGGTCAAGCGCTGGACCAACGACGCCGATCTTCGCGCCATTCAGCCATGCGCGGCGGATACGGGCGTTCAGCACGGGCGCTTCTTCACGCGGGTTGGTGCCAATCAGCATGATGGCTTTGGCGCTGTCGATATCCTCGATCGTGGCATTGCCGACATAGGCCGAACGGTTGCCAGCAGGCAGTTTTGCGCCATCTGTCCGGCATTCGACGTTGCCGCCCTGCCCTTCGATCAACTGCTTCAGTGCGAATGCGGCTTCAACCGAGACCAGATCGCCCACCAGGCCGGCGATTTTCTTACCCTTCATGGCTTCGGCTGCTTTGGTCAGGGCCTCGGGCCAAGTGGCCGGGCGCAATTTGCCGTTTTCGCGGATGTAGGGACGATCCAGACGCTGACGGCGCAAGCCATCCCAGACGAACCGGGTTTTGTCAGAAATCCACTCTTCATTCACGCCATCATGGTTGCGCGGCAAAATGCGCATCACTTCGCGACCCTTGGTATCAACACGGATGTTCGAGCCAAGCGCGTCCATCACGTCAATGGTCTCGGTCTTGGTCAATTCCCATGGGCGGGCGGTAAAGGCGTATGGTTTTGAAGTCAACGCGCCGACCGGGCAGAGGTCAATGATATTGCCCTGCAAATTCGAATCGAGCGTTTGATTCAGGTAGCTGGTAATCTCGCTGTCTTCGCCGCGGCCGGTCTGGCCCATCTGGTGGATTCCAGCGACCTCGGTTGTGAAGCGGACGCAGCGGGTGCAGGAAATGCAGCGCGTCATGGTCGTTGCGACAAGCGGACCGAGATCCAGATCTTCCGAGGCGCGTTTTACCTCGGTGTAACGGGAATCAGCCAGACCATAGGCCACTGCCTGATCCTGCAGGTCGCATTCGCCACCCTGGTCGCAGATTGGGCAATCCAGCGGGTGGTTGATGAGCAAAAACTCCATCACTCCTTCGCGCGCTTTTTTGACCATCGGGCTGTTGGTTTTTACAACCGGCGGCTGGCCTTCTGGGCCAGGACGCAAATCTTTGACCTGCATCGCACAAGAGGCGGCGGGTTTGGGTGGGCCGCCAACAACTTCAACAAGACACATGCGGCAATTGCCGGCAATCGACAGGCGCTCGTGATAGCAGAACCGCGGCACTTCGACCCCGGCCTCTTCGCAAGCCTGGATCAAAGTCAGGGCGGGATCCACCTCAACTTCTTTGTCGTCGATGATGATTTTGCGTAGCTCGGTCATGGCTTCACCTTTGCGCATCGCGGGGGCCGGTTTGCGTAGCTGTCTAACGCAAGCCCCGCCCGGATTCACGCGGAAATTTCCCTTGCCCCCTAGTGCCGTGCCGCGCGGGAATTTGCAACGCGACCGATTGGATTTTTTCCGCGGAAATGACGGATTTTCGGGACTTATGTTCCCAAAAACGCATTCGCGCCCGCCTTTTGGGGGCGGACGCGTTGACGCATGACCAAAATATTGGGTTTATCGCAGCATTCTTCCAACGGTCGACCGGTTGTCGATTTCCATTTGTCCGACGCGACAAGCACCCTCTACATCCTCTTCGGAATGAACGCCGTGTTGCGCAAAATAGCGCAGGGCAAGTTGGCGATACCTTTCGCGCTCCCCTTCGTCATCGACATATCTGCGGATCTCGTCGCGCGAATAGCCAAGCGACATTGCATGGCGTGCAAGCCCCATCATATAGGCGCCCGAAGCAACCGATCGCGCTTCGATCGTGGGGCAGGTATCGTCAATATGTGCGCCAATCGTGACAACCAGCAAACCGTTGCTGATCCTTTCATCTTCCCGCATCGCATCCCATTGATCTGCAAAGGCGGGGGCGGCAAATAGCGCCGGGAAGGTCAGGGCAAACAGAATACGTTTCATTCGAATAAAACCTCTATCGGATAGAAAACTCGTATTCATATGAGGTCTCAGGGGTTTGTCATTCAATAACAGGGCTGTGTCAGTCGCGAGTATCGGCCTGAAATTGCCTATTTTACTGAGGAATATTCGTTAAAGGCGTACGCCCCAAAACGCGATGATCATGTAGATGAGGCCAACGACAAAGGCCACGCCAAGGGTCATGTATATTGCGCCCTCAAGCTTTTCGGGTGTGTTGAGCAACAACATGACAATGCCACCCATCATCATGCCCAGAACTGCGCCAAGAATAGAGCCGCCGACACCAAACGTATACCCAAGGTAGATTCCAAGCCCTGCGAAGCCCAGAAAGACAAGGGTCATCCATGCTTTGTAAAAGCTTTCCAGACCCGGACGGGCCCCACGCTGTGCTTGATAGTCTGCCACTTTGTCCTCCTGCCAAGAGGTTGCCCCAAGATGGCCCGCTTAGCCGGGCCCAATTTTGTAAGCGATCATACGTGGTTAACGATTTGTCATCAACTCCCTGGTTCTCGCAAAAGGAAAACCTGTTGCAGGGACGACTCGGCCCCGCAAAAGTGACAGCCTCGTCACTTAAAAATGACGCTTGTGTCAGTTTTCGTTAATGAATGCCTGCCTTTGGATTGTCGAAACAGGCGAACAATTTGCACTGACCCAGCACCGAGACCGGCGCTGGATTCGCAAATCCTATGCGTTCTGATCTCAGGAGAGGACTGTGGAGAGAAACCCGGTTTTTTGGTGTCTGTCTCGTTTGATCCAGACCGGACCTGAGCGCGTACCAATCAAATCCAATCCACCCCGAAAAAGAGCTGTGAGAAACCGTTCACGAGGATGGGCACCGAAATAAGCAGGCAGGAGATTCCAATTAAGAACAAGGCGATTGCTCCCATACTGCCCCAGAAACCTTCTCCGCCTGCCACAGACATCAACACCGCAATGGCAACAATTGGAATCAATACGATCAAAAGACCGATCGCGCCCATGATGCCATTCAATTCGTAGCCAGCTACTAGGACCGGGTACACAAAGAAAAACGCGAACGCGGCTGCGATGAAGAATGAGCTCGGCGAGATCAAGCTTTGATCGAGCTGAGAAAAGCGTGACTTTGCGCGATGAAGAAGTCCGGACATTTAAACCCCCATTAATAATGTCTGATTTACACTATATAGGGAAAAGCGAACTCCGTTTCAACAAAAAACCCAAAAGGCGTCACTTTTGGGTTCCTTGTGATGGCAGAGTTTGTGAGTTTCCTTGGTCAATCGTTCACTGGATAGCCAACTCAAAAAAAGGCCGGACCATTGGCCCAGCCTTCTAATTCTTCAATCTGGCGCGGAAAGCCTTATTCGGCGGCGACGGCACTCACACGTCCAGTTTGCTGGGCCTTGATCCGGTCTTCGATCTCGTCGCGGAAATTGCGGATGAGGCCTTGAATCGGCCACGCCGCCGCGTCGCCAAGCGCACAGATGGTGTGGCCTTCGACCTGTTTGGTCACATCCCAGAGCATATCGATCTCTTCGGGATCCGCCTCACCACGGACCAGACGGTCCATGACACGCATCATCCAGCCGGTTCCTTCACGACATGGCGTGCACTGACCACAGCTTTCATGCTTGTAGAATTTCGACAAACGCCAGATTGCTTTGATGATATCTGTCGACTGATCCATCACGATGACAGCTGCCGTGCCAAGACCCGAGCCCAGATCGTTGCGCAGGTAATCGAAATCCATGATCGCGTCGCGCATGTTTTCGCCACGCACGCTTGGCACTGAAGATCCGCCGGGGATCACAGCCTTGAGGTTGTCCCACCCGCCACGAATACCGCCACAATGCTTTTCGATCAGTTCCTCGAAAGAAATCGACATCGCCTCTTCAACGACGCAGGGATTGTTCACGTGGCCGGAGATGGCAAACAGCTTAGTACCTGCATTATTCGGACGGCCGAAACCGGCAAACCAATCGGCACCACGACGTAGGATCGTGGGCACAACCGCAATCGATTCGACATTGTTTACAGTCGAAGGACAACCATAGAGGCCCGCACCCGCCGGGAAAGGCGGCTTCATGCGGGGCATACCTTTTTTGCCTTCCAGCGATTCGATCAGTGCGGTTTCTTCGCCGCAAATATAAGCCCCTGCCCCGTGATGCAGATAAAGGTCAAAATCCCAGCCGGAACCAGCAGCATTTTTGCCGAGCAATCCGTTTTCATAGGCCTCATCAATCGCAGCCTGCAACGCTTCACGCTCGCGAATATATTCGCCGCGGATATAAATGTAGGAGACATGCGCACCCATCGCGAAAGAGGCAATCAACGCCCCCTCGATCAGCGTATGGGGATCATTGCGCATAATCTCGCGGTCTTTGCAGGTGCCGGGCTCGGATTCGTCGGCATTGATGACCAGGTAGGACGGGCGACCGTCACTTTCCTTGGGCATGAAGGACCACTTCAGACCTGTCGGAAAGCCCGCGCCGCCGCGACCGCGCAGGCCGGACGCTTTCATGATTTCCACGATCTTATCTTTGCCCAGACCAATCAGGTCCTTGGTGCCATCCCAATGGCCGCGCGCTTTGGCGCCTGCCAGATTGCGATCATGCATGCCATAGATATTGGTAAAGATACGGTCTTGATCCTGAAGCATCCTCAGTCCCTTTCTGCGCGGCGGGCTTGCCAGACCTGATATGTTACAATCAGCGCCCAGACCAGAGCCGCAATTGCCGCAAGGTCGAACAGAAATACATAACGCACGGGCAAACCTAAACGTCCACCCAGGAATTGTGCGCCCATCCATAAAACCATTGTTGCGGCCATTACGATGGCTGCGACGCGGGCCTTGCGGCTGGGGTCAGACGATTTCCCGGAGCTTTCGGTCATTCCGTGCCTATCTGCGTTTGGCATCGTTTATTGCAGAGCGGGCGGCGATGTCCACCTTAGCGCACGCGAAATGGTCCGGTTTTGTCAAAGAAAAAGCGCCGGGTGTGGCCCCGGCGCTTTTTGTGTTGGATTTTCGGTCGATCTGACCTGTCAGACCAACGATTTGGCCGACGCAATCAGGTCAAACCTGGCGCAATTGCGCTTGAAGCCCGGTAGATGCTGATCAAGCCAATCAATGCCGTCCTGATCTAGGCCGGCAATCTGATCAAAATGGTAAATGCCAAAATCGGTCAGACTGGCCGACATTTTGGCCCCGATCCCTTTAATCTCGGTCAGATCATCGGCCTTTCCGCCACGCGGCTCGTCCAAAAGAACAAGACCGGGTTTCGCAGCGGGGATGTCATCAACTTCGGGCGCTGCTTCCGCCTCGACAACCGGCGCAGGCGTCTCGGCCACAGGCTCTACAGGAATGTCCACAATGGGTGCAGCCGCGGTATCGATGTCCGGCAATGCAACCTCTGTTTCGGCCTCACTCTCTGGTTCGGCTGCAACATCCGTTTCTTTCGGCGCGTCGAAGAGGTTGACGACTTCGCCCGTCCTGGGCAGCTCTGCATCCAATGCACGCGAGAATGCCGACCAGAACACCATGGGCGTCGTCAGAGTGACGTGAACACTCTGCACCGCAGCATTCTGAACGAAAGCGGTGGAGTAATTGGCCGCTGCAACAATGTTGCTTTGAGCCGTGACAGATTTAAGCCAGATGTCTTCTGCGAGTTTCATCTAGGTCTTCCTTTTGGATGGTTTCACACATCCTCCCACCCCTAATATACGTCACCATCGTCAACTTTTCTTGAGAATTTTGTCGCACCCCCCTCAGCAAGCGTTTCCGCCTGCCCAACCCAATCATCACGGGTCACGCGACCTTTGAATCCTTTGAGGTTGTCATCCATCCAAGCCACGTCCGACGGCTCCCATCCGGCGATTTGATCGAAGTGGAAAATACCGTGCGCATGCAGCATTTCTTCAAGTTTTGGGCCAATGCCCTTGATTTTTTTAAGGTCATCTGCCCCCCCATCACGCGCCTGATCCATGCCCTGCGGCGGCCCTTCCATGGCAGTTTGCGCAACCGGGTCCTCTTGTGGCTCTGGTAAGGATTCAGGTTCTGGTTCCACTTCGGGCTCAGAGTCTGGCTCGACAGATTCGTGCGTGACCTCGGCCTCAATTGGATCCGCAGCTTCAGGTGATTCCGTTGGGCTGGCTACAGGTTCTGGCTCTGGCAAGGCTTCCGCCACGGGCGGCGCTGCAATCGCGGGCGCATCATCCTCGCAAATGACACCAGGTAACAAGATCCCCAGGATCACTGCCAAAACGACACCCAGCAACAAACAAGCAATCCAGGACCATGATGTGCTCATTGCAAGTATCAGCCAAAGTACGACACCCGCCGCAGCAGCAATGATCCAGCACATCTTTCTACAGCTTGTCATGTCCGACATATTGCTTCCTCCCCATACAATATTGGTTAGGCAGTAGACACGACATGATACATTCGACGAAGAGAAATCGACATTTTGCGGGGCGTATTGCCATTGAGGACGCAGAAAAATGGCCCGCGAGCAATCGCTGCGGGCCAAATCAATTAACTTTGCGGGCGTTTACCCTTTAGCAAGCTCCGCCGCTTGCGAAATCCAATCATCGCGTTCGATGCGACCTTTGAATTTCAGGCGGGCGTCCACCCAGGCCACCTGTTCCGGTGTCCAGGCTGCAATCTGGTCAAAATGATAAAAGCCGAGGTCGTTCAAAACGCCTTCAAGCTTTGGACCAACGCCAGAGATCTTTTTGAGGTCATCTGCCCCGCCTTCACGGGCGGCGCTTAGCAATTCAGGCTCCTGCTCTTGCGTTTCAGCAGCAGCCTCCTCGACCAGAGCAGCAGGTTGTTCGGATGTTTCTGCCGGAGTTCCCGGTGATTCCTTGGCTTTTGCCTGTGCAGATTTCTGGGCGTGAGCCGGCTTCGGCGTGGGTTCCTCAGCTGGGGTCGGTGGCTGTTCAGCGTCTGCCCCCTTGCCAGATTGCTTACCCCACGGCGCCAACAGGGGCACTTCGGTTCCATCGATCCGCTTAACGGTATCCCCGATATCCGCGGCCAAGCGGGCAGATGCGTTCAGATCATCCCGGCCTGCTTCATATTCTGTCAGCGAGGTCAGACCAGAAAGCGGTTCGGATGCATAACGGCCGTTTTGGGGGCCCGGCGTCGGCACGCGACCAGCGGCCAGTTCATCCAAAATCCAAGTGAATTTTTCGGCTGTCAGATCCTCGTAATAATCTTTGCCGATCTGGACCATCGGTGCATTCGAACACGCACCGAGGCATTCGACCTCTTCCCAAGAGAATTTGCCGTCTGCAGATAAATCATGGGCGTTGGCCGCAATCTTGTCCTGACAAATGCCAATCAGGTCTTCTGCGCCGCAAATCATGCAGGAAGTGGTCCCGCATACCTGAACATGTGCGATGGAGCCCACTGGCTGCAACTGGAACATGAAATAGAAGGTCGCCACTTCCAACGCACGAATATACGCGATGCCCAACATCTCAGCGACATGTTCAATCGCAGCGCGGGTCAGCCAACCCTCTTGTTCCTGCGCGCGCCACAAGAGCGGAATGATTGCGGATTGCGCCCGACCCTCTGGGTACTTTGTGATCTGCGCCTCGGCCCATGCGAGGTTGGCATCGGTGAAGGCAAAGCTTTCGGGCTGGTCGTGGTAGAGGCGTCGCAGCATCAGGTCGTTCCCGTAGATTCAACTTGGGCCCCGTGCTGCCAGAGCAGGCACGGAATGTCCATGGGTCACATGTTTACACGGGGTTTGAATTGTCACATCCAGGCTCAGATTGCAAAAGAGTTTGTGACGCAGGCGGCCGATTATGTTCCGGCATGCAACGGACATAGATCATAGATCATAAATAGACAGGTCGAACGGGTCGCTTGGCGCATCGCAACGGGTCAATGTTTGCACCCCACCTGAACGCTCAAGCATCGCGAATTCGGTCATGCTTTCCAATGCCGCGGCGAACTGCTCTTGCAGATATGCGATCGTCGCGCCGTATTCCGCCGCGGGCCCGTCGCCTGTATCGGCGTATCGGCGCATGTCGGGTGGAGCGAGGTCGACGCCGACGCTGGCCAGAATCTCTCGGGTAAAATGAAGTTGCAGCACGTCAATCTGACCGTCGGCCAACCGGCAGCCAATGGCTTCAATCAACATTCCAAGATGATCCAATAATTCGAAGGCCGTCATTTCCCTCGCCTCGGCCATGGCATGAACTGGATCGATCCTGAGCGGGGCACCAGTGGGTGTGCAGGGCGACAGACGGGCAATTCCATTTTCAACCGTCAGAGCGCCAGCCCGTATCAGATCCTCACCAGCAAAGTCGACCAGGTCATAGATGATCTCGACCAGACGGGTATAGAGCGGATCGGCGTCAGATGGCATCGGGTCAGGCAGATCGACCCCAAAGCTGGTGGCAACATGGCGGATGCCAATTTCGGTAAACCTGTCTTGGAGTGCGATGGGCACGCGACATCCCTGTTGGCCCATAAAGTCCGAAAATAGCGCCATTGCTTCAATATCGCTTAGGGCATCGATCCTGCTAATGGCCGCCTCAACACGCTGTGCCTCGCTAGGGGGGGGACAGGTCTGAAGTTGATAGGTGCCCTCGCCAATATCCAGAACCTCCTGCCGGTCCAGCAATCCCTGCCACCACGCGGCAGCCAAGTCTGCCGCCTGCGCCTCATCGATCCCCGTATTATTGGAATAGTACCCAAACTCGATATTGAGTGCCGTAATGGTCAGGATCCCGGCCAGATCGTCGGGCGGTAGCAGGCAATCGTTGACTTGTGCCTGGAGGTATGCGGCGAAGTTGTCAGTCATGGCCTGAAAATCGATATCTTCGGCCACGGCGGCCGAAGTCACGCCAATGTAAAAGTACAGAATAAGGGTACGGAGCGCGTTGATTTTCATAAGATAGTCTCCTTTCACTTTATTGCAGCGAGGTTCCCGCCATCCAGTCGCACCCATGCGTCAGCCCGCGATTATTGCGGCAAGGGCAATCAGTAGGGCTCCGGTTGACAAAAGGCCCGAGCTGGTATGCTTCCAATGTGGATGCCCGGCGCGGGCGTAGATCCAGCCATCCGCAAACCCCATGAACGCACAGACCGCAAAAAACATCGCCATGACATTTAGGTCGCCGTAAACTGTGAACGCCGCCGCCAAAACAGCAAAGGCCGCGTAGCGATCGGCCATCACAGACGGAAGTTTTTCCTGTCGATGGGTTGTTTGCTCCAACCCTCGCTCTGGATTGGTTGCAAAAGCGACGGCCAACATTGCAAGAATCAAAAATGAAATCACGCCACAAATTGTGACAATCACGCCAAGACTCATTGAGTGCAATTGACCAAAGTTGCAATGGTGTCGTCGACGTTCAGGACAACCTCACCTGTTTCCAGCAATATCTCTGCTCCATCCCCTACCCGGTCATCCAGGGCATCAAGGACATCCTCAGAAAATGGTGACTGCAAGCCAAGTTGGACGCCCATTGCAGGCAAGAACCAAGCGCGCAATGCCTCTTCATTCGTTCCATCCAGAACACATCCTGACCTGGCCATGACAGCGCGAATTGCGCCTGCGAAAACCTGGTCCGGCAGCTCACCAAGGAGGTCGGCCACACCTTCTTGCTCCATTAGCCAATTCTCTTCTGCTGCGGCGGCAGCGGCAGCAGCCATGGGTCCCAAAATGGCCTGGCAGTGGCTTAGCGCCAACACGCGTTCAGAAACTTCATCGACACCGCAATTGAAAGATGTACCGGCATTGTCGACCAAAAGGCCCGCCGGGGTCACACCCAATACCGAAAAGCCAAGGCTCTCATCAAATCGCGGTGCAAGGTCCGCGAATGCAGACGAGGCTGCCATAAACATGCCCAGCACGGATGCGGTGCATCTCATAGTTTTCATTGCGAAAATCCCCCTAATGAAAATCAAATAATATCAGGGAGTATAGCACCAATTCGCGTTTTTCGTCGAAAACTGCCGCCGGGGCGGCAGTTCAGAACGGGAACGGCAGTACCAGTTGGGGAATTGCAATCGCGATAACTGGCCCGACAACCACCGGGTTGCCACCGATAAGCAGCATCAGGCCGGGCAACCCAACAGAAACCAGCATTAGCGGTCGATTTCACCAAACACGACATCCATCGTGCCGATAATGGCTGCCACATCCGCAAGTTGGTGACCGCCCGCGACGTGATCCATCGCCTGCAAATGCAGGTATCCAGGGGCGCGCAACTTGGCCTTGTAGGGTTTGTTGGTGCCGTCGGCGACAAGGTAGACGCCGAACTCACCCTTGGGAGCTTCAACCGCTGCATAAACCTCACCTGCGGGCACGTGGAAGCCTTCAGTGTAGAGTTTGAAGTGGTGGATGAGAGCCTCCATCGAGGTTTTCATATCGCCACGTTTAGGCGGGGTCAGTTTGCCACGGGCCAGGATGTCACCCTGCCCTTCGGGGGCGCGAAGCTTGGCGATTGACTGATGGATGATTGAAAGCGACTGCCGCATTTCTTCCATGCGGCAGAGGTAGCGGTCAAAGCAGTCGCCATTTTTGCCAACAGGAATCTGGAACTCGAACTCATCATAGCATTCATAGGGTTGCGCACGCCGCAAATCCCACGCCATGCCCGAACCGCGGACCATGACACCGGAAAAACCCCAATCGAGGATGTCCTGCTCGGTCACGATACCGATATCCGCATTTCGTTGTTTGAAGATGCGGTTCTCGGTCAGGAGTCCGTCGATATCGTCAAGAACATTGGGGAATTCATTCGCCCATGTCTCGATATCGTCCAGCAGGTCACTGGGAAGATCCTGATGCACACCGCCGGGCCGGAAATAGGCCGCGTGCAGACGCGCACCACAGGCGCGCTCGTAAAAGATCATCAGCTTTTCACGCTCTTCAAAGCCCCACAGCGGCGGGGTCAATGCACCCACATCCATGGCTTGCGTGGTGACGTTGAGAAGGTGATTAAGGATGCGGCCGATCTCGGAATAAAGCACCCGGATCAGGGACGCGCGGCGCGGCACCTCGGTACCGGTCAGCTTTTCAATCGCCAAACACCAGGCATGTTCCTGATTCATCGGCGCCACGTAATCGAGCCGGTCAAAATACGGCAGGTTTTGCAGATAGGTGCGGGATTCCATCAGCTTCTCGGTGCCACGGTGCAAAAGGCCGATATGCGGATCGCAGCGTTCCACGATCTCACCATCCAGCTCAAGCACCAGACGCAACACGCCGTGGGCCGCCGGGTGCTGAGGCCCAAAGTTGATGTTAAAATTCCGGATCTTCTGTTCGCCTGTCAGGGCGTCTTCGAAGCCTTTGCCGCCATCCATCATGCCAGCGCCTCCATGTTATCCGTCCAGCGGCTTGGCAATGGGCCCATTGCCCGCGCCACCGCATCATATTGAGGGGCCAGCCACGCCAAAGCGCGGGCGCGTTGCCCCTCTGTCATCTCAAGTTTCTCGCCTTCCAGCACACGGGCCTCAGCCCGGGCCGGATGAGGCGCAAGGCCCAAAAAAGCACATAGCCTGTCGAGGGTATCAGATTGAAACAGAGTTTCATAAAAGCCCAGAAACACACACTTGGGATCCAGCGCGGCGTTTATCCGGGCCAAGGTACCCGCGTAATCAGACCGTGCGGTCACAGTCGCGTCCTGATCGGACACGACGCGTTCAAGGATTTCAGAAGCTCTGCCGGCCAGCTCACCCGTTTGCCGCGCCGCAGACATACGGATATTGGACCACAGCCGGTCCAGCGGGTCGCGCATCAGAAAGATAAACTTCGCACTGGGCGTCATTTCCTGCATCCGGGTCAGGCTGTCTGCGGACAATGTCGAATAAGCGGGCGTAATATCCGCGGTCAGCTTTGCGTCGCCTGCCGTTTCCGCCAGAAAGTCATAATATGCTGAATCATTCTGCCCATCGGCAATCACATCGAGCCATTCAGTATAGCTACGGATTTCGCGCCAAAGGCGTTTGCGCAACCCCTCTTCGCGAACCGGAAGGCGGTTTTTACGCCGAGCACGTTCTTGCTTCATGCGTTGAACTTGGCGGTCAAACTTTCCGGTTTCGCAGGTGTCGAAATAATGCAGTTCCTTGACGGCAGGTAGCCTCGCCTCTGGATGCGAGGCGAGGTAACGGTAAAGCCAGGTTGTGCCTGCCTTTGCCGCGCCCAATCCGAAAAGAACCACAGGTCCGGTCATGAATATCCTCAGCCTTTCGCGGCTTCGGGTTTTTCGTCACCCGGCAGGATGTATTCAGCGCCTTCCCAAGGGCTCATGAAATCGAACTGGCGGTATTCCTGTGTCAGGTTCACCGGCTCATAGACCACGCGCTTCAGGGCGTCGTCGTAGCGCAGTTCTGTGTAGCCTGTGGTCGGGAAATCCTTGCGCAGCGGGTAGCCGCGAAACCCGTAATCGGTGAGAATTCGACGCAGATCAGGATGGCCCGAGAACATGATCCCATACATGTCGAACACTTCACGCTCGAACCAATTTGCCGACGGGTGCACGGGCACAATCGAGGGCACCATATCATCTTCGCGGATCAGTGTTTTCACACGGATGCGATGGTTCTGATACATGCTGAGGAAATGCCACACGACGTCAAAGCGCTTGTCGCGGCTGGGGTAATCCACCGCCGTGATGTCGACGAGGGTCGAGAATTTGCAATCCCGGTCTGTTTTCAGAAATTCCATGAAGCCGGGCACAGAGGCCAGCGTGATGGTCACGGTCAGCTCATCATTTGCGATGTCGGTGCTGATAACAGCATCACCCTGTTTCTCGGTGATGGTTTCAGCCAGGTCGCGGAGGGCTTCGGTCATGTCGGTCTCTCCTGCCGCTTAGCGGGTGATCGTGCCGGTGCGGCGGATTTTGCGTTGAAGTTGCAGCAGGCCATAAAGCAGCGCCTCTGCTGTCGGCGGGCAGCCGGGCACATAGAGGTCCACCGGTACGATCCGGTCGCAGCCGCGCACAACGGAATAGCTGTAATGGTAATAACCACCGCCATTGGCGCAGGAGCCCATCGAGATCACATAACGCGGCTCGGGCATCTGGTCATACACTTTGCGCAGTGCAGGCGCCATTTTGTTGGTCAGGGTACCTGCTACGATCATCACGTCAGATTGGCGTGGGGACGCGCGCGGCGCGATGCCAAAGCGCTCTGCATCATAGCGCGGCATCGAGGTGTGCATCATCTCAACCGCGCAGCAGGCCAAACCAAAGGTCATCCAGTGCAGTGATCCGGTGCGAGCCCAGTTGATCAGGTCATCGGCCGTGGTCAGCAGAAAGCCTTTATCCTGCAGCTCGGCATTCAGGGCTTGGGTCGCGACCTCTTTGTCGACGCCAGCAGTGTTGGCTCCGGTCATCACTCCCATTCGAGTGCCCCTTTCTTCCATTCATAAGCAAAGCCGATGGTCAGAACGGCCAGGAAAATCATCATCGACCAAAAACCAACATCCGACATAGTCGGGAAGGCGACGCCCCAAGGGAACAAAAACGCGATCTCAAGGTCGAAAATGATGAAGAGGATCGACACGAGGTAGAAACGCACGTCGAATTTCATCCGCGCATCGTCAAAAGCGTTAAATCCGCATTCATAGGCGGAAACCTTTTCGGGGTCCGGGTTGCGGACGGCGATGACGACAGCAGCAAGGATGAGGATAATCCCGATCCCTACGGCAAGGGCGAGAAAGATCAGGACGGGCGCATATTCCCTGAGCAGGTCTTCCAAGGGCTGGCTCCTTCGGCTCGGCTGGCACCGGATATCCGGCGCGGGTCTTGTCCCGGCGGGCAAATGGCCCGGTCGGGAGAGTCACCTCGCTGTTTAGGCCGGGCCGTGGCGAGGGTCAACCGAGGCCGGCCCCTTGGAGGGCCTCAAATTCATCTTTTCGCAGGGACGCATCGTCGCTCTTGCTCATAGAAGGCCATTAGAGCTGTTATTCAGACGGTTGCACCAGGCTCAACCCCAAAATGCCACACCAAGGCCCGAGACCAACATGGCCGCCGTCACAGGTGCCCAAAGGCGCCGCTCACGGGGCGACGGCGTGATGAGATTTCCGATCAGTGTCAGGGCAGTCAGGGCCATCGCGGGCCAAAAAGTCCAACCTGGCCAACTCTCAATCACCCCTGCCCTGTGAAGCACAGAGGCGGCCATGGCCAAAACGAGTGCCGATTGGATCATTGCGCCAAATCGAACTGCCAACGGCAATTTGCCGGGATACTGCCCGCCAAGGGTCCATTGTCCCCAGGGTGCACCATAGGCCAATGCCAATTGAAAAAGCGCCACAACGCCTGCGCAAGTTGCATAAATCCAGGCGACGCTTTCCATACGGATTGTCCTTTAGCTTTGCCAGGCTGGCTTTCGTTTCTCAAAAAAGGCGGCGATGCCGTCCTTTGCCTCTTCGCTTTCCCATCTGGAGACAAGCGCGTTGATGGTCAAGTCAATCATGGCAGGATCGACGCGCGGCTCAAGGGCTGCGACCAGCGCCTTGGCCTCGGCCACTGCACCGGGAGCCACGTTTAGATAAGGGGCCACTTCCCGTTCGATGGCAGTATCGAGATCCCCTGAAGGAACAGCGCGAGCCAGAAGCCCAAGATCAACCGCCTCGGACGCACCAAAAATTCGCGCTGACATGAACACGCGCCGCGCCCGCGCCGCGCCCATTCGGGCCACCACGTAGGGGCCAATGGTCGCCGGAATCAGGCCAAGGCGGGTTTCGGTCAGGCCAAACTTGGCATGATCGGCGCCAATCGCCACGTCACAGATTGACATCATGCCAATGCCGCCGCCAAAGGCCTGCCCCTGAACTTTACCGATCAGCGGTTTTGGCATCCGGTCCAAAGCACCCAACATCTCAGCCAGTTTGCGCGCTTCGGAGGCGCGCGTGACTGCATCAGCGCGCATCTGTTCCTGCATCCAACCCAGATCCCCACCGGCACAAAAACTTTTTCCGGCACCGGTCAGGATAACAGCGCGAATGGCCGGATCGTTGCCAAGTACTTCGGCCGCTTTTGTCAATTCAGCGATCATGACAGCCGAGAGGGCATTGTGTTTATCTTCCCGCGCAAGGGTCAGTGTGGCAACACCGCGATCATCGGTTGAGATATCAATGGTTTCAAACATTCAGATGTCCTTCATGTCGATCCGACAGTTTTCATAAAATTTGACACAAATCCGTGTCAGGGCCTGTGTGGGAGGCCGCTACCCGGCCCGCATCGCTTGCGCAATCAAGGCGGCCTTGGCGATCAGGTTCAAATCCAGCCCGGTCTCATATCCAAGCGCGGCAACCCGTTCTGCAACCGCTTCGGTCGCGACATTTCCCTCGGCCCCCGGCGCATAGGGACAGCCGCCCAAACCGCCAACAGCGGCATCAAAAACGCGAAGCCCATGGTCCAGTGCCACTTCGATATTGTCCAGCGCCCGCCCGTTGGTGTTGTGAAAGTGCCCGGCCAATTCCTCGGGCGCGATCTCTTCCAGCACGGCACGCAGCATCGCATTCACGGTATCTGGCGTGCCTTGACCAATGGTGTCGCCAAGCGAGATTTCGTAGCACCCCATATTGCGGAGCGTGGCCACGACCCGGGCCACTTCGGACGGCGGGGTCGGCCCGTCAAATGGACAATCAGTGACGCAAGAGACATAGCCCCGCATCGGGATTTGATCGCGGGCGGCGGCCTCTGCGATGGGCACGAAACGGGCGATGCTTTCTTCTATTGTGGCGTTGAGGTTCGCCTTGGAAAATCCTTCAGAGGCAGAGGCGAAAATCGCGATTTCATCCGCGTTGGCGGCTTTCGCGCCTTCATACCCTTTCATATTTGGGGTTAGCGCGGCGTAGTTGATCCCGCTTTGCCGCGTGATACCTGCCAGTACATCAGCGCTATCAGCCATTTGCGGCACCCATTTCGGGCTAACAAAACTTGCGACTTCGATGCGATGAAATCCCGCTGTGCTCAGCAGATCAATCAGCGCAATTTTTTCGTCCGTTGGGATCAGGCGCTTTTCGTTTTGAAGTCCGTCACGCGGTCCAACTTCAAATATTTCAACCTGTTCTGCCATTATGCGGCCTTCCATGCGGGGTAAAAGTCTTTCGCGTAAAGACGGCTGTCGCCCTCTTTCGGTAGGGAGGCGACAAAGGCCGGGCGCGAGGTGATGCGCGCATACCAGTCGGTCAGGTGCTGAAACTCTTCGATTTGTGCAAAGTGACACGCCATGTAAATGGCTTGCCCGACCGAGATATCAGCAGCAGAAAAGCCGCGATCCAAAAGGTAATCCCGTCCGTCAAGACGCGCGTCCACGGCTGCAAAGCATTTTTCCAGCCGCTTGGCTTCCAGTTTCATCACGATCGGGCTGCGCATCTCATCCTTGTACAATGCCACATGTTGCTGCGTCAGGGCGGCAGAATGCTGGCTTATGGTTTCCGAAAAGTGAATCCAGATCAGCCATTCTGCCCGCTCGGGATCTCCGGGCAGGCATCCCAACTTGGAAGACGGGAAAAGATCACACAGATATTCCGTGATCGCGCCCGTCTCCCAAAGATGTTTTCCTTGAATCTCCAGCGCAGGCACGCGGCCCACAGGGTTCAAAGCCAAGAACGCATCGCTACGCAAAGTCTTGTCAAAGGGCCATTCCTGCACTTCAAATGGCACACCCAGTTCATGCAGCAACCAAAGCGTCCGCATGGACCGGGTTTGTGGCGAATGGTGGAGGCGGATCATTCCTCTTCCTCTTCCAAAAGGATTAGCGGCACGCCCGCCTCAACCTGATCGCCGTCCTTGGCGAGCACTTCGGCCACGACACCATCGCGGGCGGCCACAAGACTATGTTCCATTTTCATGGCTTCCAAAATCGCCAGCCGATCACCTTCGGCCACAGATTGACCGGGTGCGACGAAGACGGCCTTCACCAGACCCGGCATTGGGGCCTCGATGACGCCCGCCGATCCACCAGCATCAGTCGCACGGTCCAGCGGATCGATCAGGTCAAATGCATATCCATTGCCCCAAAAGACCGACAGACCAGCATCATGGCGCACGACATTGGCTCCCGAAGGCTGGCCGTCGATGCGCCACCCTGAGACTGCGCGGGCAATTTCGTGAACAGCATCTGAGACCGCAACCCGGTAATGGCCCGGTGCCAGGGTTTCGACAGTCGCATCCAGAACGTCGTCACGATACGCAATCTGAACGGCCTGCTTCAGCGGTTCCCAGAGCGAAAAGCCCTGCATCCCATCATCGTCATCATGCAGGCCAAGCGCGCCAAGCGCCGCCAATGCTTTTGTGCGAGTGCAGGCAACCGGGTCAACCGCCAGCGTATCAAGATCACGGTCAATCAAACCGGTATCGACATCGCCCGCCGCAAAGCCGCTGTGCTGGGTCAGTTTGCGCAGAAAGGCGAGGTTGGTGACAGAACCCGCCACTTCCGTTCCCGCCAGGGCCTGCTCCATCTGCTTCAGGGCCACGGCACGGGTAGGCCCATGCACGATCAGCTTTGCGATCATCGGGTCATACCACGGGCTGATCGTGTCGCCGGGGCGCACGCCTGTATCGGCGCGAGCGTGATCGGGGAATTTCAGGTGGGCGAGCGTGCCTGTGGCAGGAAGGAACCCCTTCGGCACATCCTCGGCATATAGCCGGGCCTCAAAGCTGTGGCCAGTAATCGTCAACTCGTCCTGCTGTTTTGGCAGCCTCTCACCTGAGGCGACGCGCAGTTGCCATTCGACCAAATCAACTCCGGTAATGGCCTCGGTCACCGGGTGTTCCACTTGCAGGCGAGTGTTCATTTCCATGAACCAGAACCCATCGGTGCGCAGGCCATTTGAGCCATCGACGATGAATTCTACGGTACCAGCACCCTTGTAGCCAATCGCTTCGGCCGCGCGGACACCCGCCTGCCCCATGGCGGCGCGAACATCCTCTGGCATATCCGGCGCCGGGGCCTCTTCGATCACCTTTTGGTGGCGCCGCTGGAGCGAGCAATCACGTTCAAAAAGATGCACTGCATGGGTGCCATCACCAAAGACCTGCACCTCGATATGACGCGGTTGCAGGATGTATTTCTCAATCAGGACATCGGTGTTGCCGAAAGCCGTTTTGGCCTCACCTTGGGCTGAGGCCAGAGCGTTAGCGAAATCTTTGGGGTCATCGACACGGCGCATACCTTTGCCGCCACCGCCGGCAACCGCTTTGATCAGAACGGGATAGCCGATCTCATCGGCTTGTTCGGCCAAATAGATGGGATCCTGATTTTTGCCGTGATAGCCGGGCACCACGGGCACACCGGCTTCTTCCATCAGCGCTTTGGCTGCATCTTTCAGACCCATCTTCCGAATGGCGCTGGCCGAGGGGCCGATAAAGGTCAGGCCCGCCTCCTCGACCGCGTCAACAAATTCCGGGTTCTCCGACAGGAAACCATAGCCGGGATGGATCGCCTCTGCGCCCATGTCTAGCGCTGCCTGGATGATCCGGTCGCCTTTCAGATAGCTTTCTGCCGGTGCTGCTGCACCAATATGCACGGCTTCATCTGCCATGGCGACGTGGCGTGCATGAACATCTGCGTCAGAGTATACGGCTACCGTGCGCACACCCATTTTTCGGGCAGTGTCAAAGACGCGGCAAGCAATTTCGCCGCGATTGGCCATGAGAATTTTGGTAAACATTATGCGTAATCCTCCACCATGCGGAACCGTTCACACATGATCTCCAAGTCTTCCGAAAATCCGCCGGTCTCGGCGAAGTAGGCGCTGTAAATCCGACGCCAGTCGTTGAGATCGCGGAATTCGCCCATATCCGCGACGCGGGCCGCGTCCATCTCGTTGAACTTCAGGATCTTCACTTCCATGGTTTCCACCATGACCGCGGGAGTCCCGTCCCAGTTCAAAGCGACATCCCGTCGCCCGACCATAGGCATTGCATCACCTTCCTCTGTGAAGGCGCGCATCGCCTCACAAGTCGCGGTTTTCTTGCCCGCACGGACAAGCGCGATGATGCGTTGGCTCAACTCTTTGTCTTCACCAAAGCGAAAGGTTTCGGCGTCGGGATTGGCATCTATGATCTCTTGCAGGGTCTGCTTAGACATGAGTTACATCCGGAACACGCCGAAACGTGTCTCCTCTATTGGCGCGTTCAAAGCTGCCGACAGCGACAGGTGCAGCACATCACGCGATTTCCGTGGGTCGATGATGCCGTCATCCCACAGCCGCGCCGAGGCATAGAGCGGGTGGGACTGGCGTTCGAACATGTCGATGGTGGGTTGTTTGAAAGCGGCCTCTTCCTCAGCCGACCAAGTGCCGCCCTTGCGCTCAATCCCGTCGCGTTTGACCGTGGCCAAAACGCCTGCCGCCTGCGCGCCGCCCATGACGGAGATACGGGAATTGGGCCAGGTCCAAAGGAAGCGCGGTTGGTAAGCGCGGCCCGACATGCCATAGTTTCCTGCGCCGAAGGAGCCGCCCACAAGCATGGTGATTTTCGGCACATTGGTCGTGGCGACCGCTGTCACCATCTTGGCTCCGTGACGGGCGATGCCCTCGTTTTCATATTTTCGGCCCACCATAAAGCCGGTGATGTTTTGCAGGAACACCAGCGGGATATTGCGCTGACTGCACAGCTCCACGAAATGCGCTCCCTTTTGGGCAGCTTCCGAAAACAGCACACCATTGTTGGCAACGATCCCAATGGGGCAGCCTTTTAAGTGGGCGAAGCCGGTAACCAAGGTTTCGCCAAAGCGCGGCTTAAACTCATCAAATCGGGAACCATCAACCAGGCGCGCAATCACCTCGCGAATATCATAAGGGGTGCGCAGATCGGCGGGGACAACACCGAGGATTTCCTCGGGATCATAGACCGGGTCCTCAGGGCTTTGCCAATCGACAGTCTGGGGGCGGGTCCGGTTGAAGGATTTCACCGCGCGCCGGGCAAGCGCCAGGGCGTGCGTGTCATCCTCGGCCAGATAGTCGGCTACGCCGGATAAGCGGGTATGCACATCGCCGCCGCCAAGGTCTTCTGCGGTCACAACTTCGCCAGTAGCGGCTTTGACCAGCGGGGGGCCGGCCAGAAAGATCGTTCCCTGCTCTTTCACGATAATGGTGACGTCTGACATCGCAGGCACATAGGCACCGCCTGCCGTGCAGGACCCCATGACAACCGCGATTTGCGGGATGCCCTTGGCGCTCATCCGGGCCTGATTGTAGAAGATCCGGCCAAAGTGGTCGCGGTCGGGAAAGACTTCATCCTGATTGGGCAAGTTCGCGCCGCCTGAATCCACCAGATAGATACATGGCAGATTGTTTTCCTCGGCAATCTCCTGCGCGCGCAGGTGTTTTTTCACGGTGATCGGATAGTAGGTACCGCCCTTTACGGTGGCATCGTTGCAGACCACCATAACCTCTTGCCCATGCACCCGACCAATGCCTGCGATGGCCCCACCACAGGGGGCGGCATTGTCATACATGTCATGACCAGCGGTCGCGCCAACCTCCAGAAATGGCGAACCGGGATCCAGCAAATTGGCCACACGACGCCTTGGCAGCATCTTGCCGCGCGCCTCATGGCGCTCGCGAGAGCGTTCGCCTCCGCCCATTCGGGCCGCTTCTGCTGCAACGCGGATTTCCTCCAGCGCCTCGAGATGCGCCGCGCGATTGGCGCTGAACGCGTCCGAGCCGGTCATGACATTGGACTTGAGTTTCATTCTTGCGTCTCCATTTCCGCGATGGCGCGGGCCTTCAACTCTTTGCGGATCACTTTGCCGGTGACGGTCATCGGCAAGGCGTCCACGAAACTGATTTCTCTTGGGTAGGAATACTGTGCGAGCCGGGATTTCACCCAAGCCTGCAAATCAGCCGGATCGGGTGCATGCCCCGGTTTTAGAACAACATAGGCTTTGACAATCTCGTGGCGCAGAGCATCTGGCTTGCCAACCACACCCACGGTCAGGACCGCCGGGTGGGTCAACAGGCAATCTTCAATCTCGGCTGGCCCGATACGGTAGCCGCCGGATGAGATGACATCATCCTCACGTCCAACAAACTGGATGAAATCGCCCAGTCTGCGGCCCCGATCGCCAGTCAGCAACCAGTCGCCCAAAAACTTCTCGGCCGTCTCATCATGCTTGTTCCAGTAATGCAGCATCATCGACGCAGACCCGCGCCGAATTGCGATCTCGCCTTCTTCAGCCGTGGGGCGACCGCCCGCGTCAATCACATCGACATCATGGCCCGGAACGACACGGCCAGCAGCACCCTCTGGCGCGGTGAACGCCGCATTGCAGGAAGAAACGACCATATTGCATTCGGTTTGCCCGTAAAATTCGTTGATGGTGACGCCGAACGCGGCTTTTCCCCACGCCTGCATCTCTGCCCCCAAGGGTTCCCCACCACTGGCAACTGTGCGCAATCCTTTGATTTCTGCACCCGCTGCCTTCAACATACGCAATGCAGTTGGCGGGAAAAACACGTTGCGAACGCCACCTTCACGGCAGATTTGTCGACAGGTTTCGACGTCGAATTTTCGCATTCTGGCGGCCACCACGGGGACGCCGAGCGCCAACCCGGGCATCAGCACATCAAACAGCCCGCCGATCCAGGCCCAATCTGCTGGAGTCCAAAGGCAGTCCCCGTCCTGGCCTAAGAAATCGTGGCTGAGGACAACGCCTGGCAAGTGACCGGTCAACAGCCTGTGCCCGTGCAAAGCGCCTTTTGGGCTGCCGGTTGTGCCAGATGTATAGATCAGAACAGCTGGCGTTCTTAGGGTTGTTCCGGCAAAGGACACTGCTGCGCCACTTACCCCGACTTCGGCCGCTATCACCGGTTCAGCCAAACTGCCCAGTTGCGCGGCGCCTTCGGCATCGGTCAATACAAGGTCAATTCCAGCATCCGAAATGCGTGATGCCAGGGCATCTTCTTTGAACAGCTTGAAAAGCGGGACTGAGATCGCGCCAATTTTCCAAATCGCAAGATGGGCCGCGGCACACCATGGGGTCTGGCTAAACAGAACGCCCACCCGATCACCAGGTGAGACCCGGCGCAACAAGTATCGGGCCAACCGGTCGGTCATAGATGAAAGTTCGCCGTAGGTGACATCTCGGCGCGCTGCGCCGGTCATATCAATGATCGCCACTTGCTGGTCCGGAAAATTAAGCGCTTGAGCTGCCATGTTGAGGTTTGGTGGCAGGTCCCAGTTGCCCTCCTCATCCAGTCCGGGCAGGCGGTTTGACATCATGCCCATGCCCAATCCTCCTGCCGTAAACTCAGCCCATTGAAACCCAAAAGCGGCTGCAATTCAGGCGCGGTTAACGCGCCCGAACCCTGAGTGCTGTGATGGGATTCAACGAAAGACACGGTTCACATCCCGCTCTGTTCTTGCAGATAAATGGTCTGGCTGGCCGTCTCACGCAGCTGGCAAGCAGCGTAGGCCGGACCCTGACCGGTGCCGCCGCCCCATTGGCTGGCCTCATAGGCGCATGTTGCATCCCGAAAAGTGATCCACGCGCGCTGCATTTCGCGCAACGCCTCGACCTGAGACGGGCCGAAATCACCGGTTTCTGTATCTTGTCTGGCATCCTGTTCGCGCAAAAACTGATACGTGGCGTTCAACTGCCCGTCCCAAAAGGCGGCTTCTTCTGACAGACACGCCCCTTCCCCCACCGTGGAATACCCTCCCGGCGTATCTGCCATGCAGCGATTGGCGGAAGTGCCAAAACACTCCGAAACTCGTGCTGTAGCGGGCAATGCTGCCATACAGTTGAGCGTATGGTCCGGGCTAAAGACCACGTCCTGCGCCGAAACGGGCAGACTGGTCAGTGACAAGATGGCAAGGGAATGTCTGATCATAGGAAACCTCAGCTTGGACAATTGCGACGATAGGCGGCAAAGCCCCCCGTTCACTGTCACTGACCTGCCTCCCATTCTTCAAGTGTCAGGGTGAATTCAGCGATTGCCCGCATCCGGCACTCCATCCATGCCGGGCCGGAACCGCTACCTGCGCCCCACAACATCGCCCTGTAGTCGCAGAACAAGTCGCGCTGCGCTTCGAAACCGGCAATGACTTCAGAAATTGTAAGGGGCGGATCAGGCCAACCTATCTCAGTGGCATAGTCCCGTGCCTCGATTTCGGCCCTATCAAACCCGCTCACCAGCGCATCCAAACGCGCCTCCCACCATACATTTTCCGCACCAAAACAAGGTCCGGCAACAATAGGTGCGGACCCGCCAGAGGCTTGCATACAGACCTCTGCCCCGCCGCCGATACAGGCATAGCCAAATCCGGCATCCACGCAGGCGCGCAGCACCTCCCCTTCAAAGGGTAACTCATCCCCCATGGCTGGAAGGGTCAGTAGACCGGATATGACCAGCGCCAGACGCATAATCAGGTCATCGCATTCATCAGTTCGCGCCCGACAAGCATTCGGCGGATCTCGGACGTACCGGCACCGATTTCCATCAACTTGGCATCGCGGAAGATGCGGGAAACCGGTGTCTCGTTCATGAAGCCGGCGCCACCCATAGCCTGTACGGCCTGATGGGCCTGAACCATGGCTTGTTCCGAAGCATAGAGACAACAAGCGGCCGCGTCCTGACGGGTCACATCGCCCCGGTCGCAGGCTTTGGCCACTTCGTAGACATAGGCACGGGCCGAGTTCATTGCGGTGTACATATCGGCGATTTTGCCCTGCATCAGTTGGAAGTTACCGATGGAGGTTCCAAACTGTTTGCGGTCGCGCATATAGGGCATGATCTCGTCCAGGCAACTGGCCATGATGCCGGTGCCGATCCCGGCCAAAACAACGCGTTCGTAATCCAGGCCTGACATCAAAACGCGGACGCCACGCCCCTCTTCGCCCAGGATGTTTTCAAAGGGCACTTCGACATCTTCAAAGATCAGTTCAGCCGTGTTCGAGCCGCGCATGCCAAGCTTGTCGAAATGTTCAGACGTGCTGAAGCCCGTCATCTCTTTTTCGATCAGGAAGGCCGTGATGCCTTTCGAACCGGCCTCAGGGTCGGTCTTGGCATAGACGACCAGCGTGTCGGCATCAGGGCCGTTGGTGATCCAGAACTTTGTGCCGTTCAGAACAAACCGATCATTCTTTTTCTCGGCCCTTAGCTTCATCGACACAACATCCGAGCCGGCCCCGGCCTCGGACATGGCCAGTGCGCCGACGTGGTCGCCGGACAACAGACGCGGCAAATATTTTGCGCGCTGTTCATCCGTGCCGTTCAGCTTGATCTGGTTGACGCAGAGGTTGGAATGCGCACCGTAGGACAGCGAGACCGAGGCACTGGCACGAGCGATTTCCTCGACCGCAATCACATGCGCCAGATAGGACATCCCTGCCCCGCCATATTCTTCTGGAACCGTAATGCCTAACAGGCCCAAATCTCCCATCTCCTTCCACAATTCGGATGGAAAATGGTTGGTCTGGTCAATTTCCTGCGCCATTGGCTTAACGCGATCCTGCGCCCAACGGTGCACCATATCGCGCAGTGCATTGACGTCTTCGCCCAGATCAAACTGCATTGTTGCCATGAACATGGATCCGGCCCCTTCTCTCTTCAAATTAATTGAACACTTGTTCAGTTCATAGCCGAAGCTCCCCCCACGAGTCAAAAGAATTGACCCGTTTCGACGTCACGGCACTTTTCTGACGACAGAAGACTTTTATCAAAAGTCTTCCGTCCCAACGTGGGATTTCAGAGTGAACCGTGGGTTATTGGAAAAATCTTCGAGGAAGATTTTTGCCTGGCCTCAGTCGCTTTGCGCGATCCCGGCCACTTCGTCGCGAATAATTGAAGCGATCAATGCGCAGTCTTCCACCGAAAAAGTCAGCGGCAGGCGCATATCCATCAGACCGGTCAATATACGGTCCGTATTGGGCAGGCTTTGCGGCGACGCATAGCGCCAACTGTCATAGCGCGAGGTAAAGGCCACCGGCTCCGCATGGCCAAACCACTTCAGTTCGACCCCTCGCGCAGAACAGCCTTTCAGAACCTCACCAATTTGCGCGACGGTGAAATCGGGCAAAAGAAACTGAATTGAGGAACCGACGATATCTTCCGCTTCCGGTCGCTCGATCACTTTCAGGCCGGACGTATTGCGCAGCCCTTCCTCTGTTACTGCATAAAGCATGTTCCAGCGGGCAATCTGGCGCGGCAGGTCCGCGATCTGAGGGCGCAGGATCGCCGCACGCAGGTTATCCATGCGGCCCGACACGTTGGGTGTCACATATTTCACCCGCTCGAACGCCTCAGCTGGTGGTGCGGCACGATGGCGTCCGTAGAGCATGTAACTGCCCGACAGGATCGTGGCGCGCGCCATCAGGTCAGGGTCATCCGAGGTCAGGATCCCGCCCTCGCCCGAATTTATATGCTTATAGGTTTGTGTCGAATAACAGGCGGCAATCCCATGCCGGCCCGACGGCACGCCGTTCCAGGCGCCGCCCATCGTATGCGCACAATCTTCAATCACTTTCACCCCGGCCGCGTCGCAGATCTGCATGAGGCGATCCATGTCGCACAGATGGCCGCGCATATGGCTAAGCAAAAGAACTGTCGCGCCGGTGCGCTTGATTTTGGCAGCGAGATCATCAAGGTCGATCACGAGATCATCGGTAACTTCAACAAAAATCGGGTCTGCGTTCACGGCTGCGATCGCCCCTGGCACTGGGGCCAATGTAAATCCATTGGTCAGAACCTTGTCACCTGGCCCAACGCCGATCGCGCGCATGGCACAACCGATGGCATAGCCCCCTGAGGCGACCGCCAAAGCGTATTTCGCACCGTTATAGGCGGCGAATTCCTCCTCAAGAAGTGCGGTTTCCCCAACTTCGCCCGGGCCGACATTGTAGCGATGCAACCGGCCTGATTGAAGCACTTCCATAGCGGCTTTGATCCCAGCTTCGGGGATCGGTTCTTGCTGGGTAAAATTGCCCGAGAATACTTGTTTCATGACGCCAGTCTTGGGGGCAACATGCAGCTTCGTCAATCAGGAGATTTCAGTGGCTCCCAGAAGTTTGGTCACAAGCCCCGGTAGGTCGGAATAGTCATGCAACAGCGCCTCAGGCTCCATCTTGGCAACATCCATCCCAAGGGGGCCGAAGGTGACGAGGACAGATGGGACGCCCGCCGCTCGTGCCGTTGTCCGGTCGGTAATCGTGTCGCCCACCAATAGCGACCGCGCCACTTGGCCGCCGGCCTGTTCGACCGAAGCCACGTAAGGCGCGGGATCAGGCTTGCGCGTAGGCAATGTGTCAGCCCCAATCAGAGAAGCAAAATGGTGACTCACTCCGAGGCGATCCATCAGCTTTACGGCCAGACCCTCTGGCTTGTTCGTACATATCCCGACCTTGAAGCCCTGGGCCTTTAGAGCCTCAACTGCCTTGATCGCACCGGGATAGAGCGTCGTGTGAACATCAATCGCTTCGCCATAAGCCTCAAGCAGAAGGGGATAGCCGCGTTCGACTTCTGCTGCCAATCCGTCGAAATTGAGCCGCTCAAGGCTGAGCGTCAGCATCGCCCGTCCGCCACGAAACGCGGTGGCATCATCCTGACCCGCCACCAATTGCGGCTTGTGTCCTAACTGGATCATTGCGGCATTTGCCGCCGCGATCAGGTCGGCGCTGGTATCAGCCAGAGTTCCATCAAGATCGAAAATTACCGTGCCCATGCGTCGCCTCTGCCCTTCGGATTGGCAAGTTTTTGCCTGCCTTTGAAATGTAGCGTAGTGCATTTTGACAGCCACCCGCCTTGCACCATTGCGCCGCTTGCATAATACCGGGTGAAGAAAAACGAAAGCAGAGTAACATGCACGCAAGCAGCAGGCCCCTGGCCCTTGTGATCCTGGCAGCAGGTCAAGGCAGCCGAATGAACTCGGATCTTCCGAAAGTATTGCACCAGATCGGCGGCGCGCCTTTGGTCGTGCATGCGATGGAAGCGGGCCTCGCGCTAGACCCCGCGCGCCTGATCGTTGTGACAGGTCATGGGGCCGAAGCTGTCGAAGCAGCAGTAGCAGCCCATCAGCCCGCCGCGGTCTGTGTTCGCCAGAATGAACAGCTGGGAACAGGCCACGCTGTGTTGCAGGCGGCTGAGGCACTGGAGGGTTTTGAGGGCGACGTGATCGTGCATTACGGCGACACGCCCTTTATCGGCTCTGAAACGCTGGATGCGATGCGTGCAGCGCGGGCTGAACATGATATCGTCGTGCTGGGTTTTGATGCCAAAGACCCCGGTCGTTACGGGCGGTTGATCATGGATGGGAACCGTCTGGATCGCATCGTGGAAGCCAAAGATGCCAGTGATGAGGAATTGTCTGAAACGCTCTGTAATTCGGGCCTTCTTTGTGCCGATGCGGTTACACTGATGCGCCTGTTGCAGAAAGTGGGTAATGAAAATGCTTCGGGAGAATACTACCTGACGGACGTGCCTGGCCTTGCCGCCGCCGAGGGGTTAAGCGCCACGGCCATCACATGCGATGAAGGGGAAACCCTTGGCATCAACACACGCGCCGAACTGTCTAATGCTGAAACGCTCTTCCAAGCGCGCAAGCGCGCTGAGGCCTTGGAAAACGGCGTAACGCTGACCGCGCCAGAGACGGTGTTTTTTGCGTTCGATACTTATCTCGGCCGCGACGTGACCGTGGAACCGAATGTGGTTTTTGGGCCCGGCGTGACTGTCGAGAACGACGCACGTATCCGGGCATTCTCGCATCTGGAGGGGGCCCATGTCGGCGCCCGCGCGATTGTTGGGCCCTATGCACGCCTTCGCCCCGGGGCCGAACTTGGCAATGAAGCACGGATTGGCAATTTTGTGGAAGTCAAAGCTGCGGAAATTGGCGAAGGCGCCAAGGTCAATCACCTTTCCTATATTGGCGATGCCGAGATTGGCGGTAAGTCGAATATCGGGGCCGGAACGATCACCTGCAATTATGATGGCGTATTCAAGCACCGCACCACTGTCGGGCGCGATGTCTTTATCGGCTCGAACACGATGCTGGTGGCCCCGGTATCGGTAGGGGATGGCGCAATGACGGGATCGGGCTCGGTCATCACGTCAGATGTGCCTGCGGGCGATATGGCGATTGCGCGGGCCAAACAGGCCAATAAGAAAGGCCTGGGCGCACGTCTGATGGCGAAACTGCGCGCGCAAAAGCAAGCGAAGAAGGGGCAGTAATATGTGTGGTATTGTCGGTGTATTGGGTGATCACGAAGCCGCGCCCCTCTTGGTTGAGGCGCTGAAGCGTCTTGAATACCGGGGCTATGACAGCGCAGGGATCGCAACGGTTCAAAGTGGCACCCTTGGGCGTCGCCGTGCGGTTGGCAAGCTCGTCAATCTAGGCGATCTGCTGGTCCATGAACCGCTGCGCGGAAAGGCTGGCATCGGCCACACCAGATGGGCCACTCATGGCGCGCCGACAGTTAGCAATGCCCACCCCCATCGCGCCGGTCGCGTTGCTGTGGTGCATAACGGCATCATCGAAAATTACCGTGAATTGCGCGACGCCTTGTCTGAAAAGGGCATCGGCTTTGAGACGGAAACCGATACCGAAACCGTAGCACTCCTTTGTGAAAGCCTGCTGGAAACGGGCCTGTCCCCGCAAGAGGCCGCGCGGGAGACATTGCGCCAATTAGAGGGCGCCTTTGCCCTGTGCTTCCTGTTTGAAGGGCAGGATGATCTTTTGGTTGCCGCACGCAAAGGCTCTCCGCTTGCAATTGGGCATGGCGACGGTGAAATGTTCGTGGGCTCTGACGCCATCGCATTGTCACCCATGACAGACCGGATCACCTATCTGGAAGAAGGCGATTATGCCTTCATCACCCGCACAAGTCTTGAGATCTATGACGCGGCCGACCGCCCAGCCAATCGCGAGATCCGCAAGATCGCCGCCCAATCGGCACAGATCGACAAGGGCGGTCATAAACATTTCATGGCCAAGGAAGTGTTCGAACAACCCACTGTTCTGGCCGAATGTCTGGCGCATTATTCTGACGGCGTGCAGGTGACCTTGCCCACCGGAACGGTCGATTTTTCGCAAACCGACCGTCTGATACTGGTGGCCTGCGGCACTGCCAGCTACGCCTGTCTGGTTGCGAAATACTGGTTCGAACAATTGGCAGGCCTTCCTTGCGACGTCGATATCGCAAGTGAATTCAGGTATCGCGAACCGCCTGTCTCGGACCGTGCCACCGCGCTGTTTGTCAGCCAATCCGGCGAGACCGCCGATACACTGGCTGCCTTGCGCTATTGCGAAGGCAAAGCCGCCCGCATCCTTTCAGTGGTCAATGTAGCTGAAAGCTCCATCGCGCGCGAAAGCGATCTGGCCTTGCCCATCATGGCAGGGGTTGAAGTCGGTGTGGCCTCGACCAAGGCCTTTGTCTGCCAACTGGGCGTTCTTGCAAATCTGGCCATCTTAGCTGCTCGCCAGAAAGGCCGAATTGACGCCACTCGTGAGGCGGAGTTGCTGGCCACCCTGCGGGGGCTTCCCGGCTTGATCAATCAGGCCCTTGCGTTGGAAGAAGAGATCAAGCGCCAGACATGGGCGCTCAGCCGGGCGCAGACCGTTCTTTTCCTTGGGCGCGGTGCGATGTTCCCTCTTGCCCTGGAAGGCGCCCTAAAACTTAAAGAAATCAGCTATATCCATGCCGAAGGTTATGCATCCGGCGAACTAAAGCATGGTCCGATCGCCCTTGTCGACAAGACAGTGCCGGTGGTTGTCATGGCTCCGCGCGATGGGCTTTTCGACAAGACCGTCAGTAATATGCAAGAGGTCATGGCGCGCGAAGGTCAGGTGTTGTTGGTAACCGATGCTGCAGGCGCCGAAATTGCCGATGACGGCGTCTGGCAGACTTTGGTCATGCCGGAGGTGGATCCGTTCTTTGCACCCATCCTCTATTCCATCCCGGCGCAGCTGATCGCCTATCATACGGCCGTTCACAAAGGCACGGATGTAGACCAGCCCCGTAACCTTGCAAAATCGGTAACAGTGGAATGACGCTTGGCCCCCACGACCTGACCCTTACCGGACGCCACGTAACGCTTGCGCCGCTTTCACAGGATCATGCGGCTGAGCTGGCAGAGGCCAGCGCGGCGGGTCAGATGCAGGATTTGTGGTACACGACCGTCCCCTCACCCGACAAAATGCAAGCCGAGATTGATCGCCGGATTGGCTTGCGCGATGCGGGCACGATGCTGCCCTTCGCGCAGATTGACGCCTCTGGCCGGGCCGTCGGAATGACGACCTATATGAATATCGACCATGTCACGCCTCGGGTCGAAATTGGCTCGACCTGGATCTCCCCCATTGCGCAGCGTGGCCCCCTCAATACCGAAGCCAAACGGTTGTTGCTGGGACATGCTTTGGAGGTTTGGGGCTGCCTCGCCGTAGAGTTTCGGACCCATCGCCTGAACACCCAATCACGCCGGGCCATTGAACGGCTTGGCGCACAGCTCGATGGGATATTGCGGGCCCATATGCGGATGGCCAATGGTACGTTGCGCGACACCGCGGTTTATTCGGTCACACAGGCAGATTGGCCCGCGATCCGCGCCCATTTGGATTGGCAGATCGAGCGCCCAAGATGAGCGGCAATGTCAATCTGGTGATGGCCCTCGCGGCGCTGAGAGACGCTGCAGATGCGGACCGGGCCCAGCAAATGAAGGCCTATCACAAGGTGGACCGGGAATATCTTGGCCTGTCAAACACGGTTGGCAATGAACTGGCGGCGCAGTGGCGAAAGTCCCTGCCGCTTGATGACTGTTTAGCTCTTGCTGACGCACTGTGGCAGAGCAATATTTTTGAGGCGCGTATTACAGCCGCCAAGATGCTGGTTCAGGCCCGCATTCGCCCCGATGATGACGGCGCATGGCAATTGATCCTGAAATGGATGCCCGAGATGGATTGCTGGGCCATTGCCGATGCAGTTGCGATGGCCGCGCAGCGCCGATTGCAGGCAGAACCGACGCGGTTGGATATCGTGGAACGCTGGACGACATCAGACCACCTCTGGACCAAGCGCGCGGCCCTGGTTTTTACGCTGCCCTGGACCAAAGATCGCAATCCAAAACCGCACGAAATAGCAGCGCGCGACCGTATTCTTGGCTGGGCCGCAGGTTATGTGCCTGATCACCAATGGTTCATTCAGAAAGCCATCGCATGGTGGCTGCGTGAATTGTCCAAGCGTGATCCGGACCGGGTTCGCAGTTTCCTTGCGGCCCATGGCGAAGATATGAAGCCCTTTGCACGCAAGGATGCCGCTCGGCTTTTGGACTGATCTTTAGCTTACCTTGCGCGCAAAAGCGGCCCGACGACGGCCCCGCAGGGGATTGAGGAGGGGCGCCCTGCCGCGACGACGCCAGTCGGCGCAAACCAGTAATAAGCGTATCACCCCCAACCTGAGGCCCCGGCCCCGGTCATAGGTCGCACCTTTGTGGTTGCATCGCCCTCTTGTCTCTCCCTCTCCCCATCCTTATGAAGCGGCAGACTTTACAAAGGGGAATGGCTGGGACAATGCCCATTCTGGTAATGAAATTCGGCGGCACCTCTGTCGCCACGCTCGACCGCATCAAACGCGCTGCCAAGCGAGTGGGCCGTGAAGTGGCCAATGGTTATGACGTGATCGTCATCGTCTCGGCCATGTCCGGCAAAACCAATGAGCTGGTGGGTTGGGTTGAGGAAACCTCACATCTCTATGACGCGCGCGAATATGACGCCGTGGTCAGCTCGGGTGAGCAGGTGACGGCGGGCCTTATGGCGCTGACCTTGCAGGAAATGGACGTTCCCGCACGCAGTTGGCAAGGCTGGCAAGTACCTCTGAAAACCACTTCGGCCCATGCTTCGGCTCGGATTGAGGAAATCCCGACCGAGAATATCAACGCCAAATTCGGTGAAGGTATGAAAGTGGCGGTTGTTGCGGGCTTCCAGGGTATCAGCGAAGAGGGTCGCATCACCACGCTCGGCCGTGGCGGATCTGATACCACAGCGGTGGCCTTTGCCGCGGCCTTTGGTGCGGAACGTTGTGATATCTACACGGATGTCGATGGCGTCTACACGACTGATCCACGCATTTGCGACAAAGCGCGCAAGATGGATAAAATCAGTTTTGAAGAGATGCTGGAACTGGCCAGCCTTGGCGCAAAGGTCTTGCAAACCCGCTCGGTTGAACTGGCAATGCGCTTCAAGGTAAAGCTGCGCGTTCTTTCAAGCTTTGACGAATATGACCCAGAAGCAGGCACATTGGTCTGCGACGAGGAGGATATCATGGAAAAAAATGCCGTTGCCGGGGTCGCTTATTCCAAGGATGAGGCCAAGATTACGCTCGTATCTGTGGCTGACCGTCCAGGCGTATCCGCTGCGATCTTTGGCCCGCTGGCCGACGCAGGGGTGAATGTCGACATGATCGTCCAGAACATCTCTGAAGAGGGTCGCACCGATATGACCTTCTCGTGCCCAACGAACCAGGTGGCGCGCGCCGAAGAGGCTATGAACGCGGCCAAAGAGCGGGGCGAGATCAATTTCCACGGCTTGGTAAAAGATACCGATGTTTGCAAAATCTCAATCGTGGGGATCGGCATGCGATCCCACGCGGGTGTTGCTGCAAAGATGTTCAAGGCGCTGCATGACGAGAATATCAACATCAAGGTCATCACCACATCCGAGATCAAAGTCTCTGTCTTAATTGACCGGAAGTACATGGAGCTGGCGGTGCAAGCGCTGCATGATGCGTTTGGGCTTGAGAAGGCCGCTTAAGCAGCTTCGATCATTCACATATATTCAAAAGCCCGCTGCCACACGCTGCGGGCTTTTTTGATGCAATCACGCCCTTGCCCCTTTCACAGGCAATCGCTGGAAACACAGGCGAACTCCCGGCATTGTGCCGCCTCTTATTGGCCCATTAACTTCTGCATCATTGCACCCACCCCCGCGCCCGCGCTATGCCTGTAGCCAGGTGGAGACGAGGGAAGATCCCCGAAAAGGAACAGGCAGGATGTCTGAACGGACGGAATCTGAGAGCCGCAAGCTGCTCAGGCGCTTGCAGTCGACGCTTGCTGAGGCGGGAGCCGGTCAGGAAAGGCTGGACCGGATCACGGCGATCATCGGGGAATCGATGGGCACAGAAGTGTGCTCCATCTATCTGTTCCGAGATGAGCAAACTTTGGAGCTCTGCGCGACGCGTGGATTGGCGGCCGAGGCCGTCCACGTAACCAGAATGCGGGTGGGGGAAGGTCTTGTAGGCCGCGTTGCCGCACGGATGCGCCCGATCAATTCTGCTGATGCGCCTTCTGAACGGGGGTTCCGCTATATGCCGGAAACCGGTGAAGAACGGTTTACGTCCTTCCTTGGCGTGCCGATCCAACGGCTTGGCGAAAAACTGGGTGTGCTGGTCGTTCAATCCCGTGAGGCCCGCAGCTATTCCGACGATGAGGTCTACGCGTTGGAAGTGGTGGCCATGGTTCTGGCCGAGATGACCGAACTGGGCGCCTTTGTTGGCGAAGGGGCCGCGATGTCTGCGCGCCACCAACAGCCTGTGATGTTGACCGGTGGCATTGGTCAGGAAGGCGCGGCTGAGGGCACCGTCTACCTTCACGAACCCCGCGTGGTGATCACCAATCCCATTGCTGAAGACCCAGAGGCAGAGCTTAAGCGGCTGAAAGAAGCCGTTGATCAACTGCGCATCTCTGTTGATGAAATGCTGGACAGTGCGCCCAAGGCCAATGCCGAGCAGGTCGAGGTCTTGCAGGCTTACCGGATGTTCGCCAATTCGCGCGGCTGGATGCGCCGGATGGAAGAAGACATAAGCCGTGGCCTGTCAGCTGAGGCTGCAGTTGAAAAAGAACAATCTGCGGCGCGTGCGCGGATGCAGACGGTGCCTGATGCCTATCTGCGTGAGCGTCTGCATGACCTTGATGATCTGTCCAACCGATTGCTGCGTTTGCTGACCGGGCAAGGCCAAGACACTGGCGCAGAAGTTCCCGACAACCCGGTTTTGCTGGCTCGCAATATTGGTCCGGCAGAGTTGATGGACTATGGCCGGTCGTTGAAGGGCATCGTTTTGGAAGAAGGCTCGGTTGCCAGCCACGCAGCCATCGTTGCGCGCGCGCTGGCCATTCCGCTGGTTGTTCACACCAAGGGCATTTTGACTGAGGCCCTGAACGGGGATCCCATATTGGTGGATGGTGATCTGGGACACGTGCATCTCAGACCAGAAGATACTGTTGCCACCGCTTTTCGTGACAAGATGGCAATGCGAGCCGCAGCACAAGAACGCTATGCCTCAATCCGCGAAAAGCCTGCCGAAACATTGGATGGTACGGTCATTCGTCTCAATATGAATGCCGGATTAATGGCCGATCTGCCGTCTTTGCCAACATCGGGCGCTGAAGGTGTCGGGCTGTTTCGAACTGAATTGCAATTTTTGACCAGAAACACAGTGCCGAAACGCGGTGAGCTGGCGGCGCTTTATAAAACTGTGATGGACTCGGCCAAGGGTAAACGCGTCGTGTTCCGAACCCTCGATATCGGTTCGGACAAGGTTGTTCCCTATATGAAGCGCCCGGAGGAGCCGAACCCTGCGCTTGGCTGGCGCGCGATCCGTGTTGGGCTGGACAAACCAGGCATCATGAGGATGCAATTGCAGGCGCTGATCCGAGCCGCCAATGGCCGCCCCCTGACAATTATGTTCCCATTCGTGGCCCAGTTCGAAGAATTCACCCAAGCCCGCGACATGTTTTTGCGGACCTTGGAAAGTGAGGCAGCGCTTGGGCACACCCTACCCGAAACTTACGAAGTGGGGGCAATGCTGGAAACGCCCTCTCTTGCTTTTGCACCTCAGCAATTCTTTGAAATGGCTGACTTTATCTCTATCGGCGGCAATGATCTGAAACAGTTTTTCTTTGCGGCCGACCGCGAGAATGAGCTGGTCCGGCGCCGTTACGACACGTTGAATGTCAGCTTCCTAACCTTCATCGAACAGATTGTGGGGCGGTGCCAGTCGGCAGATGCCTGGCTCAGTTTCTGCGGTGAAGATGCGGGCCGCCCAATCGAAGCATTGTGCTTTGCCGCGATGGGATTGCGGTCACTCTCCATGCGTCCGGCATCGATCGGACCGGTCAAAAGCCTTCTGCGACGTGTCGATCTGAGAGAGGCACGCGCAGTGATCAATGAGGCGCGCGCAATCGGGGCGCAGTCGGTGCGCCCTGCCGTGATGGAATGGCTCAAGCGGCAGGCTTAAAAGGGTCGACCCCCGACCAAGATAGAAGGGTCAGGGGCCGACAATATCTTGAAGCAAGATTAATAGTCTTCGATCTCGTTTCCGTTTGAATCGCTGCAGGTGTAGTTTCCGTCACCTCCGGTCGACATGCCGCCGCCTGCGTCATTGCAACGCTGAACCCAAACATCCAGCTGTTCATCGGAATCGTGGATTACAGCCGAGGATTCTCCACGGTTGCCACCGATATTGACGAGGTGGAGCATGTCGCCATCATCCTCCCCTCCATCATTGCCACGTCCACCGTCATCGCGGCTTTCGGCGCTCATGCTTTCGCCGCGTTCTTGGGCCGCTGCGGGTTCGAACCCGGTCAAGACAAATACCGAAGCCATCAGGGCGCAAAGAAAAGTGATCCGAAACATATTCTATCTCCAAATTTATGTGATCAATGGCGATAGGTCGCGGCGTTTGGCCGGATCGTTCACAGAAATATGAGTAACGTGGCGTCAAGCGGACCAGGCAGTGACGTCACCTGTGATGCCCCGCCAATGTCCCCAGCCCAGAACACGGTCAGGGTTCGTGGGTGGCGGCATGACGACGCTTGGCAATCTTGAAAAGCCAAAGCGCGAGTAATAGGGCGCATCGCCCACCAACAAGACACGATGCCAACCAAGATCCTCAGCCCGCGATAGGCAATCCTGCATCAACGCGTGGCCCAGCCCCTCACCTTGGCGTGTGGGGTGGACGGCGATAGGTCCAAGAAGCAACGCGGGCGATGATCCAACCATCACAGGCCAGTGGCGAATTGCGCCTGCCAAGATACCGTCCTCATCCCGTGCGACCCGGCAAAGCGCCTCGACCGGCGGCACGCCATCGCGCAAACGGTAAGAGGACAGCGCCTCACGCCCCGGCGCGAAGCACAGATCGTAAAGGGCCTCAACTTCCCAATAGTCCTCAGGATTTTCCGTCTCGAATCGGTACACCCGCCCCTCGCCGCGCTTATTGGTGGTCGATTATTGTTTTCACTGGAACCGGGCCTAACATGGCACTAGGTCCTTGCCAAACGGATCAAGAGGACGCGCTGATGTTTTATGAACCCAAAGATGGGCATGGTTTGCCTCATAACCCATTTAACGCTCTGATTACTCCACGCCCCATCGGATGGATTTCGACCCGGTCGTCCGAAGGTGCTGACAACCTTGCCCCGTATTCGTTTTTCAACGGTGTG
Organism: uncultured Nioella sp.; assembly: GCA_947495575.1. Taxonomy (GTDB): domain Bacteria; phylum Pseudomonadota; class Alphaproteobacteria; order Rhodobacterales; family Rhodobacteraceae; genus CANLZL01. The sequence goes on along the minus strand of CANLZL010000001.1, from coordinate 533,775 downwards.
GCCTACACGCCCCCTCAGGTCATGTTTGCCTGCACCAGTGGCAAGCCTGACCGGGACGGGGTAAAGGATAGCACCGCCAACATCATGGAAACCGGCATCTTCGCGGTAAACGTGGTGGAATATGCCATGGCAGAAGCGATGAACCAGACCTCTGGCCCTTGGGCGAAGGAGGTGGATGAGTTCCAACATGACAAGGTCGAAAAAGCAGAATGTCGCCTGATCAACTGCCCGATGGTCGCAGGGGCGCCCGCCGTGATGGAATGCAAACTGACCCAAATCGTGAAGATCGAGGGCGAGGCCAACACGGTGGTTTTCGGCGAAGTGATCGGCGTTCATATGCGCGACGATTGTATGGTCGATGGCATTTTCGACGTCTCGACTTTTCAACCTGCTGCCCGTCTTGGGTACCGCGATTTTACTCGGGTGACCGAGAAATTTTCCTTGAAGCGCCCCGGTGAAGATTCCTAATTGTGACGTCCATCATGGGCCGGTACGGTGCCGATATTCTGTCGATAGGGATTGAGAAATGGATACAGTAATTGGCGTTATTGGTGGGTCGGGTGTTTATGAAATTGATGGCCTGAAAGAAGCCCGTTGGATCACCGTCGACAGCGCATTTGGCGTGCCCTCAGATCAGCTGTTGGTCGGTCATCTGGACGGCGTAAAGATGGTGTTTCTGCCGCGCCATGGCCGCGGTCATGTGCATTCCCCTTCAACGGTTCCTTACCGTGCCAATATCGACGCCTTGAAACGGTTGGGCGTCACCGATGTCATCAGCGTTTCAGCCTGTGGATCTTTTCGCGAAGAAATGGCGCCCGGTGATTTTGTGATTGTTGATCAATTTATCGACCGGACGTTTGCACGCGAAAAAAGCTTCTTTGGCACTGGCCTTGTTGCCCATGTCAGCGTTGCCCACCCGACCTGCCCACGGCTTGGCGACGCTTGTGAAATTGCGGCACGGGATGCTGGAGTTACAGTGCATCGCGGGGGCACGTATCTGGCGATGGAAGGCCCGCAGTTCAGTTCGCTGGCCGAATCCAAAATGTATCGCGAAAGCTGGGGCTGCGACGTGATTGGTATGACAAACATGCCCGAAGCCAAACTCGCCCGCGAGGCCGAGCTGTGCTATGCCTCGGTTGCAATGATCACCGATTATGACAGCTGGCACCCTGATCACGGCGCAGTCGACATCAACGACATCATCGCCACCCTTGGGGCAAATTCAGGAAACGCGAAAGCTCTGGTTGGCCGGCTGCCCGCCCTTTTGGGGGCCGACCGCGTGCCGTGTCCACATGGCTGCGACCGGGCTTTGGAATACGCCATCATGACGGCGCCAGAGAAACGCGACCCTGACATGGTCAAGGCCTTGTCTGCCGTGGCTGGCCGGGTTCTGGAGTGAACCCGGCGCCTACTGTCTTGTTGCTTGGGGCGGACGGGTTCATCGGCCGCCACATCGCATTTGAGTTCCGCAATATGGGTTTTCGCGTGAGATGTTCCGCCCGACGACCGCGCGCTCTTGCCCAAATGGGGTTTGACACTGTTGCAGCAGATCTGACCTCGGCTGAAACACATACACCAAAATTCTGGGCGCCGCATGTGCAGGGATGCGCTTATGTTGTCAATGCGGCCGGTATCCTTGACGGGCCGGACGATGCGTTTCAGGGCGTTCATATCCTTGCACCAAAGGCACTTTATGCTGCCATGCCAAAGGGTTGCAGCGCCTTGTTGGTCTCAACTGTCGGGATCGACACCGCCGATACCGATTTCGCGCATTATCGCAGGCAGGGCGAAGCAGTTGCTGATGCTTTTGGAGTCACGATCCTGCGGCCGGGCTTGGTTCTGGCCGATACGTCCTATGGTGGATCCTCTTTGGCGCGTGGACTGGCAGCCCTGCCCCTTGTGACACCTGTGATCGGAAAGGGAGGTCAGGTTTTCAACCCGATCCATGCAACGGACCTGGCTGCCATCATTATGGCCTGTCTGCAAAATCCACCGGGTCCGGGCGCACATGAGGTGGGTGGCCCAGAGCGGGTGACGTTGAAGGATATGCTTCAGGCATTGCGTGCCCGTTTGGGGCTTCGTCCGGTGCGTGTGCTTCATATGCCTGACACATTGGCACGGGGATTCGCTCGGGTCGGGGACGTGATGAAATTCGGCCCGATCTCCTCAACAGCGCTGGCCCAGTTGCGTTCGGGCGTGGATGCACAAGAGGCCGATCTGATGCGGCATTTGCCTGCCAGCGCCCACCCCCGCGGGTTTACCGAGTTCCTAAATGCCCGCCCGCCCGGCACCCAAGATTTGTGGCAAGCCCGGCTCTACATGATGAAACCGGCGCTGAGGCTTGTCCTGATTTTGCTTTGGTTGGCCTCCGGCCTCTTGGGGCTTTTTCTGCCATCGGTACATTTCTTGCCGCTGGCACCCAATAGCGGTCTGTCTGACTTTGTCATGATTGCCATGGCACGCATCGGGGGCCTTGTGGATCTGGCCATTGCGGCTGGCCTTGCGCGTGGCTGGCGGTTGCGCCTGCTGGGTTGGGTCCAGATGGCGATGATTGCGGGCTATACGCTCAGCTTCACATGGCTTGCTCCGGGCCTGTGGCTATTGCCGCTTGGAGGGCTTTTGAAAAACCTTCCGCTTCTTGTTTTGATCTGGCTTTTTCTGGTGCTGGAAGAGGAGCGTTGATGGACCCCTTTTTGTTGGCGCGATGGATTCACATCCTGTCATCCACAATTCTGTTCGGCACCGGGATCGGTACGGCGTTTCAGATGGTATGGGCCATGCGCACCGGCCGGGTTGAAACAATCCATTCCGTTGCCTCCGGCGTCGTTTGGGCCGATTGGTTGTTCACGACGCCCGCCGGGATCATACAACCGGCAACAGGGCTTTGGTTGGTCTGGATTGCCGGGTATTCTCTGGCAGAACCTTGGTTGGTGCTGACCTACGTACTGTATGTTCTCGCCTTTCTATGTTGGGCGCCGGTGGTACATCTGCAAATCCGCATTCGGGATCTTGCGGGGACAGCACTGCGGAACGGCACCTCCTTGCCACCGGAGACCTGGCGCCTTTACCGGATCTGGTTCGCCTTGGGCTGGCCCGCCTTTGCCGCGCTGATGGGTATCTTTTGGTTAATGATCAGCCGGCCCCATTTTTAAGACAATTCGTTTGACTGGTCCTAAGTCCTCGGGATTACTCCTTTCTACTAATTATTTGGTAAGAGGACACGATTATGGATTTCGAGCTTTGGCTGGCATTTGTTGCGGCCTCAACGGCCTTGCTGCTGATCCCGGGGCCAACGGTCTTGCTGGTTCTGTCCTATGCCCTCAGCAAAGGGCGTACCGTCGCTGTCGCATCTGCCACTGGCGTGGCTCTTGGCGATCTCATCGCTATGACGGCCTCATTGGCGGGGTTGGGCGCCTTGGTCCTGGCCTCTGCCATGTTGTTTTCAATTCTGAAATGGGTTGGCGCCGCCTATTTGATCTGGCTGGGGATCAAATTGTTGCGCTCTGCCCCAACGGCTGGATTGTCTGATATTCCAGAAGCCACTGACATCACCGGACCCAAAGTGTTTTGGCATGCAGCCGCAGTAACGGCGCTGAACCCAAAATCCATTGCCTTCTTCATCGCCTTTGTTCCGCAATTCCTGCGACCTGAACTGCCACTAGTGCCACAATTCGCGATCCTAATTGCAACCTTCGTTGGGTTGGCAGCCATCAATGCCTTGGCCTATGCGCTATTAGCGGATCAATTGCGCGCAAGACTGACGAGGCCAGGTGTTATTACCTGGCTCACCCGCGCCGGAGGGGCGGCGCTGATCGCGATGGGTGTGGCAACTACGACGCTCAAGCGTGCCAGCGTGTAGCCATCTGCCCAAAGCTTTTTCGCGCCCTCTCCGCAACATGCGAATGTGAAACACCAATGGGTCCCTTGCCGGAAATGCGGGTCTCAGGCATTTCTTGGCAGCATGATGGTTCGACTATTTCTCTCTGTCTGTTTGCTGGTTTGTGGACTGCCTGCAGGCGCACAGGAATTTATTACTGTGCCCGGGCGCATCAGCGATGACGCGTTTTATCGTCTTGTGTCCTGTGCTGCGCCACCGCTTGGCGAATGCAACAAACCCCAGATTTTCTGGCCCGAGGACGCTCGTCTTTCATTGAGCGTCGGCATCGCTCAAATTGACCCTACCTTCCCAGATTATAAGCTCAACCTTGTCGACGCCGCGATTGATGCCGCTATAGATGAGATCAACCGCAGCGGGGCCTACCTCTACTTGGAACGCGTCTACGAGGGTGAACCAGATATAGCCTTTTACCTGCTAGCTACCGAACAGGGCGGCATAATCCAAGGCACGGGCAACCCCCGTATAGACGGCCATGACCTGGCCATTGGCAGAGTTGCCATCCGATCTCTAGGGGACGAAATCCAGGAGGCCGCGATTGCCTTGTCGATGGATATTCAGCGCCGCGAAGTGGCCAGCGTTGTCCTAGAAGAACTGGTTCAGGCGCTTGGATTACCAACGGATATTCAATCACCCGCCTACCTAACCTCGCTTTTCTCGGAAACTGGCAATACGGCCGTCCGTTTGGAAGGCCAGGACGCAGAGGCGCTGCGGCGTCATTACCCGGTCTATTAACCCCGCTTTGCGGCTGACCTGCGCGGGCCAATGCGCTATGCAAATGGCTGACCCCCTACGCTGGCACCATGAAAGGCCACAGTCCGATGCTCGATCACAAACAGGTTGCCGATTACATCAGAACCATCCCTGATTTCCCGCATGAAGGGATCATGTTTCGTGACGTTACCACCCTGTTTCTCGACCCGCGCGGGTTTCGCCTGGCCATTGACCAGCTGCTGGCGCCTTTCGTGGGCCAGCGCATCGACAAGGTTGCGGGATTAGAAGCACGCGGATTTATCCTGGGCGGGGCTGTGGCCCATCAGCTTTCAGTCGGCTTTGTGCCTATTCGCAAAAAGGGAAAATTGCCCGGCAAGACCATCGAGCAGGATTATGCTTTGGAATATGGCCAGGCCACAGTCGAACTACATGATGACTGCCTGCAACCCGGCGAAACCGTGCTGCTGGTTGATGACCTTTTGGCGACCGGCGGCACAGCGGAAGCCGGGATCACTTTGATTGAACGCTTGGGCGCTGAGGTTGTTGGCACAGCCTTTGTCGTTGATCTGCCCGATCTCGGCGGGCGCAAAAAACTGGAAGCGATGGGTATGTCAGTGCATGCGCTATGCGCCTTCGAAGGCGATTGAACTAAGCGCTGCGGGCGGCTGCGCCCGCGATGGCCTGCCAAATCTGAAAAGTTGACATCGGCTCGGCTGCGATCAGCGTACCATTAAATGTCACGGCAAAGCTGATGCCCGGACGCAAGGCGTGCTGGCGCATTTCAGCGGCATTGTCCAATAGATCAAGCTGGACCGGAAGGCCGATTTCCTCGGCGCGGGCGGCCAAATCCAACGCCATCTTCAATCGCGCCGCACATCTCTTGGCTGTTTGGATGACCACCCCGCTGCCTTGGGCAACCTCTCGCTGGCGCCAATTCTGCGGAAAGTAAGGTAGCCGACAGGGCCCTTGCAAAATCCGCGCCATCAGCCGCGTGCCATCTATCGTTTCATCAATTTGCTGAAAACCGCGATCAACGATCCAATCTGTCGAAATACAGAAACTGTGAGCGGACATGCAGGTCAGCAACATGGAAAACCCGAAATACCGGGCCCATTCTTCAGCCGCAAAAAGCAGATCATCTGCGAAATCCGGTTCAGATTGGCCGCCAGCAACACGCAGAGTTTCGATGACCACCGCCTGACCGGCATCTTCGATAGGGAGCCAACTGGCCCGACCGGGTGCGAATTGAATATACCCCTGCCGGGGGAATGTTTGCACCCGCAACTGCAAGCCTTCGGATAGGCGTTGGGTCAGCCATTGCTTTCCTGCTGGCAGGCAATCCGGAAAAAGGCGTGCCTGAAGTTCTTCGACCCCGGCGCGGTCGAAATTAGGTGGCGAAACATTGATCAACTTACCAGACGGTCGAGACATATTGGCCCTACTTGCTCAAAACACCCCACGCTTCCTTGGACCAGATTAGCAACCGCGCCACACAACGGCTTTGATCCAACGCAATGTCCTACGCTATTTTATCTCGTCGGTTTCAGACAATCTTAACCAGTAAGCATACAGGGTTGGTACATGTCTCACTCACGAGTGCAGGTGCAACGGCACTACTGAACGACATGCCTCGCCTTTTCCCTTGGGCGAGGCATTACTGCGTGACGCCTTGACGGGCCAGAACCGCGCCGGGGTTCATGATGCCATTTGGGTCAAGCGCCGCCTTGATCGCACGCATGGCAACCAAAAGGCCCGGATCGCCATAACGGTCCTGATCTTCAACCTTTAAGCGCCCAACCCCATGTTCGGCCGAGACACTCCCGCCGAATTCATGGGTCAGATCATGAACGCAACGTTTGATTGTGTTGGTCAAATGAACGAAGTCAGCGCGCATATGTCCAGCTGGTGCATAGGCATTGTAATGCAGGTTGCCGTCGCCCAAATGGCCAAACACGTTGATCCGAAAATCACCAACCTTGGCCAACTCATTGGGCGCGGCTTCGATAAATTCCGGGATGCGCGCAATCGGGATGGAGATGTCATGGCTTGAGATGGAGCCGATGCGCCGGTTGGCCTCTGGGATCATCTCACGCAAATTCCAGAATTCACGGCGCTGCGTTTCAGATTGCGAGATCAGCCCATCCTCAGTCAGCCCCGCCTCCACTGCAGTCTCGAACAGGGACATCAACAAATCTTCAGCCGAGCCTCCACTAGACCGGCCCAGATCGATAAGGCAAAGCCATTCGGGTACGGTATCAAATGGCTGGCGCAGATCGGGCATGGTTTCGATCTGAAATTCAATCGCCTGACGACTGATCAGTTCAAAAGCTGACAGGCTGTCGCCCACATGCTTCCGCGCCAGATCCAGCAAGCGTAAAGCTTCTGTCGGGCTAGCCACTTGGATCAGCGCCGTGGCACGACTGGCGGGCTGTGGGAAGAGTTTCAGGCTAGCTGCTGTAATCACCCCCAATGTGCCCTCGGACCCAATCAGCAAATTGCGCAGGTCATATCCAAGGTTATCCTTCCTGAGACCGGACAGGCGCCTCACGATCTCGCCGGTCGGCAAGACTGCTTCCAGCCCCAGGCACAAATCACGGGTATTTCCATATCTGATAACATTGACGCCGCCCGCATTGGTCGCAAGGCATCCACCGATCCTTGCAGAGCCTTCGGAGGCTAAAGACAGCGGAAAAATCATGCCAACAGCCTCTGCCGCCGCCTGAACATCCTGTAAAATCACACCCGCCTCGACAACCATCGTACCGCCTGCCGGGTCGACCTCTCGCACCGTCCGCATCCGTTCGAGGCTCAGCACAACCGGCGCGTCAAATTCCTCAGTCAGTTGGCCACTGACAAGACCCGTTCCGCCTCCATAGGGGATAAGCGGCACGCGCGCCTCATTGCATGCGATGACCAAAGCAGAGACCTCTTCGACCGTTTCCGGCGCTATCACCAGCCCGGCGCGCCCATGATATTTACCGCGCGTTTCCTCCAGATAACGAGGTTCCACAGGGCGAAATGCCTCAACGGGCAATAGCTGTCGTAGGTTTTCCGTGAACGCCTGCGTTACCGGGTTGAGCATAATCCCTCCTTTGGCGGTATCGCTAGCCTGCGGTGCTGCGCCCGCGCCTGTCATTTCTGAGCATGGCGTAAAGCACATGGTTGCGCCAGCGTCCGTCAATTTGCAGATAGCTTTGCGCGACGCCTTCATATTTGAACCCGGCCTTTTCAAGCACACCGCGTGAAGCGGTATTTTCAGGCAGGCAGGCAGCCTCTAACCGGCTGAGGTCGAGATCACGAAACGCGTAGTGGCAAACGCCCTTGATCGCCTCAAGCATATAGCCTTGGCGCGTATGCTTCTCACCCACCCAATAACCAAGCGTTCCCGCTTGCGCCGGCCCGCGCCGGATATTATCCAGCGTAATAGCCCCCAACAGGGCATCATCTGCCCGCCGGATCATAAACAGTGGCACAGCCGAGCCATTGTTCATCGATCGTTGCGCCCAATAGACCCGATTGGTGAAGCTTTTACGGGTCAAATGATCCGCAGCCCAGGACGGTTCCCAAGTCTGCAAAAAGTCGCGCGACTGCTCGCGCAAACTGGCCCATGCGCGAAAATCGGAATGGATCGGCAAGCGCAAGGACATGCGTTCCATCTCAATCCGTATTCTGCGCTTTCTTGCGATCATCAGGCCGCCAGTCGTTCCACCATCTGATCCAGACGTGGCCCATCTTCGATTGGCCCATATAGCGCCAGTGCGGCCCGACCAGAGCCTATGAGGCCCTCAGCCAAGGTTTGAACCGATTGCCGATTCACCGCGTCGATCTTGTCGATGGTCTCATCCAAGGGGGGCACACGATTCCAGATCGCCACCAGCCGCGCAAGGCGTTCCGCCCGGGCAGACGGGCTTTCCAGCCCCATAAGCATACCGGCCTTCATCTGCGCGCGCGCGCGGTCAATCTCTGCATCCGACATATCTTCGATGCTGCGGCGAACCTCTTCGATCGTCAAATCAGCCAGACCTTTAAGATCGGCTTCACCGGTGCCTGCGTAAATCGTCAACAGGCCCGTGTCATCATAGGCGCCGACCTGACTGTAGATCGTGTAGCACAACCCGCGTTTTTCACGGATCTCCTGGAACAGCCGCGATGACATGCCGCCGCCCAAGGCCGTGGCATAAATCTGGGCCGCATAGATATCGTCCGAACGATAACCGGGTGCTTCTAGAGCCAGTGTAAAATGCGCTTGCTCCAACCCTTTGACTTCCCGTCGTTCACCACCTTGGAACCGACCTGCCTCGGCCCGGCTCTGCTGGGTTGCAGGGATATGGCCAAATGCGGCCTCTGCAAGGCGCACAATTTCATGGTGATCAACAGCGCCCGCCGCCGACAGTATCATCTGCCCCGGCCCGTAGTGCTGCTTTACAAAGCCTTTTAGGTCATCTTGTGAAAACGCACGAACGCGTTCAGTGGGGCCCAAAATGGTCCGGCCCAACGCCTGCTCAGGGTATGCCGCCTCTTGCAGCCAATCAAAGATGATATCATCAGGCGTATCCAGGGCCTGACCGATTTCCTGGAGGATCACACCGCGTTCCACCTCGATCTCATGCGGGTCGAAAATGGGGTTCAGCAGGATATCCGAGATCAGATCCAGCGCCAGCGGCACGTCATCCTTCAGAACCCGCGCGTAGTAGGCGGTCACTTCGCGGCTGGTATAGGCGTTGATATAGCCACCCACATCCTCGATCTCTTCCGCGATCTGCAATGCGCTGCGCCTCTTGGTTCCCTTGAAAGCCATATGCTCCAGGAAATGCGCGATGCCGTTCTGGTCCAGCCGTTCATGGCGGCCACCCGCATTGACCCAGATACCAAGCGAGGCCGATTGCAGCCCCGGCATATGTTCGGTGACGATGCGCAGCCCGTTGGGCAATGTGTGCAAGTTGACGGTCACGCGGCAAGCCTCCCACGGATCAGCTCTTGCAGGTGGCCAAGGTCATTTTCGACACGGGTCACCCGTTCTGGGCGATCAAATAGATCCGACATGCGCTCTGGCAGCGGCGGGAGGACGCCCGAAGCCTGCTCGACCGCTTCAGGGAATTTCGCGGGATGGGCCGTGGCCAATGTGATCATTGGCGTTCCACCCAAATGTTCCTGAGCAACATGAACCCCGACAGAACTATGAGGGCAGAGAAGTTCACCCATTTCCTTATTGGCACGAGCGATCATTGCCAGCGTTTCTTCTTCGGAACAACGGCCGGAGGCAAAGAGATCACGCAGGCGGTCCAGCGCGCCTTGGCTGATCTTAAACCCGCCCTGCCCTTTCAACTCATCCATAAGCTGTGCGATCGCCGCGCCTTCGCGGTCATAGACATCAAACAGGACCCGCTCAAAGTTTGAGGATACCTGAATATCCATCGACGGGCTGATCGAAGGCGTAACACCTGTGGTCGTATAGGCCCCGCCTGAAATCGCGCGGTGCAGGATATCATTTTGATTGGTTGCCACAACCAATTGCTTGATCGGCAGCCCCATACGTCTGGCGATATAGCCTGCAAAGATATCCCCGAAGTTCCCGGTGGGCACGGTAAAGCTGACCTCACGATGCGGCGCGCCAAGCGACACGGCAGATGAAAAATAATACACAACCTGTGCCAAAACACGCGCCCAATTGATCGAGTTCACACCCGCCAGACGCACGTCATCGCGGAAGGAATGATCGTTGAACATGTCCTTTAACTTACCCTGGCAATCGTCAAAATCCCCTGTCAGGGCCAGCGCATGGGTGTTGGCCTCAGCCACAGTGGTCATCTGGCGGCGTTGCACCTCCGACACCCGACCATGCGGGAAAAGGATAAAGACATCTACCGCATCAAGTCCACGAAAGGCCTCCATCGCCGCTGAGCCGGTGTCGCCAGACGTCGCACCCACAATGGTGACATGCTTACCTGAACGCGTCAGCGAAGCCTGAAATAGCTGGCCAATCAACTGCATGGCAAAATCTTTGAACGCCAGCGTCGGTCCGTGAAACAGCTCCAACAGGAAATGATTGGGGGCCAGTTGTACCAACGGTGCGCGGGCAGCATGACCAAAGCCTGCATAGGCGCGTGAAATGATGTCGGAGAATTCCTCATCCGTAAACGCATCCCCGATAAACGGGCGCATCACGCGAAACGCAATCTCTTCATAGCTTTGCCCTGCCAAAGCCGCGATATCGCCGGTGCTCATGGTGGGAATCTCAGCCGGCACATAGAGCCCGCCATCACGCGCCAGCCCGGTCAGCATGGCCTCTTCAAAACTCAGATCGGGGGCACTGCCCCGGGTCGAAACGTAACGCATGTCTTGCAGCCTTTAGATCGTTCGTTTGCTGATACGCCAGACAAGGAAGAGTGTCATCCCCATCCATGTGATTGCCAGCAAAAACCATGTCACCGCATAGGACAGGTGATCATTGGGAATGGCGGAACTGTCGACCGGAAAGGGTGTCACGGCCATGTTTAGGTCCGATGGCTCTCGCAACACGATCATCACCTCTTCGGTCTCAAGAGCCTCGGCCATTATCGGCACATCGCGGGCGAACCAGATCTCGGCGGCCTCGTCAGGTTCCGGGGTCGAGTTGTTCAGCTCATCAGGCCAGTAAAGATTGCCAAGCAACACGGACCTCCCGCCTGGTCGATCATTCCCCTGCTGCCCATCGCGGACGTAGCCCATGTCGGCAAGGATACGACGCCCGTCATCGGTCTCAACCACACGGATAATCCGATATACCGGCCCCACAGTGCGCAGCGAGGCCAGAACCCGGATCTCCTCCTCCAGAACCTCGCCCGCGACCTCAACTGGCAAATACCGATGCTCCGTAGGGTCTGCGCTATCCGGCAACCCAACCGGGGCGGCCACAATCCGCGCATCTATATCGGCCAGGATCGCCTGCTTCCACTGCAGCCGCTCAACCTGCCAAAACCCCAGCCACAACAAGATGGCCGTTCCAACAGCCCCAAAAATCAGCGGTGCGATAAGACGTTTCAACTTCCCGACCTCTCAAAGGAAAAGGGCCCACCCCGAAGGACCGGCCCTTACCAGACTCTAAGGTTAACGCGCGCTTTCGCCTTCTTCTTTGCTCAAATACCCCCGCCGGAGGCATCCGAGAGCCTGCCACGCAGTCAGGCAGGAAGACTGCACGTTCCGTTTGTTACTGTCCCCAGATGTAAACCGCGAAGAACAGGAACAGCCAGACTACATCAACAAAGTGCCAGTACCATGCAGCCGCTTCGAATCCGGCGTGACGCTCTGGAGTAAAGTCACCATTGATCGCCCGGAACAGGCACACCGTCAGGAAGATCGTCCCGATAATCACGTGGAAGCCGTGGAAACCGGTCGCCATGAAGAAGGTGCCGTAGAAGCGGTCGCCGCCAAAGGACCAACCTTCATGCGCGATCAATTCCCAATATTCAAAGGCCTGCAGAGCCGTAAATGCAATGCCCAGAACGATACCGATGGTCAGGCCCCAGATCAGGTCTTTGCGGTTGTTCTCATGCACAAGCGCGTGGTGGGCCCAGGTTACGGCACAACCGGACAGCAGCAGAACCAGAGTGTTGATCAGCGGCAAATGGAATGGGTCCACTGCATGGATCTCGGGGATCACATAGTCGTTTCCGACATATTCACTCATCGGGTAGATCATGTGCTTGAAGAAGGCCCAGAACCACGCGAGGAAGAACATGACCTCGGACAAGATGAACAGGATGAAGCCATAGCGCAGGCCGATGCGCACGACCGGCGTATGATCAATGCCGCCATTGCCTTCGCCGACCATGTCTTTCCACCAGCCGAACATGACGTATAGCGTGCCAACAAAGCCCGCGACACAAAGCCATGGAACATCGTATTTGATCCAAATCGCTGCGCCTGCAAGCAAACAGAAGGCCGCAATCGCCCCAAGGAAGGGATAAATTGACGGCGTCAGAATGTGATAATCGTGGTTCTTTGCGTGGGCCATAACGGTCGCGGTCCTTTGCGTGGGTTAGTTATTCGCCGTCTTGCAACGCGGCGTATTCATTATCGGGCATGTCCGTTTCGAAGAACGTATAGGACAAGGTGAGGGCGGGAATGCCGCGTGCCTCGGGATCATTCATGATCTCGGGATCGACAAAAAACGTAACAGGCATCTCAACTCGTTCACCGGGCTGCAACACCTGCTCAGTGAAACAGAAACAGGCAATTTTTGAGAAATAGGCGCCGCCAGCATAGGGCGCGACGTTGAAGGTCGCAGTGCCAGCGATAGCGCGATCCGTCGGGTTATAGGCCGTATAAAAGGCCAGCCCTGTTTCCCCTATGCGCAGTTCCATTGGTTCGGCGGGCGGCTCAAACTCCCAAGGCATGCCGGATTCCAGCGAGGCGTCAAAGCGGACCAGAATGGTTTCATCCAAAATCTGATCGCTGCCCTGTTCAGCAACATTGGTCGTACCGCCATAGCCAGTCACGCGACAAAAGAGATCGTAGAGCGGCACGGATGCCCAGCCAAGCGCGCCCATGAAGGTCACGACACCCACCAGTTTCCAAACAGTTTTGGCGTGGTTGGGGGTGGCTGCGCTCATTGGCTCTCCCCTTCGGTTGTGATCGACGGGCGCACGGAATGGTCAAAGGCTTCGACTTGGCCACCATTGCGGATCTTGGACATGGTCAGGAAAAAGACCAGTGCGACAAAGCCCAGAAGGGTCAGCGCGACGCCCAGATTGCGGCCAAAGCGGCGCTGATGCAGGTCGGATGTTTCCGTGATTGGCATGTCACCAAGCTCCCAGATTTAAGGCAGCCAGTCCAGCTTGCGCCAGCAGTGCTGAGAAGTGAAGGAAGAGATAAAGAAGCGAGAAGCGGAAATATCGTTTCTCGACACCGTATTCGTCGGCCTCCGCTGCCGCCTCATCCCGCCGCCAGATGGTCCAGGCCCCTTTCAGGAACAGGATATTGAGCACAACAGCGGCCGCCAGATAAACAGGGCCACCGATAGAGGTGAAGCCAATGCCAAGTGCAATCGGCGCCAGCAGCACCGTATAGGCCAGGATCATTTTGCGCGTATAGGGCCGCCCATGCGTGACGGTCAGCATCGGCACATCGGCCTTGTGGTAGTCCGATTTCATAAACATTGCCAGCGCCCAGAAATGGGGCGGCGTCCACATGAAGATGATCATGAACATGAGAACAGATTCGACGGACACGCCGCCAGTCGCCACGGCCCAACCGATCATCGGGGGAAAGGCCCCTGCCGCGCCACCGATAACGATGTTTTGCGGCGTCGAGCGCTTCAGCCACATCGTGTAGATGACAGCGTAGAAGAAGATCGTGAAGGCCAAGAAACCAGCCGCGAACCAGTTCGCCGCCAGCCCCAGCATCACAACCGAGATGAAGGACAGCCAAAGGCCAAGGGTCTTTGCCTCGCCCGGGGTCACCTTGCCCGCCGGAATCGGACGGTTGGCTGTGCGGCGCATCACCTGATCAATATCTGCATCGTACCACATGTTGAGCGCGCCCGAGGCGCCACCGCCCAATGCAATGAACAATATGGCCGCAAAACCAACAACCGGCGGCACGCCAATCGGTGCGACCATCAGGCCGACAAAGGCCGTGAACACAACAAGAGACATCACTCGCGGCTTCAAAAGCGCAAAGTAATCTCCGAACTCGGCTTCGCCCGGTGTGGCTTGGGTATTCGCGGTGAAATCGCTCATTGCCAGTCCCTTTGGGTCATCGGTTTGGTTGCGTCATCAGATAGATCGCGCCGCAGAGGAGGACAGTCCCCCCGCGGCGCGACAAAATGGTTTACTCGGCCAGAGCGAGTTCAAGCTCACGCACTTCGCCATCCAGAACCATGGCGATATCAGTGCCGCCTGAGGCCAGCCAAGCTTCGTAAACGGCAGGCTCTACAGCAGCAACGGTGATCGGCATGTAGGAGTGCGCCTGACCACAAAGTTCAGAACACTGACCAAAATAGATGCCTTCCATGCCGGGTTCCACTTCGAACCACAACTCGGCCAGTCGGCCTGGAACGCCATCCTGCTTCACGCCAAAGGCCGGAATGGTCCAGGAGTGAATCACGTCATCGGCTGTGACTTGCATCACGACAACCTGACCGGTCGGAACAACAACAATGGTATCGGTGGCCAGCAGGAATTCGTCCCGGCTCCAGCCACGGCCTTCAAGATATTCTTCCATGACATCATCCAGAACGCCCGGGGTCGCGCCAGCGGCCTGTGCGTCGATGTCATTCGCCCCACCCAGCATGAAGCTGTCAAACTCGATGTCATGCTCAGGGTATTCATAGGTCCAATACCACTGGTGGCCGGTGACCTTGATCACAACGTCACCTTCGGGAATCTCCTGCTGGTTGAACAGAACCGGCAGGCTGAACGCACCAATAAAGACCAGAATCCCAAGTGGAACCACGGTCCAGGTGACCTCGATGGGTGTGTTATGGCTGAAGGTCGCAGGTGTCGGGTTAGACCGTGCATTGTGGCGGATGATCACCCACGCCAGCAGCGCCATCACGAAAAGCGAAATGACGGTGATGATCACCAAAATCATGTTGTCGAGGAAGTGGATCTGTTCGGCCAGACCGGTTGCGGCAGGCTGAAAGCCCCACACGCGATCCACTGGTGCGCCAATGATCTCCAGGCCTTCCGGGTTCGATTGGGCCCATGCGCCAGTTGCGGCGGCAGTTGCACCAAGACCGGCCCAAAGGCCGTTCAGCTTCTTAAGAAGTCGCATTCTTATCGTCCTGTCCTTGCGGGGATACGCCAATCCGGCATAACCGGCCCCCCGTTGCGTATATGTCGTGATGAACCATATAGAGTGGAACAAGACAAGACAGTGGTGAAAAATGTCTCACCCCGATCAAATCTGATCCAGATCATTTTTGCGCCCCGAAAGGCCCCATTTCATGACAGAAAACAGCCCCTTCCGCCCCTTTGAGACGCAAATCGACCAAGACGCCGCACTGCGCGTTCTGCAGGCAGCCACTGCCGGCGCTGACGACGGAGAGCTGTTTCTGGAGAGAAAACGCTCGGAAATGCTGCTTTTTGAGGATGGGCGGGTGAAAACGGCCAGCTACGACGCGTCAGAGGGATTTGGCCTGCGCGCAGTTCGTGGCGAGTTTGCTGGTTATGCTCATTCGACAGAGATTTCCGAGGCCGCCCTAAGGCGCGCCGCAGAAACTGCGCGATTGGCCGTCGGTGATGGTGGCGGCACTTGGGCCGCGGCCCCATCTGCGACGAATCAACGGCTCTATGGCGATCAAGACCCGATGGCCGATGCCGGATTCGCCGTGAAGCTGGATGTGTTGAAAGAAATTGACGCCTTTGCCCGGCAATTGGACGCCCGGGTTGTTCAGGTTTCGGCCAGCCTTGCCGCCGCTCATCAGGAGGTCGAAATCCTGCGCCCGGATGGCATCCATGTACGCGATTCCCGTCCGATGGTGCGCGGCAATATCTCGGTCATTGTCGAGGAAAATGGGCGGCGCGAGTCTGGTTCGTCCGGTGGTGGCGGCCGGATCGCGCTGTCAGGTTGGCTGGAAGCCGGGCGTTGGCAGGATCTGGCGACGGAGGCATTGCGCATTGCTTTGGTCAATTTGGAAGCTATCCCTGCTCCGGCTGGCATCATGGATGTGGCGCTCGGGCCGGGCTGGCCCGGCATCTTGTTGCATGAAGCTGTTGGTCACGGGCTTGAGGGTGATTTCAACCGCAAGAAGAGTTCCGCCTTTGCAGGTCTCCTGGGTCAGCAAGTTGCGGCAAGGGGTGTAACCGTGCTGGATGACGGCACGATCCCGGACCGCCGCGGCTCGCTCACTGTCGATGATGAAGGCACACCAAGTTCCAAAACCACGTTGATTGAAGACGGTGTCCTCGTGGGCTTCATGCAGGACAGGCAGAATGCGCGTCTAATGGGTGTGTCGCCAACCGGCAATGGCCGCCGTGAAAGCCACGCCCATGCGCCGATGCCGAGGATGACCAACACCTATATGCTGGGCGGCGATGTGACGCCGGGGGATATCGTCGCTGACGTAAAGGACGGCATCTATGCCGTGGGGTTTGGCGGCGGTCAGGTTGATATCACCAACGGCAAATTCGTCTTTTCCTGCACCGAGGCGTACCGCGTCCAAAACGGAAAAGTTGGCGCACCGGTCAAGGGGGCCACGTTGATCGGCGATGGCGCAACCGCGCTCAAGCAAATTCGGGCGGTGGGCAATGATATGGCCCTCGATCCCGGGATGGGAACCTGCGGCAAGGCTGGGCAATGGGTGCCGGTCGGCGTTGGCCAGCCGACGCTATTGATTGGTGGTCTCACCGTCGGCGGCTCGGCGGCCTAGTCAGGTGTTGCCCCGCCTGGGGCAACGGGACGGGTGGGTGGCGTCTGCCCAAGCGCGGCACGTTGCTCAAACTCGCTAACCCCCCGTTAACCAATCTGTCCCAAATTTGGGGCATGTATGTTGAATTCGACTCAGGCTTCGCAGAAACAGCGGCTGGCTACTGCCCTGGCCCGGCCAAGGATTCAGAAGAACGCTTCAACCGTCTGCGTCTCATTCGCTCACGCCGGGTCGGTCCGTCGACATACCGCAGATTAATGGCAGAACACGGTAACGCCGCTTCGTCCCTTTCGGCCCTGCCGGGTGTGGCTGCAAAGGCTGGCGTCTCAACATATACCCCCTGCCCGGAAGGCGTAATTCGGGCCGAATTTGCAGCCGCCAGACGCATGGGCGCGCGACTGCTGTGCCTTGGCGATCGCGACTACCCGCCCGCGTTGCTGGACGTGCCGGACGCGCCGCCACTGATATGGGCTTTGGGAAGGATTGACCTTCTCGCCCGCCCGACAATTGCGCTTGTTGGCACCCGCAACGCCTCCTCCTTGGGCGCGCGTATGGCCCGAAAACTCTCGGGCGATCTATCGGATGCGGGCTATATTGTTGTGTCCGGTCTGGCGCGCGGCATCGACGCATTGGCCCATACTGCCGCGCTTGGAGGCGGGACCATCGGCGTGCAGGCGGGGGGGCTAGATGTTCTATACCCAGCCGAAAACACCGATCTCTTTCATGATCTCGCCCAAAAGGGCCTGCGCCTCACGGAACAGCCTTTTGGTCTGCAACCTCAGGCACGCCATTTTCCGCGCCGAAACCGCATCATTTCAGGGTTGGCGCAGGCCGTAGTCGTGGTTGAAGCTGCCGCGCGCTCTGGTTCGATGATCACCGCGCGAAACGCGCTAGATCAAGGGCGCGAGGTTCTGGCCGTGCCCGGCCACCCGATGGATGCACGTGCGGGGGGATGCAATCTCCTGATCCGCGATGGCGCCACACTTGTTCGCAATGCATCCGACGTGATCGAGGCTCTGGGCCCGCTTGCGCAAACGGATCGGCCTTTGCAGTCGTCCCTCCCTCTCTCTGCTCCGAATGCGCCACCAGAAGTTCCCAAAGGGACACCCGAACGCGACTGGCGCGACCGTGTAGCGCTGAACGCCCGCATCCTGGACCAGCTTGGCCCCTCCCCGGTATCAGAGGATCAATTGTTGCGCGATATCGGTGCCCCCGCCCCTGACGCTGCTGCGACGCTCGCTGCGCTTGAACTGGAGGGCGAAGTTGAACGCCAACCCGGCGGTCTGATCATGCGCGCCGTCAAAGCGGGTGACGCTGCCGCCATCAATCCTCAAGGTGGTGCACCCCACAAGCGCCGTTAGTTTGTGCAACATCTCTCTCTCTTCGTAGTCATGTCAGGACACGAAAAATCTTTCTTTCTACCCCTGAAATCACCCTTGTTCTAAAGAACAAGACCCGATCCCTCAAAAAAGTCATTTGCGGAACATGCATTGACAAGACATATCTTCACGCCACATCTAGCCCCGCTCGTATTTCGATTTTGAAGGTTTAACCGCATATGCCCGTTGTTGTCGTGGAATCGCCTGCCAAGGCCAAAACAATCAATAAATACCTTGGTAAGGACTACACCGTTTTGGCCTCTTACGGCCATGTCCGCGATTTGCCGCCCAAGGACGGCTCGGTCGACACCGAAAATGATTTCGAAATGAAATGGGAGGTTGGCACAGACAGCCGCAAACATGTGAAAGCCATCGCCGATGCGCTGAAAGATGACAATGCCCTGATCCTTGCAACCGACCCCGACCGTGAAGGTGAAGCAATCAGTTGGCACCTTGAGGAAGCGCTGCGCAAACGCCGCGCCATCAAGAAGGACACCCCAGTCAGCCGGGTTGTCTTTAACGCCATCACCAAATCTGCCGTAACCGAGGCGATGCAGAACCCGCGTCAGGTGGATGCGCCCTTGGTTGAGGCCTATCTTGCCCGCCGGGCGCTTGATTACCTTGTGGGTTTCAACCTGTCGCCGGTCTTGTGGCGCAAGCTGCCCGGTGCCCGATCTGCCGGCCGCGTGCAGTCGGTCTGTCTACGCTTGATCGTTGAACGCGAGATGGAGATTGAGGGCTTCAATCCGCGCGAATACTGGTCCGTGAAGGCCCTGATGGAAACGCCACGCGGTCAACAGTTTGAAGCGCGTCTGACAACATTGGCCGGCGATAAGCTGGATAGGTTCGATCTGGCCAATGAGGCCAAGGCAAGCATGGCCGTTCAGGCCGTCGCATCACGCAATCTGACCGCCAGTTCGGTCGAGGCACGCCCTGGATCTCGCAACCCCTCAGCCCCGTTCATGACTTCCACCCTGCAACAAGAGGCAAGTCGCAAGTTTGGATTTGGTGCACGTCAGACCATGTCGACCGCCCAACGTCTCTATGAAGCCGGGCACATCACTTATATGCGGACCGATGGGATCGACATGGCGCCGGAGGCCGTGGCCGCCGCCCGCGACACGATCAAGGACCGCTACGGTGCCGAATACCTTCCTGGTAGCCCCCGGATTTATAAGAATAAAGCCAAGAACGCACAGGAAGCCCACGAATGTATCCGCCCCACGGATATGTCCAAGGATCCCGCCAGCCTGAAGGTCAGCGAAGACGATCAGCGCAAGCTATACGAATTGATCTGGAAGCGGACGATTGCCAGCCAAATGGAAGGTGCCCGTCTAGAACGCACAACGGTCGATATCTCGTCCGATGACGGCCAAGTAGTGCTGCGCGCAACAGGTCAAGTTGTGCTCTTTGACGGATTCCTGAAGGTCTATGAAGAGGGCCGCGATGATGATGCTGGCAGCAGCGATGATGATCGCCGCCTGCCGCAGATTATGCAGGGTGAACCGATGGCGAAAGTCGCAAGCGGTTTGCAGAAAGACCATGCCGGCCTGAAAGAAGATGCCAAGGGGCTTCTGTCGGAGGATGGGGCGGTTCTGGGCCTACAACATCACACGCAACCGCCGCCGCGCTACACTGAGGCGACATTGGTCAAAAAGATGGAAGAACTGGGTATTGGCCGCCCATCGACCTATGCCTCAATCGTGACCACGATCCAGGATCGTGAATATGTCCGGAAAGAAAAAAACCGCCTGATTCCAGAGGATAAAGGGCGGATCGTGACGATCTTCCTTTTGAATTTCTTCCGCCAATATGTGGGCTACGAGTTCACCGCCAACTTGGAAGAAGAGCTGGATCACGTCTCTGCAGGGGATGCCGATTACAAAGAGCTTCTCGCCAAATTCTGGCGAGATTTTTCGGCTGCGATCGGCGAAACCTCCGAGCTGCGCATTACCGAAGTTCTAGACAAGCTGGACGCCGCTTTGGCCCCACAGCTTTACCCGCCCAAAGAAGATGGCAGCGATCCGCGTGTCTGCCCGCTTTGTGGCGAAGGCAACCTGCATCTGAAAACATCGCGCACCGGCGGCTTTGTTGGCTGCTCTCGTTACCCTGAGTGCCGCTATACACGCCCCATTGGCGGCGATCCGGAAATGCAGGTCGGCGATAAGGTCCTTGGCCATGATGAGGGCGAAGCAATAATGCTGCGCAGCGGCCGGTTTGGCCCTTATATTCAAAAGGGCGAGGCCAGCGAAGAAAACAAGAAGCCACCCCGCGCCAGCCTGCCCAAAGGCTGGTCTGCCGAGGAGATGGATCTTGAGAAGGCGCTGATCTTGTTGTCGCTGCCGCGCGAGATTGGCGCGCATCCCGAAGACGGAAACATGATAAGTTCGAACTTTGGACGGTTCGGCCCTTATGTGATGCATCAGGCCGAAGGCGCCGCAAAACCGACCTATGCCAATCTGAAGGACCCCAATGACGTTTTCGAGATCGGCATGAACCGTGCGGTCGAACTGCTGGCCGAAAAACGCGCTAAGGGCGGCGGGCGTGGTGCCGCAGCCAAGCCGTTGAAAGAATTAGGGGAACACCCGGAAAACGGTGGTCCGGTCAACGTCATGGAAGGTCGCTATGGGCCGTATGTCAAATGGGAAAAGGTCAATGCGACCATCCCCAAAGAGACAGACCCCGCTGACGTGACTATGGAGATGGCCGTTGGTCTGATTGCCGAACGCGAAGCCAAGGGTGGCAAGAAACGCAAAACGACGCGCAAGAAGACCGCGAAAAAGTAGATCGGACCGACCAGACCTGACTGGTCCACTCACTGGCGCGACCAAAGAACTGGAGCGTTGGGGTTGAATTTGCCCCTGCGCTGTCCGACATCGGGTGAGAACGTCTGAGGCCCCTTTTTCATGACCCAGTTAACTCCGCTTTCCCGTCGCGACGATGTGCTCGACTTTTTGCTCAATCGCCGCTCTAGACCGGCGAAGACTCTGACGACACCGGTTCCGGACCAAAGTGACTTGGAAGTCATTTTGACAGCTGCCGCACGCAGCCCGGATCACGGAAAGCTGGAGCCGTGGCGGTTCCTTGTGATGGGACGCGAGGCCTGTTCAAGGCTGGGCGCGTTGAGCCACACCATTGGCCAAACCCGCGATATTGCGCCCGAAAAAATTGCGAAATCGGCAATGGCATTTGAAGAAGCGCACTTAGTCGTGGCCGTGATTGCCAGCCCGACACCAAGTGAAAAAGTGCCTGAAACTGAACAGGTTCTTTCAGCAGGCGCAGTTTGCCTCGCCATGGTCAATGGCGCGCTGGCCTCTGGTTGGGGAGCCAATTGGTTGACCGGCTGGCAGGCGATGGATCGCGCATTTCTGGATCAAGGGTTGGAGTTGGCACCGCACGAATTTGTTGCGGGTTTCATCCATTTGGGGACCGAAACCAGAACGCCGCCAGACCGACCTCGCCCTGACATTGCCAAACTGACCACATGGGTTGATGAATGATTCTCGATGATTTTCTAAAGGCGGTACGGCAGTTGCCTGACCCGCGGTTCTTTCGCGTTTTGGTCATGGGGCTAACGCTGACGATCGGGTTGTTGGTCGGGGTTTACTGGTTATTTACCTTGCTGATCGGCTTTGTTGTGCCAGACACCCTGTCCTTGCCATGGATTGGCGAAGTTGGAGGCATCGATGCGGCCCTGTCTTGGGCCGCAATTCCGTTGATGCTGGTGGCATCCGTCTTTTTGATGGTGCCGGTGGCCTCGGCCTTCACAGGGCTCTTCCTGGATCAGATCGCCGATGCCGTCGAAGACGTGCATTACCCTGGCCTGGCTCAACCGCGGCGCGTGGGCGTGGTCGAAGGGCTGGCAGATGCCGCAAAATTCATGGGCGTCCTAATCGGCGTCAACCTGATCGCACTGATCGCTTACCTGATCTTTGCGCCCATAGCGCCGCTGATCTTCTGGGTGGTTAACGGTATACTCTTAGGCCGTGAATATGCACAGCTTGTGGCGCTCAGGCGTCATGACGCTGCTGGGGCCGCGCGGTTTCGCAAAGAAAACCGTGCCCAGATATTCATTGCCGGCGTATTGATGGCCGTTCCGCTAACAATCCCCGTGGTGAACCTGTTCGTCCCCATCCTTGGGGCCGCAACATTCACCCATCTTTATCATCGGCTTAGTAGAGCTCGCCACCAAACCGGGTGAAAAGGTTGAAATCCTCCATCGTAACAGCGCCCGAGAGGATCACTGCCAAGCAAATCCCCCAAAGGATCACCGCGACAACCGATGTAATCAGGAATTTCTTCTTGATCTGGGCATCCTCAGGCGATGACCCATGCGTCCCCTTCACGATGGTTCCGGCCTCTCCTTGCGTTTTCAGACGCATTGGCAGGATGATGAAGAGCGTCATGAACCACAAAACCGCCAATAGGACGAGGCCGGAAAACCAGTTCATCAGACTTGCTCCAGCTCTACCAAAGTGCCCGTGAAATCCTTGGGATGTAGGAAGAGAACCGGTTTGCCATGCGCACCGATCTTTGGCTCACCCGATCCCAACACGCGGGCGCCGGACGCTTGCAGTTGGTCACGGGCCGCGAGAATATCGTCCACTTCATAGCAAATATGGTGAATGCCACCGGACGGGTTCTTTTCAAGGAACCCATTGATCGGGCTGTTGTCGCCTAGTGGATAGAGCAACTCGATCTTGGTGTTCGGAAGCTCGATAAAAACCACCGTGACGCCATGATCAGGCTCATCTTGTGGCGGGTTTACCTTTGCGCCAAGTGTATCGCGGTATTGCGCGGCTGCGGCGTCCAAATCTGGTACAGCGATGGCCACGTGGTTGAGCCGTCCGATCATCTGTCAATCTCCTCTGATCCGTTCTGGCCCTGCATATGGGGCGCCCCCCAACCTTGGCAAGCGGCCCATCGCCGCGCCCGGGGGTTCGTGCCGTTACGTCGATTCACCTTCTGTCAACCTTACCGCGCTTTAATCTCTTTCTAGAATCGTCACTGGGGGCTTTGCAGATGGACAGTTTAAACACGCGTACCGAACAGGACATCCCGTTTTTCGTGCCTAAGCCAACGGCAGCGCGGCCGCTGGCGGGGCTGACAATTCTGGCGGTGGAAGACAGTCGATTTGCCTCTGAGGCGCTCAGATTGATGAGCTTGCGGTCAGGGGCGCGGATAAGACGAGCGGATTGTCTGGCGTCCGCCCATCGTCATCTGAATACTTATCGCCCAACCGTGGCCATAGTCGATCTGGGATTGCCCGATGGATCTGGCCTGACCCTGATCGAGGAGATGCAGTCGGCACAGCCGCGCGTGCCCATCATTTTTGGGACATCCGGTGCTGATCGAGACGAGGCAGAACGCAACGCCTTGGCAGCGGGGGCGGACGGGTTTTTCCCGAAACCAGTGGATTCACTGGCCAGGTTTCAGACCGAAATCCTGAGCCACCTGCCCGATGCAATGCTGCCCAAAGGCCCGCGCGCAGTTGATGGAAGCAAGGTCGCCCCGGACAGGCTTGCCCTGCGCGAAGATTTGGTTCTTGCCTTAAAACTGCTGGGGCAAGAAGTCCCCCCGACCCGGTATCTCAGCAAGTTCCTGTTGGGAATCGGACGCAGTTCAGGGGATCGCAATCTAATCGAGGCTGCGCGTGGCCTTCCCGAAACCCTGGCCAAACACGACCGCAGAAAAATGCTTGCCTTGTTGAAAGAACGCGTCTCGAAGGTTGCACCGGTTTAGTGCAGCTATAGTAGGACCTGCGGATCATCGCCCATATCAAGACCGGGGAACACATGTTGTTCCAGAAGCGTTCGCTCTGTTCCGAACAAGCCTGCCATGGCCCATGCCGCATAGGCACGCACATCCCGCAAAGGCATCAGGTCGCGCCGGTCGAATAGATCGGCCTCGTCCAATCCGGGAAAATCACCGATGACACGTCCACCGCGGATGGCACCGCCGGCCATGATCAGTGCACTGCCGGTGCCATGATCCGTGCCGCCGCTGCCGTTTTGACGCGCCGTTCTGCCAAACTCGGTCATTGCCATCACGGTGGTTCGCTGCCAATTGCTGCCAAGCGTATTGCGCAGCTCCAATATAGCCGCAGAAAGGTTGCCCAAGGCTCGATTTAGGCCCCGATCCTGCGCACGGTGTGTGTCCCATCCGCCGATAGAGAAGCTGGCGATCCGCGCGTCTGCGTTCAAACGTTCGCCAGCAAACTCAGCCATGCTTATTGCGGCGTTTCCGCGTTGAGAATTTGCTAGAGCCTCTTCCATCATGTTGGCCATGCCAGGATCATCCGTATCAGAGTCGGCAAATTCACCGTAAAGCAGGCCAGAGTAAAACTGGGCGTCCTCAAAGGCGGCCTGAAACAATGGATCGTCGTGATAGACATGGCCCAAGAGATCAGATGTGGCGCGCGACAAGGCCAGTCGCGAGGCTGGCGACCACGCAATTGACGGAGCAGAACCACGCAAAATCAATGCCTCTTCCTGCCCTATGGCCAAAGCTGTTTCCCGCGTTGTGCCCGGCATGTTTTGCAACAGCCGGTTCAGCCAGCCGTCGTTATGGGCGCGGCCCTCTGTGCCATCCTCTGTGCCGGCCTCCAGCAGATCCTGCCCGTCAAAATGGCTGCGTTTGTTCCGATAGGGCGTTGAAACGGCTTGGGCGAAGCCAAGCTCACCAGCTTGCCACAGCGGAAAAAGGTCAGCCAGACCGGGATGTAGCGCGTAAAATCCATCAAGGTCGCGCGCCCCTCTAGTGGGGCCCGTCTCAAAATCTGGGCGCAACGCAGACAGCAGTGGGTCACCATAAGGCTGGATCACGTCCAGCCCGTCCATTGCCCCGCGCAATATGAGGATAACCAACCGGTTTTCTGTGGGGGCCGAGGCAAAAGCCATTGGCGTGACCAACGGGCTGGCCGCAGCCGAACACCCTAGGGCGGCAGACCGAAGAATGAGATCGCGGCGGTTCAGTGTCGACATGGCTCAGCCCCTTTGAAACTCAGGTGAGGTTAAGATCAACCCTATGCCATCAGCGCGGGTCGCAGCCCGTGCGGCGGCCCATTGTAGTGCCTCTCCAGCATGATCGGCCAAAGCTGTCTCAACAAAGTCACGCGGATCTGGCAGCCGCCCCATCAGGCGCGACGGCACAGTCATGGCCCAACCAATGCGCGCGGCCAGAGCCTGAGGACGAATCCATTCACGATCATCGTCAAAGTACCCGTCCGGCCCGGCGGCACCTTGCCAATTCTGACCCATTGCCGCCATTGGAGCCATTCCGTAACGGCGTAAATCGCGCGGAGCAGCGTCAACAATCACATTCGGGTCAACATCCAGGGCACGCAGGCTGGATGCCAGATAATGTATCGGTGATTTTACCCTACCAGGTGGATCCGACCAAGCCGCGGGATGGGCAAGCATCACTTCGACCATATTCCCAAGATGGCCACCACTATCCAAATAAGCATCGGCCATTTGTTCCACTTGCGACTGATCGGGGTCATCCGTGATAAAATGGTCAACCAATTTGGTTGCCAAATGCCTTGCCGTTTCCGGCCGGAGCGCCAGAGCACGCAAGGCACGGCGAATTTCATCCATGTGATCCGTCCCGGGGCCGCCAAAGCGTTCGCCCAATATGAACTCGGCGCCGGGCTCTGCATTCGCAGGGCGAAAGACTAACTCGCCACGATTTGTGACACCCAGTCCGGTAAGCAGTTCCGCCATTTGGCGCACGTCGTATTGTGTGTAGGGCGCAGAGACACCCATCGTATGCAATTCAATCAACTCGCGCGCGAGATTTTCATTTAGCGATCTGTTCCGGTTCAACCCGGTGCGTGAATTGGGGCCGTAAGACAAATCCTGATCGAGGTAGAGCACCATGACAGGGTGCAGGATCGCGGCCTCCAGCATGTCCGGGAACGACCCACCCACATGAGGCCGGATCGCTTCGTTCACATAAGCAGAGATCGACGTTTCCATAAAGCGGCGCTGACCACGTGTTGTAAAATGGTCTGCCCAAAACCAGGTCAATCGGTCGCGAAAACCAAAAGGGGAACCGATACCACGGGCCAATTCGATGCCAAATTGCCTTTGGATGCCTGCGAGAAAAACACGGCGCGCCTCAAAGTAGGCTTGCCTTTGGCGACTATCATCACGCGTTTCCCTATGCATCTGTTGCAGAACAATTGCTGCTTCGACCCGCGAGGACAAGCTTTCCTGTGGAAACCGATCGGCCATAACATCCGCCCCCGAAATCTCGTCGATCAGCTCCTCCACAGCGGCGCTGCGCTGATGGGGGCTGAGACCAGTACCAAAGCGGATCAGGGAAAGGGTAGTTCGAAGGGTCATGACACGAAAATGCTCTGGCCGGGGATGGCCAGAGCATACGTGATTTCAGTGATGTTTGCGAAAGAAATTGAACCGGCAGGCACAGCTTCGCCGGTTTTCAAATCAGTCCTGCGGAATGACGCGCAAACCCAATTCCATCAGCTGATCTGACATCGGATCATTTGGCGCATTCATCATCAGATCTTCGGCCCGCTGGTTCATGGGGAAGAGCATCACTTCGCGAATATTGGCCTCATCGGCCAGCAGCATCACGATCCGGTCAATACCCGCCGCACAACCGCCGTGGGGCGGAGCGCCATAGGTGAAGGCATTGACCATCGCGCCGAAGCGTTTTTCCACCTCTTCTTTGCCGTAGCCTGCAATTTCGAAGGCTTTGAACATGATCTCGGGCTTGTGGTTTCGGATCGCACCCGAGACCAGCTCATAACCGTTACAAGCGAGGTCATATTGGTAGCCGAGCACCTCCAACGGATCACCTTCAAGCGCGTCCATTCCGCCTTGGGGCATCGAGAACGGGTTGTGTTCGAAATCGATCTTGCCGGTTTCCTCGTCTTTTTCGTAGATCGGGAAATCGACAATCCAGGCAAAGGCAAAGCGGTTCTGTTCAGTGAGGCCAAGTTCATCACCAATGGTGACACGGGCGCGCCCGGCAACAGATTCAAATGCGGATGGCTTACCACCAAGGAAGAAGGCGGCGTCGCCGACCTCAAGGCCCAGTTGCTGACGGATCGCCTCGGTCCGTTCAGGGCCGATATTCTTGGCCAACGGCCCTGCGGCTTCCATGCCCTGCCCCTGATCGCGCCAGAAGATGTAGCCCATGCCGGGCAGGCCCTGTTCCTGTGCAAACTTGTTCATGCGGTCACAGAATTTGCGGCTGCCGCCTTTGGGGGCGGGGATGGCGCGGATCTCGGTGCCCTCCTGCTCAAGGATCTTGGCAAAGATGGCAAAGCCAGAGCCGCGGAAATGCTCGGACACGTCCTGCATCTTGATCGGGTTGCGCAGGTCGGGCTTGTCGGTGCCATACCATTTGGCGGCATCGCGATAGCTGATTTGCGGCCAATCGCTGTCGACCGTCGCACCGTTGCCGAACTCTTCGAACACGCCCTGCAAGACCGGCTGGATCGTGTCAAATACGTCTTGCTGCGTGACAAAGCTCATCTCAAGGTCGAGCTGGTAGAAATCGGTGGGCGAACGGTCGGCGCGCGGATCTTCGTCGCGGAAACAGGGCGCGATCTGGAAATACTTGTCGAAGCCTGAGACCATGAGAAGCTGTTTGAACTGCTGTGGGGCTTGCGGCAACGCGTAGAATTTGCCGGGGTGCAGGCGGCTGGGGACAAGGAAGTCACGCGCGCCTTCAGGGCTGGATGCAGTGATAATCGGCGTCTGATACTCGCGGAAATTTATGTCCCACATGCGACGGCGCATCGAGGCCACAACATCTGATCTCATCGCCATGTTCTTTTGCATCTTCTCACGACGCAGGTCGAGGAAGCGATACCGCAGGCGGGTTTCCTCAGGGTATTCCTGATCACCGAACACCATCAGTGGCAGTTCGTCCGCTGCGCCCAACACTTCCAGATCGCGGGCAAAAACTTCGATTTCACCTGTGGGCAGGTTTGGATTTACAAGACTCGCGTCCCGCGCCAGCACATTGCCGTCAATGCGGATACACCATTCGGACCGCACCTTTTCCAGCTCAGCAAAGACCGGGCTGTCACCATCAGCAATGACCTGAGTCATGCCGTAATGGTCACGCAAGTCGATAAAGAGGACACCACCGTGATCTCGCACCCGATGCACCCAGCCAGAAAGGCGCACGGTCTGGCCTACATTCTCTTTGCTCAGATCATTGCAGGTATGGCTGCGAAAAGCATGCATGGATTGGGTCCCTTCGGGGCTGGAAATCATCTGGTGCGATACACCTTTTCAGCGCGGGGAAGTCAAGCCGTGCATGGCCCCAGTTTCTGGGTTGGCGGCCTGCAAATCCCGAAAACCTTTATTTTTTCGCCGGATTTGGCAAACTGCCTGCTGGAACGGGCGACTAAGGGCGCTGATCCGAGGGAAAGGTTGAATGGGAATGTGGACGACAATCCTGGACAACATGCTGCGCGGGCTGGTCAAGACGGGCACGCTAAACGTGACTTACGCTGATGGCACAGCAGCTCGATTTCAAGGGGCGGATGGCCCAGAGCTTGAGATGCATCTGCATGATCCCGAATTGCCGCGAAAACTGGTCCTGCGCAGTGATCTGGCCTTGGGCGAGGCCTATATGGATGGTCGCATGACGCTTGGCGCCGATGACGATATCGGTGCCTTCCTGTCCTTTTTGATGATCAACATTGATCAATCCAGCGACCTGTGGTGGCGGCGTTCGACCCATGCGTTGCGGATCATGCGGCGACGTCTGGACCAGTGGAACCCGGCCCATAAAGCCCGGGAGAACGTGGCCCATCACTATGATTTGTCGGCCGCACTCTACGATCTGTTTCTGGATACAGATCGACAATATTCTTGCGCCTATTTTCGCAATCCGGACATGAGCCTGGAGGAGGCACAGGTAGCCAAAAAGCATCACATCGCCAAAAAGCTTTGCCTGACGCCCGGAATGCGTGTTTTCGAGATCGGCTGCGGCTGGGGCGGCATGGCCCTGACTTTGGCTCAGGATTATGGCGTCGATGTTCTGGGGGTCACCCTGTCAACTGAGCAACTGACCTATGCCCGTCAGCGGGCAGAGGCGGCGGGGATGTCCGGCCGGGTCAAATTCGAACTTATGGATTACCGCAGTGTGACCGGACAGTTTGATCGGGTTGTCTCCATCGGGATGTTTGAACATGTCGGCGTGCCCCATTACCGAGAGTATTTCGACACCGTGCGTGACCGATTGAGTGAGGACGGCGTGGCGCTAATACATACTATCGGTCGCGCCTCGCCCCCCGGAACCACCAGCCCTTGGGTGACGAAATACATATTCCCCGGCGGCTATGTTCCGGCGCTGTCTGAAATGTCGGCTGCGGTCGAGAAATCAGGGCTCTACCCAACCGATGTCGAAGTCTGGCGGTTGCATTACGCGGAAACGTTAAGGCATTGGCATGATCGGTTCATGGCGCGGATAGATGAGGCAGAAGCGCTTTTTGATCAACGCTTTACGCGGATGTGGCGCTATTACCTGAAGGCCAGCGAAATGACCTTTCGCCATGCGCGCCAATGCGTCTTTCAATATCAGATGACGCGTCGACAAGAGGCGGCACCGCTGACCCGCGACTACATGTCCGAGGACTGAAGCTCAGCCTGAATCAACCCGCGCAGGGAATTGCCAAGCTGGATCGTTGCGCTGGAAAGCATGTCCGGCGTAACAATGGATTCGTCTACAAGTCCGGCCTCCAGCATCTCTTGGCGCAAGATACCGGGCAACAAACCACAGGAAAGTGGCGGCGTGACTACCCGGCCGTCCGGTAAAGTAACGAATACGTTGGTGATTGTACCTTCGCACAGCTCACCCCGGTTATTCACGAAAAGCCATTCCTGCAGGTGTTCCGGTAATCCTGCGCGCGACTGGTCGTATAACTGACGCATGGTGGTCTTGTGCTGAAGCCAAGGATTGCCAGCATGAATGCGCTCTGGATGGAGCGCAACGCGCCAGGGACGCGTCGGCGCCGGCCCCATCTGGGCCGTTGTCAGGTCAACATCCCCTGCCCGTCCGATCGTCAGCCGGCAGCGCAACGGCGCCTGGCCCGACAAGGCAGCGACACGGCGGGTTGCCTCATCTTCATCAAAGCGAAATCCAAGCGATGCGGCAGAACGCGCCATGCGCGCCAAATGCATACCAATCCGGCATGCGCCCTTTTCGGGCCACCAGCCAAAGGTTTCGATCAGGCGGGTATCGTCTGGAACTGGCTCAGGAAACGGGCTTTCCATAGCGCCTCCTCATATTCCGAAGCAGCGGTCGAATCCCAGATGACACCGCCACCCACATTCAAAACCGCTTCGCCGGTTTTCTGCCGGGTGATCGTGCGGATGGCGACATTGAACTCGGCCCGTCCATCCGGTGCTGCCCAGCCTATTGCGCCGCAGTAAACATCGCGCGGCCAAGGCTCCAACTCACGAATGACCTCCATCGCGCGCACTTTTGGCGCCCCGGTGACCGACCCACAGGGATGCAACGCGCGGAAAATATCTGACAGAGTCACCTCTGACGCCAATTGCCCTTCGATCAGCGACACCATCTGGTGCACTGTGGCATAGGTTTCGACTTCAAATAGCTTTGGCACTTTGACCGAGCCGGGTTCACAAACCCGGCTGATATCGTTGCGCAAAAGATCGACGATCATCAGGTTTTCGGCCTGGTTCTTTTCGTCTGAAGCCAAAAACTCTTTTCGCCGCTGATCTTCGACCAGATCCTCGGCGCGCGGTTGCGTGCCTTTCATTGGGCGGGTCTGAATCCGTCCTCCGGCATCGGTGCGAAAAAACAATTCCGGGCTGCGTGACAAGATGTCAGGGCCGTCTTCCTGTTCGATTAGCGCGCCATGCCCCACGGGTTGCTTGGCGGCCAGAGTTTCATAAAGCGCAGAAGAAGAGGCGCCCTTCAGGTCCAGGTCGATCGGAAACGTCAGATTCGCCTGATAAAGATCGCCCGCACCAATCAGCCCGTGCAACTTTTCAAACGCGCGGGCATAGCTGGATCGGGACCACCGCGCGGCCAGATTCGTTATGGCTATTCGGCCTTTGGGGATCGAAGCCGCGTCACAGGGCGCGTCAAAAACACCCAAATTGAGCAACGGCATCCGGCGATCCTGCGGCAATAGCGGGTTCAGACGTGGCTCAAGCACATAGCCAAGCTCATAACTCGCATAGCCTGCGAGCCATTGCCCGTTGGCCCGTGCGGCGTCCATCCGGGCCAGTGCCGCAGGAACGTCGCTCGGATCTGTCACACAAATCAGGTCGCGCGGATTGGCAAAGGCTTGCCGCCCCCCCGCTGGTCCCCGATCAAATGTAATACGCATGAATCCCCTCGGCCCCAAACCGATCTGTCAGGTCTGCGCTCATACCTCGGGAAGGGGTTCGGGGACAATGCTGGATGCGTCACATTGCAATTCATTTCCGATACCCCTTGCGCCTAGGCGAGTAATCCCTAAAACGCAGGACAATTTGCACGTGGCCAGTTCGGTCACTACGCCTGACCTGCTGCCCGGGGACATGACATGCCAAAGAGAACAGATATCCAGTCGATCATGATTATTGGCGCGGGGCCGATTGTCATCGGACAGGCTTGCGAATTTGACTACTCAGGCGCACAAGCCTGCAAGGCGCTGCGCGAGGAAGGATACCGGGTTATTCTGGTGAACTCGAACCCGGCAACGATCATGACCGACCCCGGCTTGGCAGATGCAACGTATATCGAACCAATCACGCCCGAAGTAGTTGCCAAGATCATCGAAAAAGAACGCCCCGACGCTCTGCTGCCCACCATGGGTGGGCAAACTGGTCTGAATACATCGCTGGCGCTTGAGGAAATGGGCGTCCTTGGCGAATTCGGCGTTGAGATGATTGGCGCCAAGCGCGAGGCCATCGAAATGGCCGAAGACCGCAAGCTGTTCCGCGAGGCTATGGTCCGGATCGGGCTGGAAAACCCGAAAGCAACGATCATTACGGCCCCAAAGAAAGAAGGCGGAAAAGCCGATCTGGATGCGGGCGTGCAAATCGCGCTGGACGCGCTGGAAGAAATTGGCCTGCCTGCGATTATCCGCCCTGCCTTTACCCTTGGTGGAACTGGCGGCGGCGTTGCCTATAACCGGGAAGACTACATCCATTTCTGCCGCTCGGGTATGGATGCCTCTCCGGTCAACCAGATCCTCGTCGATGAAAGCCTGCTTGGCTGGAAAGAATACGAGATGGAGGTTGTCCGCGACAAAGCCGACAACGCAATTATCGTCTGTTCCATTGAAAACATAGATCCCATGGGTGTGCATACCGGCGATTCCATCACCGTGGCCCCTGCCCTGACGCTGACCGACAAAGAATACCAGATCATGCGCAACGGCTCGATTGCCGTTCTGCGCGAGATCGGCGTGGAAACCGGCGGCTCGAATGTGCAATGGGCGGTGAACCCGGCCGATGGTCGTATGGTTGTGATTGAAATGAACCCGCGTGTATCGCGGTCTTCGGCGCTGGCCTCCAAAGCGACCGGTTTCCCGATTGCCAAGATCGCGGCAAAACTGGCTGTGGGCTACACTCTGGACGAACTGGACAACGACATCACCAAGGTGACGCCAGCCAGCTTTGAACCGACCATCGACTATGTCGTCACCAAGATCCCACGCTTTGCCTTTGAAAAATTCCAAGGCAGCGAGCCCCATCTAACAACGGCGATGAAATCTGTAGGTGAGGCCATGTCCATCGGCCGCACCATCCACGAATCCATGCAAAAAGCGCTGGCGTCGATGGAAACGGGACTGACCGGGTTTGACGAAATTGCCATTCCGGGCGCGCCAGACAAAGCCGCGGTATCGGCCGCGCTCAGCAAGCAGACACCTGACCGAATCCGGGTGATTGCGCAGGCAATGCGCGAAGGGTTCTCAAACGATGAAATCCAGGCGATCACAGCCTTTGACCCTTGGTTTCTGGCGCGCATTCGCGAAATCATCGAGATGGAAGAAAACATCCGTCGCGACGGTCTTCCAGTCACCGAAGAGGGCCTGCGTGCTGTCAAAATGATGGGCTTTACCGATGCGCGTCTGGCCAAACTGACAGGCCGGGACGAAGATCAGGTCCGCCGGGCCCGGATCAACCTGGGTGTGACCGCACAGTTCAAACGCATTGATACATGCGCTGCGGAATTCGAAGCGCAAACCCCTTATATGTATTCGACATATGAGACGCCTGTTATGGGTGAGCCCGAATGCGAGGCACGTCCATCCGATAAGAAAAAGGTCGTTATTCTGGGCGGTGGCCCCAACCGGATCGGTCAGGGGATCGAGTTTGATTATTGCTGCTGTCACGCCTGTTTTGCGCTGACCGATGCGGGCTATGAAACCATCATGGTCAATTGCAACCCTGAGACGGTTTCAACCGATTACGATACCTCGGATCGGCTGTATTTTGAGCCGTTGACCTTTGAACATGTCATGGAAATCATGCGGGTCGAGCAGGAAAACGGCACGCTGCATGGCGTTATCGTTCAGTTCGGAGGGCAGACTCCACTGAAACTGGCCAATGCGCTGCAAGAGGCGGGTATTCCGATCCTTGGCACGACGCCAGACGCGATTGATCTTGCAGAAGACCGCGAGCGTTTCCAGGAGCTTGTTCAGGACCTGGGCTTGAAACAGCCCGTGAATGCAATTGCCTCGACTGATGATCAGGCGCGCGAAGAGGCGGAAAAACTTGGCTATCCGCTGGTGATCCGCCCCTCATACGTGTTGGGTGGTCGCGCGATGGAGATCGTGCGCGACACCGCTCAGCTAGAGCGCTACATCGCAGAGGCGGTTGTGGTCTCGGGCGACAGCCCGGTGTTGCTCGACAGCTATCTCGACGGTGCGATTGAATGCGACGTTGATGCGCTGTCAGACGGCCAGAACGTCCATGTTGCGGGCATTATGCAGCATATCGAGGAGGCCGGAGTGCATTCTGGCGACAGCGCCTGTTCACTGCCGCCCCACAGCTTGTCTGCCGACATCATCGAAGAGTTGAAAACCCAAACTGTTGCATTGGCCCGGGCGCTGAAAGTGGTTGGCCTAATGAATGTGCAATACGCAGTCAAAGACGGTGAGATCTACTTGATCGAAGTGAACCCGCGTGCGTCGCGCACCGTTCCCTTCGTAGCCAAGGCGACAGACAGCGCCATCGCCTCTATCGCCGCCCGACTGATGGCCGGTGAACCGCTGTCCAATTTCCCGACCCGCGCCGCTTACCCTGAGGGGGCGACACCCGGTACATTGCCTATGGCTGACCCCATGACCCTGGCCGACCCGGCCATGCCGTGGTTCTCGGTCAAAGAGGCCGTGATGCCCTTTGCCCGTTTCCCCGGAGTTGATACGATCCTTGGGCCAGAAATGCGCTCAACCGGTGAGGTCATGGGCTGGGATATCTCCTTCCCACGGGCCTTCCTGAAGGCGCAGCTTGGGGCCGGAACAGTTTTGCCAAACAGCGGCAAGGTTTTCATCTCGATCAAGGATTCCGACAAAGGCGAGATGATGCTGGAAGCAGCAAAAACCCTGTTGGACATCGGATTTGAGTTGATTGGAACGCGGGGAACAGCAAATTGGCTGGCAGAGCATGGGATGACCTGTGCCACCGTCAACAAGGTTTATGAGGGCCGCCCCAATATTGTCGACATGTTGAAAGACGGGGAAATTGTCCTTGTCATGAACACCACCGAAGGCGCGCAAGCGGTTGAGGATAGCCGTGAAATTCGCTCGGTCGCGCTGTTCGACAAGATCCCCTATTACACCACCGCTGCCGGGTCCAACGCCGCAGCGCAGGCCATTCAGGCAGCTCAAGAAGGCCGCATGAACATCCAGAGCCTACAGCCCAGCACTGCGCCCTGAACCCAACGGAATAACGTTTTCGCCGCCGTTCAGGCCTAGCGCGCGGCGGGAACCGGCAACATCAACTCATCATGAAACAGGGTGTGCTGCGCACGGCCCCTGTTTTTGGATGTATAAAGCGCAACATCTGCATCGTTGAGCAATTTGTCTGGCGTTGGATTGTCATATTTTGACGACAGGACCGAGCCAGCGCTTGCCGATATCTGGCATGCTTTACCGTCGAATTGAGTAGGTACTTCAAGGCGAGCGATCAGCCGGTTTGCAATCGTGTCCAACAGGTCAGGGTCATCACAATCGCGAAACAGCAGAACAAATTCGTCGCCGCCAACGCGGGCCACGATGTCTGTTTTGCGGACCTCGGCCCGCAGAATATCTGCGACATGTGCCAATACATGGTCGCCAGCAGCATGGCCGAACGTGTCGTTAACTTCCTTGAAGAAGTCGAGGTCAAGATGCATTAAACCGAACCGCGGATTCGGCTGATCGACCATTGTTTTAAGGGCCTCATCCATGGCGCGACGATTTTGCAGACCTGTCAGCACGTCGGTCTGAGCCTGTTTCTCGGCCGATAGTTTTGCCGCCTGCAACCGCTCAGTCAGGTTGCGGGATTCTCGGGTGATCGCAAGGTTGGCTTCGCGCAGGTAAAGCAAGTCGACTGTTTGGTCGCAGGGCGAGAAATCCTTAAGTGTCAGCCCACGTTCTTCAACGGTTTTTGCGAAGGACACGCCGAGGGACAGGTTGATCAACCCGCCCGCGCCTGCTGGCATTGCCACAACGACGCCGCGAAACTGCGCATTCTCGCATCCAGTGATCGTGAGGCTCAGCCGTGCGCCCTGCAACGATAATATCTGGGCCAGTGTCTTGCCGGCTCTTGGGCGCCGCAAATGTATCACGTCAAAAAGATCGCGGCCCCGTAAGTCTTGGTCACCTGCAATCTTTGCCAATGTCGGGCCAACGCGGATGATCTGCCCGCCCGGGCCAAACCAAAGGTGCATCGGCATCACAACGTCCAGAGCCGAACCGGACAGGCCGATGACACGATCCTTGGGGTCGAAAATTCGGGTCATATCGGTTGCGCCCCAAGCGAGAAGCTTTTGCCTTCAGCAAAAGCAGTGTCCAACAATTCGATCACCACCAAATCTGACCCGTCATCGCCTGCCTCAACATCAAAGATGGCCAATGTTCCATAATCGTCTGCCATGGCCCGAAGCGCGCCGAGAAACACAAACCCCGCGCCTTTGATGCTCCATTTCACCCGTATTTCAAACCGAGAGAGCCCTTTTTGCCGTATCTCAAGCGCGGGCATATCAAGGTCAGGTACGGCCAGTTGCGCCCGGCCGGAAAGGTCATCCAGTGAGATTAGAAACTCAAAGAAGGTTTCCCCTCCGAACCGCATCAACCGCCGCAAACCTTCCTGATTTTTATGGGCTAATAAATAGGTTCCCAAATCCTCCAAAAAAGTTTGGCGGTCTTTTTTGAGAGCTGTCACTGCAACGGTGATGGTCGCATCGGTCAAGGCGTCGTCGTAATGCATCATGGATTCGAACCCCTCTGCGGGCAAGTTGGCGTCCGCCACCACGTCCCTCCAAAGATCGGATCCATAGGTATCAACCAAAAACCCTTGCAGGGCGCGGTTTACCAAACCATGCATTTTCTCGGCTCCTACGAGGTATGAGCCTCATTCTTTACAATTTAGGGGTTAACAAACGGTTTGCGGACAGCCGGGGACCGCGACGAGTAAAAGCCTAAAGTGCCGCGGTTTCGGGACGCGTTGTTTGGTCCAACAGGTCTGGAATGCCTCCGATATCTTGTAGAATAAAGTCGGCAAAAGGCGCGAGCTCAGCCCGGCCGGCAAATCCGGTCAGCACACCCACTGTTTTCATACCGGCCGCCCGACCCGCTTTAAGGTCATGCAAGCTGTCCCCTACCATCAAGATACGATCAGCTGGCAGGCCGACATGGGTAGCAAATCCTGCACACATCCCCGGATCAGGTTTAGCGCCGAAACCGCTATCGGCGCCAGCGATGAAATCAAACTGATCGCTCAGCCCCAGTTGAGCAAGATGCGCGCGCGCGGCTTGATCGGAATCATTGGTCGCGACGCCCAGTTTCTGCCCTCGGGCCCGCAGGCCGGAAAGGAACGGCGCCAATGGAACAACTTCTTGCATCTCAGCCTCGGTTGTTGCCTCGTGAATCACCGTCAGAAGACGATCAGCAGTCAAATGCGGCAGTTCCGGCAACAAAGCCTCGACAATGTCAGTGTCCGTTCCGGCAACCGCAATACTATCTTGGGCAAACTCTCGGGCGCTCAGATCGAAACCGATGCGCGAACCAAGACGCTCTGCCCAGGGTTCATCTCCGCCCGAAAGGCCCCTCAGGAACTTCACCGTCCAATTGGACCAGCTCAGGCTGAAATCGAACAACGTGCCGTCCTTGTCGAACAATATGGCTTGGATCATTGGCGCTACCTTTGAAAAATCTGTGCGATTCTGTAACATTATTGTCAGGCGAGACCACTATGCTTGACCAAAGAAAAGAAATATTGTCCATGTCAACAATGGATGACGCGCACGCAAAATTCGATCTTCACGATAGTATAGGGTTCCACACCTCTCAGGCCGCGCGCCTTGTCGAACGGCGGGTCGAGGATGGGCTGAAGCAATTCGGCCTGACTCGCATTGGATGGTGCATCTTACTTGCCGTTGGGGAAGAGGATTTGCAAAACCCCTCAGATATCGCGGAATTTGTTGGCATTGATCGCACCGCAACGTCGCGCGCTTTGCGCGCGCTTGAAGCCGACGGGCTGGTGGCCCGCCGAATAGGCGCAACAGACCGGCGCACTACCGAGGTTACATTGACGGCGGCCGGTCAGGCGCGCATCGTCGATGCCATTCCGATTTGCCAGGAAAACATGGAACATTTCCACGCGAAACTGACCTTGGAAGAGGCTGATGAACTAAAGCGCCTTCTTTGTAAGATCCGCGAAGGCGAGCCTGACGGATTGGCCGAATAGAACCGTTTTTTGGTTAGGTCCAATGAACCTGCGCGCCGCCTGGCAATGACTGCCGCGCATGTGCCAAGGCATCATTTGGAAGGTTCAGCGCCTGGCAACAGGCCATAACCCATTGATCGTCCATTAATAGAAAATCCATCAATGCAAGGTGCAATGCAGGATCAGATGCACCTTGCTTAACGTCATGCAGGCTGGCACCGCTGGCCCCAAGAAAAACAGGCAGTAGCTCGTCATTTGAAACCAGCCATCCCAACGCCAAAAGGGCGATCTCTTCTGCTCGGTTCGGGGTCATATTCTCGTCACAATCTACAATTCTAAAGGCTTTGTTAACCTTTCGGTATCATCCATGAGACATGGCGTTTGGCTAACAAAGCAGTGGAGTTCCACATGACAGGGCGCATTTTGGTTGTCGACGATGTAGCCACCAATCGCATCGTCATGAAAGTGAAGCTTTCTGCAGCATGCTACTCTGTGTTGCAAGCCGATTGCGGCGCGGCAGCATTGCGCCTTGCCAAGCAAGAGCAGCCGGATCTGATCTTGCTTGATGTCATGATGCCAGACATGAGCGGTGTGACCGTTTGTGAACGGCTGAAGGCCGACCCAGAAACTGCTGACATACCCGTCATACTTATCACAGCGCTGGCCGATCAGGGCAGCAAGATGGAAGGGCTTGAACGCGGCGCAGATGACTATCTGTCAAAGCCGGTAGATGAAATCACACTTCTCGCGCGCGTTCGGTCGCTTTTGCGTGCGCATGAAACGCAGCGCGAGCTCCGCCTGAGAGAAAGAGGCTACGCCGGTTTTGGAATGGCCGAAGCCGCGACTACATTCGATACTGCAGGTCATGTCGCCCTGGTCGCTCCTGATAAGGCAAGCGGCCTCACGTGGAAACGCGCGCTTGAGGCGCTTGGCAACGATTGGCTGAATGTCTTGAGCCCGGAGGCGGCATTGCAAGACTCTGGCGATCAACCCATGCCGGATGTCTATGTCATCCCGGCCGATCTTGTGCGTCCAAATGGCGGGCTTCGCTTGCTTTCGGATCTCAGATCGCGCCCATCCACCCGCCACGCGGCCGCGCTCATGCTATTGCCCAAAGGCGACTCTGAGCGTGGAGCGGTCGCTTTGGATCTTGGAGCCGGTGATATTCTTTATGACCCGTTCGATCCGGCTGAACTGGCCGTGCGGATAAAAACCCAATTGCGCCGCAAACGGCAATCCGACCGCCTTCGCGCAAGCGTGCAAGAAGGGTTGGAGCTTGCCGTCACCGACAGCCTGACCGGCCTGCACAACCGCCGATATGCGATGGCGCAGCTGAAAAACTTTCTTGCACAAAGCGGGCGCGACGTGGCGGTGATGATGTTGGATTTGGATCATTTCAAATCCGTCAACGACCGTTTCGGTCATGCCACCGGTGACGCAGTTTTAGCGGCCGTGGCTGACCGGCTCCGCAAACACACACGGCCACATGACCTTGTAGCCCGGCTAGGGGGCGAAGAATTCCTCGTGGCGTTACCTGATGCAGATTGTGAAACTGCATTGCAATGCGCCGAAAGACTGCGCCGAGCCATTGGAGGAGCGCCTATTCACGTGCCACGTTTGGATACGACTGTTCGTGTCACCATGAGTGTTGGTTTGGCCATCGGATTGGGCCACAAGGACACAGCCGAATCCCTTCTAGAACAGGCTGACCGGGCGCTCTATGGGTCCAAATCTGACGGGCGCAACCTTGTCACGATTTCAGCATCGGCCGCTTAAGCGCGGTTAAGGCCGACGCTCATCGGGGCGCGGGTGACGTCTCAAGATACGCGTCAGGTCTGATGCAAATTCGGCTCGCTCTGAAGCCGTCATCATCTCTATATGATCTAACAGCGCAGTATGGCCAAATGACTGCAAATCCCCGACAAATTGCCTCTGCGCGGCCAAAGCCGCTTCAGCCGCAGCGCGGTCAAATTCCTCGGCTTCGACGGCTGCAACGAAATCACGCGTGGCCAACAGCAGGGCATCACGGCTGCCCCGCATTTCCGCACGGTTCGCATTGGCCCTTTCGATCACATCTGCCCGACCTTCACGGTCAAGCACCCGGCCCATCAGGCCCAATCCCAAGGTTTGAACTTCGTTTCCTCGGTCACGCGGAGCCCGATCCGGCCCACCGCCAAAAATCGCACCGCCAATCAGCCCGAGGATCACAAGGTTGACCGCAAGACTGACCCCTAGCGCGATCTTGATGCCGCGCCCCGTTTTTTTTCGGGATGTGCCTAAATTATCAGCCATTTCTCTACCCTCCTTCGACCGGCAACAGGTCATCCAAGCCCGGCAGAAGCGTGCTGCTTTCGACCAAACCCAAAAGACTGAGTTGCCCGCCCAAAACCTCGTCGATCGCCTCGGGCGCGCTGAACCCGATCATCACACCGGCGACCGTGGCGGCGATCAGCCCACCTGCCCCGCGCCAGCCACCAATGGCGGTCAACCATGAAAACAAGCCGCCCGATGGTTCGGGCGCAGCCATGTATTCGCTTTCGCGCAGAACCCGGTCAGCATCGGCCAGCACGCGCGCGCTCAGCGTCGGCGAAGGTTTGGCCTCATCTCGCGCCTCGGCAAATAGCGCGTCCAGATCATCCAGATCATTTTGCATATCCCAGGGCCTCCTTCTGTCCGGCCAGCGCATTGGCCAAGTTTCGTTTTCCACGTGCCGTCAGGCTTTCAACGGCCTCGATACTGATATCCAGCACCTCGGCGATCTCGGGGTTCGCCAACCCTTCAATGTGGCGCAGGACAACGGCCTGACGCTGGCGTTCAGGCAAAGTGGCCAATGCGCGGTCCAACGCGTCCATTCGCCCCTTTTGCACCAACTGTTCTTCCGCGCCCGGCCTATCATCTTCGGGCTCAACACTTTCGTCCAGCCCCACCGACCTGCCGGACCGACGCAACCGGTCGACCGAAAGATTGGCCGTGACAGTGTAGAGCCATGTGGAGGGCTTGGCCCCGCCGCTGGTCCAATCCTTTGCGGCCGTCCACAACCGCAACATGGCCTCTTGCGCGACATCCTCGGCTTCGGTGCGATCCCCCAGCACGCGTGAGGCGTGGCTCAAAACTTTGGGGAGCAGGCGAGCCGTCAAGATACGGGCAGCCGCCCGTTCGCCATTGGCAAACAGCACCATCAGGGCATCGTCCTGAAGTTCATCGAGCTCTGCATCCAATGGCTCCATTCTCCTGTCGTAACTCGCCTGCTCGGTTGGGGAAAGGGCGTTTCGAGCGGGGGGCAAACCCTGCCCTTTCCCCGGTTGGGTCAAGGGGTGTCGCGATTATCCGCGATCGTGACCTTGGCCCTGACCATGGCCTTGGCCGTGACGGCGTTGACCCATTTGGGCGGCGGCCTCCTCAAATTCGGCCTCAGTCACAATTCCATCGTCATCGGCATCCATGCGGCCAAACATCCGCTCTGGGTTGGGGCCCCGTGGGCGAATATCGTCCAGCTCATTGGCGCTGAGCATCCCGTCTTCGTTATCGTCAAAACGCTCTAGGCGGGCATCAACGCCGGCCTCGACCCGCTCCATCGCGGACGCGACCAGTTCGTCCCGACTAAGC
Source organism: uncultured Nioella sp. (assembly GCA_947495575.1). Lineage (GTDB taxonomy): Bacteria > Pseudomonadota > Alphaproteobacteria > Rhodobacterales > Rhodobacteraceae > CANLZL01. Next base: position 491,952 of record CANLZL010000001.1, on the reverse strand, counting down.
AAACCGTCGCCATCGGTGTCGTGGCTGGCAAAGCGCGCTTCGGCCTGGCCTTCCAGCTCTTCCAGCGTCAGTTGACCGTCGCCATTCAGGTCCAGTTCAGAAAAAGCTGGGCGCTCCATGCCGCGGTTTCCACCGGGCCCAAACGCCGCAGCTGGCAGGGCGACGGAAAGTCCAACAGGGATCAGAACGGACAGGGCAATCACTTTGGTCATCGACATAGCAAATCTCCTTTATTTCTGCGTGTCTGATCAGTTCCACGCGCCGCGATGCGGTTTCCGTCGCATTTTTTCGAATTTCTTTTTTGCCGCACCCCCTGCAGCTATCGCAGCAGCCCTCCTAAATGGTAGAAGGTCTCCCTGACGCGCGCGAATATAAAAGGATCTCGGGCCCATGACTGTCACCTATGAAATTCCGGAAGACCGCCCATTTTGGCCGGCTGTCCGCCGTGGCCTGCGCCAATGCTGCCCCAATTGCGGCGAGGGCAAGATCCTGTTCAATTACCTCAAGCTGCGCGAAACCTGCCCGCATTGCGAGGCAGATCTCAGCCATGCCCGTGCCGATGATGGCCCGGCCTATTTGACCATCCTGATCGTCGGCAAAATCATGATCGGTGCGATGTTGCATATCTATTTCTCGTATCGTCCAGAACCTTGGGTAATGGCCGTAACGTTCACCCTTGGCGCGACTATTCTGGCGCTTTACCTTCTGCCGCGTCTCAAAGGCGCAATAGTGGGGGTCCAATGGGCCAAGAGGATGCACGGGTTCTAGATAAGACGGCTATTCGAAATGCCGCCACCATCATCATGCTAAGGGATGCGGAAACGCATCCTAAAGTCTTGATGGGGCAGCGTGGAAAATCGGCGGCTTTCATGCCCTCAAAATTTGTCTTTCCCGGTGGTGCGGTAGACGCGGTTGATGCCGAAATCCCATTGGCGCGTGATCCGTCGCCTGACTGTCTTGCGCGTCTGTCTGCCCAATCAGATCTGCCAGCTCAGGCAGTCTTAAATGCCGCCACGCGCGAGCTTTGGGAAGAGACCGGATTGCTGCTTGGCGCGTCTGACCCGCGAACAGGTAGCATCACGGCCCCTAAGGGGTGGCGCGGTTATCTGGCCACCGGCAATTTGCCCGATGGTGCCGCTTTGCAGTTTGTGTTTCGTGCCATTACGCCACCCGGACGCCCCCGCCGCTTTGACGCGCGGTTCCTGTTGGCCAATACCGATCAATTGCAAACGGACCCTGACGACTTCAGTCGCGCAGAAGATGAGCTGAGCCATCTGCATTGGGTACCGCTTGCCGAGGCACGGGCCCTGGACCTGCCCTTTATTACTGAGGTTGTTCTGGCCGAGATTGGTGCGATCCTGAATGGCAGCGATCAGCCCGGCGTGCCCTTTTTCAACAACTTCGACGAGATCAGCCGTTTTGATCGGCTCTGATAGTCAGAGCGATAGGAACAAGCGTTCTCCTAATGCGATCCATAAAGGCATCGTCAGGAAAGAAATCACTGTCTGCACGGTGATCACGGCGGCCATCAACGGCGCGTCACCGCCCAGTTGGCGCGCCAATGTATAGGCCGCCGCGCCGGTTGGCAGGGCGCTAAGGATCAAGGCCACCTGTGCTTGAAGCGGCGACAGCCCCAACAGCAGAGCCGCCACTATGACCACAGCCGGGAAAAGTAACAGCTTACCAATTACGGTCAGCAGGATCGGTAGCGCTTCACCGGTCAGGCCACGCAGTTTCAGGTTGGCGCCCACACATAACAACATGATGGGAAGCGCCGCGACGCCAAGGATCTCAAGTGTGTTGTGAAGAACCGGGACCTCGCCCCAGCCCGCTAAATTGGCTGCGATCCCGGCAAGGATCGACAGGATGAGAGGGTTGGTGGCCAGCCCGAGGATCGCGGTCACGACTGGTCGACGGCCCGGCTGCGGCAGATAGATCGCAAAGAGCGAGATGATGGACGTGTTCACAACAGGAACCAGTACCGCCGCCGCCAGAACCGAGATTTGCAAACCCGGCGCGCCATAAAGCGCCTCGGCCACCGCAAGCCCGATGAACGTGTTGAACCGGCCTGTTCCCTGAAACACCGTTGTTGTCACGGGCGCGGTGGTGCGAATGCTGCGTGCCGCAATGATGCCAAAGACCAGCGCTGCGAACAGGCCAATATATAGCGTCCCGGCCAAGGGAAGCAGGCTGGCATCGCTGAGGTCAGCGGTCGAAATTCGCACGAAGAACAACGACGGCATCAATAGGAAATAGACCAGCCGGTCATTGAGGTTCCAAAACTCGGTCGATGGGATACCCCCGCGCCTCAATGCATAACCAAGGCAAATCAGGACGAAAACCGGCGCGATGGAAAGGACGATTTGCATCAAATAGATCCCAGCACGATCAGCAGTAGGCTGAAGATGATCAGGCCAATGCCGATAAGCTCTTTACCCGATGTCCGCTCTTTCAACCAGAAGGCCGAAAAGAGGAACGTAAAGACCAGTTCGATCTGACCCAACGCTTTGACATAGGCCGCCGTTTGCAAGGTGAAGGCAATAAACCAGCCAAGCGAGCCCAGCATCGAGGTCAAACCGACCAGAGAAGACACCCGCCATGAGGCAAAGACACGGCCGATTTCGGCCCGGTCCCGGATCGAAAGCCATGCCCCAAGGGCCAAGGTTTGTACGGCAGTTGCCACGGATAGGGTAAAACAGGCGCGAAGGAAAACATCGCCCGCCTCAAGGCTCAGCGATGCCCCGCGATAGCCCACGGCGGAGACGCCGAAAAGAAGACCCGAGGCTAAGCCATAGCCGGAAGCTGCGTTAAACACCCGCGCGGTCCACGGCAGGGCGACATCCCCTTTCGGCGGATCAGACAGGAAGAGCACACCGAGAAATCCAAAGCCAATGGCGATGACAACAGGTAGTGAAACAGCTTCCCCCAACAAGACCAGACCGATAAGGGCGGTCAGAATGACCTCGGATTTCTTTAACGTGATGCCAACTGCGAAATTCCGATGAGCGAATAGGGCGACAACACACATGGTCGCCAATAGTTGGGCCAATGCGCCCGACAGGATGAAGCTCCAGAACCGCCCGTTTGTGCCCGGCAGAGATTGCGTGCTGAAGGTGGCATAGATACCGACAAGGAGAGCCACAAGCGGCGCCGAAAACAAGAAGCGCGACCATGTGGCCCCTGCCGTTGACAGTGATGTCACCTTGAGGTGGCGCTGCAACAGGAACCGGAGGTTCTGCATGAAGGCCGCAAATATGGTGACGGGGATCCAGAAGGGCATGGAGCTACATCGCGCGCTCACTGGAACTTGGCAAGGTGGAAATCGATTGCGGCATGGCCTGTGTGGCCAGCCCCATGGACTCTAGGAACCTGTCCACGTCTGCCACCACAGCCGGGGCTGTTGCATCGCTATGGTCCAGCCAGATCGTTTCTGGAGCCTGACGCCGGGCGACAAGGATTTGCGCGGGCCGCGTTGCACAGTTCTGCAAGTCTAGCGCGTGATAAACTGGTGACGTCGAGATGATCACCGCGTGTCTTTGGCAAACTGCCTGCACTTGCTGGAGCAGTTTTTGCTTCAACGCCAAGCGCTCGGGCGCGCAATCAAGGATAAAATCGGCATTGCGCACGCAGTCGGAGATTTTACCCGACGCGTGAACGGCCGGTATCGTGGCAAGCGCGGCTGCATCAGGATCGAATACCGACACCCGATGGCCCATCCTTGTTGCAAGGGCAGCCCAGAAACGGCCGCGCTGTCCGACGCCAAGAATGGAAACTGTCACCGTCATTACCCTTTGGAACCAATCACTAAAAATCGCGCCATTTTGTGGCAGGCAAGCCTTGCACCCAAACCCGGCGAGTGCAAGTGTCGGGCTAAATGACCACCGCAGAGCCAACTCATTTATGTGCATGGATCAGCCGTCAGGCAGCGCTTAACATCTCTGCCCTTGCGTGACTATATTTCACAAATTACGCATCCTTTATGACGCATTCCGAAAAAGCTGACTCGCCCTTTCGCATTGGCCTGCTTTTACTGCCAGATGCCAATCTGATCTCGCTTGCTGCAGCGCTGGATCCGTTCCGCGCGGCCAATGATCTGGCTGAAGCCACGCTTTACGACTGGCAAATGCATTCCGTGCATGGCGGGGCCGTCACGCTCAGCTCTGGCCTGACATTCGAGACCACGCCCTTGCCCCTACAAGCCGAGATGGACCTGTTGATCCTGATCGCGGGCCCGGGCTTGGTCGAACAGGCTACGCCGGCATTACGGTCATGGCTTCGCCAAATGCGGGCGCTGAACATCCCCTATTGTGGCGTCGATGGGGGATGCTGGATTTTGGCGCGCGCCGGATTGTTGAACGGACGTAAGGCCACAACGCATTGGGAAGATTTGGAGGGGTTTTCAGGCGTCTTTCCCGAGGTAACCGCCCTGCCCGACCGGTTTATCATCGACGGGCCAGCCATGACTGCCGGAGGGCCCGCGCCCTGTCTTGAGCTGATGATCCACCTGATCGGCATGCATCACGGGCAGGAATTGTCCGGCCGCCTGGCCAACGCGTTACATTATGATCCCGGATCAGGGGCGCAGCGCATGGTGTCCAAACCAAGGCTGAATGAAATGGCCCCACAGGTCGCAAAGGCGGTTGAGATCATGCAAACCAAACTCACCAGCCCGGTGTCAACCGCCCAGATTGCGCGCGAGGTTGGGTTGTCGCCCCGTCGGCTGGAAATGCTATTCACGAAACATCTGGAGACAGCGCCGGGGGCATTTTTCCTTAAAATGCGCCTTCGCGAGGGTCGTAGGTTGGCGCAAGAAACCGGCCTGTCCGTATCTGAAATCGCGGGGCGGACCGGGTTTTCCGGCCCATCCCCTTTGGCCCGCGCCTATAAGAAAGCCTTTGGCCAAACGATTTCTGAAACACGCGCCGCGCGTTAATAGGGCATTGGATGTGCTTTGTGGGCCGCTGTGATCTCATCCTGAATCTCTTGGCTGAGCGTCATATCAGCCGCGCCCAAAATGACCTCTAGCTGTGCTGAGGTGGTCGCCCCAAAAATGGATGAAATAGCAAAGGGACGGGTTTGCAGCCACGCCAACGCCAGATGCACGGGGTCAATGCCATGGCGTTTTGCAATATCCACATAGGCCGCCGTAGCCTCGAATGCGCGATCCGTTTTACGCCCGCCCAGGTTGCCGCCGATATCCATACGCGACCCGGCTGGAATAACGCCGTTTTGGTATTTTCCGGTCAAAAGCCCGGTGGCCAGCGGCGAAAAGGCCAATAGCGTCACTTGTTCATTTACCGAGAGTTCGGCCAAGTCGGTGTCATACATTCGGCAAAGCAACGAGTATTCGTTCTGGATGGATTGAACGCGTGGCAAAGCGTGGTCTTCGGACAGGCGCAGCCACTGGGCTGTGCCCCATGTGGATTCATTGGACAGAGCGATGTAGCGCATCTTGCCCTCTTCGACCAATTTCGCGGCTTCCTCCAACACTTCGCGCATATTGTCGACTGTTTCTGCCCGGTTTTGTCCGCTTGGGTCATATGTCCAGTTTTGGCGGAACTGATAGGAACCGCGATTGGGCCAATGCAGCTGGTAAACATCCACATAGTCGGTTTTCAGACGTGCTAGAGACCCTTCCAGGGCTTCGCGCAGGGTCGCACCGGTGATGTTCTGACCTTCACGCACGAAGCGTTCGTTGTAGCCGGATATTTTGGTGGCCAGCATGTAGTCCCCACGCCGCCCGGGATTGGCCGCGTTCCAATCGCCCAGAATGCCTTCGGTGACGCCAACAGTTTCCTTTTTCACCGGGTTGACCGGGTACATCTCGGCGGTGTCGACAATATCAATCCCGGCAGCAAGGCTCATATCCATCTGCCGAAACGCGTCTTCAGCCGGGGTTTGCGTCCCCCACGTCATTGTTCCGAGGCAGAGTTCCGAGACGTTGAGGCCGGTCGAGCCAAAGGGCACGCTTTGCATGATTACTATCCTGTCCGCTTTATTTCCTGCGGCGTAAGCTAAGGCCCCCGGCGCGGGCTGCAAGTCCAAGCTTGCAGAACATTACATGAACATGTAGTTTTTGACCCATGTCTCATGCATTACTGACACGCAAATCTGCACGCCGCAGCGGCCCCTCCCCGCTCAAACTCTTGGGGCAGTTCGATCTGGCCCGCGCCCGCGCGCATGAGTTTTGCGGCCAGTCGCGGCGGCGGTTGGCCCTGTTGGCGGCCGAGCAAACCACCGGCCCCATCCTTTGGGTGCGCCCCGGTTGGCACCCCGACCGGTTGCATATGGCGGGCATTCGCGGGCTGATTAATCCCGGCAGGTTGATATTTGTGGACGTGAAACGCGGCGAAGACCTGCTTTGGGTACTGGAAGAGGCCCTGCGCCCCGGGGTTCTGCCACTGGTGGTGGGCGATCTGCCGGAACCGCCGGGCCTGACACCCGTGCGCCGGTTGCATCTGGCCGCCGAAACCGGGGCCGAGGATGGGGCACATGCCCCGCTTTGCCTGCTGCTGACCCCCGGCGATGGCGGTGCGGCAGGGGTTGAGACCCGCTGGAACATGTCACCGTGCCACAAGCCGGGCCATACCGGGTGGTCGCTTACCCGTTTGCGCGCCCGTCAGGCCCCACCGCAAAGCTGGGAACTGGTGCAATCCGGCCCCAAGCTGCAAATCGCGGCCTGAACGCCCATGAAAAAGCGTCCAATGCGTTCATGGTTCTGGCCCTTCCGATTTTGCTGCGGTAAAGGGTCTTTCGACCCCGTATGCAGAAGAAGACCGACATGGCACGCATCCTCATCACCTCCGCAATTCCCTATATCAATGGGATCAAGCATTTGGGCAATCTCGTAGGCAGTCAGCTGCCTGCAGATCTCTACGCCCGCTACAACCGTGCGCGGGGCAATGAAGTGATGTTTCTCTGCGCCACGGATGAACATGGCACACCGGCCGAACTGGCCGCGGCCAAGGCAGGCAAACCGGTCGCCGAATATTGCGCTGAGATGCATGGCGTTCAGGCCGAGATTGCCAAGGGCTTTCGCCTGAGCTTTGACCATTTCGGGCGCTCTTCAAGCGCGGCCAACCACAAGCTGACCCAGCATTTCGCAGGGCAGCTGGCCGAGGCCGGATTGATCCGCGAAGTCAGCGAGAAGCAAGTCTATTCCCATGCTGATGGCCGGTTCCTGCCTGATCGCTATATCGAGGGCACGTGCCCAAATTGCGGGTATGACAAGGCGCGCGGGGATCAGTGCGAAAACTGTACCAAGCAGCTGGATCCGACCGATCTGATCGAGCCACGCAGCGCGATTTCCGGCTCGACCGATCTGGAAGTGCGCGAAACCAAACACCTTTACCTGCGCCAATCCGATATGCGCGACAAGCTGAACGACTGGATCGACAGTCAGAACGATTGGCCGATCCTGACCACGTCGATTGCCAAGAAATGGCTGAACGATGGTGACGGCCTGCAAGACCGTGGCATCACCCGCGATCTTGATTGGGGTATCCCGGTCAAGAAAGGTTCTGACGACTGGCCAGGCATGGAAGGCAAAGTATTCTATGTCTGGTTCGATGCGCCCATTGAATACATAGCCTGCGCTGCCGAATGGGCCGAGGCCAATGGCAAAACGGACGCCGATTGGGAACGCTGGTGGCGGACTGACAAAGGCGCAGATGACGTGCGCTATGTCCAGTTCATGGGCAAAGATAACGTGCCGTTCCACACGCTCAGCTTCCCGGCCACGATCATGGGATCGGGCGAAGACTGGAAACTGGTCGATTACATCAAGTCGTTCAATTACCTGAACTATGATGGCGGCCAGTTCTCGACCTCTCAGGGGCGTGGCGTCTTCATGGATCAAGCGTTGGAGATTCTGCCCGCCGATTACTGGCGCTGGTGGCTTTTGTCCCACGCGCCGGAAAGCGGCGACAGTGAATTCACCTGGGAAAACTTCCAGCAATCGGTGAACAAGGACCTTGCCGATGTTCTGGGCAACTTCGCCAGCCGCGTCACAAAATTCTGCCGCTCGAAATTTGGCGAAGTGGTGCCCGAGGGCGGCGAATATGGCGAACAGGAACTGGCCCTGATCAAAGAGCTTCAGGAAAAGCTGGCCTTCTATCAAGCCCATATGGAGGCAATGGAGGTTCGTAAATCGGCCTCTTACCTGCGGGCGATCTGGGTGGCCGGAAATGAATATCTGCAATCAGCCGCGCCTTGGTCTGCCTATAAAGAGGATCCCGACCGCGCCGCAGCAATAATACGCCTGTCGCTGAACCTGATCCGCTTCTACGCCGTTTTGTCCGGTCCGTTCATTCCCGATGCTGCAGCAAAAATGCTGGAAGCCATGGGAACCGACAATGCGGATTGGCCGGAAGATGTTGCCGAGGCGCTTTCCCTATTGCCTGCCGGTCATGAATTCACGGTTCCAGATGTGCTCTTTGCTAAAATACAGGATGAAGAGCGCGAGGGTTGGCAACAAAAATTTGCCGGGCAGCGCACCTAAAGCGCATTTGCCACTTTTCTCTTTCGCGGCGGGGCGTTAGCTTCCCGGGGAGCGTGCGGGCGTGATGGAATGGTAGACATACCAGACTTAAAATCTGTTGGGCCTTGTGCCCGTGTGGGTTCGAGTCCCACCGCCCGCACCATTTGAATCCCCAGACGCAAAAAGTACGTGGAACGTGGTTGTTACGCTGGAACGAGATCTCTCGTCTCAAGCACCAAACCACTATCTGCACAAAAAAGATGACTAAGAGGCAGATCCGGTTTCAGCCAGACTTCTTGGCCGGGAGAAAACTCGGCGCGGCCCTTTAAAGCTGCCAGGAACTCCTGCCCTGCCACTGTGCATGAAACCAGAGTTTCTGATCCGGTCGGCTCAACAACCACAACTTCAGCGCGAATGCCCTGCCCTGGCTCTGCAAGGGTCAGATGTTCCGGCCGTATCCCGAATTCGACCGACCGCCCATCTTGAAATGGCGTCTCCATTTCAATGGCTTGCCCATCGGTCAGGGTTAGTTGTCTGGGAGCCACCACTCTGGCCTGCAAAAGGTTCATGGAAGGCGACCCGATAAAAGTGGCAACAAACCGGTTTTTCGGATGATCGTACAACTCCAGCGGTGTGCCGACCTGAGAGACATTCCCGCCTTCCAAGACAATAATTCGGTCCGCCATCGTCATTGCCTCAATCTGATCGTGAGTGACATAGACGATGGTGGCATTCAGCTTTTGGTGGAGGGCCTTGATTTCGGTCCGCATTTTTACGCGCAATTTGGCATCCAGGTTCGAAAGCGGTTCATCGAAAAGGAAAACTGCAGGATCACGTACGATCGCGCGCCCCATTGCCACCCGTTGCCTTTGCCCGCCGGACAATTCACGCGGGTAACGATCCAAAAGAGCTTCAAGCCCTAGAATTTCGGCCGCGCCCTGAACTTTCTTGTTAATTGTGGCCGTGTCGGCCTTGGCCAGCCTCAGGGCAAACCCCATGTTCTCGGCCACAGTCATATGCGGATAGAGCGCGTAGTTCTGGAACACCATCGCGATGCCACGATCCTTGGGGCGCAGATCGTTTACGACCTGCCCTCCAATGGAAATCGCCCCACCGGAAATATCCTCGAGCCCTGCGATCATGCGCAAGAGAGTGGATTTTCCACAACCGGACGGCCCAACCAAAATGGCAAATTCACCATCCTTGATTTCAACATCTACGCCATGAATGACCTCAAGCGCGCCGTAGTTTTTGACGGCAGAGGATATCTCGATTTTGGACATGCTGCCCCCCTAGTTTTCAATCAACGCACGAGTATGCGATCCGTCGATATGATGCGCCAATGCGGCAGCGGCGGCGTCAGCATCCTTGGCAATGCAATGCTGCAAGATGTCGATATGTTCGCGAAGAACCTCGGCGGCGCGGTCCAAAGTCAGGTGATTGTTGACCTTGATCAGCCTCAGCCGTGCTGCATTGACCTGATATGTCTCGATAAAGAGATCGTTGGAGGTTGAGGCCACGATCTGATCATGCATGTTCCAGTCCACCTCGACCGCTTGTTCCAAAGCAGAGTCCGACGCCGTTTCCAGTAAGTCCTCCAGAACGCTTTGTGTTGCCTTTAACAACGCACGTGCAGCTAACTCAAATGGCCCAGAGGCGAATTTTCGAACCGCATCCAACTCTAATGCGCTTCTCAGACCATAGGATTCCCGAATAAATTTCGTTGTGATATCAGCAACTTGAATTCCCCGTTGCGGGTGCACCTTCAATAAGGATTCATGCTCAAGCTTTTGAATAGCTTCACGCGCGGTGCCAACCGGGACACCGGCCAGTTTTGCCAGTTCTCGCTGTGTCACAAATTGCCCGGGCGAGATCTCACCCGACAACAAACGTGCGCGAAATTCTTCGTAAGCGGCAACACGGGACATCTGAATTCAATCCTAGTTTCACGGCCCGGCCCTCAACGGCGTGCCTTTGCATTCAGATAATCTGCTGCTGTCACTCTGGTCAACTCAAAAATAATCATTGTTTGATCACTGATTAATCAGTTATTGATAAGCGACTCATTTGTGATCCACAGGACAGCGCAACACCCATGCCGCAAGAAACTTGCATTGATCGGATCGAGGTTTTTGCCTTGTCCTGCACGGTCGAGGGGGGGCCAAAATCGACCTTGGCGCCAATGCCCGTGCGCAATGGGATGCTTGTCAGAATCACAACCAAGGGTGGCGCGTTTGGCTGGGGCGAGGGTTGGTGCAACTACCCGCCAAAAGGACATTTGGCCAAACTGAACCTGATGGAGGACCCCATTGGACCGACGGTTTTAGGCCGCGACATTGCCTATTGGCGCGGCCTCAGACCAACCATCGAACATGAGATGCGCCGCATGATTATCCATATCGGGGAACCCGGTCCGTTCAAACATTGTATGGCGGCCTTGGATATGGCGGCGGCCGACCTTTCGGCCCGCGCCGCAGGCCAAAGCCTGTCACAGATGCTATCCGCGGATGCGGGCAATACCGCGCAGGTTTACGCGTCCTCTCCCAATGTGGATGAGGCAGAGACCCTGGCCACGCGGCTGGCCGAGATGGGCCATACCGGCGTGAAAATCAAAGTTGGTTTTGATCAAGCCCGCGACATGGCAGTTCTAAGCAGGTTTCGCGCGAATGACCGGTTCGGTCTCTATCTCGGGATCGACGCCAATCAAAATTGGACCCTGCCCGAGGCCATGGCCACAATCGACGCGCTGTCGGAATGGGAACTTGGATTTGTCGAGGAACCGATACTTGCCACCGCACCAACTGCGGACTGGATTGACCTGTCGGACAGACTAGACGTTCCCTTGGCCGCCGGTGAAAATATCTATTCCGAGGCGGGCTTTGCCGAGCATGTTGACCGCGCAACGGTCGGCATCATCCAGCCGGACCTGGCCAAATGGGGCGGCGTTTCCGGTGCAATGGCTGTCGGGCGGCACGCGCTGAATAACGGCGTTACCGTCTCCCCTCACTTCATGGGAACCGGTCTTGGGCTTGCGGCATCCCTGCATGTTTTGGCAGCGCTTGGCGGCGGTGGGCGGGTGGAACTTGATGCCAATGCAAACCCACTCAGAACTGATCTGGGCGCCATTGATCTCAAACCGACCAACGGTCACGTCCCAATTCCTGCGGGCCCCGGCATTGGCTTTGAGCCCGATCCCGACGCGCTAAGACAATTCACCATCCAATACTGCGACATCCATTAAACGAACGACACTCTGGAGGAGGAAAAGATGAAAACGACTTTGACCCGATTGATGGCATCGGCCGCAATCCTGACAATCACGTCAATGGCCGCATCCGCCGATGTTGAGCTTACATTCCGCTTCAACGACAGCGAACGTGAAGAAATGCGGGCGGCGCTGGATGAATTCGAGGCCGCAAACCCCGGAATAACCGTTGAATTGCAGACAATTGCCTGGGGCGATTCACGGGACCAGTTCCTGCGTGAAGCGGCCGTTGGACAAGGCCCCGACGTGGTCCACATCGCCTTTGTCTGGACGCAGGAGATGGCCGAAGCCGGCATCCTTCGATCCATCGAGGAATTGGAAGGCTACCAGCCACTGCCCAACGGGTTTGACGACTTCATCGCCACCGAATTGACCGAATATGAAGGTCAGCACTGGGGCCTGCCATGGTCCGCTGACACCTGGGCCATGGTTTATCGCACAGATGTTCTGGCCGAAGCGGGCATCTCCGATCTGCCCACAACCTGGGATGAGTTATTGGCCGACAGCCGCACGATTGTTGAAAACACCGACAGTGTTGGATTTTCATTCCCGGCCGGAAACCAGATCTGGTTCCCGGTCAATTATTTCCTTTGGTCTAATGGTCAGGAGTTCATTTCGGCCGATGGCAATGGCGGATATGAATTGGGGGCAAGCGCTGACGAAGTGGCCACCGCGATGGAGTATTTCTCAACCTATATCGAGGAGGGGCTGGTTTCGGAATCCATTCTTTCGATTGATGTACCGCACGACCCCGCTTTGATGCAGGCGCTTTTGGATGGCGATCAGGCCATGGCCCTGATGCCGACGAATACCTTCCGTCAACTTCTAGCCGCTTATGAAGAGACCCATCCCGGCGAAGACATTCCCTTACAATCCGGGGTCATGATGGCAGGCAGCCAGGCACCGCAAACCCATCTAGGCGGACGGACACTGGTGGTGAATGCCAATTCCGACCACCCGGAAGAGGCATGGAGGCTGGTGCAGTATCTTGCGGCGGCGCCCTTGTTCGAAAACTATTATGTAAACCAGTTCCCGGCGCAGCGGTCGCTCCTGTCTCAGATCGACTATCGTCCAGAAGAAAGTGGCTTTTCCACTCAACTGGCAGAACACACCCGTACCTGGGGCGCCTATGCCTCCAGCGGGGCCGGCGTCGGGCAGATGTGGAATGTGACGGCGCGTGCCTTTGGCACGGCCTTATCGGGTCAAAGCAGCGCGTCAGACACAGCCGCCGACCTTTTGGAAGAGCTGGAACGCATGATCGCGAACTGAACGATCTTGACACCCAAACGGAACGGCCGCCCCAATGGTGTGGCCGTTTCAGTGCAATAAGAGAGCCCCGTCGTGACCCTTTCCCCAAAGCTCAGGAACCGCATCACGATCTTTATGATGCTCTTTCCGACCTTTCTGTTGCTGATTGCGTTCTACGTCTATCCGACGTTGTATAACCTGCAACTCAGCTTTACCGATATCACCCTGCTTCAGCTCAGACAGGGTGGCGACCCGGTAGGGTTGTCAAACTACATCGAATTTCTGACCAGCAATTCCTTTTTCGATATCGCGTTGAACACCGTGTTCTGGTTGACAGCGGTCACAGTGGCATTGCGCCTTTTCCTGGGCTTGTGCTTCGCCATTCTGCTGAACTCCCGCTTTCTGGCCGAGATCCGCATGACGACGATCGCTCGGCTCATCCTGCTGGTGCCATGGGCCACACCGCCGGTCGTGGCCGTGATCGCGTGGCGATGGCTGTTTGATCCGCGTCACGGGCCAATCAACGATCTGCTCTTAACCACAGGTCTGATTGATGATCCGGTTGCATTCATGTCGAACCTGACGACAGTTTGGCCTGCTATTGTGACCATCGTCGTCTGGAACACGACGCCGCTGGTTGCGGTATCGCTCTTGGCGGCCCTGCAAACTGTTCCCGAAGACTTGCATGAGGCGGCGGAAATTGACGGTGCAACGCGTTGGCAGCAGTTTCGCTTTATCACCCTGCCCTTCCTGACACCGACAATTTCGGTTTTGGCACTGATGTCGGTGATCTGGACATTCAATAATTTTGTTTATGTCTGGCTTGCCACATCAGCGGGTCCGGGCACCTATACCAACGTTCTGGCAACCGAGGTCTATATCAGGGCCTTTATTGACCTGCGCCTTGGCTATTCCGCCGCAATCGGCGTGACCATGGCCGTCGTCATGGCCGTGTTTGGAGCCCTCTATTTCCGTTATTTCGGCCTGACCGAAATGCAAGACAAGGTGGGCTGATCATGCGGAGCTATCAACGCCAAGGCCTGAGTGGCGCAATCGAGTCGGGCGGGCTGGCCTTGGGCTTTTTCGTATTCGCGGTATTCCTGCTGACGCCCGCCTATTTTGTCTTCAAGGGGAGTTTTGAAAACCTCACGGTTTCGCTGGTGGCCAATGAAAGCGGTTGGACGCTGCGCAATTACTTCGAGATCTTTTCTGCCGGGTATTTCCGCTACGTCGTCAACAGCATGATCGTCTGCATCTCAGCTACGACGCTGGCCTGCACAATTTCATTATTCACGGCCTATTGCCTGTCGCGGTTCCGGTTTCGCGGGCGCATGTTTTTGTTCGGGGCCATCATGGGCGGACAATTCTTCCCCTGGATCATTCTGGTCAATCCGATCTTTATCGTCTTTGCCCGCGCCTCACTGATCAACAGCCAATTGGGATTGGTCCTGTGCTACACCGCCTTCATCACGCCCTTTACGGTTTACCTGCTTGTCGGCTACCTGACGACCATTCCCAAAAGTCTGGATGAGGCCGCGATGATTGATGGTGCGTCCCGGGTTGTCGTTGTGACCAAGATCATTCTTCCAATCATGTGGCCGGGTATGGTTGCCGCAGCGACCTTTGGGTTTTTGCAATGTTGGTCCGAATACCTTCTGGCGCTTGCTCTGATTACCGATAATGACCTCAAAACCATCCCTTTGGGGCTGTATCAGTATTTCGGCGATGTTCAGACCGATTGGGGCGCCGTGATGGCCGGCTCGGTCGTGGCAACCGCGCCGACGCTGCTTTTGTTCCTGCCACTTCAACGCAAGCTGGTCAGTGGATTAACTGCGGGCGCCACCAAGTAACGGCGTTTAGAAAAAGGCCTGCAAACCGGTCTGCGCCCGCCCCAGGATCAGGGCATGGACGTCATGCGTGCCCTCATAGGTGTTGACGGTTTCAAGGTTCATCATGTGGCGAATGACCTGAAATTCTTCAGAGATGCCGTTACCGCCATGCATGTCACGGGCATGGCGCGCGATCTCTAGTGCCTTGCCGCAATTGTTACGCTTGATGAGGCTGATCATTTCCGGGGCGGCTTGCGCGTCATCCATCAGCCGTCCGACCCGCAAGGCGGCCTGTAAGCCAAGCGTAATCTCGGTTTGCATATTGGCAAGTTTCAGTTGGAAAAGCTGGGTCTGCGCCAAGGGCTTGTTGAATTGTGTGCGATCCAACCCGTATTGCCGGGCCGCGTGCCAGCAATACTCGGCCGCCCCGATAACACCCCAGCCAATCCCATAGCGGGCCCGGTTCAGGCAGCCAAAAGGCCCTTTCAGCCCTTGTGCATTTGGCAGCAAAGCATCCTCGCCTACTTCGACTCCGTCCATCACGATCTCACCGGTGACGCTGGCCCGCAGGCTTTGTTTACCGGCAATCTTCGGCGCGCTCAGACCCGCCATCCCTTTTTCCAAAACAAAACCCCGGATCTTGCCGCCATGCGCGTCAGATTTCGCCCAAACCACAAAGATATCCGCAATCGGGCTATTGGTGATCCACATTTTGGACCCGGTCAGGCGATAACCGTTTTCGGTTTTCTCGGCCCGCGTTTTCATACCGGCAGGGTCAGATCCCGCATCCGGCTCGGTCAATCCAAAGCAGCCAATCAACTCCCCAGTACAGAGGCCTGGAAGGAATTTCTGGCGCTGTTCTTCGCTGCCATAGGCGTAGATCGGGTAGATCACCAGGCTGGATTGCACCGACATCATAGACCGATAGCCACTGTCGACCCGTTCAATCTCACGCGCAATCAGGCCATAGGCAACATAGTTTGCGCCCAATCCGCCATATTCCTCGGGCAAAGTTGCCCCCAGCAGGCCCGCCTGCCCCATTAGCGGAAAAAGCTCTGGCGCAACTGTTTCCTCGGCATAGGCTTGGGTCACGCGCGGCTGCAATTCGGCCTGAGCAAAAGCACGCGCGCTGTCACGCAACATGCGCTCTTCTTCTGACAATTGCAGATCAAGGAATAAGGGATCTTCCCAGGAAAAACTGGATAGGTCAGGCGCGTCCTTTGCTTTGAGAGTCATGTCAGGTCCTTCACGGGCAATAAATTCCATTTCGGCCACACATAGCACAGATATCGACTTAAAATATCGACGAATCTGCATAGTTTCATTACAATATGGAATATGTATTCCCGCCGCTTCCTTCCGCCAATTGCCTGGATTTCAGCGTTTGAGGCCGTTCACCGCCTCGGCTCGGTCACTGCTGCGGCGGTTGAACTGGACCTTAGTCAAGGAGCAGTCAGTCGTCAGATCCTGAAGCTTGAGGCCCATCTGGGGCGCGCCCTTTTTCTGCGGAAGGGGCGCCAACTTGTCCCAATGCCGGAAACCGCCATGTTTGCAGAAGAAATGCGTGCGGCATTAGGGAAGATCGCAAACGCAACTTTGGCTTTGACGTCCAACCCGCAAGGGGGCGATTTGAACCTGGCAATTTTGCCCGCTTTTGGCACCTATTGGCTGGCCCCACGTCTGTCTGGCTTTCTGGCCGCCCATCCCGGCGTGACCGTCAACCTCAGCACTGTCACTCAAACATTTGATTTCGCCACTTCAGCCTTCCATGCCGCCATTCATTTCGGGAGGGATGATTGGCCGGATGCAGACCTATTGCCGATCATGGAGGAGGAGGTTGTCCCGGTGGTGTCGCCCCTATTGGCCAAAGCCAGCGACCTGACATCGGAACAGGCGGTGGGCGCCCTGCCTCGCCTGCAAATTGCCAGCCGTCAGGGCGCGTGGCGACGCTGGTTTGCGACGCAAGGATGGTCAGATCCCGGCCAAGGGGCGATGCAATTCGACCAATTTGCCACGATGATCGAGGCTGCAAAACAAGGGGTGGGTCTTGCGCTCGCGCCACGATTTCTGATTGGTCGCGAACTGGACGCGGGCACTTTGGTGCCCCTCCCGGAAAAATCCCCGACACGGTTCGGCACATATTACCTTGCCTCACCTAGCGCACGCGCCGATTATCCGCCGCTTGCCGCGTTTCGCAATTGGCTTGCATCAGAGGTTCAGCCGCCGGATTGACCGGTAAAGGCACGCAAGACCAACGTCGCCATCTCGTCCCGATTGTCAGGGTCAGCCAAGGTCGACAGGCCATCCTCCGCGGCCGCATCATTATAAACCATCCCGCGGCGTATCCCGATAAGCGCCGCAAGAAACTCTGCCGAGTATTCTGGATGTCCCTGAAAACTGATGCCGAAGCCCGGATACCATATAGCCCCGTTTTCACAGAAATCCGTGCCTGCGATCCGGGTGGCATCGGGCGGCAGTTCGACAACCTGATCCTGATGATGGACGGCCAGTGACACGGCTTTGGGTGGGCGGCCCAACACCGTCGGCCAGCTTTCTGGTATATGGTGATGAATGCCCAATCCCCACCCTTTGTCGGATTTCACAACCTTGCCGCCCAACGCCTGCGCCATGATCTGGTGGCCAAAGCAAATTCCCACCATCGGTGCGCCGGCGTCCCGGGCTTTTCGGATGAACTCCTCAAGCGGTTTTATCCATGGCAGCGGCTCGTAGGCGCCAAATTTTGAGCCTGTGATCACCCAAATATCGGCCTCTGCCGGATCACTGGGAAGGTCCATGTCCAGCACCGCAAAGGTTTTCGCTATATGCCCGCTGCCCAGCCATTTGTGGATCATCTCAGGATAACTGTCGAAATCCTGAGCGATTTCATCGGGGGCGCGGCCTGTTTCCAGAACGCCAATTGTAAGCGGTTTATCGGTCATTTCACATACGTTACTTCTTGTCGGTCGGCGGTCATAGACGGCTCAGATAGTAGCGGTATTCAACGGGCGTGATCAGCCCGGTCAAGGTTTGAACTTCGTCATGTTTGACAGCGGCATACACGCGCACATAATCCTCACCAAATATCTCTGCGGCCAAAGGTGAGGCAGAAAACCGTTCTACCGCGTCAAACCAATCATGCCCCAAAGGTTGAGCGGGTTCGGCATTGGGATCGTCCAGAGGCAAGGGAAGCTCTGGATCATGGTCGAACCCATGCAACATTCCGCCCAGCACAGCGGTCAGCATTAGATACGGGTTCACATCCGCGCCGCTGATCCTGTGTTCCAACCGGGCCGCCGGACCGGTGATTTGCGGCAGGCGCACACCGGCAGAACGATTATCCAGCCCCCAATCGGGCCGCGACGGTGCAAAGGTCATAGGTTGAAACCGTCTATAGGAATTCATGTGCGGGGCAAAAACCGCCTGAAGATCGGCCATCGTATCCAACACGCCTGCCACGGCTTTTTTCAATGTTGATGAAGGGGCCTCATCGCCAATCGGTGCAAAGATATTCTGCCCCTGCCCGTCCAGAACGGAGGCATGGACATGCATCCCATTGCCCGGCGCATCTGCATAGGGTTTGGCCATAAACGTGGCCTCCATCCCGTGCCGACCAACAATGCCGCGTACAAGCCGACGGAACAAAAGCGCGGTTTCAGCGGCCGCAAGAACATCGCTTGTGTGATGAAAATTAACCTCGAACTGGCCGGGCCCGTATTCGGCAATCAACGTATCAGTATCCAGCCCCTGCGCCTCACATCCCGCCAAAATTTCGGTCAGGATCGCCTCTTGTCGGGCGACAACTTCCAAATCGTAGTTCTGGGCCATTGGCGTACGCGCGGGCGGTTCGGGTGCATCATCGCCGCGTTCACGTGGCTTTAAGATATAGAACTCAAGCTCGGTCGCAACGACAGGGTGCCATCCCCGCGCCTCGTAGCGGGCGAGCATGGATTTCAATATCTCCCTCGGAGAGATCGGGCTTGGCTCCCCCTCGGGGGTCAACATTTCAACCTGCATCTGGGCCACGTTTCCAGGCATCCACGGCACGGGCTTTAGCGTTCCGGGCACTGGCATCAAAACCCCGTCAGGGTCGCCTACAACGATCCCAAGACCTGTGGCCTCGACCTCATTGCCCATGATAGCCGGCACATAGGTTGAATAGGGCAAGCGAACCGAACCCGATGACAATTTGCCAACGGCATCGCCCGGCAACCATTTACCCCTGAGCACGGCGTTGATGTCACAAAGCATGAGCTCGATCCGATCGGGCCTGCCATGGGCGGCTGTGTAGGCGTCGTATTCTTCTCTCATGCGGATTGATCTGCCATTTGTTCGTCGCGCAGAGCCCGCGCGATGCTGCGTTTTGACGTGATAGAAGCTGCGATAACCCCGATTGTCACCAACAGGATAAGGATCGTGGACAGCGCATTGATCTTGGGGCTGACCCCCAAACGAACCGAGGACCAGATCTTCATGGGTAATGTGGTGGCAGATGGCCCCGCTGTGAAGGACGCAATGACCAGATCATCCAAGGAAAGCGTAAATGCCAAGAGCCAGCCAGAAATGACAGCTGGTGCAATCAGAGGCAATGTCACCAGTTTGAACGCCTGAAAAGGCGTGCAACCAAGGTCCAGCGCGGCCTCTTCCAAAGATCGGTCAAAATTGACCAGTCTTGAGGAGACAACGACCGAGACATAACACATGGCGAAGGTTGTATGGGCCAGCACAATGGTAATGACGCCACGATCAAGCCCAATTGCAATGAAGAGCAACAAAAGGGACAGGCCGGTAATCACCTCTGGCATCACAAGGGGTGCATAGATCATTCCCGAAAACAGTGTTCGGCCAAAAAACTTGCCGCCATTGACCATCACATAGGCGGCCATTGTGCCCAGGACAGTTGCAATCGTAGAGGAAGAGAAGGCCACGCGCAGGGTTACCCACGCCGCATCCAGAAAGGCTTCATCCTGGAACAGTTCAACATACCACCGGGTCGAAAAACCGGCCCAGACCGTGACCAGTCGGTTATCGTTAAAGCTGAACACAACAAGGATGATCATCGGGATGTAGAGAAAGGCAAAGCCTAGCGTCAGGGCCGTGGCGTTGAACCAGCTGAATTGCTTCATCCCTCGGCCTCCTGCGCTTTTTCCTGATTGCGCTGGAAAAGCATGATCGGCACGACCAGCAACAGCAGCAAGATGATCGCGACGGCTGACGCGACGGGCCAATCGCGGTTGGAAAAGAACTCCTCCCACAGCACTTTGCCGATCATCAACGTGCCTGACCCACCCAATAACGACGGGATCACAATTTCCCCCAGGGCCGGAATAAACACAAGAAAACAGCCTGCAATGACGCCCGCGCGCGACAGCGGAACCGTGACAAGCCAGAAGGCCTTGGTCCGGCTGCATCCCAGGTCAATTGCCGCTTCCAAAAGGGAACCATCCAGACGTTCAAGCGTGGCGTAGATGGGTAAGATCATGAAGGGCAGATAGGTGTAAACTATGCCGATATAGACCGCTGTGCTGGTGTTCATGATCTGCAAGGGATCTGAAATAACGCCGGTCCAAAGCAAGAACTGGTTGAGGAACCCCTCATTCGACAAAATGCCAATCCATGCATAGACCCGGATCAGAAAACTGGTCCAGAACGGCAAGATAATCAGCATCATCAACATTGGCCGCCATTCGGGGGCTGATTTTGCCATCCCGTAGGCGACAGGGAAGCCAACCAGCAAGGTCAGCAATGTGGAAATGCATGCGATTTTCACCGATGACAGATAGGCCTTCCAATAGAGGTCATCCTCGGACAGCCAGATGTAATTTTCGAAATCCAACTGGCTCAAAAAATCGCGCAATCCAGCCCAACCTTGCGCCAAATCCAAAGTGGGCGTGTACGGCGGGATAGAGACGGCGTAATCGCTGAGCGAGATTTTGAAAATGATCCCGAACGGCACAAGAAACAACAGCAAAAGCCAAATGTATGGAATGCCAATGAGGGTGCGTCGAGCGAAATTCATCTCTGCCACCTAGCGCGCCAGAACCAGGCCGGCTGTATCCGTCCAGGACAGGTAAACCTCGTCCTCCCAGGTAAAATCCCGCCGCGACAATCGCCTGTTATTTGCTGTCTGCGCCTTCAACACCTGCCCGCCGGGTAACTCCACATGATAGGTCGACAAGTTCCCGAGATAGGCAATATCGAGGATTTTGCCTTTGACCACGTTGGTCCGGTCTTTGGGTTTGGAGGCGGTGATTGTCACTTTCTCCGGCCGAATGACAAAGCTCGCCTCGCCCCCCTGCAATCCTTCGCCGGCCGTTCCCTTTATGGGTGTCGCACCTTCAGCCCAGGCTAAGCTGGCCAACCCATCGGCCCGGATTTCAGCACGCCCATGCAGCAAATTCACGTCCCCGATGAAATCGGCCACATAGGTGGAATTGGGAGTCTCGTAAATCTTTGGGGGCGTATCCACTTGAACGATTTTTCCATTGTCCATCACAGCAACCCGGCTGGCGACCGTCATGGCCTCTTCCTGATCATGAGTCACAATCACAAAAGTGGTCTCAGTTTTTTCCTGAATATCCATCAACTCAAACTGAGTGTCTTGCCGCAGCTTTTTGTCCAGCGCGCCAAGTGGTTCATCCAGCAGCAGAAGCTTGGGTGCCTTGGCCAAAGCGCGCGCAAGTGCAACACGCTGCTTTTGGCCGCCAGAAATCTGATGCGGTTTTCGTTTTGCAAAGCGGTCAAGACGTGTCAGTCGCAGCATGTCGTCGACCCGCGCGGCAATCTCTTCTTTCGACATGTCGCCGCGCTTGAGGCCGAAGGCGATATTGTCCCACACGCTGAGATGCGGAAACAGCGCGTAGGACTGGAACATCATGTTCACTTCGCGCTTATTGGGCGGGATACCGGCCATATCCCGACCGCCGATGGTGATGGTTCCCTCGCTTGGTGCCTCAAATCCCGCCAACATCCGCATCAGCGTGGTCTTGCCGCAACCTGATGGGCCAAGAAGTGCGAAAAACTCCTTGCGATAGATCGACAGGTTCAGAGGCTCGATCGCCGTGAAATCACCGAACCGCTTAACCACCCGTTCAAAGCGAATAAGCGGCGTTTCGGTCGGGTCGGTCCAAGGGGCAAACTCAACGGCAGCGGTCATGCGCGCTCCTGCTCTATCACGCTGGATTACGGCCCGCGCCAGCCAGGGCGCAAGCCGATTGTTTTTTGACTCAGTCCGTCAGGTACCTGATTTCACTCGCGTCCACAGACGCGTCACAACTCGCTGCACCCGGGCCGGGTAAGGCGTTGTTGTATATAGGTTTTCCAAAGTCGCCTCATCCGGGTAAATCGCCGTATCCCCGATCACATCCTCGTTCAGCAAAGGTTGGGACGCGAGGTTACCGTTGGCGTAGTAAACATAGTTTGACGCCGCCGCCATGTTCTCTGCCTCCATGATGAAGTTCAGGAACGCATGTGCACCCTCCGGGTTCGGAGCATCTACGGGGATGGCCATTTGGTCAAACCACATCAAGGCGCCCTCAACTGGCGCATGATACGCAATTTCGACGCCGTTATCGGCCTCTGCCGCACGGTCACGCGCCTGAAGGATATCCCCGGACCAGCCGAAGGCCACGCAAATATCCCCATTGGCCAACGCGTTGATATATTCCGAGCTGTGGAAGTTCTGAACATAGTCACGAACGCCTGCGAACACCGGTGCCGCCATCTCGATCACATCTGGGTCATGGCTGTCAGGGTCTTCGCCGAGATACGTCAGCGCCGCCGGTATCATCTCGGCAGGTGCATCCAGGAAATAGACGCCGCATTCGGCCAGTTGCGCCATGTTGTCCGGGTTGAAGACCAGTTCCAACGAGTCGATTGGCGCGTCGTCCCCAAGTATTTCACGCACCCGGGGGACATTGACGCCAATGCCAGTTGTTCCCCACATATAATTGATGGAATAGGCATTCCCCGGATCATATTGTGCCGTGCGTGCCTCGATCACATCCCACAGGTTCTCTGCATTCGACAGCAGTGACATATCCAATTGCTGGAACGCGCCGGCTTCAATTTGGCGTTGCAAGAAGGTCCCGGTGGGCACGACCACATCATATCCCGATCGACCGGCCAACATGCGCGTTTCAAGCAACTCGTTTGAATCAAAGACGTCATATATCAGGTCATATCCGGTCTCTTCCTCAAACTGAGCAAGCAGATCCTCGTCGATATAGTCCGACCAGTTATACACACGCACTTCATCAGCGGTGGCCACCCCGGCAAGCATTCCTGCCGTCGCAGCCCAAAGCAGTACACTTTTGGCCATTCAATTTCTCTCCCGTTGAATGTTTTTTCTTTTTTATTTGATCAAAATCTCGATTCGGCGCAAGATTTTTGTATAAAAGTCGAAAAAATGTGATTTAGAAAACCCATGGATACTTCTTTGACCGAGACAGAACAGAAACTGCCCGAACATCAGGCAGTTTACAGAAAAATTCGGGATATGATCCTATTTGGTGAGGTGTTGCCGGGCCAACCGGTAACCATTCTTGGGCTGAAGGACAGGGTCGAGAGCGGCATAACTCCGGTCCGTGAAGCGATCCGCCGGTTGACTGCAGAAGGGGCGCTACAAACCTTGGGCAATCGGCGCATTTGCGTACCAGAGATCACGGCAGCCCGCATTGACGAGATTTATTTCGCGCGGTTTGCGATTGAGCCCAAGATGGCCCAGATGGCCACCGAAAACATCACAGATAAAGACGTTAGAGAGTTGAAGGCGCTGGATGAGAAAGTGAATGAGGCGATTACAGCGGGCCAGATTGAGCATTATCTGGAGAGCAACTTTCGCTTTCATTTCCGTCTTTATGACGCCGCACAAACACCGATCCTTCGCAAAATCGCCACCTCTCTGTGGTTGCAGGTGGGCCCGTCACTGCGGCTGGTTTCGGGGCGATATGGAACGTCGAACCTGCCCGACAAACACACAGAAGCGATTGAGGCACTGGCCGCGCGCAATCCAGAGGCCGTGGCCCGCGCAATTGACGATGACATCCGGCAAGGCCTTGATCTGATGCGCCAGGCATTAGGGGTCTGACCCGTATCTCCTGCACCGATTGACAGACGAAATTTTTTGATCATATTTTCGTACGGGCCTGTTTGCCGACGCCGAGTCGCCACAACGGTGCGCCCCGCGATCACTCATCATGGCAGGTTCAGATGCCGACACCACGCATGGAAAAATCACAAGCCGACTGGATCGGGCAGCTGCCGCCCCCGTTTCGGGAGTATCTTGATGGGCGACGTCTGGAAGAAGTGGAATGCATCATTCCAGACCTGGCGGGGATCTCGCGCGGCAAGGCGATGCCATCCTACAAGTTTACCCCTGAAAGCCAGTTCTTCCTTCCTGTTTCGATTTTTTATCAAACAATATCAGGTGAATATGTGGATATGGACATCCACAACCAATGGCTGGAACAAGATGTTGTTCTTGTCCCTGATCTGTCAACATCCTGCGCTGTGCCATGGGCCGAGGATGCAACTCTTCAGATCATTTGTGACCTGTTTCACCGCGACGGCACGCCGTTGGCGATCGCCCCACGCAACGTTCTGCGAAAAGTTCTTGCGCTTTATGCCGACAAGGGCTGGACCCCTGTTGTCGCCCCGGAGCTTGAGTTTTATCTGACCAAACCCAACACCGATCCGAACGAAGAAATCGAGCCCCCCATCGGGCGAACAGGCCGCCGTGGGGCCAGCCGTCAGGTCTATTCAATGGCTGCGGTCGACGAATATGGTCCGGTTATCGACACGATCTATGATTTTGCCGAGGATCAGGGTCTGAAGATTGATACCGTTATCCAGGAAGGTGGCGCGGGACAGATCGAAATCAACCTGCTGCACGGCGATCCTTTGCTACTTGCTGATCAGGTCTTTTTCTTCAAACGCACAATCCGCGAAGCCGCGTTGTTGAACGGGGTGTTTGCAACCTTTATGGCCAAGCCGATCCGCGATGAACCCGGCAGTGCCATGCATCTGCACCAAAGCGTGGTTGACACAAAGACCGGGCTGAACATCTTTTCGGCCGCGGACGGCACACCGTCGCAAGCCTTCTACAATTTCATTGGTGGGTCACAGAAATATCTCATGCAGCTGGTGCCGCTTTTGGCCCCCTATGTGAATTCTTACCGCCGTATTACTATCGATGGTCAAAGCGCGCCTTCCAACCTTGAATGGGCCGCAGACAACCGAACGACGGGCCTGCGCATCCCCCCTTCGACACCTGCCACACGTCGGGTGGAAAACCGGGTCACCGGAATGGATTGCAACCCCTACCTCGCCATCGCCGCCTCTTTGGCGGCCGGGTATCTAGGTATGGTAAATGCGACCGAACCCCGGCCAGAGGCAAAAAATGAAGTCTGGGAGACAGAGTTTCCCCTGCCCGTTTCCCTTGGGGCCGCCTTGCATAGGTTTGACGAGGCCAAGGATATTCGGGCTGTGCTGGGGGACGAGTTTTGTCGCCTTTTCTGTGACATCAAACGTGCCGAAAACGAAGAATACCAGCGTGAAATTTCGCCCTGGGAACGTCAACACCTGTTGCTAAACGTCTAATGATTATTGAGCGAGGACGCCGATGACCGCGATCACGAACCATCTGCCGACTGAAGAATTGCAACGTTTGGATGCAGCGCACCACATCCATCCCTTTTCGGCCAATCACGATCTTGGGACTGAGGGCGCCCGCGTGATTGTCCGGGCCAAAGGGATAGAGCTGACAGATTCCGACGGCAATCAAATCCTTGACGCGATGGCCGGGCTTTGGTGTGTCAATATCGGCTATGGGCGTGATGAATTGGCCGAGGTGGCCGCGCGCCAGATGCGTGAACTTCCCTACTACAATAGTTTTTTCAAAACCACCCATGTGCCCGCCATCGCCTTGGCACAAAAGCTGGCGCAACTGGCCCCGGGGGACCTCAATCACGTGTTCTTCGCGTCGGGCGGGTCTGAGGCAAATGACACCAATATTCGCATGGTCCGCACCTATTGGGCGATGAAGGGAAAGCCCGAAAAATCTATTATTATCAGTCGTAAAAACGCCTATCATGGTTCGACCGTTGGTGCGGCCTCTCTTGGCGGGATGGCGGGAATGCATGCCCAGGGCGGCATTCCGATCCCGGATATCCACCACATCAACCAACCCAATTGGTGGGCCGAAGGCGGAGATAGCGACCCGGAAGAGTTTGGTCTGCAACGCGCCCGCGAACTGGAAGAGGCGATCCTGTCACTTGGCGAAAACCGCATCGCTGCCTTTATTGCCGAACCGGTTCAAGGCGCAGGCGGCGTGATCGTGGCCCCAGACAGCTACTGGCCCGAAATCCAGCGCATATGTGATAAATATGAAATTCTGTTGATCGCAGATGAGGTGATTTGCGGGTTCGGGCGAACCGGAAACTGGTTCGGCTCCGAGACCATGGGTATCCGCCCGCATATCATGACCATCGCCAAAGGATTAAGCTCCGGCTATGCGCCGATTGGTGGCTCGATCGTTTGCGACGAAGTGGCCAATGTGATCGGTGCGGATGAGTTCAACCATGGCTATACATATGGCGGCCATCCCGTCGCGGCGGCAGTAGCGCTGGAAAACCTCCGCATCATGGAAGAAGAAGATCTGGTTGGCCATGTGCGCCGCACGGCCCCTTACCTCAAGGACAAATGGCTTAGTATGACCGCGCACCCGCTTGTGGGCGAAGCAAAAATCGTGGGGATGATGGGATCCTTGGCGCTGACCCCGGACAAACCTTCGCGCGCGGGTTTCGCCGGGGGCACCGGAACCGCCGGATTGATTGCTAGAGATCGCTGTTTTGCCAATGGGTTAGTCATGCGCCATGTGGGCGACAGGATGATTATTGCTCCGCCTTTGGTTATCACTCCAGCGGAAATCGACACAATGATTGCTCGGGCAACAATTGCCTTGGATGAAACCTATGAAATCCTGAAAAATGAGGGGCTGTTGCGGGCGGCGTAAGCGTGATGGATCTGCTCACCGCAAACGACCGTCCCGGTCGCTACCCACCCTCCTTTTATGCAGATAGGGCCACGCCTCTGCCACGGTTTCCAAAAGCGCGCGGCGCGCTGGCCTGCGATGTCTGCGTCATCGGTGGCGGATTTACCGGGCTGTCCGCGGCTTGGCATTTGGCCGAACGTGGCTATGACGTCATCCTACTGGAAGCGCAACGCGTTGGCTTTGGCGCATCCGGACGAAACGGAGGACAAGTTGGTCAGGGGCAGCGGCTGGACCAGGACAGATTGGAAGCGCTTGTTGGCGAAAATCGCGCGCGTGCGCTTTGGCATGTCGCCACACAGTCGGTTAATTTGGTGAGGTCCCTAGCAGACCTGCCTCAAATTCACGCAAAATTTCATCCCGGGGTCATCCATGCCGCACATCGGGAACGCGAAGTTCCGGAATATGCGGCCTACGCAAAGAAGTTGCAGGAATCCTATGGATATGGCGGAATATCCCCATTAAATCGAGAAGAATTATGGGAATATGTAAAGTCTGACAGCTACTTTGGCGGCACACTCGACCTTGGCGCGGGCCATATTGATCCGCTTGAATTGGCTTTTGGTCTCGCCCGCCTTGCTCAGGCCGCCAAAGCACGGATTTTCGAAGGCTCAAAGGCCACGAAATTCATCAAGGGAACCCAGCCACGCATTGAAACGTCTGATGCCACTGTAACAACGTCGCATATCTTATTGGCATGTAACGGATATCTCGGAAACCTTGCCCCCGTAGTGGCCAATCGGGTCATGCCAATCAACAATTATATCGTCGCAACTGAGCCATTGGGCGCCGACCGGCGGGAAGAAATCATCAAGGGCAATTACGCCGTCGCGGACAGCAAGTTTGTGGTGAATTACTTCCGGTTTTCGGATGATCATCGCCTACTATTTGGCGGCACAGAAAGCTACGGGTATAGGTTCCCCAAAGATATCGCCGCAATGGTTCGGCGTCCGATGGAGGCAATTTTTCCGCAACTAACGGGCGTGCCAATCACCCATTCTTGGGGTGGAACTTTGGCGATCACCATGAACAGAATGCCCTGCTTTCAACGGCTTGACGGGAATATCCTGAGCATGTCGGGCTATTCGGGCCACGGTGTCGCGCTGGCGATAATGGCCGGTAAAATTGCAGCTGACGCAATATCAGGTCAGGCGGAGCAGTTTGACCTCATGGCCAAAATCCCAAGCCCGCGTTTCCCGGGTGGGGCCTTGATGCGCTGGCCTTTGCTTGCGCTCGCGATGACCTGGTATTCGCTGCGAGACCGGTTTTAGTGGCTGGCCTTTTGGATGTCTTCAAGTGAAACTCCTATCCATGGAACCCTGTGATTTACCTGACCTTTTGGCCGTTGATGGCGGTGGCAGCAAATGCCGAACGGCTTTGGTCATCGATGGCGTCATCGCCAGGCAGGAAGCGGGTCCGTCCAATCTTTTCTCTGATCCAGAGGGCGCCGCCCAGACCATTGGCGTACTCATTGAACAAACCGCCAAAAACCACGGCAAATCCCTGATAGACATCGAAAAAATCCCCGGCTTTCTGGCGATTGCCGGGGCGATCTTCCCCGACAAACAGGATAGTTTCCTAAAACAAATGGGCCTCAGAAACTGCGTTTTGCGCGACGACCGCGCCAGTACTGTTTGGGGCGCTTTGGCTGAGCAGGACGGATGGGTCGCGTCCCTTGGAACGGGGTCATTCTTCGCGCGAAAAGTAACAGGAAAAGTCACCGCAATCGGGGGCTGGGGGGCTCAATTCGGCGATGCCGGGTCCGGCGCATGGCTCGGCACAAACCTACTTCGGCGGGCGTTTGAGTTTGTCGACGGAACCGGCGCGGGATCCCCAATGATCTCCAAACTGATTGACCATCACGACGGCCCCGCTGGATTGCTTGCAGCCTATGCCGATGCAGGGACCAGCGACATTGCGGCACTGGCTGAATTGATCTTTCAACAGGCACAGGCGGGCGATGCAGCTGCGACAGCGCTTGTCGATCAGACGATTGCCGAAACCCGTCGGGCATTGTCAGCTTTGGGATGGCAAGAGGGTCAGGCGCTTTGCCTGACCGGCGGCGTTGGACTTGCCTTATCCGCCTATGCCAAAGACGCGTTCGGTGGCCGGATCCTTCGCCCCGAAGGCACTGCCCTTGACGGGGCGATTGCGATCGCCAGTCAAATCTCGCTCGGAAAATGGGCTGAGTTCCAATGACTTATGCGCTGTCCGCCCAAACTGTGTTTGATGGGTCCACCACGCAACAGGACATGGCCGTGTTGATCGAGGCAAGTCGTATTGCACGGATATTACCCATTTCAGACTTGCCTGCCGGGACAAAACTGACCCATTACGACGGTCTTTTGGCCCCCGGATTTGTCGACTTACAGGTCAACGGCGGCGGTGGTGTGATGTTCAATGAAACACCGACCCGTAAGGCTCTGCAGATCATGGCCACCGCCCATTTGCGGGCCGGAGCCACGACAATCCTTCCAACCCTGATCACCTCCGCTACTGACGAGCAGGCGGCAGCAGTTGACGCAGTAGAAGCTGCGATCGCCGACGGCGAAGCGGGTTTGGCGGGTTTGCATCTAGAAGGGCCACATTTGGCCCGATCCCGCAAAGGCGCACATTGCGGAGACCTTCTAAAACCATTGGAGCAACGGCATCTGGAAACCTACTTCGAGGCCGCCCGTCGAGTACCTCTTCTGAAAATAACCGTTGCACCGGAACAGGTTACGAAAAGCTATATCCGCGAATTGGTGGCGCAGGGCGTGTTGGTTTTTTTGGGCCATAGTGATGCCAGCTTTGCCGACGCAAAGGCCGCAGCCCTCGCCGGGGCGTACGGCGTCACTCATCTCTTTAATGCAATGAGCCAGATGCAGGGCCGCGCGCCGGGTCTGGTCGGTGCTGCATTGGAATTGGGCGGGCTGTCCGTCGGCCTGATTGCCGATGGGCATCATGTTGATCCCACAATGGTTCGGCTGGCCGTTCGGGCAAAACGAGGGCCCGGACAGATTTTCCTCGTTTCAGATTCCATGGCAACGGCGGGGACCGACTTACCGGGATTCATGATGGATGGTCAGTGGGTTACACGAGACAATGATCGTTTGACCCAAGCCGATGGCACGCTTGCAGGCGCTCATCTAAGCCTTGATCGCGCCGTTGGCAACCTAGTGCGTTGGGGCGC
Organism: uncultured Nioella sp.; assembly: GCA_947495575.1. Taxonomy (GTDB): domain Bacteria; phylum Pseudomonadota; class Alphaproteobacteria; order Rhodobacterales; family Rhodobacteraceae; genus CANLZL01. The sequence continues at coordinate 461,913 of CANLZL010000001.1, read as the reverse complement.
TGCGCCGCAGGATCAGGCGCTTGCTATGGCAACCAGAATACCCGCCGATCTGATCGGACGTGCTGATATTGGCAGGATCGCGCCGGGCGCGCGGGCCGATTTGGTTTTGTTGGATCAAGACACAATGCGGCTAAAGCAGGTTTGGCAGGGGGGTGTCCCAATCGAAAACTGACGCAGTTGTCGGTTTCTTTTGCGACATACGTTCGAAAAACGACCAAATCCAAAATATCTACAGAAAAATCGACCCTTCGATGGCCGGGAAACCATCGAAGGGCCGCAAGACGCGCGGGGGTCGTGGTACAGGGGACAATCTGCTCGACAGGACCCGCGCGCCCGGTTGCGAGCCGCGGCTCAGTTAGCCGAGAGGCTGTCAGCGAGGCGCATCAGTTGCACCGCCTCGAACCGGTAGCCGAATTCATCGGCGCCACGGTTCTCATTGGCCAGTGCGATGGCATCGGCGTAATCCCAGTCGCCCAGGAAATCATTACCGCGCAGAAGCTGCCCAAAGCCCGCGATAGCGGCGGCAAACTGTGCTTCCGCATCGGCGCTATCAGTGTCCGTGATCGGGAATTCGATCAGCTGACTGTCCTCAGCACCCGGCTCTTTCCAGCGCAGGCGCAGGAAACCAAGTTCGCCCGCCAGTTCTTCGGCAACCTCTGTGGCCTCCTCACCGCCATAACGCAGCGGGTCGGTCAGGCGGGCGGGACTGCCCACCGGTGTGACCTCATAAATCGCGGTCACGTTATGGCCCGCGCCCAATTCGCCGGCATCAACATCGTCATTGTTGAAATCCTCGCGCGCAAGGGCCCGTGTTTCATAGCCAATGAGGCGGTATTCCGCGATGACGGCGGGGTTAAATTCAACCTGGATCTTGACGTCATCAGCGATGGGGAAGAGCGCACCAGCCAGTTGATCGACCAGAACGCGCTGCGCCTCGTTCAGTGTGTCGATATAGGCAGCAGTGCCGTTGCCGTTCTGCGCCAGCGCCTGCATCGTATCATCCTGCAGGTTGCCGCGCCCGAACCCAAGAACACTGAGGTAAGTGCCGCTGTCGCGCTGCGTTTCGATGAAATCTGTCAGGGCATCGGGATCGGAAATACCGACATTGAAATCACCATCTGTAGCCAGAAGGACGCGGCTGACCTCGCCCTCTTCGCTCATCTGATTGGCAAGACCATAGGCGACCTGAAGACCGCCAACGCCATTGGTCGATCCTCCGGCCTGCAACCTGGTCAGGGCCGTTTCAATCGCATCCCGGTCCGAGGCGGGCGTGGGTTCCAGCGCCACACCGGCATTGCCGGCATATGTGACAATGGCCACCTCATCCTCCGGGTTCAGACGGTCCAGCATCAGGCGAAAGCTCTGGATCAAAAGCGGCAGCTTGGTGGGGTCGTTCATGCTGCCCGATGTATCGATCAGGAAGACCAGGTTGAGCGGTGGGCGATCCTCAACAACAGGCATTTCCCCCTGCAGGCCAATATGAACCAGCCTTGTGTCCGGGTTCCACGGTGTTTGGAAAACATTCACTGTGGGGCGGAAGGGGCTGACATCTTCTTCGGTTGGGGTGGCGTAATCATAGGGGAAGTAATTGATCATCTCTTCGATGCGCACGGAATCGGCATGCGGCATCTGCCCGCGATTGAAGGATGATCGCAGAAGCGAATAGGAGGCCGTGTCGACATCAATCGAGAAGGTCGAAACCGGGTTTTCAGCGACAACACGGATCGGATTGTCGTCCTCGTTAGCAAATTCCTCGGTATTTGCTTCGGGCATGGGGGCCACATCATTAAGCAACTGGCCCGGCGAAACGGCCCGCGTGTTGCTGGCCAACCCACCGACCACGCTGTTGTTATGTCCGCCCTGCGTAATAGCTGGGCTGGCCACTGGCGCACCGGAAAACAACTCAAGCACACCGCCACTGTTGCCAGGTTGCGGAGACGGCGACGGTGGCGCTGCTGCGAAATCTGCCTCAGCCTCCTGATCGCGCAAACGAGTTTCAACTTCCTCGGCAGTTATGACAGGTTCCAAAACTGGCTCGACGACCTCTGTGTCATCGGCATCGACAATTGCTGTTTCTCCACCTTGCCGAAGGTCACCGGAAACGGGCTGCTCAATTTCGGGCTGTGTGGTGATCGTCGTGGGTGGCCGCATAAAATCCTGCCCGGCAGGGCTGAGGAAGAGGAAGCCGACCGCGACAATTGCGGTGGTGGCAGTTAGGCCGGCAGCAGCCGAACGTGTCATTAGCATATCAATAACTCCTTTAAATACGCCCCGGCTTTCGGAACGTTCAGAGCTATGACGGGCCTCGGACAGAGATCCTTGGAGATCGGTGAAGTTTTTTTGTGCTAGCGCCAGATTTTCCAGTCGCCGCGCGGGATCGGGCGCAGGCGTGGCTGCGTCAAACCCTGCTTTCAGGGCACCCAATTCCAAATCATCCTTGTGGGAGGTCATGATGCCTCCTCCTCTTCTTTTAAAACTCGAAGCGCCTTTTTGGCCTCCGAGATGCGCCAGCTGACGGTGCCTTCGCTGACACCCATGATGTCTGCCACTTCGGCATGGGTCAGGTCATCCAGTACTAATGCGAGCGTGTCGCGCAGGGTCTCGCTGAGGCGACCCATGGCCGTATAGAGCCAACCGACCGCTTCTTTTTCTTCTGCATCGGCCTTTTTGCGCCCGACCTCCCAATCGCCCCAGCCGGTCAGCGCTTTGGAGTAACTGGCCGCGCGGCGTCGGCGGTCGATGGCCGCGTTATGGGCAACGCGGTAAAGCCATGTCGTCACTTTGGCATCACCGCGATATCCGGCAAGTTTCGCGGGCAGAACGGCGCAGATATCCTGTGTCAGATCCTCGGCTTCAGCCCGGCTGCCTGTGAAGCGAAAGGCCAGCGCGAAAAGACGGTCATAGTGACGGGTCAGGAGCGCTTCAAAAGCCGCCCCATCGCCACCAGCTGCCGCCAGAGCAAGGTCTTCATCACTCACATTCATACGCATGTCATACCCTAGGACGCGCGCCATGTGCCAAAGCTTGGAAAAATTGTTGAGAAACTTTCAGACCAAAACTGCTGACAAATTAGGCAAATCAACCAAAAATTTATCTTTGGGCCACCAAACTGCCGGAAGGCCGCGTGCCGCGCCTTTGGTCCCGGCACGCGGTAAAGGAGTATTTTATGGTAAACCTTCAGGGGACAGTACCAAATTCAGAAGCGCTGTTGCTTCTGATCCTGGGCAGTATGGTCGGCGCGGTAATTGCATTCGCAATTGCGCGTTTTTTTCGTCCGTCATTTCTAAGATCCGCAGAAGACCGGGATATGGCGACGCTGACAACATTGTTTGAAGATGCGATAGCAGCGATCGAAGATGGCTTTGTCCTCTATGATGCCGAAGACAGGATGTTCATAGCCAATGAGCCTTTCAGGCGGCAATTCGCCCCCTATCCCGAGGCAGTGACCCGCGGTTGGACATATGAACGCCAAATCCGATATCTTGCGGAACAGGGATTTATCCCCGGCATCACAGGCAAAGATAACATCGAACAATTTGCAGCCGACATGCTGGCCAAACGACAAAGCGAATTTGGTGTTGTCAAAGTTTTCAAGACACATGACGGACGGTGGCTGCGCCAGCGAGACAAGAAAACCGCTGCAGGCAATGTCGTTGGACTCCGAACCGACATCACGGAGCTAAAGGAAAAGGAAGAAGAGCTTGAGGCAGCGCGCGCCGATGCCGAGGCCGCCGCACGGGCCAAGGCCACGTTCCTTGCCAATATGAGCCATGAGATTCGGACGCCGATGAACGGGATCATCGGCATGGCCGAGCTTCTCTCGGGAACATCGCTGGATGATGATCAACAGATGTATACGCAAACTGTGATCGACAGTTGCAGCGCCCTTCTTACCATTGTGAATGACATTCTTGATTTTTCCAAAGTCGAGGAAGGCATGATGTCGATCCGCGATGAGCCGTTTGATGTGCAGGAATGCCTCTACAATGTGGCGGCCCTCTTGGCCCCAAGTGCCGCCAAAAAGGGATTGGAGGTTTGCACAGATATCCCTCACAATATGGCCTCTTGGTTTCGCGGCGATAGCGGGCGGTTGCGGCAGGTCCTGATCAATTTATTGGGCAACGCCATCAAGTTTACTTCTGAGGGGTATGTTGTCATCGAATTGACCCCGCAGAGCGACGCACGGGGTATTGTTCTGCGCGTGCGTGACACGGGTATCGGCATCCCGGAAGAGAAGCTGGCGACCGTCTTCTCAGCCTTTGAACAGGTCGATAATGACTCCACGCGCCAATATAACGGCACAGGTTTGGGCCTGGCGATTTCCCGTCGGCTGGTCGACCTGATGGGGGGGCAGATCCAGCTGCAATCTTCACCCGGCAAAGGCTCTGAATTTACCATCACTTTACCGCTTGAAGAATGTTCACCACCAAAAAGCAGCAATGGCCCCAAGCTTCTGTCCGTGGCGCCGGCGGGGCTTCGGGTGTTGATTGTTGATGATCTTCAACTCAATAGGCTGATCCTCGAAAGGAACCTGTCGGCCTGGGGCGTCGAAACAGTTGGGGTAGCCTCGGGAAAGGCTGCGTTGGCCTTACTCAAATCCGAGCCGGATTTCGACATGGCCATTTTTGATTTTCAGATGCCCGCAATGGATGGCATGGAATTGGCCCGGCGCGTAAAGGATGATCCTGACATCCCAGGTTTCCCGATTTTATTGCTCTCTTCGGTCGATCGAAATTTTGACAAGGACACGTTACAACGTCACGGCTTTGCTGCGGCATTGATGAAGCCCGCGCGGTTTGCAACCATTCGCGAAGCCATCCATCGAGTCATATCAGAACACTCCGATCATCAGCCGATTACAGGCTTGGCGATCAACAAAAACGCCTTCGAAAATTGTCGCATTCTAGTGGCAGAAGACAACCGAACGAACCAAATCCTGATCACAAAAATCCTCGGGCAATTGGGGGCGGACGTGACCGTTGTTGAAACCGGGCGCGAAGCACTTGATGCTTTTCCCAACCTCGGCCCTGACCTGATCCTGATGGATGTGTTCATGCCTGAGATGGACGGGTTGGAGGCGACCTGCCGCATCCGCGAACATGAAGTTGCCCATGGGCTTTCCCCGGTGCCAATCATCGCCTTGACCGCGAACTCGGCACAGGAGGATCGGGACAAATGCCGTGGGGTTGGCATGACTGACTTTCTGTCCAAACCTTTCCGTCAAAAGGAAATCATAGACAAGATTTCAGGGCACTTGGCCGAAACCACACAAACTGACCTTTGCCAGGCCGCCAGCCATCGGTAACGCTGACCGCCCTACCCCAAATCACGCTGGTAGATCCAATCGTGATCAGGGTGGTTTTTGAAACGCCATTTGCGCAATGGGCCTGCCATGACATTGAGATAGTACATCTCGTACCCATATGGGGCCCCGCACGGGTGATGGCCCTTGGGAACAAGGACGACATCGTGGTTCGACACGCTAACGGTATGGTCCAGCGACCCGTCTTCAGTCCAAACCCTTTGATGCCCATAGCCTTGCGACGGGTTGAGCCGGTGGTAATAGGTCTCTTCCAGATAGGTCATGTTGGGATAATCATCCTCATCATGGCGATGCGGCGGATAAGATGACCAGTGACCGGATGGCGTAAAGACCTCGGTCACCAAGAGGCTATCGGCAACGTCGCGCCCCTCCATCCCGATATTGTTGATGTAGCGGGTATTGGTGCCCTTGCCGCGCTCTTCCAGGTCAATGCCTTCAGGGCCGATGACCTGAGCCGCGTGGCCGCTGGACCCAGGCGCGGTGCAGACGGCCAAAGTGCAAGCGGTTGTCGCGATCGCACTCCATGCGTTGTCATTCGGGACATAGGCACAGTGCGGCGGTGTGCGCTCGAACACGTCCATTCTGTCGCCCATCTCGCCAAAATCAGCGGTTTTGCAGGAAATTTCAGCTTTGCCCTCGACAAGAACCAATATCACTTCGCGGTCGCCGGTCGGTTCACTGACACGATCTCCCGGAGATAGCCGGTAAAGGCCGAACCCGACATAACCCCAATCAGGTGAACTCGGTCCTTTGGCCGTCTCCACCGAAATATCGTGAACCTTTCCAGTAGATCCTGTGGGGCGGCGCAGCAGATCACTCATTCCGTGTCCTCCTTGTCCAATTCGGCCCCGACCGCATCTGCATCAAAGACAATCAGGAATTGGTATATGCAGTATAATGCGGCCGCACCGGTGATGAACATCCAAACGGGTTCACCCCGCCACAGCTCCAACACGAACCAACAAAGGATCAGTCCAACGGCCACGATACGTCGGCCAAGCGGCAAGAAAAAAGCGGTTTGGATTTTGAAGACATCTTTCATGAAAGTGATCTTGTAGAAGGCCTGCACCGGTGACAACGCAAATTCACGCAGCCGCCTCAAGAAAACGGTGCAATGCGGAAAGAAACAGGTCTGCCGGGCGCGGCAAACTGCCCTCGGCCCGTTTCAGTGCCGTGATCTGGACCCGCCCCAACCTTAAGGGAGACAGGTCGACCAACCCCAAACCGGGCGGCGTTGGGCAATGACTGCGCCAATCAACGGCAATCTGCATTTCGGCCAGCGGCGCCAAATCCAAAGACGGCAGAAGTCGCGGATAGACCGACAAATCTGCGGGCCGCAATCGGAACCGGCGAAGCGCCTGGTCAATCGCCACCCGCAGTCCGGACCCAATCGGCGGAACCAAAAGCCGATGGTCCGGCAGGTCGGACAGCGCCAGGGTCGCGCCCACTTGCGGGTGCTGGGCGTGGACCCGGCCGATGATGTGCGCGGGTTGAGACAGGGCAACTTCAACCTCAGGTTCGGTTTGCGGCCAGGTGACAAGTGCCAGATCAACCTTGCGTTGCAGCAAACCGGCAGCCGTTTCGCCTTCTTCGATTTCCACGCCAAGGCCGGGGTGGCGGTTGCGAAAGGACCGCAAAGCGTCCGGCAACAAAGTTTCCGTCAAATCGCCCGACACCGACAGGCGCAATGTGCCCGCTTGCCCGCCTTGCATCTCGGAAATGAGTGAAAAGTAATCATCCATGCGCGAAAGGTGCTCATCAGAAAGGCGAAGTAACAATTCACCGGGAACCGATAATCGCACTCCGCTTGGCAAACGCTCAAAAATGTCGACACCCAACTCCTCCTCAAAGGCCAAAACCGACCTGTTAAGGGCGGAAGGCGAAATCATTAACGATTCCGCGGCCTTACGGATTGATCCCTCCCGGTTAATCAGCTGGATCGCACGGTATATTCTGAGGTGGCGCATGGGGTCGCTCTGCTAGGGGCTGTGCAATTATTGCACCACATATGCCCACATTTTGATGCAGACAGCAACACGGAGAATCGCAAAGAAATTCATCACCTGCACAACAAACAGGATGAAAAAGGGACTCCTCCTCATGAAAAAACTGCTCCTCTCCTCTGCTATCGCTGCTGCCTGCGCGACCTCCGCCGCAGCCGAGATTCGCGTCGGTGTACTGCACTCGCTCTCGGGTACGATGGCCATCTCCGAGACCACGTTGCGCGACACGATGCTGATGCTGATCGAACAGCAAAACGCTGCTGGCGGCCTGCTTGGCGAAGAAATCGTTCCCGTTGTGGTTGATCCGGCCTCTGACTGGCCCCTCTTTGCTGAACGCGCGCGTGAGCTGCTGACCGTTCACGAAGTTGACGTGATCTTTGGCGCATGGACCTCCGTTTCGCGGAAATCGGTTCTGCCCGTCATCGAAGAACTGAACGGCCTGATGTTCTACCCTGTTCAGTATGAAGGCGAAGAAAGCTCGCGCAACGTGTTCTACACTGGCGCCGCCCCCAACCAGCAGGCGATCCCTGCCGTTGATTACTTCCTTGAAGAGCTGGGTGTTGAAACCTTCGCACTTCTGGGCACCGACTATGTCTACCCGCGCACCACGAACCGTATTCTTGAGCAATACCTTCTGGATGCCGGCATCCCTGAAGAGAACATCTTCGTCAACTACACGCCCTTTGGCCATTCTGACTGGTCCTCGATCGTGTCTGATGTTGTTGCCCTTGGCGAAAGCGGCTCTCAGGTCGGCGTGATCTCGACCATCAATGGCGATGCAAATGTTGGCTTCTACAACGAATTGGCTGCGCTGGACGTTTCAGCCGACGATATCCCAGTCGTTGCCTTCTCGGTTGGTGAAGAAGAGCTGTCTGGCCTCGACACGTCAAACCTCGTTGGGCACCTGGCGGCATGGAACTACTTCCAATCCGCAGACACGCCAGAAAACGAAGCCTTTATCGAAGCTTGGCAGGCATTTGCCGGTGAAGATCGTGTGACAAATGACCCAATGGAAGCGCACTATATCGGCTTCAACATGTGGGTTCAGGCGGTTGAGCAGGCAGGCACCACTGAAGTCGACGCCGTTCGTGACGCGATGTATGGCCAAGAAGTGACAAACCTGACCGGCGGAACCGCCGTGATGCTGCCTAACCATCACTTGGCCAAGCCGGTTCTGATCGGTGAAATTCAGGCCGATGGTCAGTTCGACATCATCAGCCAGACTGCTGAAGTTCCCGGCGATGCATGGACCGACTACCTTGAGGAAAGCGCCGTGCTGGTTTCCGATTGGCCGGGTCTGGGTTGTGGCATGTACAACACCGAGACCGAGACCTGCGTCCAGCTGGAATCGAACTACTAATCGAACTCCCAAGCGGGGCGGCTTGATCAGTCGCCCCGTCTTTTTCTGCCGATCCTCCCCCTCTCCCCCTCCTCACGGGCAAGAACAAGACCATGACCAGGCTGATATTGGCTGCGCTGGCGGCCCTCTCTTTCCTTGCGTCTCCGGTCGCGTCCCAGGATGCACCAGACGCCCCGCTGCAAACCATCTTGCAAACGCATCACGATTTGGTCGAAAGCGCTTCGCGCCGGACGGTCCAAACGGTTCTGGATGATCTAATCGCCTCTGGCCTGCCTGAGGTTCCGGCCTTTCTGGAACGTTGGCAGGCACGTGAGCTTTACATGCGCCAAAGCGACGGGCGGTTTGTCTATGTTCAGGATGAAGATGCCGACCCGCTTGTCTTGATCGACATTGATAGCGGCGCTGAAATTGGGACTGCAGGCAGCCGTGAAGTGGATCAGCTGCGCGCCAATCGCGGTGTTCAGACAGTGATTGGTGCGGCCCTAGTCCAGTTCCAACTGCTCTCTCCCGATATTGCCACCCGCGCCACCGCGCTTGAGGCCATCGACCGCGCGCCGGAACCCGACCAGATGCCTCTGATCGCCACGATGCTGGAGGCTGAAACAGACCCGGATCTGCGCGCCGATGCCGAAAGCCTGCTGTTGCGTATGACCATTGCCTTTGGCGAGGATGAGGCCGAGCGCGTGGCTGCCATCGAAAGCCTTGCGGGCCGGATCGACGTGCAAACCCGCGCCGCGCTGAACCCGCTATTGGCCACCCGAACCGGGGTCGCATCCCAGCTTCCCGAAGATGCCAATATTGCCGCCGTGCTGGAACCGGGCAGTGACGCCCTGCCCCGGCTCGAGGCTTATGACATTCTGGTCGAAGAGGGGCTGGCACCTGCCTTTGTCAGCGCCGACGACCGCCGGGAAACGTTGATCGCCAATATCGAGGATGGCCAGATCGTCGGCATTCAGGTCCATAGTCTGGACAATGAAGAGGCCCGCATCGCCGCCTATGCCGCCCTGGTTGAGGCTGGCCTTGCGCCAGTCAGCCCGACTGACGAGGAGGTGGACGCCGCTCTTGCTGCACATGTGTTTTATGAAGAATACCGTGAGGCCTCTGCCGCCGTCACAAGCGCTGCCGAGGAAACCGTTTCGGCCATCAACACGCGCGTCAGCATTCTGGAAATGGTCGACCTCTCGCTTGACGGCATATCTTTGGCCTCGATCTATTTCCTTGCCGCCATTGGCCTTGCCATCACCTTTGGTGTGATGGGCGTCATCAATATGGCGCATGGCGAGTTTATCATGATGGGCGCCTATACCGGCTATGTCGTGCAGACCATCGTGCCCGACTACACCGTGTCGATTGTCATCGCCCTGCCCTTGGCCTTTGCCATCACCTTTGGCGCGGGCGTGGCAATGGAACGGACCGTCATTCGCTGGCTCTACTCCCGCCCGCTTGAGACGCTTCTGGCCACTTTCGGCATCTCGATCGCCCTGCAGCAGATCACCCGTCAGATCTTTGGCGCACAGGCCCGGCCCTTCACCGCGCCTGATTGGCTGGCAGGCTCCCTCTCCTTCAACGATGTGGTCGCCATCAGCTATATCCGCATCGCCATTTTCGTCCTTGGCGTGCTGTTTTTCTGCCTGCTCTGGCTGATCCTGAACAAGACCCGTCTGGGGCTTGAGGTCCGCGCCGTTACGCAGAACCCCTCGATGGCCTCTTCCATGGGCATCAACCCCGACAAGATCAATATGCTGACCTTCGGGCTGGGATCGGGCATCGCCGGCATCGCCGGGGTCGCCATCGGCCTCTTTGCTCAGGTCACGCCAGAGCTTGGTGCCAACTATATCGTGCAAAGTTTCATGACCGTGGTTGTGGGCGGCGTCGGCAACATCTTTGGCACGCTGGCAGGCGCCACGATGATCGGCTTCTTCCAGAAAGGTGTCGAATGGTTGAACCCGTCCAACACTTTGGCGGCCCAGACCTACATGATCCTCTTTGTCATCCTCTTTATTCAATTCCGGCCCAAGGGCATCGTCGCCCTCAAAGGCCGCGCGGCGGAGATGTGAGCCATGGGTAATCTGATCAAAACCAACCGCTCCGTCCCCATAGTTTTGGCCCTTTTGGCGGGGTTTGCCCTGCTGGTCACGGTGTTGAGCGAGGCCTATGGCTCGGGCGGGCTCTCTGTCTCACTCACCAAAACTCTCGGCATGACCGTGTGCCTCTGCATCATCGCGCTGAGCATGGATATGGTCTGGGGCTATTCCGGCATCCTCAGCCTCGGCCACTTCGCGTTTTTTGCGCTTGGCGGCTACATGATCGGCATGTGGCTGATGTACGCCCGGACCGAGGATGTGATCGCCGCATCATTGGCGCAAGGGCAACTGCCCGCAACGCCTGCTGAATTGAACGATGCCATCGCCGTGCAGATCTTCGGCGTTGTGGGGGGTGACAGTTTCCCGTGGATGTGGGCGTTTTCCCATAGCCTGGTCGCACAACTGGCACTGGTTGTGCTGGTGCCGGGCATCCTGGCCTTTGTCTTTGGCTGGCTGGCCTTCCGCAGCCGCGTCACCGGTGTTTACCTCTCGATCCTGACACAGGCCATGACGCTGGCGCTGTCGCTCTACCTCTTCCAAAACGACACCGGCCTGCGTGGCAATAACGGTCTGTCGGGCCTGCAAAACATCCCCGGCGCCGAGGCCATTCCGCAAAGTCAGATCTCGATCTGGTTCCTCTGGGCCTCGATCGCGGCGCTGGCGCTGGCCTATGTCTTTGCCGCCTGGGTCATGTCGGGCAAATTCGGCAATGTCATTCGCGGCATCCGCGATGATGAAGCACGCGTTCGTTTCCTTGGCTACTCGGTCGAGGGCTACAAGCTCTTCGTATTCGTCGTCTCTGCCATTATGGCAGGGGTTGCCGGCGCGCTTTATTACCCGCAAGCGGGCATCATCAACCCTGATGAGCTTGCCCCCATCGCCTCCATCTACCTTGCCGTTTGGGTGGCCATTGGTGGGCGCGGTCGCCTGTACGGCGCAGTCATTGGCGCGGCGGTTGTTTCGCTTTTATCGACCTGGTTCACAGGCGGTCGGGCCCCCGATATCAACCTTGGGTTCTACACGATCCAATGGGTCGATTGGTGGACTGTTCTTTTGGGCCTCGGATTTGTGTTGGTCACGCTGTTTGCCCCCAAAGGGCTGGGCGGTCTGGTTGACCTCATGACCCGAAAAGGAGAGGCGAAATGAGCACGCTTCTGGAAGTCTCCGGCGTCTCGGTCACCTTTGACGGATTCCGGGCCATCAACAACCTCTCCTTCCAGATCGGCGCGGCGGAATTGCGCGCGGTGATCGGGCCTAATGGCGCAGGCAAAACCACCTTCATGGATATCGTCACCGGCAAGACCAGACCCGATGAAGGTCGGGTGCTCTGGGGCGAAAAATCGGTCTCGCTTCTGGGTCTGAACGAGGCACAGATCGCGCGCGAGGGCGTAGGCCGCAAATTCCAACGCCCGACCGTGTTCGAAGATCAGACCGTGGCCGACAATCTCATGGTTGCCCTGAAGAAAGACCGCGGGCCTCTGGCGGTTTTGCTCTTCCGGCCAACGCCCGAGGATCACACAAGGGTAGAAGAACTGGCGTCCGAAATCGGTCTGTCCGACCACTTGCAAACCCAGGCGGGCATCCTCAGCCATGGGCAAAAGCAGTGGCTTGAGATTGGTATGTTGCTGGCGCAGGAGCCGCGCCTTTTGCTGGTTGATGAACCCGCCGCCGGCATGACCGGTCCGGAACGCGATCACACCACCGAGCTGTTGAAAGAGGCCGCAAAAACTCGCGCCGTTGTCGTTGTTGAACATGACATGGATTTCGTGCGCAAACTGAATTGCAAAGTGACCGTTCTGCACGAAGGCTCTGTTCTGGCCGAAGGCAGTCTGGATCACGTGACCTCGAACCAAGAGGTCATCGATGTCTATCTGGGGCGGTAAACCATGTTGAAAACCAATGATTTGACCCTGCACTATTCGGGCAGCCAGATCCTCTACGGCATCACGATGGAGGCCGACCTCGGCAAAACCACCTGTGTGATGGGCACCAATGGTGTGGGCAAAACCTCACTTCTGAAAGCCATCTCCGGCACCCATGCCCGCTCCGGCGGCACGCTAAGCCTTGATGGCGAAGAGGTCCCTCCCGCGCCACCGCATGGCATGGCGCATCGCGGCGTGGGCTACGTGCCGCAGGGCCGGATGATCTTCCCCTTGCTGACGGTGCAGGAGAATCTGGAAACCGGGCTGGCCTGCCTGCCGCGCGGTGAACGCAAGATTCAGGATGAAATCTTCGAGCTTTTCCCGGTGCTAAAGGAAATGAAACACCGTCGTGGCGGTGACCTCTCGGGCGGTCAGCAACAACAGTTGGCCATTGGCCGGGCGCTGGTCACCAAACCCAAGCTCCTGCTTTTGGATGAACCGACCGAGGGCATTCAGCCCAATATCATCCAGCAAATCGGACGCGTCATTTCCTACCTGCGCGACCAGGGCGAGATGGCCATCGTGCTGGTCGAGCAATATTTCGACTTCGCCTATGAGATGGCCGATCATTTCTACGTGCTCGATCGCGGCGCCGTCTCTTATGACCGGGCCAAATCCGATCTCACCAAGGAAGAACTGGCCGAGGCCTTCACGGTCTGACCCCTTCTTCTTTGTGAAAATACCCCGGGGGGGTGCGGGGGGCTCCCCCCCCCCCCGCCCGGATCGGCGTGGCCGCAAGGCCGCGACGAGCCTCACTCAAAATCCCACGATCTGTCCTCAGATACGAAACAAGGGCTGTAACAGGCGCGGCACAAAGCTGTTGAACTTCAGCGGTGCGTCCGTTGCGGCAAGGCAGATACAAGGCAGGCCGTCGCCCGCCACCGGTGTGTGGTCCAGATCATCATCTGCCACTTCCAGATCACCCACACCAAAGGCGCCGGTTTCATCATGGAAACTGCCTTGCAGAACCAGGGTCAGCTCCAGACCGTTATGGCCGTGATCCGGCACGGACTGCCCCGGCGGAATGTGCAGCAGGCGCAGAGACCCTTCTGAACCAGCCTCCAAAATGGATTGCTTGACACCGAAGCCAAGCGATTTCCAACGGGGCGGGCGCGATTTAAGCGCTTCAACCACTGGCCCGGGAAAGATCCCGTCGCGCTGTGCCGGCGCAGGTTCGACCATCTCGTGATCCAGCAACGCCATCAGATCCGCCTTCAGATCGTCACTCAGGTCAACCGCGTCGCTGTCATCCAAGACAACGCCACCCATTGCCTGATGCGCCTCAAACCCGGCCCGGCAGGCGTCACACATCGAAATGTGGGTGGCCACGACCACCTCGAACACATGCGGCAATCGCCCCGATGCATAGGCGGCCAACAGCCGCTCTGGAATATGATGCGTTATCGTCTTCATGGCTCTCTCAGCCCTTTAAGTTCATGTCGCAGCCGCTCCAGCCCCAGGCGGATCCTGGATTTGATTGTGCCAAGCGGCAGGCCTGTTTCGTCTTGGATCTCTTGATGGGTCAACTCGCCCAGATAGGCTTTCTCGACCATCATCCGTTGATCTGGTTTTAGGCGGGCCAAAGCGAGTTTCAAGCGGCTGGCCTCTTGTTCGACTGCCAAAATTTGTCCGGCATCGGGTTCATGTTCGTCGGTCTGTTTCAGTTCTTCCGGCATTGCGCGTGACGTCCGGCGCACAACGTCGATCTGTCGATTGCGGGTAATCTGATAAATCCAGCCAGAGACCTGCGCACGCTCAGGATCGAACTGCGCGGCCTTTCTCCAAACTGTCAGCATTACGTCCTGCACAATCTCTTCCGCCTCTGCCGCGCTGGTGCCGGTCCGCATAACGAACCCTTTCAGACGCGGCGCATAAAAATCAAATAGTTGCGCGAATGCCGACCGGTCCCGATTGTTCCGGATCGCCAGCATCCACTGGGTTTGCTCAGATAGATCGCGGTCGCAGGTCACGTGTGCCTGCTCCTTTCTATAGGGTGGATGCGCGCGGGGCAGCCCTCGCGCAGACACTGCCTCAGAGGTCTCGGTTGCGATCAACATACGAACATTACGGGGCTGCGCAATTTCTGGATCATTTTTGATCCAAAAAAACATCATGGCCGTATCGACCATACAATAATCAAAAGGACGACCCATGTCATTTGACGCCCCATTTCCCAGTGATAAACGAGTAGCCATTATCGGGGGTGGCATTTCAGGCCTTGCCGCGGCCTATCTTTTGTCTACGCGCGCTGAGGTTACGCTCTTTGAAGCCGAACCGCGCCTGGGCGGGCATGCGCGAACTGTAATGGCGGGCCGGGACGGAACGCAGCCGGTCGATACGGGTTTCATCGTTTTCAATTACGCGAACTATCCGCATCTAACGGCCATGTTTCGCGACCTCGATGTTCCGGTTGTGAAAAGCGACATGAGCTTCGGCGCGTCGATTGATCAGGGTCGGATCGAATACGGGCTTCGCGACATGAATGCGCTTCTGGCTCAGCGCAGCAATATCGCTCGGCCGGGCTTTCTCAGAATGATGCGCGACATCCTTCGCTTCAATGCGAAGGCTGAGGCGTTGGCGGAGGATGAGACCGCCACGATCGAGGATCTCCTGACGGAATTGCGGATGGGGGATTGGTTCCGCCAGTACTATTTAGCGCCCCTGTGCGGCGCGATCTGGTCCACCCCGCCCGAGCAGATCCTCGCCTTTCCCGCGCGCGCCATTGTGCAGTTTTTCAAGAACCATGCGCTGATGTCGGTCACCGGCCAACATCAGTGGTGGACGGTTGAGGGCGGCAGCCGCGCCTATGTCTCGCGCCTGCAAGAGCGTCTTTTGAGCGACGGTGTTACCCTGAACATCGGGTGCCCGGTGCAAGGCGTCAGCCGCGACGGGCTTGGCGCCACGGTCCATAGCGCCCGGGGAAGCGACCGCTTTGACGAGGTGATTTTTGCCTGCCATTCCGATCAGGCCCTTCGCCTACTGGCGCAGCCGAACAAAGATGAAACCGCCGCCCTCGGCGCGATCCGGTTTCAGGATAATGAGGTCTGGCTACATCACGACGAGGCCCAGATGCCCAAACGCAAACCGGTTTGGTCCTCATGGGTCTATCAGGCCGAAACCGGCGTAACTCGAGACAGGGTTGGTGTGACCTACTGGATGAACCGGCTGCAAAACCTTCCTGAGACCGATCCTATGTTCGTGACGTTGAACCCGGCCCATGAAATCGACCAGAGCAAAGTCTATGACCACGTGACTTTTGCTCATCCGGTGTTTGATCACGGCGCCTTGCGCGCCCAGGACCAATTGCGCGCGATGCAAGGGCAGAACCGAACCTGGTTTGCGGGTGCCTACACGCGTCACGGGTTCCACGAGGATGGCTTTGCCAGCGCCGTGCGGATTGTGCGCCAGATGGACAGGGTACCTGCATGAGCTTTTGGCCCGATTATATCCGGTCACAGACCACCCACGCCCGGCGCGGCGCGATCAATCACGCCTTCACACATGATTTGGATTACGTGTTGATCGACCCGGAGGCGGCGGATGGCCCTGCCCTATTTGCCCGCAACCGGCGCGGGCTTTACTCGGTGCAAGACCGGGACCATGGCGGCGCACCAAAAGCGGGCCGTGGCGTGGCCTGGGCCCGCGAGGTCTTTGGTGATGCGGGCCTCAAGGGCTCTGATATCCGGCTTTTGACTCAACCCGCCCTTCTCGGTCGGGTGTTCAATCCGGTCAGCTTTTGGCTGGCCTTTCGTGGTGACGATTTGCTGGCTGTGATCGCTGAGGTGACCAACACGTTCGGCGATCGCCACAGCTATCTCTGCGCCTTGCCTGGGTTTGCCCCGATCCAGCCCTCCGATGTATTGCAGGCCGAAAAGCTGATGCATGTCTCTCCGTTCCAGGAGGTAAAGGGCGGCTATCGCTTTCAGTTCCGCATCTCGCCCAAACGCATCGCCATCCGCATTCACCACGAAAACGGCCCGGATGGCGTCATTGCCACGCTGACCGGACCGCGCCAGCCCCTGACCAACCGCATTCTGTTGGGCAATTTGATCAAGCGCCCCATGGGGGCGGCGCGCACATGGGCGTTGATCCATTGGCACGCGCTCAGACTGAAACTCAAGGGCGCGCGGTATCGCACGCGACCCGAACCACCCAGGCAAGAGGTAAGCTCCCAATGATCCTGACATCACAGGTCAAACGCGCATTCTTGGACAGCTGCGGCCAAATCCGCCACGGCACCCTGCATCTGTTGACACCCGAGGGTGAACGGCATGTTTTTGGGCACGGCACGCCTGTGGTCGAGATGCATATCCGTGACTGGCCCACGATCACGGCCTGCGCTGCGCGCGGCGATATCGGGCTGGGTGAAACTTACGTGGCGGGCCTTTGGGATACCTCGTCGGTCGCGGATCTTTGCGAAATTGCCTTTCGGAATATGGATCAGCTGGATCAATTTGCCTGGGGCAACTTTTGGTCCCGCCTTGCAGGACGGATCATAAACACACTGTTCCGGGCCAATTCCAAACGCGGTGCTGCCCGCAATATCCGCGCGCATTATGACGTTGGAAACGAGTTTTACGGGCTGTGGCTTGACCCCGGCATGACCTATTCCTCTGCCCTGTTCGCTGAGGGCGATAGTGACCTGGGCCGCGCGCAGGACCGCAAGAATGCTCGGATTCTGGATCGTCTGACGCCCGGTGAACGCGTTTTGGAAATTGGCTGTGGCTGGGGCGGCTTTGCCGAGGCGGCGGCAGATCGTGGCCATCACGTTACCGGTCTGACACTTTCGCCCAGCCAAAAAGGCTATGCCGATGCCCGCCTGGACGGTCGCGCCGACATCCGGCTGCAGGACTACCGCAGCGCCGATGGGCGCTATGACAATATCGTGTCGGTCGAGATGATCGAAGCCGTGGGCGAACGCTATTGGCCCACCTATTTCGAGACCCTGAAACATCGACTTGCCGAAGGAGGGAGGGCGGTTTTGCAGGTCATTACCGTGCCAGACGACTATTTCGGCATCTATCGTCGTGGCTCTGACTTCATTCGCAGCCATATTTTTCCAGGCGGTATGCTGTTGTCCTCCAAGGTGGTTGCAGAGCAGGCCGACAGGGCGGGGCTGTCCCTGACAGATGAATTCCGCTTTGGCACCCATTACGCTGCCACCTGCAAAGCGTGGCAAAGCCGGATGGACTCTGCTGCGGCACGTATTCAGCGGCTTGGCTATGACGACGCATTTCTGCGCAGCTGGCGGTTCTACCTCGGCAGTTGCACCGCCGCCTTTCTGACCGGTCAAACTGGCGTCAGCCAAATGGCATTGGCCCACACAAATGAGGTTTTGCGATGAGTATTATCCTTACCGTTCTGGTCATTGCCTTGGGCGGTTGGCTGGCCTTCCGACTGCGCTTCAGCTTTCGCCGCCAATCGCCTGCGACCTATGCCGGCAGCGAACCGGCTTTTGACATTCGGACGCATCTGAACGGGCCAATCCTGTGCGAAGGGGTCATCTATGGGCCGCTAGGCAGTGTCACCTCCAGATTCACCGCAGATATGAACGGCGAATGGACTGGTGCACGCGGAACTTTGGCCGAAAGCTTTGCTTATGCCAGCGGCAGCTCGCAAGAGCGGTGCTGGCACCTCAGCCTTGGCAATGACGGGACATTCACAGCGACGGCAGACGATATTATCGGTACGGCAACCGGTCGCCAAAGCGGCGCCACCGTGTGCATGACCTACCGCATCCGCCTGCCCCAAGATGCCGGTGGTCACGTGCTGGATGTCACGGATTGGATGTATCTCATGGAGAACGGAACAATCATTAACCGCTCGGAAATGCGCAAATTCGGATTGCGCGTGGCGGAACTGGTGGCGACGATGCGCCCACAGCCTGCCCATGTTTAAAGGCAAAACCTATCTGATCGTCGGCGCAAGCGAAGGCCTTGGCCGGGCCTTGGCCAGCGACCTTGCGGCCCGAGGCGCAAATGTCATCGCGGCGGCCCGAACTGTCGACCGTCTGCAAGAGCTGGCTGTTACGCATGCCGGGGTCCGGGCCCTCCAGATGGATGTAACAGATGATGCCTCTGTCACAGCGGCGGCAAATTCAGCCGCGTCGGTTGACGGGATCATCTATTGCGCAGGCACCTATGATCCGATGGCGGCAGCCGATTGGCAGGCGGGGCGGGCCGAGCAGATATCAGACGTGAACTACACCGGAGCGCTGCGGGTATTGTCGCGCCTCGTTCCCGAGATGTCGCGACGTGGTGAAGGCCATATTGTGCTGATTGGGTCGCTCGCCGGGTTTCGCGGACTTCCCGGCGCTATTGGGTATGGCGCCAGCAAGGCCGCCCTGATGCATTTGGCAGAAAACCTCTACATGGATCTTTCGCCGATGGGCATTCGGGTCCAGCAGATCAATCCGGGCTATATCCGAACACGCCTGACCAATAAAAACAGGTTCTCCATGCCGTTTATTCTCTCTCCAGAGGAGGCCGCCGCGCGGGTCGTCAACGCGATGCAAAGTCGCCGCTTTGCCGTTTCCTTCCCCTGGCAGATGGCCACATTCTTTCGACTGGGGTCCTGGCTGCCCATCGGCCTTTACCGCAGGGTATTTGGATAAGCCATCGCACAGTGCAACCGGTTGCACCGGCGTCGTATCACGTTTACCTTGGGCACGGAATTCACCCAAGGGGCAGCAGCATGGCCGTCACACTTCGCGAGGTCGCTCAACGTGCTGGCGTCAGCCGGTCAGCGGTCAGCCGCACCTTTACACCCGGCGCGTCCGTGTCAGCGCGGACCCGCGCCAAGGTCGAGGAGGCCGCAGCCGAACTGGGGTATAGTCCAAACGCCCTTGCCTCATCACTGACCACGGGGCGGACCAAGCTGATCGGCTTGGTATCCAACAACTTTCACAACCCGATTTTTTTGGAAGTGTTCGACCTGTTCACCCGCACGCTGCAAGAACGGGGGTTGAAACCACTTTTGGTCAACCTGACGGATGAGACAGAAGCCGCAAATTCGGTTCGCATGTTGCGCGCCTATTCGGTTGATGGCGTCATTGTCGCCTCATCCACCCTGCCGCCCAACTTCGCCGTCGCCTTTCGCGAAGCGGGCATTCCGGTCGTCCACAGTTTTGGTCGCCGATCTGACGCGCCGGATGTGCATGTGATCGGCATCGACAATGTTGAATGCGGGCGTATGGCTGCTAGAACTCTGGCCGAACGGGGCTACCGGACAGTCGGCTTCCTTGGTGGCCCCGAGGAAGCCACTTCAACCCAGGATCGTTTGGCCGGATTTGTCGAGGAATGCGCCCGAATTGGTCTCAATTGCACGCATAGCTTTGCCGATGCCTATAGTTTTGCAGCAGGCCGAGCCGAGATGCTCCGCCTTGTCGCGGAAAGCCCGGCCGAGGCCTATTTCTGCGGCGATGACGTTCTGTCAATCGGCGCTCTGTCTGCGATCCGCGAGGCAGGCCTGCGCGTTCCGGACAATATCGGACTTATAGGTCTCAACGATATGGAAATGGCCGGGTGGGAAAACATATCGCTCACCACCATAAAGCAACCTTTGTCCGAAATTATCGGTGCTTCGGTTGATCGCGTGGTGCAAATGCTGGACGCCCCCGCCCTGCCGCCGCGCTGCGATATCTTTCGTTGCGAGATTGTTGAACGGGGCACATTGCGCGCCCCGTCCTGAAGCATCAGGCCACTTCAGCCCGAAAAAGGCCCCACCGAAACACATTGCGACGCGCCGTGTGGACCAGCACGATGATGGTCAAAATCAACAGCAGAACCTCTGCCAATGGGCTGGCCAGCCAGATCCCAACCTCTCCCCACTGCAAGGGCAAGAGGAAGGTCAGCGGCAAGACAAAGAGGTATGGTTTCGTCAGCCCTAGCAACGCCGCCCGCGTCGCATCGCCAATAGCTTGAAAATACGTCCCGATCATCATCACCGGCCCGGCCACGATGAACAGTGCCACCATGACCGGCATGATGCGGGCCACCTCTGAAATCACGTTCGGCGCATCGACAAACCAACCCGCCATGGGCGCCGCGAAAACAGTCACGATGACCTGCACAAACAAGCAGTAGACGAAGGCCACAACAATCCCCATCCGCAGGCTGGAATCTGAGCGCTGCCATAGTCCCGCACCAAAATTATTGCCCGTGATCGACTGCATTGCGTGGCTTAGCCCCAAAAGTGGCAAAAACACAAAAGTCATGATCCGAGTGACAATCCCGTAAGCCGCGATTGTATCAGGATATCCCGGCGCACCCACCCATTGCAACGCCCCGACTATGGCACCCGCACTAAATGAGATTCCTAAGAAACCAAGGCTCTGCGGTGCACCAAGCGCCAGAATGCGACCCCATTTTGTAAAGGGGCTATGGGACAGTAATGCGCCAGGGCGCAATTCGGTCCGCCCCCGCAGGCGAAAGGCCAGAATGATGCAAAAGGACAAGGCTTGCGCCAGTGCCGTCCCGTAGGCCGACCCTGCAACACCCATCTCAAGCACTGCAATCAGCAGGTAATTGAAACCGATATTCGACAGCGAAACCAAAAGGCTCATCGCCGCCATAAACCCGACCCGCCCCTCATTTCTGAGGGCATCGGAATTCACCGACAGCACGAACAGCAGCGGCGAATAGAACACCGTAATGCCCAGATAGATCCGCCCCATCTCGGCAAGCTCGGCATTGCCGGCCGCCGCCAATTCGGTCACGAATGTGCCAAAGGCCAGATAGAGCCCGATAAGGATCACGCCAAGAAGCAGCGCCAGCCCATGCGCCCCAGCAAAAACCCCGCGGGCGGCCTCAAAATCCCGCGCCCCCAATGCCCGCGCCAACAGGCTGGCCATCCCATTGGCCACCAAGGTCGCCAGCGCAACGATCAGCATATAGGGCGGAAACATCAAGGTGACGGCCGCCAGCGCCTCAGGGCCAACGAATGTCCCAAGAAATAGCGCGTCCGCCACGGCAAGAAACCCCGACATCGACATCACAAAAATGATCGGTAGCGCCGTTTTGGCATAGATCGCGGGCAGCGGCCCGGAGGTGAATGTATTCTGTTCAGTTTCGGACATAGGCCCAAACCTCCAACAATTACTGGCACTTGGTCGTCTAAGATGGGGCCCGCATTGCCACCCGGACTTGTGCCGGATGAAGATTGGATGTGTCCGAACGCGCCCTTTACCGGGGCATTGACACCTGCGGGCGGCAGGTGGGCGCGACCTATGGGCATAGGGGTAGACGTCTCAATTTTAATGGTCAAGCGATGGTTTTTCTTTTCTTGGCCTACGGTCTCACCTGCCAATGCTTTCTCTTGCAGCTGGCCCTATTCTGACAAACACTGTTGGTCTTGAACCTGATCCGCGAAAAGGACCAAAGATGCCCCTGACAATTGTCGCCGACATCACTGCAAATCCCGGCAAGGAGGCGCAACTGCGCGACGCTCTGCGCGGCCTGATTGCCCCAAGCTTGGCCGAACGGGGTTGCCTGCAATACGACCTGCACGAGGATAATGGCCGGCCCGGGCATTTCCTGTTTTACGAAACATGGGAAAGTCGCGCGCTTTGGCAGGATCATATGGCAGCGTTGGACAAGACCGACTTTGGCGCAAGAACAGAAAGCGCAATCGAGATTGTTCATATCTACGAAATGACCCAGATCACATGACATGAAATGGCGCCTGCTCAACCAGACGCCACTTTCATTTTCTAAATATTTATTAATACCTTAGCGATACATCGGTGGCCGTGCATCAACCCAATCCCCGCCAGATTTGGCTGAGGCTACGGCTTGATGCACGGCCGCCATCGACCGCACGCCAGCCTCAGCATTGGGTAACCCGTCGCGAGGCTCGCCCGCGATCGCATCGGCCAGATCGCAATAGATATTGGCCACCGCCAGCGGGAACCCTTCAGGGTGCGCAATCGCCACGCGGCTAAGACGCCGGGCATCCTCATGCAAGCCGCCCTCGCCCTTTTCGATGATCTGCGTGCGCCCGCCCACGGGCGTATAGATCAGCTGGTTGGGTTGCTCGCTGGCCCAACGCAAGCCTCCGGTCTCGCCAAAGATCTGGATATCAAACCCGTGCTGACGGCCAATTGCCACGGAGGAGGTCCACAATCGGCCGACCGTGCCACCCATCATGCGGAAATTGACCATGGCGTCATCTTCCAGCTCACGGCTGGCGATGGTCGAGGCGAAATCGGCCGACAGTTTCTTCACCTCATCATCGCAGATGAAACTTGCCATATGCAGCGCGTGAATACCGCAATCTGCAAATTGGCCCGACACACCGGCCATTTTCGGGTCATAGCGCCACCGCACACGCGGATTGTCGGCATCGGTCGCATCGCCATGATGGCCATGGCTGAAATTCGTCACCACAAGACGTACTTTGCCGATCTCGCCAGCGCGTACCATCGCACGCGCCTGACGCACCATCGGATAGGCTGAATAGCAGTAGTTGACGGCGCAGATTTTGCCCGCCTTTTCGGCCACGCGCACGATCTCTTCGCCTTCTTCGACACTCATCGTCATCGGCTTTTCGCACAGCACATTGAAACCCGCCTCAAGGAAGGCTTTGGTAATCTCGAAATGCGTCGAATTGGGCGTGGCCACCGTGACCAGATCAATCCGATCATCGCGCCCGCGTTCGCCCGCCAGCATCTCTTTCCAGTCGCCATAGGCACGGTCAGCGGCGATGCCCAAACGTTGCGCATAGTCGCGCCCCACTTCGGGCCGGTGATCCAGCGCGCCGGCGGCCATTTCGAACCGGCCATCGGCCAATGCACCCATGCGATGGGCTGGCCCGATCTGGCTGCCTTCACCGCCGCCGATCATGCCCCATTTCAGTTTTGCCATGGCGCTGTTCCTTCTTTGCCAAAGCCAATGTCGATGCCCGTTTTGTCTGTACGGGGGGTGTACAGGGGGTGTACGGGCGGCGTACCGGGGGTGACCCCCTAAAATCCGATGGATTGCAGGTATTCGCGATTTGCCGTTGCGTCGCCTAAAGTATCCGGGTCCAGCAACGGATCGCAATCCTGCTCAACCGTGCACCAGCCTTCAAAACCAGCGTCTAGCAGCACTTGGCGAACGGCGCGGAAATCGACATCACCCTGCCCCAGATTGCAGAAAATTCCCTGCCCGCAAGCGTCGTAGAATCCAGTGCTTTTGGCAATCACATCTGCCTTGATCACAGGATCTATGTCCTTGAAATGCATATAGGAAATTCGATCCACGTGGCGCTTCATGAAAGCGACCGGATCAAAACCCGCATAGGAATGATGGCCCGTGTCGAAACAGATTTTGAGGATGCTTTCGTCGACCTCATCCAGCAGGCGTTCCAGCTCTGGCTCGAAATCCATGAAGCCTGCCGCATGGGCGTGGATGCCCACGGTCAGCCCGTATTCCTCGGCCCCCATTTTGGCAATGGTGGCGATGCGGTCGCGATAAGCGACCCATTCCGCCTGACCCATCTTCTCCGCCGCATCTGCCCGCCCAGCGGTGGGTGCCCGGCGAGGAGAAATTGAGTCAATTAAAACAAGATGTTGCGCGCCGTGGGCGACCAGCGCCTTACAGGTCCGTACAGAGCCATCAAGCACGTCATCCCACGCGTCCGGATCGTGGAACGGCCGGAATACGACCCCGCCAATCAACTCCAGATCATGCTGAGCCAATCCATCGGTCAGTTCCGCCGGATCCTCGGGCATAAAGCCAACTGGCCCCAGTTCGATCCCCTTATACCCGGCCGCCGCGCATTCCTTCAGGACATGCTGCCAGGTCGGATTACGAGGATCGTTTGCAAATTCGACACCCCAGGAACAGGGCGCATTGCCAATTCTAATGGTCATTTTTCTGTGCCTTTCCTTAGGCTTAACCGTATGAAACGGGTGTCCATTCTTTGTTGCGGTGCGAGACGAGCGCCGCCCCGATAATGCGTTGCACATCCAATCCGTCGCGGAAGGTCGGCCAGCGTGGTTCTCTTGCATCGATGGCTTCCAGAAAATCTTTTGCCTCGATGATAATCTGATCCTGATAACCGGTGCCATGACCCGGACCCTGACAAAATGGCAAATAGTCGGGATGCGCCGGACCAGTCAGGATCTTGGTGAAACCGCGGGCCGCATCCGGGCCATCGGCCTTATAAAGCCACAGCGCGTTCTGATCTTCCTGATCAAAACGAATTGCGCCCTTTGTTCCTGTGATTTCATAGGCATAGCCCATTTTTCGGCCTGTCGCGATCCGGCTGAAATACATATGCCCCATCGCTCCGGACTTGAAACGGCACATCATCTGCGCCTGATCGTCATTGGTGACTTTACCACCGGGCCGCGTGCGGTGCACCGTCTCGACCTCGGCCATGACCGAGGCGATCGGCCCCAGCAAAGCCAGAGCTGCGTTCACCATATGAGGGGCGAGATCACCCATCGTGCCATTTGCCATGCCTTCGGTCCGCCAGGTCGCAGGCGCCTGAGGGTCAGCGTAGAAATCTTCGGTATGTTCGCCGCGGAACCACGTGATGTCACCAATCGCGCCGTCTGCGATCAACTGTCGGGCATATTGGCTGGCGGGTGTACGAATGTAATTATAGCCAACCATGTTCACGACGCCGGTCTTTTCAGCCGCTGCAACCATCGCTTCAGCATCTTCAACCGTGGCCCCCATCGGCTTTTCGCAAAAGACGGGTTTGCCAAGCGAAAATGCCGTTTCAGCCGCTGCCCGATGCGTGGCTTGCGGCGTTGCGATGACGATGGCTTCGACCTCTGGATCGTGTACCAGTTTTTCCCAAGACGAGGTTGCGCGCTTGAAGCCATAGGCCTTGCGATACCCTTCGGCGCTTTCAGGCGTAGAGGCGCATATAACCTCCAACCGCGGTCTCAGACGTGTGTTGAACACCGCCCCTACGGCCGCCATGGCGACGGAATGGGCCTTACCCATATAGCCGCCCCCCATGATGCCAATGCCAATTTCCCGCATAACGATCCTCCCTGAAATGCGGCGTGCAAACTTCCTTTTGCAACCGGTTGCAAAAGTTTGTATCCTGCGGTTAAGAAAAGCGCAAGATGAGTCGTGCGCTGATTAGGGAGAATTCAGCAGATGGTGCTGACAGGGATTGCGAAGCGAAGTTTTCTGGTTGTTGGGCGGGTCGGAATGGATCTCTGCCCGTCACCTGCCGGTGTCGCAACAGAGGATGCCACGGACATGGTTGTTGGCATGGGCGGATCCAGCGCAAATATTGCAGCGGGCTTGGGAAAGTTCGGTTGCGAGACCGCGCTGGTCACCTGCGTCTCGGACGATGCGGTTGGTTGGTATTGTCTGAACCAGCTGGATCATTATGGTATCGACAAGACCCATGTGCGCAAGATCAAGGGCGAGGAACGGACCTCGCTTGCGGTATATGAAAGCCGGATCGCAGGGCATCAATCTGTCATCTATCGCAACAATGCTGCCGATTTCCAAATGGATATGCAGGATGTTGAGGCGGTCGATTATGCACAATACGGCGCCCTGATCACGGCAGGCACAGTATTTGCGGCCGAACCGTCACGCAGCGCCGCTTTTCGGGCCTTTGAACTGGCCAAAGACGCCGGGCTGCCGATCATCTTCGACGTCGATTATCGCCCCTATTCTTGGCCCTCGCCCGAAGTGGCCGAAGACGTGTTGAGCCGTGCAGGTGCGTTGGCTGATGTGATTGTCGGCAATGACGAAGAATTTGGCTTTATGGCTGGCGACATTACCAAGGGATTGAACAAAGCCCGCGACCTCGCTTCTTCCAGCGCTGAGATCGTTATCTACAAACGTGGGCCCGAAGGAGCGATCACCTTTGCCGGCGGCGACGAAATAGCCACAGGGATCTATCCGGTCGAGGCGCTGAAACCTACCGGAGCCGGCGATAGTTTCATGGCCGGTTTTGTCTCAAGCCTTTCAGAAGGGCGCCCAATGAAAGAGGCGATCCTGCGTGGATCAGCCTGTGCCTCAATCACCGTGTCCCGCGTCGGTTGTGCCGCCGCAATGCCCACACCACCCGAGCTTGACGATTTCCTGAACACCCATTCCGGGCCCACCAAGCCCCTCAGCCCAAGGAGCTGACAGATGCATATCGCGCCTTATGACAATCAGAACGAACCGATTGTGGCCGCTGGCAACCCGCTGGTTCCACTAAATTATTTTAACATCGTGAAGCTCGAAAAAGATCAGAGCTTCGAATACCAGGTTCCGGGCTATGAGACCTGTATCGTACCGGCAACCGGCACGGTATCGGTCGAGGTCGAGGGGATCACTTACAGCGACCTTGGTGGACGTGGCGTCGATGTCTGGGACGGAGAACCTCAGGGCGTCTACATCCCCACCGGCGCGAAGGCGACCATCACATGCACGTCGGATGCCACCGAAGTGTTCATTGCAGGGGCGAAGTTTGACAAAGTGCTGGAACCGTTTGATGTCCGCGAACCAGACCTTGTCCAATATGGCTCGGATGACACCAAAACACATCGCAAAATCAAACACATCCTGGGCCAAAAACAACATGACAAGGTTGGGCGGCTATTGGTGTCGGAGCTTTATACCGTCGGCCAGGGCGGCTGGTCGGGCTTCCCAAGCCACAAGCACGATACCGATCGCTTGCCGACTGAAACGCGCCACGACGAAACCTACAACTTCCGCTTTCGTCCCAATCACGGGTCAGGATTGCAGATGTTGCAACGCGAAGATGGCAAACCGGGCGAGGCCTATCATATCGTGGATGGATCTACGTTCTGTATCGACACCGGTTATCACCCCTGCGCGGTGCTGCCCGGCTACGAGATGTACTACTTCACCATTCTGGGGGGGCTGTCGCAACGCTCGCTGGTTCAGTATTTCCAACCCACCCATGCCTATCAGGTTGAAACCATTCCGGGCATCAAAGACATGATTGCGAAGTTCAAATGACACTGGCGACATTGAGTGAAGTTCTTCAACCTGCGTTGAAGGGCGGCTATGCCGTGGGCGGGTTGGTGACCCTAGGATGGGAAGATATGCACGCCTACGTGGCAGCGGCAGAGGCCGAAAACTGCGCGGTTATATTGCAGGCCGGTCCGGGGTGTCGCGAACATACCCCCCTGCCGATCCTTGGTAAGATGTTCCGCTACCTGGCCGAAAGCGCCACGGTTCCAGTCGTGGCGCATCTTGATCACGGATATACATTCGAGGATTGCAAAGAGGCTTTGGACAGTGGGTTTACCTCGTTGATGTTTGACGGATCGCGAAAGCCGTTGGAGCAAAACATCGAGGAAACAGCGCGAATTGCTGAAATGGCCCATGCGGCCGGGATCTCCTGTGAAGGCGAGATCGGCTTTGTCGGCTATTCTCAAGGTGAAGCGTCTAAAGGAACCGACCCGGAAGAAGCCGCGCGCTTTGCCCGCGAAACCGGCGTCGACGCCATGGCGATTTCTGTTGGCAACGTGCATTTGCAAACCGACCAATCGGGTGGTCTGGATGAACCGCGCATCCGTGCTATCGAGGCTCTGACAAACACGCCTCTGGTTATCCATGGCGGGTCCGGGGTTCCTGCGGCACAGCGCCAGATGCTGGCTCGGACGTCGAAGATCTGCAAATACAACATCGGGACAGAGCTGCGCCAAGCCTTTGGCAATGCTCTGCGGGCGGCCGTAAATGCCGATGCTGACCGTTTTGACCGCGTGGCAATCCTGAAGGACACACATGACCCGGTCGTTGAAGCAGCGCGAAAGGTTCTACGGACGCTTCGTTAAGGTCATGGTGAGTGTAATATTACTAGCCCATCGACCTGTTGCAGCCTAGTTTCCGACGATGTGACCTAACCCCGCCGGAAATCCCATGCCTCTGTCCCTGCCCCGAAAAGATCTGTTTCACCTGCCCGAGGGCGTGATCTACCTCGATGGCAACTCGCTTGGCCCATTGCCAAATACCGCCATTGCCCGCGCTGAAAGCGTGATGCGCGACGAATGGGGAAATGAGCTGATCCGGGCATGGAACAGCGCGGATTGGATGGCGATGCCGGAAAAGGTCGGCAACCAGATCGCACCATTGATTGGCGCTCCACATGGCAGTGTTGTGACCGGCGATACGCTGTCGATCAAAGTATTTCAGTCCCTTACGATCGCGGTCGGCCTTAGGCCAGAACGCCGCGTAATTCTGTCAGACACCACCAACTTCCCATCCGATCTTTATATGGCCGATGGACTAATCCGCCTATTGGGCAAGGGATATGAATTGCGGACAGTGCCGCCTGAAGACATTCCCGGCGCGATCACAGAGGAAGTGGCGGCGGTCTTGCTCACACATGTGAACTACCGGACCGGAGCCATGTTCGATATGGCAAGGGTCACGGCCAAGGCACATGCGGCAGGCGCAGTCATGATCTGGGATCTGGCCCATTCCACCGGCGCGGTGCCGGTTGATCTGGCCGGTTGTACGGCCGATCTGGCCGTGGGTTGCACATACAAATTCCTCAATGGTGGACCCGGATCACCCGGTTTCATCTATGCCCGACCTGACCTGATCGAAACGATCCAACCCGCTTTGGCAGGATGGCTCGGTCACGCCGCACCTTTTGCCATGGAACCAACCTATCACCCGGCGGCGTCAATCGAACGCCTGCGCATCGGAACACCCGCCATTATCCAACTGGCCATATTGGAAGAAGCGCTGAAGATTTGGGCGGATATCGATATGCAGGAGTTGCGTGCGTCCTCGGTTCGCCTGTCAGAGCTTTTCTTAAAAGAGGTTGCGGCCAGATGTCCGCAGTTGAACCTCGCCTCACCCGCCGATCCCGCCCTGCGTGGCAGTCAGGTCTGTTTTGCCTTTGAACATGGCTATGAAGTCATGCAGGCCTTGATCGCCGAGGGGGTCATTGGCGACTATCGCACGCCGGATATCATGCGCTTCGGGATCACACCGCTTTATCTGGCTGACGACGATATCTTACAGGCCGTTGATATTCTGTCTGAAATTATGGGCACCGAACGCTGGCGTGAACCGCAATTCGCGGTAAGAGCGCGGGTAACCTAGTTCTGTTTCAGGTTTCAAGCAGATAGACGGCCCCACCCAGCAATGCGCTAATTTCTTTCGCACCTTCTACAACTGCGTCCTTCATCTCGGCCAGGCCAAGTGCGTCATCCGCCTGTTGGATCACGCCAGAGGTTAAAGCCGCAACGATCCCGTCGCGTGAAAACACCGGGGCACTGATTGAAGTAACGCCCTGCACCAGCGTACTGGGGGAAGTCTCAAACCCGTTGCCGCGGATTTCCTCCAACCTTTGGCGTACGCCTGCCTGTTCCGCCTTGGGCAGGCCCGAAAGCAACGCCTCGGCAGCGACATCCGGCTGATATGCCATGATAACGGAGCCGGAACTGGTGTGAAGGAACGGGAACATCGCTCCGGTCCGAACCGAATACCCGGCCGGACGCGGACTGGGAACCGAGGCCAGCACCAAAACGGAACTGCCGGTCAGCGTTGACAAGTGGCAGGATTGCTCGGTCGTTGCCGATATGCGCTCCATTACTGGCAAGGATTTCTGCAAAAGCTGCGCGGTTGGGTCAAAACGGTGCGACAACTCGAACAACTTCAACGTCAGCGAATACCGGTCTCCTGCACTGTCGCGGTGTAGGTAGCCGCGATTCACCAGGTAAACCGTAATCCGATAAATTTCACCCATGGTGCGATCCAGCGCCTGGGTTATTTCATTCATCGTCATGCCATGAGGGGCATCCGTCAGCAGCTCGATGATATCCAGCGCTTTCTCGACCGAGGGCACATCGGATTTGTTCTTTTTCGAACGGGGCTGGGTGCCAGATTGATCCGATGTGTCAGGCATGACGATCCTTTTGCAAAAGGCGGCTTTAGCCGGTTTGATCCTTCGCCCGTTTCTGCGCCTCATTCTTGGCAAAGCAGAGCGACATCAGCTCATTTTCTGCCTGAAGGCCCAGATCGACGGGCATGTTCATTGCCGCGCGCACCGCTGCTTTGACCGATTGGGTCGCCACAGGCGCAAAGCCCGCGATACGTGACGCAACCTCACGCGCCTTGTCAAGTTCCTCTCCCGCGGGGACCAACCATTCCACCAACCCCATGTCATCCGCGGTCTTGGCGTCAAAGCGGTCACCGGTCAGCAAGTATTTCAATGCTTTGCCATAGCCCGCGCCGCGGGTGAGGTGCTGAGCTGCCCCGCCAGCGCCGGTCCAGCCTAGCGTTACTTCCGGAGCAGAGAATACGGCGGTTTCTGAAACCACACGCAAGTCCGAGGCCAATGCGATCTCTAATCCGCCGCCAAGTGCCCAGCCCTTAACGGCCGAAATCACAGGTTTGCGGATCGCGCGAATAGCGTGGATATAGTCGGTGGAGCGATTGCGCCATGCCCAGAAATCCTCATAGCCGTCCAACGCCTTGATATCCGAGCCTGCGCAAAAGGCGCGCTCACCTGCACCATGGATAATTACCACATTAACGTCATCGCGCGCGTTAACCTCCGCGGCTGCACGCGTCACACCTTCATACATTTCCGGCGTCAGAGCGTTATGCTTGGCAGGACGATCCAACAGGATTTCGGCCACGTGATTTGCAACGGTTAGGTGAATCTCGCCATCCATGGCATTATCCCTTTCTATCATCCGGCTGCCCGCACCCATTCTTTTATTAGATTGTGTGGCGCAGGCTGTGTTTGTGTATTTTATATTTGCAAATAGCTTTTATATTCGGAATAATCCAGAAAATTCCGACAACCCTAGGTGCCTGATGACTGATTCACCCGACCTGCCCCTCGCGGGCCTTTTGGTTCTTGATATGAGCCTTTTCCTTGCCGGACCGTTTGCAGCGCTCCGCCTGCAAGACCTTGGCGCGCGCGTCATAAAGGTCGAGCGGCCCGATGGCGGCGACCCGTCGCGCGGGCTTTACAAAGAAGATGATGAAATTGACTCGCTTTTGTTCCACATCATCAACCGCGGCAAAGAAAGCATTGCACTGAACCTCAAGGATGAGACCGACCGCGCCGTGTTGTTCAAACTGATCGACAAGGCAGATGTGCTGATCCAGAATTACCGGCCCGGCGTCGCCGAGCGATTGGGCTTTGGCTATGACGAGATGAAAAAGCGCAACCCCGGCCTCGTTTACGCGGCCATTTCAGGATACGGGGCCGAAGGGCCCTGGGTTGGCCTGCCCGGTCAGGACCTGCTGGCGCAGGCGCGCTCTGGCATCATGTGGCTGTCTGGAAACGAGGGCGACGCACCAACGCCGACCGGTTTGGCGCTGGCCGATGTCTCGACCGGTGTGACCGCAGCGCAAGGCATTCTGGCAGCGCTGGTCGGGCGTGCGCGTTCAGGGAAAGGTGCGTTGATCGAAACCAACCTGCTGGACACGCTTCTGGACCTGCAATTTGAACAACTGGCCATGTATATGAACAAAGGACAATTGCCGCGCCGGTCGTCCCAAAGCAACGCCAATGCTTATGCCCCTGCGCCCTATGGCGTGTACGAGACGGCAGACGGGTATCTGGCCATCGCAATGACACCAATGGATCGTTTGGCCGACCTGATCGGTTGCCCGGCGCTAAAAGAAATCGACCAAAGCGCAAATGACGTGACGCTGAACCGGGATGAAATGAAGGCCACCCTTGGCGCACGTCTGATCGGCAAGAGCACTCAATATTGGCTGGATATCCTGCAACCCGCGGATATCTGGTGCGCCGAAGTGATGGATTGGGAGGCGCTTTTGGCCAGTGAGCAGGGTCAGATCATCGACATGGTGCAAGAGATTGCCCTCGATGAAGGCGGGACAATGAAAACGGCGCGAATTCCGATGCGCCTGAACGGCGCGCGCATGGGCTCTACCCGTCCGGGGCCCGCGCTTGGTGCGCATAGTCACGCGATCAGGGCAGAGTTGGCGGGCAGCTGACAATGGATCAAGCGAAACAAAGGGGGCGGGCCAAATGGCCCGCCCCCTTTTTTTGATTCGCAGATGAGTCAGAGGTTGCCCGTCACCAGATCGGCACACCGGTCGCCCAGCATCATTGCAGGCGCGTTGGTGTTGCCTGCGGGGATCTCAGGCACTGCGGACATATCGCAGACACGCAACCCTTCGACACCGCGTACCCGCATCCGGGAATCCAGCACCGCCATATTGTCGCTATCGGCGCCCATCTTGGCCGTGCCAACCGGGTGGAAGTTGGTTTTCACCATCTTACGGCAATGCGCGCGCAGCGCTTCGTCCGAGAAATCCATCGGGTCTGGTGCGAGGATCTTTTCAATCTTATCGGCCATGGGCCGTGTTTCCATCGTGTCCCGGAAGTAGCGCAGGCCCTTGACCATCTCTTCCATGTCGCGTTCATCTTTGAGGAAGTTTGGCGAAACCAGCGGCATGTCATCGGGATTGCCAGAAGCAAGGCGAACTTCCCCACGCGAATGCGGCTTCAGAAGCACGATCTGGATCGATACGCCGTAGCCGTCGCCGCCGACCTGGGCCAGCTTTTCGTCATCAAGATAGATGATCGGGATGCAATAAGCCTCATGTGTGGCGGGTTCGTCTGGATTGGTAGGGTTCACGAACACCGCGGCCTCCAGCCCAGTTGAGGTGATCCTGCCACGACCAAAGAGTTTGAACTCAATGCCGTTCTTAAGCATCTTCAGCCCGCGATCCTGCCCGTAATAACCATAGGGGCCGTTACAGCGCGCCACAACCGAGACATCTGGGTGATCGTTCAGGTTTTGACCGACGCCTGCGATATCTTCGACCACATCGATGCCGTGCTCTCTCAGGTGATCGGCCGGACCCAGACCCGAATGCATCAGCACTTTGGGCGTGATGAACGCACCTGGTGACAGGATGATCTCACCGTCTGTCCGCACCTCATGCAACGCGCCCGATTTGTCCTTGTAGATCACGCCATAAGCGCGGCCCTTGTCGATCAGGATTTTCTGGACCGGCGATTGCAAACGAATGGTTAGCTTGGGATTGTTTTTCAGCGGATCAAGGAAGGCATAAGCCGCCGAAACCCGTTGCCCTTTGTTGTAAGTGAACTGAAAATAGCCAACTCCAGTTTGCTCATGCCCGTTGAAATCCGGGTTGTAGGGAACGCCCTGGGCCTGCAAAGCCTGCACGAACCAACGTGCCATATCATCGACGTAACCGGGGTCAGAGACGATTAGCTTTCCATCTGTTCCGTGCAGCTCATTGTTGAATTTCTGGTTGCATTCCAGCCGTTTGAAATGCGGCAACACCGCCTCCCAATCCCATGGGATGGTGTCGTTATTGCCGCGCAGGATCTCCTGCCATTCATTGTAGTCATCCGGCCGGCCACGCACATAGGCCTGCCCATTCACGGTCGAACCGCCGCCAAGGACATTGCCCTGCGGGATCTCGGCCCGGCGGCCATCAAGATGTTCCTGCGGCACCGATTGATGCGTTTTGAAGAACTTTGAGCCGTTTTTCAGCAGCTTGAACACGCCTGGAGGCATATCCAAGAGCGGATGGCGGTGGTGATGGCCCGCTTCCAGCAGCAAAACTTTGTTGCCGCCTTCCACAAGACGCGAGGTTGCGACACTGCCCGCAGAGCCGCCTCCAATTACGATATGATCGAATGTTTCCATGTCTTCCCCCGGCGCCTCCACTCGCCAATAGGTTCCCTGCCGCTCCGATTGCGGGGCGGTGAAGTTTTGGTGAAAAGCCAAGCCCCGGCGCGAACGGGGCTCTGGCCTCAGTATTTCATGTAGACGGTCCGCTTTTGCAGATAGCCTTCGATGCCATAAATGCCGTCTTCACCCCCGAGACCGGAAAGTTTGTGGCCATTATGGTAGCCCTGGATCAGTCCGGTGATGCCGGAATTGAGGAAGATCGTGCCCGTTTCCATCCGGTGAATTGCATCCATGTAGACCGAGGGGTTTTGCGTCCAAAGATAGGCCGACAGCCCATCGGGACGCGCATTGGTGATGGCAAGCGCCTCTTCGTAATCGCTCACACGCATGACCGGCAGCACTGGGCCAAAGATTTCTTCTCTAACGGCGGTAGTGTCCGGTGTGGCATTGAGCAAAACCGTAGGTTCCATCCAGTTGCCGCCCTCAAACGCCGCGCCTTGGGGACGACCGCCGCCCATAGCCAGTTCGGCGCCATCTGCAATGGAGTCTGCCACGATCTTCTCGATCCGCGACAGCGCATCAGCAGTCGTGACTGGACCCATACCACCATTGACCATCGGATCGCCCGGTTTGACTTCAGCAACCCGCGCAAGCAGCTTGTCGGTGAACTCGTCGGCTACGGCCTCTTCGACAATCACGGTCTCATTGCAAATGCAAACCTGACCAGCATTGGCGTAGCGGGCGATGACGGCTGCCTCAACGGCCTTGTCGATATCGGCGTCCTTCAGAACAATAAACGGGGCCTTACCGCCCAGCTCCAAAGACAGCGCAGTTACATTCTTGGCAGAGGCCGCCATGATGGCCTGACCGGCGCGAATAGACCCCGTCAGAGTAATCAGGCGGACAACCGGGCTTTCGACCAGCGGTGCGCCCACTTCGGCACCCGTCCCCGAGACCATGTTGATCACACCTTCTGGTACGCCTGCCTCTTGTACGACCCGACAAAAAACAGAGGCCGTGACCGGCGTCGCTTCATGCGGCTTCAGGATCATGGTATTGCCCGTTACCAGCGCCGGACCGACCTTTCGACCAATCAGCGCCAGCGGGTAGTTGTAGGCGCAAAGGCCTAGCGTGACACCGTATGGCACTTTGTAAATGAAGAGCTGTTCATTCGGATTATCTGAGGGGAATATATCCCCCTGAATACGCCGCGCAGCCTCAGCCGCGTATGTCATGTAACGGATGGTATCCGTGACTTCACCAGCCGCCTCGGCCAGGGTTTTCCCCTGTTCCTTAACCAACAGCTCTTCGAATTCGGCCCGGTTGGCCTCCACGCCTTCGGCAATCGCATAGATGTGTTTGGCACGCTCAAAGGCTGGCAACATCTGCCATTTCTTCTGCGCGACCTGAGAGCTTTCGATGGCGCGATCTACATCCGCCGGGGTACAGGCGGGCACTTCTGCCCAAATCTCGCCCGTTGCCGGGTTTTCAACCTGCAGCCGCTCACCGTTCGAGGACTCGATAAATTCGTTGTCGATGAAAGCTTTGTAGAAGGTCATGTCACTCTCTTTGGATTTTTGGGGCATGAGCGCGAACGCTCATGCAGATTTCTGGACGCCAGCCATGTCGGCCAGCAGCATTTCCTTTTCCATATTCGACTGGCCATATTCCGAAACGACGTCGCCCTGGTAGAGCGTCAGTACCCGGTCGGCCAAAAGCAGTACTTCATCGACCTCATAGGACAGAACCAGAATACCAACCCCGCGCACCGCCAGATCCTCAATGATCCGGTAGATATCGGCCTTCGCATGCACGTCAATGCCACGGGTGGGCTCCAAAAGGATCAAAAGTTCAAGGTTTTCATCCAGCCAACGGCTGAAACAGACTTTCTGTTTGTTGCCGCCCGACAGAAACCGGATTTCGGTCGCAGAGGAATGGGTTTTTGTGCCTGTGTCGCGAATGGCCTTGTCGACAATTCCGTTGACTGCGCCCCCGTCAATCACACCAAGTTTGGTATTCTTATAAAGGAATGGCAGGGAAATATTATCCGCCACGGAAAGCGGTGCAAGGATGCCGTTTTTATCGCGGTTTTCCGATACAAACCCCATTCCATGGCGCACGGACCATGCGGGCCCCTGCCCTTTGGCAAGCTTCTGACCGCGGTAGGTAATTTCACCTGCATAGTCTTTCTCAAGGCCAAAGATCGACTTCGCAATCTCTGGTGCGCCGCAACCCCGCAGGCCCGTCATCACCACGATTTCGCCCCGTGCGACAGTGAAATTGATGTCCCGGAACTGGCCAGGCTTATTCAAGTCCTTCACCTCCAGCACCTTGTCGGAAGAGACCGTTTTTTCGGGCTTGATGAAATCGTCAAGGTCCTCGCCGGTCATCTCGCGGATCACGGCATCTTCGCTGGTTTCACCCGTTTTTTCTGACAGAACTATCTTGCCGTCCCGCATCACTGTAACGCGATCCGCAATCCCGAAGATCTCGGGCATGTGGTGCGAAATATAGATGATCGAGATACCCTCATCCTGCATCCGTCGGATGAACTCAAACAGCTTTTGCTTATCCTCTTCGGACAGAGCAGAAGTTGGTTCATCCATAACGATGAGCCAGCTTTTGGTTGCCAATGCGCGCAGAATTTCCACAATCTGCTTTTCGCCGGAATTGAGATTGCCCACTGTTTCCCGCGGATCAATCTCAAGCCCGAACCGTTTCAGCAATTCGCGCACTTCCGCCGCCATGCGACGCTTGTCGAGAAAGGGTGTTTTGCCAATAGTCAGCTCACGCCCAAGAAAGATATTGGCCGCGACGGTCAGTTCGTTGATGGTCGAATATTCCTGGTGGATCGTGGCAATGCCGATATCGTTGGCGTCTGACGGCCGAGAGATGGCCACAGGCGACCCATTTAACAGGATCTCGCCCTCATCTCGCTGGATGACGCCGCCCAACACTTTTGTCAGCGTGGATTTGCCAGCACCGTTCAGGCCAACAAGCGCGTGAACCTCACCCGCGTGGCAGGCAAAATCAACATTGTTGAGGGCCTTGGTCTCGAAAAAGCTTTTCGAGATCGACTTCATTTCCAGAAGGTTTTCGTTTTTCATTTTCTATCCCTCCTGGATCACTGTGCGCTGCGGCGCTGGCTGATCGTATCAATCAGAACCACACCAAGCAGGATGAGGCCTTTGATCAGGCTTTGCAGATATGGGTTGGTACCAGTCAGGATCAGCCCGTTGATGATGATGCCGTAAAGCAGCACGCCGAGAATTGTGCCAAATAGCTTGCCGCGTCCGCCAAAGAGGCTGGTACCGCCTAGGATCACCGCGGTAATGGCGTCAAATTCCAAGTAGAGTCCTGCCCAAGGCTGACCAGAAGAGACCCGCCCAACTGTGATGATGGCCGCGATACCAACCAAAAGACCGGTCAGCACGTAAACTGAAACCACAGTGCGATCTGCCTGCCGCCCCATAAGGAAGGCGGTATTGATGTTGGAGCCGACGGCATAGACGTCACGCCCATAGGCGGTTTTGTAAAGCACCACGCAAAGCGCTGCGAAAACAAGTGCCACAAAGGGGATCACGATGGGGAAATTGCCGATCGACGTACCGCCCAACCACAAGAAAGTGGTGTTGGTGACATTGATCGAATCCGCATCATAAATGACCAGCGCAAGACCACGGGCCAATGCCATCGTGGCAAGGGTCACCATAAAGGCCGACAGCTTGAGCTTGCCGATAAAGAATCCGTTGATGAAGCCTATGGCCATGGCTGCGATCAGCGCGGCCGCAAACCCAAGCACAGGGATCCCGGTGGAGGTCAGGACAACAACGCCAACCCCGCCTGCGAATGCCACGTTCGAGCCAACAGAAAGGTCAATGCCCCCTGTCAGCATGATAAATGTCATGCCCATCGAAAGAAGGAACAGAACAGAAATCGATCGCAGCAAAATACCAATATTGGCGATCGAGAAAAAGTTGGGGTTGGCAATTGAGAAACCAACAGAGGCCACCACAATAAGCCCGATCAGGAACATATAGCGCGTGTTCAACTGGATCTTTTTTGGGCTTTGGCCTTCGGTATTGAGCGTTGCAGCAGTCATGTCTTTACCTTGCGCGTCTGTCGAAACCGCCTTTGGCCAATGTCTTCCCGGACGCCAAACACGAGTTCAAAAAGGGAGGTCGGGGCAGCGGAGGAGATGAGAGGGTGCTGCCCCGACCGACCGGTCAGATTACTGAACCGAGTCTGGACCAAACTCGAGATAGCCGAACTCGGCTACTTCAAGCGCTGCGTCAGTGTAGTAAACCTGAACATCTGCAGGGAAACCGTTGGCCAAAGCGCGCTGGTGGTTCTCTTCGGTCATCACCAGCGGGGTGAAGAAGTCATAGAGATGCTCCAGCTCGTCACCACGGTGGATGCGATATGCCATCTGAACGAAGTTCCAGCCTTCGCGTGTCCCCGACAGCAGGATATCCGCCATCACGGGACCACCGTTCATCTGGCTCATGATTGGCACGTCGCCGTCATACCCGAAGAACGCGATATCACGACCAGCGGACTGTGCGATAGCGATGGAAGGGTAGAGATAGGCGTCGGTTACACCAGAGATCGCTGTCAGATCCGGGAACTGGGTCAACCAGTTTTCGGCGATGGACTGCGCACGAACGGTGTCCCAATCGGCGGGCTGTTCGGCAACAACTTCGATGTCACCTTCACAGGTGGACAGGCCGTTCAGGATACCTTCGTGGCGCGCCTCGCCCGAGGGGTTACCTGCCTGACCAAGCATGATGCCAACAGTCGACCCGGCGGGCAGAAGGGCACACATTGCCAGACCCTGGTTTGTGCCGTTGGTGACGTCACCCAGGGTGAAGGAGTAGTCAGCCGATTCCATCGGGCTGTGAACAGCAACCCAAACGATACCTGCTTCTTGCGCCTGAGCGATCAGCGGCTCAAACGCTTCGGTGTTGATCGCGTTCACGAACATCACGTCAGGGCCTTCGTTGATGGTGGTTTCAACCTGCTGGATCATGCGCTCAAGGCTGCCTTCTGCCGACAACCAATGGCCGGATACGCCGCCAAAGGCTTCGTCATAGGCTGCAATCGCATCTTCGAGGCCGGTCAGCCATGCAACGTGATATGGCGCGACGTGACCGTCATTGATGAACACGATCTCAAGCGGATCATGCGCGTCAGCCATTGCACCTGTTGCAAGCAGAGCCGTTGCGGCCACAGTCTTCATTGCGAGGGTTTTTACAGACATTTGGTTCCTCCCTATATTGTCTGAACTTCGTTAGATTGCGCGTGTGAGACGGGCCCCGGGATGACCGGGGCCAACCCCGGTCGTTAGTGCGTTTGGACCTGACGGGATTCCCAGAGAACCCAGTTCATGGCCAACGCGGCGATGATCACGACACCTTTGAAAACAAGGTGCCAAACGTCTTCCACATTCAGCAGGTTAAGGCTGTTGTTGATCACGCCGATAAAGATTAGGCCCCAGAAGGCGCCGCCGATTGTGCCCCGGCCGCCAAGGATAAGGGTGCCCCCGATGATGATTGCGGCGATGCCGTCCATCAGCAGGCCGTTGCCGTCGAGGCCGGGCTGAACAAAGCCCATGCGCGCCGACAGGATGATCCCGGCAAGACCGGAACACAGGCCGGAAAAGGCAAATATGCCGATTTTCACCGCATTAACGTTGATGCCGGACAATTTTGCATTCTCTTCGTTATTGCCGATCGCAATGATGTAAGAGCCGATCCGGGTGTGGTTGTAGACCACATAAGCCAGGATAAAGAGCGCCGCGAGGAAGAGGAACGAGGCATAGATGCCAAAGTACTTCTCTGCCCCGATATAGCGGAAGAAGGGCCCGATCAGGAAAATCTGCTGTCCGCGCGGGATGATAAGGCCCGACAGTCCGGTCGCCATAAAGAGCGTCGAAAGCGTGACGATGAAGGCCGGAAGCTTGAGCTTGGCCACAAGCGTGCCGTTAAAGACACCCATCGCAACCGAGCCTGCGATAACAGCAACGATGCCCCAGGCCACGCCACCGGTCATCCCAAAGAAAACACCCAATACGATGGAGAAAAAGACCGAGGCCATACCCATCGACAAGTCGATATTTCCTGACACGACGACAAAGAACTGCCCAAGCGCGATCAACCCAATGGGAACGATCTGCCGCGAGATGGCCGACATATTGTCGAGGCTCGCAAAGCGGGGCGAGATTAGAAAGAAGACGAGGCAACAAGCCAGCGTCACGAAGATGATGTTGTTTTCCCGAAAGAGACGGGCCGCATTAGTCATTTTGTAGTCCTCCCAAACTAAACCGGTCGGGGACGGCGCGAACGCCCCCTGTAGGCTCAGCGTCCCATCCAACCGCCATCGACGGTCAGAATGGTTCCATGCACGTAAGATGCTGCGTCTGAGGCAAGGAAAACGGCGGGACCGCCGAAATCCTGTGGCGTGCCCCAACGCCCTGCCGGGATCCGATCAAGGATCGCCTTCGAGCGGACGGGGTCATTACGCAATGCCTCGGTGTTGTCGGTGTCGATATAGCCAGGCGCGATGGCGTTGACGTTGACACCTTTGGCGGCCCATTCATTGGCAAACGCCATGGTAAGCTGCCCAATTCCGCCTTTCGAAGCGGCGTAACCGGGTACGGTTATGCCACCCTGGAACGTCAGAAGCGACGCGGTGAAGATCACCTTGCCGGATCCGCGTTCCACCATGCCGCGGCCAATTTCCCGCGTAATGACAAACTGCGCGTTGAGGTTGACCTCGATCACCTCGTCCCAAATGTCGTCACCGTGCTCCACAGCTGGTGCGCGACGAATGGTGCCTGCGTTGTTGATCAGAATGTCGATCACCGGGTGATCAGCCTGAACCTGAGCGGTAAATGCTTTTACCGCTGCGCGGTCAGCGAAGTCACATTGGTAAGCATGAAACTCACGCCCCATGTCCCGGACGGCCGCGCCAACCTCGCCGCCATCGGCAGCCAAGCTGGCACTGACGCCAATGATATTTGCGCCGGCCGCCGCCAATGCCTCGGCCATGCCCCGACCGATGCCGCGTTTGGCACCGGTGACA
Source organism: uncultured Nioella sp. (assembly GCA_947495575.1). Lineage (GTDB taxonomy): Bacteria > Pseudomonadota > Alphaproteobacteria > Rhodobacterales > Rhodobacteraceae > CANLZL01. The sequence goes on along the minus strand of CANLZL010000001.1, from coordinate 420,555 downwards.
AGGGCGGTTTTGCCTGAAAGATCAAGAGAGAGTGCCATGGGTCAAGCGTCCTCGGTGACCCGGATCAGGGTCTTCATAGAGTTCGGGTTTTGGGTAAGGCTGGTGAACGCGTCCTGAATGTCATCCAGTCCCCGCAAATCGGTGATCAGCGATGCAACATCCAACGCGCCTCTGCCCAACAAGTTCAAAGCGGTGTCGTAATCGGCGGGTTCGTAGACACGCGCGCCAATCATCTCCAGCTCACGCCAGAAGAACTGGAACAGGTCGACCTCTGGCTTGGTGGCGTGGATAGCAACCATGCAAATCCGGCCACGCGTTGCGGCGGCGGCTGTCATTAGGGCGACCCCGGGGCCACTGCCCGAAACTTCAAAGACCACATCTGCGCCCTTATCGCCCGTCTTGGCGTTGATAGCTGCGACCGGGTCACCGTCCTTTGGGTTCACCGTCTCAAACCCGAGCTTTTCAGCAAAGGCGAGGCGGTTTTCGTTGATCTCTGAGATCATCACGCGACCACCGGCCTGACGGGCAACCAACGCAACCAGCATTCCGATCGGGCCACCGCCAATCACCAGGACGTCTTCGCCCTCGGCAACCTTTGCGCGAGCCACATCGTGGCAGGCCACAGCCAGCGGCTCAACCATCGCAGCCTGGTCCAGCGGCACGCCCTCGGGCAGCACGTGAATCGTATGGGCCGGAACAGTCCATTTCTGCTGGAACGCTCCATCCGTGTCGAGACCCAGGAATTTCAGCTTGTGGCAGATATGCTGGTGCCCGGCATTACAGGCAGGACAATCCCCACAGTGATCCAGCGGACGCACAACGATGTTTTGCCCGGTTGTCAGCCCCTCGACGCCTTCGCCCACAGCCGAAATAACGCCAGACATTTCATGTCCGATTACCCGGTGGTTGCCGATGCGCGCATCCATATGCCCTAGGAACACGTGCAGATCCGTGCCGCAGATCCCACAAAAGGCAACGTCGATCTGAACCTCGCCGGGGCCTGGCGCAACCGCCTCGGCCTCTTCCACGCGAAAGGTCTTATCGCCGCAATAATATGCCGCCTTAATACTCATTCAGCTGCTTTCCTTGTGCTGGCCACATGCGCGGCATGGGCCGATTTCAATTTGTCCCAGTCAAACTCAACCCCTGTGCCCGGCACGTTCGGTGCCACGGCTTTTGTGTCTTCCACGACCAGCGGGCGAGTTGTGTATTCGTCGATCGGAAACGAGTGTACTTCGATCCAGCCGGGGTTTTTCCGACCCGAAACAAGGCTGACATGCAGCTCTTGCATCCCATGGCTGCAAACCGGCATTCCATACTGTTCGGAGAGTTCAGCCACTCGAAGCCATCCAGTAATCCCACCGCAATTTGACGCGTCGGGCTGGATAAAGCTGAGTTTGGACTGCGCAAAGGCCATTTCAAATTCGTGAATGGTATGCAGGTTTTCACCCATCGCCAAAGGCATCCCGGTTTCCTCTGTGATACGGGCAAAGCCTGCGTAATCATCGGGAATGATTGGTTCTTCAAACCAGGTCAGGTTGGCCGGGGCAAAGGCCTTGCAAGCCTCAATTGCCTCGTCAACGGACAGAGCGTAATTGGCATCGACCATAAAGGCACGATCCGGGCCGATCAGGTCACGAACCGCAGCGACGCGGGCCGCGTCTTCGGCAAGGTTTGGACGCCCAACCTTAATCTTAACGCCATTGAAGCCGCGATCGATATATCCCTGAATGCTGCGCAGCAGTTTCTCAAGTGAGAAGTTGAGATCAATGCCCCCGCAATAGGCATTGCAACGATCCGCCGCACCGCCAGCCATCTGCCAAAGCGCCTTCCCCTCGCGCTTGCCGCGCAAATCCCAAAGCGCGATGTCGATCGCAGAGATTGCAAAAGAGGCGATGCCGCCACGACCAACATAATGAATATGCCAGTTCATGTCGTCAAAGATCTCTTCCACCTTTGTGGCATCCCGACCGATCAGCGATGGGGCAAGATCATGGTTGATCATGGCCAGAATAGCGTGGCCGCCCCAACCGCCGGTATATGTGTAACCGGTTCCTTCCGACCCATCGGACAGGCGGATGGTTACGGTGACCAATTGAAAGAAAGTGTGCGTTCCATGCTTGGCATCAACCAGCACCTCGGCCAACGGCACTTCAAAAAGCTGCGCCTGAATATCTGCAATCGCGGTCACAGGGGCATCTCCAAAAAAGAACTCCCGCCGGTGCCAAATAAACGACCGTCCGAAAATGGCATTGCACCAGCAGGAGCAGGGAGAGACTGAAACGCGCTTAGCAGCATGACTGATTCCGTTTTGTACGACCAAACTTGATCATTGATTGTCCAAACAGGGTACCGCTGTCAAGTTTTTCTGAAACTTTCTATATTTTTTGCGTTTTTATCCTACCAAAATACCGAATGCGGGCGTTATGCCAATATTTTTGCAAGACAATGGCACAGCCGTGGTCTATCCATATGATGCAAGCGAGAGTTGAAAGAGGCGCAAATGGCCCAAGTCAAAGCAACCGGTGGAGAGAACCGTGCAGCCGATTCCATCGTTTCGGCGATAGAGGCGCAGATCGCTGACGGCCGATTGCAGGACAGTCAGCCCTTACCCTCGGAACGTGAGCTGATGGAAACTTATGGTGCCAGTCGCACCGTCGTGCGAGAGGCCATTACAGCGCTTTCAAATCGGGGGCTAGTCCTGACACGACCGCGGTTTCGGCCAATTGTTCAGAAGCTGGGCTTCGACACCATCTTTGCCTCGACCGATTCTGTAGTGCGCCACCTGTTGTCAAACCCCAACGGGGTGAAAAACCTCTACGAAGTCCGTGTCTTTGCAGAGGCCGGACTGGCACGCCAGGCAGCGGCCCACGCAACCCGCGAACATATTCAGGATTTGAAATCTGCGTTGATGGCCAACGAAGCGTCAATATCCAATTCTGAGGGCTTTTATGAGACCGATGTCGCCTTCCACGGTGTCCTGTACGCGATCTCAGGCAACCCCGTCTTTGCCGCCTTACATGATGGTCTCGTTGCGTGGCTGGCCCCGCAATGGGATCAGATGAAACGTTCGCCGGAACGCAATGAAGGCAACTACCTCGCCCATAAAGCCATTTATGACGCGATATTGGAACGCGACCCTGATGCCGCCGAAGAGGCCCTCCGTGCGCATCTCAAAAACGCATGGGAATATGTAAGCGTCACATTCGAGTTTGAGTAATCGGCGCTCCCCACCGCACACCTGTTGCAACGGCCCGGATCGCGGCCGCACCAATCTAAAGGACTGACATGAAGATCTGTTGCATTGGCGAAGCCATGGTTGAACTATCGCCTGAACCGAACTTGAAAAGCGCCAAAATCGGCGTCGCAGGCGACGCGCTGAACACCGCAATCTACGTCAAGCGCGGCATTGGCGATGAGGGGGATGTGCATTTCGTGTCGGCTGTCGGCACTGATTTTTTCTCGAACCATATCGTTGAATTTGCCAAAGGCCACGGTGTGGATTGCACAGGCGTGGCGCGCAACTCTGAACGTGGGCCTGGGCTATATGCCATCCAAATCGACGAAACCGGCGAACGCTCCTTCACATATTGGCGAAGCACTTCGGCCGCCCGCGTCATGTTTGGGCAAGATCAAGCGCCGGATTTTTCGGCGCTGGAAGGCGCAGATGTGATCCTTGTCACAGCGATCACCGTGGCGATCCTCAGCCCGGCAATCCGGGCCGCGTTGCTGGCGCACTTGGACGGGCTGCGCGCAAAAGGCGCGCGGGTGGCCTTTGATTCCAACTACCGCCCGAAACTGTGGGAGGACCAGGCGACCGCACGGGACTGGATGGAACGATACTGGCGCATCAGCGATATCGCGTTCCCCTCCATCGATGATGAAATGGCGCTTTGTGATCAAACTGCGGATGAGGTCATCGCCCGGTTCCATGGCTATGCTCATCCAGTTTGTGTGATGAAGCGCGGTGGCGAGGGTCCGGTAATCCTTACACCGGCGGCCGCCCCTGCCCCGCAAGGCTGTGGACCCGCTGACAGCGTTGTAGATACCACCGGCGCGGGCGATAGCTTCAATGGCGGGTTTCTTGGCAACTTTCTGCGTACTGGCGATGTGACCAAGGCCGCCGAGGCAGCGCATAAACTGGCCTCTCGGGTGATCGGTGTAAAAGGCGCGATCCTTTGATTTAATCCCGGCGCGGGAGTTACATCACCGCGCCGATTTGCCAAGGCACAAATTCCACGCCGCCAAAACCTTGAGCTTCACTTTTGGTTTTTTCACCAGAGGCCACACTCAGAAGCAGGCGATAGATTTCGGCGCCCTTGTCCGTGATCGAAACCCCGCTGACAATATCACCGCAATTTACATCCATATCGGCCTGCATGCGATTATACAAAACCGTATTCGAGGCCAGCTTGATACATGGGACCGGCATGTAGCCTGAGACTGACCCGCGCCCCGTCGTAAAGGCAATCAGGTTCGCTCCCGATGCAATCTGACCTGTAACCGAACAGGGATCGTAGCCGGGGCTGTCCATGAAAATTAGGCCCGGACGGTCAATCTTTTCTCCAAAAAGGTACACTCCTTCAAGCGGCGCTGTGCCTGCTTTGGCCACCGCGCCCAAAGATTTCTCCAAGATTGTCGTCAACCCGCCGCGTTTGTTGCCGGGTGAGGGATTGTTGTCCATCTCTCCGAAATTTCGCGCGCAATAGTCTTCCCACCACGCGATCCGCGCCATCAGGGCCTCGCCCACATCAGGTGCTGCGCGGTGGGTCAAAAGATGTTCCGCGCCATAGATTTCAGAGGTTTCCGACAGGATGGTCGTTGCACCTTGCGCCACTAATAGATCAGAGGCTACCCCAAGTGCCGGATTTGCCGTAATCCCGGACAAGCCGTCTGAACCGCCACATTGCATGCCCAGCATCAAGGCCGAGGCCGGTGCGGGCGCGCGTTGTGCTTTGTTGGCTTGTTCAGCGAGGTCTTTCAACACAGCGACGCCAGCCTCGATGGTTGCGGCCGTGCCACCGGTTTGCTGAATGGTCATGAAACGGAACCGCGCCTGATCGGCCAACCCGCCTTTGCCCATCAGCGCCGGGATCTGCATCACTTCGCAGCCTAATCCGACCAAAAGGATCGCGCCGAAATTTGGGTTCTGTGCATAGCCCGCAAGGGTTCGAAAAAGCGTATCATACCCTTCGCCCTGCCCCGACATTCCACAGCCCGATCCGTGGCTGATGGGAACAATCCCATCGATATTTTCGAAGCTATCCAGCAGGCCGTCTTTCTCAGCCCGTTCAGCAATAAACCGTGCCACCGATCCGGCGCAATTCACGGTGGTCAGAATACCGAGGTAGTTGCGCGTACCGACCCGGCCCGACGGACGGTGATACCCAAGGAAACTATCCTGACGTGGCGCAGGTTGAATGCGGTTGGCCACGTCTGCGGCCCCAACTTCCCGGCGATGATCCTGCATGCCAAGATTATGGATGTGCACATGCGATCCGGCCGCCACGACCTGCGTTGCAACCCCGATAACCTGTCCGTATTTGCGAACAGTCTCGCCCACACTGATTGGCTTCGCGGCAATCTTGTGGCCCTGCGGAATATCCTCGGCGGCCACAAGCCCGTCGCCCAGATCTGCCCCCGCCGGTATATCCCTCAACGCGATGACAACATTGTCGGCTGTGTTTAACCGCAAAATGGGCGCAGTCACGGTGCCGGTCATGGTCGCACCACGGCCTTGATCACATTGCCCCGATCCCCTGCCAAAGCACCAAATCGGGCGGGCAAATCGGCAAGGTCCAGTATTTCTGAACAGAGTGCATCGCTGTCAATTTCACGCGAACGCAAGGCCAGCATCACGCGGTCGAAATCTGCTTTTAGCGCATTGCGACTGCCGATAATTCGCGTCTCACGCTTATGGAATTCAGCATCGTCAAACTGGATGGCGTCTTTCACCACGCTTACCAGAACATAGCTGGAGCCATGGGCAAGTAGCGGAAAACCCGCTTCAATGGCTTTCGTGTTGCCTGTCGCATCAAAGATCAGGTCAAACCCGTCGGAAAGCTGCCCTTGTAGGATCGTGGCCGGATCAGAATGAAGATTGTCGAAACCGAACTTCTCTTTCGCCATGGCAAGGCGTTGTGCGCTGAGATCCAAAAGATGAACCTCAGCGCCCGACAGACGTGCGAACAAGGCGGTGCCCAATCCTATTGGCCCGGCCCCAGTGACCAAAACGCGATCCATATTGGTAATGCCGGATCGAGCGACGGCATGTGCCCCGATGGCCAAAAACTCAACCATTGCGGCTTCGATTTCAGTCAAGCCATCGGCAGGGTAAAGGTTGCTGACCGGCACCGCGATCCGCCGACACAGACCGCCGTCACGATGAACACCCAGAACTTCAATGGACGAACAACAATTGAGCTTTCCGCGCTGACACGCACGGCAAGTTCCGCAACTTAGATATGGGTTGATTGTGACAAGCGTACCCTCTGCGATCGTGGCATCCGGCGACACAACAACACCGCTCAGCTCATGGCCAATGACTCGCGGGTAATTCAAGTACGGGTGTTTGCCTTCAAAGATGTGATAGTCAGTGCCGCATAGGCCAACCGCCTTGATTTCAACCAGCGCCCATCCCTCTGGGGCGACATCCGGCAATGGCCGCTCTAGCAACTCAAACTGGCCGGGCGTCACGCACACGCCGCAGTTCATGGTTGGATTGATCTTCAACGGGCGGTCTCCAAATTGCGGGGAGCCCAATCGTCAGGCAATTCCCCTTTGATAATCAAACTTAACACATCATCCTTGGTCACATCCTCGATTTTGAAAGCGCCGACATTGCGGCCCTTATTCATCACAACGACACGGTCACATAGATCGAACACGTCGTGCATATCATGACTGACAAGAAAGATTCCGATGCCCTCAGATTGCAGTTGGCGGATCAGGTCGGCCACCATCGCCGTTTCAGAAGGACCAAGCGCCGCCGTTGGTTCATCCATGATCAGGATCTTAACGTCGAAATAGATCGCTCTCGCAATGGCGATAACCTGGCGTTGCCCACCTGAAAGGCTGCTAACCGGATCACCGAGATTTTTAAAGTTGGGATTGAGACGCCGCAAGACCTCCTGCGCTTCGCGTAACATTCGCCTGTCGTCCAGATTACCGAAACGGGTCTTTAGCTCTCGCCCAAGAAACAGGTTTGCCGGCGCGTCCAGATGATCGGCCAAGGCAAGGGTCTGGTAAATCGTTTCGATCCCCAGGTCGCGCGCATCATGAGGAGAGGTTATATCTGATTTCTGCCCGGCCACATGAATCTCGCCACCGTTTGGCATCATGGCACCGGACAAAATACGCATCAGGCAGGATTTTCCCGCCCCGTTGTGACCCAAAACTCCAACGACTTCGCCCGGATAAAGATCGACGCTGACCGATTTGACAGCCTCTACACCTCCAAAGTGTTTTTCAATCGCCTTCATCTCGACCAGAGGCTGGATTTGGGGGGCATCAAGCGCCATGATTGGTCTTCTCCATTACGTCTTTTTGCAGCGGCCCCCTCAACGGGAAATCAAGAAGGCCGCCGCCAAAGCGCCCTTAGTAGAGGACGTTCTGAGCCTCAGGTTCGTCGATATTGTCGGCATCCACCAAGACAACCCCGGTATCAATAAAGCTGTCGACGGTTTCACCTGCCAAGATGTCCATTACGGCACCAACACCCAGTTCGCCCATCTGGAACGAGCCTTGAACTGCGGTGGCCAGCAATGTTCCGTCGCGGACAAAGTCCTGCAAATCGCCGTTCCCGTCAAAGCCCATGGCAGTCAGCGTACCAGCGCGGCCAGCCTGCATAATCGCCCGCCCCATACCCACGGCCGTCGGCTCATTGGCACCGAAGATACCGACCAGATCTTCGTTTGCTGCCAGAACATCCGTAGTTTGGTTCAGCGCCGTAGCCATTTGGGATTGAGAGTAGTAGGGGCCGACTATTTCCAGATCGGAGTTTTCGCCCAGGTAGTCGACAAAGCACCCGACACGTCCGATTTCCGAACCGACACCTGCAACATAGGACATGACAGCGACTGACCCCTCTGTGCCGACAGACTCGATCATGCGCTGCGCTACAAGTTCACCAGCGGCGCAGTTATCGGTCGAAAGGAAGGCCTGATAGGTTCCGTCCGCCCCGTCGCCAAGACCAGAGTCGATGATCACAACAGGGATACCGTTTTCAAAAGCACGGCGAACGACCGGTGCAAGTGCCTCGGGGTCGGACGGAGCAAGAACAATTCCAGCCACACCGCGGTTGATCGCGTTTTCGACCATGTTGACCTGATCAGCCACCGCGCTTTCAGACGCGGGACCTTGGAAAGTCATCGTATGTTCGCCCATCCCCTCCATTGCGGCCTCAGCTCCAAGGCGCACATTTTGCCAGAAATTTGAGTTTGTCGTCTTCACGATGACCGCAATCTCGCCAGCCATCAGGGCCGCAGGGACCACGCTAAGCGCAGTGGCCGCCAGCAAAGTTTTCAGTGTCTTATTCATGAGTTGTCCTCCTCCTATTGGACTTTTTTCATTCAGTTAACGACGCGAGCGCAGCTGATCGACATAGACGGCCAGGATGACCACAACGCCGATTACGATCTGTTGGATAAACGAGGACACCCCCGCCATATTCAGTCCGTTGCGCAAAATTCCGATGATGAAGGCCCCGATCATGGTGCCTGAGATGTTGCCAACGCCCCCCATCAGGGACGCCCCTCCGATGACGGCGGCTGCAATTGCGTCCAGCTCGTACATTACGCCTTCATTGGGTTGTACGGTGACCAGTCGAGACATGAGAACCATGCCGGACAGGCCCGCCAGAGCGCCCGAAAGCGCATAGGCAATCATCTTGGTCCGGTCGACCACAACCCCAGAAAGGCGTGCGGCCTCTTCATTAGATCCGGTGGCATAGATATGGCGCCCGATCTGACGGCGGCGCAGCAAGTAAGCCGCCGCAATAGCCACGATTAAGAGCAGGATCGCTGGATACGGAATTCCCGGGAAAACCACACGCGGAAACCCGTTTTCGCGCATCTCAACAATTCGAAATAGTGCGCCATTTCCAAGGATGCCAAAGGCCTCGCCCAAGCGCGAAATTGGTGCAGCCCCGGTCAGTTGCAGGGCGATGCCCCGCGCAATCAGCATCATGCCAAGTGTCGCCACAAAAGGGGTGATCCGCATTTTTGTAATGACGAACCCATTGACCAGCCCGCATAGCGCACCAACGGCAATCCCCGCCAACATGGCTGGCAATACCGGCACGCCGGCCTGAACAAGCAAACCTGTGACCGTTCCGGATAGGGCGAGTACTGAGCCAACACTCAGATCGATGCCGCCGGTGATGATCACCATGGTCATGCCGATGCCCAACAACCCGATCACGGAAGTTTGCAGTAGTACAGTTAGACCATTGTTAATCGATAAAAACGCCGGACTGGACAGGGCGAATACAAAGATCAAAATCAACAGCGTCACGAGGGCCGACAGTTTATGGAACGCCTCTGGCGATAAACTGAGCGCCCTTCCCTGCGCTCGCGCCTTAGCGATCAAGTCTCCCATTTCAGTCCTCCCAGACACCGATAGCGAATTTTTGTTTTCTATTATTAAATACCATAGATGAGATACATGCGGCTCTGTCAATTGTTTTTAATTATTGTCGACTAAGTGCAAAATTTGCTAACACTTCCATGAGGCTAGCAAAAAGGGGTTATGGCATGGCACGCACGGATGAGCGTTTTCGGGAAGCCTATAATGCCCTTTTGTCCATTTGTAAGAATCTTCCGCTTGAGGCGCAACTGCCTTCTGAACTGGCGCTAGCCGATGATCTGGATGTCAGTCGGACTGTTATTCGGTCTGCTTTACAAAGACTGGACGCCGAGGGGATTATTCGCTGGAGCGGCCGCCAAAAGCAATTGCTGCGAAAACCTGTGGCTTCTGATCGGGTACGGGTTCGATCCGAACCGGTCTCGCCTGACGAATTGGAACGCCGCTTTCTAGACTGGATCCTACGCTTTGACGTGCCGCCTGGCACCCCGTTAAACGTCACGGATCTGGCGCGCCAGTTTCGGGTTTCTGCTCACGCCTTGCAGGAATTTCTGGCCTCTCTGAGCCGGTTTGGATTGGTGCAACGCCGCCGCAAAGGCGGATGGGAGTTGTTGGGGTTTACACGTGATTTTGCGGTGGAGTTGTCAGATTTCCGAACAATTCTGGAACTTAACGCTGTTTCACAGCTGGTTCGCCTTCCAGACGACCATGACATATGGCCTGAATTGGATCGCCTTGATGCCGCGCATCGGGCTCTGGCAGCCGAGATCGAAACGAAGTACCACGATTTTTCTCTCTTGGATGAGCAATTTCACGCAACCATAGATGGGGTTGTCAAAAACCGCTTTGTTGCTGAATTTCAAAAGGTTATTTCGCTGGTCTTCCACTATCACTACCAGTGGGACAAGAAGGATGAGTTGGATCGGAACGCGGCCGCCATTGCCGAGCATTTGCGAATAATTGAGGCCCTGCGCACGCGGGATGAGTCCGCGGCGCTCACGGCTGCGCGCATGCATATGACCACGTCAAAACAGACGCTTCTGGCTTCTCTCAACACCCATTCTTTGATTTGACTTTAAGCAAATGCCGTTGCTGCTTCGGCGCTCCATTCCGTTGCGAGCGCATTCATGTTTCGCGTTAACGTAGCCGGTTTGCTTGTGCCCAGAAGGATTGAGGCTGCTGCTGCGTGATGATGGACAAATTGTAGCGCGGCAGTTGCCAGCGGCATACCATGTGCTTCGGCTGTAGATTGAAGCGCCTGAACTCTCTCCAGCACCTCTTTCGGGGCAGGCCCATAGTCATAATGGGAACCAGATACCGGGCCAGTGGCCAAAATCCCAGAATTGAAGATGCCCCCAAGAACCAGGCTGGTGCCTTTTTCCTGACAGACGCCGACCAGCTCTTCCTCAGAGGACCGATCCAACAGAGACAGACGGCCTGCCAAAAGGATTACATCGAGCGCGCGATCTTTGAGGATGTCGAGGCAAATCCTGTTCTCGTTCACACCAACCCCATAGGCCCCAATCCGACCTTTCGCCTTTAAGGCCTCCAGTCGATCAAAACCGGACCCCATCAAATCTGCGTAGTGGGTCGCATTGTTGTCCCCATGCGCATAGGTGCCAATATCGTGGACATAGATGATATCAATCCACGACAGGCCAAGACGCTCACAGCTTTGTTCAAAGGCGGCTTCGATCCCGTCGCCAGAATAATCGTAGCGAACATCGTTGGGCAGTGGGTCAAAAAACCCATCGGCTTTCTCCATTGGCTGGCCTGGCGAAAGGAGCCGTCCGACCTTGGTCGAAACCACAAACTCGTCACGATCACGGCCTTTGAGAAACGCGCCCAATCGGGCTTCGGACCGACCGCGCCCGTAATGAGGTGCAGTATCGAAGTACCGAATGCCGTGATCCCACGCCGTCTGCAAAACCTTGGCAGCCGCATCATCGGTAATTGCTCTGTAGAGGTTACCTATAGCGCCACAGCCAAAGGAAATGTCGGTGACGCGAACGTCTGTTTTGCCGATTTGGTTGCGTTTCATAATACGGCTTCCTCATTTTGTGACGCCCGCAGGATCGCAGAGAGCGTTGGGCAGGCCGCTCCATTTTGGGATTTGGAAAACTTAAGGAAACCGCCGATCCGACGGTCAACCTTTTCTGCGTGATTTTGCGCAATATCCGCAAGGCGGTGATCGAGATACGGATTTGCAAGCCGATCCAGAGTGTCGGGAATATAGGCCTGTGCAGCGTCGCCCCATCCGGCGGCCTGAAAGGCTGGTAGGATCTCGGTCGTGTATAGCCGTTCAAGATCTGACCTGATCGCGCGATCTGCCAGCAGGTCCCGAACAAATTCTCCGGTTTGCTGTTCGGCTCGGATCCAGTTTTCGACCAGATAGGTATGGCCAAGGTTCAGAATGAACAGTTTAAGTGCTTCGATCTTCTCTAAAGACGGCACGACCTGAACCGCAGGATGCGAGCACGGCACGATCAGCCCGGGGGCATCCTCGATGGCCCAAAGCGCATAGGGTTCTGCAACGGCACCCGCAGGTTCAAGAGGCGCTGAGACGATCCGGTCAACCAAGGAGTTCACAAAGCGAATTTCCGTGGCGACCCAATGGCCGAAGTCACCTGACAGGCTTGCGGCAAGCGGCAATACCAGTTCGCGCAACGCGGCACCATTTTGCGGCACCAATTCAGTCGGCATGACCTGTAGCCCCGGTCGCCCTGCCTGATACCGCGCCCAAAGCAGGTGGGTCAGCTTTGCCGGATAGGACATCGCCTGATTAAACGCCCCTGCCCCATCGACCGCGTGCGGTTTCCACCCCGCGTCGCTTGTATTGGACAGGATAATTTCAGCCTCCTCCGATACGATCTGGCACAACAGGTCCCAATCCGTGGCGGTCGAAAGCGTTCGGCGCACGGATGTAACGGAGGTTTGAAAGCGGACGGATTCTCCCTCCTTTATGCCCTCGACCCGCACCGGGAAGCCTTCAGGATGAGACAAGGCCGCCAATCTTGTGGCGCGGGCGGCATCGCCGCTTGATTGCACAACCGTAATGGGCCCGAGTGCCTGGCCCCGCTCAAGCGCTTCGGACACGAACAGATCCACATGGGCTTGCAAGAACCGGCTGGTCCCAAACTGAACGATCGGCGTGATTGACATGAGGGCGCTCCTTCGTCTATCGGTTTTTTATGATTAAATACGGTTCTGTCAAGCAACAACTTTCGTAAGCGGTCAATGGGAAGGGCAAACATGATCGACGCACATCAGCATTTCTGGCGGATTGACCGGGGCGATTACAGCTGGATGAGCGACAAGGTCGCCAAGATCCGTCGGGACATCCTACCCCCTGATCTGGAAAGTCTCGCCCCGCCCATGGGGATTACCGGGAGCGTCGCCGTCCAAGCCGCACCGACCGTGGCAGAAACCGAGTTCTTGCTGTCCCTTGCAGCCGATCATTCCTTGATTAAGGGCGTTGTCGGCTGGGTCGATCTTGACCGCACCGATACGCGGCAGACGTTGGAGCGCCTCGCAGGTGATCCGAAATTTAAGGGAATCCGGCCAATGTTGCAGGATGTTGAGCAAACGGACTGGGTGCTTGAACCCAACCGAATGGCGCAATTGAAACATTTGACAGACCTTGGTTTGCGATTGGATGCGTTGATCCAACCCCGCCATTTGCCAGTGATTGAAAACTTGGCCAAAGCTATTCCGGACCTGCCCATTGTCATCGACCATTGTGCGAAACCCGTCATCGCGGGTGGCACCGATCCCGGGCCATTATGGCGCGATGGCATGTCCCGATTGGCGGATCTGCCGAACGTGACGTGCAAGTTGTCGGGCCTGGCCAATGAACATGGCCCCGGTTGGAGCAAGGCGGCTCTGCAGCCCGTATACACCCATGTGTTGGCCGAGTTTGGCCCCGAACGACTTATGTGGGGCAGCGATTGGCCTGTCTTGGAAATGGCGGGCGATTATCCAGGCTGGTTGTCCGTCGCGCAGGACCTAACCGCGTCATTGGCAGATGAAGACAAAGCTGCTGTTTTTGGCACAACCGCAGCGACATTTTATGGATTGGAGGGGTCAGCATGACCAAGAAAAACGTGCAGCGCATGGGAATGGTCATCGGGCTAAAGCCCGAGGACAAGGCCGAATACATTCGGCTGCACGCCGATGTCTGGCCCGACGTTCTGGCCCGCCTCAGCCAATCCAACGTGACCAATTACTCGATTTTCTTACGTGAACCGGAAATGCTGATGTTCAGCTATTGGGAATATGTGGGCAGCGATTTTGAGGCCGATATGGCAGCGGTCTCGGCTGATCCGGTGACGCAAGAGTGGTGGAAGCTTTGCGGTCCTATGCAAGCCCCGCTTAAGACGCGGGCCGAAGGTGAGTGGTGGGCCCGGATGGAACAGGTTTTTCACCTCGATTGAGCAATGGATGTCAGACAGGCCGACAGGTTCCCCCCGGAACCAAAGCAGTATCGCATTGAATATGCACAATATCGCTTGATTGATGGATGATGGCCTGCGCCAAGGTCTCTCCGGCCCGTGACCCGATTTCACGGGCCGGAATGCGCACGGTCGACAATGGTGGCTCCATCTCTTTTGAGCCGGGGAAATCACCTATCCCCATAACGGAGACCTGCCCGGGAATGTCGATACCCTTCTTGCGCAACCCATGCAGTACGCCCTGCGCGATGATGTCGTTGCCGCAAAGAATTGCGGTCGGCAACACGTCTGCCTCAATCAATGCAACTGTCCGTGCCTTCGCTTCTGCAATGCTATAGCTGACCTCTAGCTGTCGCGCTTGGGGCATCTCTAGTCCTGCTTGTTCAAAAGCGTCCATCGCCCCATCACGGCGCGCGCGCGCCCGGTCATTATCGGTCACTGGCGGAAACATCGTCACGATATCGCGGTGCCCCAGATCCAGAAGATATTGCGCAGCCGTCCGCCCGGCAGCCTTATTATCTGCCCCCACGCATGAGTAGCCAGAGCTTGGATCATAGTTCCAAACCGACATGGCCGGGATGTCTTGGTGCGCAATCAATTGGCGTAAATCTTCACTGTGATCCATGCCGATGAAGGCAACTCCGTCGACCCGGTGCTCCAGAAATTTCCGGAAAATCGCATATTCGCGCTCAAGGTCGTAACCGTGAGAGGCCACAAGAATGGTAAACCCATGATGTTCAACGGCGTCCGAAAAGGCCTGGGTCACTTCGGCAAATATTGCGTGATCAATTGTCGGCACAACCAACCCGATTGTGGCCGAGCGAATACCATGCATGGTTTGAGCGGCCCGGTTACGGATATAACCAAGCTTGCGCACAGCACGGTCGATCTTTTTGCGTGTTTGCGGCTTCACCAGATCCGGGTGATTGAAACTGCGCGAGACAGTGGAAATGGACACTCCTGCCTCATTGGCCACGGCAACGATATCTGCTTTGCTTTGCTTCCTGATCGGCATGACGTCGCCTTCCTCAAAGCTCAGAATTGAAAACGCATTCAAATTCGGAAGGGTTTTCACCCGTCCCTGAACCGAAAACGGCCCCTCGGGATGTGCAAGGGGCCGCCTTTTTGCTTTCGTCGAAACTGCCCCGGTTTAGGCCCGCGCAGCCCCATAGTAGAGCTGGCTCACATGTTCCGCTTCTGCAAAGAACAGCCACCGCTCAGTGACAATTCCAACACCCGCAGCGATTACGGCAAGGGCCAGCCAAAGACCGGTCAACCCGATGAGCATGGCAAGCAGGGTCAGCACAATAGGTGCCCCCATTAATGTCACCATGGTCAGGGTACGCAGCTTTTCGGCATGGTTGCGGGCCACGGAATACCCCATCTCGCGCATCACGAAATTGGGCCGGCTGTGTGGTGGATCCAAAGGACGCGCCGTGCCCAGATGCGGCATCCCCAGGGCCATTTCACGAGTGTACTGACCCGGATCAGCGTCAACCTGCTTCCAATAGCTGATTTTCATGACCGCCGCCGTCACTGTTGTCACCAGGATCAACAAGGTCGTCCACATCGGCAAACTGACACAAATGGCCAGCGAAAACCCAAACAAAAGGGCCCCGGTTGCCGCAGCAAACCCGAGATAGATCAGGGGAACAAGATGATGGCTCCACTGGCGGATTGTACGCAAAGACCCATAGATCATCCCGGTACAATAGACGGTCACTGCCGCACCAACCGCCGACAGGATTGCCAGAATGCTGGATAGGCCGCTTTCGATATTGAACAGCCACATTAAAGCCAATAGGCCCGCCGGAATATAGGTCAGGACAGCGGCGACGCCTTCTCGCGACAGCCACGAAGATCGCCATTGCAAGAAGGCGCCGATGGCCCGCTCAGGGTGACCCAGGTGGAGGGTCGAGGAGAGGAGCCCGAGCGAGATCAGGGTTAGGGCCACGGCAATGATTGCGAAGGAGAGCCACCGCCCCCCTGGCATCGCGCCAACGGCCTCGGCCAAAGATAACCAAAAGAGCAGGCCGTAGCCGGCGCCAGAGGCCGTGGTGAAGAAGATAACGGAATAAGCTGGATGCATCTGATCTCTCCCTTACGACAGCGCTTTGTCGACCCACGAGAACAACTTCTCGATGGCCGTGTTGCCGGGCGCGGCAACTTGCTCTGGTTGACGTTCAACCGGCGCGGCAGGCACTTCGGCCTTGCGCGGCGGCAGGTATTTATTGGTCGGCTTGTAGCCAAACTCATCCAGCAGGTTAAACCCGCCTCGGGCGATCACCGATTTGGAGACGTCCGAGGTCGGATCATCCAAGTCACCAAAGGCGCGGGCACCGGTTGGGCAGGACCGCACGCAGGCCGGAACACGGTCTTCTTCCGGGATGGTTTCGTTATAGATCCGGTCTACACACAGCGTGCATTTCTTCATGACACCATCGTCATAATCATATTCGCGCGCGCCATAAGGACAGGCCCAGGAACATAGCTTACAACCGATGCATGTATCCGGATTGACCAGAACGATGCCGTCCTCTTCGCGTTTATAGCTTGCTCCCGTTGGGCAAACAGTGACGCAGTCAGGCTCTTCGCAATGCAGGCAAGAGCGCGGGAAATGGACGGTCTTGGCCTGTTGGCCATCATCGAACTCGTATGAGTGGATCCGGTTGAGCCATGCCCCCGAAGGATCGCCCCCATAAGGGTCGTGATCTGACAGTGGGGCAGAATATCCGCCGGTATTCCATTCTTTACAGCTGGTCGCGCAGGACTGGCAGCCCACACAGATATCAAGGTCGATGACCAGACCCAGCTTTTTGCCAGTGGATTGGGGAAGTGTGGTCATGACTTGGCCTTTCTGAACTCTTTGCCATAGGCGAGTTTCTCTGGCGATGCAGGCTGGTTGCCGGTTCCAATTGGCTCATAGAAGGGCTCGGTATGGCCAGCGCCATCCTCGGCCTTTTCAATCGCAACCCGCAGGTCAAACCAGGCAGCCTGACCGGTTATGGGATCCGAGTTCGAGTAGCGATACCCGCCCTCTCGTTCTGGCAACAGCTCGGAAATCAGGTGATTGAGCAGGAAGCCGCGATTGGATTCCGGTGCATCATCATCCAGGCCCCAAGCACCACGACGTTTGCCAATAGCGTTCCAGGTCCAGACCGTGTGCGGGTTCACCCCGTCCATTAGGCGTACCTGACATTTAATGCGGCCGTGATGCGAACTGAGCCAAACCCAGTCATCATCTTTGGCGCCAATCGATTTGCCGACATCCGTGTGGATATAGAGACGGTTTTCGGCAGTGATTTGGCGAAGCCATGCGTTCTGTGACCCCCAGGAATGGTACATATGCATCGGGCGTTGCGTGATCGCGTGCAGTGGGAAAGTGTTGGTATCAACCATCGTTTCTTCCAACGGTGCATACCAGAAGGGCAACGGATCAAAATGCGTTTCGATCCTGTCCTTGGCACGCGCGGGCGGTTGGCGGTCACCGTGACCTTGGGCCGCCAAACGGAAACGTTGAACAGGTTCCGAGTAGAGTTGAAAGATCGTGGGGTCGGGCGACATACGAATGCCCTTTTCGATGCCCCAGTCGATATAACCGCGGTTGGCATGACGGAAATAGGCATGTTCCGGCGCGATCTTATGCTCGAAAAATGCGCCATTTTCGATGTAGCGATCCAATTGGTTCTGGTTCGGCTCCCCTACCCCGAACGTCTCACCATCCTTGCCGCGCCAACCGGCCAATGGGCCGATGCCGGGTTTGCGTTCGTGATTTACGATGTAGTCCGGATATCCACCGGGATAGAGCGGCGTTCCGTCGTCCTTGGTAAAGCCCGGCAGGCCAAGACGCGCACCAAGATCAATCAATACTGTCTGGAACCCACGGACATCACGGTCAGGCTCGACCACGGGGTGGCGGATCGAGTCGGCCATCATCTCGGCTTCTGAGATCGGGCGATCGAGGAGAGAAATACAATCCCACCGTTCCAGATACGTGGTGTCCGGCAGGATCAGATCGGCAAAGGCCACGGTTTCGGAATAATAGGCATCCGAATAGATGATCTTGGGAATGACGTATTCGCCATTTTCATCCTTGGCGGTCAGTGCGTCCAACGTGCCCGGTGTGTTCATCGAACTGTTCCAGGCCATGTTGGCCATATACATGAACATGACGTCGATGCCGTAAGGGTCCTTTTTGGCCGCATTATTGATGACCATGTGCATCAACCCGTGCGAGGACATCGGCGCATCCCAGCTAAACGCCTTGTCGATCCGACTTGGATTGCCGTCATCATCGATCAACAAATGCTGCGGACCATGGGGGAAGCCAAGATGCGGGCCGCCAAGCGGTAATTCCGGCTTGATGTCTTGCACAGCGCCATGTGGCAACAGATTGGGCGGTGTCTGCTTGGGATATGGCGGCTTGTAGCGGAAGCCGCCGGGGCAATCGATTGATCCCAATAGGATCTGCAGGATGTGGATCATCCGGCAAGTCTGGAACCCGTTTGAGTGGGCCGAAATCCCGCGCATTGCATGCATCGATACAGGGCGTCCGATCAGCTTGTCATGCTTTCGGCCCCATGCGTCGGTCCATTCGCGCTCGATCACGATTTCTTCTTTGAAGGCAACATGCGCCAGTTCCGCTGCGATGCGACTGATTTGATCGGCGGGGATACCGGTTTTTTCTGCAACTGCGACCGGGCTGTACTCTTCGTCCAAATAGCGTTCCGCCATCAATTCGAATACAGGGCGGGCAGTGCGGCCATCGGCCAGGGTACGGCTACCGGTCAAGGATGCGCTCAGATCACCCGCCTTGCCGCTGGCAAATCCTTCAGCATCTCGTGACCAGACAAGTGGGTTGCCGTCCTCGTCTCGCGCAAACAAACCATCATCGGCTGCGCCGGGGTCCTGAATGACCAACCAAGGTGAATTGGTGTAGCGGATAAGGTAATCGAGGTCGACTTGCTGAGTGCGGAACAGCTCATGGATAAGGGCGCCGGCAAAGAGAGCATCCGTGCCGGGGCGAATGCCAACCCATTCATCGGCAATCGCGTTATAGCCTGTCCGAACAGGGTTGATCGAAACGATCTTGGCCCCGTTGTTTTTCAGCTTGCCCATGCCGATCTTGATCGGGTTCGACGCGTGATCTTCGGCAACGCCAAAGAGCATAAAGTATTTGGAGTAATCCCAATCCGGATCGCCGAATTCCCAGAACGCGCCACCAAATGTGTAAAGACCACCGGCGGCCATGTTCACAGAGCAGAACCCGCCATGCGCGGCAAAGTTCTGGGTTCCGTATTTCATGGCCCACAGGCCAGTCAGCGACTGGCTTTGATCCCTGCCAGTGAAAAAGGCCAGTTTCTTTGGATCAGATTTTCGGACTGTGCCCAGCCATTCGGTTGCTGTTTCCAGCGCCTCTTCCCACGAGATCGCCTCAAACTGACCGGATCCGCGCGGGCCCACCCGTTTCATAGGCGATTGCAGCCGCGCGGGCGAGTAGTGTTGCATGATGCCAGATGCACCTTTACCGCAAAGAACGCCCTTGTTTACCGGGTGGTCGCGGTTGCCCTCGATATACCGAACCTTGCCATCTTTCAGGTGCACATTGATGCCGCACCGGCACGCGCACATGTAACAAGTCGTCTGCTTGACTTCATCGCCTACCGGCGCCGAGGTCTCAACCTTAGGTTGCTGGATATTCATCTGGCCTCCCTTTTATTGTTTTTGGATCAGGTCAAGAACGTGATCCCTGCCAAGATAAGCCCGGCAATAAATAGTGTTTCCAGGAAAATCAGGGCGATGGCGGCCCCTCCGACCGACATGACCTGACGTAGATTGGTTTTCATCCCAACGGCTGCAATCGCGGTTAGCAAGAGCCAACGGGACAGATCGCTCAGAAATTCTGTGATAAAGGCCGGCACGATATTGAAAGAACTCAGCGCCGCAAGCGCCAGAAATCCAAGAACAAAGCCAGGGATCAGCGGCGGGCGCTTCTCCCCGGGATCGGCTTCAGCGTATTTGCGGATCAGGATCGAGGCGACCAGAACAATCGGGGCCAGCATCGCCACACGGAATAGCTTGACCAAGGTCGCGGCGTCGCCCGCTTCTTCCGAGATTGTGAAGCCCGCACCGACAACCTGCGCCACATCATGGATTGTGCCGCCAAGGAAAACGCCGGCGGCAAAATCATTCATGTCCAACGCTTGCACCAAGATAGGATAGGCAATCATTGCGACCGTGGACAGGATGGTGACCCCCATCACCGTAAAGGCCAGCCGCTCTTCGGAACGTTCGTCTTTTGGCAGGATGGCGCTGATAGCAACGGCGGCAGACGCGCCACAAATTGCAACTGACCCTGCAGTCAAAAAGGCAAACCGCCACTTATGGCCGAAGAAACGCGCAATGGAGAGGCCGAAGAGGATCGTCAGCAGCACACCGCCCACAATCAAGGCAATCAGCTCAAGCCCGAGGCCTGCCATCAAGGTGGCCGATATTCGGACCCCCAGGAAGGCCACGCCCATACGCAGCAACGTTCGCGCCGAAAACTGAACGCCCGGAACGGTTTTGCCCTCTTCGCCCAGGAACCCAAGCGCGATGCCGAGCAATAGCGCCAGCAACATCGCGGGCGTGCCGTAGTGTTCGGCGAGGAACTGAGCGGTGACGGCCACGATCAGGGCAACGATGACACCCGGAAACAAAAGACGCGCCTTTTCCGAAAGACGGTCAAATACTGTTAAATTCGCTGTCTCGGACGCAGCCATCTTTAAGTTCGCTTTCTTATTCTGCCCTGTGCAACAAGGCGCATTCAAATTCCGTTCGATGTCGCCTTGGTCTAGCTGGCGGCCTGTGCAGCCGTGATCGCGATCATCTGGTAAACATCTTCGGCGCTACATCCGCGCGAAAGGTCATTGGCGGGCTTGGCCAATCCCTGCAGAACCGGACCCAGAGCCACCGCGCCGCCGATACGCTGCGCGATTTTGTAGCCAATGTTTCCGGCGTTGAGGTCCGGGAAGACAAACACATTCGCCTGCCCTGCCACAGGAGAGCCCGCAGCCTTCTTTGCAGCAACATCTGGCATTATGGCTGCGTCAAACTGCATCTCACCATCAACAGTCAATTCAGGTGCTTCTGATTTCAGGATCTCCACAGCCTCTTGAGCGCGACCGATGGTTGGGTGCATCTTTGCAGGCGCACTTCCGAGCGTTGAAAAGTTCAACAACGCAACTTTCGGGCTGAGACCGGTCAATGCCGTCAATGTCTTTGCCGATGCCATGGCAATCGCGGCAAGTTGTTCGGCCGTTGGATCAATCACCAAGGCACAATCGCCAAATGTAACCGGGCGCTCAAAGGGCGCTGGCAAAAGCATCAGAAAGGCACTGGAGACGGTCTTGATTCCAGGTGCAGTGCCGATAATTTGTAGCGCGGTGCGAACAGTGTCGCCGGTCGTGGCCACAGCACCTCCAAGAGTACCGTCGGCATCTCCTTGTCGCACGGCCATGGCCGCAAATCCAAGACCATCCGGCGCAGACATCACAGCACGGGCCTTTTCAAGGTCTACACCTTTATGTTGGCGCAATTCAAAATAGGCTTGAGCGTAGATTTCGGTTTTGGTTGAGGTCGCAGGATCATGTACCTCAATCAGATCGGCCCCATCGACGGTCTTCGCAATCGCGTCAAATTCGGCCTGATTGGCAACGACGCTTACTTTGGCTATCCCATCTTTGGCCGCTCGCGCCGCCGCATTGACCACCCTTAGGTCCGTGCCTTCGGGCAAAATAATCCGCTGTCCCGCTTGGCGTGCATTGTCGATGATTTGGTCGATCAGGCTCATGGGGCAACGATCCGTTACTTCTTATCAAATGGGCATGGGGGCCGGTTATGCTCCGGCCCCGCAAGTGTTTTCAATCCAAGCGGCTTGCTTAGACGTCGCCCGTTTGGGGGCGCATGTCCTCGATGGAAACGCCAGCAACGCGGACAGGTTTCTTCATCGCGTCGCGACGGAAGGGTTCACCCAGCTCTTGGTTCAGGATGACTTCGATGAAGGTGGTTTTACCATTCTCCATCTGGTCCTTGATCGCCGTGCGGAGGGCTTGTTCAACTTCGTCTTGCGTGCGGGCTTGCACGCCTTCCAGGCCACAAGCTTTCGCGATACCGGCATAGCTTACGCCTTCATCCAGCTCGGTGCCGACGAAATTATCGTCGAACCACAGGGTGGTGTTCCGCTTTTCGGCGCCCCACTGATAGTTGCGGAAGATGATCATGGTGATTGGAGGCCAATCGTCACGACCACATGCGGTCATTTCGTTCATCGAGATGCCGAATGCGCCGTCGCCAGCAAAACCAACAACCGGAGTATCCGGGCAACCGATTTTCGCGCCAAGGATGGCAGGCAGACCGTAGCCGCAAGGACCGAAGAGGCCCGGCGCAAGATATTTACGACCCTTCTCGAAGGACGGGTACGCGTTACCGATTGCGCAGTTATTGCCGATATCAGACGAGATGATCGCGTCTTTTGGCAGTGCGGACATGATGGAGAGCCATGCCTGACGAGGCGCCATGTGATCGGGTTTCGAGGCCCGAGCACGTTCGTTCCAGGTGATGCCTTCGTCGGTGTCATCTTCATGCACCATCGAGGACAGTTCCTGCGCCCAACGCGATTTAGTCGTCGCGATCAGAGCTTTACGCTCGGCACGGCCCTTGTCGCCTGCACCATCGCTCAGTTTCGCCAACAGCTGCTCTGCAACTTTCTTGGCGTCACCCTGAATGGCAACGTCAACCTTCTTGGTCAGGCCGATGCGGTCCGAGTTGATGTCAACCTGGATGATTTTTGCGTTTTGCGGCCAGTAGTTGATCCCGTAACCAGGCAAGGTCGAAAATGGGTTCAACCGGTTACCAAGGGCCAGAACCACATCCGCCTTCGCGATCAGTTCCATGCCTGCTTTCGAGCCGTTATAGCCAAGCGGACCAGCATAGAGCGGGTGGTTGCCAGGGAACGCGTCATTGTGCTGGTAGCCAACACAAACTGGTGCGTCGAGGGCTTCTGCCAGTTTTGCAGATGCGTCGATACCACCGGCAAGGATGGTGCCAACACCGTTCAGAAGAACCGGGAACTCAGCTTCAGACAGCAGCTTTGCAGCAGCTTCGATAGCTTCTTCACCACCGGCAGGGCGTTCCAGACGGATGATCTGGGGCAGCTCGATATCGATGACTTGTGTCCAGAAATCGCGCGGAATGTTGATCTGTGCAGGAGCGGAGCCGCGCCATGCTTTTTCGATCACGCGGTTCAGAACTTCGGCCATGCGGGACGGGTCACGCACTTCTTCCTGGTAGCAAACCATGTCTTCGAACAGTTTCATTTGTTCGATTTCCTGGAAGCCACCCTGACCGATGGTTTTGTTGGCGGCCTGCGGGGTCACAAGCAGCATCGGGGTGTGGTTCCAATAAGCGGTTTTGATCGGCGTCACGAAGTTGGTGATGCCGGGGCCGTTTTGCGCGATGGCCATCGACATTTTGCCAGTGGCGCGTGTGTAGCCATCAGCGACCATGCCACCGGATGTTTCATGGGCGCAGTCCCAGAATTTGATACCGGCCTCTGGGAAGAGGTCAGAGATTGGCATCATGGCCGAGCCGATGATCCCGAATGCATGTTCGATCCCGTGCATCTGCAGGGTTTTGATGAAGGCTTCTTCAGTCGTCATCTTCATGGCAATTTCCTCACTTACCTTGGATGTCTTGTGCTCGGGCTCATCCCGAACAGATCTTTTCTGGTTTTGACCCCGTCCCGATTCTTGGGCGGATCAGCTGTCATTTGGCTTGCAACGGCAGCAGTTTCCTGCCCTGGCTGCGCGTATCCTTTTGTGTTCCGTCAGGACCAACGAAGGGCGAAACTAGGTAATGAAATTAACTTTGCAAATGTTTTCATAACTTTTTCCCTTCGCGTCGAATTCCGGCGCATATTCAACAAAGCGGGTGGGCTCTGATATGGCCAAAATGGGCTCTGCGTTATCGCCAGTTTCAGCGACGGCGATCCTCCATCACCAGGTCGCTGCATTTCTCACCAATCATGATGGCTGGCGCGTTTGTGTTACCGGACATGATATCTGGCATAATGGAGGCATCTGCGACGCGAACACCTGTCAGCCCGTGGACTTTCAACCGAGGATCGACAACCGCAGCCGCATCGGTATTTGGCCCCATTTTGCAAGTCGATGTCGGGTGATAGATGGTTTGGCTGATATCGCGCGCCGCCTCTAACAATTCGTCATCCGTTTGCGGATTGTTGCCGGGGACGTGTTCACGCACGATGTAAGGTTTCAAAGCCGAGGTTTCTGTCATAGCCCGGGCAAATTTCACAGCCCGGATAGCACATAACTGGTCGGCTGTTGCTGACAGGTAGTTGGGTACGATCTTGGGGTAATCCCGCCAATTTCCGCTATGGATATGGATATGACCGCGGCTTTCAGGGCGTAGCTGGCAAACTGATGACGTTATCCCCGAGAAGGGGTGCATTTCGATGCCCGGTTTATCCGCGGAAAGCGGCTGGAAGTGGAACTGGATGTCTGGTGTTTCCAGGCCCTCCATCGACTTTGCAAAGATGGCCACCTGGCTTGCCCCAAGGCTCATT
Organism: uncultured Nioella sp.; assembly: GCA_947495575.1. GTDB lineage: Bacteria > Pseudomonadota > Alphaproteobacteria > Rhodobacterales > Rhodobacteraceae > CANLZL01. Next base: position 395,898 of record CANLZL010000001.1, on the reverse strand, counting down.
GGACCCTTCCGGGCAAAGAAATATTGCATCCCAATTCCCATGCGCGGAATGAACCGGTTAATGGCATCGTTCAGCGTTTGCACATTTACTTCGTAAACAAGACGGATTTGCAGGTGGTCCTGAAGGTTTTCGCCAACGCCCGGCAGTTCATGGCGCACGTCAACGCCCGCTTTTTGCAGAACGTTGCCATTGCCGATCCCGGAAAGCTCAAGAATCTGAGGTGAACCGATGGCGCCTGCGGAAAGAATAACTTCTCCCCCATCCTTCAAACGCACTTCCTGACTGCTGCCCTTGCGGTCGTAGCGGATGCCGACAACTTTCTTGGAATCCGTGGTGTCAAAGATCAGCCCTTCGGCCTGAGCGTGAGTGATGATGGTCAGATTCGGGCGATTTTTTACATCGCGTTTCAGGAAGGCCCGTGCCGACGAACAACGGAATCCTTTTTTGGCGGTCTGATGGAAATATCCAGCGCCTTCTTGCTCGGGTCCGTTGTAGTCGTCCGTCCGAGGAACCCCCATCTCAACTGCCGCATCAATAAAGGCTTCCGAGATTTCACTTTTGGCGCGAATTAACGAAACAGAAAGATCCCCTTCGCCATTGTGAAGGTCGTCACTGCCCTGCTCATGGCCTTCTGAGCGTTTGAAAAGGGGAAGCACATCGTCCCAAGACCAGCCGGGGTTCCCCATCTGGGCCCACCGATCATAATCTTGCGGTTGCCCGCGGACATATAACAACCCGTTAATGGAGGAGGAGCCGCCAAGCGTCTTTCCACGAGGCCAGTCCAATGCCCGCCCATTCAGGCCCGGATCGGGCTCCGCCTTGTAGCACCAGTCAGTGTTTGGGTTGTGAAGTGTCTTAAAATATCCAACCGGAATATGGATCCAGGGGTTCACGTCGCGCCCCCCCGCCTCAAGCAACACCACTGAAACCGATGGATCTGCCGATAAGCGATTCGCAATAACGCAGCCGGCCGAACCGGCCCCCACGACTACGTAATCTGCTGAAATTGCCGACATTTCCCACTCCCCCTCTGCAACAATGTTAGGCAAGGAAAAGATTTCCCTTGCGTGTAAGCATAAATTGATCATTATTGAGACTGCAAGTATCAAACTTGCAAAAAATGGGAGGATGATGAATATGAAAGCATCAAAAGCTCTCAGCCAGGTTTCTCGTAGGGACCTGCTGAAGCTCACCGGAACCTATGGCATTTCGTCGGTTGTAATGGGCGCTGCGACCCTGACCGGCGCTGTAACGCTGCCCACGTTGGCACGTGCTGTAGAATCTACTTATGAAAAACGCTTCGCCAATGAGCCTCGCCACCAGCTGACACTGGGTGCGTCGGGCTTTAACGCGCGCAACCTGCTGATCGAGCGGGCCGGCGTGCTTGAATTTGCCCGCGACCTCGAAGAGCGGACAGAAGGCGAAATTCGGGTTGAATTCATTGGCGACAACCAGATCTGTGGCCAGCTGAACTGTGTTGAGAAGACGCAGCTTGGCGTGATCGACATGTTCTCGGCTTCGACACAGAACTCTGCTGGTGGCGCACCGTATCTGAACGTGTTGGACTACGCCTACATGTTCCCAAGCCGTGCGGCACAGTACCACTTCATGTACCACCCCGAATCGATGCGCCTCCTGCGGGATCCGCTTGAGCGTCGTCACGGTCTGAAGTTCCTGTTCACACACTGCGAATTGCGTGGCCTGCAAATGGGTCAGTCCTTCGCGGATCGCCCGACAGTTTCGACGCTGGAAGAACTTTTCGGTACGCGGAACCGTGTGACGGGTACGCAGCTTGGCCGTATTGCCATGCAGCTCTTGAACCTGAACCCAACACCGATCGCGTGGGAAGAAACTCTTGACGGTCTGCGTCAGGGCCTGATCGATGGCGCGGAAACCTGGGCTTCGGCCGTGGCTTACGCCAACATGGGTCCTGTTGTGTCCCAGTCGGTCGACCTCGGCTTCTTCTGCGGCACAGAGCACACTGCAATGTCCGCCGCCGTTTACGACGCCATGGAGCCGCATCTGCAAGACGCGATCATGGAATCGGCCTATCTGGCGCAGGTTCATGTGCAAGCCGCAAACGAGGCTGCACTGGTTAAGACCGTTGGCCACTCGAACCCGGTTCTGCCCGGCACGATCTTTGATCAAGAGGACGTTCGCGTTGCATTCTTGCCTGAAGACCAACTTCGCATGGCAGAAGAAATGTGCTCGCCCGAGTTCCAGCCGGCGGAGTGGGAACAGTGGCGTGAGCGGATCAATAACTGGCAAGGTGGAGATGATACCTATCAGGACATCTACAACATCGCCCGTGAGATCCCGACCGACACGAAGCCTGAAAATGTCGAGCCGCGCCGTTGGTGGCGCACGGCCTGATCGGCAGCACCTTACGAATACCGAAAGCCGCCCGATGGCGGCTTTCGGACCTTGGCAATACCCCGTGATGCCTAGCAGCGGCCGCCAAGAAATTGGGACAGATTGACTGGGAGGAGTCACCAATGTCGGAATGGTTTTCCGGAATGGGCAATATCCTCAGCGCCTTCGCCGCAAATGACGGCTGGATGTTGAGCCAGGCCCTAAGAGATCCGGCCGCGTGGTCGTTTGGTCTAATCGCCACCTTATTGGGTGGCATTCTCTTTTTATTGCTCTACAAACTCTCGCCGTTCCTTGAGAGGAACCTAGAGAAATACGTTATGGTCACATCATATCTGGCCATCGGTGCGATTATCTTCGTTGAAGTGATCCGGCGCTTTGTCTTCTCGGTACAGGCGCCTTGGTCCACCACCCTGCCCCCGTTCCTTTTCCTGATCATGACCTGGTTCGGCTGCGCCTATAACGTGAAACTGCGTACCCATTTGGCCTTTGCAGAGTTCCGAACCGCAATGCCCAGAATGGCTCAGTTCCTCTGCCTGACCATGGACTCCCTTCTTTGGATCGGCTTTTCCTGGATCGTCATCGTCACGTCGACCCGTGTGGTCGCCAACTCGGTGTCAAACTTCCAGATTATGTTGGGCACTGACAACGTCATGCAGTGGTGGTTCCTGGTTTCGGTCCCGCTGGCCTTTGTCATGGTCGTTGGCCGCGTCATGGAAAATTGGCTTCACGACATTCGCAACCTTCGAGAGGGTAAGCCCTTGATCGAGCAAGCCGTGATTGGAGCTGACTGATATGGCCGATAGCACAATTATCACTCTGATCTCGCTTGGGGTTACTGGCCTCTTTATGCTGGGAACACCTGTCTTTCTGGTGATCGGCTACTGGGTCGTTGGCATGTCATTTGTCCTTGGCTTGTCGCTCGATAATATTGGCGCAGCGCTGGCCGACGTCTTTACAGATGGCTTTGCCCTGCTTGCCATGCCGCTCTTCATTCTGACGGGCGACTTGATCAACCGGTCTGGTATCGCTCGGCGATTGTCCGATTTCGCTTATGCCTGCCTTGGATGGATCCGCGGTGGTTTGGCGATGGCGTCTCTTGGTGCTTGCGGTCTCTTCGCGGCGATTTCCGGATCTAACTCGGCCACGACGGCCACCATCGGTTCAATGCTTCATCCTGAAATGGTCAAAGGCGGCTACGACGAACGCTTCTCGGCGGCGACGGCCGCTGCGGGCGGCACAGTGGGCATCATCATCCCCCCGTCGATCATCTTCATCGTCTATGGGTTCTTGATGAACCTGCCGATTTCCGACCTCTTCGTGGCCGGTATCGTACCGGGCTCGCTCATGGTTTTTGCGATGATGCTGACCTGTTTCCTGATCTGCTGGAAAAACGGCTGGGGCTACCTGATCCCGCTTAGCCCCATTCGGGTTATCAAGACAGCAATCGGCGCCTGGCTTGGCTTCTTTGCAATTGGTCTGGTTCTCTGGGGCATTTACACGGGTAAGTTCTCACCCACGGAGGCCGCAGGTGTGACCGTTGGTTTCTGTGTTCTTGTTGGCTTCATTTGCCTTCCAATCCACAAGATGATCGGAAAAGACGAAGACCGCGAAATCTCGGACAAGCGTGTTGCCGAAATGCTGGTTGTTCGGGGCTTTGGTCCGCTTGAACTGCCTGCTATTACAATGCGGTCATCTCAGATCACCGGCATTCTGGCACCGCTCATCGCCGTTTCGGTGGTGATGCAGCAAATCCTTTCAGTGCTGGGTGCCCAGGATGCCATTGGCGGTTTCGTAACCTCGATGGGCGGCTATCACGCGGTTCTCTTTACTGCGATGATTATCGTTTTTATCTCGGGCATGGTTCTGGAAAGCCTTCCGGTAACGATCATCTTGGCGCCGATTCTGGCTCCTATCGCGCATGATATCGGAGTTGAACCGGTTCAATTCGCGGTGATCTTCCTGGTTGGTGCATCCATTGGCTTCATTACCCCACCCTACGGCCTCAACCTCTATGTGGCCTCTGGCGTGACGGGTGTGCCTTACTTCAGACTCTTGCGTTATACTTGGCCTTACCTTATCGCCCTCGTGACGGTTTGGATTATCGTAGCTTTGGTACCGCAATTGTCGACGATGCTATTGCCGGAGCTGTAAGACAAAGGAGGCGCCCATGGACGGAGATGGAGGAGGTCGGGAAACCATTCCCAGCAACCTACGCCTTCTTCTCGTCCTTGAGGAAGTGGCGAAGGCCGGCGTTCCGGTGACCCCGACAGAGGTCAATACCGCGATCGGCCTTCCCAAACCAACCATCCACCGGCTGTTTGCCACGCTTGAGGAGGAAGATTTCCTACAGCGCGACATGGACGGTCGAACCTATTCCCCCGGTCCACGCCTCAGGCAGTTGGCCGGGGGTATTTTGTCTTCGCTGCGTATTCGAACGGCCCGTCAGGTCATCCTGACACGGTTGAGCAAAGTGATCGGTGAGACCTGCAACATCGCCCTGCCCGACCGCCACGAGATGATCTACCTTGAGCGGGTCGAAACTGAGTGGCCGCTGCGCATCCAGCTACCGATTGGCACGCGCGTGCCGTTCCATTGCACTGCGTCAGGAAAAATGTATCTCAGCGCGCTGGACTCCCGCCATTTGCAACGGTTTTTGAAGGCGGCCGAGTTGGAACAACGGACCGCAAATTCCCTCACCAATCGTGACGACCTTCTGGCCGAAATCCGTGCGATCCGACAGCAGGGCTATGCCGTAGACAGAGAAGAGTTCATGACTGATATGATCGCTGTCGCGGTTCCAATCATGGACACGAACGGGCGCTTGCTGGCGACACTTTCATTCCATGCGCCAACGCAACGCTTCACAATCTCACGGGCACTGGAATACCTTGACACGTTGAAAGAAGCCGCGTTTGAGCTGTCCCAGTTGGTCACAACCGAGCAATAGACAAGCTATGCCCGATTGTACCCTGGGCCGATGTCAAACTTCCCCTGCGAAATGACACAACACATCAGCACCTGAGATATTCTTCTTTGGCGGCGCCGTGTTGCGGCAAAGGTCGGTTGCGAAAGGGCACCGATTGGCGAAACGGCAACCCTCGGTGGATTGTGCACCATCGGCAAGGCGCACTTTTTCCCGCTGACCACGCCGCGCCCTTGGATCCGGGATCGGCACCGCGGACAGCAGCGCACGTGTATAGGGATGTTTGGGGTCGCGGAACAATTCCTCAGCCGTCGCCAATTCCACGATCTCACCCAAATACATCACGGCAATCCGATCGCAGATATGTTCCACCACGGCCAGATCATGCGCGATGAAGATGTAGGTCAGGTCGAATTCTTCCTGCAGATCCTGCATCAGATTCAGAGTTTGCGCCTGAATGGAAACATCGAGCGCAGAAACCGCTTCATCCGCAATGATCAGCTCTGGGTTTGTGGCAAGGGCCCGTGCAATGCCTAATCTCTGGCGTTGACCGCCCGAGAATGCGTTCGGGTACCGCATCAGGAATTCCGGGCGCAGGCCAACCTGTTCCAACAACTCCGACACGCGGTCTGACAAGGCCTTGCCCTTCATTCCTTCCGTGGTCGCGAGGACCTGTCCCACGATGTCCAACACGCGCAGACGCGGGTTGAGCGAGGATTGCGGATCCTGAAAGACCATTCGCATGTCCCGCCAGACATCACGCAAAGTCTGTTTGTCACCGGATACAAGTTCGACCTGCGGTTTGTCTTTGCGGTTGAACGTGATCTCACCGTCGGTAGGGTTCAACACCCGCATGATGCAACGCCCAAGCGTCGTCTTGCCCGAACCGCTTTCTCCAACGATGCCAAAGGTTTCGCCGCGTTTGACGTCAAACGACACGTTATTGACCGCTTTGACCACGGCATCGGATTTTTTGAACATGCCCCCGCCGGTCGGGAAGTACATGTTGAGGCCGTCAACTTCGAGAATGGTCTCAGTCATGGCTCACCTCTTCGGAATGCAGGAAACAGGCCACTTCGCTGTCGCCTTTCGGCTTCAAAGCTGGTTGGCGCTGGTCACAAATGCCCGGCATGAAACTGTCGCAACGGGTGCGGAAGGTGCAGCCAGACGGACGCGCGAGCGGATGGGGAACCATGCCGCGGATGGCCGGCAGCCTGCTGCGTTTCTCAGCGCCAATTCGGGGCACCGATTGCAACAGAGCACGGGTATAGGGATGCTGCGGGTTTTCAAAAATCGAATAGACATCGCCCTTTTCCACCACCTTGCCCATATACATGACGGCCACATCTTCGGCGACTTCGGCAACCACACCCAGATCATGGGTGATAAGCATCACGCCCATTTGAAACTCTTCCTTGAGCTCGGCAATCAGATCTAGGATCTGCGCCTGAGTGGTCACATCAAGAGCTGTGGTTGGCTCATCTGCAATCAACAATCGTGGCTGACAAGACAAGGCCATCGCGATCATAGCGCGTTGGCGCATGCCGCCGGACAATTCGAACGGATAGGCCTCAAACCGTTCGGCCGGTTTGGGAATACCCACCCGATCAAGAAGTTCTATCGCGGCTTCCTTGGCCTCCGCTTTGTTCATGTCGCGGTGCAACAGGATCGTTTCCACGATCTGTTTGCCGATCTTAGTTATCGGACCAAGCGATGACATCGGTTCCTGGAAGATCATCGAGATGTCTTGGCCACGCACCTCACGCAATTCTTTGCTGCCGGGACGCGCCTTTGCCAGGTCGATGGTTTGACCATCCGCCGCACGATAAACGATGCATCCGGCCGTGATCCGGCCAGGGTTATCGACAATGCGCAGAATAGACCTCGCCATGATCGACTTGCCGCAACCCGATTCACCAAGGATGCACAGCGTCCGGTTGGAATAGACGTCCAGATCAACGCCTTCTACCGCCTTGACGATCCCGTCATCGGTAAAAAAGTGAGTCTTGAGGCCGCGCATTTCGACCAGCGGCAGCCCTTCAGGGGCGGGGATGGAATTCATATCAGTGGGCATGTGGGTCAGCGGCATCACGAAGGCCGTCTCCTAAGAAGTTAAGGGCCAGCACCGCGATGACAATCATCGTGCCCGGTGCAATCAGAAGCCATGGGGCCTCGATGATGGTGCGGATATTCTGTGCCTCTTTCAGGAGAGTGCCCCAGCTTACGATGGGCGGCTGCAAGCCAATACCAAGGAAGCTGAGCGAGGTTTCCGCGAGGATCATCAACGGCACCGCCAGTGTCAGAGACGCGATGATATGAGACGAGAAGCTCGGCACCATATGCTTGCGGATCACTTGCCAATCGGTCAGCCCGTCAAGGCGTGCGGCGGTAATGAAATCCTCGTTCCTGAGCGATAGGAACTTGCCTCTCACCTCGCGCGCCAGTGACGTCCACCCGATCATCGAGACGATGATTGTCACCACGAAATACGTTCGAAGTGGTGGCCAGTCGAGCGGGATTGCGGCGGCAAGCCCCATCCACAAAGGAATGGTCGGAATTGAGCGAATGAACTCGATCAGACGTTGGATAATATTGTCGATCCACCCGCCGTAATAGCCAGAGATGCCACCAAGCGTAACACCCACGATCAGTGAGATCGCGACGCCGACAAGGCCGATCGACATCGAGATTTTGGTGCCGATGATAATCCGGCTCAAGATATCACGCCCCAACCGATCCGAACCGAAGAAGTAGACGTGGTCATCGGCATCCACGGGTCCAAAGAGATGCGTGTTGGATGGGATCATCCAAAGCAGGTCATATTCATGGCCTTCAACGAAAAACCCTAGTGGAATGATATCATTGGGGTCCTCTTCATAGGTCCGGCGCATCGTGGCGCGGTCAATTTCCATTTGCAGGCGACGTGCATGGATCTGGAAGTGACGACTGCCGTCTTCCTCTTCTACAATGAAATGAATGCCTTGTGGCGGGGCAAAGATAGCCCGGCGGTTGCGCTCATCATGGGCCTGTGGCGCTACGAAATCGCCAAACAGAGCAATGAAATAGATGATGCCGACGATCCAGAGGCTGAAATAGGCAATCCGGTGGCGGCGGAACTTGCGCCACATAAGGGCGCGCGGGCCAAGCAGCTCAGGGGCCTGAGGCTCGTTATCGACGGGGATATTTTCTGTTACGGAGGTCATTGGTAACGGATCCTCGGGTCAATCCAGGCCAAAAGCAGGTCGGAAATGAGCGTGCCAAGCACGGTAAGAAGGCTGACGATCAGGATGAGCGAGCCGGCAAGGTACATGTCCTGAACCAAAAGGGCGCGCAGCAGAAGCGGGCCAGTTGTCGGCAGGTTCATCACCACGGCCACGATAATCTCACCTGATACAAGCGTCGGAAGGATCCACCCGATGGTGGACACAAATGGGTTCAACGCAACACGCACGGGGTAGCGCAGCAGCAATTGGAATTCTGACATGCCCTTGGCACGGGCCGTCACCACATACGGGCGATAAAGCTCATCCAACAGGTTTGCGCGCATGATACGGATCAGGGCTGCGGCACCAGACGTGCCAACAACAACAATGGGCATCCAAATATGCTTGAGCAGGTCGACGAATTTCTCCCAGCTCCATGGCTCTTCCAGATATTCGGGGCTGACAAGCCCGCCGACGCTTTGGCCGAAATACTTGAAGGCCACATACATCATGACCAGTGCCAGCAGAAAGTTAGGGACCGCAAGACCGATGAAACCAAAGAAGGTCGCGGCGTAGTCTCCGACGGAATACTTGCGAACGGCGGAGTAAATTCCGATGGGCAATGCAACAGCCCAAATGAAAAGCAGCGTCAGGATCGAGATCGTGAAGGTCCAGCCGAGGCGGTCCCAGATCAAGTCGTTCACAGGAAGGTTGCGTTCGAACGAGATGCCAAAATTTCCGTCCAGCAGGATGCCAGACATCCATTTGTAGTATTGAACATAGATCGGCTGTCCCAGCCCATATTGTTCAGTCAACGCCTGCATGGTGCCTTCGTCCAACCCACCCGAGTCGCTCATCTCTGCGGCAAGAGTGTCCAGATAGTCGCCGGGCGGCAATTGGATGATGATGAACGTCACCACCGAGACCAAGAAAACGGTCGGTATCATGTACAGCAGGCGACGCAGGAGAAATCCCAGCATGTCCTTAATCCTTAAAGTTGTGCCGGCGCGGACCGACGATGTGCGAAAGGCACCCGCGGTTATTTGGGGGTGAGACCTGGGAAGACGGTGGTCTCACCCCCGTTGCTCGGGCCATCCTCAGATTGTGGAGGAGGGATGGCCCTAAGTCAGTCTTTAGGGAAGGTTCGCGCCACCCTCGAAGTAGATCTGCGCCGTATAAGGTGCAGGGGTCCACAACTGACCAGCAATTGGCATTGGGTTCGGGTAATTGCGCACATTGTTGCGGGCAATACCGTAGACAGGATCAGGCTGCACCAGACCAACGGTCAGCAACTCATGCGTTGCCAATTCGATCAGGTTGACCAAGGCTGCCTCTTGTTCCGCCGGGTCGCCAGTGGTTTGCACTGCGTCATAGGCGTCGAAGAGAGCCTGAATATGCGCCGGTGGGGCGTTTTCAGGATCGCGGTTGGAGCCCCATGCGGTCCATTCAGGCGCCCAGAAGACGGCGTTGCCTGTTGGAACATAGCAGTATGGGTTGGTGTAGGCGTCAGATTGACCACCACCACAGTTCCAAAGGTAAGCGTCATGCTCGGACGAGGACACGATCTCGATCAAGCGCGACCGGTCGGTTGCACGTACCTGGAAATCAAGGCCAACATCGGCGGCATATTCGGATACCAATTCCATCACATCAGGGAATTGAACGCCGAAGACGTCTGCAACCATGAAGACCAATGTGAAACGCTCACCATCGGGACGCAGGCGGTAACCATCGCTGTCGCGTTGATCAAGGCCCATTCCGTCAAGCAATTCATTGGCCAGATCGGGATCGAACTCAGTGAACTGGGTGGCCCAACGTTCTTGATAGAACGGTGCGGCAGGCTGCGGCGCGGTTTGGGCCGGACGGCCAGCGCCAAGATAGACCAGGTCGATGATTTCCTGGCGATCAACCGCATGGCTGACTGCAAGGCGGAAATCGCGGTTGTTCACGATCTCATTGATGGCCGGTTCTGGGTGGTTCAGGTTGAACATCAGGATCGCCATGTTCGACGGAAGGTCGTTCACCTCATAGAAGTGATACTGCCCGCGATCTTGGTTGTCAGTCAGAGCAGCCAAGTTCGTAGGACGACCGATGTGACGAGTCATATAGTCGATCTCACCATTAAAGGCCCGCAGCAGAATGGACTCAGCGTCCTCCACCTGATCCCACGTAATCCGGTCGATGTAAGGCAATTGGTTCCCTTCTGGATCAACTTTCCAGAAATATGGGTTCCGTTCCGCGATCACACGATCAGATGACCCATATGCGTTGACAAGATGCCAAGGATGCAGGGTTGGGCGATCGGGATTCTGCCAGTAAAGCGGCGTATGCATTGGCCCGGCACGCAGATTAAACAGCGAAACCCAATCATTGGCGGCGGGCTCGGCGTCAACCAATTCCTGCACATCCGGGTTATGATCGATATGGAACTGGCCGAGATAGTGACGAGGATAGTTCACCACATAGTAACCAAAGCCATAGGCCATGTTCTGCAGGAACAAGCCGTTCGGTTCACCGAATTGAAACTGAACCGTCAGATCGTCGACCTGCGTCACTTCAACAACACCCGATGGGCCAACAAAGTTGCTGTGTGGTGTGGGCGTCAAGCGTTCGTCAGTCAGAACCTCGTACCAGAACATGATGTCGTCGACGGTAAAGGGCGCACCATCAGACCAACGCATGCCTTCACGCAGGGTAAAGGTAAACGTCGATGCGTCATCGCTGACTGTCCAGTCAGAGGCAATATTAGGAAGAAGTTCTGACCAGTCCGCACTCCAGCGAACCAGACCTTCGGTACCGATCAGGCGAACGATGTTGTGTTGGTCACCGCCACCAAGAATGGCGCGACGCAGAGTACCACCATACTCACCGATACTATCGAGAACTTCCATGACCATGGGCTCGGTCGGCAGGCGCTCTTCCAACGGTGGCAGATCACCACTTGCGACCATCTCGGCCAGCATCGGCGCCTCCTCCCAGGCGGCGGCCGGCAGGCTCGCTGCGGCAACCAACGCTGCACCGGCAAAGCCGGAGGCGAGTCGCCTCTTAAATACTGATATTTTTGACATTTTCCGTTTCCTCCTCTGCGTGAAACTTTGTCTCACTTCGTGATGTCACCAATTGGTGACAGAACCGTCAGGCCGCTGCAGATGTGGCGGCTCAACATGAGTTGCGGTTTGTTTTTTGATGGCCTCTTCATCGACTTCAACGCCGAGGCCAGGGGTGTCTGGAACGACATAAACCGCCCCCTTCATTTCGACTTGCTGTGGAAAGAGCGCCGGGTCGTGGAACCCGAGATTTTCAACACAGCTTTGACGCGTCTCCAACCAGCTGAAATTCGGAACTGCCGCTGACATATGCACCGTTGCGGCGGTACAAATCGGGCCGAGCGGATTATGCGGCATCAGGTCGACATAGTGACGCTCGCTCCAGCCCGCCACTTTCATCGCTTCGGTGAAGCCGCCGATATTGCAGATATCGAGGCGCATGAACTGGGTGTGGCCGGCCTCAAGATAGCGCGCGGCCTCCCATTTCGAGCTGAATTCTTCGCCCACGGCGAAAGGGATATTGGTCATCCCACGCAACACGCCATATGCTTCGGGGGTTTCGGCGCGGATCGGTTCCTCGATGAAATCGAGCGTGCCAGATGGCATCATGTTGCAAAAGCTGGCGGCTTCGGCCACGGACAGGCGATGGTGCAGATCTATCCCCAGGGAAAGAGACTGTCCAAATTTTTCACGGATCGCGATCAGTTCTTCGGCAGTAGGATGGAGACTGGCCCGCGGGTCGTAGATAACATCGTCCTGCAACCCGTCGAAAGTGCCCGGGTACGTCCGAACACAATCCCATCCACCGTCGACAAGGCGTTGAACCTTTTCCAGCAGCTCTTCATGGGTCCGCCCGGAACAGCTGGCGAATGTCGGGATGACATCGCGCTGCTTACCGCCCAAAAGCTGGTACACCGGAACGTCGAGCCATTTGCCAACGATGTCATGCAGCGCAATATCAATTGCAGACATGGCTGCGGTCAGGACACGCCCGCCCTCAAAATACTGACTGCGATAGCTTTCCTGCCAAATCCGACCGATCTGACGGGCATCCTGTCCAACCAGGAAATCTGAGAAATGATTGACCGTTGCGGCCACGGCATCTTCACGCGCTGACAAGCCGCTTTCACCCCATCCGACGATCCCGGCCTCTGTCACCACCTTGATAAGAAGCTGGTTTCTCTGCCCTACTCTGGCAAGAATGGTTTCGATTGAGGCGATGGTTGTTTTTGACATTTTTATACCTCAGTGCCAGCCGACGCGCGGCGCGGCAGGAATTGCGGGTTCAGGGCGCGCTTGGATGAGTTCCATCAACATGGCTTGCGCCGCTTTATGGGCAGGATCCCCCCAGAGGTCCTGCATTTCTTCCGGATCTTCGTTCATGTCGTAAAGTTCGCCTGCGCCCGTGATCAGATCGACGGACATGCGATACCGCTTGGTTCGGATAGTGCGCAGGTCCAAATCAATGCCAGAGCGTTTGGCGTCCACTTCCCATTCGTTGAGAGCATATTCGCGGCTTTCGTCGCCATTCAGCACACCAACGAGTGAGTTTCCGTCGTCATCTTCTGCCGCGATGTCCGCCATGTCTGCAAATGTCGACCGCAGATCCAATGTGGATACGGGATCAGAAACGACATGACCCTCAGGCACACCCGGGCCGGCCATGATCATCGGAACGCGCAGCAGACCGTCATAAAGCATCGGCCCTTTTAGCAAAAGCCCGTGGTCCCCCATCCAATCGCCGTGATCCGAGGTGAATACGATGATGGTGTTTTCCAACTGACCGCTGGCTTCAAGTGCGGCCACAATCCGGCCGACCTCATGGTCAATTGCAGAGATCATTCCGAAATAAATCGACGTGATGTCGCGAAGATTTTCCTCTGTCAGAATGCCAAACTCACCCCAGTCCGGCAAACCGGCTGCGTGTTTACGCTGAAGGGGTTTCTTTTTCTTTTGGTCCAGAAATGCCTGATGCCACCAGACCCGACGTTCTGGATCCAACTTGTAGTTTTTAGCAATCTCGATTTCATCTTTGTCGTGATGTGTCGTCCATGGTGACGAGGCCAGGAAAGGTGGGTGCGGATCGGGAAAAGAAACCCAAGCGCAAAACGGCTGATCGGACTCACCGGATTTTTCAATCATCTCAACAGTCTGATCTCCGATCCAGGGGGTCGACATCCATTGATGGTCCAGCGCAGAACTCCAAGCCTGAAAATGACTGCTTTTCGGCTCAACGGCTTCTTTCGCCTTCAGCCAACGCGCTTCTCCCTGCCCATCTTGGTTCAGAAAGTTCTCATATTGCAGAGTGTACGGAGGGCCGATCCAGTTGCAGTGGTGATGCGGGCGCAGTGTCAGGCCAACCTTATCGAACCCCATATAGGGGCCGTCCCAGTCGGCTGGGTAATCGGCTGTGCTGTTGTAGCATTCAGGCGATCCGGTGGCATGAAAAGTCTCGTGAGTTGACAGGTGCGCCTTGCCGATGAACTCGGTGTGATAGCCCGCATCGGCAAAAATACCGCCAATTCCATTTGCGGCATATTCCGGCGCAAGATTGCGACCGTTGTCGCGCACGCCATTTGAGTAAGGGAGCTTACCGGTGAGAATGGCGGCCCGGGCAGGCTGACACATTGGATGCGGCGTGATGCAGGTCGAAAACCGCGTCCCACGATCACAGAGGGCATCAATATTCGGTGTCTTAACGCCCCGGCCTTCAACGCCAATGCAGTCGCCGCGCTGCTGATCGGTTGTGATAAGCAAAATGTTTGGGCGCGTCTGCGCCCCTGCTTTTTGGTTCTGCAGCTTGGTGTTTTCGGCCGACAACTCAGTCCCTCCTCGAACCGTATTCGAATCTCCCTGCCCATTTCGTAACACAAATATTGCAAAATCGTCGACGATTTTTTTTATTTCGTGCACAAGAACTTCCGAATTGGTCGCAAAAAACCTTAAAACATTGCCTGTTTGGACCGTCATTTTTGTGTGGATTGGGCATGATCTGAGGGCGTGACCGTCGCCAAAGGCCTTGCCAGTAGGGATTTTGACGTCAATATGGGGCGCCACAACCGACAAGAAGGCAGCCAAGATGACCGAGCTTGATCCTAAAGACAGAGAGGCCTCCCTCTATCAGGCAATTCTCAACGATATTTCCGGTGGGCGGCTAGTGGGTGGCGACCGTTTAAAAGTGTCAGAGCTGGCAAAAAGGTTCGGCGTCAGCACCAGTCCGGTTCGCGAAGTTTTGCGGAGGATGCAGGGCGAAGGCTATGTCGAGATCCATCCCAATCGCGGGGCAACGGTCAAGCAGATCGACGCGACCACGATCCAAAATATTTTTGAGGTTCTTCAACTCTTTGAACCCTATTTCGTGAGTTGGTTTGCCGATTATGCGGCTCCCGAAGACATTGAAGAGATGGAGGCGCTTCAGGCCCAGATCAAGCTCACTCCCATCACCGATCTGGATGAATTCAGGCGGCTGGACCTCGCGTTCCACTCTTGCCTGTGTAAACGCCATTACAATCAGGTCGCGGCAGAAACATGGCGAAACCTGAGGATCGCGTTGAACGTCCAGTCCTCACGCCTCAGGATCAGCGCCACCCGATTCCAAACCATTATGGAAGAGCATGATGAACTGCTTGAGGCGTTCCGTGCTCATGATCCGTCTCGCGCTGACGCAGCTATCCGCAAACATGTTGGGGGATCGTTTGTTCAAATGTCCCAACAGATGCGCGCCATTGGTCTTTAAGCTACTTGGGCGTCACCGACGCCAACCCTGATAAACAGTCAGCCACGTAGGCCTTTGCGGTTTCGCAGGCTCTTGGAACACTTTGGCCGGTTGCCATTGCACAGGCGATCGCAGTTGACAGGCTACACCCGGTACCGCGTGCAGTGACAGCCAGCCGTGGGCTGGAGAAGGACTGAAACCCAGACTCTTGTATAAGAATATCAGTGGACATCCCGCCACTACCATGTCCACCTTTCATCAAAACAGCCTTTGGCCCCATCTCCAACAGGGCCAGCCCCTGTGATTTAATGCTTGCAGCAGATGTTGCCTCGGACCTGTCCAATAGCCTTGCGGCTTCCGGCAAATTCGGCGTCAACAGATCACAAAGCGGGAATAGGGTTTTCCTGAGGTGATGCAGGTCACGCACAGGTAACAGATTGCTGCCGGTTGATGAGGCCAAAACCGGGTCAAGAACGGTTGGAATGGCTCTGCCGCCAATTTCGGCGCGCACAGCATCAATATTGGCCGCGCCGCCCAGCATTCCGATCTTGATCGCGTCGACGCCCGCCTCTAGCGCACAGCGGATTTGCGCTGCAACTGTTTCGGGCGAAACCAGATGAATGTCCGACACCCCTTGCGGGCCTTGTGCGGTGACTGCGGTAACCGCCAGAACCGGTTGAACGGAAAAATCCGACGCGACGGCGAGGTCGCGAACAACCCCTGCCCCTCCGCTGCTGTCGCTGCCTGCGATAATCAACACCCGGTGCGTCATGCGGCATCCAATGCGACAAGCGCCAGATTGTGCAGGCCCCTTTGTCGCAACGCCTGCGCCGCGTTCCAGGCTCGCAGCCCGGATTTACAGCAAACCACCACCCGCGCGCCGGGGCTCGGGTCAATACAGTCCAATTGTTCCGCAGTTGCGCGATGGGCGCTGGCGCAAACCGGTGTCGGAGCCTCCTCGGTATCGCGCAACTCGATCACATAATCGTCTGGTCGAATCTCTGACCGAGCCAAAAACGGAACTGACCTTTCCGGTTCATGCGCCCCATGAAACGAGAAGCCGCCGAACCGGTAATCCTTCAGGTCAACCGTAATCATTTGCCCCAATGGACTTGGGTCCAGCCCAATCAGGCAGGCCAGGGCCATTTGCGCCTGCATGGCCCCAAGCATCCCCACGACCGACCCTAGAACACCCTGACTGGCACAGGTGCCCGCACGCGCTGGCAAGTCGGGAAAAACCGCGCGCAGGCTTGGCGCGCCTCCGCAAAAGCCGCCCACATAGCCAGCAAACGCCAATGCGGAGGCGCTGATCAGCGGGGTTTCTGTCCCCCGACAAAAATCTGACAGAATATAGGACACTGCAAAGCTATCTGCTGAGTCCAGAACCACATCAGCGCCAGCAACAATCTCTGAAACCGTTGCGGGGGTCAGTGCAGATGAGACAGCCGAAGAAGAAAGACCGGGATTGAGTGCGGTCAGTTGTGCCCGCGCGGCTTTGGCCTTTGCCTGCCCCAAACACCCCGAATGGTAAAGCGGCTGGCGGTGAAGATTGCTCACCTCTACTTGATCATCATCCACGATGGTTAGGTGGCCTACGCCTGCCCCGGCCAGATATTGCAGCGCCGGACATCCCAATCCGCCAGCGCCGACAACAACAACATGCCCGGCTTGGATTTTGGCCTGCCCCTCATGCCCCACTTCGGCAAGGGCCATTTGGCGGGCGTAGCGCTTCATCGACATGCCTGCACCCATTCTTTGGTTCGCGCCACTGGGTCAGGGGCCGTAACCAGGTCTGTGACGACGGCGGCGCAATCTGCGCCCGCCTTCCACAAACCGGGCAGGCGTTCGACGGTCAAACCGCCAATTGCCACCAGCGGTGTGTCCTTGGCCAGCTCTCGCCAATGTGCGAGTTTTTGCAGCCCTTGGGGGCGCCATTTCATTTTCTTCAGTCGAGTCTCATAAACCGGCCCCAACGCGACATAGGCAGGCTTTAAGGCCAAGGCACAGGCCAGTTCTTTCCGGTCGTGGGTTGATAGGCCGTATCGCAAACCAGCCGCACGGATCCTGTCGAAATCGGCAAGCGCCATATCGTCCTGCCCGAGATGGATGAAGTCACAGCCCGCCTCGATCGCCAATTGCCAATGATCATTAACGATCAGTTGGACGTTATGGTCACGGCACACCTTGGCTGCGCGCGCGATCTGCTGACCGATGTCCTGCGGGTTCTCAGATTTGAACCGCAACTGAACCTGTTTGATCCCCAGAGGGACCAATCTTTCGATCCAATCGGCATCTGGCAGCACCGGATAGAATTTTTCCATCATGCAAACTCCGCCAGGCCCAGTACAGGCGTAGACGGCACTGCCAAATCGCGCGGCTCCATTGGAATGGCCCGGCACCCTGCCTGCCCTGCCTCAATGGCCAGCGCCATCGCCCGGGCCATCAGGACGGGATCGCCGGCTTTGGCCACGGCGGTGTTCAAAAGCACCGCATCCATGCCCAACTCCATGGCATGTGCCGCATCAGAGGGCCTTCCGATCCCGGCATCAACGACCAACGGCACGCCAGAAAAATGCGCCCGCATTGATCGCAGGGCATCCGGCGTTCTGAGCCCTTGACCGGACCCGATGGGTGCGCCCCACGGCATAAGAACTTTGCATCCGGCCTCTATCAGGCGCTCACCGACGACCAGGTCATCGGTCATATAGGGGAAAACATCAAACCCATCTTCAGCCAGCAGAGCCGCCGCTTCGACCAACCCGAAGACATCGGGTTGCAGCGTGTCAGCGTGGCCGATGACTTCCAGTTTGATCCAGTTGGTGCCAAAGATTTCCCGCGCCATCTTGGCGGTTGTCACAGCCTCATGCACTGAATGGCAACCTGCGGTATTTGGCAAAACCCTAACGCCAATCTCACGCAACATGCGCCAGAACCCCTCGCCGCTGCCATCGGCCGCCTCGCGACGCAGGGACACTGTTACCATTTCCGTTCCGCAAGCACGGATCGCCTTGGCCAAAACGGCCGGAGATGGGTATTGCGCCGTGCCCAAAAGCAAGGGCGAGGCAATGTCTACACCATAGAAATTCATGGCCTAGCCCCCTTGCATGGGCGACAGGATCTCAACCTTGTCGCCTTCGTTAAGGGTCGCATTTCCCCGCGTAGACGCAGGTACGAATTGACCGTTAACAGCGGTTGCGATGGCCGGTGACAAAAAGCCCAACTCTTCCAGCATCGCGGCCAGATCGGTTGCCGTGATGTCACGCGGTTCTGCGTTCACGATGATTTTCATCACCTATCTCCTTGATCAAAAGGGTCGCGGCACGCTTGGCCATAGCTGGCGCCAAGAGAAAGCCGTGGCGATAAAGGCCATTCAGGTGAAGGGCCCCGTTTTCGCGCAATAGTCGCGGCAGATTGTCGGCAAAGGCCGGGCGCAGGCCCGCGCCGATTTCAATCACCGCAGCCTCGGCAAAACCAGGGTGCAGTGTGTAGGCCGCATTGAACAATTCGCACAGGGCCCGCAGACTCGCGGGCCTGTCAGAGCTGCTTTCCACCATCGTGCCCCCCAACATGTACAGGCCTTGCCCGCGTGGCACGAGGTAGATCGGAATGCGCGGATGCAAAAGCCGGATGGTGCGGGTGATCTCGACATCCGGCGCGCTGAGAATGGCCATTTCGCCGCGAACAGGTCTGAGGCCCTTCAGCTTAGCCGCCGGTCCGGTTGTAATTAGGTCCACCCTTTCAGGGGCAGGGCAAGCCAATTGAATGCGACCGCCCAGTTCCTGCACTTTTTGGGCCAGATCCCTAAGCGCACGGCGCGGATCAAGGTGTTTTTCCTTGCCGTAGAACAGCCCTTGACGGAACCGCCCACCAAGCGCCGGTTCCAACGCGGCAAGCTGCGCCTCGTCAACCCAGCTATGCTCATCTGTCAGCCGCGAAAACCGGTTAAGCTCAACCCGGTCGCGGGCAGGCACAACAACCAGCGTTCCACGGGATGTGACCGGAGTGACTTCGGCCCACCAATCGCCCGCATCTGCGCCAAGGGCCACAACTTCGGCCTCGGCGCTTTCGCCTTCACAATAGGGTGCCAACATACCCCCGGCGAACCGACTGACCGAGCTTGCTCCAATGGCCTCAGATGTCTCATAGACCGTGACGGGCACTCCGCGTTGTAACAGCTCATAGGCGGTGGCGAGGCCCGCAAGCCCTGCCCCTGCGATTGTGATCATTCGCCCGGTTCCTTGACAGGCACGTAAAGCTCTCCACCTTCGCGGAACTTCGCGGCCATCGCCTCCATGCCCTCCTTCTGCGCCTCGGCGCGGATATCGTGGCTGATCCGCATCGAGCAAAATTTCGGCCCGCACATGGAACAGAAATGCGCCACCTTATGCGCCTCTTTCGGAAGGGTCTGATCGTGGAATTCACGTGCCGTATCCGGGTCGAGCGAAAGGTTGAACTGGTCTTCCCACCGGAACTCAAACCGGGCCCGGGAAAGCGCAGCATCGCGCCGTTGTGCACCGGGCAAACCCTTGGCAAGGTCGGCAGCATGGGCCGCGATCTTATAGGTGATCACGCCGGTTTTTACATCATCACGATCCGGCAGGCCCAGATGCTCTTTGGGCGTCACGTAACACAACATCGCGCAGCCGAACCAACCGATCATCGCCGCGCCAATGCCGGACGTGATGTGATCATAGCCCGGGGCGATATCCGTGGTCAGCGGCCCAAGCGTGTAAAACGGCGCCTCATGGCAGCATTCCAGCTGCTTATCCATGTTCTCCTTGATCTTATGCATGGCGACATGGCCGGGGCCTTCGATCATCACCTGACAGCCCTTGGCCCAGGCGATCTTGGTCAATTCGCCCAGGGTCTCCAACTCAGCAAATTGCGCCTCGTCATTGGCATCGGCAATGGAGCCGGGGCGCAGACCGTCACCGAGGCTGAAGGACACGTCATAGGCGCGAGCGATGTCGCAGATCTCGTCGAAATGCTCGTAGAGGAAGCTTTCGCGGTGGTGATGCAGGCACCACTTGGCCATGATCGAGCCGCCACGCGACACGATGCCCGTCACACGCTCAGCCGTCATCGGCACCATATGCAGGCGCACGCCGGCATGGATGGTGAAGTAATCAACGCCCTGCTCGGCCTGCTCAATCAACGTGTCGCGGAACACCTCCCAGGTCAGGTCTTCGGCAATACCATTCACCTTCTCCAGCGCCTGATAAATCGGCACAGTGCCGATAGGAACAGGGCTATTGCGGATGATCCATTCGCGGGTGTTGTGAATGTTACGGCCCGTCGACAGGTCCATAACCGTGTCAGCGCCCCACCGGATTGCCCAAACCAGTTTGTCGACCTCTTCCTCCATCGAGGAGGTGACCGCGGACGTGCCCATATTGGCGTTGATCTTCACCAGGAAATTGCGGCCGATGATCATCGGCTCAATCTCAGGATGGTTGATGTTGGCAGGGATGATGGCGCGGCCTGCGGCGATTTCTGAGCGCACGAATTCCGGTGTTACGTAGTCTGGGATATTGGCACCAAAATCATTGCCATCGCGGTGGCAAGGTGCGGTTTCGCGCAACTGGTTTTCGCGGATGGCCACAAATTCCATCTCGGGCGTAATGATCCCGCGTTTGGCATATTCATATTGCGTGACCGACTGGCCATCCTTGGCGCGCAGGGGTTTGCGCAGGTTCGGGAACTCGGCAACCAGGCGGTCGCCTTCCACAAAGCCGTTATCCTCGGGCTTGATCTGACGCCCTTCATATTCCTCGACATCGCCGCGGCCCGTGATCCAATCTTGGCGCAGCGGCAACAGACCTTGACGGATATCGGTCAGAACATTGGGATCGGTATAGGGTCCCGAACTGTCATAAACCGGCAGCGGTGCTTCACCCGCTGTTGGGTGGGTCGAGATCTCACGCATCGGCACCCGGATATCGGGGAACTCGGTACCATCGACATAGATTTTGCGCGAGGCGGGCAATTCGCCCGTGGTGATCTTGGGGTTAGGGACGTTCATTGTGGTGCTCCTCAAGCCGTACTCAAAAAGACACCAGATGAGTTTGGGCAAGGGATGCAGGAAAGGGATGGACGGCCCCCTTCGTTCGGTTTGTCCTGACGATCCGGGGTGTCCGCCCCGCCCGTCTCAAGACGCGCCTAGCTTCCTACGCCAGTATCAACTGGGTCAGGTTCAAAGGGTCGCGTCACCGGGCTTTCGCCCTATCCGCCTCTCAGTCCTTTAGGTTGGACTCCCCCGCGTGCTTTTGGGATAGCGAGGCAATGTTGATCGGTCAACCGGGTATCGGTTGATCAACTTTGTCGCAGCGGTTTCGCGGTGATTGGTGGATTTTTTCAGCCGGTTTTGGTCTGTGGCAGAGGCATGATAGCGGCCTGCCTTTTAGGCAAAACGAGATGGATGATTGCAGGCGCCGAAATCTCATGTGCGGCGATTGTCGCCGCCAGATCCAGCCCTTTGCAGGTCACGTGGCGTTCATTTGCTGTGCCTGCGGATTCGGTGATGCGCGCCGACACATCGCCTGCCCAAGGGGTGGCGCGCACGGCCTCTTCGATCTCAGCCGCCTTGCCCACGCCCATATAGATTGCCATCGAGGTTCCGGGCGAAAGATGCGCCTTAAGCGATTGATTCAATTGCCCATCCGCATTGGTTGCAGTTGTCAGAACCAAGCTGTTTGTGGTTCCGCGTTCTGTCAGAAACCCGCCGGCAGAGGCCGCGGCGACGCTGGCTGCCGTGACGCCCGGCACCATTTCGCAGGCAATGCCCGCCTCGGCCAAAACGGCGGCTTCTTCAGCCCCACGGGCAAAGATGCCGGGATCACCACATTTCAACCGAACCACCCGCTGACCCGACTTTGCCGCCGCAACAAGTCGCGCGTTGATCCGGTCTTGCGGCCAGTCGGCACAACCGGGCGTTTTGCCTACAAAGACCCGCTCTGCGTCGCGCCGGGCTAGCTCAAGCAATCCGGGATCGGTCAGGCGGTCGTAAAAGATGATATCGGCTTCCTGCAGGCGTTGAACCCCGCGCAAGGTTATCAAATCAGCCGATCCCGCCCCGGCCCCGACCAAGGCCACTGGCGTCGGCGCGGCGGCGGGGATCTCTGCTTGTTCAATTGCTGTTTTGATGAGCTTGGCTGCGTCCCTCTCCTGCCCCTGCCGGAACAATGTCCGGGGTTGGTCACCAAAGACCCAGCGCCAGAGGTCCCGCCTTTGGCGAGGCTGCAACCGCGCAGCAGCCGCCCCGCGCAAGCGGCCAGCAAGGGCCGCAAGATCGCCAAGGCGTGGTTCAAGAATATCTTCCAGCCGGGTCTTGATCTGGCGTGCCAGAACCGGCGCCGTCCCCTCGGTTCCGATGGCGACAACCACGGGCGACCGGTCGACGATTGAGGGCGTGATCGCGTCACACAGATCCGGTTGATCCACCACGTTGACCAATGCGCCCGCGACCTCGGCCAAAGCGTGCAAGGCTGCATCCGTGCCGGGACATCCCGTCGCGATGAAGGCCAACGCCACCTGCTCAAAGGACGACACAGTGATAGGTCCCTTGTGCCAAAGCACCCGCCCGTCTTCGACCAAACCGGCCAATTCCGGCTCCAGCGCCTCGGCCAGCACGACGATCCGCGCCGGTGTCTTCAGCATCAGGCGGCATTTCTGCATCGCCTGTTCCCCGCCACCTGCAATGACCACTGTGCGGTTTTCCAGTTTCAGGAACATCGGAAAGGTTTTCATGGCACGCTCCTTCAGGCGGCTAAATCTTTGTGGCGCTCAGACCAGAGGGTTTCGGCCAGCGCTTCGGATTCCGCCCGTGTTGCCACGGCTCTGGCCGTCCAAAGCGCCAGCGCGGCTGTGCCTGTCACGATCGCTTCGGCAAACGGATCGGCCGCCTGCCCAGACCAAAGAGCGACGGGGTCCGGCAAAGGCGCATCTGGTTCATGCAAACGACGCGACGGACCGGTCCAGATCGGCTCGGCCACGGCCTCCAAACCCTGCGCGTCCCGCAATCCGAACAACTCGATGGGTTTGCCCGGATGTCGCTCAAATTCGCCGCCGCCTCCCTTGATGACGGTCAGATCCACCCGCCCCAAAAGCGCCGAAGCATCCGTTTGCAAATCGCGGTAAGAGGGATGAAACACGCCCTGAACCGAGGCCGCGGCCCCACTGGGGTTCAGCATCCGCGCGACCGTGTTCATACAGCTGCGCAAACCCAGAACCTCTCGCAGTTTCAGCAGATCCAACAGCGCGGGCGAGATCGCGGCCAGCGGCGCATAAAAGATCCCCGCCTCTGTCAAAGCCCGTGCGGCAGCGCCGGGTTCCGTCACAATCGGAATAGACAACCGGCGTGCCGTGTCTTCCACCCCATTTGCGCCACTCAAATGGGCGTTCCAGCCATGCAGCATCACCGGCAGCCCTACGCGGGCCAGCA
The DNA here is from genome assembly GCA_947495575.1 of uncultured Nioella sp. Taxonomy (GTDB): domain Bacteria; phylum Pseudomonadota; class Alphaproteobacteria; order Rhodobacterales; family Rhodobacteraceae; genus CANLZL01. The sequence continues at coordinate 372,197 of CANLZL010000001.1, read as the reverse complement.
GCAGCGCCGACAGAAGGAAATAGGGCGCGCCACGGCTGCGCCCGGCAGCATAAGAGGGCCAGTCAAGCGCGACAGGCAAGCCCGCCCATTCCGCGCTATGGCCCGACAATGCCTCAACAAATCCTGCAATTTCCGGAGCAGTTTCCCCACGAAACCTCAGCAGCATCAAAAGCGCGCCTATGGCCTCTGGTGCAGCTTGCCCGGCAAGGATCACCTCCATCGCCGCGCGCGCCTCGACGCGTGTCAAAGACCGGGATCGCCCCGGTCCGCGCCCAAGCGCCGCGACATAAGGGGCCAGGCTCATTCCGCTGCCACCGGCGCAGCATGGGCAGCGATCAACGCGGCCAACTCCGGCTTGCAAGAGCCGCAATTGGTTCCCGCACAGGTGCTGACCCCTAGAGCCTCAACCGAGCTGGACCCATCCGAGATTGCGGTTTTCAGGGTGTTCACGCCCACTTCGAAACACGAACAAACCGTTGCCCCGGGGTCGGGGCGATCTGCGCCCGGCCAACCTGCCAGAGCCTCTGCTGCGCTCACCTCTTGCCCGACCAACCCGGCCACATGGCGCCGTGCCAGCGCCACAGGCTCACGCGCTATGAACATCACCGCTGCCACTCTTTCGCCGTCAAACAAGGCTACGCGTGCCCGGCCTGATCCGCTATCGGCCATGACGCTTGCCCGTCCATCGGTCAACCCGGTTAGCCGGCGCAGCTCTGCTTCCCAATCCTCAGGGGCAGTCGTCCATGCCAGTTCGGCCTGCCACCCGGCATTCATCCGGCTGCGCGACAAATAATCCGGGCCATCCGCAACTTCGGTCACCGCCGCGACAAAGCCATAGGCTTCGGGCACATATCTTGTGATTTGAACATGGCCCGCTTTCAGGGCCGGCTGGCCAGAGAACGGATCGGTCCTGCCGCCGATCACGGGGTTCACGCGGCCCGCAGGCGCGGTGCGCACTGTCCAATGCATCGGCGCAAAGACCTCGCCACGCCGCACTTTATCGCTCAGCATGACCCGGAAAAGGGCAATCTCAGCCTCACCAGATACCCTTGCCAGATCGGCCCCGCGCAGCCCAAGCGCCACGGCATCTTCGGGGTGAACTTCAAGATAGGGTTCAGCCAAATGCTGTGACAGGCGCGGCGCTTTCCCTGTGCGGGTCATCGTGTGCCAATGATCACGGATACGTCCGGAATTCAGGCAAAAGAAGCCCGGGCTTTGTCCCGGTACTTCGGGCGCGGATATTGGCAGCATTCGGGCCTTTCCATCGGCGTGGTAGAACCCGCCATTGGCAAAGAACCGACCGCCGGAGGTGCCTTGTTCTGGCACCGGCCATTGAACTGGCTCTAACGCGTGGTAGTCTTTATCTGACAGGGCTGCGAGGCCGGAAATATCGAAGTCACGCCCAATATCCCGCGCCAACCGGCTTTGCGCCGCATATTCCCGGAAAACCTCCGCCTCAGAGGCAAAATCGAACCCTTCAAACCCCATCGCCTTGGCAACATCGCAAATGATCTGCCAATCGGCCCGCGCTTCGCCCGGAACAGGCAGAAACGCGCGTTGGCGCGATATCCGCCGCTCAGAATTTGTCACGGTCCCTGATTTCTCGCCCCAGGCTGCGGCAGGCAACTGAACATGGGCCAACCGCCCGGTATCTGTGTCGCCCAGAATATCCGTTACCGCGACAAAGGGCACATTTTGGATTGCGCGCGCCACCCGTGCAGCTTCAGGCATCGAAACCGCCGGATTGGTCGACATGACCCACAGCGCTTTGATTTTACCGGCCTCGCAGGCGCGGAACAGGTCGACCGCTTTCAATCCGGGGGCCGAGGCCATGGCGGGGCTGTTCCAATCGGCCTGAACCGCGCGCCGGTGATCGGGGTTCTCAATATCGAGATGGCAGGCCAGCATATTGGCCAGACCGCCCACTTCGCGCCCACCCATTGCATTGGGCTGACCAGTGACGCTGAAGGGGCCCATGCCGGGGCGTCCGATGCGGCCCGTTGCCAGATGGCAATTCAAAATGGAGTTGACCTTGTCGGTGCCAACAACCGATTGGTTCACGCCCTGGCTGTAGATCGTGACCACCTTTTCGGCCCCAATCCAGGCATCGCAGAAGGCGTTAACCTCGTCCTCGGACAGTCCGGTGGATGTCGGGTCAGAGGCATACGCGGCCTCCATTGCGCCCGCGATGCCAGTCACATGCTCTGCGACATAGCTTTCATCAACCGCGCCGCGCCTGTCGATTTCTGCCAACAAAGCGTTGAACAGAGCCGCATCGCCGTCCGGGGCGATTTGCAGATGCATTTCGGCGCCATCGGTAGTGGCGGTCCGCCGCGGGTCGATATTGATCACGCGCAGGCCCGGACGCGCCTCTTTCGCCGCCATCAGGCGCTGATAAAGCACTGGATGACACCAGGCGAGGTTTGAGCCGACCAGCACAACAAGATCGGCCTCTTCGATATCCTCATAGGTTCCGGGCACAGTGTCCGTGCCAAATGCGCGGCGATGCCCTGCCACAGACGAGGCCATGCAAAGTCTTGAATTCGTGTCGATATTCGCGCTGCCAATATAGCCCTTCATCAGCTTATTGGCGACGTAATAGTCCTCGGTCAGCAATTGGCCCGAGACGTAGAATGCCACTGAGTCCGGTCCGTGTTCTGCAATAGCGTCCGAAAACGCGTTGGCAATACGGCCAATGGCCGTGTCCCAACTGGCTGGTTCGCCATCCACCTCTGGCCGCAACAAACGGCCCTCCAGATCAATGGTTTCACCCAAAGCAGACCCTTTCGAGCAAAGCCGCCCGAAATTCGCCGGATGGTCAGGGTCGCCAGTGACGCCGTCCGGCGTCGCCAGCACCCCGCATCCCACACCGCAATAGGGGCATGTCGTGCAGACAGCACTCATGCAACGGCTCTGGCTTGCAATTGAGTGGCATCCAGCAGGATGCGCCCGGCCTCAACCCGTGCGGCATAGGTTGGCACCTGCCCCTCATCTGCGCCCTGCGCCTCGCCGGTTTCCAGCGAGAACACCCAGTTATGCAGCGGGCATGTCACCTTGTTGCCATGCACGATCCCATCTGACAGCGGCCCGCCCTTATGCGGACAGCGATCTGATACCGCAAAAACCTCGTCGGTTTCCGTGCGGAACACGGCAACGCAGCCAAAAGCGGTTTTCACCACCCGCGCACCACGCGGGGCAATCTCTTCCAAAGCGCCGATATCAATCCAGCTCATTCCGCAGCCTCCAGGGTCAGGTTTGCAATTGGGCGATAGGTTTCGGCCCGCTCGGCCACATGCTCGGCCCAAGGGTCTTTTTGATAAACGCTCTGCGACAGCAGGAACCGCTCCACCAATGCGGCCCGGTTTTCCAGATCGTCAACGACCTGTTCCTTGACCCAATCCAAGCCCACCTTGCCGACCCATTTGTAGATCCGGTCGAGGTATTTTGCGTTCTCGCGATAGATCTGCATCATCGCCATGACGATTTCTAGCGCCTCTTTCTCGGTGGCGACATCGGTCAGGCTTTCGGTCTCTTTCACATCCATGCCAGCCGCACCGGCCACGCTGATCTGATAGCCGCTATCGACACAGATCACACCGATATCCTTGCAGGTTGCCTCAGCACAGTTGCGCGGACAGCCCGAGACCGCCAGCTTCACCTTATGCGGTGTCCAGGACCCCCAAAGCGCCTTTTCCAACTGAATGCCCAGACCAGTCGAATCCTGCGTACCAAAGCGGCAATGATCCTTGCCGACACAGGTTTTTACCGTCCGCAAACCTTTGGAATAAGCGTGGCCCGAGACCATGCCCGCCTTGTTTAGATCAGCCCAGATATCCGGCAGATCCTCGCCTTTGACACCCAACAAATCGATGCGCTGCCCGCCGGTCACATGCACCGTGGGTACATTGTATTTCTCGGCGGCATCGGCAATCGCGCGCAGCTCATCCGGCGTGGTCATGCCTCCCCACATGCGCGGCACGACGCTATAGGTGCCATCCTTCTGAATGTTGGCGTGCTTGCGTTCGTTGATGAACCGGCTTTGCGGATCGTCAATGTACTCAACGGGCCAATCCGCCAGCAGGTAATAGTTCAGCGCCGGACGGCAAACATGGCACCCATCCGAGGATTTCCATCCCAATTCCTGCCAGACGGCGGGCATGGATTTCAGCTCCTGCGCCTTGATCAGGCGCCGCACATCTTCATGGGTCAGATCGGTACAACCGCAAACCGGTTGCGCCGCTGGCATGACGAAATCATCTCCCAAGGTGACGGCCAGAACCTGTTCGACCAACCCGGTGCAGGTCCCGCAAGATCCGCTGGCCTTGGTTGTGGCCCGAACAGCCCCCAGATCGGTCGCGCCATCCTGAATGGCCGCCACAATGTCCCCTTTACAAATGCCGTTACAGCCACAAATTTCGGCGTCATCCGCCAAGGCTGCAACGGCTGCCAAAGGGTCCGCTTGGGCACCCCCCTGAAATCCGGGGCCAAAAATCAAAGTCTCGCGCATTTCGGAAATATCGGTGCCATCTTTGATCAAGCCAAAGAACCAGCTGCCATCGGCCGTATCGCCGTACATGACCGCACCGACAAGCGTATCGCCTTCAAGAACCAGGCGCTTGTAAACACCGCGTGCCGGATCGCGGAACACGATATCTTCCCGCCCCTCACCCTCGGCAAAATCGCCAGCGCTGAACAGATCACAGCCGGTGACCTTCAGTTTGGTCGACAGCTCTTTTGGTACAAAGGCCGCGGGTTCAGCCAATAGCGTTTGGGCGACAACATTGGCTTGGTCATAAAGCGGCGCGACAAGACCAAAAAGCTGTCCGTCGAACTCAACACATTCGCCAACGGCCAGAATATCAGGGTCCGAAGTGATCATCTGCGCGTTCACTTCCACGCCGCGCGCCACCTCAAGCGCCGCATCGGTGGCCAGGCGTGTTTCGGGGCGAATGCCCACCGCCATGACCACCAGATCGGCCTCTAACACCGTCTTGTCCTCCAACAAGACAGCCTCGACCTTGTCCTCCCCCAGGATGGCCGAGGTTGAGGCCTGGGTCATCACAGTGATACCCCGCCCCTCTAAATCTTTGCGCAACAGATAGCCCGCACTTGGATCCAGCTGACGTTCCATCAAATGGCCCATCAGGTGCAGAACGGTCACGTCCATGCCGCGCTCTTTCAGGCCGGCGGCGGCTTCCAGACCCAACAGGCCCCCACCGATCACCACAGCCTTTCCGCCCTTGGCGGCTGCTTCGATCATCTTTTCCGTATCGTCCAGATCGCGATAGGTGATCACACCCGGCAGATCCTTGCCGGGAACCGGAATGATGAAAGGCGCCGACCCGGTACCAAGCAACAGCTTGTCATAGGCCACTTCTCCCTTTTCACCGATCACGACTTTGCGGTTCCGATCAATGCCCACGACATGCTCACCAAACCGGCAGGTCACGCCATTTTCGGCGTACCAGTCATCATCATGTGTCACGATCTCTTCGTAAGTCTTGTCACCCGAAAGCACCGGCGACAGCATGATGCGGTTATAGTTTCCACGCGGCTCCGCATTGAAAAGCGTCACCTCATAGGCATCTGGCTCTGCTTCAAAAAGGCGTTCAAGAACCCGGCCCGAGGCCATGCCCGCGCCAATGACAACCAGTTTCTGTTTCATTCTGCGGCCTCCGTCGCGCCATAGGCCGCTTCGATCATGACACCCGACAATGTGGTGTAGGCCGCAATCCAGGCCGCCCTAAGATCGGGGGTAAATGCCTCGCCCAATCCCTTGTCCAATGTGTAGATCAGCGCCTCACCGACGGGTGCGTAATGCTCAGGCTTCACGCCATAATCGACATGTTTCACCGCCAGCGCCTGTGCCGCGGGCACAACCATATCGAGGTCACGCAGGCCGTTCACAACAACGCCAAGCGTGGTCATCAGTTTCTTGCCCTGTTCCGAAATGTCACCGGTGAACATCGGCTTTACCTCGGGCGCGATCTCAAAAAGGCGATCATAAAAGAGGCCCGCCGCAACGTCGGCGATGGGCACCACTTTTTTGAAGCTGTCCTGAATGGCGGTAATTTGTGCATCATCCATTGGTGTTACTCCGCTGCAATCGGCTTGGGCGCCGGTTTTTTGGGTTTGGCGCCGTGCTCATATTCCTCAAGGAAATCCAGCACTTCCTGCCTGTAGGTGTAGTAATCCGGATGTTCGAGCAGCGCTTTGCGGGTGCGTGGGCGCGGCAGCTTCACATCCGTGATCTTGCCAATCGTGGCGCGCGGACCATTGGTCATCATCACCACGCGGTCGGCCAAAAGGATCGCCTCATCGACATCATGCGTGACGCAGATCGCCGTCACTTTGGTGCGGCTCCAGACCTCCATCAATACTTCCTGCAACTCCCAACGGGTCAGGCTGTCCAACATCCCAAAGGGTTCATCCAGCAACAGCAATTTGGGGCTGAGCGCAAAGGCGCGCGCAATGCCAACGCGTTGCTTCATGCCGTTGGACATGTCGCTGGCCCGCTTATCCATCGCATCGGCCAGGCCCACCCGCTCGAGGTAGTATTCCACCACGTCCTGACGCTCAGCCTGGCTGGCCTTGGGATAAACCTTGTCGACGCCAATCGCGCAGTTTTCGCGCGCAGACAACCAAGGGAATAGCGACGGCGACTGGAACACAACTGCGCGTTCGGGATCAGCCCCTTCGACATGACGACCATCCAGCTTGATCGCACCTTTCGAGATCGGGTTCAGCCCGGCCGCCATCGTCAAAACGGTTGACTTGCCGCAGCCCGAATGCCCGATGAGCGAGACAAATTCACCGCGATTGATCTTGAGGTCGAAATCCTCAACCACTGTCAAAGGGCCTTTGGGCGTCGGATAAATCTTGTGCAGCTGGCTGAAATCCAGGAACCGCTCGTCGATCATCCCTTTCTGCGCCTCGGCCACCGCCGCTGGTACGCCATGGATCGGCGTCACATCCGGCAAAACTTTGGTACCCTCGGCCTTGGCCTCAATGCCCACATCCATCAGGTATTTCGTGACCTCGGCGCGCAGCCGCTTGAACTCCGCGTCATTGTTCATTGCAGTCCGGTCGCGGGGCCGTGGGATCTTGACGTCAAAAGCATCCGCCAAAGTCCCGTCCGGGTTCAGCGGGATGATCCGATCGGCCAGCAAAATCGCCTCATCCACATCATTGGTGATCAGGACGCAGGTTTTTTTATCGGCATCCCAGATCCCCTCGATCTCATCTGCCAGATTGGCCCGCGTCAGCGCATCCAGCGCCGACAAAGGCTCATCCAGCAGCAGCATCTCGGGATCCATCGCCAGTGCACGGGCCACGTTGACCCGTTGCCGCATCCCGCCAGACAGCTCTGCAGGGCGCCGCCCCGTTGCATGGCCCAGCCCCACCATTTTAACGTAATGCTCGACCTTCGCGGCCCGCTCTGCCTTGCTTAGATCAGGGAACATCGTATCAACCGCAAGGCTCACATTCCCGTTCACGGTCAGCCAGGGCATCAAGGAGTAATTCTGAAAAATCACCCCCCGATCCGGACCTGGCCCGGTGATCGGTTCACCCTTGAAGGTCACGTCGCCCCTGGTCGGAAATTCCAGCCCGGCCATCAGGTTGATCAGCGTCGTCTTGCCTGTGCCCGAGAAGCCCAGGAGGACAAGGAACTCCCCCTCCTGAACGGCCAGGTTGATATCCTTCAGCACATCGCTGCGCTCTGCCCCATCGCCGAAGCTTTTCGAGACGTTTTTGAACTCTAAAACAGCCATCTCAGATCACCGGTTATTCGAGAAAGTGAACATCGACTGGATCGCATACATCAGGCGGTCCAGAAGGAAGCCGATGATGCCGATGGTAAAGACCGCCACCATGATCTTGGCCAGCGATTGACTGGACCCGTTCTGAAACTCATCCCAGACGAATTTGCCCAACCCAGGGTTCTGCGCCAGCATTTCAGCCGCGATGAGAACCATCCAGCCCACACCAAGCGACAGGCGCAAACCGGTAAAGATCAACGGCAGGGCCGAGGGCAGAACCAGCTTAGTGATCTTGGTCCATGTGCCCATCTTCAAAACCTTGGAGACGTTCACGAGATCTTTGTCGATGCTGGCCACACCCAAAGCGGTGTTGATCAGCGTCGGCCAAAGCGAACATAGCGTCACGGTGATGGCCGAGACGAGGAAGCTCTTCTCGAACCAGCCGTCATCATTAGTATAAACGGCCGAAACCACGATCGAGACGATGGGCAGCCACGCCAGCGGCGATACCGGCTTAAAGATTTGAATGATTGGGTTCAGCGCCGAATTGGCGGTCACGGATAGTCCAGCCGCAATGCCCAGGGGCACGGCCACAACGGTGGCCAGCAAGAACCCGAAAAACACCGTTTTAATCGAGGTCCAGATCTGCTGGTAAAACGTAGGTGCACCAGTAAAGACGCGATTTCGTGGCTCTTCGCCGTTGGCGATCAGCTCGGCATTGCGCGCGTCCTGGCGCTCATAGAACGAGGCCGCACGATCCATCTGGCGTTCATGATCAGCATGCAGATTGCCCACCTGCTCCCAGACCTGAACAGGTCCGGGGATCGCGCCCAGCGAAGTCTGGACCTGCGGGGCCAACGTCCCCCAAAGCATAAGGAACACCGCAATCGCGGCCAGCGGCACCCCCAAGAGGCGCCAGATTTCGCCCATCTGCGCACGGGGGTTGTCGCCCGCTGCGGCACGCAGGATCGGGGTCAGCCAAGCGAGGCCAAAAACCTTAAACCAGCTATCAGCTTTGTTGATGCGGGTGAAAATTCGTTCGCGCCGTTCTTCGCGGGCGGCGTCGAAATCGGGGTCAACGGTTGTCATTTTCCAAGGTCCTTAGCGGCAGATAAAGGGAAAAAACGGGCATGTGTCTGCACGGGGGGTGCACAGGGGGTGCACCGGGGCTGTACGCCGGGTGACACCCCAAATTTTCGCCTGTTTCTTGTGCAAATTGAGGGGAGAGAGAGGGGAGCTGCGGGCAGGTATTTCGCACCCGCAGCATGTTGGGTCATCCCTGAATTTCACCATCGATGACCAGTTGGTCACCCGACAGGCCGATTGGGAAACTGTCGATATAGGCGTTGGGGAAACGACCGTCATAAGGGATATCGTCGATCAGCGTATCCACCGGCTCACGGAAACCATCGGTTTCCCAGGGGAAGTCCGCCGCATCGGCCAGACCATCATCAACCAGCGACTGCGCGGCGGCCAGATAGATATCCGGGCGATACACGCTTTCAGCAACGTCGTGATACCACTCGTCTGAATGTGCCTCAGAGATTTGTCCCCAGCGGCGCATCTGCGTCAGGTACCATACCGCATCCGAGTAATAGGGATAGGTGGCATAGTAGCGGAAGAATACGTTGAAGTCGGGAACGTCGCGCACATCGCCCGGCTCATATTCAAACGTGCCGGTCATCGACGCGGCGATCACCTCTTCATCGGCGCCCACATATTCGGGCCAGCTCAGGATCTCGACCGCCTCTTCGCGGTTGGCGTTGTCATTTTCGTCCAACCACATGGCGGCACGGATCAGGGCACGCACGATCGCTTGGGTTGTGTTGGGGTTTTCTTCGACAAATTCAGCTGTCAGGCCAAAGACCTTTTCAGGGTTGTTGGGCCAGATCTCGTAATCGGTGATCACAGGAACACCGATGCCGCGCTGCACGGCCTGCTGGTTCCAGGGCTCACCCACACAGTAACCGTGGATCGTACCGGCTTCCAAGGTTGCCGGCATCTGTGGCGGCGGGGTTACAGACAGGAAGACATCGGCGTCAATCTGGCCTGTAATGTCCTGGGGGCTATAAAAACCTGGGTTCAAGCCACCTGCGGCCAGCCAATAGCGCAGCTCGTAATTGTGGGTGGAGACGGGGAAAACCATACCCATGTTGAAGGGTTCCCCATTGTCGCGGAACTCTTCCACGACGGGCACAAGGGCTTCGGCGCTGATCGGGTGAACCGGGCGGCCATCATCCATCGACGGGATATGGGGGCGCATCATCTCCCACACTTCATTGGAAACGGTGATGCCGTTACCGTTGAGGTCCATTGAGAATGGTGTGACGATATGGGCCTCTGTACCGTAGCCGATGGTAGCCGCAATGGGTTGGCCCGCCAGCATATGCGCGCCTTCCAATGTGCCATCAATCACACCGTCCAGCAGGACGCGCCAATTGGCTTGCGCCTCCAGTGTGACAAACAAGCCTTCGTCTTCGAAATAACCACGCTCATAAGCAATGGCCAACGGCGCCATATCGGTCAGTTTGATGAAGCCAAATGTCAGCTCGTCAATTTCCAGATCCTGCGCGGCCGCGCCGGTTGCCAGCGCAGACAGCGCCACACCTGACAGCCACTTTCCCAAATTCCGTTTCATGTCCGTTCCTTCCGGTCTGTCCCGTCAGGCCGCGCCATGCGACCCCCCAGAAAACAAAAAAACGCCGCTCGTTCCAGCCACGGCGAAGGGAGGAGGAGGAAAGCCGTGGATAGGACGAGCGACGTTGCTCAAAACTGCCCCCATCGGCGGGGGACTGAGACTGCAGCGGGGCAACCTTGCCCTTCTGCGTTGACCTCATACTGACCCAAGCCCGATGAGGTTCGGAAGTCTCGGGTGATGAATTATCCGCAAATAATGCTGCAATGCAGAATACGCACAATTATTAGGCGCATTTCCTAGGCCGGATCATAGGTTTTGCCATCAAAGAAAGCATCCGGTTCCAGAATCACACGTCCGTATTCTGACGCGACCGAGGTGCGCTCGTGCAATGCGCCCTCCAATTTCTCGGACGCGCCGGGCATGTCCAGCCCGGTGCCGGCCAGGTTTTTGCGGTAAAGGTCGGCCCGAAAACACGCCTTGCCAACTTTGCGCGCCAAAGCTGAGTCTTGGTTGTATCGTTTCGCCAATTGCATCGCGATCCATTCACCCTGACTGCGCCACGGGAAATTGGCGGCCCCAATATGAAACCTCTGAAAATTCGGCACGGCCACCGGGAAACTGCGTGAATGCGGCACCAACCGACCGGCCAGGGAACGGTCAATCACGTGATCCGAGACGTCGAGAAATTCGCTGCGCGCCAGAACCTCTGCGGCGATTGTCCGGTTCTCAGGCGCGTCCAGCCATTGCGCTGCGCGACTGACGGCCCGCATGAGGGCAGCGGCAGCGGTTGGATTGGCCTCGATCCAGTCTCTGCGCGCACCCAATACCTTTTCTGGGGCAAATCCCCAAATCGCCGAACCGGGCAGGATCAATTCGCCAACCCGGTCCTCCACCGCGATTGAGCCCCATGGCTCGCCGACGCAAAACGCATCGATCTCATCTGCGGCGATTGCCTCTGCCATTAAGGGCGGCGGAATGATTTTCAGCGATGGGGCCGCAAAGCCGAGGTTCTCCAGCCAATAATGCACAAGCTCGGCATGCATCGAAAAAGGAAAGGGTACCCCAATTCTGGGTAGCCGTTGCGAGGCGTCAATCAGGGACCTGCCCGTCTCAACCGGGGTTTGGAATTGTCCGCCCCACCCCGCATCACGCATCCGATCAGCCAAAGCGTTCGACGTGCCAATGGCGTTACCATTAACCGACAACACCATCAAAGCATCTACAGGCACTCTGACCCCTGCCAGCCCTAGCGACATCGCGATTGGCATTGGCGACAACATATGCGCCAGATCCAGATATCCAACAGACAGCAGATCTCGCACAGCCGACCAGGACGGTTGTCGGCGCAACTCCAAGGTCAGCCCCTCATCGCGGGCGAACTGCATCTCGGCTGCAATGACCAGTGGGGCTGCATCGACCAGAGGCACATATCCGACTTTTAAGACCGTACCCATCAGCCCAGCATCTCCGATGCGGTGACCAGCGCCTGCGCGACATCGATCACTTTCTTACCTTGATCCATCGCCGTTTTACGCAAAAGCGCATAGGCTTCGGGTTCCCCCAAATCCTTTGCCTGCATCAAAATGCCTTTGGCGCGATCAATGGTTTTTCGCTCGGACAGCGCGGTTTTGGCTGCGTCCAGCTCAGCGCGCATACGGCTCATCACCTGAAAACGTGCAATCGCGGTTTCAAGAACAGGCTTGATCCGATCCTTGCGCAATCCGTCGACGACATAGGCGCTTAGCCCTGCCGACATCGCGGCGCGCGTCATTTCCGCGTCACTTTGATCTACGAACATCGCAACGGGACGATCCTGTGCACCGGACGCCAATGAGAGGTTTTCCAGCAGGTCACGTGACGGGTTGGCCAGGTCGATCAATACAAGATCGGGCTTGGCGTTGATCAATGCCCGCGCCAGCCCCGAAGTGTTGCTTAGCACTGTGATATCCTGCCAGCCGCCCTCTTGCAGGCCATCAAGAATATCGACCGCCCGCGCCTTGTCTGGTTCCACAACGACAATTTTCAGGCTCTTTTCCAAGTGCGTCTTCCGGGCAGGGTCATGTTACCCCTGACCTGCCGTTGGCAAGCGCCGGTGTTCAATCAAAGACCCTTGGAAGATCCGGAAGCCAAGAGCCAATGCCCAATCTTTGAGCGCATTTGCCTAGATTATGCCCGCGGTGAAGTCAGGTCCGCGCCTTTTCAAATGCCGCCCAAGCGGCCTCGAACTTGGTGATGTCGAACCCGTCCGCCCGGGCAGGGTCAAGGACCAGGCTTTCGGTCTCCAGCAATTTGCCGATGGCGCCTTCCAAGACCTCAATCACGGCGGGCGGGATTACCAGCGCCCCATGTCGATCAGCGTGGATCAAATCACCAGGGCGCACTTTCATACCGAACACTTCGATCTCGCAATCCAAGGCACGGACATGGACAAACCCGTGGCTTGGACCAATCGACCCAGCAAGTACAGGAAACCCATCCGGCAGGTCGCCAAGATCCCGCATCACACCATTGGTCAGCACACCCTCAACACCCAATCCTTTATGAACGGTCGTATTGATTTCTCCCCAGAAGGCTCCAATGGCGTCGGGGTAATCCAGATCTTCAATCACCGTTACGCGGGGCGACGGGCCACTTGCCATATACCGGTAATACTCCATCCGACGGGCTTTGATGACATCTGGCGCCTCTGTTGGAGGTTCGACGGCCGCGATTTGGGCAGTCCGCGCATAGCCCACGATGGCCCCTTCCTCGGGGGCAGAGGCCTGCAGAGTGCCGCGCGTGAAGACGTCAAAGCCACGTCGGCCTTCGGCCACTTCGATGGCATTGCAAACGGTGGGCGTATCAACCTGGCGCAGCAGGGTCAGCAAAGATGGGGTCATGTATCCTCCAACCAGCGGCGCAGCGCCGCTGTGGTTTTTTCGGGTTGTTCAAGAACAGGTAAATGCCCGGCGCCTAGGATCACCTCAAGGCGGCTGTTTTTCAAAAGTGCGTGCATCAGGTCATGGCGATCCATCGGGCATGGGATATCGGCCTCGCCGGTCAAAACCATTGCAGGGCCAGCATAGGCGGCCAGCGTGTCCTGCTGATCCCGCCGCCCCATCAGCGCCATCGATTGATTCAGAAATACCTGCGGCCCAAGGTCATCTGCCATGTCCATGCAAAGATCGAGGATCTCTTGCCTGTTCGGGCCATCGGCCAGGTAGTTCGGCTTCATTTCGTCACGCATGATTTCCCGAAGCTTTCCGTCGCGAACGGCTTGCATCTGCGGGCCGCGCAGCGCTTTGATCGTGTCCGCCTCTGCGCGCGGGTTTGTGTCCATCAATGCGAGTTTCTCAACCCGGTCCGTGGCCAACCTGACGATCTCCATGGCAACGATGCCGCCCATGGACAGACCCGCCAACGCAAATCGCGGCGGGGCGTATCTCAAAATGGATTTGGCCAAAGCTTCTATCGTATCGGCGTGGCCGATCGGACAACAAAGGATCGGTCGATCAGCGGACAAAGCACCAATCTGAGGCGCAAACAGCCGGGCATCACACATCATCCCCGGCAGGAGGAGAAGTGGCGTCACACGCGTCCCCCAGCCAGCTTTGCACCTTCGGACAATGCTCCCAGCTTCGCATAGGCAATCTCTGGATCAACCGCGCCAAACCCGGCAAATGTGCCAAAGCCGCAATCCGAGCCCGCAATCACGCGATCCGCTCCGACGATACCGGAAAACCGCTGCACGCGTTGGGCCACGACCTCTGGATGCTCAACAAAGTTTGTTGTGGTATCCACCACGCCCGGTACAAGGATCTTATCGTCAGGTATCTCGGATTTCCGATCCTGAAACACGGTCCATTCATGCGCGTGGCGCGGGTTCGAGGTTTCGAACAAGACATAACGTGACTTGGTGGACATAAGTGTCGAAAACACCTTTTCCATCCCGATATCGCAGCAATGCGGCCCTTCGTAATTGCCCCAGCAAATATGCACGCGCACCTTTTCTTGTGGCACGTTTTGCAGAGCATGGTTCAGGGCCTCTACATGCATATTTGCGACGCCCACAAAATCTTCGTCGGACAGATCGTTAAACAGCATGTGGCGCGACAGGGCCAGATCCGGACAATCGAGTTGCAAATCAAGCCCCGAGGCCACAATGGTCTCGTATTCTTCCTTCATGGCATCTGCCAAGGCCGCCAAATAAGCCTCGCGGCTGCCATAAAACTCATTTTGCAGGAACAGGGAAATGACGCCCGGCGATGCAGCATTCATAAAGCCGCGTTCTGCGCCATGTTCGGCCATTGCCGCCTTCAGGTTATCGATATCCTTTTGCAGCTCTCCCTGCCCTTTCGACCGCACCTCGCCGGTGCATCGCGGCCGGGCATAGTCAGCTGTGCCACCAGAATCTGCGAGGCGTTTCAGAAAGCTGGGAAACATCTTGAGGTCGGCAGGCGCGTTTCGCGGGCTGTCACCTGAGAACCCGGTGTAGCGATCCTTCACATAGGTCGCGTAAGAAATCTTGGAGGTTTCGCCATCAGACACGATATCAATTCCCGCCGCCACTTGTCGCTTGACGGTTTCTGAAACAGCGGCCGTCATGCACGCGTCGAAGGCGCCTTGGTCAAACGGTTGGTCCCGTTCCCGGGCGAAAATAAAATCCACGACCTCTTGGGTGCGCGGCAGACTGCCGACATGGCTTGTTTGGATTTTGGTCATGTGAAGTCTCGTTTCATGGGTTGAGTAAATCAAGCTGTGTGCCCGTCCAGTAAAACGGGCGATCACAATATCCGTCGGCGCAGATGAAAAGCGTGCCGTTAAGCTGAATGCCGTGATAGCCATTGCTGAGCGGCACAACTTGGGCATCCGTTCCCAAAAGGCCATCGCCCAATGGAGTATACCCGCGGCCCGACAGATAGATATCAATCGAGCAATTCGCCGCGCCACAATAGCCGCCACCGCGCTGGCCTTGGCACGTCACATCGCCCCAGTTCAGTACGAAATCCAACTCGGAATCGTAGTCGATATAGCCCACCTGCATGGAGGCCGGCGCGATCTGGTAATTGGCCCCGCACTGCTGCGTTAGATGCGAGATAATTCCAGCAGGCATCACCACTTCGAAAGGCTCCGATGGAATCTCCGCTAGTGATAATCCGGTTGGTGGCACAGTGGATTCTGCACTCGCCAGCCGTTCGCCTAAACCGGGTGGAACGGCATGTCCAAGTTGCCCCCACCTGTTCGCACAAAAGGCAAAGGATGTTCTAAGCGCATCGCCCAATCCATCGGCCGAGAAGGAATGGACCGGTCCCTGTCCTGTTGCCAGCACAAAGCTCTCTGCATCCATCAATGCTCCGATCATGGGATCGGCCATTGAGATATAAACAGCCGTTCCCTGCAACTCATTGAGGTCCACGCGCGGCAACAGGTACCCCGCATCACCAACTCCAATGACCACATTTTCAAAACTGTATGGCGGCGCCCAATCAAACAGGCTGTCGCGCAGGTTGAGTATAATCTCGTAAGGGTCACTGCGGTGACTTTCGTGGGATCCCGTTTCGATCAACGGCACTCCGGCCGGAGATGGTGCCGTGCAACCAAAGGAAATCGGCGCATCTTGCAAGGTCGCGCTGCCGAAATACAGCGATCCATTGTCCCCTGTCCGGCTTTCCCAGCTTTGTGCGAGAGCCGGAGCGTCCCAGATAACCAATCCAGTCAGGATCGCCATTAATCGGTACATGATCTTCCTCATTGCTCACGTTGACGGCAAACGGGCCAACCCATTCCCAGTTTGGTGACAGATTGCCGGGCAAGCCTGCCTGGCTGGCCCGGACCATGGTTTCGTCAATTTAATCCCATGGCAATTCCCAATTCTTAGCCTTTCCAGGTTAGCCCCGCAGGATCGCCGGTACCAACGATATGATAAAGCGCGGCTTCGCCCGTCATCGAGGGCGTCATGCTATGAGCGAGATTTTCTGGAACCGACAGAGTATCGCCGGGCGCCAATGTCGCGCTGCCACCGTCCCATTCCGCGCGCCAATGACCTTTCACAGGCATCAGGACCGACGGCATGTCGTGGCTGTGACGCCCGGAGGGGGCGGAGGCCCGGGTATAGAATTCAACTTCGAACCCAGGCTTGTCGCGCAAAAGGCCAGTTTCACCGATGACTTTACACGGAGTTTTGTCGGCCAGGGCCACCATGTCCCAATAGCGGGCTACATGGTTGGGCAGTACCTCTGCGGTAGAGGGCTCGGGGCGCTTGGCCAGTTCCTCGACACTCATCAGTGGCATCGGGTTTACACCCTCTGGCAGCGATTGCCCCTGTTTTGTGTCATAAAGCTTGCCAGTTTCAGCAAGGATCAGACCGTGATCTGCAGCATCTTCGATCACTTGCGGGGCCCACATGACGCCGCCTCCCGCATCATCGCCACCCAGAATGGCCATGATCATCCCGTAATCGGTGCCGATATTTTCAAATCCGCGGAAAATGCCCGTGGGAATGTTGAAAATATCGCCCTCTTCCAACACGACCTCACCTGCGGTGCCCCAACGGCCCCAGAAAAACCGCCAACGGCCCGAAAGGACAAAAAACGCCTCTGCCGTCCGGTGGTCATGTAGGCTGTTTCGGCATTTCGGCGGTTGCCCGGCGGCGCCAATATTGAAGCCATGCGGCACCGTGATGTGGACGTGCTGATCAGGGCTTTCGGACACGCCGCCGCCGATGATGGTGAAATTTTCCTTTTGATCGCTGCCGGGTGTATGGGCGTCGATAAAGGCGGTTTTGCAGGGTTTCAGATCGCCGTAGCGGACAAGGCGGGTTTCAAGTTCTTGTGGTGTCATATCATGTGACCTTGGTTGATAAAAATTTTTGGAAGGCTTGCGACATGTGACGTCGCCCTACCCCAATCCCGGAGGATGTGGGTTCAACCGTCTGGCCCGAAGGCTGGCGCGATGCGAATGAAACCGCCGCGCCCCTTCACTACGATGCAGCCTGCGGGGCTGCTTTTGATATGTGCCGTCTTTGAACATTATTGCCCGTTGAGGTGGATCTGCTTCCAGATCGCAGTTTCGTCAAAAAGAGTGTATTCGCGACGCAGACCCCACGGGCCAAATTCGGCCTGCGAAATACCCAGCACATAGACCATTGCACCCGAAGGTACGCCAAAGGCGCCATAGCCCGTGTGACGACCCCAAAGCGACCAGCGCACCGCCGCACGAGGCGGCATCATTGGACCCTCATTGCCCATCACATGGTCGATCTTAAACTCTGCATTCGGAAAGGCAGCGCGCAGCCCCATCCAGAACTGATCGGCCCCGCCATGGCTTTGATCCTGAACACCACCGGGATAATACAGATTGCATCCCCGGTCATATTCTTGAGCGATTACTCCCATATCCGCGCCCATGATCCGGGTCAGGATTTCAGCATATTTCGCGCCCCATTCGCTGTCATTGCCGCGTGATTTGTAAGGTCCTTCGGCATCGGTTTCAGGGGTCAATGGCTTGACGCAATTGGCAGCTCCGCCTTCCGCCTCGATCAGATCAGCGGCATATTGCGACGGGTCCCATCCCAGTTGACGCACAATTGCGCCCTGATCGCGGATCATCCATTCGTCGTTGATCGTGTTTTCGATGGCGTGGCAGTCGGCAATAATTCGATAAGCCAGTTTTTTGCCTGTGGCCTTGCCGTATACACCATCGTTGGAGTGGGTCGCTGTCGACAGGATCCTGTGCGAGCTGAGCATGCCCTCTTCCGGTGATCCGCACCAAATCACATCCTCGCCCAGTAAGGTCCGATCAGGGAATTCAGCCAGAGTTCCCATTGTGGCGGCGATCACATTTTGATTGCCGATCACAACCGAGGCCGGCGTGCGCACAACAATATCGCTGCTGTAATATTCGTGCAGCGTGGCAATTCCGCGATCTTCCCAGATCTCTTTGGTAATCCCGATAATATAGTCCGGGAAATCTTTGAATTTAGGGTCAAAACCCTTCATGAGGTCCATCCTTTGGGTATGCGGGCCGATCCCCTTACAATAAGCGGCGCCTCGATAGAGACGCGGCCAAAGGGGATTTCGGGAGTTTTAATGCGTGACAACATAATCGCCACAGTTTCATCCACCATCAAATTCGCACGCTGGCGAATGGTGGTCAGGTCGTAACTTGGCCATGCCGCAATGGAGGCATCATCATAGCCGACGACAGAGACATCCTCGGGAATCCGCAGGCCAAGTTCGAAGCGCAGGACATCCATGACCGCAAAGGCCATGTGGTCATTGGCAACAAAAACCGCGTCGGGTCGGTCAGGGCGATCAAACAGGCTACGCGCGGCGTCCTGTGCTGCTTCGGTGACGAATTTTCCGTCCGCCCAGGCAAATAGCTCCAAGTCGGCCTCAGCCAATCCGCTACGAAACCCTGCTTCGCGGTCATGTTGCGTGGTCGCCCCTTCCCAACCGGCGATATAGGCAATCTTGCGATGCCCTGCGTCGGCCAGAAATTTTGCCAGTTTGCGACCGCCTTCGAAATTGTCCGAGACAACGGCAGGAACAAGATCGTCTTCCTGCGCCCTGTTGAACATCACAACCGGCACGCCCGCTGCCTCGCACCGCGCACCGATTTCCGACGACATCGCCACAGAGGCAAAGATGATCCCATCAACCTGATAATCCAGGATCTCTTCGACCACCGGGTCAATATCTCCGCTGGTTTGTGACGCCATAAAAATCAGGACGTGATAGCCCTGCTCCTGCAATGCGTTTGATAATTTCTCCAGCACTTCAGGGTAAAAGTGGTTTTCCAGATAGGCCACAACCAGACCGATCATCCGCGACCGACCCGTGATCATGGCACGAGCCAGAACATTGGGCCGATAGCCCAATTCGCGCGCCGCCTGGCGCACTTTATCCGCTGTCTTTTTTGACACTGAGGCGCCCGGCGTAAAGACCCGGCTGACAGCGCTTTGGCTGACACCGGCCCTTTGGGCCACCTGCAGGGATGTGATCTTTTCAGCCATCAGTCGGCGGTCCACCCTCCATCTACCAATATAGACGTCCCGGTAATCAATGCGGCCGCATCGGAGGCCAGAAATGTCACTGGCCCCATGATATCTTCAACCTCACCGATCCGTCCCAATTTGATCTTTTCTTCAACCCATGCCCGACGTTCTGGCCGGTCAAAAGTCTGTTTGGTCAGCGGCGTCACAATAAAGGTGGGGCAGATCGTGTTGACCCGAATGCCCTTCGGACCCCACTCGATCGCCATGGATTTTGTGAACCCTTCGACCGCGTGTTTTGTGGCGGAATAAACCGCCCGGTCAATGCCGCCCACATGCGCCATCTGGCTTGAGATGTTGATCAGCGACCCGGGCTTTCCCGCCTCTGCCAGACCTTTCGCAACTGCACGGGTCAGGAAATACGCGCCCTTTACGTTCAGGTCGCTGGCCAGATCAAAATCGGTTTCCGTCGTTTCCAATGCAGGCGCATGACGCGCCACACCCGCGGAATTGACCAGGACGTCGAACGGCCCCGCCTTTGCCACGGCCACCTCGGTGGCGGAAATATCGGCAACATCCAAGGCCAAAGCCTCGGCTTTGAAGCCCGCCGCGCGGAATTCCTCCACTAGCTTGCTCAAGGTTCCAGCCGATCGTGCGGCCAGGGTCACTTCCGCCCCGGCTTCGGCCAAGGCCACCGCGCAGGCCAACCCAATGCCGGACGAGGCCCCGGCAACCAAGGCGCGTTTCCCATCGACCCTGAAGGAGGGCGTTTTTGGCAAGGTCATGTCAAAGCCCTCCCCGTCTCTGGGTCAAATCCGATCCGCGCCTTGTTGAATTCACGCATCCGATCCAAGGGATCGACGCCGATCTGATGATACATATGCAAGAGGTCGACCATCACCCAGTTTTCGCGGATCTTCCCGTTTTCCACTCGCCAGAAATCGAGGCTGCGCATTTCGATTTGTTTACCGGTTGGCGCGATGCCCAACCAGCCCGGATCGGTGATGGATTGCAGCATATCCGGCCATCCTGTGACGGCGGCGTAATTCCGATCGCCAAAGAAATGATAGGTGATCTTGTCGCGATCCTGCCCTCGGTCGGGCATAGCCCTCAGAAACGGGATCTGGTGCCATTTGCGGAACCCTTCAATGCCGCGGCCAGTGCCTATGCCAGATGGGCCATACCAGCTCATCCGTTCATGCCAGAACCGAGGCATTTCCATCACCTCCGGCCCACCCTGCGACGGGTGAAGTTTCAGGTGTTCGAGCATGTCGACAATGTGCTGCCGGGTGGCAAGGCTTTCGGCCTCATCATAAGGACCGGGAACAAACCCGTCTTGCGTTGCCGGTCCCGGAACCTGCCATTCACGGCCAAGCGAGGGGGTCATGGACCACGCGCCCGCTTGCATCATGACATCGGGAATATCCCATAGCGCCTGAAACTCGACCACCTTGCCGTTTTCGAACCGGTAGAACTCGTGAAACCGCATGGCCACCATATGACCGGTTGGTGGTATGTCCAACCAAGGGGCTTTGAATGTGCCGGTGTAGTAGCCGCCACAGCCAACCCAATCAGCCCCGTGTTCATCCTCGCCCGCCATGACAATGTAATCGCGGCGCTCTAGATCTGGCCAAGACGTCAATAGCGGAGCATAGGCAAGGTCATAAAACGCATTTGCGCCTGTGACATCTCCAAAAGGATGGCAGTGATGAAACAGGGCATCAGGCGCGAGATCGGCCAGCGCTCTGCGAACGCTGGCCTCCTCGAAGTCGTATTGCGCGGCCCTCAGCGGCTGAAGCGCCGCCTTATGGGCGTTATGCCTGTCTGTCATTCAGCGGCCTCTCGAACCGGTGCACCCTCTCCATAAGGTACATTGATGCCGCCATAGCGGCGCACACGGATGTTGCATTGTTCGGCATGGCCAACAAAGCCTTCCAGCATACAAAGGCGGGAACCAATCTCACCAACCATCGTCGCTGCCTCATCAGTGGTGACCTTCTGATAGCTGTGGGTCTTGAGGAATTTGCCAACCCAAAGACCGCCAGTATACCGGCCCGCTTTTTTGGTGGGCAGCGTGTGATTGGTGCCGATCACCTTGTCGCCATTTGCCACGTTCGTCCGCGCGCCAAGGAATAGTGCGCCATAGCAAGTCATATTTTCAAGGAACCAGTCATCGCGATCCGTCATAACCTGAACATGTTCGGACGCGATATCATCGGCCACTTCCAGCATCTCGTCATAGGTATCGCAGAGGATCACTTCGCCATATTCCTCCCAGCTGACTTTTGCCGTGCTGGCAGTTGGCAGAATACCCAGAATGCGATCGATCTCTTGCAGGGTACCTTCGGCAAGGCTGCGCGAATTGGTCAGCAGAACACATGGGCTGTTATAGCCATGCTCAGCCTGCCCCAGAAGATCGGTGGCGCAAAGCTCTGCATCCGCGGCTGTGTCATCCGCAATCACCATCGTTTCGGTCGGACCGGCAAAAAGGTCGATGCCAACACGGCCAAAGAGCTGGCGCTTGGCCTCAGCCACAAAGGCATTGCCCGGGCCAACCAGCAGGTGCACCGGATCAATCGTCTCTGTGCCGATCGCCATGGCGCCCACAGCCTGAATGCCGCCCAGAACATAAATCTCATGCGCGCCACCCAGATGCATGGCCGCGATCACCGCCGGGTTGGGTTCACCGTTGAAGGGCGGCGTGCAGGCCACGATCCGCGGCACGCCCGCGACACTGGCCGTGGCCACCGACATATGAGCCGAGGCCACCATGGGGAACTTACCACCAGGCACATAGCAGCCCACCGATTGCACGGGGATATTTTTGTGGCCCAGGATTACGCCCGGCATGGTTTCCACTTCGATATCCAACATGGAGTCGCGTTGGGCCTGCGCGAAATTGCGCACCTGTTCCTGAGCAAAGCGGATATCAGCCATTTCCTGCGGGCTAACCTTGGCAATAATTGCCTCGATTTCTGCCTCAGACAGGCGGTAAGTCTCCCGCTCATATTTGTCGAATTTCACCGCCAACTCACGCACAGCCACGTCGCCGCGTGCTTCGATGTCTTTTAGGGTCGACGCGACCACAGCAGCAGTCTTTGCGTCATCTTCGGCCCGGTCGGCCTCGGGTTTGCCACGTTTGAGATACTCAATCGTCATTGTCGTCTTCCTTGGTTTTCAATCCGGGAAGCGCGGGCAACATGCGAGCGCCTCCCGAAAAAATTCGTCACGGGCGCGGCGGTGTTTTCTCACCACGGTCGAAGGCCTCCCAGCCTTCGCCGTCAAAAACATCGACACCCAATTGGGACAGAACATGCGGGAAATCGACCATCACCCAATTGTCCGAAATCTTGCCGTCTTCGACTTTCCAGAAATCCATGTAACGGATTTCGACTCGCTTGCCGGTGGGCGCAACGCCCATGAAGTCGCCGGAATGCGTCGCCTCCTGCCGACCAAAGGCCGCAGCCCATTCACCCATGTAAAGGCGGGCCTCGTCGATGCAGGTCTTGTCAGAAAAAGCAGCTTGGAACGGGCGCTGCCAATTGTTCTGGAATTCTTCAAGACCAGTTTTGGTGCCGCAGCCCTGGTTGCCCATCCAGCGGAACCCTTCGGAGAAAAACTGGCCGATATCATCGATGCGGTGATCGTTGAGACCATCCACCATGCCTTCGATGACGGCACGGGTCTCGTCGGTCTTGCTCATATCAGTGTCGCGGCTAAGAACCGCTTGTTCGGGGCGTGAGCCTTTCATGTAAGGTCACCTTTCAGAATGTGGTGTGAGGGGAGTTGAAGCGGACACAAGGCCCGCTTCAAAAAATCCCTCGGCATCCTGTTCAGGGCCGGGTGGCGCCCCAAGGCGCTTGATCGGGCCGTAGCACTCACCCCAAAACCTCCGCAGCATCTTTGCGGCGCGCAGCCCCCATGCCCCGGTGCGACGGGGTGGGTGGGTGGGCGGCGCGCCGGGGCATGGGCAACATCGCGATCATCCTTTGACGGCACCGGCGGTCAGACCGCTGACGATCTGGCGCTGGAAGATCATAACCAAAAGGAAGAGTGGCGCAGTGATCGACACGGCAGCAGCCACCGCCTCGACCTGGTCGGTCGTGGTGGTCTCGCGGTTGAAATAGCCCGCGATCGCCGGAACCATGGTCTGGTTCGACTGATCCAACAGCAACGAGGTCACGAGGAAGTCGTTATAGGCCAGAAGGAAGCTGAAGAGGCCCGTAGTAATGACACCCGGCCACATCACCGGCATGATCACCCAACGGAAGGCTTGAAAATGGGTGCAGCCGTCTACGCGGGCCGCCTCATCCAGCTCATTCGGGATATTCTGGAAGAAGCTGCGCAGCATCCAAATCGTAAAGGGCTGGTTGATCGACACCAGCACGGCAATTACGGCCCAGGGCTGCCCATAAAGCGTTGGTGCAGCGTCGCCCAAGAAAGGCCGCAGGATTTCAGCGGAATTCACAAAGACGGGCAGGTAACCGGCAACCAGAACGGAGTGGGGCAAAGCGCGGAAAACCAGCGCGATGATCAGGATCCAAAAGGCAAGGTTCGAGCCGGAACGCGCCAGACCATACCCTGCCAGCGTGCCGACCGTCAGTGAGACCGTCACAACGCCCACGGTTACGATCAGCGAGTTGGTGAAGTTATTGTAGAACTGGTTTTCTACCCACACCGCCTCATAGTGCTGCGTGGTCAGGCCAACAATCGGGTTGCCAAGCGGTCCAAGGATCGGATTGAGCAAGCCCAACACGAACGGCAGGATCACGAAGAAGCCAATGACAAACGCTACGGCATAGCCCACGGCGGCGATGATCCAGCCGGCAATCATCTGACCACCGGGGCTGTGCTGCGCCACCATCTTTGGCAGCCATGTCATCGCGTAGCGGATCGAAAAGAAAAGGAACGCGAGGCCGATAACGATATCCAGCAGCGACAGACCGTCGCCTCCGTCGCGGGTGGCCGGACCAAAGATCACATCCAGCGGGTTCGAGGCAAAGGCATCTACGGGCGCCTTGAAGCTCATCACGCCGATCCAAAAGATCGGGAAGGCCGCAATAAGACACCAGAAGGCGAGGAAACCGGCCGACCCAAGACGTAGGCTTAGCGGTTGGCGAAGGGCGCGGGGCGTATCGCTCATTAGTGAGATCCTCCGTGGTGGTCACGCCAGGTGCGGCGCAGCAGCGGGATAAGCAGGAACACGATGCCAACCATGGTCAGCATGGCCGAGGCAGAGGCGCGTCCAAAGGCGCGGTTGCCGGCATCATCGGGTTGCAGGAAGTCATAGGTCAGCCATTGCAGGGAAATCACGTGAGCCTGCGAGGTAAAGCCGACGATTTCTTCGAAGACACGGTAAGTGTCCATCAGATGGATCAGGGCAATAAAGACAATTAGTGGCATCAGATGCGGCACGACGACAAAGCGTAGCCGGTCCCACCGCGAGGCGCCGTCGATAATCGCGCTTTCCAAAGTGTCCTGATTAACGGTTTGCAAACCGGCGTAGAAAATCACGAAGGCAAAGGGCGCCACATGCCAGACGCGGTAGAAGAGCATCATCAACTCGATCGTCCAGGCCTGCGCAAACATCGCGATATCCTGATCGAGCCAAGCCTCAAGAGCTGAGGTCAGAATACCGTCGCCAATAAACAGCCATCGGATACTGAGCGCGCCGATGACCGGCGTGATGATAAACGGCAACAGGGAGACAAAGATGATTGGGCCTTTGATCGACTTCGCAGCGTTGTTCACCGCCAGCGCGATGGCCAATCCAACGCCGATCACAAGTGGCAGCGTTACGAGCGTAAACATCAAAGTAAAGCGCAAGGCAGCCCAGAAATCGACCTGCATCAACGCGTTCCAATCCCAGTTCGAAATTGCGGCCCATGTGGCCTCTGGATCCAGAACGCGGGTGTAATTCGTCCAGCCTACCCATTCGGTTGTGGTCTGGATCTCGCCAAATTCATCCAGAATAGGGCGCGTGACCATCGTGGTTGTACAGGTCTGCGTGACAAACCCGGGCGTACAGGTTTCTTCTTCTACCTGTTCAAGCACCGGCTGCGTTAATTGGAAAGATCCAATGAAAACTGAAACCAGCGGCGCCGCGATGAACAGGAACATCAAGAACAGCGACGGGCCAACAAATGCCGCAAAAGTCTTGAATTTCATGGGCCTGTCTCCTG
This sequence comes from uncultured Nioella sp., assembly GCA_947495575.1. Taxonomy (GTDB): domain Bacteria; phylum Pseudomonadota; class Alphaproteobacteria; order Rhodobacterales; family Rhodobacteraceae; genus CANLZL01. The sequence goes on along the minus strand of CANLZL010000001.1, from coordinate 346,646 downwards.
TACGTCAGGGGGAGGTCGGGGCGACATTTGCGCCGCCCCGAAAGGAGGTTTTGGTCTTCCGAGCGTGCCGGATTACTCGAGAATGCCAGCTTCCTGAGCAGAAGTTGTGTAGGCCGCTTCAACAGCTGCAAGAGCCTCTTCGGCGCTGACTTCACCCGTAAAGAAAGCAGGCAGTTCGTTGCCCAGTGCAGTGTGCATCAAGCCCATCTGCGAAGTCGACGGATAGGATGCTGGTGCGGGTTGTGCAGATGCCGTTGCAATTGCGCCTTCGGAAAGACGACCGGCTTGATAGCCTTCGACCAGCCAGATCGCTGCATCATTGTTGGCTTCCACCATTTCGCGATCAAGACCTTCCATTGCGACTTGGAATGCCGCTGCGGCCTCCTCGTCTGAAATGTTGGCAGCGATCACGATACCGTCCCACCACAATGTGGTTGCGGGTGCGCCGCCTTCCATCGCCAGCGGAGCCGCGGCCATATTGACCATTCCGACAACTTGGCTTTCGGCTTCGTCATCCATCGCGGCCGCACGAGACGCCCAGAGGTTCGCCATTGCGATACTGCCCTGCTGGAATTGCTGCTGCACATATGTTGAGTCAGAAACCAAGTATTCAGGGTCGAGGTACTCAGTCATCGCCATCATCGTGCCAAGCGCGTTGACGCCGGCCTCGGTGTTGACGTTAGGCGTGCCATCGTCATTAACGAAGGTACCACCATAACCGAGGAACATATTGTTGAAGTCCTGCGCGATGTTCCAACCCGATTTCAGGGTTGCGCCAAGCGGATAATCGACAACGCCGGCTTCCTGAATGACTTCTGCAGCGGCCAGCACTTCGTCCCAGGTGGTTGGAACGTCAATACCAAGATCCTCGAGGATATCGGCGCGATACATCAGGTGCTGCGTGTTCACCATCATCGCAATTGCCATGATCTCGCCGTTGATGCGGATCAGCTGGTTGGGACGCAGGTTCTGACCATACATTTCGACCAGATCATCCAACGGACGAATGGTGCCCTGGTTCAGAAGTGGGGTAATCGTGCCGTTGGACACGCCACCGATCTGATAAAGCGATGGGTTGGCGGCAAAGGCTTCGGGCTGAACAGTCCGGAACTCCTGGTTCAATTCGGCCTGAAAGTTTCCGCATTCTTCCCATGCAGCCGTAACAGCATTCCACGCTTCAAAAGCAGCAGTCAGCGACCGAAGTTCAACTTCGTTGTCCACCGCACAATCCGCGTAGGCCATGCTGGCAACAGCGCTCAGCGCTCCGGCCATAAGGATAGTTTTCAATTTCATTGCTTGTCTCCCTGTTAGGAACTGGGTGCAGCTTCGAAGTTCTGCACCCATTGGTTTGCCGCCGCTAAGCGGCCAAGGCCTTGTTAGGCCTCGATTCTTGCTCCGGTTTCGTGATGAAACAGGTGGCAAATCTCCGAAGGGATCGAGAAGGAGATCTCCTCTCCGATCTCAATTCGGAATTCTTTGTGGGCTTTCACCGACACCAATGCACCACCGGCGCGGGCGGTCAGCATTGTTGCATCCCCCAGCAATTCCATCGTGTAGACGGGTGCTGTGATCTGGGCAGTTCCGGGGCCGTCGGCAATCGATGCATCTTCGGCACGGAAACCAAGCTGTACCGGGCCATCAGGACCGTTAAGCCCCTCAACACGAACATTTTTGCCGGTAAAGACACCGCCAGACAATTCACCTTCCATCAAGTTCATCGCTGGCGAGCCAATGAAGCTGGCGACAAATGTGTTGGCCGGATTGTCATAGATATCGGTTGGTGTGCCGACTTGTTGAACGATCCCCTGCTTCATGACCACAACGCGATCAGCCAGGGTCATGGCTTCGATCTGGTCGTGTGTCACGTAAACCGTTGTCACCTTTAGTTCATGGCTCAGGTTCTTGATCTGGGCGCGCGTGGAAACACGCAGCTTTGCATCAAGGTTCGACAATGGCTCGTCCATCAGGAACACATTTGGTTCCCGCACAATCGCGCGGGCCAAAGCCACACGCTGGCGCTGACCGCCCGACAACTCAGCCGGCTTGCGGTGCAGGAATGGCTCAAGCTCAACCATGGCAGCGGCGCGCATGACGCGTTCGTCATGGGTCGCAGGGTCAACTTTGCGGACTTTCAGAGGGAACTTGATGTTGTCGTAAACATTCATGTTCGGATACAAGCCGTAGCTTTGGAAAACCATTGCTACGTCGCGGTCTTTGGGATCGAGGTCATTGACGCGTTTTCCGCCGACAATGATGTCGCCCTCTGTTGCTTCTTCAAGACCAGCGATCATTCGCATGGTCGTTGTCTTGCCACAGCCCGACGGGCCCAGAAGCACCAGAAACTCTTCGTCCTTAATGGTAAGATCGAAATTGTCGACGCCCACAAAGGACCCCCACCGCTTGGAAATGTTGCGCAGTTGGATTTCGGCCATAAACTCCCCCGTCATGCGTGTTGCATACGTCTGCAAAGAGGGTAGACAGGGGGCCTGCGACTTGGCAAGAATTTTTTGCATACGTTTGCAAAAAAGAATCTGAGTTTCAGGTTTACCCTGCGTAAATCTCAGGCAAGATGCTGAAAAAGTGAAAGAAAAAATGACAGATTTCCAATCCGAAAAAGATCTAGTTCGGACGTACCTTCAGGCCCTCGACGCCTCTGACGCCGCTTTTTGCGGGCGCGTCATGGAAGAATACTGCGCAGATTCGTTGGTTTGGAGGGGCGTGCATCCGTTCAATGAGATCACCGGCACGGAAAATGTATCCACCAAGGTCTGGGCGCCGTTCAAGCTGGCCATGACCTCGATGAAACGCCGTATGGATGTCTTTATGGCAGGCACCGACGCACTGCATGGTGACGGCGCTGTCTGGGTCACATCCATGGGGCACTTCATGGCGCTTTTTGATGCGCCATGGCTTGGCATTCAGCCTACAGGCAAAATTGTCATGCTGCGATATGCCGAATTTCACAGGGTGGCGGACGGTAAAATTCAGGAAACCGCCCTATTCTTCGATATTCCGCATGTGATGATGCAGGCAGGGCTGCACCCTTTCCCGCCACAAACTGGCGCCAATCTGGTTCAACCGGGACCAACCACGCATGACGGGTTGATGTTCGATGCACAAGATCCCGCGGAGGGCGTTGCAACTTTGGATGCCATCAATCGAATGGTCGCGGATTTAGGCAAATGGGATCTGGGTCTGCCGTTAGAGGAAGAACTTGCACGGACCTGGCACGATGACATGATTTGGTGGGGTCCTGCCGGGATTGGATCGACATTCACCATTGAACGCTATGCCAAACAGCATTCCGGCCCGTTCCGTGCGGGGTTCTCTGAGCGCTCAAATACCAAACATGTCTGCCGCATCGGCGAAGGCAGTTATGGCGGATTTTTTGGTTGGCCGAATTTCACGGCAACGCCGACAGGTGGCTTTATGGGAATGCCGGCCACCGGCAAGCCGGGCGAGTTTCGTGTGGTTGATATCTATCGCCGCCGCGACGACAAACTGGCCGAAAACTGGATCTTTATCGACTTACTGCATTTCTGGAAAACGCAGGGTGTTGATATTCTGGCCCGCATGGCCGAGGTGCCCCGCACATGAGCCGGATCGACGCGCATCACCACCTTTGGGATTTATCGGCCGTCCACTACCCTTGGCTGATGGAACAGGGCGCGCCACGGTTTTTTGGCGACCCCACACCAATTCAGCGGAACTACCTGCTGGATGAGTTCCGCGCCTGCGGTGCGCCTTTTGGCTTTTCCGCGTCGGTTCATATTCAGGTCGGGGCCGCAGATGGTTGGGAAGAGGCCAAATGGGTCCAATCCGTGGCCGAGGCCTACCCCGATTGGCCAATGGCACAGGTGGTTTTTTGTGACCTGACCGCCGATGACGTTGCCGATCAACTGGCGCGCTTTGCCACCCTGCCCTCTGTACGTGGCGTTCGTCAGATCATTGGACGCGCCCCCGGTGAAGATGCCAAAACTGGCACCAATGGCCTGCTCGACAATCCGCGCTTTCTGGAAGGGTTGAAACGCCTGCCCGATCTTGGATTTTCTTTCGACCTGCAATTGTTGCCCGAGCTGATGCAAAAAACCGGAGATGTCTTAGCACAAGCGCCCGATACTGCAGTCGCCCTGTGCCATGCAGGGTCACCACATGATCGCAGCGACGCGGGATTGGCCACTTGGGCCGAAGCACTGAAATCCCTGTCCGAGCAATCGCAGGTGGTTTGCAAACTGTCCGGGCTTGGCATGTTTGATCATGGCTGGACGCCCGCGGGCATTGCGCCAATTGTCCATACCTGCCTGACCCAGTTCACTGGGCCGCGCTGCATGTTTGGGTCAAACTTCCCGGTGGATTCACTGACCTCCGATTACGCGACGCTGGTCAAAACCTATGACCAACTTCTGCCGGGCGAGGTAAAACAGGCCGTATTTCATGACACGGCGCATCGGTTCTATTTCGCGTAGGGGTCTAAAAATCGAGACCCAAGTCTAGCGTCTTGGCGGAGTGTGTAAGCGCCCCGGAGGAGATATAATCGACCCCGGTGGCGGCCACTTCTGCAATGCGGGGCAGTTTCATGTTGCCAGAGGCTTCGGTCACGATCCGGCCTTTGGCCAACTCTACCGCGCGGGCCAATGTCGGTGTGTCCATATTGTCCAAGAGCACATTGTCCGCACCGCCAACCTCCAGCACTTCGGCCAGTTGGTCGAGCGTATCAACCTCGATTTCGATCTTCATCATATGCGAGGCCACCGCTTTGGCCGCATCCAAAACGGCCCGTACGCCGCCAGCCGCCGCGATGTGGTTGTCCTTGATCAGAATTGCATCGGACAGGCTGTACCGATGATTGTGCCCGCCGCCATGCAAAACCGCCTGTTTCTCAACAAGGCGCAGGCCTGGCGTGGTTTTGCGTGTGCATGTGATACGGGTGGACGTCCCTGCTGTTTCTTTGACAAATCCCGCAGTCAATGTTGCAATTCCCGAAAGGCGCCCTGCAAAGTTGAGCGCAACCCGCTCTCCAGACAGGATCGAGCTGGCCTTGCCCTTGATGCGCATCAACGTGTCGCCGGGCTGACAGGGGAATCCATCAGGGCGTAAAGTTTCGATTTGAAGGTCAGGATCGACCAGGCGAAAGGCGATTGCCGCGATTTGCATCCCAGAAACCACACCCGTATCGCGCGCATTGATGGCCGCGTCATAAGTTGTTTCCGCGGGGATCACGGCACGTGTGGTCACATCGCCATAAGTCCCCAGATCTTCCATCAGAGCTGACCGCACCAACGGTTCAAGGATGAGGTCGGGCATGGTGCTGAACTGGGTCATATCAAAGCTTTCGCGGCGGCGGCGCGGATGGCCATCGCCTCTTCCAATGTGATGCGTGTCCGGGTGGCCTGATCGGGGTCGGCATCGGGAAAATCTTCGCGCAGATGCCCGCCCCTGCTTTCGGTGCGTTGCAGAGCAGCCGCCGCGATCAACGTGGCAGTTGCGGTCATATTGACAAAGGTCGGATTGCTGGACTGGTCAGCTTCGATCCTGGCGATGATTTGCAAAGCCGTGCGCAGCCCCTCGCCATTGCGGCGGATGCCGACATAGGTTGTCATGGCCTGACGCAATTCCGCAAGCGCCACCAGGTCAACCTGTTGCCCTCCGGATGGAAAACTCAAGGTGAGTTCAACTGCTTCGGAAACTGGGACTGCCGCCGCGATATCTTCGGCCGCGTTGCGCGCGTAAACCAGTGCCTCCAATAACCCGTTAGAGGCAAGACGGTTCGCGCCATGCAGCCCGGTCGAGGAGGCTTCGCCACAAACCCACAGATTTTTCAAACTTGCCCTTCCGGCCTCATCCGTGTCGATGCCGCCCATATGATAATGCGCGGCAACGGCTACTGGGATCGCCTCGGTCACAGGGTCAATGCCAGCGCGGGCACATGTTTCAGCGACAGACGGGAACCGGGTGAGAACTTCAGGCCCCAAGGCGTCCCGCGTATCGAGCATGGGGCGGTTTCCCACCTGGGTCTGCGCAAAAATAGCGCGGGCCACGATATCACGTGGGGCAAGCTCGGCATCGGGATGGACGTCGAGCATGAAGCGCTCGCCATGTTTGTTGATCAGGGTCGCACCGTCACCACGCAGGGCTTCGGTCGCCAGTGGGGCGGGATCTTCACCTATATCAAAGGCTGTGGGGTGAAATTGCACAAATTCGGGGTCGCCAATAACGGCCCCTGCGCGAGCTGCCATGCCAATCACCTGACCGCGAATACGCGGCGGATTGGTGGTATGCGCAAAGAGCCCACCAGAGCCGCCGCCAGCCAACAGAATAGCGGGGGACCGCACAAGGACCGACCCGGTCGATTCCTCTGCGCTTTCGATCCAAACTCCGGTGACCTTGCCATTCTCGGCCTCAAGGCCCGACGCCAAAACGCCTTCGATCACTTGAACCGACGGGGTCGCACGTGTGGCGGCAATCAGTGTTTCCATGATCTGACGGCCAGCCTGATCGCCCTGAACCCGGACAACTCGTGCCATGGAATGCGCGGCCTCGCGGCTCATGACATAACCGCCATCTGAAGTGCGATCAAAGGGCGTGCCAAGCTCGGTCAAATCAACAATATGCTCACGGGCAACCCGTGTAACCATTGCAGCCACATCCGCGTCAACCGTCCCTGCCCCAGCCGAAATCGTGTCACGCGCATGAGCCTCAGGGCTATCGGTATCGGCCATTGCCGCGGCAACCCCGCCTTGCGCCCAGGCGGAGCTTGCACCATCGCCCAACTTCTCGGGCGAAATCATCAAAACCGGGCGCGGTGCCAGTTCCAACGCCGCATAAAGCGCCCCGAGGCCGGCGCCAACAATGACAATGCGATCCGTTTCGATCACCGGCTTAGATACCCAGTTTCTTACTGAGGTCGATCATGCGCTCAACGGCCACACGGGCCTTTGACCCAACCTCGGGATCTACATGCACCTCTTCGGATTTAGTGTAGAGCGACCACAGGATTTTCTCGAGCGTGATTTTCTTCATATACGGACACATGTTGCACGGTCCGACGAAATCGACCTCTGGCAAGGCATCGGCAATGTTAGACGCCATAGAGCATTCGGTGACCAGCATCGCTTTTTCCGGCTTGTTGTCGGTCACATATTTGATGATGCCGCTGGTTGAGCCAGAAAAGTCAGAGGCTTCAACCACTGAGGGCGGGCATTCTGGGTGGGCTATGATCTTGGTGCCCGGGTTCCATTCGCGGAACTCATTGATGTCTTGGGCGGTGTATTGTTCATGCACAATGCAGGAGCCTTCCCACCAGACGACATTCTTTTCCGGCACCAGCTGCGCCACGTTTTGCGCAAGGTATTGATCGGGCGTCATGATCACCGTGTCGCTCTCCATCGCGCGCACGATGGCGGCGGCGTTCGATGAGGTGCAACAGATGTCAGAGGCGGCCTTTTCTTCGGCCGTAGTGTTCACATACGTCACCACCGGCGCGCCAGGGTATTGCGCTCGCATCTGGGCGATCCCCTCTGGCTTGACCGAGTCTGCCAATGAGCAGCCCGCCGCCATATCCGGGATCAAAACCGTTTTGGACGGGTTCAAGATCTTTGAGGTTTCGGCCATGAAATGCACACCGGCTTGCACGATGATGTCCGCATCGACTTCGGTTGCCTTGATCGCCAGTTGCAAACTGTCGCCCACGAAATCCGCAACGCCATGGTATATCTCAGGCGTCATGTAGTTATGCGCCAGGATAACCGCGCCACGCTCTTTCTTGAGCTTGTCGATAGCGGCCACATAGGGCGCGTGCATAGCCCAATCGACGGGATTCACCACGCGGCTCATTGCTGCGTAGCGGTCGGACATTTCCTCGGCCAAGCTGGGGTTTGGATCAAGGTCAAACGCGTCTTTTAGGTCATGACGCATAGTGGCGATGTCGAGCATCGAGCCCTCCGCTCTGTAGCCGCAATCTGATAACTGAGGGCCACTTCTTTCACTTTGCCCGGCGGTCTTCAACCGTTTTTGCAGGGGATTGGAGCGGCAAATGGAGGCTGCTAGCGCAATCACAAACCTGTGAGGCTGCATTTTGGGGGTGACAATCGCACCAGTCTGAAACCAAGCTACCACCTCGTTCGGCGCAAATGGCCAGATCAACGGGCCTTGCGAGAGCTAGGCGGTGCCAAGATCGGACGAACAGGGAAAGACGCAAACATTAGAACGGGTGTGCAACAGGGAATTGCCCGCAAAGGTTGATCACTCTGCCAATCGCCACAGTTCTTTAGGAAGAGCGTCAACAGGAAAGGACAGGAAATGCGCATAATCATGACCTCAGCGGCACTTGCGATGTGCTTGGGGACAGTCGCGACAGCGGAGACATTCCGTTGGGCTTCAACCACGGACCCGCAGACGATGGACCCCCACGCAGTTAGTTCGGCCCCGGTTCTGGGTTTTTTGAATAATGTCTATGAGGGGCTGGTACGGCGCGGCCGCGACATGGCAATTGAACCTTCGCTTGCAACCAGTTGGGAACCAATTGGCGACGGCGAGGGCTGGCGGTTTCACTTGCGCGAGGGCGTAACCTTCCATGATGGAAGCGCGTTTGACGCCGATGACGTCCTCTTTTCTTATGAGCGCGCGTCGTCTGAAGAATCTGACGTGTCCAGCTGGTTCTCGCCTGTTTCAGAAGTTGTGGTTGTCGATCAATACACTGTCGATATTCTGACCTCTGCCCCGAACCCGATCTTTCCAGACTCCATCGCCAATTGGATGATGATGGATAGCGGTTGGGCTGGCGACAATGGTGCGGACCGCCCCGCGCGGGACGCCGAAAACCACGCCACCCGCAATGCAAATGGCACAGGCGCCTTTATGCTGGCCGAGCGTGAACCTGGCCTGCGCACCGTTCTTGAACCATTTGAAGGCTGGTGGGGCGAGGTTGAGCACAACCTGACCCGCGCCGAATTCACACCGATCGAGAACTCGGCCACTGCAGTTGCCGCATTGCTGTCTGGCGATGTCGACATGATTAACCCGGTCCCCATTCAGGATGCCGCGCGCCTTGCCTCGGCTGATGGCGTTGACGTCATTCAAGGGATTGAAGCACGCGTAATCATGTTGGGCTTTGGCCATGAGCATGAGACACTGCAATATACCGAAGATGCAGGCCAGCCAAACCCGTTCCAGGATGTGCGGGTGCGTCAGGCGGTGGCACATGCGTTGAATGTTCCGGCTATCCTGCAGACTATCATGCGAGGCAATGCTGAAGAGGCCAGCCAATTGGTCAGCCCGGCGATGCGCGGCTTCTCTGCCGCCAATGACATGCGTCCTGCCTACGATCCGGATGCAGCGCGCGCGTTGCTTGCCGAGGCAGGTTATGCCGATGGTTTCTCCTTCGGGCTGCGTTGCCCCAATGACCGCTATCTGAATGATGAGGCCGTCTGCCAGGCGGTCGTGTCGATGCTGGCGCAAGTGGGGATCACGGCAGAGCTCGATGCCATGCCCGTCCGCAACTACTGGCCGGAACTGCGCGAGGACAATTTCGACATGTACCTCCTGGGTTGGTCTCCCGGCACGTTTGATGCAGAGCATCCGATCCGCTTCCTTGTTCACACCCCCGGCGAGCGTCTGGGAACATGGAACTTTGGCGGTTACTCGAATGCGCGCATCGATGAGATGTTGCCAATGATCCAGTCCGAGATCGACGATGACGCCCGTCAGGCAATGCTGGATGAGGCTGCGCAGATCATCATCGACGATCAGGTCTATGTGCCGATGTATGTTCAGCCCCTCGTTTGGGGTACGGCAGACAGCGTGTCCCTGACACAACGCCCGGACAACTTCCTGATCCTGCGTTGGGTGACCATGAACTGATCCTCTGATCCCTGCCCCGGCGCTACGTGCGCCGGGGTATTTGAAATACGGAGCGCACCCTGATGGGGATGATGATCGATGGGGTGTATCACGCCGAAGACCCCGGCCCGGACACGACGCTGAACGGCGTATTTCAGCGGCAAAAGGCAACCATTCGAAACTGGATCACCAAAGACGGCCCGCATCTGCCGGAGACCGAGCGCTATCACCTCTATGTGGCGTGGAATTGCCCCTGGGCGCATCGCACTTTGTTAACGATGATTTTCAAAGGTTTGCGGGGCAAGATCAGCATCAGCATCGCGCGCCCTCGTCGCAATGCTCAGGGATGGATCTATGATCCGATTGGTGAATTTGCCGATCCTCTTTTTCACGTCTCAGCGCTGCACGAGGCCTATGCCAGAGACGCCACCGCTTACACGGGCCGGATCACTGTTCCACTGCTCTGGGACAAGAAACTGAACCGCGCGGTCTCAAATGAAAGCGCTGACATCATGCGGATGCTAAACGATGCCTTTGACGGGCCGGACCTTGCCCCCGCCGACCTTCTGCAGGACATCGACCATTGGAACGCACGTATCTATACCGAGGTTAATAACGGCGTCTACAAGGCAGGGTTCGCGCGCACCCAAACCGCCTATGACGCTGCGGTGACTCAGCTGTTCGCGACATTGGATCAAATCGACGCGCGATTGGATGAAAATCGCTACATCCATGGCGACAGGTTGACGGAAACCGATCTGCGCCTTTTTCCGACACTTGCAAGGTTTGACGTCGCCTATCACTACGCCTTCAAATGCAACATTCGGCGGCTAATGGATTACCCGAACCTCTGGCCCTATGCACGTGAGATCTATCAGATGCCAGGCGTGGCCTACACGGTGAAGCCTGAGATTTACAAAGCCGGGTATTTCTCACCTTCCGAGTTGAGGAACCCGCTTGGAATTGTTCCGGCTGGGCCAATGATCGATTGGAACATGCCGCATGGTCGCTAGTCTTCCTTCATCGCGCACCAGGCTTGCACAATCGCGGCCAGCTCATCGGATTTCGCCTCCAGATCATCCAGCGAGGCCACTTTGAACGATCGCGCCTCTTTGCCATCGCCAACAAGATTGGGAAACTTACCTTGGATCTCTGCGCCCTTATGAAACATCAGGCTCGCATGCTTTTTCGCCTTGGGAAAGAACGAGGCGATGTTGCCCTTGAACATGAAGGTTGGCGCCTGCCATTTGACGCATTCTGTGACCCGTGGGTCGGCGGCAAGGATAACCTCACGCATGGCCGCGACCACGGGTTTCATCGGGTTGTCATAACCGTCAAACCAATCCTCAACCTCTTGCGTTTTGGCCATTTCTGCGCACTCCTCTTGTCTGCACTTGCCAGAATTGCGCCTGCCCCATCCACCTGTCAAATCAAAGGCCTATTGCCATGCTGAGCTTCATTATCAAACGTGTCGCCCAATCCGTTTTGGTCTTGCTTGTTGTTGGCCTCATTGCCTTTGCCATGTTCCGCTATGTCGGCGACCCGCTGGATGCGATGGTCAGCATCGAGGCCTCGGTGGAGGAGGTTGAACGGGTCCGCGAACAGCTGGGGCTGGATCAACCATTTTTCGTGCAATATGTCCGGTTCCTGCAAGGCGCAGTGCAGGGCGATTTCGGAATTTCTTACCGCCAGGGTGAACCCGTTTTGGACATCATTCTTGCGCGCTTGCCTGCAACAATGGAACTGGCCGCTATCTCTGGCACATTTGCCATAAGCATGGGCATTGTCCTTGGCGTTTTTACGGCCATCCGGAGGGATGGGTTTGCATCCAGCCTGATCATGTCGCTGTCACTGGTCGGGGTGTCCCTACCGACATTTCTGATTGGCATTTTGTTGATCTATCTTTTCTCAGTTGAACTTGACTGGTTGCCATCCTTTGGCCGGGGCGAGCTCACCGATATCGGCTTATGGGAAACTGGATTGCTGACGACGAGCGGGTTAAAGGCGCTCATCTTGCCGTCGATCACGCTCGGCCTCTATCAGATGACTTTGATTATGCGATTGGTCAGGTCTGAAATGCTGGAAGTTCTCAGGCAGGACTACGTCCGTTTTGCGCGCGCCCGTGGATTGTCGGATCGGGCTGTCAACTTTCGCCACGCCCTACGCAACACGCTTGTGCCGGTGATCACAGTGACCGGCCTGCAACTTGGCGCGATCATTGCTTTCGCGATTGTGACCGAAACCGTGTTCCAGTGGCCCGGTGTCGGATTGCTCTTCATCAACGCGATCCAGTTTGTCGATATCCCGGTGATGGCCGCATATCTGATGTTCATCGCAGTGATGTTTGTGGCGATCAATCTGCTGGTCGATATCCTTTATGTCGCGGTTGATCCGCGCCTGCGCAATCAGGAGACATCGGTATGAGCATGTCATCTGGCGCCCCCAAAACCCGCTTTGCCCGCGCATGGGACAGCGATCTGGCCTGGGCCTTTCGCCACTCACCCATCGCGATGGTGTCTTTTGCGATGGCGGTCATCCTCATCTTTGCGGCAGCCTTTGCGCCGTGGATCGCGCCGCATAACCCGTTTGATCCGGCAACACTGAATCTGATGAATGGTTTTACTCCGCCGTCAACGCCGAACGCATTCACCAATGAAAGTTTCCTTTTGGGCACCGACAATCAGGGGCGGGATGTGTTTTCAACAATTCTTTACGGAATGCGGATCTCACTCTTCGTTGGCTTTTCTGCTGTCGGCTTTGCGATGGTTCTTGGCATTACACTCGGCTTGGTCGCGGGATATTTTGGCGGGTGGACCGATGCGATTATCATGCGGATTGCCGACATCCAGCTGACTTTTCCCTCCATTCTTGTGGCCATGCTGATCTTTGGGATCGCCACTTCGATCACTCCGGTTGAGTATCGTGAACAAATGGCCATCTGGGTCCTGATCATCGCCATCGGCCTATCGGACTGGGTGCAGTTTGCCCGCGTGGTGCGCGGGGCTACTTTTGTTGAGAAGGGCAAGGAATATGTACAGGCCGCCCGCCTGATCGGCCGGTCACCGGTCGCAATCATGGTGCAGCATATCCTACCCAATGTGCTTAGCCCCGTTTTGGTTATCGCCACGATCTCTCTGGCGCTCGCGATCATTGCTGAGGCAACACTCAGCTTTCTTGGGGTCGGGGCACCGCCCACGCAACCCTCGCTAGGAACGCTGATCAGTATCGGCCAGGATTACCTCTTTTCTGGCGAATGGTGGATCCTGTTTTTCCCTGCTTTGACGCTGCTGGCGCTGGCCTTGTCGGTCAACCTGCTCGGCGATTGGTTGCGCGATGTTTTAAACCCGAGGTTGCGCTGATGACTTTATTGAGCATTGAAGGCCTCAGGGTCGAATACCCCTCGCGTCATGGCGTTTTTGTCGCTGTCGATGGGGCAAACCTGACGGTTGAACCGGGCGAAATTCACGGGCTTGTCGGGGAATCCGGGGCCGGCAAATCAACCGTCGGCGCGGCGATCATGGGGCTGATCGAAAAACCCGGTCGGATCGCTGATGGGACAATCAAGCTGAAAGAAGAGGTCATATCCGGTCAGGATGAAGAAGGGATGCGAGCCTTGAGGGGCAATCGTATCTCGATGATTTTTCAGGATCCCCTGACGTCTCTGAATCCACTATTTACTGTTAGAGAACAACTGACCGAAACCATTCGCGAACATCTTGATGTCAGCAGCAACGAGGCAGATGCCCGTGCCCTCGACCTTCTGAATCGCGTTGGTATTCCTGATGCGGAAATACGCTTGGAGAATTACCCCCACCAGTTTTCCGGCGGGATGCGGCAGCGCATCGTGATTGCCCTTGCCCTATGCTCTGAACCCGAAGTGATCATCGCTGATGAGCCAACGACAGCGCTGGATGTCTCAATTCAGGCGCAGGTTTTGGAGTTGATCAAAGACCTGGCCCGCGAGCGTCAAGTAGGCGTCATTCTGATCACCCATGACATGGGCGTTATTGCGGAAACCACCAGCCGCGTTACGGTCATGTATAAGGGGCAGGTTGTGGAAAGCGGGACCACCAAGAAAATCCTAACCGCGCCTGAGCATCTCTATACCCAATCGCTGATCTCAGCCGTGCCGCGTGCTACAACCAAGCTTTATCGGTTTCCGTTGATTTCTTACGGTGAGCGTGAAGCGGATTTTCAGATCGAGCAGATCAAAGGCAATTGGCAGGCCGAAGTTAGTCCGCAGGATTTACCCCTGTTGAAGGTCGAAGGGATTACCAAAACCTTTCTCAAATCTGGGTCTATTCTTCCGTCCCGTCGGCAATATTTCACTGCTGTCGACGAGGTTTCTTTTGAAATCCAGCCCGGCGAGGTTTTTGGAATTGTCGGCGAAAGCGGCTCTGGCAAATCCACCGTCGCGCGGGTGATCTCGGGCCTGTTGCGTGCAAATGGTGGGGCCGTTGAATTTGAGGGGCGCGATGTGACGGCTGCGGGTCGGGGTGTGCCTGAGTGGTACCGGCGTGAAATTCAGATGATCTTCCAAGATCCCTATTCCAGCCTTAACCCGCGTATGCGCGTTGATAAGATCGTGGCGGAACCGGCCAAGCATCTGGGCCTTTTGCAAGGCAGCGCCCTGCAGGACCGGGTTTATGAATTGCTGGATATGGTCGGGTTGGGAACCGCCGCGGGGCGAAAATACCCGCATGAGTTTTCCGGCGGACAACGGCAACGGATATCCATCGCGCGCGCGCTGGCAACACAGCCGAAGTTTTTAATCTGCGATGAACCTACCTCTGCCCTCGACGTTTCCGTGCAGGCCCAAATTTTGAATATCCTGAAAGATCTGCAAGAGCATCTGAACCTGACGATGCTGTTCATCAGTCATGATCTGCCTGTGGTTCGGCAGATGTGCGACCGGGTTGCCGTGATGAAGCAGGGCCGGATCGTGGAATCTTCGGAAACCGGCCAGCTTTTTGATGCCCCACGCGATGCCTACACACAGGAATTGCTGCGGTTGATGCCAAAATTCGACAGCGTCGCGGTCTGACCGCGCGCTTACTGCCCTCACGAAACCTGTACCCTTGGAAAGCAAAAGCTTGACCGAATCTCCTTTTTGCTCATACATGAATATTGATTCATGTTTCATGTTTTTGAAAACCCGTTTTTGAATCATCAGGGAGGAAAGAAACGAAATGCATAAATTTCTGATTACAGGGCTTGCCGCGACACTTGCCGCCGCACCTGCCTTGGCAGATATCACCGTGGCCCATGTCTATGGCCGCACCGGCCCGTTCGAGGCCTATGCCGCGCAGTCCCATACCGGGCTGATGATGGGCATCGAATATGCCACAAATGGCACGTTCGAAATTGAAGGCGAGGCGGTTGTTGTCAATGAATATGACACGCAACTGGACCCTGCTCTTGGCCGGGCCCTGTTGGCCCAGGCCTATGGCGATGACGATGTTGATATCGCTGTCGGACCCGTCTCTTCCGGCGTTGCGCTGGCGATGCTGCCAATCGCCGAGGAATATGAACGTATTCTGATCGTCGAACCCGCCGTAGCAGACTCAATTACCGGCGAGGCCTGGAACCGCTACATTTTCCGCACCGGGCGCAATAGCTCGCAAGATGCAATCGCCAACGCCGTTGCTCTGGGTGGCGAAGGCGTCACCATCGCAACTCTGGCGCAGGATTATGCCTTTGGCCGCGACGGTGTCGCAGCGTTCCGTGATGCGCTCGCGGGTACAGGCGCCACCATTGCCCATGAAGAATATGTGCCAACGGACACCACCGATTTCACGGCGGCGGCTGAGCGCATCTTTTCCGCCATGGACGGCATCGAGGGTGATAAACGTCTCTTCATCATCTGGGCCGGTGGCGGCAACCCCATGGGTGCAATCAACGCGATGGAGCCGGAACGTTTTGGCATCGAGATCGCCACCGGCGGCAATATCCTTGCGGCCCTGACGGCTTATCGCGAATTACCGGGCATGGAAGGTGCGACCTATTATTACCACGATATCCCGGATAATCCGGTAAATGACTGGTTGGTCGAACAGCATTTTGACCGCTTTGGCACGCCCCCGGATTTCTTCACCGCCGGTGGAATGGCCGCAGGTATCGCGGTGGTTGAGGCCATTCGCGCCGCCGGTGGCACCGATACCGAAGACATGATAGCAGCCATGGAAGGCATGGAATGGGAGACCCCCAAAGGCACCATGATGTTCCGTCCTGAGGATCATCAGGCCCTTCAATCCATGTACCACTTCCGCATCCGGGTTGAAGATGACGTGGCATGGGGCATCCCAGAGCTTGTCCGCGAACTTTCCATCGAAGATATGGACATCCCCATTCGTAACGAGTGACTTGTCCCCTCCCCTCCGGGTGGCAGGCGCTGCCCGGAGGTCCCGATCTGTCCAATGATTTCCCAAACCCGCGAGACCGAGATGAGCCACCCTCTTCTTGAAACAGAAGACCTGACTGTGCGTTTTGGCGGTCATGTAGCCGTAGACGCTGTCACCTGCGCCTTTGATGCGGGTGAACTGACGGCAATTGTTGGTCCCAACGGGGCTGGCAAAACCACCTATTTCAACCTTATCTCCGGCCAGATTGCAGCCAGTGCAGGCCGCGTACGTCTGGAGGGACAGGAGATTTTGGGACTATCCGTGGCCGAAAGGTGCCGTCGCGGCATCGGGCGGGCATTTCAGCTGACAAACCTTTTCCCCGATCTCAGCGTATTGGAAAATGTCCGGTTGGTCATTCAGGCGCATTACCATAACGGGCTTGGCCTTTTTTCCATGGCTGATCACCACCGGGATTTGATCGACCGAGCAGAAGCCGTTCTGGAGCGGGTCAGGTTGGCGGATCTGGCTGGGCAAACCGTCTCGGAACTCAGCCACGGCAACCAACGCAAATTGGAGGTGGCGCTGCTGATTGCGCTCGATCCAAAAGTGTACATGTTCGATGAACCAACCGCAGGCATGTCAGTCGACGAAGCGCCGGTTGTGCTGGATCTGATCGCGGAGCTCAAAGCCGACACTGATCGTACGATCCTGCTGGTCGAACATAAAATGGATGTAATCCGCACCTTGGCGGACCGCATCATCGTTTTGCATAACGGCGCCTTGGCCGCCGATGGTGCCCCTGCCGAGGTCATGGCCTCGGACGTCGTGCAAGAGGCTTATATGGGCCGGGAGCTGGAAGATGTCTGACCCGATCCTGACGCTCAAAAACGTCCATACCGATATCGCGCAATACCACATCCTGCATGGCGTCGATCTTGAGGTGCCGCGTGGTCAGGTCACGATGTTGTTGGGGCGCAATGGGGTTGGCAAGACCACAACCTTACGGACAGTCATCGGCCATTGGCAGGCCCGCGCGGGGTCTGTCTTTTTTGACGGGCAGGACATTACGGCACTGCCAACACCCGCACGCGCCCGCGCAGGTATTGGGTTCGTGCCAGAGGATATGGGGATCTTTACCGATCTGACCGTGGAAGAAAACATGGTGCTTGCGGCCTCCTCTGCGCCATTGGACCCTGCCCGGCTCGACTGGATCTTCGCCGCCTTTCCGCCGCTCAAGACCTTCTGGGATTCCGAGGCAGGCAATCTTTCGGGCGGGCAAAAGCAAATGCTTTCCATCGCCCGGGCAATGGCAGAGGAGCGCAAGCTTTATCTGATTGACGAACCCACCAAAGGCCTGGCACCTGCCATCGTTTCGACCATGGCGCGCGCGTTGAAAGACCTGAAGAACCAAGGCGCGTCGATCCTGCTTGTTGAACAAAACTTCTCGGTCGCCAAGGCGCTTGGCGACAGCGTAGCGGTGATGGATGACGGTAAGGTCATTTGGACGGGTGCAATGGCAGAGTTGGCCGGCAGCGCCGAGTTACAAGACACGCTTATGGGCCTCAGCATGGAAGCGCATTGATATGACCGCAGCCCCCGATCACACTCCGACTTTTGCCGCACTGACCCCAATGGAACGGCTGGACAAAGCGACACCGATTCTGATGGTGCCGGTCCTTGTCGTTCTCGGGTTTCTGGCCATTGGCTCCACATCCTCATGGCTGACCCTGACGGTATCGGGTCTCGCCATGGGGATGATGATCTTCATCATGGCATCAGGCCTAACGCTTGTCTTTGGACTTATGGATGTCATCAATTTCGGGCACGGGGCTTTCATCTCGGTCGGCGCATTCGTCGGCGTTTCTGTCCTTGTTGCTTTATCCGGCTGGACCGGAGCGGCTTCTTTGATGCTAAACCTTGCGGCGATCCTTTTGGCCGTCATCGCCGCGATGAGCGTTACTGCTGTTCTGGGCTGGGGGTTTGAACGCGTCATCGTGCGGCCTGTCTATGGCGCGCACTTGAAGCAGATCCTTGTCACGGTTGGCGGGCTGATCGTGATCGAGCAACTGATCCATGTGGTTTGGGGACCGTCCGAGATCTACATAAACCGCCCCGAAATGTTGCAAGGCGCCGTTACTTTTGCCGGTGCTGCGATCGAGAAATACCGCTTGCTGGCCGTTGCCGTTGGGTTGGTCCTGTTTGTTGCTATGCGGCTGGTTCTGAGACGGACAAAAATCGGTCTGATTGTGCGCGCGGGCGTCGAAAACGGTGAGATGGTGCGCGCCCTCGGGTATCGCCTTAGCCTTGTTTTCATCGGTGTCTTTGTCGCCGGGTCTGCGCTGGCGGGATTGGGTGGCGTGATGTGGGGCCTCTACCAGGAGGTCATCACCGCAGGCATGGGCGAACGCATGATGATCCTCGTCTTCATTGTGGTGATCATCGGCGGGCTGGGGTCTGTCGAGGGCGCTTTTATCGGCGCGTTGATGGTTGGCCTTTTGCAAAACTACATCGCGTTTCTTGAGCCGAAACTCGCGCTTATCTCAAATATCGGTCTGATGACCGCCATCCTGATGTGGCGCCCGCAAGGGATGCTGCCTGTTGTAAAGGCGAAGTGACATGGTGACCTGGCTACTTTCCGGCGACAAACCCCGTTCTGCCATCCTTGCAGCACTTCTGATTGTGATCCTCGTTTGTCTTGCGGGCGCTCCGTTCCTTTTCCCCGGCGTGCGCAGCCTTGAGACAGCGGCAACCATCTGCATCTTCATCGTTTTGGCCGCGTCCTATGATCTTTTGCTGGGGTATTCAGGCATTGTCAGCTTTGCGCACACAATGTTCTTTGGACTTGGCGCTTACGGCGTCGCCTTGGGAACCACCCATCTGGGGCGCAGCTTTGGCGCCTTGGCGACCGGAACTTTGGCGGGCGCCTTGGCGGCGGCCGCGCTGGCCTTTCTTATCGGTCTCTTTTCCCTGCGCGTGCGCGCAATTTTCTTTGCGATGATCACGCTCGCGGTTGCCTCTGCCGTGGCAGTTCTGGTCAGCCAACTGTCCAACATTACAGGCGGCGAAGATGGTCTGAGCTATCGCATTCCACGCGTATTGACCCCGGCCTTCCGCCCCTTTGATGAAGAAGTCCTGGGCATTCGCTTTACCGGCAAGATCATCAATTACTACCTTGTGTTTTTCTCTTGCTTTGCCCTGTTCCTTGTGATGCTGCGCGTTGTGAACTCACCCTTTGGGCGCGTCTTGCAAGCCATCCGCGAGAACGACTTTCGCGCTGAGGCCATCGGCTACAGGGTTGTGCGTTACAGAACCACGGCCACATGTTTGTCAGCCGCTGTGGCCGCGCTCGCCGGTGCGATCTACGCCATTTGGCTGCGCTATGTCGGACCTGATACAACGCTGTCTTTTGAGATCATGCTGGATATTCTACTGATGGTTGTCATTGGCGGGATGGGCACAATGTATGGCGCTGTCATTGGGGCGACGATCTTTGTGTTGGCCCAGAACTATTTGCAAAACCTCATGGGCGCGGCCTCCGAAGCCACGCATAGCCTGCCCCTGATTCCGGAACTTCTCAGCGCGGATCGCTGGTTGATGTGGTTGGGCGTCTTATTCATCCTGTCGGTCTACTTCTTTCCAACAGGGGTCGTTGGCCGTTTGCGGGCGGGGCGGTGACTTGACGTCCCAAGATCCCACAATGTCCCGAACTGTGATCTTTCTTCACGGTTGGACCATGAACGGAGCGATCTTTGATGACCTGCGCCGACGGATGGGCGATGGGTATCAATGCTATGCCCCCGATCTGCCGGGCCACGGCAGCGCCGCTGATTTGCCGCCGACCCTTGAAGCAGGCGCACAAGTCGTGGCGAACCTGATCGCCCAAGAGGGGCTTACAGACGTATTGCTGGTTGGCTGGTCCATGGGCGCCGCGATCGCCTGGACCTATTGCCGGGATTTCGGCACCGGCGCCTTGGCCGGGCTTGTTACTTTGGACATGAGCCCCAAGATCGGGCCGGCCTTAGATTGGTCTTTTGGCCTGTTGGGTCAGAATGAACAGGGCTTGCAGGCTGCACGAGCACGATTTCAGTCGGATTGGTCAGGCAGTGCGGAGGCTATCGCGACGACCATGTTTGCCACCAAAGCCGGAGCGCCGGGCTTTTCTCGTGAACAGGCGCTGGCGCAAATCCTGTCCAATGATCCGGAACGTATGCGACAGGTCTGGAATGCGCTGGATAAAATGGACCTGCGCGGCGTTGTTCCCGATATCGATGTGCCTTATGTCGCGGCCTTTGGTGAACGAAGCCGGGTGTATCCGCGGGGCGTGGCGGCGTGGTTGGCCGACACAGCACAGATGGGGACAACCTTCGGCTTCGCAAATGCCGGACATTCCCCGCATTTGGAAGAGGCCGACGCCTGCGCCGTACTGCTGCAAAAATTTTCGAATTCAATTTAGCGGCCGGATGGGCGCCTAAAGGCCTGCATCCTTGGCCTTTACTAAAGATCTGCCTTCACAGACAACAGACCCATCTGGCAAGGTACAGCGCGCCCATAAATCGACGATTTGCTTGTCAGCGCGAATGCGGGTGATTTCCACGCTTGCCGTGAGGTCGGTCTCCAGCGGGGCCGCCGTTAAGAACTGCAAATCCTGCTTGAGGTAATTTGTGCCCGGTCCCGGCAGTTTCACCCCCAGCAGATAGGAAAACAATCCTGCAATCAGCGGCTCTGGAACTGTCCCACCTGCCGGATGGCCCGACAGTTCTGCGAACTGAACCATATCCGCGCCTGAATAGCTGCGCGATACCTCAACGCGATCCCCGACCTGCATCACGCCACCTCTGCCTTACCGACCAGCAGCTTTGCCCCGTCCGCCGCGCGATGAGCCACCATATCAATGTGCCCCGGCAGGTGGCCCTTGACCTGCAGGATCACCTCATCGCCGACATAGGTCGGGTTGGGAAACATCATGGATTGACGCAATTGGCGAGCGTTTGGGTGGGTGCGCTGCAACAGGCCCCAAAGCTTTGAATAGATCAGCATGCCATGGCTTACGGTGCGCCCAAAGGCTGTCCGGGCCGAAAACTCCGGATCAACATGGATCGGGTTGTCATCGCCCGAAACGCGCGCGAAAGCATCAAAATCGTCCTGGGTCGGGATCCATTGGTCTTTGGCCATTACTTCCATGGAAAATGCTCTCTCAATTCTGGTTTGCGGATTTTCCCGGCAGCTGTGCGCGGGAAATCATCGACAATTCGGAAATGTGCCGGGATTTTGTAGGCAGCCAAACGGTCTCGACACCATGGGCGAAGGGACGTGATATCGAGATCAGCACCCGGTCTTGGAAGCAGGAAGGCCGCACCGACCTCACCCCATTTCTCATCTGGCACGCCTATCACGGCGGCCTCCAGAACCTCCGGGTGGTGATGGAGGGCATTTTCTATTTCGGCTGGATAGACGTTTTCACCACCGGAGATGAACATGTCCTTGATCCGGTCAACAATGAAGACATAGCCATCAGAGTCACGCAGACCCACATCGCCCGTTTTCAACCAGCCGCTTTCGGTAAAGGTGGCTTGGGTTGCGGTTGGATTGTCGTAATAGCCGGGGGTGATATTGGGACCTTTCAGCAGGATCTCACCCTGCCCCGGCGCGCCATCGGGAACTCCTGCCAATCGGCATTCGGTCATCATCTGAGCAAGTCCCACCGAACCAATCTTTTTGGCAGCATTTCCGGGATCCATCAAAAAGGTCGTTGGCCCGGTCTCGGTCATGCCAAACCCGTTCAAAACCGATGTTCCGCGCTGTGCAAAGAAGCGGATCAAAGGCTCGGCCAAGGGGGCGCCACCGCAGCCACATTGGATTGCTGGCCAATTTACCTTGTCGACCCCATCGGAGATGCTGAACGCCTGATAAATGGCCGGCACGCCAAAAAACTGGTTTACCTCACCCGATCTCAACAAGGCCAACAGGTCCTTTGCTTCGAACTTTGGCAAGATCGTCGACACTCCACCGAACAGGAAGACAGGTAGCGTGTATAGATTGATACCGGCAGTGTGAAACAATGGCAGGAAGTTAACAGCGCGGTCGTTTGACGTCAGGTTAATCGCCTGCCCGATATTGATCGCATTCGCCCAGCACATCCGGGCCGTTTGAATAACGGCCTTGGGCCGGCCTGTGGTGCCCGAGGTGAACAAAAGATACCAGGGCGTTTCCGCGTCGATAAACTCAATAAAAGGTGCCGCCCCTTGTTTGACCCAGGAAGAGATATCCTCCGCAATCGAATGGGATTTTAGCGACAACGCCTCAACCAAGGCCAGAGCCACATCCGCATTGGCCGGATCGTAGATCAACCCTGTGGCGTTAATCGGGCCAAGGGTATCCGCCAGTTCCGGGACCGGTTGGCGCCAGTTCAGCGGGCACAAAATGATGCCAGTTTTCTGACAGGCCAGAAGGACAAGAAAAAATTCAACCCGGTTCAGCGTCAGAATGGCAAGACGATCACCCGGCGCGTATCCGCAATCCAGCAACGCCCGTCCAATCGCATCCGCGGCCGCGTTCACTTCGGCGAAACTCCAATCGCGCGCAGTGGCCTGACATCGAAAGGCCAGCGCGTCGGCGCTGATTTCGGCCCGCTTCCGCGCCATATCAGGGATCAGGTCAGGCATGTTTGCTTTGGCGTGCGCTACTAAGGAAATGCGCCATACCCTCTATGGTATCGGGCTTATTTATCCGTTTGCGAAACGCATTTGCTTCTGACTTCAGTCGCGCCTCGACTTGTCGCAGGCGTTTGCTGTCCCAAATCAAACCCTTGGTTTCCCGTGCCGATCCGACATTCATTTGGGAAAAAAGCTCTAGCATCCCGCCTTCCGGATCGGGATGAGTCTTTGCGGCCAGGCCAAGCTGCACCGCCTCTTCTGCTGCGACGGACCGGTTCTCCAGCTGCCAGGACAAGGCCCGCGCCGCACCAATGGAATCCGGCAGGAGCGCCGTCCAGCCGCCATCCGGCGCAAAACCAACACGGGTATAGAATGGCTGAACAAATGCATCCGGAGACAGAACAGCCACATCGGACGCAAAAAGAAACCCGGCCCCGCCGCCAGTGATCGCCCCGCGGCCCGCAATGCCTATTACCTGAGACATCGACAAAAGTCGCAGGACCACAGCTTGCAACTGGCCAACGACGTCATTGGCATAATCTACGCCACGGCCATCGGCGACGGCCTGCGCAAAACACGCCACATCGCCGCCTGAACAGAAGTTGCGCCCGGCAGACGATAAAAGCACGACATCCGCTCTTCCCTTTTCAACCGCATCCAAGGCCGCGTTCAGCGCCCGCAAAAGCTTGGGCTCCAACGCATTTGCCCGCGGGGCCGATAGCCGAATACGCGCACATGTTGCGCCATTGGAAAGGTCGGCAAAGCTCGTAAAAACAAGCTGCGTCATGGCTTCAACCCATTTGCAATCATGGCAAAGGCTTCATTTGTAACCGCCTCAAGATCGGCCTTTCCGTCTTCCCAGAGGACAAACCGCTCTCCCAAGGCTTTTGCAATTCCCATCAAGGCCCAGGCGCGCACTTCGGCATCTCCGGGGCTGATCTCGCCCTCTTCCGCTGCGGCGACCAATTGGTTTTCATAGGCTTTGGCAAAGCCACTAAAATAGCTTTGGTAGGCTTCCGGATCGACAAAGCGCGCTTCTTCGACGATGCGGTAAAGTGCTGGGTTTTTCTGAACAAACTCCAGAAAGGCCCGTAGGCCAACCCGCTCCGCCTCTAACCGGCCCTTGGCTTTGCCAATCTGTTCACCAACCATGGCGCGGGTCAGCTGGCCCATTTCAAGGACAAGTTCACGAAAGACTTGTTCCTTACTGTCAAAGTAGATGTAGAATGTTCCAAGGGCTGTTCCGGCACGCCGCGTGATATCTGCGATCGACGCGGCAGAGAAACCCTGCTCGGCGATCACCCCTTCGGCGGCGCGCAGGATTTGCATACGGCGTTCAACGCCGCGCTTGGTCTTTGGTAAAGCTGCTTGTTTCATTACAAACATGATTACTGATTCATGTTTCATATTCAAGTTCAAATTTCGTCTTTTTGCTGAAACAGTTTTCTCGCACCGCTCATCGGGCGGGTGATACGCCCATCAGACATTCCATTCTCCGCAGCTACCGCAAGACACAGCCTGTTTGGGACCGTTGGTCTCATCCCCAATTCATTAATGCATACATTGTATATTTCGCTATATATGCAAGCGGTTTTCACTTATGAAAATCGTGGAGGAGAAAATCGACGATTCGGTGCAAATCGTGTCGTTAACAATCGTTAACCAATAATTCGTGACCCGAATTGGGAGGAAATTATGAAAAAACTTCTCGGAGCCGTATTCGCCGGCGCTGTAACCATCGCTTCTGGCGCCTTTGCAGATGACATCGTCATCGGCCTGTCCGTCGACCAACTTTTCGAAAGCCGCGTCGGCGTCAACAACGCCATCCATGCCGAAGCCGAAGACCGTGGTTTTGAGGTGATCGAGGTTGTGGCTGATGGCGACGCTCAGGCGCAGAATGCTCAGATCCAGTCGCTGATCGCACAAGAAGTCGATGCGATTCTGGTTTGTGCCGTGGACCAAAACACAATCGAACGCGCCTTGATTGCCGCTCAGCGGGCTGGCATCCCTGTGGTTGCTTATGACCGTGACCTTCCCGAAAGCCGAGTTGTGCAGGCCTTTGTTGGCCCAGACTCGCTGTTCGACGGCCGCGAAGCAGGTCGTTACATGGCCGAGGCCCTGTCCGGTGTTGAGGGCGAAGTGGTGCTTGTCGAACTGATCGGCGCATTGAACGACCAAAACGGCATCGACAGATCGGCTGGCTGGCGTGAAGAAATCGCCGCGCTTGAAAATGTTAGGATCATCGAAGTGCCGACCGATTGGGATAGCTCCCGCGCTCTGTCCGGTACCCAGAACGCGTTCCAGCAGTCTGAAAACATCCATGGTGTTTTTGCCGCGACCGACACGCATATTCCCGCAGTAGAAACTGTTCTGACCGATCTTGGCCGTCTTGTGCCAATCGGGGAAGAAGGCCATGTGGTTGTAACCGGCATCAACGGCTCGAATGATGGCTACACTGCAACCGCAGCCGGCACTGCCGACGGGATCGTGGTCATGGACCTTGACACCACCGGTCGCACGGCTGTTGCCTTGGCCGTCGAACTTATGGCGGGCAATGAAGTGCCACGGACCAACGTCATCCCCGGCAACTTCTACACCCATGACAATATCGAAGAAAACGCAGCGATGATCTGGGGCGCACCCTAAGTCATTCGGCACGCAAACTGGCCGCCCGGAGATTTCCGGGCGGTCGCCTTTAAAACATTGAATACCAGGCAGGCAGAATGTTCAGGTCCCTGACCTCAGCCGCAAGGCTTTACCCCGCGATCCCTGTAATCGTCGTGCTCTTGGTCTCTTTTTCGACCATTTCCCCCTATTTCCTGAACGCCGGTAATGTCGAGGCGATGCTGGCCGCGAACTCGGTCGTTCTGATTGCCGCAGTCGGCATGACTTTGGTGTTTCTGACGGGCGGCATCGACCTGTCGATCTCGACCGTTATCAGCGCCAGCGCCGTCCTTTCTGGCCTTGTCATGGCCGCCACCGACAACGTGGCACTGGGGGTTTTAACCGCCATGGGGGTCGGCGCCGGGTTCGGCGCGGCCAATGGTGTCTTGATCGGCATTTTCGGCCTCACGCCTTTTATCACCACGATGGCAACACAGCTCATCGCGCGCGGCATCGCCTTTGTGATGAGTCAGGGGGTCGCGGTTCGCGGCACACCATTCTGGGTGATGGACTTCGGATTTTGGGTCTGGCTCGGCATTCCCGCCGTGACTTGGATCGCTTTTGGTGTCGTTCTGATCGGCATCGCCGCGCTTACGCTGACCACATGGGGCCGCGAAGTTTATCTTGTGGGTTCAAACCGCAACTCAGCGCGCTTTACCGGGATCAATGTGCCGCAGATCGAATTCAGTGTTTACTTCCTGTCCGGCCTTTTAGGCGGTCTCGCTGGCTTCATCTCCATCGCCAACCTTGGCAACGCCATTCCGGGGGTCGGCGATACGTTGCTGCTGATTATCATCGGCGCAGTGGTTCTGGGCGGTACGGCAATGGAAGGTGGCGAAGGTTCGGTTCTGCGCACCCTTCTGGGTGTGGCGCTGCTTTCGATCCTGATCAATGGTCTGAACCTCATTGGTATTCCCTTCTACGATCAGTTGATCGTGCAGGGCGTGCTGATCTTCGTCGGCACTTGGCTTGCCATGAAACTATCCCGGCGGAGGTCATGACCATGTCGCAGTCAGAACAAAAACCCATCCTTCAAGTCCGGGGGCTGTCCAAAGCCTTTGCCGGGAAGACAGTGGTTCATAACGTCACCTTCGATCTGCACCCCGGCGAAATCATTGCCCTTGTGGGTGAGAACGGTGCGGGAAAATCAACAACAAAGAATATGTTGTGCAGCCTTCTGGCCCCGTCCGAGGGCGAGATTTTGGTGGATGGCCAGAAATTGGAGCCCGGCATTGGCGAAGATTTGGGGGTCTCGGCTGTTCACCAGGAACTAAGCCTTTTTCAGACTCTGACCGTAGCCGAAAACATGTGCATCAGCCGCCTGCCCGGCAAAGCAGCCAATGTCGATTGGGCCGAGGCCGAGCGCATTGCAGCTGAGCAATTGGATTTTCTGGGTATCGAGATCGATCCGCATGTGACCGTCGATCAACTCGGATCCGGCAAGCAGCAGGTTGTTGAAATTGGCAAGGCACTGCTGCATGCGGAAAAAGTGCTGATTCTGGATGAACCCACAACGTCATTGACCGCCGTGGAGCGCGAAAAGCTTTTCAACATCCTCGATAAACTCAAGGAACGCGGGTTGGCGATCATTTTCATCTCGCATTTTATGGAAGAGATCTACCGCGTGTGCGACAGCTACGTGGTGCTGCGCGATGGCGAACAAGTGGGGCATGGCAAACTGGCAGATGTCCCGCAACATCACCTCGAGGAAATGATGGTGGGGCGCGCGATCGGGGAAGCCCGACCAGATCTGAGTGAACCGACCGCGGACGAAGCCCTGCGGGTGGAAGATTTCGAGAACGAAGATTTCCACCAAATCTCCCTTTCCGTAAAAAAGGGCGAAATCCTTGGGATCGCCGGATTGATGGGGGCCGGGCGAACCGAATTGGCCGAGGCAATCTTTGGCCTCAGGCCCGCCAAGGGCAAGATTTGGGTGCATGGGCAAGAAGTGCCCGGTCACAACGTGACCAAGATGAAAGACCGCAATGTGGTCTATGTGCCAGAAGATCGGCGGATTAACGGGTTATTTCTGAACCGGCCAGTGAGGGAAAATCTTTCTGCGGCGTCAATTCTGACCTTTGTCAAACGCAGATTGCGCGGCATCGGTTTCAAAGGAGAAAAGCGCAAAGCCAATGAACTTGCTGAGGAAATGAACATCCGTATCCCGCATATTGAAAACCATGTTTCGGACCTGTCGGGGGGCAATCAACAAAAGGTTCTGATCGGCCGGTGGTTGGTCACGGCCCCCGAAGTCATTATCCTCGACGAACCGACTAAAGGCGTTGATATCGGTGCAAAATTTGACATTCATGCCACGATTGTCCGGTTGGCCCATGAAGGGGCCGGAGTCATCATCGTCTCATCGGATTTACCGGAACTTTTGAACACGGCACATCGGATCGTGGTTATGCGCAAAGGCCGCATCGCGGGCGAATTTACCCGTGATCAATTTGATCCGGCCCGCATCATTTCCGTGGCTGCCAGCGAAGGAGGTGCCCGCGATGACGCAGCTTAAAACCCTCTTATCCCGACAAAAATGGCTGGCCGCAGCAATTGCCACCATAGTCCTTGCCGCCCTTCTTTCGGTGATGTCACCGGTCTTTCTGACCTTTTCCAACTTTCAATCTGTGCTGGTGCAGGCCAGCGTCACCGCCATCATGGCCATCGGGATGACCTATATCATCCTGTCGGGCGGGATCGATATTTCGATGGGCGCAATCCTGTTCTTTACATCGGCGCTATTTGCCCAGCTGATGCTGGATACAAGCTCGTACCCGCTGGCATTTGCAGCTGCAATATCCTGCGCCACATTGCTTGGTGCGTTGAACGGAGCTTTGGTCATTTGGTTTCGAATGTCGCCGTTGATCACCACTTTGGCCACATATTCGATCTATCGTGGCATGGCGATCCACCTGACCGGGGCACAGAACATACCAGTGCCGCGCGAAATGGGGTTCCTTGGCAATGGCCGGATTCTGAACATACCCGTGCCTATCATTCTTTTGTTGATCATTTTTGTGATTGGGATTTACCTGCTGAACAAAACACGTTTTGGCGTCTTTGTGCGTGCGCTAGGCAACTCCCAACGATCGGCTGAAGAAACCAACCTGCCAATTGGCAAGGTTACAATCACGGCCTATGCAATTGGCGGGTTCGTCACTGGTATCGCCGCCTTGGTTTTGCTGGCCCGTGTCGGTGGCCTGCAATCGGGTATAGGGATTGGGATCGAGTTTACGGTCATCGCCGCCGTCATTCTTGGGGGCACCAAACTGACCGGTGGCTCTGGCACCATTGTTGGCAGCGTCATCGGTGCAGTATTCCTCGTGCTGATCGACAATGGCCTGAATCTGATGAACGCCTCACCCTATATCTACGACATCGTGCGAGGTGGCGTTCTTTTGGCCGCGGTTGTTGTTGATAGGCTATCAGCCTACCGCGCCGAACAATCTCTGAGAAGTCAGCGCAGCGCGCGTTTGCGTGAGACGGCTCAAGCTTGAGGGGGCAGTTTGGTTAGGCCGGTTTGTGCCATGGCGATGCTCAGCTCGTCGCTGATCACCTCCCATAAACGGTGCAGCCCCTCTTCGCCGCCCGCCGCGATCGCAAATTGAAGGATTCGACCCAGAAACGTGAAATCCGCGCCTTTATGCAAAGACTTCAAAACATCCTCCCCGCAGCGCAGCCCGCTGTCAAAGAACAGGGGAAAATCAGTACCAACAGCCGCGCGGATATCTGGCAGCCGCGATATCGGTGCTGGCACGCTTTCCAACTGCCGGGCCCCGTGGCTTGAAACTTGAATGGCATCCACGCCTTCGATGACCAATCGCTTGGCGTCTTCGGCATCCAGAACACCTTTTACCACCAGTTTGCCAGGCCACATTTCGCGCAATCTTTTCAGCGTGTCCCAATCCGCGCGGGCGCGGCTTTCGGCGCGATCGAAGGCATAGCCTTCCATCTCGAAATTCGCCATCTGGGGGCGGCCCTTGAAAAGAGTGGACAGTGACCACGTTGGATGCAGCGCAAAATCCAGAAACTGGCGCGGTCCGATTTTGAAAGGCATTGTGAAACCGTGGCGCAGCTCACGGGGGCGGCGTCCGACCTCTGGCACGTCGACAGTCAGGACCAGCACCTGATACCCCGCCGCCTTGGCCCGGTCAGCCAGTTGGAAGGTCCCCTGCCCATCCCCGCTGAAGTAGAGTTGGAACCAGGCATGGCCTTCTGACGTTTCGATGAGCTTTTCCATCGGGGTGGACGCAACGGTGGAAACCCCGTGAGGCACTTGGTATTTCGCAGACAACCGGGCCAGCATCAGGTCGGCGCCAGGCGCTGACAGGTTGCACATGCCCATCGGCGCAATGCCAAATGGGCGGGTGGCGCTGGCGCCGAAAACCTCTGTGGCCAAAGAACGCTGGCTGACATCGGCCAGGATGCGAGGCGTCAGGGCGATGGCGTCAAGGGCAGCGCGGTTTCGGTCCGCGCCAGTTTCAGCCCCTGCAGCCCCGTCGATATAGTCAAAGACCATCCATGGCAGACGGCGGCGGGCCAGACGCCGCGCATCTTCAGCGGAATGAATATGCGCGGCGCGGCCCATCTATCAGGCCTGAACGGCTTTCATAAAGCGATCACGAATGACAACCGGATCCATGGTGATGACCGGGTTCTTGGCATTTCCGCTTTCGCATTTCACGACCATCACCGCCATTCTCTTTGCGGCAATCGCCTCTTCCAGCGCAGGGCCAGTATCTTCGGCACGGCAAACGATCACGTTGTCACATCCGCAGGCTTCGGCCACCCGTTCCAGCTTTGTCTTTTTGCCGGCATAGGTCGGCTGATCACCGGTCGAGCCATATGAGCCATTGTCGATGATCATGAGGATGTAATTGTCGGCCGGGTTATTGGCGATGGTGGGCAACGTACCAAGGTTGGTCAAAACCGAGCCGTCCCCATCAATGGCAATCACTGTTTTGGGTTGCGACAAGGCAAGACCGAGACCGATGGACGAGGCCAGCCCCATTGTGCCGAGCATGTAGAAATTAGTCGGCTGATCGTCGATTGCGTGCAATTCCTGGCTGGGGATGCCGATATTGCAGACAACAAGGTGATCGCGAATAATCGGGGCGATGTTTTTCAAGATTTCAGAGCGGATCATTGGTCGCCATAGCCTCCCCAGAAATTGGCATCGGTCAGGATCGCCACGGGTTTGTTGCACATGAATGTGTATTTCAGAATGTTGTCGAGCTCTTCGACATCTGACTGCTTGTGGAAATGGTAGGTCGGGATATTCATCTGCGCCAAGAGCGCCTTGGTGTGGACGGCCATTTCCACCTGACAGGCCACAGGCTCCCGCAATTCGCCCCGATAGCTGATCAGCATTGGCAGCGGCATCCGGTAGTATTGGATCAAAGTGGCCAGCGTATTTATCGTAACGCCAATGGCCGTATTCTGCATGATGATGGCAGGGCGTTTGCCACCCATCCATGCGCCTGCACAGAGCCCTATGCCCTCGTCCTCCTTGTTCGAGGGGATGTGGAATATCTCTTTTCTCGCGTCGATCTCATCGATGACGCCGGCCAACTGTTTGCAGGGCACGGTTGTCACGAAGGAGATATCATTTGCGACCAGATCGTCGGTGATCTTTTTGTCGATGTTCATTGTCTCAACTCTCCGAGGGGTGAAATAGGGGCGTGGGCGGACGGGGCTTGGCTCAGGCTAGGCGCCCCATGGCTCCAGTATTATTTTGGGGACAGGACTACGCCCCGCCCTGAGATCTGCAAAGGCTGATGCACCCTCGCTCAGTGGGCGGGTTTCGACCCAGTCCAGCGGGCCGAGGCGCCCATCGAAAATGGCAGCAGCGGCGTCGCGGAAATCCTGATCGGTGTACGTATATGTGCCGATAAATGTCACTTCCTGCAACGTCATGCGGCGGATATCCAGGCCTCCGAAATGCTCGGCCAACCCGATATGCAAGATGACACCGCCGGGATGCACCATCGCCGAAGCCGCCTCACGAGTGGCGACAAGACCAACGGCATCGACAATCAAAGGTGCCGTTTCTTCGGTTTGCTTGACGGCAATCACATCGGAATGAGCGTTCAGGAAAGCGCGCCGATTGGCATTGGGCTCTGCGATTGTGACATCGGAAACGCCCATCGCTCGCAAGGCAAGCGCCGCACCCAAGCCGATTGCGCCGCCGCCCAAAACTACAGCCGACAGCGACATAGAGGGATGCAACGCCTCCAGCCCTAGCCGAACGGCATGCCAGCTTACAGCCAAAGGCTCTGCCAAGGCAGCTTTGGTGATTGGAACACCATCGGGAATTGAGACAAGATTCTTCTCTGGAATTGCGATAAACTGAGCAAATGCCCCTTCGCGCGGCGGCATGGAGATGATCTGCCGATCCGGACAAAGGTTTTCACGCCCGGATTGACAGGCATCACACTGCCCGCAGGTGACAAGCGGGTTGATCGTCACGCGCTGGCCGTCGCGCGGGCCACCAACTATCGTCCCGGCCCCTTCATGGCCCAGGATCAACGGCTCTGGCCTACGATCATCATGGCCCAAATAGGCATGCATATCCGAGCCGCAGATTCCCACCGCCTCGATCCTGACCAGCGCTTCGCCGGGTCCGGCAGATGCGTCTTCAACGTCGATGAATTGAAGATCTTCGGGGCCTTTATAGACAAGAGCCTTCATTTCGCGGTGAACCCCCCGTCGACCATCAATACCTGTCCGGTGACATAGGAGGATGCGTCCGAGCAAAGAAACAACAGCGGACCGTCAAGATCCTGCAATCTGCCGTTCCGCCCAATGCAGGTTTGCGCGGCGTTGCGCGTCGCCCGCTCTGGATCGGAAAACACGGCCTCCGTCAGTTCCGTCGGGAAAAAACCGGGTCCAATTGCGTTTGCGGTGATGCCTGAATTTGACCAAGCCTCGGCCATTGCGCGGGTCAACTGCCCGATACCTGCCTTGGTTGCGCCATAAGCAATCCCGCCGGGAAAGGCGCGCGTGGTCTGTAGGGAGGCGAAATTCACGATCCGTCCCCACCCTTTTTCCCGCATGGCCGGCACAAGCGCCTGTGCGAGGAAGAAGGGCGCAGTCAAGTTGAGGGCCAGCGACATGTCCCAACCCTCTGGCGTAACGTCGTCTGCAGCTTGCCGTGTGTTTATTCCTGCGGCCTGAACCAGAATATCGGGTAGTCCGAAGGGGGCGGCAATGGCCCGGGCCAGATCGTTGGCAGCCTCCCCTGCCGCCAGATCAGCCACAACATAGGCCGCACCGCCCCCCAGCTCGGCCTGCATCTCCTCCAACGCAGATTGCCGCCGAGCGACACCAACAACTTTCGCCCCGGCAGCGACGAGGGCACGTGCCGCCTGGCGCCCCAGACCTGCACTGGCACCGGTCACACATGCAACCTTGCCAGTCAGATCAAAAAGGGCACGGGGATCAGCCATTGGCGGTCAAATCAAAGGTTTCATCGGGGAAGTATTTGGCAAGACGCACATCCGCCGCGCGGGCATGCCCCTCCATACCCTCAAGGCGAGAAATACGCGCCGTTGCCTCGGCAATGGGTTTGGACCCTGCCCGGGTTGCGCGCTGCCATGTGACAATCTTCATGTATTTATGAACAGACAATCCGCCGGTGTAGCTGGCAGCGCCAGAGGTCGGCAAAACGTGGTTTGTGCCCGTTGCCTTGTCACCGTAAGAGACGGTTGTTTCTTCCCCTAAGAAAAGGGACCCGTAGCAGGTTAAACGCGTTAGCCACCAATCCAGATCGTCGGCCTGAACGGTCAGGTGCTCAGGCGCATACTCGTCTGAAGTCGCAGCCATTTCCTCCCGGTCCGCGCACACAATGACCTCAGCATAGTCCCGCCAGGCGGCCGCAGCGTTATCACGGTTCACATCGGGCAGATCGTTGATCAGATCAGGCACCAAGGCCATCACTTCTTCGGCCAAGGCCTTGTCATCCGTGACCAGCCAAACCGGTGAGTTGTATCCGTGCTCTGCCTGGCTAACCAAATCTGTGGCCACGATCATTGGATCGGCCGTGCCATCTGCCAAAACAAGGCTGTCAGTGGGGCCTGCAATCATATCAATTCCGACGCGCCCAAAGAGGATACGCTTGGCTTCGGCGACAAACTGGTTGCCGGGGCCAACAAGGATATTGGCCTTGGGCAATCCGAAGAGTCCGAAGGTCATGGCGGCAACACCCTGAACCCCGCCCATGGCAACGATTTTGTCAGCGCCGCAAATATGAGCCGCGTAAACAATCGCCGGGTTCACACCAACGCCCGGGCGCGGTGGCGAACATGCCGCAATATGGCGGCAGCCTGCCACCTTTGCTGTGGTCACGGTCATGATTGCGCTTGCGATATGGCTGTAGCGTCCGCCGGGCACGTAACAGCCCGCCGCGTCAACAGGGATTGCCTTTTGTCCGGCGGTCACGCCCGGAACAACCTCATATTCGACATCGGCGACAGTCGCTTTCTGAGTTTCAGCGAAACGGCGTACATTGTCATGAGCAAAGCGGATGTCGGCCTTTAGCTTTTCCGGCACAAGGGCGATGGCAGCTTGAATTTCTTCTTCTGTAAGAATGATGTTGCCGTCGTATTTGTCGAATTTGCGCGCATAGGCCAATGCAGCATCATCGCCGCCAGCCTCGATATCGTTAAGGATCCCGACAACGGTGTCATGCACATCAGATGCGTCGGATTTCGAGGTAAGAGCGGCTTTCTTCAAATACGTGCGGGCCATGCAAGCAGTCCTATCTGATGAGGATCAGTGTTGATCAGAACGAGTGCACGCCGTTATGCGGCCCCCGGTGCGGAATCACTTCTGAATGCTGTGTAAGCGCTTACATTGACTAATGCAAGCGCTTACATCATTGTAAATTGCGAATTCATTGCATTGAAATGGAAAGCACGTAAAAGGCACAACATGCCCAACGCCCCCACCCCAACGCTGAACGATGTTGCCGAAGCCGCCGGTGTTTCGACGGCAACTGTTTCGCGGTGCCTGAACGCACCCGATAAAGTGGTCGAGGCCACGCGGATCAAAGTATTGGATGCGGTGGACCGCCTTGGCTATTCACCAAATTTCGGCGCCCGCGCGATGGTTGCCAAACGCACCAATACCATCGGTGCAATTATCCCGACGATGGAGAACGCCATGTTCGCGCGGGGCTTGCAGGCCTTTCAGGAAAAGCTGCACGCACATGGCTATACACTTCTTGTCGCCAGTTCTTCTTATCAGTCTGAAATTGAGGCGGCTCAGATCAGATCATTGGTGGCGCGCGGCGCAGAGGGATTGCTGCTGATCGGCCAGGACCGCCCGCCGGAAATCCTGAAATTCCTGCGGACACAACGCATTCCCGCCTTGGCCACATGGGTCTTCGCCCCCGGTGGAGACCTCCCCTCCGTTGGGTTCGACAACCGCGCCGCAATGGCTGAGATGACGGCCGAAGTTCTGCGCCTCGGACACCGCAACCTCGGCGTCATTTCGGCCTTTACCAATGGAAATGACCGCTCCAGCGCCCGAGTTGAAGGAATTCGGCAAGCGGTACAGGACGCAAATCTGCCGGATACAGTGCTTACAATTGTCGAGACCGCATATGGCGTTGAAACGGGCCAGGCGGCGATGGCAGAGCTTCTGTCCGGTGACATCCGCCCAACAGCGGTGCTGTGCGGCAATGACGTCTTGGCGGCCGGCGCGATGATAGAGGCGCGCGCCCGTGATCTCCGTGTGCCGGACGATATCTCGATCACCGGTTTTGACGACCTGGAAATGGCGCAGGTGGTCGATCCGCAACTGACGACCGTCCATGTCCCGCACCGCGAAATGGGGACAACCGCCGCCGCAGCGCTTATCGAAATGGTCGAGGCCGGCGGGCAATCCATTGCAGGTAGCTCGCAAAACCTGGGCACCCGGATTATCCACCGTGGATCCCTGACCACACCACCCCGTACATAGGCGCCTTTGATCGGGCCGCCGGTGCATTTGGGTCTCGCAAATCGCGGGAAGCTCGGACATGATACAGGTGAAAAGGAAGACCAATGACGCAAAGTTTTCGCCAGGCCGAAATCCTCTCGCTGCTAAGGCAGCAAGGCAAAGTAACCGTTGACGGATTGGCCGCGCATTTCGGCGTGACCCTGCAAACCATTCGCCGTGACCTGACCGAGATGGATCAAATTGGGCAGCTTGACCGCGTCCATGGTGGGGCGATCCTGTCTTCGGGGACAACCAATGTCGGATACGAAGAGCGCAGAAACCTGCATTCCGCAGAGAAGACGGCGATTGCACGACTTTGTGCCGAGCATATTCCCAATGATTGTTCGCTTTTTCTGAATATTGGTACCAGCACCGAGGCGGTGGCTGCCGAA
Source organism: uncultured Nioella sp. (assembly GCA_947495575.1). Lineage (GTDB taxonomy): Bacteria > Pseudomonadota > Alphaproteobacteria > Rhodobacterales > Rhodobacteraceae > CANLZL01. Next base: position 310,778 of record CANLZL010000001.1, on the reverse strand, counting down.
CTGCTGGGACACCGAAATCTTCTGGTTGTGACCAACAATATGAATGTCGCCAACATTCTGATCGGCAATCCGAACTGCGAGGTTATCGTCACCGGCGGTAGCCTGCGTCAATCGGACGGTGGCCTGATCGGCGCAATGACGGTCGAAACCATTCGTAAGTTCAAGTTCGACTATGCCGTAATTGGCTGTTCAGCCTTGGATGAAGAAGGCGATATTCTGGATTATGATATCCAGGAGGTCGGCGTCAGCCAGGCCATTATCGACCGTTCGCGCATGACCTATTTGGCGGCCGACCACTCGAAATTTGGTCGAACGGCGCCCGCACGCATTTGCTCGCTCAGCGATATCGACGCCTTCTTCACCGATTTTCCGCTCAGCGCAGACCTTTCCGCCAAATGCAATGAATGGGATGTTGACGTTCACATGGCAGAACCGGATGGCTCGCCACATGAGGACGGCGACGAAGCGCCCTATTCCGCCTGAATTCAACACCCCACGACATGCGCCGCAGCGAGGCCAGCCACATGACACCGACCGCCAAGAATACAGCCCTGAGAGAGCTGAAGACCCTTTTGGGTGACAGGCTGACCACATCAACGGCATTGCGCGATCAGCATTCGATGGATGAGGGTTATTTGAAAGCTGCGGCACCCGACGCTGTTGTATTTCCAGAAAACAGCGATGAGGTCTCAAAAATTATGCGTATCTGCGCGGCGCATGACCTGCCCGTGATCCCATTTGGGGTCGGCACCTCGCTGGAAGGTCACATCATGGCCTATAAGGGCGGCATCACCGTGGATATGAGCCGCATGAACAAAATCCTACAGGTTAATTCAGAAGACCTCGACGTTGTTGTCCAACCGGGTGTGACGCGACTGCAGTTAAACGAAGATTTGCGGGCAACGGGCCTGATGTTCACGGTTGATCCGGGTGCCAACGCCACCCTTGGCGGCATGGCTGCGACCCGCGCCTCGGGCACCAATGCGGTGCGCTATGGCACGATGGCTGACAATGTTCTTGCACTGGAGGTTGTACTGGCCGATGGCCGTGTCATCCGCACCGGCACGCGGGCCCGAAAATCTTCTGCCGGATATGATCTGACCCGGCTATTTGTCGGCTCGGAAGGTACGTTGGGGATTATCACCGAACTCACATTGCGCCTTTATGGCCAGCCCGAGTCGATCTCATCGGCGACCTGCACATTTGAAACGATCGAAAACGCTGTGAACTCGGTCATTCTTGCAATCCAGTCGGGGTTGCCGGTGGCGCGGATTGAATTGCTGGACGACGTGCAAATGCGGGGCATGCAGCAAAAATATCCTGATCTTGGGTTTTCTGCGAAACCGCATCTCTTTTTGGAGTTTCACGGCACGCCGGACGGCGTCGCCGAACAAACCCAAAACTTCGGTGAAATTGCCGCCGAATTGGGTGGGGCCGACTTCCAATGGGCCACCAAGCCCGAAGACCGCAACGCGCTTTGGCGCGCCCGACACGAGGCTTATTACGCTGCAAAGGCCCTGCGCCCCGGATCCCGTGGACTGGTGACAGATTGCTGCGTGCCAATTTCGGCAATGGCCGAATGCATTATGAAGGCCAAGGATTTGATTGACGCATCTGGCCTGATCTCGCCCATCGTTGGCCATGTCGGGGACGGCAATTTTCACCTTCTCATTCTGGTTGAAGAGGGCAATGAAGAAGAACTGCAGCGCGGCAATCAACTGGCCCACGAGATCAATATGATCGCCCTTGCGGCAGGCGGCACCGTGACCGGTGAGCATGGTGTTGGTGTCGGGAAAAAGAAATACATGCCGCAAGAGCATGGTGAGGCATATCAGATCATGGGTGACATCAAGCGTGCGCTGGATCCGCAAAACATTCTGAACCCCGGCAAAATCGTCGATATCAACTAGCGGCTCCGCAACGCCATCCCGCCGATTTGGGTGTGCCCTGCCGGATTGGCTTGACCACCCGGCCCGGACCAGATTGAACAGTCTTGGGGTTCTGTTTTTACTCGGCCATTGATTAGCTGTCCGACCGCACTCAATTTCAAAGGGGGCATGTCCGTCGGCAGATCAAGGACCGGGCTTTGGTGGGGAATATGATGAAGCGCGGTTTTTGCGCAATAGGACTGGCACTGTTTACTCTACTTGGCCCATCGCCCCTGGCGGCGGATGTCCAGTTTTCGGTATCAAGTGGCAGCGAACAATTGGAAGAGCGCCTGCGTGGTGCCTCGGCCCTTCTGCCCTTTGAAAACCCTGCAAGCCTGCCCTCTCAGGACGTAATTGCTGCCGCCCGTTCCGAATATGGCCGCCTTGTCGCGGTCCTTTATGAGCGCGGATATTTCGGCCCGGTTGTTTCGGTGCGTCTGGATGGGCGAGAGGCATCGGCTATCTCGCCCTTTCGACCGGCTGCACCCATCCAGACCGTCACAGTGCAGGTGGACCCCGGACCATTGTTTCATTTGGGTTCTGCATCAATCGCGCCATTGGCCCAGGGCACGACATTGCCCGAGGGTTTTTCGTCCGGCGCTGTTGCTGGAACACCGATATTGCGGCAGGCCGCAGAGGCCGGAATTGATGCATGGCGGCTGCAAGGGCATGCCGCCGCAAATATCTCCAATCAAAGCGTCGTTGCGCGTCACGCAGCGGCCGAGCTGGATGTCGATATCGAGGTATCTCCGGGGCCGCTGGCCTATTTCGGGAGCTTGCAGACAAGTGGTCAGGAACGGATGCGCCTTGACCGTATTCTGGCCATTGCCGGGCTGCCAGAGGGAGAGCAGTTTGATCCACGCACAGTCCAACGGGTTGCCCAAAGGCTGCGTTCAACGGGCGCGTTTTCCTCTGTCGCGCTGACCGAAAGCGCAATTGATGATGACGGGTCACTTGATATTGAGGCGGACCTTGTTGAAGCGCCGCTGCGCCGCATCGGCTTCGGGGCCGAACTGTCTGCCAATGAGGGCGCCGGCCTTAGCGCCTACTGGTTGCACAGAAACCTTTTTGGGGGAGCTGAACGCCTGCGACTTGATGGAGAGGTGACAGGCCTGGGCGGGCAAAACGGCGGTTTCGATGCGCAGTTTTCTGCGGTTTATTCGCGCCCGGCCACGTTCACACCCGATACAGTGGCCGAATTTGCGTTCCGGTTGGAACATCTGGATGAGGTCACTTTTACCGAGGATTCAGTCGAACTTTCCGCAGGCCTGTCGCATCGTTTTTCCGACACATTCAGCGCCTCTGGCGCGGTTGAACTCAGCTATTCCGATGTGTCAGATGGCTTTTCCAACCGCGAGGTTACAATCCTCTCTACCCCGTTCGAGGTCATATGGGACAGACGTGACGATCCGTTGGACGCCCGCGAGGGTTGGTATCTGCAAGGCGACATCACACCGTTTTCGATTTTTGAAGACACTGGCGGCGCGCGTTTCTCCTTTGATGGTCGCGGCTATATCGGATTTGGCGAGGACAACCGCACCCGGTTGGCAGGCCGCCTCCAATTAGGAACCATCGAAGGGGGGTCGATTGCGACCCTTCCGCCTGATTGGCTGTTTTTCTCGGGTGGCGCCGACACGGTCCGCGGTCAGGATTACCAGTCTTTGGGCGCAATGCAGGCTGGTGTTTTGACTGGTGGTCGCAGTTTTATCGGCACATCAGTTGAACTGCGGCAGGATCTATTTGGCAATTTCGGGGGCGTTTTGTTTTTCGACGCCGGGTATGTCACGTCGGGGTCTTATTGGAGCGGATCGGATGACTGGCATTCGGGCGCTGGCATCGGCATCAGATATGACACGCCAATCGGTCAGATCCGCCTTGATGTGGCAACGCCCACCAGCGGAGCTAATTCCGGGCAGGACCTTTCGCTTTACATCGGGATTGGACAATCGTTTTGAGAGCGCTCCTTTGCCTAATCATGACGTTTCTGTGGGTCGGGGCCGCGATTGCGCAGGACGAAGACCGGTCCCGGCTGATCATAATGATCGAAGGCGCCTTGTCTGACGGCGATGCGCGTACGATCCGGATAGATGGGTTTCGTGGCGCGTTGAATTCGACGGCCAGCCTTGATCGTCTAACCATCGCCGATGAAGCTGGGATTTGGTTGACCATTGAAGGGGCGGAACTGACATGGACCAGGTCCGCGCTGTTGCGGGGCGCATTGATCGTTGACCGGCTGGCAGCGGACCTGATTTTACTGGAACGCCTACCCATCGGCGGCACGTCCGGGCCAGCACCCGAAGCGACGCCGTTCCAACTACCGGATTTGCCGGTTTCCATAGAATTGGGCGCCTTGGAAATTGACCGGATTGAACTTGGTGCCTCGATCATCGGGTTTCCACTTGTGGCTTCGGCGACCGGATCCGCCGAGCTCATCGACGGCTCAGGAGAGGCCGCGTTTGATTTGACCCGGCTGGACGGACCCGAAGGCCGGTTCGACCTTGCTGCTGGGTTCGACAATGCAAGCGAGGTTTTGAGCCTGTCGATGCTGGTTGAGGAAGACGCGGGCGGCGTTCTGGCGACAGTATTGAATCTGCCGGGCGCGCCTTCCTTGTCATTTGAAGCGGCTGGACAAGGGCCTATCTCTGCCCTTGAAGTTGATCTGGCCCTGTCCACGGACAATCAACCACGGGTCACCGGTCAAATCCGATCAACCGGATCTGAAACGGGTGATGTGACAATTTCGGCTGACATCGCCGGTGATTTGACCACGCTCTTGTTGCCCGAATACCGTGACTTTTTTGGCCCCGAAATGAGTTTTGACGGCGAAGTGGTGTTGAGGGAAACCGGCGACATTGACTTACAAGAATTTGAAGTTCAGGCCGCCTCGCTTGCCCTGACCGGAAACGCAACAATTGCTGCGGATGGCGTGCCCGAGCGATTTGAACTGGCCGTGCAAATCCATGACGACGATCCGGCACCGATCCGCCTGCCCCTGCCCGGCCTTGTAGAACTCGACCGCGCTGAAATTGACCTAAGCTATGACCGCGCCAATGGCGATATTTGGCAGGGCCACGCCGATGTTTTTGCGTTGCGCGCCGACGACCTGCAGATCAATCGCAGCAGACTGGATATGCAGGGCACAATTGATGGTGCAGAAATCACCGCAGTGACCGCCGACATCGCTGCAACTTTGAGCGGCGTTGCCCATGCAAATCCAGAATTTCAAAGCATATTGGGCACGCAACTTGATCTTTCAGTATCGGTTGATTGGAACGAAGGTGCGCCGCTTCGGCTGGAAGATATCCTATTGGCCAGCCAAACGGTCACGCTAACTGGTGGGGCGAATCTGGCGACGGGTGAAAACCAGCTGCTGCTAACGACAAACCTGGCCGCAGAAATGCCGGATATGTCGGTGCTGTCTGGCCTGACGGGGCAATCATTGACAGGCAGTCTGCAATCAGAGCTATCGAGCGAAGCCGATTTACTGTCGGGCGCATTTGATTTGACGTTGGAGGCGACCACCAGCGAACTGGGCCTCGGCATAGACATGGCAGATAGCCTATTGCGCGGTCAGACCGATTTGGCGTTGCAATTGCGTCGCGACACATCTGGGCTGCTGCTTGAGGCTTTGACACTCAACAATTCTGCCTTTGGCGTCTCAGCGAATGGAGTTCTTTCATCAGAGGAAAGCGCCCTCCAGGTTGCCGCCACGCTGGCCAATGCCGGATTGCTATCCAGCGCCCTGTCTGGCCCTCTATCCGTCGATGCAGACCTTTCTCGTGCCTCTGGTGAATCTCCCTGGAATTTGGGCGCGACCGCTGCAGGGATTGCCGGGCTGCGGGCAACTGTGGAAGGCCGCGTCGGCCTGTCTGACGGGCGAGTGGACCTTTCGGCCAACGGATCTTTGCCGGTTGCCTTGGCCGATCAGTTCATCGCCCCCAGAAGTATGCGCGGCACTGCCAACTTTGACATCAGGCTTGCGGGCCAACCACAGCTATCTTCATTGGCGGGCACCGTGTCCGCCAGTGACCTGCGCCTGAGCGCCCCCAATGCTGGGATCGTGATCGAAGGAGTTTCGGCGCAAGCTACAATAGCTAACAGCCAAGTGTCGTTCTCAGCCGGAGGACGCTCCTCATCGGGTGGGCGCATTGACGTAGACGGGTCTGTCAACCTTGTGGGGGTCGGCTTACCCGGCCAAGTCAGCGTTCAGCTTCGACAACTGCGATATGGGGAGGACGATCTCTATGAGACGATCATCGAAACCGGGGATTTGTCGCTCGCCGGTCAATTGACCCGGTCAGCAACTCTGACGGGTGAGATTGTGTTGGGTGAGACCAATATCTACCTCGACGATCTGTCGCTTGGCGCCGCAGAACCTATTCCTGACATAAACCACGTGGGCGAAAGCAGGGCGCAATTCGTTACCCGCGATCGGGCTGGGCTGATTGCCCGGGCCGATGGCGGCGGCCCTGATATCGGCCTCGACCTTGTCGTGCGTGCCCCCTCCCGCATATTTATTCGTGGGCGCGGTCTGGACGCCGAACTTGGTGGACAAATACGCCTGTTAGGGACCACGGCCGCCGTGGCGCCCGCCGGCCAATTTGACCTCATCCGCGGGCGCCTTACCCTTCAGGGCCAGCGGTTCGAACTTTCAGAAGCAACCGTCAGCATGCGCGGCAGCCTCGACCCGTATTTGCGGGTTGTATCATCCTCCCAAACCAGTGACGCCACTGTCTTCATTATCGTGGAGGGCCCCGCCTCGGCCCCGGAACTAACCCTCAGTTCCAACCCTGATCTGCCAGAAGACGAAATTCTTGCGCGGCTATTGTTTGGGCGCAGCGCCACCAGCCTGTCGCCGGTTCAAGCTATCCAACTGGTCGATGCCATTTCGGGATTTGCCGGGGGGCAAGGCCTGGTTCGGGGCCTACGAGAATCCCTTGGCCTCGATGATCTGGATCTGACGACAGATGAAACCGGAAACACCAATGTGCGCGTGGGCCGGTACATTTCCGACAACGTTTATACAACTCTTGAAGTCGGGTCAGATGGCGGCACCGAGGTTATGCTGAACCTTGACCTGACGCCCAATATTACGGCCACAGGTACGGTCACATCCGACGGCGGCAGCAGCGTCGGTATTTTCTTCAACCGAGATTACTAGCCGACACGACACATTATCACATAGCCGTGAGCCCTGTCTTTTTGGTCGCAAAGCGCTTGCGCTGCTTGTCTACCTAGTAGTAGGTAGCTTCAATTATCACTCAGAGAGGCTCCAAAATGAAGATTTACGATATTGAAGGATTTCCCAATCCGGCCCGCATCCGCATAGCACTCGCTGAAAAGGGCGCGACGGATCAGGTGGAATTCATTCCAGTCGATGTCATGGCTGGTGAACACCGGAGCGACGCCTTTCGCAAAAAGAACCCGGACTCGGTCGTACCTTGCCTGGAATTGTCCGACGGGACCTGCATCGCGCAGTGCAATGCCATCACAGAATATATTGACGGGGTTTTCGAGGGGCCGTCTTTGACGGGGACACAACCGGTCGAAAGAGCCACAATATCCATGATGAATTTGCGCGCCGAAGCCGGATTGCTGAATGCTGTAGGGACATATTTCCATCACGCAACGCCGGGCTTGGGTCCCGATCTTGAAACTGATCAATGCGCCGAATGGGGCAACAAGCAGAAGAAGGTGGCCGAACAAACCATGGCCTACCTCAATGAGGTTTTAGCTGAAAATGACTACCTGGCCGGAGATCAATTCTCGGTTGCAGATATCACTGCGTTCGCCGGGTTGGCATTTGCCGATTTCGCCAAGGTCGACATCCCAAGCGACCTGACCCATCTTACAGCCTGGCGCGAGAAAGTGGCAGCACGCCCATCCATTGCCGGTTAATGGGCCAATACGAAGGACAAACCATGGATCTCAATTCAGATTTCACCGCCCGCGTTGTTGTTCACTCCGATCAGCTGGACTGGCTGGCCTCGCCAATGCCCGGCGTCGATCGCCGCATGCTCGACCGCATCGGCGATGAGGTGGCCCGCGCCACGACCTTTGTGCGTTATGCGCCGGGCAGCGAATTTTCCGCCCACACGCATACCGGAGGCGAAGAGTTCATCGTCCTGGATGGTGTATTTCAAGATGAGCATGGAGATTACCCAACAGGGACCTATGTTCGAAATCCGCCAACTACCAGCCATACCCCAGGATCGGACGCAGGGTGCACGATCTTTGTGAAGCTATGGCAATTTCACATGGATGACCGGACCCAGTTCCGCAAACATATGGCTGCAGAGTTAGCGGCGTCGGTAGATGGCATAGCAATTGCGACCCTGCATCAGGACAATCGTGAAACTGTGACCTTCGCCAAGCTCGATCCCGGCGCAACCTTTCATGTGACGGACTCGGGCGGGATTGAGGTTCTGGTGATTGACGGTTTCATCACTGAAGGCGGCGAAACCCTCAAAACCGGCGGATGGCTGCGCCTACCCGATGGGGCTGCGCTGGCAGCAATCGCGGGCGACCACGGCGCTCAACTGTGGATGAAAACCGGGCACCTCCGCTTCGCGGCGCCGCCTGCGGTTTAGATGGATGAAGGCCTATGTACCATTGCCCGGCTGGCGAAGACTAAAATGACGACTGACATTGTGATTGTTGGTGGCGGGCTGGCCGGATTGGCGCTGGCCCGTCATCTGCACGCCGCAGGGCGGGAATTCGTTTTGTTGGAGGCTAGGAATAGATTGGGCGGGCGTATCAGTTCCGTACAAATTGGCGTGCATGCCTTCGATCTTGGCCCCGCATGGTTCTGGCCGGGCCAACCGCGGATGGAAAGCCTGGTGGCCGATCTTGGGCTGCAGCGCTTTGACCAATTCAGTGCCGGGGCGGCAATTTATGAGGATGAGAATGGCAGAGTGCAGAGCGGCCGTGGATTTGCATCCATGCAAGGATCTTTTCGGTTGGCTGGCGGTTTCTCGCGCCTGATAGAAGCGATGGCCGCAGACCTGCCCAAATCCTCACTGCGTCTTTCCAAGAGGGTAAATCAAATCCACGATCAAGGCGCCAATGTCTTGGTGACGACAGATGATGGGAACAGCGTTTGCGCCAAACAGGTTGTCTTGTGCCTTCCGCCGCGCCTTGCCGCGGACCTAATCCGATTTGAACCGGAATTGGCAAAGGGCACCGTTACGGCGATGCAGGGTATTCCCACTTGGATGGCGGGGCATGCCAAGGCGCTGGCAATCTATTCCTCACCGTTCTGGCGTGAAGCCGGCCTGTCGGGCGACGCCTTCAGCCGCATAGGGCCAATGATTGAAATCCATGATGCATCTCCCCAAAAGGGGCCGCCCTATGCGCTTTTTGGATTTCTGGGAACGCCCCCCGACCGGCGCACCAATCAAACCCTGCTCCAGCAAGCAATATCCGATCAATTTGAACGAATTTTTGGGCCCAAGGTGGCAAGGCCAAATCAAATTCTTGTAAAAGACTGGGCGCGCGAGTTTTTAACCGCAACTGGTCGCGATCACGCCCCCCTAACCTACCACCCCCGTTACGGATTGCCGGCAGCCATGGTCAGCTTGTGGGACGACAAACTGCTCTTTGGCGGTACGGAAGTTGCACCGCAATTTGGCGGATTTCTGGAAGGCGCTTTAGAGGCCGCGGAAAATGCTTTAGACCAACTGCATCGCAAAAAGCCAAAGTTTTAGACATGCCCGTTGACACAAAAACCGCGCTATTGGACTCTGCTGAACGCGCCGCGCGTCACCGGGGCTTCGATGCATTCAGCTATGCGGACTTGTCAAAGGATGTCGGAATTCGGAAAGCATCCATTCACTACCATTTTCCGAGCAAGGCAGATTTGGCAGTGGCGTTGATGAAACGCTACCACGATGTCACCAAAGCCGCTTGCCATGCCATTGATGAACAGCATGACACCGGCGCAAATCGATTGCGCGCGCTCATCGCGCATTACCGTGCCGCCTTGGGCAACGGGAAATCCCTTTGCCTTTGCGTTTCATTTGTCGCCGCCCGGGAAAGCCTACCTGCTGAGGTTACCCAGGAAATTCATGCCTTTCACCAAACGGTTTTGGCATGGTTGGGCGGCACGTTTGCATTCGGCCAGACAGATGGATCGATCAGTTGGGTCGCAGACCCGAACCAAGAGGCTGCGGCAATGCTGCCATTACTGGAAGGCGCGCAGTTATCTGCCCGAGCAGAGGAAGATGCTACAGTTTTTGATACCGCATTGAGGTTGATGCAAAATCGGTTCAGCTGACTGGCCATTACATCCGACCCGAAAGCCAACAAAAGGCGGACCGACCGTAGTCGGCCCGCTCCGATGCTGACTTCCTGGCCTATTTTCGGACCCAAGTTTCCTGAATGTCGCACCCCGCGCGACGCAGGATGACTGACACCGGGCATTTCTCTGCAACCAGACCACGAAGCTTTTCGATGTCTTCGTCGCTGGCGTCTGTGTCCAAAACGACCTTCAGCTCGATAACTGGAAAGGGCGTTCCGATCTCGGCCTTGCCAAATACACCGCGCGTATCGAAATGGCCTGTGAGGTCAAATTGCATGTCCCGCACTTTCATCCGCAACAAACCTGCGCAGTAATTGGCAATGACATTTGTGCAGCCCAAAAACGAAGACAACATCGTCTCCAACGGCGAGGCATAAAGATCAGTTCCGCCCCGCTCCGGCGGCTCATCGGTCGCGACCAGATTGTGACGTGCCACCATTTCGGTGCGGGCGCTGGTCACGGAATGACCTTTGACATCGATCTTGAACAGATCGGGCATGACATGTGCCATGAGTGAATTTCCTTCTTAAACAGTCAGGTAGCGTTTGACCAATTCGGGCTGGCTGCGCACATCTTCAGGCGTGCCCTCGAACTTCACCTCTCCTTTTTCAAGGATGTAGACCCGGTCGCTCAGGTCGAGGACGAAGTTCAGGTTCTGCTCGGCCAACAGGATCGACAGACCTTGGTCCTTCAGCGTCGCAATCTGTTCTTGCAGCTTGTCCACAACCAATGGTGCAAGACCCTCTGACGGTTCATCCAGCAACAGGATATCGGGGTTACCCATGAGCGATCTTGCGATGGTCAGCATTTGCTGTTGCCCACCCGACAGATAGCCGCCTTTTCGGTCCTTAAAGGTCTCTAGCTCCGGGAAAAGCGCGTACACCTTTGCCTCATCCCATTCATTGGCCTTTCCTCGCGACCGGCGGGCGATATCGAGGTTTTCCCAAACCGTGAGTTCAGGAAAAACGCGGCGATCTTCTGGCACAAACCCGACACCGGACTTGGCGATATCGTAAGTACGTTTGCCCGCGACCTCCTTGTCCTTCCACTTGACCGACCCTTTGCTGGGCGGAGTCAGACCATTGATGGACCGCATGGTGGTGCTTTTGCCAACCCCATTGCGCCCCAAAAGGCCAACACATTCACCGTCTTCAACTCTGATCGAGATGCCGAACAGCACTTCAGAGATGCCATAGGATGTGTGAATGCCAGATACATCAAGCAGCGTCATCTGCATGCTCCCCCAGATAGATGCGGCGCACTTCTTGGTTGTTGCGCACCTCGTCGGGACTGCCTGTGGCGATCAACTCACCATGGTGCAGTACCGACATGCGGTCAGCGATGGAAAACACCACCTGCATGTCATGTTCAGTAAAAAGAAGCGTCAGCTTCCTCTTGGCCGCGATATCGCCAATCAGCTTGATTGAATCCACCGTCTCTTGCGGCGACATGCCTGCCGTCGGCTCATCCAGCAACAACAGGTCAGGTTCGGAAGACAATGCAATCGCCAATTCCAGCTGCTTTTGCTTGCCGTAGGACATAAGGCCTGCGGTCTCATCCGCTTCTGCGCTCAGATTTACAAGCTCAAGCATCTTGGCAGTTTCATCGCGGAACAGCGCGGCCCCAGGTCTAATCAGGTTGAACATCATACCTTTATCGGCAATCAGGGCCACCTGAACATTCTCGAACACTGACAGTTTTGGATAGATATTGATCCGCTGAAAACTGCGTGCAATCCCAAGATTCACAATCCGGCTTGGCGTCAGCCCGGTAATCTTCTTGCCCTTGTAGTGGGTCACCCCATCGGTTGGTTTCAACTGCCCGGTCAGGCAATTGAAGAAGGTGGTCTTGCCGGCCCCGTTGGGGCCAAGCACTGCGTGTTTCTCGCCTTCTTCAATCTCAAGATTGATGCCATTAAGCGCCTTGAAGCCCGAGAAGTTCATGCCGAGGTTTTTGATCGTCAACATGCTCATTTGCCTTTCCTTCCGGCTTTCTTGGCAACACCCATCAGACCTTCTGGGAAGAAGAAGAGGACCGCCAGCAGGATGATCCCCAAAACAGTGGGCCAGTAGACGGTGATTTCGGCAAGCGAGCGGTCGAGGATCAGCAAGATGGCCGCCCCGACTGCGGGTCCAACGAAGCTACCGACGCCGCCCAGGATGGACATGATCATGACTTCGGCCGATTGGGTCCACCAGGCGTTTTCAACGAAAACAGCATGGTTAAAGAGTGTGAAGAGCGCGCCGGCAACCCCGGCAAATGTGCCTGCCAAAACAAAGGCCACGAGTTGGATACGGCGCACATTCACACCAATAAACTCTGCCCGGTTGTAGTTTTCACGCGTGGCCACCAGCGTCATGCCGTAGGCCGAATTGACGATGCGCCACAGCATGTATGCGCAGACCGCCAGAACAATGAGTGTGAAGTAGAAGAAGCGGACAGGCTCATCCATCCAACCCGGAACTGCGACACCAGTGAAGCCTGTATCACCATTGGTGACAGCAACCCATTTGAACGCGATGGCCCAGACCAGCTGTGCAAAGGCAAGTGTCAGCATCGAGAAATAGATCTCGGTCAGCTTCACACAGAAATACCCGATGACGGCTGCGCTGACCGCGCTGAGCAAAATGGCAGCGCCAAAGCCGAAGAGGAAAGGCCAGCCAAGCGTGGTCAACAGGACCGCACATGCATAAGCGCCAATCGCGAAATAGGCTGCGTGTCCGAATGAGATGAGGCCGCCATAGCCCAAGAGCAGGTTAAAGCTGAGTGCGAAAAGCGCGAAGATCATGATCTCGGTGACAAGATAGACCAAGAACAATCCAGAGACGGCAGGCACAAGCGCCAAGGCAACAAATGCTATGCCCAAAAGGATCATGTTACGTTGAGTGATCATGTTATTTAGCCTCCGGCTTGCCCAGAAGGCCCCATGGACGGAACATCAGGACAATAACCATCATCAGATAGATCAGGACGATTTCGAAATTCGGGATCAGCATCACACCAAAGGATTTTAGCAAGCCCAGCATCAGTGCGCCGACAAAGGCCCCCCCAAGGCTGCCAAGGCCGCCGATAATGACGATGATGAAGCATTGCACGATGATCTCGGCATCCATACCCGGTGCCAGCGACACGGCAGGAGCTGCGAGAGCACCACCGAGCCCGGCAAGCGCAGAACCCGCGACAAAGACCAGCATATAGACGCGGCCAACGTTTATCCCGAGCGATTCAAGCATCTCCCGGTCTTGACGCGCGGCACGCACAAAGCGCCCGGCACGGGTTTTGTTAACGAAATACCACATCGAAATGGCTACGAAGATACCCATTCCGGTCAAAAGAAGCCGATATGTAGGATAAAAGGAAATCCCAAGATCGGTTGCGCCGCGGAAGCCATTTGGCAACGACACGGACAGAACATTCGTACCCCAATTAAAGCGCACCAAATCACTGATGATCATCACCAGGGCGAAGGTAAACAGCAACTGGTAGAGGTGATCGCGATCATAGAGGTGGCGCAGCATGGTGGTTTCAACCACCCAGGCAAAGGCCGCCAAAGCGATTGCGGATCCAACCACGGCCAGCCAGAAGCCACCGGGCAGCCCGGCAAACAACCCTACAAGCGAAAAGCAGATATATCCGCCCATCATGTAGAATGCGCCATGAGCAAAGTTGAGAACTCGGAGGACACCCAGGATCAGGGTCAATCCCGCCGCGATGATGAAGAGGTTCATCCCAAGCGAGATGCCATTCATCAACTGGATAAAGGTGAGAACCGGATTGTTGAACATGCGTCAAGTTCCAGACATTCGAAAAAAGGGTGGGCCAGCCAAGTTGTGGAGTGCGTGGAGGACACCATATACACAATCACTTGGCTGACCCGGGGAGAAGACGTTAGTCCATCAGCTCATCTGCGGGGATGTACTCGACCGGATCCATAACGGGATACGGATAAGCATCATCATCAGACATATGCATCTGGCCCCAGAACTGACCGCGATTGGCCTGGTGATCCGACGCACGCATCGTCTGCGTTCCGATCGGTGTCTCGATGGACAGACCTTCCAAGGCGGCAATAACAGCATCGGTTTCAGCAGAACCTGCGAGTTCCATCGCCTCAACCAGCCACTGCAATGCGACATACCCGGTTACCGGCCAGGACGGGGTGTGTTCTACTCCCAGTTCTTCCTGAAGGTCGGCAACAAAATCGTTATGCGCAGGCGTATCGGGATAGTAGAACACCTCGTAAGAATTCGCCCAGATGCCCTCGGGCATGTCCGCGCCCATCTGTTCGGCCAGTTCAGGAGAGCCAACTTCGCCCGCAGTGATATATGTCACCTGATCGAAGAAGCCGAACGGTCCAGCCTGGCTTGCAAAGGCCGGGAAGAGGCCTGCCCAAACACCTGAGAACACGCCGTCACAGCCAGCGGCCATGATGTTGGTGATGTGTGCAGTGTAGTCGGTCGTGCCGTTTTGCGGCCATTCCTGCACCACGATCTCAGCATCGGGGCGAATTTCTGCAAGCGTCGAAGTGAATGCCTCGTTCAGGCTGTGACCATAGGAGTAGTCCATAAGGATGGTACAAATCCGGTCAAGACCAAGGCGATCCGCCAGAACAGCCGCCGACCCACCTTCGGTATTGGTGTTTGCCGCAGACCGGAACACATAAGGGTGCAGGTTTTCAGGCGTGGTCATCTGAACCGTTTTCGGGATCGACGCGATGTAGATCACTTCTTCGGTCCGAGAGACCGCCGAAATTGCCTGCCCCACGGAGGAGCTTACGCCGCCAACGAGGAAGTCGACATCTTCACGGGCGATAAGATCGCGGGCCATTGCGGTGGCTTCGGCCGGATCACAGCGAGAGTCGCGGTGAACCACTTCCAACATCTGGCCGTTTACGCCGCCAGCTGCGTTCACTTCATCAACCAACATTTGGGTGCCCTGCAAAGCAAAGTCACCAATCATCTGGCAAGGGCCCGAAGTCGGATAGAGCGCACCGATGCGGATGACACCTTCATCAGCGGCAGCGAAAGTCGGAATGGCTGTGGTTGCAGTCAATGCCGCAACGGCCATTAGGCGTTTCTTAGTGATCATGAATTCCTCCCGAGAATCTCGTTCATTCATTTGGTTATCAGGCGCCTCCTCGCGCCCATTGGGGTATCAAAACAGGGCAAGTCCCGCCGTTTTGACCTTCGCCCGATACAGAGATGTGGATGACGTAAAGAACATATCCTTCAGATCATCCCCTCCCCAGGCGAAATTCGCAGTAAACTCTTGCATGTGAATGACGCCCAGACAGGTTTTGTCTGACGATATCACATGAACTCCACCAGGGCCTGTGCAATAAACATTTCCTGCGGAGTCTATTTTCATTCCGTCGGGGTGGCCTTCGCCCTCCCCCGTTACGTCAACCCAGACATCGCCACCGGTCGCTGTGCCATCTGCGGCAATCTCAAAGCTGCGAATGTGGCAACGCTCTGTATCGTTGACAAAAAGTGTGTTGTGGTCCAGCGAGAAGCACAGGCCATTTGGCTGGCCAAAATCATCTGCAATCCGTGAGATGCGGGATCCATCCGGCGTCACGCAATAGACACCTTGGTAATCCAATTCACAGTCTCGTTCGACACCGTAGTAGTCCAGCCGTCCATAAGTGGGATCTGTGAAATAGATCAAACCGTCGTTTCGTACGACAATGTCATTTGGGCTGTTTAGCTCTTTTCCGGTGTAATGCGTGGCAAGCACAGTGATCGAACCATCATGTTCGGTGCGCGTGACGCGGCTGGTCGCATGCTCGCAAGTCACTATTCGACCTTCTGCGTCGTAGGTGTTGCCATTGGCCATGTTGCAGGGCTGGCGGAACGTCTCGATCTGGCCGTCTGGTGTCCAGCGGCGCATATGATCGCCGGGCATGTCTGAAAACGTCAGATGCTTTTCAACCGGGTGCCAAATCGGGCCTTCGGTAAATGCAAAACCGGTGCCGACCTGCTCAAGATTGACACTGTCGCCAATCACATCGCGAAAACGGTCATCATGGATCGTAACGCTCATGATTGCGCCCTCAGCTCCTTGACGCGGACGCCGCCAGAGAACCAATCGGTTTCATCCACCTCATCAAAGGTCACCCACACATTTTCTGCGGGAATTCCGGCAGCTGCGGCAATGGATGCTGTAACATCTTCATTCACCTTGGCCTTAATGCCCTCCGGGTCATGCTCGATGACCTGTTTGACAATGCGGATATTCACGAATGGCATCTTGGTGCTCCCCTTACTTCCGGCGCCTCCCGACACCTGTTGCATTCAAATTAGGCAATTCAAAAACAGGAAGATGCGTGGAGCACCGCAAAGGATTGGCGGACCTACGCCATTGGGCTGCGGAAATCCGCAAGCCCTTAGATTCATTCGTTTTTCAGATTTTTTTCTTCAGCCAGGCCTGCAAATCAGCTTCTTCCTGCCTCAATGCATCAGCGTTAAGAAGGCCGCGTGAGATCGCAACCGAAATTGCCCTAGTGCGAGAGTTGAAGCTTGGGCCCCAATCGCCGACGGGGATATCGGATTTGTCGAGACCCAATTTCTGGTAAAGATGTTGCAATCGGCTTTGCGCGCCACGCAAGGACACTCGACGCCGCGCGGCCATCGCCTTGTCAGTCAGGCCAAGGCTTAAATCAACCAGCGCTTCATACTCAAGATCGGTCAGGCTGGACACGCGATCAGACGAGCGTTGTTGCACGCCGCGCACTTCCCGGTCGATCACGCATTGATCCGCCTGAAATACTCCTTGGATCGCCATTTTCAAGCGATCCTCTGGCGTTGTTTTCAAGACATATCCATAGACTGCTTCCGGCGGTACAATTCTGGTGATGCCACGAATGTAGGCTTCGTCGGCATAATTGGACCAAAACAGAATTCGCGTGCTGGTGTGTCGGGCCCAGATGCGCTTGGCCACATCGACGCCCGTGACATGCGGCATTTGCAGGTCCAGGATTACGGCTTCAAAAGGTGCGTCCAGGAACGCGTCCAGCGCGACCTGACCGTCCTCGGCCTCGACCATTTCCAAATCGTCAGTCAGGACTTCTTCGGCTACGCCTTTCAAGAAGGCCCGGTGTAGCTTGTCATCCTCCGCGATCAATAAGCGCAAATTCCGCTCTCCTGTTGTTGGGCCGCCAATTAACGCGGTTCTGGGGTCACAGCGGTAGGAAAAACACGACCCGTGTCCCACCCTCGCTGCCGAGGCGCGCCAATTCTACCTTAGCCGAAATCAGTTCGGCGCGTGTCCTGATATTGCTGATCCCGCTCGTCGACTGCGCGGCACCCTCATCGATTCCAGATCCATTGTCATCGACCTGAACTGTCAAGCCCGACCCATCGCCGCTAACCTCTACCAAGATTTTTGTGGCATCGCCGTGGTTGAGGGCATTGTTCACGGCCTCTTGCACGATACGATATACCGCTGTTCGGATTGTATCCGGCAAGAGATCAACAAGGCCGCGAGTTTTGTCATTTACCTCAAAACTGATGTCGCGACGATAATGGGTAATACAACGCTGCATATGCGCTTCGACCGCCTCTGCAAATCCAAACATCTGCAAAACAGCAGGTTTCATGTCCTCGACAATTCCGCGCAAGTCATTGAGACAAAATTCCAGATCGGACTCGATGGTTCCCAACTCATCCACGTTCAGTCCGCCGCCATCACGCGCGCGCGACATACGTCGAATAATTCGCGCCAAATCGGCAAGGGTTTGGTCGTGCAGGTCCATACCCAGGCGCTGGCGTTCCCGCTCCATGCCTTCGGTCAACCGCAATGCTCCAAGGCGCAAGGCATTTTCGCGTCCACGGGCCTCGCTTTCCGCTACAGCCGCGTCACGGGCCTCCTTGCCCCGTTCAAGCGCAAAGAGATAGGCCGCAACTAGATCTGCCGCGCCTTGGGCGATAACCACCAAATCGGTCTCATAATAGTTCACTTTGTGGCTGGATATGGCCAATGACCCAATAATCTCTCCTTGCACCCGCAACGGTACAATAATCCGACTATGCAGATCGGCGTCGAAAAGGGGTTTACTGTCGGCACCCTTAAAATTCAGACGCTCATCCTTCCAGGCATCCTCGGTCAGAATGAATGGCAACTCACCGCGCAAAACCGCGCGGATCGGGCTGGTTTCCGTGGGTTTACGGGGATTATGTGAATGGCTCCAAGTGGTGTGCATCCGGGCTTCGTAGCAAATCTGCGTGCCTGAAGGATGGAGCAAGACAATATCCAAATGGTCATGCGGGATCAGCGTGCGCAGGCCATCGGCAAAGTTTTCCAATACCAGTTCAAGATCGGTTGGCCCCGCAATCGCGCGCGCGATCGACAGGAAACACGACAGCGCATCTTCTGACTTGGGCATTGTGGCAACCAACTTGTCCGACGGTGGCCCAATATCATCATATTGCCCCGCGCGTTTCAACGCTGCTGGCCCAATTGAAGAAACTGAAAAGTCGATTTTGCGCCGCCCACTTGTAGGGACGCCCCGGCAACCTCACGCATGGTCCCTCCATTTTCGAAGTTTGGCGAATTCGTGGTCCTCGATCTAAACGGCGGGGGGCCGCGACCAGTAGCGTCAAAAGCGCAACCGAATTGCGGGAACCCGCAAAACTTAGCGACTTTTAACCTTATGGCTTATTTATCAAATAGTTAATGGGTTACGCCAATTAGGCGTCTTCCAGAAATCGGGCGGGAAAGAGCACATATCCTTCCATTATCCGTCGTTGCGTCCGGAACGCTGTGGCTGAGCTGGCAAAAATCTTGCCATTATCAGATCGCACATCAGCCTGCACCGGCAGCAAGCCGGATGGATTGCCAATAGTAAACCCGCCATCCTCAGTGACTATTTGATTGACCAAACTTCCCGGTACTGCCGCAGCCACCGCAACGCACATGGCACCGGTCAGGGTGATCGCTCGGTGGAAGTTCCCCATCGAGACCATGCGAACGGCGATGTCATAGTCTGAAGACCCATAGCTGCGCCCATCCAGGGCAGAGAATTCCGCCGGTTTTGCAACGATTGCGATCCGCGGGTTGGACAGTTTGGCGGCATCCGGTGCACTTGCCATACCCATTGCAACTGCGGCCGTCCGACGGATCCGGTCCAAACGCATCATTAGGTCAGCGTTGGCATCCAGATCCGCGGGCGCCTCCATCGCGCTGCACCCCACAGCCTCAGCTTTCAAGAAAATCATTGGGTTTGAGGCGTCAATCATCGAAACCTCAAAGCGGCCCTCCCCGTCGACTTCCAGATTTTCTATCGCGTAGTCCGTTGGCAAAAGCTTGCCCGTAGATGCGCCGCCGGGATCCAGAAAATCCAACTGAACTCGCGCGCCTCTGCCCGATACACCTGGAATTTCAAAATCGCCTTCTTCGACCACTTTTCCATTTTCTGTTGGATAGATCGCGTGGAAGATTTTGCCCGTATTGGTGTTGTGAACGCGAACGGTTGCTGAATTTTCCAAACCGGCAACCATCCCCTCATCCAGCGCAAAAGCCCCCACAGCCGACGACATATTTCCACACATCGCCCCATAGTCGGCGACAGGTTGGTCGACCGCAATTTGAACGAAAGTGTAGTCCACATCGGCGTCCGACCGCTCGGACGGTTCGACGATGACCACTTTGGACAATGAGGAAATCCCGCCGCCCATTCCGTCCAACTGCCGCCCATATGCGTCCGGGCTGCCAAGGACATGCAGAAAAATTCGGTCCCTGATTGCCTTGTCGGCTGGCAAATCAGCTCCGTTAAATAACACTGCCTTGGAAGTGCCGCCGCGGTAGAACGCGGCCTTCAGTCGAGCTTGCGCCATGTGAGCCTCTAGTATTGATCAGTGTGGGGCTTGGTTACCGTGAGGAGTGTCGCGGAGACAAACACTGTAAATCTGGTTTTGTCAGGCGAAACGCACCGAAAACCCCATTTGCGGCCCGAGTCTGTCATGCTGCGATGCAGAATCGAATTTCGTCAATTCGTCATTCGACCAAACCACCAACGCTCATAAACGAGGCAAAAACCGAAAATTTGTGCGCTTTCAACAGTGCTTTTTGAGCAATTCTGTAATTCGTGCCAATGCTGCAATCAAATTTTGATCCGGAAGTTGCCAGACATATTTCTCTCTGCAATGCAGAAACTGCGTAACACACGTATTCCGCGAGCTGCATCGACGTAGCCTCGGAATTGCGGCCCAAAAGGCCCGCAGCAATGGCGCTGCATCTTATCCCTTCAATAGGCCCGGTCTGGGCCTGAGGCAAAGATGGAGTGCTCGATGGCTCACCAATGCCCGGTCAATCTTGAAAAATCAGCCCTTCAGAACACGAGTGGATTCGTTTGTGATCCGACCGGGACCTGCAAATGAGCCGGTGTTTTCAAGTTTGCCCGCGCAATCGGCCCTCAAGCCGTGCACAGAACACCAGAAAGGGCGGTATCACCTGCCGCCCTGTCTACCCAAACCCTTCTCTGCCCTGCCAACTTCGACGCGAGGCAGAGCGGGGCCGGCCTGACCCTGCCCATTGCAGGCAAACCACTTGGCCGGATTTCTCCCTTCCCCACGTAAGGACCAAACAACATGGCATATGTTCAACCTGCTGAATTCGCCGCCAAGATGATCGAGGCGGGCGAATCCAAAATCATGATGTCGACCAAAGACACCCTGATCCGGGCCTATATGGCCGGGGCAATTCTTGCCCTTGCGGCGGCCTTTGCCGTCACTATCGCCGTTAACACTGGCAATTTCCTTGTCGCATCGCTCTTGTTCCCGGTTGGGTTTTGCATGCTCTACCTATTGGGTTTCGACCTTCTGACGGGCGTATTTACCCTTGCGCCGCTGGCTGTCATCGCCAAGCGCGCAGGATGCACCTGGAAGGGTGTATTCAGGAACTGGGGTCTTGTCTTTGTAGGCAACTTCGCAGGCGCGATGACCACGGCCGTTTTCATGGCGATCATCTTTACGATGGGCTTCAGCGAAGAACCCAACGCCGTTGGGCAGCGTATCGGCCAGATCGGAGAGGCAAGAACGCTTGGATATGCCGCCGCAGGTGGTGCAGGCCTTTTGACCGTCTTTATCCGCGCCGTTATGTGTAACTGGATGGTTTCGACAGGCGTCGTAGCGGCGATGATGTCAAACACTGTCTCGGGCAAGATCATGGCGATGTGGATGCCGATCCTTGTCTTTTTCTACCTCGGCTTTGAGCATTCGATCGTGAACATGTTCCTCTTCCCATCGGGCATCATGCTGGGTGGTGAGTTCACTTGGTTCGATTATCTGGCCTATAACGAGATCCCAGTGATCCTGGGCAACCTTGTGGGCGGCCTGACCTTTGTGGGCGGCATGATCTATGCAACCCATTTCAAGACATCGCCCAAACGCAATGTTTCAGGCGTCGGCACCCCAGCCGAATAAGAAACTGACCCTGACTACGATTTTGCGCGGTCAGGGTTCTCTTTATTTTAAGGGCACGCCCCGACATCATGCCAAAAGACGCTCATCAGAAATCCTGCCTCACTATTTCGCTCGGACAAGCGTCAAGCGCGGGTCGGAAACCAGCCAACCAGGATTTTTTTGGGGCATTGATGCCGTCAGGGCCAACCCTGGCTCTGAAGGGCATGGCGTTCGCGGTTGCAGACGGCATATCAACCTCTGATGTGAGCCAAATCGCGGCCGAAACCTCCGTCAAATCTCTGATGACAGACTACTACGCGACACCAGACAGCTGGAGTGTCAAAACAGCAGCTACACGTGTCATCGCCTCTACAAATAGCTGGCTTTATGCCCAATCCCGGTTTGCCGGAACAGATGAAGTTGACAGGGGTTACGTCTCTACGTTTGCGGGGATGATCCTCAAAGCCCGCAAAGCACACCTCTTTCACATTGGCGATAGCCGAATTTGGCGCGTGTCCGGGCGGTCGCTTGAGCCACTGACCTCCGACCACAGGACCGCCGGGCTTCTCTCTCGGGCTATGGGCGCGGCGGAAAGTGTTGAGATTGAGTATCGAGTTGTCGATTTGAATGTCGGTGACACGTTCCTTCTGACAACGGACGGTGTTCACGATCATTGGGTGCTCCAAACTGTGACCGACCTGGCACTGGGCGCCAACCTTGATGATGCCGCCCAACAAATATTGAACGCCGCTTTAGCAGCTGGCAGCACGGACAATCTGACCCTCCAGATCGTTCGAATTGAGGCATTACCCGAAGACGACACCGAGATTGGCGGCGATATAGTTCATTTGCCACTGCCGCTCTTGCCTAACCCCGGCGCCGTGATCGACGGCTATCGGATTATCCGAGAGCTGCATGGAAATCATCGCTCCCATATCTTTCTGGCCTCCTCGGACGATGAAACCTGGGCGCTCAAGATCCCGTCGGCTGAAACTACATCTGATCCCGATGCCATGCGTCGGTTCTTGATGGAAGAGTGGATCGCAAGGCGCATAGACAACCCGCATGTCCTGGGGGGACCTGACGCACGCGAGGAACGATCCAGCCTCTACAGCGTGGCCGAATTCATAGATGGCATGACGTTGCGCCAATGGATGCATGACACGCCACACCCCTCTCTCGAAGATGTTCGGAGTATTATCGAGCAGGTCATTCGCGGTCTGAGGGCCTTTCATCGCCGCGAAATGCTGCATCAAGACCTGCGCCCCGAAAACATCATGATCTCACGCGATGGCACTGTGAAAATCATCGACTTCGGGTCTGTCTATATCGCGGGCGTTCAGGAAGCGCATCCCAACCCGCAAGAGGAAGGCATCACCGGAACGTTCCAATACACCGCCCCGGAATATTTCTCGAACGAACCTGTCAGTTGGCGGGCCGACCTCTTTTCACTCGGTGTCATTACTTATGAAATGCTAACCGGCCACCTGCCCTACGGCACGCAAGTGGGCCATGTTCGAACCCCTCGGGATCGACAGCGGCTGCGCTATAGAAACGCACAAAGCAAAGAAAGTGGCGTTCCCAATTGGCTGGATACGGCACTGGCGCGTGCAGTCCACCCTGACCCGGCCCGCCGATATGATGCTCTGTCCGAATTTGCATCCGACCTACGACGCCCATCCTTGGAATACCGGCGCCGTCACCACCGCCCCTTGGCTGAGCAAGATCCTGTCCGCTTTTGGAAAACCACTACGGGCCTTCTTGCTTTGCTCAGCCTTGGATTGCTGTTCGCCCTGTTTCAATAACCACGACCCGAAAGGACTCCACCATGATGACCAAAGACGACGTCACAATACTGATTTTGAAAGCAAAGAAGGCCACGGGGCTGACATGGGAAGCGATCGCAGAGGGCATAGAGATGTCGCCGGTTTTCACACATTCCGCCTGTGTTGGCATGAATGCATTTCCACCTGAAAAGGCAGAGGCGTTGGTTGCACTTTTGTCATTGCCTGCCGAAGCCGCAGAGGTTTTGGCCGAGAGCCCAACAAAGGTCTTTGCCCAAACGGTGCCGACCGACCCTTGTATTTACCGTTTTTATGAAATCGTCGGAGTTTACGGCCCAACGCTGAAGGCGTTGATCCATGAAAAGTTTGGCGACGGCATCATGTCTGCAATTGACTTCGACATGTCAGTCACTCGGGTCGAAAATCCGAAGGGCGACCGGGTCAAAGTCGAAATGAGCGGCAAATACCTGCAATACAGCGCTTGGTAAAATCGTGCGATGATGCTGAAAGTCGGAGATCGGGTCAGCCAGACTCGGTCATCCGCTCAAGAATAGACGCCGTAATCGGTCAACCTGCGCTCATAATCTTCGATCCGCGCCGCTGCCCGCCCGTCACGCAAGATCATCTCGCCAACAATCGCATCAACCAGCGCAAATGCTGCGCCATGCGAAGGCAACATATGCGGGCCATTCATCGGCAACCGGAATACAATCTCTGCATTGTGGGCAATGGGCGCTGCGTAGCTGTCTGAAATAGCAATTACATGCGCGCCACGAGCCATGGCCGTTTCATACGCGCGAATAACCTCGATGGAATAGCGCGAAACTGTGATTGGGATTACCACATCGTCAGGGCTGCAGCCTGTGACGGCATCTGCGATAGCGCCAGGTTCAGCCAGCGGCGGCGCAAAATTGTCAAAAGCCATGTGGCCCGAGTAAGAAAAATAGTGGGCCAATGAAAAACAACTGCGCACCCCCACACAATAGATGCGCCGGGCGCCCAGCATTACCTCCACGGCCTTTACGATTCGCTCGTGACATTGCGCCGTCAGCAATTCTGCCAGGTTCTCTTGCGCGGAATCACGTATCTTTTCGGTCAGTCCATCTACCTCTGTGGACCGCAACTTTGCAGCCCGCGATCCATAGATGCTGTCCTCTTTACGCAGGGCGGCTTGAAAGGCCTCCCGACAAGGTTCGAACCCGGAAAAGCCCAATGCAACCGACAGGCGAAACACTGTATTGGCGTTGGCATTCGCCTTTTCTGCAAGGACTCGAACGGAATTGAATGCCATCTCATGCGGATGGTCCAGAACCCACTTCGCAAGCCGACTAATCGCGGGAGAACCGACGTGAATCAGATCCGCCAGCGCGCGGCTGAGATCATCAAGAGAGGTAGATTCGGTGGCGCCAACTAATGTCATGTGAAACAATTTAATCCATATCTTGACGGAAATGAATGAATCGTTTCATCCTGCAGCATCCGTGTTTCATACGGTTCTACAGGGAGAAAATTCATGAACAAACATTTGGTTGGCGCGCTTGTCGCTGCCACAACCGCTTTTGGCGCCGGCGCCGCCGCTGCGCAGGATCAGACTTTCGTCACGATTGGCACCGGCGGCGTCACAGGCGTGTATTACCCAACGGGCGGCGCAATCTGCCGTCTGGTCAATCGCGGTCGGTCCGAGCACGGCATTCGCTGCGGAGTTGAATCGACCGGCGGTTCGGTCTTCAACATTAACGCAATTCGGGGTGGAGAGCTCGAGTTTGGCGTGGCGCAGTCTGACTGGCAGTATCATGCCTTCAACGGCACCTCTCGTTTTGAAGAGCAAGGCGCGTTCGAAGAACTTCGCGCAGTCTTCTCGGTTCACCCTGAACCATTCACCGTTGTAGCGCGTGCCGATAGCGGCATCACCAATTTCGAAGACCTTCAGGGTATGCGCGTAAATGTCGGCAACCCAGGCTCAGGTCAACGCGGCACGATGGAAGTGCTGATGGAGGCCATGGGCTGGACCATGGACGATTTCGCGATCGCGTCTGAACTTCAGGCGGCTGAACAATCTCAGGCGCTTTGCGACAATAACATCGATGCCATGGTTTATACTGTTGGCCACCCCTCAGGCTCAATCCAAGAGGCAACCACAGCATGTGACTCGGTTCTTGTGAATGTGACTGGCGATGCGGTTGATATGTTGGTGTCCGAGAACCCGTTCTATCGGACAGCGACGATCCCCGGTGGAATGTATCGCGGCAGCGATGAAGACACGATGACCTTTGGGGTTGGCGCGACCTTTGTCACCTCTGCGGATGTTCCGGATGATGTTGTCTATGCCGTCGTGAGCGCAGTGATGGAGAATATCGACCAGTTCCGCGGCCTGCACCCTGCATTTGCCAACCTCGACCCCGCCGAGATGGCCAATGATGGCCTTTCCGCTCCTCTGCACCCCGGTGCAGAGCGTTACTACCGTGAGGCTGGCCTGATCGAGTGATCGACATCACCAGTATTTAGCATACTGTTCGGGGCGGGCCTGTTCGGCCCCGAACATTCCAACGCGACGGGACATCGGGGAGAGGGACGCGATGACGGATTCCAACCAACAAGCTGACGGCCGCCAGTTCACAGACGAAGAACTACAGGATCTGGTTGCCAGCACAGATAGTGGCGGACGCGATCCATCCAACCGCAATGTCGCGCTGCTTATCTCGGGCCTAGCGCTTGCATGGTCACTCTTTCAGCTTTGGATTGCACAGCCGCAGCTTTGGTTCGGCGAATATGTGCAGGTCCTGAACTCTTCTCAGACCCGTCCCATCCACCTGACATTTGCGCTGGTGCTGGCTTATTTGGCCTATCCTGCCCTCAAATCTTCGCCGCGCGACCGTATTCCAATCACCGATTGGATTTTGGCCCTCGCCGCCGGCGGATGTGCTTTTTACGTGTTCTTTTTCTCAGAAGAGCTTGCCCTGACTGCACGATCCGGCTTGCCCACGCAAAGTCAGGTCATTGTGGGTGCAATCGGCCTTGTTTGCCTACTTGAGGCCAGTCGCCGTGCGCTTGGCCCCGCCCTGACTATTGTCGGGTCCCTATTCGCGCTTTATGGCTATGTCGGACAAGGTTTCCTTATCCCCGAATTGATCGAGCATAACGGGATTTCCTTCACCTCATTGATGAATGGGTTGTGGCTGGACACAGCCGGTGTCTTCGGCATTCCCTTGGGCGTGTCGACAGCCTTTGTATTCCTTTTCGTGCTTTTTGGTTCTCTCTTGGATAAGGCCGGCGCGGGGAACTATTTCATCAAACTCGCCTTTGCCGGTCTTGGTCATTTGCGGGGCGGACCAGCGAAAGCCGCGGTTGTTGGCTCGGCCATGACCGGGCTGATTTCAGGATCGTCGATCGCCAATGTTGTCACCACCGGCACATTCACAATTCCGCTTATGAAGCGAGTGGGGTTCACCTCCGAGCAAGCGGGCTCGGTCGAGGTGGCCTCGTCCGTCAACGGTCAGATCATGCCGCCCGTGATGGGCGCCGCGGCCTTCCTGATGGTCGAGTTTATCGGCATTTCCTACGTCGAGGTAATCAAACACGCCTTTATCCCAGCCGTTATTTCCTACATCGCGCTGGTTTACATCGTTCACCTAGAAGCCTTGAAAAAAGAGATGCCGGCCCTGGGTGAAGCCAAGAGCTTCTCCGGGATGATACTGAAGTTTCTAATTGGTTTTGCTATCGCCGGGGCTGGTTTTACTGCCCTGATCTACGCCGTAGGCGCGTTGAAAGCCGCTGCACCGGCAATGACCGGACCGATAATGATGACGGTTTTGGCCGTGGTCTATCTGTGGCTGGTGGCCATCGCGGCCCGTCGCCCCGATCTTGAGGTCGACGACCCAAATGCCGAAGAGATCAAACTGCCCACCGTGGCTGAGGTCTATGCCACTGGGTTGCATTATGTCCTGCCAATTGTGGTTTTGGTCTGGTTCCTGATGGTCGAACGTCAGAGCCCCGCCAAATCGGCTTTTTATGCAACGTCGCTGATGCTTTTCATTATCGTGACCCAACGCCCGATAAAGGCCATTTTCCGTGGTCAGGGCGCCCAATTGATGGCCGAATTCCGCGGCGGGTTCGATGACCTGAAAGAGGGCCTGATTGCAGGCGCGCGCAATATGATCGGTATCGGTGTAGCAACCGCCGCCGCTGGCATCATCGTGGCCATCGTGACAAAAACACCAATTGGCACTGAATTGGCCGGCTTGGTCGAACAGCTGTCTGGTGGCATCCTGATCTTGATGCTGATCTTTGTCGGTATTTTCTCTTTGATCCTTGGAATGGGCCTGCCTACCACGGCCAACTATATTGTTGTGTCCTCACTCATGGCCTCGGTCGTGGTCTCGCTTGGTGCCCAAGAGGGTTTGATCGTACCGCTGATTGCTGCACACCTCTTCGTGTTTTACTTTGGGATCATGGCGGACGTGACGCCTCCGGTTGGTCTTGCTTCCTTTGCGGCGGCGGCGGTGTCCGGCGGCGACCCAATCAAGACCGGCTTTACCGCGTTCTTCTATAGCTTGCGGACAGTCGCACTGCCCTTTCTCTTTATCTTTAACCCGACGTTGATCTTGTATGGCGTCGATTTGGGCACGTGGCCAGGCATCTTCCAGGCTGTATTTGTCTTCATCGTAGCCACGTTTGCCATGTTGCTTTTTGCGGCGGCAACCCAAGGTTACTTCCTTGCAAAATCCCGCATATACGAAAGCGCGGCCTTGTTGCTGGTGGCGTTTACGCTCTTCGTCCCCAATGTTTGGCTCGACATGGTGCAATCACCCTTCCGCGATGTTGCGCCTACCGAGTTTGAATTGGCCGTCGCGGATGCCTCGGATGGCGACAATCTACGACTATTGATTGAGGGGCCAGATTTCAACACCGGTGAAATGGCATCGACTACATTGGTGATGAATATCGAGGGGGAGGGAAGCGCGGCTGAGCGCATCGACGCCTCGGGGCTTCTACTCTTCGAAGATGGTGATGTTGTCCGTCTGGATGAACCGGCCTTTGGTTCGGATACCGCTGAAACACTTGCGAATTTTGACTTCTACGCGGACGACCCCGTGCGCCTGTCATCGGTTCAGACCGCGCAGGATCGGATGCCGCAGCAGGTTTTCTACATCCCAGCCCTCCTGCTTTTGGGCCTTGTCATCATGTTGCAGCGTCGCCGCCAAACCCAACCGGCGTTCTAAGGAGGATCAGATATGTTCAACTCCATCTTACTTGCCGTAGACCTTTCGGCGGAAAGCACCTGGAAAAAGGCGTTGCCGGTAGCGACCGATATGGCGCGCAGCAATGATGCGCCGTTGCATGTGGTGACCGTGATGCCTGATTTCGGGATGTCTATCGTTGGGACCTTTTTCGAAAGCGGCTTCGAAGAGAAAGCGTTGCATGAACTGGGTGAAAAGCTGTCCGGTTGGGTGGCTGACCACATCTCCGATGAAATTGACGTTCACCCCCACGTGCTTCATGGCCGTGTTTATGAACAAATCATCGAAGCCGCGGATCGCGTGTCTGCCGATGTGATAGTTATGGCGTCGCACCGACCCGAATTGACAGACTACCTGCTTGGCCCCAATGCCGCACGTGTTGTGCGCCACGCAACCCAATCCATATTTGTCGTCAGAGGATAAAAGACAAATGCCAGGGCATGTTTTTGGCCGCAGCAGCGGCCAGCTTCCCACCGCCGTCAGCGGCGATGGGTGTTACATCATTGATGCCGACGGAAAGCGATACCTGGATGCCTGTGGGGGCGCTGCCGTCTCTTGTCTGGGCCATTCTGACGCCGCAGTAATCAATGCAATCAAGACACAACTGGATCAGATGGCCTATGCCCATACCGGGTTCTTCACCACCGATGTGGCCGAAGATTTGGCCGATCTTCTAGTGGCCTCTGCCCCAGAGGGGATCGATCGGGTTTATCAACTGACGGGAGGATCTGAGGCGGTCGAAGCCGCGATCAAGCTGGCCCGGCAGTACTTCCTGGAAATTGGACAACCAGAGCGGCATCGACTGATAGCACGGCGCCAAAGCTATCATGGCAACACATTGGGTGCGCTAGCAGCGGGTGGAAATGCATGGCGACGCGAGAAATACCAACCCCTGCTAGTTGAGACCTACCATATCGCACCCTGTTTTGAGTATCGCGGGAAGGATGAGGGCGAAGGCAGCTACGAATATGGCCAACGCGTAGCGAATGAGCTTGAAGCAGAAATCCTGCGCCTTGGACCAGAGACTGTCATGGCCTTCATCGCTGAACCCGTCGTGGGAGCAACCGCTGGAGCGGTGCCGGCTGTCGCGGGGTACTTCGAACGTATTCGCGACATTTGTGATCGATATGGGGTTTTGCTCATTCTGGATGAGATCATGTGCGGCATGGGGCGCACTGGCCACCTTTTTGCCTGCGAGGCTGATTGCATTTCGCCGGACATTCTGACTATCGCCAAGGGGCTGGGTGCGGGCTACGCCCCGATCGCCGCAATGCTATGCTCCGCCCGGATATACAATGCTGTTGCTGAGGGGTCAGGTAGCTTCCAGCATGGTCATACTTATCACGGTCATCCCCTCTCGGCGGCGGCCGGACGGGCAGTACTACAACAACTTGTCGGTGGCGGCCTGCTAGAACGCGCCAAACAGAAAGGCGCAGTTCTGGAGAATGCCCTGCACGCAGCCCTTGGGCAGCACCCGAATGTGGGGGATTTGCGAGGGCGCGGACTTTTCCGTGGGATTGAACTGGTTAAGGACCGGGAAACTAAAGCACCGTTTCATCCATCGCTGAAAGTGAATGCCAAAGTAAAAACTGCCGCAATGTCCGAAGGATTGATGTGCTACCCAGCAGGGGGAACAGTTGATGGCAAATCCGGTGACCACATTTTGATCGCGCCGCCCTTTGTGATCGAAGACACTCAGATCGACGAGTTGGTTTCAAAACTGACAAAAGCGATCGACCGGGCCATCGCTACATGAGCAGGCTGAATACCTTGCCACCAATTATGCTGGCCCCCAACGGAGCGCGGCGCACCAAAGCAGACCACCCTGCTCTACCCGTGACAATCGCAGAAGTGGTTGAGACCGCTGCAGCCTGTTTCGCCGTTGGCGCAGGCGCGTTGCATGCCCATATCCGGGACCAGAACCAAGGTCACTTGCTGGATGTCGGGGTTTATCGGGAACTGATCTCGGAAATGGCCCTTCAAGTCCCGGACATGCCAGTGCAGATCACAACCGAGGCGGTCGGAAAATACAGCGCAGCGCATCAGCGGGCCCTTGTCCGGGAACTCGAACCCGAAGGAGTTTCGATCGCATTGCGGGAGATGTGGCCAGCCACTGGCAATGACCGTGCTGCGTCCAGGTTTTATTTTTGGTCAGATGAGGCCGGAATCCCGATTCAACACATTCTCTACTCAACCGCTGATGCGCGACGGCTCTTGCATCTTGTACAAGGGGGAGAAATCCCTGCACCGAGGCAGCTGTTGTTTGTGTTGGGAAAATATTTTCCGCCAGCGGACGCTTCGCCCTCTGATCTCGATGCCTTTTTGCCAATGCTAGGCTCTTTTGGAAAGGCAGTGGACTGGGCGGTTTGTGCGTTTGGTCAAGCGGAAATCGCATGTCTCACTAATGCGCATTCTCACGGTGGCAAGGCGCGAGTTGGATTTGAAAACAACCTGTTGAATGCGGATGCGACACTGGCCGCGTCGAATGAGGCTCGTGTTCGCGAGCTGACCCATGCATTGGAAGAGTTGATAGTGAAATAGCTGCCAGCTACCCACCAAGTCATTCAAGTAATTGCTAATCACCATTAAAGGCTCCGGTCCTTGCACGCCAAGGATTCTGGCGTTTCGACGTAGCAATCTTGACTGACTGACGGTCAGTCAGTAGTATTGGATCAACTGGAGAGACTCACGTGCCACGCATTGTAAAAGCCCCTGAAGAACGCCGCGCAGAGATCATTGAAACGGCTCACCGCCTTTTTCGGGAAATTGGCTATGCCAAATGCTCGGTTGACCGGATCATCCGGGAAATGGGCGTCGCAAAAGGCACGTTCTATTACTATTTCAAATCCAAACCCGACATCCTCGAAGCGATTGTGGATCACACACTCGACGGCATCGTCGAGATGGCAAGATCAGTGGCAGATGACCCGTCCTTGCCAGCGATGGCCAAGATGGCGGCGTTGCTGTCGAACAGCCATATGGGCGATGACACCTCGTTAGAGGTGGCAGAGATGCTCCACGACCCCGAAAACCGGGAATTACACGAGCTGACCAATATTCAGACCGTTTTGCGCCTGTCGCCTATTTTAGCTCAGATCGTCGAGCAGGGAATTGGCGAAGGGGTATTCCAGGTCAAGCGCCCTCTCGAGACGATCCAGTTTCTCTTCACGGGCGCCCAGTTTTTGACCGATGGCGGAATATTCGCTTTTTCCCCATCCGAAATTCGCGCCCGCCGCGAAGTAACACAAACAATCATCGAACAAGCGCTTGGTGCAGAACCGGGCAGCTTTCAATTCATGAACCCAATCAGGGCCGTGGGTTAGAGGCGGCAGCAGCTCACATTTTCACTGCGGTCGAATGCCTTCAGGCGGGCAATCCGATTGCACTTCCATCCCAGAATTGGGGACCAACCATGACCGATATTCCCGTATCTCATCAACATCGTAGCATTCCATCAGGTGCCGTTTTTGCCTTTTTCGCAATGACCTTCGCCATCACTTGGGGCCTTGTCAGCATCTACATTTTTGCGCCTGACTGGGCCGTCAGCGCATTTGGCGAAATCAGCGGATCCCATCCGTTTTTCTTTTTGGCCACATGGTCACCTGCCATTTCGGCGATCATCGTTGTTCTGTTTTTTTCAGGCCTTGCCGGCCTCAAGGGCTTTTTCGCGCGTCTCTTTTTGGTCCGCGGATCCGTTATGTGGGCCGGGTTCATCTTTGTCGGCATTCCCATTGTCTTTGCGATCGGGTCGCTCCTGAAAGGCGGGCCGACCTTGGCACCCGTCCCGGCAGAAGGGTCTGGCGCGCTCGTTTCGCTCCTCTTCATGATGCTCTTTCTTGGACCAGTTGAGGAATTTGGCTGGCGCGGCGTGGCGCAGCCAATTTTGCAGCGTCACATGGCACCGCTTTGGGCCGGGGCCATTATCGGAACCATCTGGGGCATCTGGCACATACCGGCGTTTTTTCTGTCCAACACAGTTTTTGCCAGTTGGAGTTTCCTTCCATTTCTGCTTGGAAACATCACATTGGCCATTTTGGTCACGCCAATCTTCAACCGCGCGCGCGGTAGCCTGCTTTGGCCCATGTTGTTCCACTGGCAATTGATCAACCCGTTCTGGCCAGATGCCCAGCCCTATGACACGTGGATTCTCGTCGGCGTCACAATCATCGTGGTCTGGTGGAACCGGGACAGCATGCTAACCCGCAAAAATGTCGCCACCGAGGTCGTTCCAGGCGAGGGAAGAATTTCGCAATGAAAAGGATCGCAATTCTCGTACCGCTTCTGACGATATGCTTGTCCTACCCAGGTCATAGCGACAGCGATGATGCCCCAGAAATCGTCCATGACGTTCTAAGCGCGTTTCATGACACCTATGGATTTCCCGGTGCAACCGTTGCCTATACCTTTTCAGACGGTCGATCCGGGGATGCCGCCGTCGGGTATGCCGACCTCGAGGCGCAAGTTGTGATGACGCCTTCCACCCGAATGCTTGCGGCAAGCATTGGAAAGACCCTCATTGGGGCGCTGGTTCTGTCACTGGAAAGCGATGGTGTATTGGCGCGCTCGGATCGCGTGGCGAGTTACCTGGGTTCCTATCCTTGGTTCCAACGGGTGCCGAACGCGGAAACCATGACGGTGGGCCAGCTACTGACGCATAGTGCTGGTTTGCCAGATCATGTGCAAATCGACGGCGCCGCGCGCCAACTCATGGGCAACGCGCGAAACGGGTCCATCACGCCTGAAGACGCGGTGTCGTTTATCTTGGACATGCCAGCCGAATTTGAAGCGGGAGGGGGATGGGGCTATAGCGACACCGGATACATTCTGCTGGGCATGGTTATTGAGGCTGCTACCGGTCGCGATGTATTTGATGTGGTCCATGAGCGGTTTTTATCCCCTCTTGATCTCGCCAGCACATCGCCCTCTGACCTTCAAACCCTTCCCGGCTTGGCCGTTGGATATACGGTAGAGCCCAACCCGTTCGACTTGCCCGCTAGAACAATGAGTGCGGACGGTGTGTTGTTGTGGAACCCCGCCATTGAATGGACAGGTGGTGGATTTGCCTCCACGTCGCATGATCTGGCCCATTGGGGGCAAGTGTTGTTCACCGGAAATGCAATGACAGCTCCTTACCTTGATCGTTTGTTGGATGGCGTTCCGGTCCATCCAGATTTGGCGGGCGTCTTCTATGGCAGCGGCGTGGCAATTTATGCGGAAACTGATCGTGGACCTGTTTACGGTCATGGCGGATGGATACCCGGTTATGTTTCCAGCCTTCGACATTATGCCGATCACGGGCTGACGATTGCCTTTCAGATCAATACCGATGTTGGTGTCGTAGATGACAGCACCGACCTGGTTCCCGCGCTTGAAGCCGCTTTGGCGACCGCCTTGCTTCTTACGTCCGATCCGTAGATTTTGGACGGCTTCGCCCCTCGCGGCGCGCCCAGATTTGGGCCGTCGCAAGGCAGGTCCAATGGCGCATAGGAATCACAACCGAAAGACGAATCCCATCGCCATCATCATCAAATCTTATTCCTATTTGTATGTTTAGCGGTCGGCTGGGGCCTGCTGCCCTTGTTGCCAGAAGATTTCTCGGCACGCCTGTTTCAAGCATAGCTCTGCAGGGATTTCTGGCCATTCCATTTCTCTGACGAACGAGCAAACACGGCTAATTGCGTAACAGTTTCAACCCTTGCGGATATTTCCGGCACAGGGGTTATTTTTTTTGCAGTGCCAAACCAGTCGCCTCGGTAGCCCTTCGCAGCTCGGCGCGAATTCTGTCAGAGGCCAACCTTGCCCACCGCAAAAACAAGAAAATTGTTGACATCAAAAAACTATGTTCGCTACTCTCACAATACAAAATGAAGTTCTGAAATACGATAGCTAGGTGATCCGATGTGCATCTTGGTGAAGCCAGCTCAGACTAAAGTTCTATAGGGAGAAACTCATGAACAAACTTCTTACTTCTGCCGCCGCGATCACTGCGGTTGCGATGTCGACCCAGGCCGCACTGGCAGACCTCGACGAATTGACGGTTGCCTATTTCCTCGAATGGCCAATGCCAATGATGGAATCCTTCGCCGAAGGTATCTACGAAGAAGCCTTGGGCATGCCTGTAAACTGGGTAAGCTTTGAGACCGGAACCGCGATGAGCGCCGCAATGGCGTCGGGCGACGTTCAGATCGCCGTCAGCCAAGGCCTGCCACCGTTCGTGGTCGCCGCAAGCGCCGGTCAGAACCTGCAGATCATCGACATTGCCGTGACCTATTCCGATAACGACAACTGCGTTGTTCGCAGTGATCTGGAAATCGACGCGTCCAACGCAAGCGAACTTGCCGGTAGCCGCGTTGCTGTTCCACTTGGCACCGCCGCTCACTACGGCTTCCTGCGTCAGATGGAGCACTTCGGCATCGACCTCGCGTCTCTCTCGATTGTTGACATGGCTCCACCAGAGGGCGCTGCGGCCCTGTCGCAAGGCTCGATCGATTTCGCATGCGGCTACGGCGGTGGTCTGCAGCGAATGCTGGACTACGGCAACGTCCTGTTGACTGGTGCCGAAAAAGAAGAACTTGGCATTCTCGTCTTCGACGTGACTTCGGCGCCTGAATCCTTCCTTGCTGAATACCCTGATGTGGCTGCGACCTTCCTGCGCGTAACCGCAGAGGCCAATGAGCGTTGGGCATCCGGTGAAGGTGGCGACGAGATGCTGCAAACCGTTGCAAACCAGGCAGGTCTTGATTGGGACGCGGCTGTATCTGCTGTTGCAACCATGGGCTTCCCAACCGTAGAAGCACAGCTTTCCGAGCAGTGGCTTGGTGGCGGCGTACAGGAGTTCATGCTGGGTGTGGCCAACGTCTTTGTTGAAAACGGCTCGATCGACTCTGCCCTCGACTCCTACGAAGGTAACGTCAATATCGGTCCGCTTACGCAGGCCCATGCTGAAATGAACGGCATGTAATCGCATAAAACCTATTGGCCCCGCATTCTTCCCTCAGAATGCGGGGCCTTTTGCAAATGCGTGACCACTAAAACTGCGTTTGCCCCCGCGGCGACACCGTCGCCAGATCGCCCCACAAATTGCGGAGAATTGGATGAGTAATCTCGCTCTAGACAAGATTTCTATGCGCTTTGACCTGCCAAACGGCTCGTCTGTACAAGCGCTGCAAGATGTCGACCTGAACTTAAAAGAGGGCGAGCTGATGTCGGTTCTGGGCCCTTCAGGATGCGGCAAAACAACCCTGCTAAACATTGTTGCGGGATTTCTCGCACCGACCTCCGGAACTGTGTCGCTTGGCGGCGAACGTGTGTCCGGCCCCGGTCCCGAACGCGGCATGGTATTCCAGCAAGGCGCTCTGTTTGAATGGATGAGCGTCCGTGAAAACGTTGCCTTTGGTCCCCGCATGAAAGGCATGCCCAAAGGCGAGGCCAACGAGATCGTTGAACATCTTCTGGACACAGTCGGCCTGGGCGCTTTCAAGGACAAGGCGGTCTATGAACTGTCGGGCGGGATGCAGCAGCGTGTCGCACTGGCCCGTTGCCTGGCCAACGACCCCGAAGTCATCCTGATGGATGAACCTCTTGGCGCACTAGACGCGCTGACACGTGAAAAGATGCAAGGTCTGGTTCTGAAACTTTGGCGTGAAACCGGCAAGACGATCATCCTTATCACCCACTCTGTGGAAGAGGCCCTGTTACTTGGCGAACGCCTGCTGGTGATGGCCCCGCGTCCCGGTCGCATCCACCGTGAATATAACCTGCCCTTCGCGGATCTTGGTGTGAATGCCGATCTGAGAGAAGTCAAAAAACACCCCGATTTCGGCAAAACCAGGGACGAGATCCTCTCCATGATCTGGGACATGGAAGAGGAAATCATGGGCCGGACAGAGGAGGCTTAAGTCATGGAAGTTATCTCACAACTCAGCGTAGAGCTGTTCCTGATCCTTCAGACAGTTGCTTATGCGATCCCGTATCTGGTCGGATACGTTTTGCTCATTCTGGCGACATTGGTGATCTGGAAGCTAGTCAAGCGCATGCTGACGCCAAAGCACGACTACAGCTCGCTTAAAACTGTGACCTTCGGCGATGAAAGCACGGTCACGTCGAACCTTGTTGCGTCTTTTGTGTCTGTGTTTTTCATCTTCTTGCTCTGGGGAACATTCACAGGATCAACCTTGTTGCCCTCATTCATGCACGCGCCCGGTCCCTTCTTGGGCGATGCATCTTTTACCTACACCTCCGAGGCTGAGGACGGATCGCAAGACGACGCGACAGTGACTGTTATCGTACATACAGCTGGCGAGTCTGTTGATCTGCCGGAAGTTGAACCCGGCGAAGGGTTCGCACTGAACGATGTGATGTCAGTTGCCGCCTATCGGAGCGAGCTTCTGCGGGTAGAAGATAACGACGAAATCACCCGTGATGATGGTGCCGTTATCGTTGCCGTGAACGGAGAAGCGATTGCCCCCGGTGCCAACAGTGTTGATGTCGGATGGGGTGACGTATCGATGACCCGACGCGGAACGCTCAATATCGCACCTGCGGCCGGTTGGCAGATGGAGCCCATTTGGTTGCCCGCGCCCGAAGCGGTGTGGTCTCGGTTTATTGAGATTGCCCAAGATGGGTTCCGCAACGCGTCATTGGGTGAACACCTCGGCTTCTCCCTGTTCCGTGTGATTGTTGGTTTCTTGCTTGGCGCGCTTGTCGGCATCCCGTTGGGCTATGTCATGGGGCTGAGCGATTGGTTCCGTGGCTGGTTTGACCCGATTGTCGAATTCATGCGCCCTGTCCCACCGCTTGCCCTGATCCCGTTGGTGATCATCTGGGCCGGAATCGGTGAATCCGGTAAGATCATCCTGCTGTTCCTGGCGGCCTTATGGATCATGGCCATCGCTGCACGTTCCGGGGTGTCCGGTGTGCGGATCACCAAGGTCCACGCAGCTTATTCGCTTGGCGCCAGCAAATGGCAAATCATGCGCCACGTCATCATCCCCAACTCGCTACCTGAGATCTTCACGGGTGCCCGGGTTGCGATGGGTGTGTGTTGGGGCACGGTTGTTGCGGCCGAACTGGTTGCTGCTGAAACCGGCGCCGGCATGATGATCATGACCGCCTCTCGGTTCCAAAACACCGATATCGTAATCATGGGCATCGTGATGATCGGTGTTATCGGCTTCATGATCGACATGGGCATGCGCCGGGTCGAGAGGTGGCTCGTTCCATGGAAAGGCAAAGCCTGAGTTACGCGAACCTGCACGGCTCTTCGCGGCGCCGTGTGGTCCCGAGAGAGCAGACCCCTCCGCTCTCCCTACCGCGCCGGTCTTCTGATCGGCGCGGTTTTGTTATATGGCCGGCTGAGGTGTTTCGGGCGGGCGCATGGTGATGGAAAACTACCCGCGTCCTTGGACGACTCTGCGAACGGGCCCCCGTCAGGGCCGCCGAATACACAGGGGCAGCATCTTCATTAACCGGCATGTATGAGGGGCAGTATTTGACGAGCTCAGGCATCCTGTCGGGCACGCCATCGAATAGGCATCCGCAACCTGTTTCACATGCCAGGAA
Organism: uncultured Nioella sp.; assembly: GCA_947495575.1. Taxonomy (GTDB): domain Bacteria; phylum Pseudomonadota; class Alphaproteobacteria; order Rhodobacterales; family Rhodobacteraceae; genus CANLZL01. The sequence continues at coordinate 272,570 of CANLZL010000001.1, read as the reverse complement.
AGGTCCAAAAGTGTTCACATCTATCCCACTGCAACCATCAATATGTATCTAGGAATGGTCAGCATAGAGGGACGAATTTGCTATCAAGCGACAAAACGGAACTTCCGATTTGGCAGTCGCGCTTGTTGGCCTAAGACGCACGTGCAAGATGATGTTTGGGCGAACATCCGAACTTGCGGGAATAGTCACGACTAAACTGCGTCGGGCTCTCGTAGCCAACTTCGAACCCCGCGAAGGATACAGAGGGGACGCCGCGCTCTAAAAGAGTACGCGCTTCAATCATCCGCAAGTCCTTTTGGTACTGAAGTGGCGTCGTACCCGTCACGGATTTGAAATGCTCGTGAAACGATGATGAGCTCATTCCGGCGACCTGGGCCAGTTCTCCAACAACTAAAGGCTCCCGAAATCTGGCCCTGATCTGCTGGATAGATTTGGCAATGCGGCTGGCATGGCTGTCGACAGACAAAAGGCTCCGCAACATACCACCGATCGGTGACAGGAGGAGACGATAGTGGATTTCCTTCAAAATCATCGGCCCGAGGACCTGCGCGTCCATGGGGGCATCCATCAACTCCAGATAGCGGACCATCGGCTCAGTCCAAACAGGATCGGCCGGGCTAGCAGACAAAGACGTCGCGTGATCCTTATTGGAAATCGCTTCGCCAACTTGCTCGTACAAGCCCCGCAGGACGCCCAAATCTAATGAGAAAATGAGCGCCTGATAGGGACGCTCCTTGCTGGCTTGGGTAATTTTGGAGGCTACTGGCAAATCATGACTGACCAAAAGCACGTCACCCTCGTCAAGTTCGATGAACTGCTTTCCAACACTCATTTCTTTTTGCCCCTGTAGGATCAGACAAATAACCGGGTTGTAGATGACGGCGTCAAACACGGTGACTTCTGTGCGTTGAAAGATATGTGCAGCCGGAAGGATTCTGCCGGAAACCTCAGATTCTCGTGCGACAAGTTCAGTTGATAGGTGTCTCAATCGTTCCAATGACATCATTGACTCCTTTCCCCAACCACTACCGGACCAGCAAACAAAAATCACGTATTAACACTGCCATTCGGAGGAATCGACATAACTGCCGGAGAATTTGGCAGGACGCTTCAACGCCGCGCCCATAGCATTAGATCAAACACCCAAATGAACGGAGCATGGCATGTCCGCTGCACAAACTACCCTTACCTTAAATACGGGAACCGCCATCCCCTCAGTGGGGTTTGGCACCTACTTGATCTCGAATGACGACGCCGAAGGCGCAATCCGTTCTGCGATTGCCGCGGGGTATCGGCACATCGACACTGCCTCAGGATATCGCAACGAAGAAACCGTCGGGGCCGGGATCAGACATGGGCTACAATCCGAAGGGCTTTCTCGCGCTGACTTGTTCGTCACGGCCAAGCTTTGGCCAGGCAACCCCGCCTGGGGTGATGCACCAAAAACCGGGGCACAGGCAGTTAAGGAATGTGATGCAAGCCTGTCGCGTTTGGGCTTGGACTATGTGGACTTGTATCTGATCCACGCCCCCTACGGTGGCGACATGCGTCTTGATCAGTGGCGCGCGCTGTTGGATTTGCAAGCCAGCGGCAAAGCCCGCGCGGTGGGGGTGAGCAACTTCAACGAAAGCCATTTGGACGAGATCGCTGAGGCCGGGTTGCCCATGCCCGATGCCAACCAAATTGAACTACACCCGTGGTCGCAGAAACCGGGCTTAATGGCCTACATGGCCAAGCATGACATCACGCCAATCGCCTATAGCAGCCTTGTCCCGCTATCGACGTGGCGGACAGAGCCCTGTCAGGACAGCGCCAAGACCGACGAGATGAAAGCAGACGGTACTGCCTTCAAGGGCATGGCCGAGAAGTACGGCGTTTCAGAAGCACAACTGCTGCTGCGGTGGGGTGTCCAAAATGGCTATGCCGTCCTGCCAAAAAGCCTGAACCCGGATCGAATGCGCCAGAATCTCGACCTCTTCTCCTTTTCAATCGACGACGCTGATATGGCACAGATGGCAACCATGGACCGCGGCGACGGGGTGGCCTGGGCATCTGGCGACCCCAGCAAATAACCTCCGTCAACATGTTTTGTTCAAACAATCCACACCGAAAATCCAAGGAGTGATCAAAAGTCTTCCATGTTCTTTGCAACGAGCGCCCTTGCCGCGGCCATCTCCACACAACTGTCAGCCGATACATCATGCGACGCGACTTTGATGCACGGCAACATCGCGCAGATTAGCGCCACCCATGCAACCGTAGACACATCTGTACTGATCGACGCAACCCCGGCGGAGGTCTGGGCCATACTGACCGACTTTGAGGCAATGGCGGGATGGAGCTCTGGCACCCTTCAAGGGATGACCGGGAACCTCGAAGACGGAGGACAAGTGACGATCATCTTCATCTTTGGCACCACAGAGGATGGCCAACCAAACATCATGACGATACCCCACACGCTGATCTACGAAGAGGGCAGCGTAATCGGTTGGTCAGACCCATTCCCCGAAGACATCGGAGGCGGCCATGACAACCATCTCTATCGGGTTGAACCTTGTGGTGATCAGACCCTTTTCGTCCAATCAGACGAAGTCGTCGGCAATCCCTACGCGGCGAACTTCGTGGCCCAATTGCTTCCCATGTATCAAGCGTTCAATGCCGAACTAAAGGCCGAAGTAGAAGGCCAATCTTAAGAACTCGGTGGCGCCAAGGAGGGCAAACAGCATTGGCGCCGCAACCTTGCCGATGCCGACATTCGCTCCGTTCCAAAAGTTAAAGGTTTTGGGCTCAAAGCGGTCAGTCAGTTGCAAACCGAGGTTCGGCGCATTCATGCTGAGCTTGAAAAGTGTCGAACCAAAAAATCCCCGCGTCCGATAAGGACGCGGGGACCCGTACTCAACTCAAAGCAAGTCAGATTAGAACACCGGTTTGTGCAAATGGTCGGTGCGACTAATTCCGGGAGTTACTTGCCTTGAGCGAGCGCGTTAAAGATCCGGGCGATGCCTTCGGCCCCCGGATCGGCAAACCCTTCCAACGAGCGGGCCTCGAGATACGAGGATCGCCCGGCATTGGCCGTTAGCATTGCCGCAGTCCCATCAGCACCAACGCGCGCTGCCTGAGCGGCCTCTTGCAGCCCTTTGCCGGCAACCAGAGCCTCAAGGGCGGGCTTCATCGCGTCGATCATGGTCCTGTCGCCCTGCTTGGCCCCACCGTATGTCTGCATGGCCTCCAGCCCTGCCGCCAGCGCCGTGCTCCAGTTTCCATCTTGCTTGTACGCCTCAGAAGCGTTGGCAAAGAGGATCGCGAACAGAATGCCGCTGGAACCGCCCATCAATTTGCTTTTGATGTCGCTGATCATGGCGAACAGTTCATCACCCTTGGCAAAGGGCAAATCGTCCAAACGGGCCTGTACTGTGCGAGCAGCGGCAGCAAATGTTGTGCCGGTATCACCATCGCCCACTTTTGCGTCCAACTCGTTCAACGCATCTTCCATCTCGATCGCGGTCTGAATGATGGTTTCGATGACGGACCGAACTTCTGGATCTTCCGAGGCGTCGAATTGCGGGGTTGCTTCAATGGTGGGCGGCGTGATCGTCTCTACGCGTGTGACAGCGTTAATTGCTGGCCACGCCTCGCAGCCAGTAGCGGCCATGAGACTGGCCTCATAAGCCGGATCAAGTGGGACAACCGAGACCGAAAAACCCGGCATATCCAATGCGGTCATCAATTCGCATGGCCCCATTGTGTGGGACACAGAATTGGCCAGATCAGTTTCCAGGAACTCCTTGAAGAGGACGGCAGCTTCGAGACCGTTCAGACCACCCAGATTGTTGAAAAGGGCAAGGTGACGCTTGGACGTGTCGATATGAGCGGTCAGTCGGTCGGAGAAGTCGGCCATGAGCGCTTTACAGTCAGCAAATTCACGTACCTGAACACCAGGCTCTCCGTGGATGCCAAGGCCAACCTCAACTTCGCTTTCGCCGATCCGGGTCTGCTTTTCTGATTCTGGCAAGGTGCAGGTATCACGCGCGACACCAAGCGTGCGTATCTGACCATTAATCGCATTGGCTCCGGCGACCACATCCTCCAGCGACGCCCCGGATTCAGATAGGTGGCAGGCAACTTTCTGAACAAAAACCGTTCCGGCGATACCGCGCGGTTTTGGGGCGTTCTCGATCGCGATGTCATCGGCGACAACCACCATTTCAACCTTGTGGCCTAGGGCCTTGGCCTTTTCAGCGGCAAGGCCGAAATTCAGCCTGTCGCCGGTGTAATTCATGATGATCAGCAGGCAGCCAGCAGGGCCTGTGACCTCCAAAATGGCCGACAGGATCGCATCGACACTGGGCGAACCATAAACGTCGCCACAAACAGCGGCGGTCAACAAACCATCACCGACCAGCCCGGCATTGGCCGGTTCGTGCCCGGATCCACCGCCCGAAATAACCGCCACTTTGCTGCGGTCCCAATCGGCGCGCGCAACCACTCGGGCGTGGCTGTCATGATCAAAGCGACGCAGCTTGCCACCGCGCGATGCGATCAAGCCGTCAATCGCGTCAGAGACAATGGTCGACTTATTATTGTAGAAGTTCTTCATAACCTACCGGCCTTTCTTTCAGCGATGTCAGTCAGTCAAGTTGCTGATTGCAAAGCACTTCTTGATGTAGTTCGGCACATCCCATTCCGTGTCGAATCCTTCCTCCATGACAAAACTATCCCCCGCTTTGACGGTGTGAACATTGCCAGTATCAAGGTCTTTGATGCGGGCCTCACCTTCCAAGATGTGGCAAAACTCAGTATGGCCATCCATCTTGGCGCGAAACTTTCCGGCCGAGCATTCCCAGATACCAAAACGCGATCCGGTTTGGGTATCGTCGCTGTATAGCCAACTGCCCTGAACAGGATTTCCAGACACGACGCTGGCGGGATCATCTTTGATCACACGGGCCACTTCGGGGTCACCGAAACGAATAAATGTGGCGGTTTTTTCAGCTGTTGCTTGCAACATAGGTTTCTCCATTTCGTGGCCACGATGTGATTAGCCAACGGTCAAATAAACTGGCCTTGGGGCCTCAACGTGTTTCGAGGTAATCAAGAAGGCGCATGAACCAGATGGCCGTTCCCATCCCTGCAACCTTGAACAGGCGCAGCGACATTTCCTTTACTGGGGAGGTCGGGAAGGTCAGCGCATCAGAACTTGCGCCCAAGGCCCGTTCCGCCAGAACGCGCCCCATGACGTTGGCCATAGCGACGCCGCGCCCATTATAGCCAAGTCCCACAAGGATCCCCGGCTTTGGTTCATGCAGATGAGGCAGGTAATCTTCTGTAATTGCGATCCGGCCACCCCAAGTATGGGTCCATTTCACATTCTTGAGTTGCGGGAAAACGCGAACCGCATCATTCCGAATCCAATCGGCTCCGCGCAACTCACCATTGGGCAAAGTGCGTCCATGGCCGCCATAGACCATCCGGTTGTCGGGCTCTCGGCGGGCATACATGATGATGCGCCGGCTGTCCGAAATCGTATGCCCATTGGGAAGAATGTCGCCAATGACCGAATCTGGCAACGGGTCAGTTGCAATTTGAATTGGCGTAATCGGGATAATGGTTTTCGACAAGGCAGGAACAAGGTCACCCGAGTACCCATTCGTCGCAATGATGACCCAGTTTGAGGTCACTTTTCCCAAAGCAGTGCGGGCCGTCCATTTGGCATCTTTGGTCTGTTCAATGTCCAGAACTGCACTGTCACCAAAAAACATGCATCCACGTTGTTTGGCAGCATCGGCCAGTCCGAGAGCAAAAGACATCGGTTGCACGGCGCCACCCATTGGCGTTACGACGCCGGCCTCATAAGCGGCTGTTCCAGAGAGGTTTTTTACTTCCTCCCGACCAATGATGCTCATGTTTGCGCCATGGCGGTTCCACTCTTCAACACCAGCGCGTGCATCTTTTAAGGCCCGCGGATTATGCATAACCCTGAGCCAGCCTTTTTGGCGGGCCTGGCATTCGATCTGGTAGTCGCTGATTGTCTTGAACACTTCATTTGCCGACCCGAGAGAAGCCTCGGTCAGGCGCTCAAAATAGGTGGTTCCAAGTATCTTTCGCAATGTTGCGGGGGTGTTGAAGGGCAACATCGGGTTAATCTGCCCGCCGGTCCGACCAGACGCGCCATATGCCACGTCCCCGGCATCCAGGACGGCAACTTTGGCGCCGGCCTCAGACAGCGTCAACGCTGCACGAAGGCCCGTAAAGCCGGCACCGATAATGGTAACATCAGCCTCGAGAGACTCCTGCAACGGAGGGTGAGTCGAATTGCTTGGTGCAGTTTCTGCCCAGAGAGAATTCGGTCGCTCAATAGCGAATTGGGTGCTCATGTGGTTTGTCTCGCAATACAGAACTTATCTATCAATATGCGGTAGCAAATAGTCTGCCGTCAACTCAAATTTCCATTTTCGGAACAGGTTGCCTGCAGCACACACGCATCAGAACACGACCGGCCTGCGCGGGCGCAGGCCAAGACAGGTGTAACCAGATTTGTTTCTAGAGGTTTCGAATCGAGATCGCTGCCAAAGTCCGAGCAGGCAACGCCGCTATCTAAGGCATTGATAATGCCTCAGGACCAACCGAGCTCTCGCGAGACGTTATTGGCTGCGTCGATAAGTTGGCCAGACGCTGCAACCACTTCGACCTCGGATGCCGTGTCGGACATTGCCCAAATTGACAGGGCCGCCGTTACTCGGCCGTCCGAATTCCAAACTGGCGCCGATATACCTGTAATCTGAAGCATTTCTTCGCCAAGCGACATTGCAAATCCGCGTTTCTTAACTGCATCCAAATCTTTTCTCAGCTCAGCTCCAGATAGAATCGTTCTTTCCGTGTGCTTTTCGAACTTAAGGTTTGCGATTTGCTGCTCGCGCTGACGCTCACCAATATTCGCAAGAAAGACTTTGCCAGCCGCTGTGCAATGCAACGGTGCGTGGTCGCCAGCTTGCGATGCGTATCTGTGTGTCGCGATATCAATGGTGCGCAGGTACAGAACGCTGTCTCGGTCAAACACGGACAATGCGACATTCATCCCGGTCGTTTCGCAAAGGGCATCCATATGGGGATAGGCAACTTGTTGCAGATCCACGCGCCGGCGTGTGGTGCGGCCCCACCCCAATAAGCGCGCGCCGGCCCGATAAGTGCGCGAAGACGTATCGTATTCGATCAAATCCTCAGTTTGCAAAACCGCCAGAATGCGGTGGGTCGAACTTTTCACAAACCCAGTTTGTTCGACAATGTCGGAAAAGGCCAAAGGCTTGTGTGCCCTGGCGACGATATCAATAACCAGCGCACACTTGGAGACAATCGAACTTTCGCCAGCCTTGCTCATTTTTTTCCTCAATCTATCGAAACGCGAAACTAGCGCGCTACAAAAATTTCACAAGTCAAAAGAATTTTCGGCAGGCTCAGTATTGGGCAGAGGATCAGCCGACCGGTACCTAACATTGGGTTCGTCCAGCTCCTTTCGCCGCCAGTATTGCCTGGCTGCACTTGAAATTGCGGTCGCTTTGACCGCGCGCGTCCGCATCGCCAAATTCAAAGATGTTTTCGTGAACACATAGATCTTGACGACTCGCAAAATGTTCTGTTTTATAGAACTCGAGTTCTGTATTTCAGAATTACGGGCGGTGCGGTCTGCGCCCCATTTTGCAGGATCAAAAAGACATGGCTCATGTAGAAGAAAACGCGCAGGTCAGAGAACCCGCTGGCCAATCACGCGACTGGAACTATCATCCGGATCTGCCCATTAGGATGTCACCGGTATTTGACCTACCGCCAAAGCCAAAAGCGGCTGTTGCGTGGCTCCTTGGAACCTGGCTCAAACTTACGCCTCCGGTCAGTCACATGATCTTTGCTTTGCTGGTGGTTTCGTTTGTTTTGCCCGCCACCGTCGAGATGCAGTCCTTCTCCTGGGGTTGGGTGGGAACCATCGCAGCAATCACCTTTGGGACTGTCCTACTACTTGGAACTGCATTGCATCTCTATCTCTATGTTTTTGCAGGCCAGAAGATGCGGCTGAAATTCGACGTCCGCCCAATGGAAAAGAGTGCCAGGTTCACCTTTGGCGACCAGGTTTGGGACAACTTTTTCTGGACGATGGCCTCAGGCGTCGTGTTTTGGACCGGATGGATGATCCTGTATTTTTACTTTGCCGCCAATGGTTGGGTTCCGACGCTGGACAGCTTTGGAACATCCCCCATCTGGTTCGTCGCGTTCTTCTTCGTGATCCGGTTCTGGCAATCGTTCCATTTTTACTGGATTCACCGGCTGATCCATATTCCCTACCTCTTCAAAACGGTGCATCACCTGCATCACCGCAATGTCAATGTTGGCCCTTGGTCTGGATTGGCGATGCACCCTGTTGAAAGCTTCTTTTATTTCTCAGGCATCCTGATTCACTTCGTTCTGCCGTCCCATCCGATCCATGTGATGTTCCACATGTTCTCGCTTAGTCTTGGAGCTCTTTTCTCTCATGCTGGCTTTGACAAGCTTCTGATCCGGGACAAAAAGGCGATCGAGGCAGGGTCATTCCACCACCAGCTCCACCACCGCTATTTCGAATGCAATTACGGGTCCGAGGAAATGCCGTTGGACCGTTGGTTCGGCAGTTTCCACGATGGAACCCAAGAGGCAACCCAACGCATTCGCGCCCGTAAAAAACTAATCTTTGCTCGCAAATAACGCGACCGAGAAGAAGGCACCTTCAACAATGAAGCACATCTATACCTATGGCGGCCAACAGGCACAAAGACACCTGACCGTCGGTTGTCTGATCAAGAACAAGGCCGCTGGCATCCGAATGACGCAAGTCACCGCCTTTGATGGCGACGAGGCTGCCGCCGCGGCGGAACAAGGCATCGACTCGCTGACCATTGACTGCGGCATGATCGAAGAAGTCCGGGCCGCAGCGCCCCATATTTTTGTCACCGCTGCGCAGTATATGCGCCAATACGTGACCGAAGACGAAGCACTTGGTGGTGCAATTGACACCATGGCGAAAGGTGCTGACGCAATCTATTCACCACGCGGCCTGTCCACGATTGAACGGATCGCGCGTGAAGGGATCAGCGTTCAGGGCCATACCGGATTGTTCCCGGCCCGCGCCACCCAGTTTGGCGGGCTGCGCACAGTCGGGAAAACCGCAGACGAGGCATTGGCGTTGTTGCAGGATTTCCGCCGGCTAGAAGAGGCCGGGGCCTATTCCTGTGAGGTCGAATGCGTCGCAGAAGAAGCATTGGCTGAGATCAAGAAGCACTCAAATCTGGTTACTGTAACCATCGGTGCCGGCACGTCGGGTGACATTATCTTGTCCTACATGTCCGACCTTTGCGGCGACAACGAACATCCGCCGCGCCATGCCAAGGCTTTTGGCGATGTCTTGTCAATTCGCAAGCAATTGGTGGCTGAGCGCTCCAAAGCGTTGGCGGGCTACCGCGCTGCCGTGATTGACGGATCATTCCCTGATGCTGCCACTTCCGTTTCCATGCCCGCCGTTGAGTTGGAGAAACTCAAAGAGGGTTTGGACAAGTTGCAGCCCGTCCATCAATAGGGGGAATGCGCCGTGGCCTTGATCAACGTTGTGGTCTCCAAAGTCACCGAGGAGGCGGACGGCGTCCGCTCTTTCCAACTTGTCAAAAAGGGGATCTTTGGATTCCCGCGTTACACACCGGGGGCCCATATTGATGTGCATTGTGGGCAAGGTATTATTCGACAGTACTCCCTTTGCGGCGATCCCAATGACCGACGCAAATTGATGATTGCCGTAAAAAAGGGAGAGCCGTCACGCGGCGGCTCGGACCTGATGCATTTAGAGGTCAAAGAAGGGGACAAGCTGGAAATCGGTAGTCCGCGCAACAATTTCCCCCTCGACGAAACGCTGGATCACGCAATCCTGTTGGCAGGCGGTATTGGGATCACTCCCATAATTGCCATGGCCGACCGGCTGAACGCTTTGGGCAAATCCTTTGAGTTGCACTATTTCTCTCGTTCGCGCGCACATACTGCGTTTCGGGATCGACTAATGCGCGGAGATTACAAGGACCGGGTGACCCTGCATGAGGGGCTGGATCCCTTGGCTACCACCACCATGCTGCTAAGCCTTTTGGTGGAGCCGGTTCCCGGCGGACAGATCTACATGTGCGGGCCGGGTCCCTTCATGGACAGCGCTGAAAGGATTGCTGGCGAAACATGGCCAACCGATGCAATCAAGCTGGAAAGGTTCGCAGCCAATCTTGCATTTGCGGATGCAAAGACCTCTCCCTTCACGATCGAGCTTAAGCGTTCTGGAATGACCTTTGAGGTTGGCGAAAAAGAGACGATTTTGGACGTTCTGGAGAGCCAGGGGATCAACGCTGCGTTTTCCTGTGAACAAGGTGTTTGCGGAACATGCGTGACAGAAGTTCTGGATGGGGAACCCGACCATCGGGACAGCTTTCTGTCAGATAAACAACGAGACGCCGGAAAGCGCATTTGTCTGTGTGTGTCGCGGGCGAAAGGCGAAAAGTTGGTGTTGGACATTTAGTGAAGTAATTTGATCAACAGACCAGACATTCTGGAGAATCTGCGTTAGCCAGGTAGACGTTCCTCATCTGGACTGACGACGATGACCAAATTGCCAACTTGTCTGCTTTTCCCCGGGTTTATGTGTGACGAGCGTGGGTTCAGGCATCAGGCGCTCGCGTTGTCTTCAGCCGGCTTTCCCGTCCACCATGCTCGCACCGAAAATATTCACTCGGTCAAAGGCGCCGCCCTTGACGCGCTGACACAAACCGAGGGCCCAATCATCGCCATTGGGCTGTCCATGGGCGCAATTCTGGCCATGGAAGTTGCCAAGGCGGCCCCAGAAAGGTTGGCTGGGCTGATCCTGATGGATTGTAATCCGTGGCCAGATAACACTAAGGCCGCGCAAGCCCGCCAACGCCATCTTGCGGCTGCAAAAAACGGGACAATTGATGCGCTAATGGCAGATGAGATCATTCCGACGTATTGCCATAACGGTCCGTACCGTAAGAGAACCGAAGCTCTATGTCGCCAGATGGCACAAGACATGGGTTCAACCGCGTTTGCAAACCAGACCCGGGCGCTGGTCAGCCGCGGCGATCAAATTGACGGATTGCGAAAGGTGACCGCCCCGACTCTTGTGATCATGGGAAAACATGACGCCGTTTGTCCCATGGACCGCCATGAGGCTGTGATCCGCGCCATCCCGCATTCGCAATTCGCGGTTATTTCAGACTCTGGGCATTTGCCAACGTTGGAACAGCCTGATCAGACAACTGAGCTTCTGATTGCGTGGATCACTGGGTTGTAAGGATACGAAGGGCATCAACCTCTTCATTCGCGGATTTCAGCATGAAAGCATGTTCAGACGCCATAAAGAACATACTGACCCCCAGATTGATCAAGGGCGGACACTGGGCCGCGCTTGCGGCGAAGGTCATGTATGTTTTTGAATTGGCGCGCGCCGCCGCGCCAATTGTTTTCATGGCCTCGATCACAGGTGGGCTGGTCGTGTCAGCGGAGCCGTAACAAACCGCCAGATCAGCCGGGCCGGCAAAAAGGCCATCAATGCCGTCAATGGACGCTATTTCATCTACCACGTCGACACCTTCGGGCTCTTCAATCTGTGCAATGATAATGGTCTCTGTCTGGCTCTGCTGTAAAACATCGCTCATCGGTCGCGTGCCAAAGCCCGCCCATCGGGTTGATCCGGCATAGCCGCGCCCGCGATGGCCAAACCGGCCAGCGCGCGCAATTCGCTTGGCTTTTTCGACGGTATCGACATGCGGAACAATTACGCCGGTCGCCCCGGAATCGAGCGCTTTCAACAACTCCACATCGGTCCCGCTCGGAACGCGCACCAAGGTCGGAATGTCCAGGGCCCGCGCCATGGCCAGACACAAATCCATGCGGCCCCGGTCAAAGGGCGCGTGCTCGGCATCAAGAGCCAGAAAATCGAGCTTCGACTTTGCCAAAACTTCGATGATTTCATGTGCAGGAGTTTTCAGGAATGTTCCCACCAATGTGTCGCCCGCTGCCATGCGTGCCTTGAACGAGGTCATGAGGAAGGCTCCTTTGCGGGTGCTGTGAATTGGTGAGGCATCTCTACACCCCTGTCGGCTGCAATCTTTTCGATTTCGCGCCACAGGCTGTCTGGCAACTCAAGCCCGGTGGCCAAACGTTCTTGCATCTTTTCATGTTCCAGTTCGCCCGGGATCAGCATCCGCGCGGTTTGATCCCACATGGGCGACGCTTTGACGGTGGCGCAGAATGCCTCCATCCGCTCAACGAATTCGGATCGTCCAATAGCCGCCGCTGGATCTATCACGATCATCATGTGCCCGGTCTCACTTGGATCGTCGGGCGATTTATACATGCTTTTCAGGTCAAACTGATATGCCCCACCAGACAGGACACCACACAGGATATCCACCATCAACGACAACCCAAAGCCTTTATGTCCCCCCAAGGGAAGCAAGAATCCGGCAAACCCTATAGTTGGGTCATCGGTTGGCCGTCCCTCTTTGTCAGTCGCCCAACCGAGCGGAATCTTTTCGCCCTTTTCCTGCGCCAGCAGCAACTTGCCCCCCGCGACGGCAGACATCGAGATATCAAGGATCAACGGGAACCCCTGCCCGGTCGGTGCGCCAAATGCCAAAGGATTATTGCCGGTTATGGGTTTCGCTCCGCCGGGGACAACCAAATTGGGGCCAACGCTGGTCATGCACAGGGCGACCATCCCTGCCTCGGTTGCCTGTTTTATGTAGAGACCAGCTGCGCCAAAATGGTTGGAGTTGCGCACCGTCACGGCGCCAATGCCATGGGATTTTGCCAGGTCTATGGCGCGCGCCATAGCGTGATGCCCGACAACAAATCCCAGACCAGCATCGCCATCCACGGTCTCAAATGCCCCATGGCCCGCGACGGTTTGAATATTTGGCGTGGGGTTGATTGCGCCATTTTTCAAGCGCTGCGCGTAAATCGGCAATCGCAAAAGCCCGTGGCTATCAATACCCCAAAGGTTGGTCAGGACCATGTCGGCTGCCGCAAGTGCAGCGTCCTCCGGGCCAAGACCGCAGGACATAAATAGACGGCGCAGGAATTTATCCGCTTCGTTTGTATCTATGACACAAGTGTCAGTCATCGGACACGTCCTTTGGCTTAGCAAATAGGGGATGCGGGGCAGCACTGACCATGACAGAGGCAAAGATGCAGGGGTGTTCAGAACGGTTATGCCATGTGTGAGCCGTGCCGCGCTGGATAAGCACGTCGCCTGCGCGCAATAGGGTTTCGTCTTGGTCTGTAACAGCCACCACTTCGCCGGAAAGAATGATATTGTAGTCGACCGTCTCATTGCGGTGCATGGTCGGGTCTTCTGCGCCCTCTACTTGAATGTCTGGCGCAGCAATAAGCTCAAAATCCTGATCAACAGCATCTGCGTCCTGAACGACATCTGGCATTAACTCGACGATTCTAAATCGAGTGCCACCCAGTGGAGGATGATGCGAGACCGGCCGGGCACCGGCATCCTCCACCCCTTCATTCGACGCCAAGGGGCCATCGGTCTCCCAAAGTTCATGAAAGGTCAGTTGCCGGCCTGGTTGTTCGACCACGGTTGGGGCTGGCCCATTGAATAGGAAGTAGGATTTCCCGGTGGCGTCATTGGCCGTCACCACACGTTTGACTGTCAAAGCCATGGTCTCTCGCGCTCCTTCGAATGGGCCATTCCAATTGCCGACATCAAATTGTTGACAATTTTGGCGACAATTGTAAAGCTTCTTCTTGTAGACGGGTCCAACGCCCGCAATTGGGAGGAATGACATGCTCGGAAACCTATTTAAACGCGCCACCTTGGTGGGCGCAGCGGCCCTGACAGCAGTAACACTCGGCTTGCCCGCCACAGCGGTTGCACAGGATCAGCCACGTTATGCCATGGTTGTTCGCGTCCTTGGTAACACGGCTTTCGAGCTGGCCCGCATTGGCGCCCAAGAGGCCGCGGATGAGCTGGGTGTCGAATTGATTTTTACCGGCCCGACCGAAAACACGGCCGAAGGTCAGGTCTCGCTGATTAATTCCCTTATTGCACAGCGTGTCGATGCCATCATGATTTCCGCCAATGACGCCACCGCGCTGACGCCCGCGCTGAACCGTGCCCGTCAACGTGGTATCGCTGTTGTGACCTGGGATCAGGATACGGAGGCCGCCGCGCGCAGCCTGCACATAGCATCTGCAACTAATGAGCTCATCGCGCTTGGACCTGCCCGTATCGCGCTGGAACTGGCAGGTGGCGAAGGCGACATCGGAGTGATTTCCGGCCCCGCGAATTCAACCACTCAAAACCTCTGGGTGGAAGAATTGATCCGGCTAACAGAAGAGGAAGAAGAATTTCAGGGCCTGACAGTTGTCGAAGTGGCCTATGGCGATGAACGTTCGGACAAGGCCTATACCGAAGCGCTTGGTCTTGTCAGCGAACATGATGATCTGGAAGTAATCGTGGCATATTCCTCAATCGCCATCGCCGCTGCATCGCAAATGGTGCGCGACAATGATCTGATCGGCGACATTCAGGTCACCGGGCTTGGTTTTCCCACAGAGATGGTGGACCACGTCGAATCCGGCGCCACACCTGCCTTTGCAATCTGGAACATGATTGATGTGGGTTACACCACGGTCCAGGCCACACATGACCTGATTGCCGAAGAGGTTTCCGGCGCCGAAGGCGATACCATCACGGCCAGTCGAATGGGCGACATCATGGTTGGCGCCGACGGGATCGCCGTCATGGGTGAGCTTTTCGTCTATGATGCCACCAACGTTGCCGAAGCGGCCGATATCATCAATTCCGTCAGTGAATGATTTCTCCCTAGTGGCCTTTCCCGTAACACCGCATGGTGGATCGGGAGGGGCCGCATTTTACCGAGGGTATCAACCGTGTTGGACGTCGAACGCCTATCGAAACGCTTTGGAGGCATCCAAGCCCTGAAGGACGTTTCTTTTCACGCGCGCTCTGGTCGCGTGCTTGGGCTCATCGGAGAAAACGGTGCCGGGAAATCCACAATTGTGAAATGTCTGACGGGGATCCACTCTCCGACCAGCGGGTCAATTAAAGTGAACAACACGCCCCATCAATTTGTGGGCCCTCAGGACGCCTCTGCCGCTGGCATATCAGCAATCCAGCAGGAACCGTCGATGTTTGATGATATAACAGTTGCCGAAAACATCTTTGTCGGCCGCCTGCCAAAAGGTCAGGCTGGTCGGGTGGATTGGACTGCAACCCGCTCCAGCGCGCAGTCCGTTTTGGAACAAATTGGCTCGGATATTGCGCCCAGCACAATGATGAAGCATCTCAGCGTGGCGGAGCGTCATATGGTGTCATTGGCACAGGCCCTTTCCACGGACGCGCAACTGATCATTTTTGATGAGCCGACCGCAGCCCTGTCTCAGGCCGAGATTCACCATCTTTATGGCATCATCGATGACCTGAAAGCGGCCGGGAAGGCGATCATCTTCATCAGCCATAAATTCGATGAAATCTTCCGCATCTGCGATGACTACGTGGTTCTCCGCGACGGAGAGCTGGCTGGTAGCGGCTTGATCTCAGAGGTTAGCAAGGATGACCTGATCGCCCAAATGGTCGGCCGCGAACTGTCCGAGATTTATCCCAAGGTCGAGGCCCAGATCGGTGAAGAAGTGCTGCGGGTTGACCGGTTTACCCATCCAAGCGAGTTTGCAGATATTGGCTTTGCCGTGCGACGTGGTGAGATCCTTGGTTTCTACGGGCTTGTCGGCGCCGGACGCACCGAATTGATGGAGGGCATCTTTGGTTTGAAGCCCGTCACGGACGGGACCGTCACGATCAAGGGGCAACCGATCAAGATCACCTCGACCCAGGATGCAATGCGCGCAGGCTTGGCCTATGTGCCAGAAGACCGGCAGCGCCATGGGGCCATCCTGCCATTTTCGATCCGCCGAAATATTTCGCTTCCCAAATTGCAAGATCTAGCGCGTGGGATTTTCGTGAACCGCCCAGCGGAGTCACGGCTGGTGGATACATTTGCGGATCGGGTTTCCATCCGTGCCAGCAGTTGGCGCCAAAAGGTTTCAGAGCTTTCCGGCGGCAATCAACAAAAGGTAGTGATTGGAAAATGGTTAGCGACCAATCCCGACATCATCATTCTGGACGAACCAACCAAAGGTATTGATGTCGGCTCAAAAGCGGCTGTGCATCAGGCGATTGGCGATCTGGTTAAAGCAGGGCTCGCTGTTGTGCTGGTCTCTTCTGAATTAGAAGAGGCGCTTGGCATTTCCGACAGGTTGATGGTGATGGCACGCGGGCGAGTGGTTGCGGAATACGATCGGGCCGACTTTTCGTCTGAAACCGTGGTTGCAGCTGCGGCCGGGGGGATCTGATGCGGCGGATACTCCAAGAACGCGAGGCCATCCTCGCCTTCGTCATCGCGCTGATCCTTCTGGGCGTTACGTTGCGCGCACCAGATTATCTGGACGGCAGCAGCCTTGGTAACCTGTTGTCCACTTGGGGTCTTTTGGCGATCCTTGTGATGGGGCAATTGGGGGTGCTGCTGACCCGAGGGATCGACCTGAGCCAAGCGTCGGTTCTGGCATTCTCTGGCATGTTCCTAGCTCAGCTCAGTCAAGTCATGCCCGAGCTGCCCGCGCTGGTTTTCGTCATTCTGGCCATCGGAATGGGGGCTGTCCTGGGCATCCTGAACGCAAGCTTGATCACGTTTGCAGGCATCCCACCGATTATTGCAACACTTGGCACTATGACCATCATACGCGGCATGATTTACGTGCTCAGCGGCGGTGCCTGGATTTCAAGCCATGAAATGTCCGAAGCGTTCAAGGCTTTTCCTGCCGGCGCCAACCTTGGAATACCCAACCTCTTTTGGGTGGCCACCGTGGCCTTTATTCTATTCTGGCTTCTTTACAACCATCGTCCCGCAGGGCGCGATGTTTACGCATATGGCAGCAATCCGGACGCAGCGCGCAATGCAGGGATTTCGCGGCTGAAGGTTGAATTTTTGGTGTATTCCCTCTCTGGCGCGGCAGCAGGGTTGTGCGGTTATCTTTGGGCTGGCCGGTTTGCCATTGCCTATACCCAAGC
The DNA here is from genome assembly GCA_947495575.1 of uncultured Nioella sp. GTDB lineage: Bacteria > Pseudomonadota > Alphaproteobacteria > Rhodobacterales > Rhodobacteraceae > CANLZL01. The sequence goes on along the minus strand of CANLZL010000001.1, from coordinate 255,400 downwards.
TGCCGAGGGGCGAGAATTCGCCATCATCGCCGCCTGCGTAATTGGCGGAGTGTCGATCACAGGTGGGCGCGGCACTGTTTTGGGGGCAGGTTTGGGCGCTCTCTTTATCGCGGTTGTCGAAACCTCCCTCCCCTTTCTCAGGATCAATCCGTTCCTGCAACTGGCCGTCATCGGTGCGGTCATTCTGATTGCCGTTGCCGCGAATGCGCTAACCGAACGGCGCCCCGGACGCCAAATTCTTCCGCGGGAGGGGCAATCATGAAATCTGGTGCCTTTGGCGCATGGGAAGTGGCGCTGTTGATCTTGCTGGCAGCCGTCATCGTGTTGATGAGTTCGTTGTCTCCCTATTTCCTGGACCTCTACAATCTGATCGATTCAACATTCTCTTTTGCTGAGAAGGCCCTGATCGCCTTGCCCATGGCCTTGCTGATTATCGCGCGAGAGATCGACGTGTCGGTGGCCTCAATCGTTGCGCTTTCTGCCGTTGTCATGGGCGTTGTGGCCGAGTCCGGAGCGGGGTTGCCCATATTGGTACTGGTTGGGCTGTTCACCGGTACGCTTGCTGGCGTCCTGAACGGCGTCATCGTCAGTGCTTTGGGCGTGCATTCCATCGTCGTTACCATCGGCACCCTATCGCTTTATCGAGGTATTGCCGTCAGCATCGTCGGCGATGACGCCTATACCAGTTTTCCAGACGGATGGTCCTGGTTTGGGCAGCACTACCTTTGGGGATACATCCCGGCGGAATTGTTGATCTATATCGTCGCCACGGTGATTTTTGGGATCTACCTGCATACCACGATCTATGGGCGCCGGATCTACGCGATTGGAACCAACCCCGATGTCGCCCGCTACACCGGCATCAACGTCACCCGCTATCGCATTTGGCTATTTGCACTGTCGGGGCTTTTGTCGGGGCTGGCGGCAATTTTGCTCACCAGTCGGTTAGGCTCGGTCCGCTTGAACATTGCAACGGGGTGGGAATTGCAGGTGATTACAATGGTTGTTCTTGGCGGCGTCGGTATCGCCGGCGGAACGGGAACCATTATCGGGGTCACATTGGCGGTTTTCCTGATCGGATTTCTGACCTTCGGCCTTTCTCTGATCAACGTGCCCGGCCTTGTTTTGAATATCTATATCGGCCTCATGCTGATCGGGGCCATCGCGATCCCGCATCTCATGGGCCGTCTCCGACAAAAAATGACTGCTTCTCGAAAGGACGCATAGAGCGATGAAAACCTATTTCATTACTGAGAAATTGACCCGCGAAGCCATGATGACCGTGGTCGACGCCCCGGACCGCGGCCGCGGCGTGGTCGAATTTGCGCGCTCAATGGGTGTGAATATCCTCGAATTCTTCTACTGCATGAGCCAGTTTGATTTCATTATGAAGGTCGAGGCGCCCGATGATGAGACCGTCACGGCCTTTTGCATGGCCGCCGAACGGTCCGGTAATGTCACATGCGAAGTAACACGTGCCTTCACACCCGATGAATGGGAAGACATGACCAAACGCCTTCCTTGATCAACTGCCCAATCCACGTCGGGGACGTCGTGTTTCCAGGTCTTCGGCGTCAGGGTGGCGTAGCCGGTATTCACGTTCGTACTGACGGACGCGATCATAGTCGAAATGGGCGCGGATCGCTTCAATCAGGCGGTCGCGATCCGTGCCTTTCATCGCTGCGATAATCGCCTCATGCTCTGCGATCACGGAATCCATGACCGCGACATCGCTGAACTTCATTGCTGTAATCAAATGCGCACGGGTGGCGTAATACTCGACCGCCGACACCAAGGTGCGATTGGGGCACGGTGAATACTGGACCCTGTGAAATTCCGCGTTGAGGTGCAAAACGTCGCGAAAGCGGTTCTCACGCACGGCGGCGCTGTGCTGGCGCTGAATATCGTCCAGTTTGTCCGTGACCTGTGCTTCGATCGGCAAGGAAAACAGAGAGGCGGCTTTCGTTTCCAACATCTCGCGCAGCTCAAAAAGCTCCTGCATCTCTCGTGGGCTTGGCTCACGCACGAAAACGCCTCGATTGGGTGTCTTTTTGACGAACCCAATCTCCTCAAGCTGACCAAAGGCCTCCCGCAACACGTGTCGTTTTGTCTGATAGCGCTCGGCCAGAACTTCTTCGGTCAGCTTTGTCCCGAACGAAAGCGCACCGATAACGATATCCTCGTATAACCTGGTCGCCAAATTGGAGGCATTTTGCGCCAAATTTCCGGCCTCCTTCGAAATCAGAGCTTTCCCGCGGCGCGTGTTTCACGCAGCGCCTGGCCCCCCGTGCCTGGTTTCTCCAGTTCTATAGGCTAGCCCGGCAATGGTCCACATCCCAGCCCCATTCCGGACCGCAAAACCGGGCAGGGTCGAAATCCCCCCGCCCGGTTTTTCCCCTCTAGATAGGCGAACGTCCTCAAGAGGGTCCGAAACCACCGCCACCCGGCGTTTTCATGACGAACACATCGCCTGGATTCAAATTCACTTCATCATTGCCGGCAAGCTGTAAAACCGTGCCTTCAGCGCGTTCGACACTGTTTTCGCCGGTCATACCCGGCAGCCCGCCATTTGCCCCGTGGGGCGGTACTTTTCGGTGTGAGGACAATGTGGTGACCGTCATCGCCTCGGTAAAGCGAAGCCGTCGGACAATCCCGTCTCCACCTTTGAATTGCCCATCTCCGCCTGAACCGGATCGGATTGAAAACTCGTCCACTCGCACAGGAAAGCGGCTTTCCAGAACTTCCGGGTCGGTCATGCGCGTGTTTGTCATATGGCTGTGCACGGCGCTGGTTCCATGGAACCCGTTGCCCGCACCGGTACCACCACAGATCGTTTCGTAGTTCTGCAAAACCTCATTGCCATAGACGAAATTATTCATTGTGCCCTGGCTACCCGCGATAACTCCAAGGGCGCCGTAAAGCGCGTCGGCAATTGCTTGGCTCACTTCAGTGTTGCCAGAGATCACCGCAGCTGGCGCCGTTGGGTTGATCATCGTTCCAGTTGGAACCACAAGACGCAGAGGCTTGAGGCATCCTTCGTTCATCGGGATATCGCTGCCTACCAAGGTTCGGAAGACATAAAGGACCACAGCCCGGCAAATCGCCAAGGGCGCGTTGTAATTGAGCGGGCTTTGCTCGGATGTGCCGGTAAAGTCGATCTCGGCCTGTCTTGTGGCGTGGTCCACAGTGATCTTGACCTTGATCTCGGCGCCATCGTCCAGCGGATACGAAAAGGCGCAGTCTTTCAAAACATCGAGAACCCTGCGCACGCTTTCTTCCGCATTGTCCTGAACATGCCCCATATAGGCCTGCACTGTCTCTTGCCCAAATTGCCGGGTGATCCGGCTTAACTCTCCGGCGCCCGTGGCATTGGCCGCGATTTGTGCAGATAGATCGGCCATATTCTGATCGATGTTGCGGCACGGGTAACGACCCGACGCCAGCAGTGCGCGGGTTTCCCGGTCCCGCAGACGGCCTTGATCCACCAGTTTGAAATTGTCGATCAGCACGCCTTCTTCCTCGATATGGCGACTATCGGGTGGCGCTGAGCCCGGCGTTTTGCCACCGATATCGGCATGGTGGCCGCGACTGGCGACTGTATAGAGAATGTCGTTCCCGTCACCGTCGAAGACGGGTGTGATGACAGTGACATCCGGCAAATGGGTTCCGCCATTGAACGGATTGTTCATCATGAACACATCACCGGGACGGATCTTATCCGCATTCTGGTCCAAAATCGTTCGAACACTTTCCGACATCGACCCAAGATGAACAGGCACGTGTGGGGCGTTTGCCACGAGGTCTCCGTTTTGATCAAAGATCGCACAGGAGAAATCGTAGCGTTCTTTTATATTCACCGAATAGGCCGTGTTGGCCAATGTCGCCCCCATCTGATCGGCAATTGACATGAAGAGGTTGTTGAAAACCTCCAACATCACCGGATCGACTTGGGTGCCAATCGCTTCACTTCTTTCAAGCGGAACAATCCGCTTCAACAACAGATTTCCGCCTGCAACACATTCAGCCTGCCATCCATGCTCCACGATATTGGTGCCGGTTGGTTCTGTCAGGATGGCCGGGCCAGTGACAGTATCCCCGCGCCGCATAGTTGTCCGATCAACAAGCGGGACGTCCCGCCATGCGCCATCTGACCACATTTTTCCTGACTCCGCGTCCTGTCCGGGCGTGTCGTTTTCCGGCAAGCTGACGGCCTCCCCCGTTCGCCCGATCGCCTCGGCTGTCAGCATGTCGATAAGCAGGGCCGCATCATCTGGCACGAACCCAAAACGGCTTTGATGCGCCACGGCAAAATCGTGGGCCATGTCGGCCGGAGTTCCAAATAGGATTGGCAATGTCTGCTGCGCGCCATCAGGCCGGATATGAGCCGTCAGAACGACAGAGATGTTTTCACGATCTATGCCTTGCCCAGCCACCTCTTCGGTGGCTTCATCGGCAAGCTTTTCAATGGCCGCCTGCGCCAGATTTGTCTCGTCGATGGCGCCACCAAATTGATGCTCGCGCATAGCCCGAATATCGGCCAACCCCATGCCAAAGGCAGATAAGACGCCCGCAAACGGATGGATGAAAATGCTTTCCATACCAAGGGCATCAGCCACAAGGCACGCGTGCTGACCGCCTGCGCCGCCAAAACAGTTCATCGTGTATTGGGTCACGTCATATCCGCGCTGAACGCTGATTTTCTTGATGGCATTGGCCATGTTTTCGACCGCGATGCGCAGGAACCCCTCGGCCACTTCTTCGACCGGGCGATCCGTGCCAATCTGCGCCGCCATCTCGGCGAATTTCGCCCTAACAGCCTCCAAATCCAGCGGTTCATCGGCATTCGGGCCAAAGACCGCCGGGAATTGTTCGGGTTGCAGTTTCCCCAGCAATACATTGCAGTCGGTGACTGTCAGCGGTCCGCCGCGCCGGTAGGCTGCTGGTCCGGGATTTGCCCCGGCACTTTCAGGCCCCACCTGCATTCGCTCATCCCTATAAGATAGGATCGACCCGCCGCCAGCGGCCACAGTGTGAATCGACATCATAGGCGCGCGCATACGCACACCGGCCACTTCGGTTTCAAAGCTTCGCTCAAATTCACCCGCATAGTGGCAGACGTCTGTCGATGTTCCGCCCATATCAAAGCCGATTAGTTTATCCAGACCCAGATCAGCACCGGTTCGGACCATGCCAACAACACCGCCGGCTGGCCCGGACAAGATAGCGTCTTTGCCCTCAAAAAGACCCGCATCGGTCAATCCGCCGCTGGAACGCATAAACATCAATTTGTCACATCCACCGCTATGCGTGCCAAGCGCACCGGAGACTTGCTGGACATATCTGCGCAGGATTGGAGACAGATACGCATCGACAACGGCCGTATCTCCACGCGAGACCAGCTTGATCAGCGGGCTGACTTCATGGCTTAGCGATACTTGGGTAAACCCTGATTGTTGCGCCATTTCGCCCAACAATTTTTCATGGTCGGGGAACCGGTAGGAATGCATCAAGGCAATCGCAACTGAGCGATAGCCGCGCCCATAGGCCTGCGAAAGGGCCGTACGCACCGACCTTGTATCAAGTGGCCGAACCACCACGCCATCTGCAGCGACCCGTTCATCAACCTCGATCACATCCTCGTACAGAAGTTCAGGAAGCTCGATATTCAAATCAAAAAGCTTGGGCCGGTTCTGGTACCCGATGCGCAGCAAATCCCGCAGACCTTTGGTGATCAGAAGCAACGTCCGTTCGCCCTTGCGTTCCAGAAGGGCGTTGGTCGCTACCGTTGTGCCCATTTTTACCGCTGAAATCTGTCCGGGTGGGATATCATCCTCAGCACCAAGCCCCAGAATTTCACGAATCCCGTACACTGCCGCGTCGCGATAAACCTCTGGATTCTCGGAAAGCACTTTATGCGTCCGCAATGCCCCTGCAGGCGATTTTGCAACGATATCTGTGAAAGTGCCGCCGCGATCCACCCAGAATTGCCAAGTTTTTTGGTCCATTTCGCACTCCAATCGTATCGGGAATCAATTTTCTGTTGCTTTATGGATATAACGCTGACAAATTGTCAACGTAATGTTGCCGTTTAGATTCGATGAAGGTTTCATAGGGAGAAAACAATGAAACACACACTCATGTTCGCCGCCGCGATGACTGTCGCGACCAGTGCAGCCGCCGATACGTGGGATATGCCAACCCCGTATGGGGACAGCACGTTCCACACCCAAAACATCATGCAGTTTGCCGAAGATCTGGCCGAGGCCACCGGCGGCGATCTGGAAATCACTATCCATTCTGCCGGTTCTCTGATCCCACATGCAGAAATCCGCAACGCTATCCGTTCTCGCCAAGTGCCAATTGGCGAGTTTTTTCTTTCGCGCCTGTCAAATGACGATTTGGCCTTTGGCATCGACAGCCAACCGTTTGTCGCCACAAGCTATGATGAAGCGCGCGCCCTTTGGGAGGCTCAGGAACCAGTCATTACCGCGCTCTTGGCTGAACAAGGTTTGATGCCACTGTTCTCTGTGCCGTGGCCCGCCCAAGGCCTTTATACCAATGGCGAGATTGCCACCGTGGACGATCTGAACGGGTTGCGTTTCCGGGCCTATAACGCCGCCCTGGAGGAATTTGCAGCCCTTGCCGGTGCAGCCCCGGTTCAAGTCGAAGCATCCAACATTCCGCAAGCCTTTTCGACCGGTCAGGTTGAGGCAATGATCACGTCACCTTCGACTGGCGTAAACTCTACCGCGTGGGATTTTGTCACCCATTACAGCCCGATCAACGCCTGGGTTCCAAAGAATATCGTTGTTGTAAACCAGCGCGTTTTTGATCGCTTGGATGCCGATGTGCAGGCCGCCGTACTGGCCGCCGCCGAAGCTGCAGAAACCCGTGGCTGGGAAATGTCCGCAGCTGAGGCCGAGGCAATGACGGCTGAATTGGCTGCAAATGGCATCACGGTATACGAGCCCAGCACTGAATTGGTTGCAGGCTTGCAGGCAATCGGTGCTGAAATGTTAACCAACTGGCAGGCCAGCGCGTCCGAGGCTGCCCTTTCGATCCTGACTGATTACCAAAACTAAAGCTAAATTCGTTGGGGCGGTGTGTCGGAAGGCCATCGCCCCAACAACAGTTCAACAGGAGGGTTTCGAGAATGGTTCCACTGCTAAACAGGCTTTACCAAATTGCAGGCGCCATCAGTGCGGGGCTGATCATGGCGATCTGTCTGTTGGTCAGCGCGCAGGTCTTGCTGAACATCATCGGGCGGATGTTTCCCGGCGTGCTTCCGTCAACTATCCCGTCCTATGCTGATTTCGCTGGCTTCATGCTGGCGGCATCAACCTTCCTAGCGATGAGCTACACCTTGCGATCGGGTGGACATATTCGCGTAAACCTGATCGTTCAGCGCTTGCCAGAAAAGGCCGCAACTCTTGCCGAAGGGGCCGTGTTGCTGGTCGGAATCGCCTTTACAGGTTTCGCCACTTGGTTTGCCGGGGCCCTCGTTGCTGAAAGCCTGCATTTTGGCGACAGGTCGAATGGCATCATCCCGGTACCCCTCTGGATCCCTCAATCTGTGATGACCTTGGGCCTGGCCTTTCTGGTAGTCGCATTGATCCACACGTTTTTCGATTTGGTTGCGGCCCGCCGCCCGGTGCTGACCAACCCAGATGAGGTGTAACGATGTCTGACCCAATGATCGCACTCACCCTGCTGGGTATCATGCTCTTCTGTCTGGCATCTGGGGTATGGGTAGCCATTTCGCTTGGCATTGTTGGCCTTGTCGCCATCGTCCTGTTTTCCAATGCCCCCTCTGGCCTGATCCTGGCCACCACGCTCTGGGGGCATTCGCATAGCTGGCCGTTGACCGCCCTGCCCCTCTTCATCCTGATGGGCGAGATCCTGTTGAGGTCCCGATTAAGCCAGGACATGTTTTCGGGCCTGGCGCCGTGGCTGGGACGAGCGCCCGGGCGGCTATTGCACGTCAACGTTTTTGGCTGCGCGATTTTTGCTGCTGTGTCTGGCTCCTCTGCGGCAACTGCTGCCACCATCGGTCGGATGTCAGTTCCGGAACTGACCAAACGGGGATATCCAGACAGCCTGATCATCGGCACACTTGCCGGGTCGGCCACTTTGGGCCTCCTGATTCCGCCCTCCATCATCTTGATCGTTTACGGCGTCGCGACAGAGCAATCCATTGCGCGTCTGTTTATCGCCGGTGTCATTCCGGGGATTATGTTGATCACGCTCTTTGCCGGCTATGTTGCGGTACGGGCGTGGATGAACCCTGGCCTGATCCCACGCGAAGAGGTTCAGTTTTCGTTTCGTGAGAAAATCGCGGCGTCTCGTAATCTGCTACCTGTGGCTTTGCTGATTTTCGGTGTGATCGGCTCGATCTATACAGGTTTGGCATCGCCCACCGATGCGGCCGCATTGGGAGTTCTATTGTCGGTCCTGCTGGCGTGGTTCTCAGGATCATTTAGCTGGTCGCTGATGGGCGAGGCGCTGATGTCTGCGACCCGGACGTCCTGTATGATTGCCCTCATTCTTCTCGGCGCGGCCTATTTATCTGTGGCAATGGGGTTCACTGGACTTCCGCGAAATCTGGCGGCGTGGATTGGCGCTATGGAGCTTTCACAGGCGCAATTACTATTGGCGCTGACCCTGTTCTTTATTGTCCTTGGCTGCTTTCTGGACGGCATCTCGGTCGTGGTTCTGACCACGTCGATCGTCATGCCGATGATCGACGCTGTAAACATCGACCCTCTTTGGTTCGGAATCTACCTCGTGATCGTTGTCGAAATGAGCCAGATCACACCGCCGGTTGGGTTTAACCTCTTTGTCATTCAGGGGATGACAAAATATGACATCCTGCGCATCGCCAAGGCCGCGTTCCCGTTCTTTTTGTTGTTGCTGGTCGGCGTCCTCTTGATCTGTGTTTTCCCACAGATTGTAACTCTGCTGCCGCAACTGATGTCGGGTTAAAGCGAAGCGGCTGCGCGGCTGGCCTGATCATACTGGCCTGACAAAGATCTGAGACTGGAGGCGATCTCTCGCAGTTCGTCTCCACTTAGATCCAGCTTGGACATCCCTTCGATCAGGCAGCGTTCGCGTACGTCACGATAGGCGGCACAAAGCCTCTCTCCCTCATCGGACGTGCGGTAAAACACTTCTTTCCCGCGCTTCTCTGATGTGATCACCCCGATCTTCATCAGCTTCTTCAACGCATAGTTCACAGTATGGGTGTCCTCGATGTTGAGCAGAAAGCAAATGTCGGTCAGCCTCTTGTCGCGGCTCCGATGGTTCACATTATGAAGGACCAGAATTTCCAGCGGCGTCATTTCGATATCGCCAGCGGCCGACATGCAGCGCGCCATCCAGCGCGAAAACGCGTTATAGGCTATGATCAGCCCATATTCGACCTCTGAGGTTTCCCAGCCCTCCCCTTCGGCAAGGTGGCGGGAGGACACAATCCTGCGTTTTTCCGACATAGTGACTTTCCCTGATTGTAATAAGCGCGGGCAACACTGTTAACTCATCAATGAATTATCGGCAATTCATTTGTGTTTTTAGATCACCTTCATGCCCTTTGCCATCCGCCAATGCTACCCTTAGGGTTGTGCCACCGGCCATTCCTACAACGGGGGCGTGATGACCCGAAAGACCTCGCACACCGATCGCGTTCTGGAGACGACGCAATCATCATCAGCAGCCGCGCGCTCTCGTATCGCGGCAAGCTGGAACCGATCCGCAATAAAACACGGTCTGGATCCTGCGGAAACGCGTGAACCCGAACGGATTGACCAAACGGCCTTGCATCACCGCCGCGCAGCGCTTGAAACCTTTATGACTGTCACCGGCCCCCGGCTGGACATGCTGTTTTCGCTTGTTGGTCAATCGGGCTGTGGCGTGTTCCTGACAGATGTCGAGGGCTTCATCCTAGATCAAAGGCTCAGCGAAGCCGACGCCCCGGTTTTCGAAAAATGGGGTCTTTGCACAGGTGCCAATTGGAGCGAAGAACGCGAAGGCACCAACGGGATAGGAACCTGCCTGACAGAGCAACGTCAGTTGATCATTCACCAAGATGAGCACTTCTATGCCCGCAATACCGGAATGAGCTGCATCGACGCGCCGATTTACGACAGCGACGGAAAACTTCTGGCGGCGCTGGATGTCTCGTCTGCCCGCGCCGATCAAACAGAAGCTTTCAATCGGTTGATCGCTGCGCAAGTGGCCAATACCGCCCGCGCAATTGAAGAGGCAAATTTCCGTGCCGCCTACCCCAAAGCCCGTATCGTCGTTGCCGAAAGCGAAGACGCCGAGGCCGCAACCCTGTTGGCCATTGATGAACATGACCTTGTCATCGGTGCCACGCGTGAGGCGCGCCGGATTTTCGGGATGGACGCAATTGGCGCGATCACGCCCCGACCGGCATCTGATTTTCTAGGGCGCGAGGACGGGCCGACCGGCTTTGAAAAGGCGGAACGTGCTGCTGTGATTCGAGCGATTTCGCGCGCTGATGGCAATATCAGTAAGGCCGCCCGTCAGCTCGGCGTTGGTCGCGCCACCCTTTACCGCCGCATGAAACGGCTTGGATTAGACCAAAACTAGGGCAACCTGTCTCAGACCTGAGACAGGTTTGAGCTGGCGAGTGCTGCCACCCTCGTGACGCTCGTCCAGCGCCGCGTCATTCCTCTTGGCACTTCGAACAGAGGAGGTTCGAAGACAATGGAGGATACCTTTATGAACGACATGACTTACACCGAGGCAGGCACCTACACCTCGCCGTTCAAACTGCGCTATGACAACTTTATCGGCGGCAGGTTTGTGGCCCCAGTGAACGGACGGTATTTCGAAAATGTCACGCCCATCACTGGCGCATTGATCAACGAAATCCCACGCTCGGACGCTGCCGATATTGAACTGGCTCTGGATGCCGCCCACGCCGCGAAAGAGGCTTGGGGCAAGACCTCTGCCGCAGAACGGTCAAACATCTTGCTGAAAATCGCGGATCGGATTGATGAAAATCTTGAGCTGATTGCACAGGCGGAAACATGGGACAATGGTAAACCGATCCGCGAAACCATGGCCGCTGACATCCCGCTGTCGGCCGACCATTTCCGCTACTTCGCGGGGGTCTTGCGCAGCCAGGAAGGCAATATGTCCGAGATCGACAATGATACGGTCGCCTACCATTTCCACGAGCCATTGGGCGTGGTTGGACAGATCATTCCGTGGAACTTTTCGATCCTGATGGCTGCATGGAAACTGGCTCCGGCCTTGGCAGCAGGCAACTGCATTGTTCTGAAACCAGCAGAGCAGACCCCGGCCGCCATCATGGTCTTGATGGAAGTGATATCAGACCTTTTGCCTGATGGTGTTTTGAACATTGTGAACGGGTTCGGTGGCGAAGTCGGAGCCGCTTTGGCCACCTCCAGCAGAATTGCAAAGATCGCCTTTACTGGATCAACCGAGACCGGCAAAAAGATCATGCAGGCTGCAACCGAAAACCTGATACCCGTCACTTTGGAACTTGGCGGCAAATCCCCAAATATCTTCTTTTCGGACGTGATGGCCAAGGATGACGCCTTTCTTGACAAGGCAGTCGAGGGCTTTGTCCTCTTCGCCTTCAACCAGGGGGAGGTCTGCACCTGCCCAAGTCGCGCGCTGATCCAGGAAGATATCTATGAAGAGTTCATTGCCCGCGCGATTGCCAGGGTGAAAGCGATCAAACAGGGCGATCCGCGCGACCCGGAGACCATGGTCGGTGCCCAGGCGTCAGTCGAACAGCAGGAAAAGATCCTGTCTTACCTGACAATCGGGGTCGAAGAAGGCGCCGAAGTACTGGCCGGAGGCGGCGCGGCCGAGATGGGCGGCGAGTTGAAGGGTGGCAACTATGTGCAGCCCACCATTCTGAAGGGCCACAATAAGATGCGGGTCTTCCAGGAGGAAATCTTTGGTCCGGTTGTGTCTGTCACAACTTTTAAAGATGAGGCAGAGGCGCTGGCGATTGCAAATGACACGATGTACGGACTTGGCGCTGGTGTTTGGTCACGCGATGCCAATACCTGCTACCGCTTTGGACGCGCGATCGAAGCGGGCCGGGTTTGGGTCAACAACTACCACGCCTATCCGGCCCATGCGGCTTTTGGCGGCTACAAGCAATCGGGTATCGGCCGTGAAACGCATAAGATGATGCTGGACCACTACCAGCAAACCAAGAACATTCTTATGAGCTATAACCCCAACAAACTGGGTTTTTTCTAGGTTTGACACCTTAGCCTAGTGAAGCCTTAGCCTCCCTGTCATGTTTGGCGGGGAGGCAAATAACCTGACGGGTACGTTAAATGGACCCTTTTCAGTCAGGTCATTTCCAAGTGGTTTTGTAAATTCGCAATTCAGGTATCAGCATTAAGCGTCGCGACAATCTGCTCGCATCCTTGAACCGCGCGATCATATTTCTTTGCCTTGATAAACGTCTGGATGCGGGCCACGGCTTCGGTTGTGTTGGCATCGTCAAACACTGTACCGCGATCCGCGGTTCGCCGTCGAACTGTCAAAAACTGGGTTTCGACATCCGTGGTGCCATAGCTGTATTTGTACGGTTCGTTTCCATGGCTGAAATCATAAACGCGATAACCATAGGCAATGGCCCACTCGATGCTGCCCAGATGCAGGATTTGGCCAACATACGGCGCGTCAAATTCCAGATCCCTGCCTACAACAATGAAATGTACCCTTTTGAGTTTCCGGTCGAGAATATGCGCCAATGCACCGATCGGACGATCACCGCGCCACAGGACGGGCAGGAAAAGCGTATTTGTCGCAAAGGCTGCTTCCACAATTCTGCGGTAATTGCCGGCAGTTTTTGCTGCCGCAGACCGGCCCTTTAATGGCTCCCATTTCGCCATCCAAAACTTGAGCAGAATGCCGAGATGAGCGTCTATTGTGGCGCCACTTGTTCCGGTCAGGCGCAAATCCCCGGTTTCGAGGTGCTTGCGTTCCGCGCGGCGAAATTTCTGTCGTGAGTTCGCGCTGAGTGCAGATTTGAGGAACTGATCGAAATCTGTCGGCAACGCCACCTGTGGCGACACAAGGTTATTTGTTTGACCCTTATTGATCAGATACGGCTTAAGAGCGGTTGAGAACGCCGATTTTGGGAAACTTTTTCGAAATAACTTGATGCGGTCAGTTTGATCGACATACCGCATTGCAAAGGACATCCACGGCATCTGCCCCAAGGCGCTTGCAAAGGCCGGAAGCGTTTCTGCCTCCCAATCCGGATCGCAGATAAAGCCGGTATATTCGCTCCAGATCAGACGCCCACCTGCTTCATATTGGGTTTGGAACTCTGATCGTGACCGGCTCCAATGCAGGCGAGATTTCAGCGGCAATATCCCAACAATCGCATCAGAAATCCCGTCACCTCGTGCAACCAGAACCGAAAATCGGCCTTTATTGGCACGAAACCCCTGCATCATCCAATCCCACGACAAAAACACACCTGCTTGGGCGTCTCTTGCGTGAACGGCATTCCATTCCGGCCTAAGCGCTTCCAGCGCGTCTAGGTCGCGCACAACATGGACGGTCAAATCCCGTGAAATCGGTGCCGACACGACATTCATGACCCCGTCCCCTCTAATGAGTTGAGGATCAGGCCTAGAAACATCTGGCGGGCGGCCTCAAAATCTTTGGCAATAGGCGCTGTCGCTTTGTTGCGCGCTGCAAAGAAGGTGCCCACTAGGCAGATCTGCGCTCCGAATTCCGGATGCACACCGGCGTCATCATATTTTCGAATACGGTTCTTTGACTGCCATCCGCGTTTTTTAGCTTCCTTGATGATCAGCTTGAACCGCTGTGCCGAATGAAATGTCAGATAAAGCGACAGGTAAGCCAGATAGTCCTCCAAAGAATGCCCGCAACCCGGATCGAATTCTGATGTCACGATATCCAGCATGGTTTGCGGTGACAGCGGCCAGGCCTCATCGCCAATCAGCCAAGCCAGATCTTCAGCACCATGGCGCAATCCAGAATACTCAAAGTCGAACCATCGCAAGACATTATCCGTGCCAATCGCGGCATTGCCCGACCGGCAATCCCATTTCACGAACTGTCGCCCCGGTTTCGCGATCATTTCCTTCAGCTCATTGACATCAACTTTGCCGGTGCGATCGGGTGAAAACGGCTCAAGGGCCCGTACTCCGTTAACGAAATTATCCACCCATGCCGGATTATTGCCAAGGTGAGGCAAGCGCTCGTGAAGGTCAGTTTTTCGGGCAGCGGACTGAATGGAAAAGATGGCGCGAACAGCTTCGGCCGCGATGGCCTCTCGGCCTTCTGCACCCGCCGTATGGATTTCGAGGTTGAGCCGCCGCCCGCCCACATCAGATTGGAACATGATTTCGCCTTCAACGCCCAGACACCGCGGGATCAGATCGCAATGAGGTTCCAAACGCTTCAGAACATGTGCTTCCAAATGGGTTCGCCGAAAATTCGGGCGCAGAGTTCCAAAAACAGACTGGTCATCAAAGTGAATTTTGTAACTGGCCCGCCCGTCGCCACCCGGCGCAGTGACGCGTCTGACCGTCTTTCCAAAATGGTGTTCAGCCGTCTTCACGACGAGTGCCAATCGCTTCTTTCGAGAACTACTTGTCACCTGCTCACCTTACCAATCTCTATTCTTATTAATGGCTCGAACGGAATTAACCTTGGTAATAGAGAGAAATTGTGCCCAAATTGGGAACGACCTTTGACATTATTGCGAAGCCTCAACCATCCGATTCGGGCTTGAAAAATGGCAAAACTGTGGCGGACTGGATCGGTTTTGAAATCAAACGATCTAATTTCAAATCATTGCCGCCGTTTCGGAAACGAAATTGCCCTCAACCTGCTGAAAATAAATCAAAAAATTGCCACAATTTGTCTTTTCCCCTATCGTCAGCGACGGATGGGGGTCCCACAATTTATTACGCCGGCGCAATTTGGCATTCCGAATTTGCGCTCGAGAGTGAGTTTTGCCTATTGAAGGGGTCGCCGAATGTCCGACAATTATGACGCAATTTACGAGAACACCGACGGGCCATCAGGTGGAACCGGCGGATCAGGGTCCGGCGGCACCAATGGTTCAGGCTCTGGAGGGACCAATGGCTCCGGCTCAGGTGGAACTCATGGATCAGGTTCCGGTGGTACCAAGGGCTCCGGTTCTGGCGGAACCAATGGTTCAGGCTCGGGTGGCACCAAGGGCTCCGGCTCCGGCGGTACCAATGGCTCAGGCTCAGGTGGCACTAAGGGCTCCGGCTCAGGTGGAACCCATGGATCAGGTTCCGGTGGCACCAAGGGCTCCGGTTCTGGCGGAACCAATGGTTCAGGCTCGGGTGGCACCAAGGGCTCCGGCTCGGGTGGAACGCATGGTTCCGGATCCGGTGGCACAAACGGCTCCGGCTCCGGCGGTACCAATGGCTCAGGCTCAGGTGGCACTAAGGGCTCCGGCTCCGGCGGAACGCATGGATCAGGCTCCGGTGGCACTAAGGGCTCCGGCTCTGGCTCTGGCGGTACAAAAGGTTCCGGCAATGAAACGGCCAGCTCTACTGGGTCCTACCACAACGGTGGCGTAGAGGGTGACTCACTGGCGGACTGGTACGACAGCACTCTGGAGAACGAATTTTCCAGTTCTTCTTCTGGCGACCAGATTGTATTGGATCTGTCTGATGCCGGCGCCGTCCAAACAATCAATGAATCTGTAAGTGAAGACGGAACCCACAACGGGACGGTCGAATTCCTCGATGAACAAGGCCAACCTGTCGCCTGGGGTCATTACGACGGCGTCGACGAGGTTATTCCGTCAAGTGACCCCGACAGCCACTATTACTCCATTGATGAACTTGAGGTCACTGGCCAGCATGGTGAAGGCCAACCTCCTCAAGTGTCACTGGATGCCTTCATAACACAAGGTGGGGGCGATCCGGACAGCGAAAACGACGACACAGAAGAACCAGAGGGTTCAGGCTCCGGTGGCACTAAGGGCTCCGGCTCTGGTGGGACCAATGGCTCTGGCTCAGGTGGCACTAAGGGCTCCGGCTCGGGCGGAACGCATGGGTCAGGCTCCGGTGGCTCTAAAGGCTCCGGCTCCGGCTCCGGTGGAACGCATGGCTCTGGCTCGGGCGGAACCAAGGGCTCCGGATCTGGCGGTACCAATGGCTCAGGCTCAGGTGGCACTAACGGCTCCGGCTCAGGCGGGACCAGTGGGTCAGGCTCAGGTGGCACCAAGGGCTCCGGATCTGGCGGAACGCATGGATCAGGCTCCGGTGGCACTAACGGCTCGGGCTCTGGCGGCACGCATGGATCAGGCTCAGGTGGCACCAAGGGCTCCGGATCTGGCGGTACCAATGGCTCAGGCTCCGGCGGCACAAACGGCTCCGGCTCGGGTGGGACCAATGGGTCAGGATCCGGCGGCACAAAGGGCTCCGGTTCTGGCGGAACCAATGGCTCAGGCTCCGGCGGCACAAACGGCTCCGGCTCGGGTGGGACCAATGGGTCAGGCTCCGGCGGCACAAAGGGCTCCGGCTCGGGCGGCACGCATGGATCAGGCTCAGGTGGCACAAACGGCTCCGGCTCCGGCGGAACCAATGGGTCAGGATCCGGCGGCACAAAGGGCTCCGGCTCGGGCGGCACGCATGGATCAGGCTCAGGTGGCACAAACGGCTCCGGCTCAGGTGGCACTAACGGCTTCGGCTCAGGCGGGACCAGTGGGTCAGGCTCAGGTGGCACCAAGGGCTCCGGATCTGGCGGCACGCATGGGTCAGGCTCAGGTGGTACTAAAGGGTCCGGATCAGGAACAGGTGGATCAGGCAGCGTGCAAACTGCGGCTGCCGCATCTTTGCCGGTATTCCAGTACCATTCGGAAGATGACCCCATCACTTCGGATGATGTGATGGCCCTCATGAACCAACCGATTGCGGAAGACGGGCCACAATACGAGGAATGGGACGATCAAAGTGAAGATCCGGACGAATTCCTGATCTGATCGAGACTCGAAACGGCGCCGCGCATCGCGTTGCAATACGCAACTGATGCGCGGCGCTTTTTTCTCGGGGTTTGATTGCACCAGCTTGCGTGTCAGCTCTCTCGTCAGTGCGATCCGCACTGCATGAGTCCGGAATTCGCCTGTCCGTTTCAGTCCTATTTTTCATCTTCTTTGATGAATAAATGCTATCAAAGGCGCGGCATCAAATCGCACAAGGTCCACCCCCCACAAAAGGGTGCACACAAGTTCAAGTCCACTGTTCATTTACTTCCTTGCTACGAAAGTGCGGTGACAACTTGAGTGGCGAATTTCAGGGCCGCAACAGGCAATGTTCTGCCCCGAAGATGACCAAGAAACAGCTCGCCGCCCGAAACATCTCTTTCGACAATGGGTACGAATGACATGTCCGGACGCGCAAGGGAATTGAGCCCAACAGGGATCTGAAATCCGATCCCCTGTCCGTAGGACGCGAAGTGTCGGACCATTTCAAAGCTGTCGGTTTCAAGGACAGGTTCAATTTTTCGTCCTAACCTTGCTGACGCTTGGTCCAGCAACACCCGTACACCAAACTGGGATTCGGGTAGGACGAGATCATATTCCAGGCAGTCTCTTAGGCGCAACTTTTCCATGTTCGCCAAAGGGTGTCCGGCCGACATTACGGCCATGACGGGTTGATGCACGGCGTGCAAAACTTCGAAATCCACCATGTGAGCCGGCTCAAATACCAGTGCTAGATCGCTTTCGAAATTGACCAAATCGCGTTCGGCCTGGATACGGTCGCGGACATTGACGGTGAATGTCACATCGGGAAACTCTGCGCGATACTTTGAGATTTCGCGGGGCAAAAAGTATGGCAGCAGCGCTTGCGAACAGGCAATTTTGACGTGGCCCCTGCGGATACCAGAGAGGTCAGCGACCTGACCGTGGACACGGATCAAATCCTGACGTTGCAGGCGGATATGATGGAGCAAGAGCTCTCCTGCAGGGTTCAGGCGCATCCCTCGGGGCAGGCGTTCAAAAATCTCTGAGCCGAATTCTGCCTCGAAGGCTTGGATGCGTCTGTTGAGGGCCGATGCAGTAATATTGGTATCTTCCGCCGCTTTGCGGATCGAGCCAGAGCGATGAACCGCTTCAATCATGTCGTAGATGATGAGATGCCGCATGACGGTTGACCTGTTTCTCTGTCGATGAATTTTCGACCGCTGCAAATTTTGCAACGGTATGCTTCAGACTTAACATTTGTTTGCACTGCTTGATAGTGGCAGGTCTTGGGCAAGTCTTCTCACGCGCAAAGGACCTGTCATGAACGATAATTCTCGCAGAAACTTCCTCAAGCTGACCGGCGGCACTGTTGGTGCGGCCATGCTCCCTTTCTTGAAAGTGCTGCCAGCGCAAGCCCAATCCAGCGGGACACTTGTTGTGGTCAGTGGCCAGACAATCAACAGCCTTGACTTGCACCGCACCGGAACGAACCGAGCATCCTATCAGGTTGCCGTGAATTGCTACGACCGTCTTGTCAGCTTTGGCACAAAAGAAGCTCCAGGTGGCGGGTTGTCCTACGATTACTCTGTTATTGAGCCCGAACTGGCGGAGAGCTGGACCATTTCTGACGATGGCCTGACCATGACATTCCAGATCAAGTCCGATGCGACGTTTTGGGATGGCCGCAAGGTGACCGCGGCGGATGTGAAATGGTCCTTTGATCGGGCGGTGTCGGCCGGCGGCTTCCCAACGGTTCAAATGAGAGCCGGTGGATTGGAGCGCCCCGATCAGTTTGAAGCGGTGGATGAGGAAACATTTGTCATTACGCTCGACAGGCCGTCAAAACTGACCTTGCCCGACCTCGCGGTGCCGGTTCCGTTTATCATCAACTCCGAAGTCGCCATGGCCAATGCGACCGAGGATGATCCCTGGGCCATGGAGTATCTCCACACCACGCCAGCAGGCTCCGGAGCGTTTAAAGTGGCCCGTTGGGAACAGGGCCAGCAATTGGTCTATGAACGCAATGACGCGTGGGTCGGCGGTCCCCTGCCAAGCATGGAACGGGTGATCGTTCGCGAAGTGCCGAGCCCTGCCACACGCCGGGCGCTCCTAGAGCGGGGCGATGTTCAGATGTCGTTCAACATTCCCAACCGCGATGCCGCTGAGCTGTCAGACATGGCCGGGATAGATGTCTACTCTACGCCCATTGAAAATTGCATCCACTGCCTGTGCCCGAATTTTGCCTTTGAACCGTTCCAAGATGCAAATGTCCGCCGGGCGCTTGCCTATGCGATCCCCTATGAGGCGATTTTCCAGACCGCCGCTTATGGTCGTGGTGTGCCGATGTGGGGCGGGGAGGACGAAATCACGGATGTCGCCTGGCCGCGGCCTTCACCTTTCGCAACCAATTTGGAGCGCGCGCGCGAACTTATGGCGGCGTCAAACTATGCCTCGGGTTTTGAAGTGCCACTGTCGATAAGCTTAGGTCTTGCCGATTGGATGGAACCCACCGCCCTCCTCATGCAAGAAGCCTTCGCTGAGATCGGTATTATCACCGAGATTGAGCGCATACCTGGCGCCAATTGGCGCACCGCGGCGCTGGTCGAAAAGAGCCTGCCGCTGCATCTGGAAAATTTTGGCGGATGGCTTAATACGCCCGATTACTATTTCTTCTGGGCCTATAAAGAAGGGCATCTGTTCAATTCTTCGAATTACCGCAACGAGGAAATCGAGCAACTTGTCGATGACACATTGCACATGGCGATGGATAACCCTGCCTATGCGCCCAATGTCATGCGGATGTTCGAGATTGCGTTTGAGGACCTGCCGCGTATTCCGCTGTGGCAACCCGCGCTCAATGTCGCGATGAACGGGGCCGACGGTTATGAGTTCTGGTTTCACCGGCAGCTCGATGTGCGTCCGCTTTCTACGACCTCAACCTGATGAGTCCCCGTTCGAAAATGATCCTGGGCCGGGTGGCCCAGGCAATCCCCGTTGTGATGGGTGTTGTGGTGATATCCTTCCTGCTCACCCGCGCCCTGCCTGGCGACCCGGCAGCATACTTTGCTGGTCCTGCCGCGGATGAGGCGTCGATCGCCGAAATCCGAGAGGCCCTTGGCCTCGACAAATCTCTCTTCCAACAGTTCTTTTTCTATGTCGGTGATCTGGTGCGCGGTGATCTCGGCACTTCGCTGACTACGGGTCAAACTGTGACGTCCGATTTGGCCGCCCGCCTCCCCGCCTCGCTTGAATTGACACTGGTTGCGCTGCTGCTCTCATGTGCCATCGCTATTCCCTTAGGCGTTCTTGCAGCCACGCGACCGGGGACATGGGTGGATCATCTTTGTCGTGTTCTGGTGACTGCAGGCGTGTCGATGCCAACCTTCTTCACCGGTATCGCGCTGATCTACGTTTTCTACTATATCGCCGGGCTGGCGCCATCACCTCTGGGTAGGCTCGATTTCATCTACCTTTCGCCGCAGCATGTCACCGGCTTCTACCTGATCGATGCAGCCCTTGCAGGTGACTTGGAAACATGGATCGCTGCGTTGAAGCAATTGATCCTGCCTGCCACGACACTTGCACTCTTCACATTGGCGCCAATCGCACGAATGACACGCGCTGCGATGCTCTCAGCTCTATCGGCGGATTTCATTCGGACCGCTCGGGCGGCAGGTCTTGGCAGTCGCAAAATCCTCTACGGTTATGCATTTCGCAACGCGCTTCTGCCCGTTGTGACCACGCTTGGCATGGTTTTTTCGTTCACGCTTGGGGCGAATGTGTTGGTCGAGAAAGTCTTCGCCTGGCCCGGCATCGGCTCCTACGCCGTCGAGGCATTGGTCGTCTCGGACTATGCTGCTGTGCAGGGTTTCGTTTTGGCCATGGCACTTTTGTTCGTGGTGCTGAACCTCATCATCGACATCGCGTATGCGCTGATCGACCCACGCATCGGATTGAAATGATGGCCGGCATGACAGCTCCTCACCCTTCACGCACCGCTGGACAAAAAAACGATACAACGCTCGGCCACATCGTATATGTCCTGAAGGACAACCCGGTCACAATGCTTGCCTTCGCAATGTTGGCCTTCTTTATGGGATGTGCCCTTTTTGGTCCTTTACTTGTACCCTACGACCCCTTGGCGACCAACGCGGCCCGCGCGCTGGAAGCGCCCAGTTGGGATCACTGGTTCGGCACCGACAATCTGGGCCGCGATGTGTTTAGCCGCGTTGTTATCGCAACGCGTCTTGATCTAACCATCTCAGTTGCGGCTGTGGCACTCAGCTTTGTCATTGGGTCCATCCTTGGCTCGATCACGGGCTACTGGGGCGGCTGGTTGGACGCTGTTCTCAACCGGTTACTCGATACGATCATGGCCTTCCCGCTTTTTGTATTGGCCATGGGCGTTGTTGCGGCGCTTGGCAACACAATAGAAAACATCATCTACGCGACCGCGATCATCAACATTCCATTCTACGCGAGACTTGTGCGCGCCGAGGTCAACATCCGCCGCAATGCGGGCTTTGCACAGGCCGCCAAGCTGGCGGGAAACAGTGACCTGAGGGTTCTCGCAGTTCATATCTTCCCAAACGCTTTGCCACCGATGATGGTCCAGGTCTCCCTCAACCTTGGTTGGGCCATCCTGAATGCGGCGGGCCTCAGCTTCATCGGCCTCGGCGTACGTCCACCGACCCCGGAATGGGGGATCATGGTGGCAGAAGGGGCAAACTTCATCGTCTCCGGCGAATGGTGGATGGCTGTCTTTCCAGGCCTTTGGCTGATGCTGGCCGTTTTTACGTTCAACCTGCTCGGCGACGGTCTGCGTGACATCGTTGATCCCCGCAAGAGGACCTGAAGCCATGCTGTCCATCAAAGACCTCTCTGTCGCGTTCAAGACCCGCAAGGGCGAGGTGAATGCCGTGCGTGGCATTTCCCTCAACCTTAGCAAAGGTGAAACGCTTGGGATTGTGGGGGAAAGCGGGTCTGGCAAATCTGTGACCTCGTATGCCCTGATGCGCATCCTCGATGCAGGTGGAGAAATCCGGACAGGCGACGTGACCTATGGCGGGATCGATCTGCGCGCGGCGTCTGAAAAGGACATGCGTGACATTCGCGGTCGGGAAATCTCGATGATCTTTCAGAATCCACGCGCTGCGTTGAACCCAATCCGGCGCGTCGGCCGTCAGGTCGAGGATGTGTTGATCCGTCATGCACAGGCCACGCGGCAGGATGCGAAAGCGAAGGCCATCGCAGCACTCGAAGCGGTCAAGATAAACGACGCCGCTGCCCGCTATGAGGCGTATCCGTTCGAACTTTCGGGCGGGATGTGCCAGCGGATCGTCATCGCCATTGCGCTTGCCTGCAAACCACAACTGCTGATCGCAGATGAGCCTACGACCGGCCTGGATATCACTACTCAGAAAGCGGTCATGGACCTTGTGGGTGACCTCGCGAAAGAGCGCGGAATGGGGATGATCCTGATAACTCACGACCTCGGCCTTGCCTCGCAGTATTGCGACCGGATCGTCGTGATGAAAGACGGATTGATTGTTGAGGAGGGGGAACCAGGTAGGATGTTCACCGAGCCCAACCACGCCTACACCCGCAAACTTGTGGACGCTACGCCACGTCTCGGTGCGTCGATCCGCAGCCTGTTACCACCAGAGGCGCGTCGCCCGGAACCCACTCATAAAGTCCACGCGCGCCCGTTGCTGGAAGTGCGTGACCTTGTGAAAACTTACCCGGGCAAATCCGGCCCCGTTCAAGCGGTCAAAGGCATTTCATTTGACATCAATGCTGGGCAATCCCTCGGTCTCGTAGGAGAAAGCGGAAGTGGCAAATCAACGACGTCGGAGATGATCGTGCGCCTGCAGGACCCGACTTCGGGGAACATCCTTTTCGACGGTCACGATATCGCATCTACCCCCTCAGCGCATTTCATGCGCCACGCGGCCCGCAGAGACATCCAGATGGTGTTTCAAGATGCCACCGACAGTCTGAACCCGCGCGGCACAGCCGCATCAGCGATTGCAGAGCCTTTGGCGCGGATTGAAGGAATGCGTGGTACAAAGTTGGCCGCGCGCGTATCGGATCTGGCCGACTTAGTTGGTTTGCCACAATCGCTCCTTAGCCGTTTCCCGCATCAACTGTCTGGGGGGCAGAAGGCTCGCGTCGGTATTGCCCGCGCCATCGCTCTGGAACCCAAGCTGCTGATCCTCGATGAACCAACCGCCGCGCTCGATGTGTCCATTCAAGCCTTAGTGCTCAATCTCCTGGTAGACCTGCGCGCGTATATGGGTATGTCGTATCTGTTTGTCAGCCATGACCTCAATGTCGTTAGGCTCCTCTGCGACAAAGTCCTGGTGATGAAACAGGGCGAAATCGTGGATCACGGCCCAACAGCGACCGTAATGGACAAGCCCAGCAACCCCTACACTCGCACATTGATCGAGGCCGCTCCGCAGCCGCCCGAACCCGTTGCCGCCTGAACACGGAAAGACCAAGACTATGATGAATAACACGGCCCTAACGCTCGACGCTTTGCGCGAAGCCTACGAAACTGGCGCAACCCCAACGGACATCGTGAGGGAGGTATATCGGCGGATCGAAGCTGTTGGCGATCCGGCAATCTTCATTCATCTTCGACCAATGGAGGACGTGATCGCCGAGGCCGAATCCTTACCTGCGCCCGCTGATGCGCATCCGCTTTGGGGCGTTCCTTTTGTCGCGAAAGACAATATAGACGTGGCTGGCATCCCAACAACCGCCGCATGCCCTTCCTATGCCTATACGCCTGATCAGGATGCCTTTGTTGTTGGCAAGTTGCGAGCGGCCGGCGCCTTGGTCATCGGCAAGACCAACCTCGATCAATTCGCGACCGGATTGGTTGGAGTGCGCTCACCTTTTGGCGTGCCAAAGAACGCGATTGACCCCGAAATTGTCCCTGGGGGGTCATCAAGCGGTTCCGGTGTTGCCGTCGGTCATGGCTTTGTCACTTTTTCACTTGGCACGGACACTGCAGGTTCAGGGCGCGTGCCTGCGGCATTGAACAATATCGTCGGTTTGAAACCATCGCTTGGGTCGCTTTCGGCGTCAGGGGTTGTTCCAGCTTGTCGCACGCTCGACACCATTTCGATCTTTGCGTCAAACGTGCGTGACGCCTTTGCGGTATTTCAGGTGGCCTGTGCTGAAGATACCGAAGACGCATATTCCAAAAAGATCATAGCCGGACAACTGACGGCCGCACCAACAACCTGCAAGGTCGGAGTGCCCGACGCAAAATCACGCATCTTCTTCGGTGATACGGTGCAAGCAGCCAGCTTCGCAGGCAATCTTGAAAAGTTGAAATCGCAAGGCGCGACGATTGTGGAGCTTGATTTCACTCCCTTCTATGCAGTGGCGGAAATGTTGTACGAAGGGGCGTGGGTGGCTGAACGTTATACCGTCGTCGATGATCTAATGCGGGACGAACCGAATGCTTTGCATCCGACTACGGCGAAGATCATCGGCGCAGCCAAAAAGCTGTCGGCTGCCGATGCTTTTCGGGGGATCTACCGCCTGAAAGAGCTGGAAAGGGCGGCACAAGCTTTGATGGATCAGGTCGATCTGCTCTGTGTGCCGACAATCCCCACCTTCTATTCGGTTGCGGATCTGGATGCTGATCCGGTGACACCAAATTCGAACCTCGGCACCTATACGAATTTCGTGAACCTCTTGGATATGTGTGGCTTAGCGGTCCCGTCGAAACCACGCAGCGACGGACGCCCTGGGTCGATCACCTTGTTGGCGCCAAGCGGTCAGGATGCATTGGTGGCAAGCTACGCGGCGGCCTTTGCTGGTGAAACTGTCGCTGCCACAGCAATAAACGCCACCGACAGCGAAATCGCCATTGCGGTCTGCGGGGCACATATGTCCGGAATGGCGCTGAACCAAGAACTTACGTCGCTCGGTGGCCGACTGCTTGAAGCGACACGTACTGCGCCGCGCTATCGTCTGTATGCATTGGCCGGGGGACCGCCGCAAAGACCAGGCCTCCTCCGGATCGAAAATGGGGCAAAGATTGACCTCGAGGTCTGGGCGCTCCCGAAGGCCGCCGTTGGTTCATTCCTTGAGGGAATCCCATCCCCCCTTTCGATTGGCACTGTGGAGCTTGAAAATGGCCCACTGGTGCATGGATTTCTGGTCGAATCGACTGGCGTACAAGGCGCAGATGACATCACTCATCTCGGTAGTTGGCGGAAGTTTCAGCAACTTGAGAACGCAATTGCGGCTGAACACACTGACTAGCCAAACTCACCCATGTCGCAACCCGTGCGTTTGGCAGTTTCGCTCGGTTTTGTAGGCTATACCCAACCATTCGCATGTCATCATACTGTGCGCCGACACTGTTTGCGCATGATGCGGACTATGGCAGTAATGGGCGAGTTATTCAGCCTCGCCCATCGCCGTCATCATTTCAGGTTCTGGGAGGGTCCCAACCATGTTTAGAACGGCGCGAAGCCATCGCTTACAACTTCGGGCGTTTTCCAACGTTCGCGTGGCTCGATGGGTTTGGGCGCCCCACCAAGATGCGGAACCTGACCATGTTCTCCATAAAGCCAAAGAACAAAATTTGATCGTTCGCCCTCTGTGATTGGCATGGACTCGTGCGGTACGTTGCCATGGTGGATCAAGGCTGTGCCCGGAGCGAAAGTTAGCTCATCAACCTTTCCCGTTGCCCTGTCGAAGAACCGAACGCCAGACCCTTCAAAATCTTCTCCGGGAAGGTTCAAGTTGATATTCAGTGTCACGGCCGATGCGTCAGTATGCGCGCGTAAAGATGTATCGGCATCCGCCTGCCATTGGATCGAGAAGCCAAAAGTCTGCGTGTCATAACCGACGATATCTGGAAACAGCATCCGCGAGATTGGGCGCATGTAGCGATCCATAAGACTCTCATAAAACGCTTGGAATTTGGGGGCTGCCAGATAGCCTTCGGAGCGGCGGTCCAACATCGCGCCGCCCCGGTTCAGGGAAATCCCGTAGGGCGGACGCAGCGGAATGTCGGCACAGGCTGTTTTGTCCATGTAGGTGCGAAGCACAGACAGGCGATCAGGATCGAAAAACTGGGTTTTATAAACGCCGGGGAAGACTTCCTCCCAAAGATCGCGGACAGCGCTTTCCTGTTCCGGTTCTTTCCAGGCCTGAGTTACGGCCGCGCGTAATTTGTCGTCATAGAGTTTCTCGTCCAACGCGACCGCCTTGCCATCATCCGTGGTCTCCCACTCGGCCCAGGCTTCTTGGAACAAAGCGCGGTTTTGGTTCCAAAAAGTATGTACCGATGGGTGGCGTTGCAGGATTGCGTTACGAGAAGGACGTTCGATCGCGCGGGCGCGGGTTAGGGATGTTTGTTGCATCATCTGATCTCACTGATTTGGGAATTTGGTCACGCCGGTGCGTTAGCCAAGATCGGTAATGGCCTCATTGATGGCGGCCATGACACTCGCACTATGTTTAGCATCCAAAGCTGCAGCATGCGGATTGGCGAAAGCATGATTGTCATTGTCGAAATACTTGCCACTCGCGTCGGAAAATGCTGGATCCAGGGCAGCATCCCGAAGGATGGAGGCACCAATCCCGAGGTCTTTTCCAGCGACGCCGAATCCTTCCTTCACCATCTTCGAGGCCAAGAGCGAACCGGGGTTTACAGCGACAACAACCGGACCATCGCCGAGCTCCTTTGCCAGCTCTCGGGTCCAGATCGTGATTGCCAGTTTGCTTTGCGCATATGCCCCCATGTCATCGTATCGCTTGCGTCCGCGAAGGGCGTCCAAATCAATGGGCGCCTGAGCCGCAGACGACAAATTAACGATGCGACCACCTTTGGGAATAATCGGCAGAAGTGCACGCGTCAGGACATAGGGCGCGAACGTGTTCACCACAAATCGTGCGTCGTATCCTTCAGCCGTCATAGGGTTCGGCAGTTTGAGGACCCCTGCATTGTTTATCAATACATCAAGGCGAGTATGCGCCATTCGAATCTCTGCGGCCATCGCTTGGACATCGGCCAAGTTACTAAGATCCGCCGAATATGTTTCCGGCCCGCCGCCGACCTCCTGTGCCGCAGCTGCAAGTTTTGCCGAACTGCGACCATGCAACAGAACGTTGTGACCATCTGCAGCGAGGGTTTTGGCGGTCAAAAGGCCGATACCATCGGTGGCACCAGTTATGAGGATTGTCTTTGACATGGTGTGGCTTTCAATCTGTGGCAATTGGCTATGCCTTGCGTGTTTCAGTATCGAACGAGAGTCCGGCTCTCGATGCTTTTGCGGATTGTTTGAATGCTTGGGTCTTCGACCATGTCCAGCGCGCTATGCGCGACCGTGGGACGGCCATTATTGTCAAAGATATTGAAATACGCGACGTCATCCGGCGTCATCTTGGACATATAGATCCATTCATGATCGGGGTTGGCCGCCAGTCCCAAGATTTGCCCCACTCGATCCGGGTAAATCAGGTCAAGCAAGATCCAGTCTTCTTCAGCAACACTTTTGGGAAGGATAAATCCAAGCGGCGCCGAATTGATTGGTGCTGCCACCGGACGCCAAACGTTCACGAACGCGTAATGGCCTTTGCTCCACTCCGCGGCCCGTTCCTCTCCCAAGATATCGATCAGACGCTGCTTGGCGCCCTCTACGCTATAATCGCTGTGCACGTTTCGGGCCGGTTTGCGGTCAGCATTCGGGTCATCGACACGAATAGTGTGATCGAAGACGATGACCTCCTGCGCGTCGATGGCTGAAATCAATAGGTTTGCCAGCTCGCGGTCATAGATGGTTTGCCATCCGGTACCCGTTTCAAAGGATAGCACTTTCGTCGGAATCTCGGCAAAGCCGACAGAGTCACACTCGAATGTCGCCGAAACTCCGACGGCGCGTTCGTCGGAAACACCTACCCTGGTCGCGACGAGTTCAGGCGAAATCAAATTGCCCACAATACCGCCCGCATCAAGCTCAAACGCCTGCCGCACGGGTTTATGGACATGGTAATTGACCGAGGCTGTTTGTGTCATGTTGCGGTCCCTTGTTTGCCGAGACCTTTGACATACACTTCTGAAAAAATATAAAAACTACTCAGAAATGATTTCACTATTCCGAAAAAGTATAAAATGGACACCCAAACCCTACGGCTTTTCGTCCTTGCTAGTGACCGCCTCAACATCAGTTCTGCCGGACGAGAACTTGGCATGGCTCCGGCCGTTGCAAGCACACGCATCGCAAAGCTGGAACATTTGTTAGGGGCAGAACTTTTGCACCGCACAACGCGAAAAATTTCGCTATCATCCGAGGGTCAGGATTTTCTTCCCTATGCGCGCGAAATAATTGCCCAAGAAGAAACCGCGATGGCGGCCTTGGGAAAGGGTAAGACCAGAATAAGCGGGCGCTTACGCTTTGCCGCGCCCAGCACCTTTGCGCAAATCTATATCGCGCCGATCTTGCCGAAGTTCATGGATGAGTACCCCGATCTCACCCTTGATCTGCATTTGTCGGATGCACAGTTCAATCTGATCGAGGGCAGCTATGACCTAGCGCTGCGCAATTCCGTTCTGGAAGACAGCAGTCTGACCGCCCGAAAGCTGGCTGATGACACCCGTATCCTGTGCGCTGCGCCTGATTATTTGGAACGGCACGGAACACCGCAAAGCCCGGATGACCTTGCAGCGCACCGGCTCATCGGGTTTCGAGATCTGAACCCAACGCCGTTGGTATCGATTGCTGGTCAGACATCCGATTTTGCGCCGAAACACGCGGCCTATCGACTTATCATGAACAATGGCATGACACAGAAAAAGGCGACACTAGACGGCGCCGGGATATCCATAAACTCGCTCTGGCTGATCCATGAAGAGCTTGCCAACGGTACGCTACGGCGCGTTCTCCCGGAACATACGGTCGCAAATCAACCCAGCCTTTGGCTGATCTACCCCAAGAGCAATGTTGTTTCGGCCAAGGTTCGGGTCCTGATCGATTTTCTGATCCAGCATGTCGGAAATCATCCAACTTGGCTGGCGTAATCAAGAGTGTATTGCGGACGTCCTTAGACACCGTCCAACCAAAGTCGTGGTTCTGCGTCTGCAACCCGCTTTATCATAATTCGCAGCCGCAGCCCGAGATTGGTGGATTGCCAGATTTCGATTTTGCAGGGCAAAACCTGCAATTGGGACAGCGGGTTTCAACGCGTGGAACATTGCCCAACGCCAGGAAATCAGAATTTGAATAGCGCCCAGAGAGTGAAAGACCGTTCAAAAGCAAATATCTGCATTATTCGATATAGGTTTTCAAGAAGTCGCCGGTTCTCTCATAGTGCAACAACAATAGCCTTACGGCTACGTCGGGCTCCTCAGCGATGACGGCATCCAAAATGTCCCGATGCTCATCGTCTACTTTTCGTCCTTTGTAGTCCTTTGACCGCCCCGCAATGTACCGATAGCGGATATTGAGGTCGTAGAGCTGGTCGCAAATACGCATCAATAGGGGTGAGTTGCAGTTGCCGATCAGGGCCATATGGAACTTCTTGTGTTCTACCTCGAACGCATTTGTGCCTGCGGATTTCATGCGGTTCATACGGTGGTGGACCAAAACTAGATTCTCGATCCATTCAGGCGTGGCGCGCTCTATGCTTTGGCGCAGCGCTTTGCTCTCGAGTGTGCTGCGCAGGCTAAGAATTTCGTCGAAGTTTTCACGGCTCGTCAACGCAGCCTGAAATCCACGTTGCTCATGCCGGACCACCAACTGATCCGACACAAGCAGACTTAATGCCTCCCGAATAGGCGATGCTCCCATGTCCAGAACTTTTCGCAACCGGTCGATCTTTAGTTTTTCTCCGGGTGCAAGTCCGCCGGTCAAAAGCATCTCCCGCAGCTGCCTGTAAGCAAGCTTGGTCGATGATTCAGACTGTGTTGGAAGGGACTGGAAAGGGATGGTTCTTCCTCCGCTTAGGCCGCTTTGACACTTGCCACGATGTTGGCGAATTCTTCGTTCGTCAGAACATCGCGCTTGGCAATACCAGCTTTTTTCACTTGATCGAGGATCGCGCCGATCTTTTCGTCCTCAAGTTCTCCCATGCCGAGTTCACCCATCTTATAGATGATTGAGGCTTTGCCGGATTTCTTACCCAACACAACCTCTCCTTCCTTACCGGTCAGCGAAGGATGCGTGGCAAACATCACTAGCGGGTCATTCATGACATAGTTGATGCCAATGCCGCTTTCGCGAATGAAATTTCCATGGCCCAACACCGGTTTATTGCGTGCGATTGGTATATTTGATTTCTGCGCGATCATTTCTGCCAGCTCGGGGATTTTGTCCAGCTTATATTGCGTGTCATAACCGTAGAGCAGGTGCAAACCCATCATCAGTTCTTCCAATGCGGCATTACCTGTACGTTCGCCCAGCCCATTGGCACAGGAATGCACGCAAACGGCGCCGGCGGTCACAGCGGCCAGTTCGGTGGCGACGCCCATGCCGAAATCATTGTGGGTGTGGATCTCAATCGGCAGGCCTGTCATCTCGTTGACCCATCGCACCATATGTTTGATCGCCTCAGGTGTCGCACAGCCCATAGTGTCAACAATGCCAATCGAATCCGGCGGCGCATTGTCCATGATGTAGTTGCACAAGTTCGTCAGGTCGTCCTTGCGCGCGCGGGTCGTATCATAGGGAAAGAACAGCGCGTGTAACCCGTTTTCGCGGGCGTAATTGATGACCGGCGCTGTCTTCTTTGCCACGTCTTCCCATGTCCAACCGAATTGCGTGACGAGCTTGGGGTACCCAATTGGCACCTCAATCACAACTCCGTCCGCGCCACATTCCAACGCCAGATCGATATCCTTCTGAATTGCGCGCGCAAAGGTGAATATCTTCGACTTTAAGCCCAGCTTGGAGATTTCCTTGATCGCGACTTGATCATCGGGCGATACGGCAGGCATCCCGGCCTCGATCCGGTCGACGCCCAATTCGTTCAGCTTGGTCGCAATTTCGATCTTATCGTCAACAGAGAACACGACACCCGGTGTTTGCTCGCCGTCACGCAATGTCGCGTCATGGATTTCCACCTTGGCCGGAAGGTTCAAACCGTCACGGACGTCTTTCTCAAAGTTATAGGGGCTGACCCACCATTTGCCGTCTTCAAGATGTGTTTCGCGCATCTGTTTTATCCTTTTTCAGGTCAGAATTATGGGTTTTCAGGGACTAGAACAAAGTCAAAATCGACTTTGAAATAGGGGATCGTCGCGTTGCGACCGATCTCCAGATCATCGGGCAGAGCATCAAGATCATCGCATTCGACGTAGTCCATAATCAGGTCACTTCGCACGCCAAACACAGCGTCCTGGTCCAGGTACGGATCACCGTTTGCGAAGACTTCGGTGACAAGCGACTTCAGCCCGTCGGCCTGCACGATGAAATGCAGGTGTGACGGGCGCCAAGGCGTGCGACCCGTTGCCCGGAAAAGCTCACCAACTGGGCCATCATCGGGCACTTTATAGGGCGCAGGCTTCACCGTGGTCATTGCATAGCGCCCATCAGCGCCCGTCTTCATGGAGCACGTCAGGTTGAAGTCATCCTGCCCCCCGTCCTGGGCATAGTAGAGACCATTTTCAGCAGTCTGCCATAGCTCGATCAATGCGCCTTCTACAGGGTTGCCGTCCAGGTCACGCACATAGCCTTCGATAACAACCGTGGCACCCTCGTTGTCTTTCTTCAGATCACCACCCACTGGAAGCAACGGCGCGCCTACGGAGTGAAAAGGACCCAGAACACTAGAGGAAGTTCCATCATGCTGAGAGCCGATCATATCTACCAAAGAGGACAAACCGGTCACATCAGAAATCAAGACAAACTCGTTGCGTTCATCATCTGTGATCTTGCCCGCATCAGTGGCAAACTTCAGCGCGCGGCTCCATTCCGCATGCGTTAACTGGGTCTCTTTTGCGAAAGCGTGCAAATGTTCCACCAGTTTTTGCAGCACGAACATCGTGCGCGGGTCCGTGTCGTCCGCGCAGTAGTCCACGAAGGCCTGTGTGATGGTGTCAATTGTGACGTTCTTCATAGGTCATGGGCTCCGGCAGAATTAAAGAAGGGCGGTGGACAGGATTGGGTATCGGATGATCA
Organism: uncultured Nioella sp.; assembly: GCA_947495575.1. Classification (GTDB taxonomy): domain Bacteria; phylum Pseudomonadota; class Alphaproteobacteria; order Rhodobacterales; family Rhodobacteraceae; genus CANLZL01. Next base: position 223,249 of record CANLZL010000001.1, on the reverse strand, counting down.
CCATCAGAATCAACAGCATCAAAAACGCGAACGGCAATGAGCCCAGGAACACATCTTTCAATGAGATATTCGGATCATTCAGCGTGCTTTTAATGACAAAACACGAGATGCCCAGTGGCGGTGTCAGCAATCCGATTTCTGCGCCAATCACCGTGACTATGCCGAACCAGATCAGGCTAAATCCCATCCCTTCGATGAGAGTGATAAACAAGGGCACAACGATCAGAATGATCGACGCGGTATCCAGCAGAGTGCCCAAAATAAGCATCAGGATCACGTACAACAGCATGATCTGGAAGAACGAAAGATCCCAATCCTGCAACACTGCATCCAGTTGATTGGGCAAGCCGGCGTAGCCCAACATCCGGCTGTAGAAAGACGCCATTGCAATCAGCAACAGGATCGCCGCGCTGATGTGGCCGGTTTCGACCAATGTCTCCCAGAATTCTCTTCGTGAAATGGACTGACGGACCAAAGCTACAAATAAGGCAAGCGCTGCTCCCGCGGCGCCAGCCTCTACAGGGGTCAGCCAGCCTGTATAAATGCCGCCCAACACCAACAGGATCAATGCAATTACCGGCCACGCCTTGTTGAACATTTCTTTGCCGTCCATCGCGGGTAGATTGTCGGCCTTGATGTCTGTTCCGATGAAGGACGGCCAGAACCGTGCCATCAGGAAAATCGCGACCATATAAACAGCCGTCAACAACAGCCCCGGAATGATACCCGCAAGAAACATGTCGCCGACCGAGACTTCGGCCACGAAGGAATAGATGATCAGCATCGCAGATGGCGGAATGATCATGCCCAAGACGGAAGAACCGGCGACAACGCCAACCGCAAACCGCTTATTATAGTTGTAGCGCAACATTTGCGGCACTGCGATCTTGGTAAAGACCGATGCGGACGCAATGGACGATCCGGTTACGGCGGCAAAAATGGCATTAGCACCCACAGTCGCCATGCCAATTCCGGCAAGGACGCGCCGAAAGGCAGAATTCATCACATCATAGATATCTCGGCCCAATCGCGCCTTTGACACCAAAAGCCCCATCAATGTGAATAGCGGGATGGTTGCAAAATTGTATTCAGTAACCCCGTCACCGACAGCCACTTTCAGAAAGTTGAACGCAAGGATTGGTCGTCCTGACATCAACCAGATGGACAAGAACGAGACGAGGCCAAGGGCTACGGGAATATAGAGCCCAAGGTAGACCAAGACGACAATCGCGACCACCGACAGCATACCAATTGTAATCGGATCCATCGCTTAAACCTCGCCACTGGATTGTGCAGTGACATGGCGCGGCCCCTGCGCATCGCCCAAAACCGCTTTGAAGAAAAACAAGATCGCCGCCCAAGCGCAGCCGAATGCGATGGCAAGGCGCACGGGCCACCATGGCGCCTGCAGAATGCCGGGCGTTCCAAAGTAGTCGCAGCGTGCCAGACCGGTCCTGAAATCTGCCCAAAGGTTTCCCGTTGGCTCCGGGCCAAATTCTGGCGGCGTGAAAAAATGGCAACTCTCAAAGCTTTCCGTGAACTCAGGCCAAACCGTCCATACGATCAGGCACATGAATACACATGCGACACCATCCAGAACCCGCGAAAGTGCCGCCCCAGAACGGGGTGACCGACTGCGCAGCAACCCCAAAAACCCGTCTGAGCGTGTCAGCCGCCCGGTGCGGACCACATCGGGAAGTTGAAGAAACACAATTAGTGCCAATGAGAAGATCACGACTTCAACAACACCTCGGAACGGCGCGTTAAAGAGGTTTCGTGAGACCACATCGACATTCATGATCGCCACCAATGTCAGCAATACGAACGCACCGCTGACATTGGCAATGATCGCAATCGCCACGACCCAACGCTCAATTTTTCTAAGACCCGTGACGATCATGCTTTTGGTCCTATCCCGGCCTTACTCAGCCGCCCAATCGCGCAGCGGCGTAAACCCTGCATCCCGCAGCTTGTTCATGTAGGCGACGAGCATTTCGGTGCCGGGCGCACCTGTACCATCCAGATTGGCCGCCCATTCAAGCGCGATGTTGGGCATACTGTCAGCCCAAGCCTGGCGCTCTTCGTCACTCATCACAATGATCGTGCCGCCGCTTTCGACATACGCCTGACGGGCCGCTTCTGCGCGGTCCATGGCGATACCCGCCACATGATCGCGATATTCAATCGCAACCTGCTGAAGGACTTCCTGCACCTCTTCTGGCAGATTGGCCCAGACGTCGGCATTCACAGTTACGGTCTTGGAATTCACGGCACCCAGGTCAGCCTGAAGCATGTAGGGCGCCACTTCAGAGATATTGAATGTTCCGGCAGCTTCCGGCCAAAGCATTGCTGCCTCCACTACTCCGGTTTGCAGCATGTTGTAGAAATCTGGCAGGCCACCGCGAACACCTGCAGCGCCCGGAATACCTTCGAGGTAGCGCAGGTTATAGCCGGCTCCGGCGATCCTGAGACCTTCCAGATCGGACAGCGAACTAACCGGTTGCGTTGAGAAAATCTGATAGGTGTCCAAGACTACGCCGGTCGCAAGATAGACTTGGTTTTCTGCCGCAAGTTCGGCACCCATTTGAGGGAACTCGCGGGCGATCTCATCGACGGCCTGCGCCACAACACGGGCGTCAGCCGCCACAAACGGCGTCACAGCCGAGATCCCCTGCGACGGCAAGGCAGAATTGTGGAAGATGGTCGTCACAATACCGATATCGCCCAGACCAAGGTTAATGCCCTCTAGCACACCGCGCGGCCGCACGATTTGGCCACCATAGGCTTCCATCCAGTTGATCTGATAGTTGCCCTGCTCGGCCAGAAGCTCATCAACGCGAGGGATGAAAAAGCCAGAAAACTCTGCGACCCACATGGAACGTTCGGGATAACCGTCAATTGCCGTGAGATTGATGACTTCTTGGGCTGTAACGGCCCCTCCCAAGGCCCCCGAAAGCCCCAGGGCGACTGAAGTCGCTAAAGCAATACGTCTTGTCAGTTTCATTTTCTTCTCCTCCCAGAAAAATTATTGTCCGGCTTTCCGCCAGTCCTCATTGATGATGGTCCCTGCCCCACGAAACAATTTGGCAAGCGGGCAAAACTTGGAGACCTCTGCAGCAACCACGTTCAATTCGTCTTGAGTGGCGCTTCCGTCGGACAAGACCAAAAGGTCAATCTCTTCAAACGGCACATCGATTTCTTCCGCCAAAGTCACGCCCAAACGGTTAAAACGGCATTTGATCGATATCTTCAGATTGCCAATGTCCACACCCAGCTTGGCGGCACATTTGTGGCCAATGGTGTTTGTGCAGCCCGCTAGAGCGCTTAGAGCGGTATCGGTCGGCGTAAATCCAAGGTTCGTGCCGTGCCGTTCTACTGGTTCGTCGATGATCTGCATAAGATCCCGCGTGCGTACTTGCGCCACCGAATGGCTGTGACAGGTTGCGTCGATTGCCAAGGTTACCGAGGTTTTCATTTTGATCGCCATGAGGCAGTCATCCTTACGTCAGAGAATTTCGCAAACATCATCGAAGTCAAATCGCGGCAGTCGTTGGAACAGCGCCGTTTCGTCGGCGTAACCGAGGTTGCACAAGAAGTTGGATTTCAACGCCGTGCCGGCGAAGAACTCTGCGTCGATTATCGCGTTGTCGAAGCCTGATATTGCCCCAACATCCAAGCCAAGCGCACGCGCTGCGATCATGAAATAGGCCCCCTGCAGGGTGCCGTTCCGAAATGCCGTGTTTTCTGCATGTTCTGGCTTGCCTTCGAAATGAGGGCGGCGATCTTCATGGGGAAACAAGCGCAGCAGTTCCGTCCAGAACTCCAAGTCGTAAGCGATAATCGCTGTAACCGGCGCGCCCATCACTTTTGGTACATTTGCGGGTTTCAGGGATTTCGCTATCCTTTTTTTGCCCGCTTCCGAGCGGACAAAAACGAACCGCGCCGGGCATGAATTCATGCTGGTTGGGCCCATTTTGGTAATGTCAAAAATCCGGTGCAACAGGTCATCCGAGACGGGCGCGTCTGTCCAGGCATAATGCGACCGCGCCTGGGTGAAGAGCAGTTCGATCTCTGCCTCGTTCAGCCTTTGCAGTGTGCTGCGCATGTCGCGAACGTCGGCTTGGGCCTTTGCCCGTAATTCCTCAAGTGATGCAGCCTCAGCCATCGAGCCCTCCCAGATTCGCCCCTAAAACTGTCGTGTTTTTTATTCTTTGTCCAATAAAATCGATTTTTTTTGTTTATGCTTGAAAATATCGAGGCTATGCTGTTGTAAATGAAGGGGAGTCGCACCATGCCAAAATGGGAAGAATACAAGAATGAGGCCAGGGCCCGTGGAGCGCTGGCTATGGAGTTGTTTGTTGTGAAGTCCGTCCCTGCGGGAAATATGGAATTGGTCAAAGCAACGTTGCCAGCGCATCTCGATTACCAAAAAACCATGGAGGCCGAGGGTTCGCTTGTCTTGGCCGGGCCCGTGTCCGATGCCACCGGCGAGATGATGGAAGCAGAAGGTATGATCATTTACCGCGCCACCAATTTGCAAGCCGCTCGCGCCATTGCCGACAACGACCCGATGCACCTCGCATGTGCGCGCAACTATGAAATCCGGAAATGGCTGATAAACGAAGGGGCGCTAAGTTTTACAATTTCATTGTCGTCCCAATCTGTCATTTTGCCCTAGATCGGCTTGGGGCCAACAATGCAACGGAATCGATTTCTTCCGGATATTCTCACCACACTTTTTGATCGCAAGGGAGCAGCTCGCCGCGACGATGATAGGCGAGACATTGCTGGGCTTTGTTACGCTCTGCTGGCTGAAGAAGGCGAGGTCTCAGGCCAAAAGCTGGCCGAGGTCGTCTTGGCGCGGTACCGCACATTTGATGACCCAGCCAAACTGAAATTCTTTGAATTCATGAATGATCAATTGGAAATCGACGCAACCGCGCTGGCCGTTTTGGCTCAGGATTATGCGGCCACAGGCAGCACAGAAAGCTATGCCCGCGTCTTCGCTGCGTCTACGGGAAAACGGCGCAAATTGCTGCGACGCTTGAACCAGCCTGCAGGTGCGACCGCCGATTTGGTGTCGATGCGGGTCGACCTGTTGCGACTGATGAAATCCAATCCAGACCTTGCCCGCACCGATCTGGATTTTGCACTTCTGCTTCGCAGCTGGTTTAATCTCGGGTTTCTGGTCCTAAAGCAAATCGATTGGATGGCCCCTGCCGCTTTGCTGGACAAGATCGTGGCCTATGAAGCCGTCCACGCCATTGACGATCTGGATGACCTTCGCCGCAGGCTAAGCCCATCGGACCGCCGGTGTTTCGCTTTCTTCCACCCCGCAATGCCTGATGAGCCACTGATTTTCGTTGAAGTTGCGCTGAGCGATCACATCCCTGGCTCGGTCGATGATCTCTTATCAGAAAACCGGACTCCACTGGGTCCTGAACAGGCAACAACTGCAGTATTCTATTCAATTTCAAATTGCCAGCAGGGCTTAAAGGGGATCAGTTTTGGCAATCTGTTGATTAAGGAGGTGGTCAAACAGCTTTCAATGGAGCTGCCTCAGCTGACTCACTTCGTCACTCTCTCTCCCATTCCGCGATTTAAGACGTGGCTGGCTGGTCAAACGCAAGACGAAACATTCGGAGACACCGCTGCTGTAGTTCTGGAAGGGGCCGGGTCTTCTGAAGAGGTTCGCGCCTTTGCCGCGCGATATTTACTGGAGGCAAAGCAAAAGGATGGCGCGCCTTTTGATCCCGTGGCGAGGTTCCACCTTAGCAACGGAGCCGAGATTTTCGACGTTCACGCAGGTGCCGACAGCTCAGCCAACGGACAGGCGCAATCGGGGGGGGCAATGGTCAATTACCTTTATGACTTGGCTGAGGTTGAAAACAATCACCAAGCCTTTGCGTTGAAAGGAAAAATCGCAACGTCTCGCGCGATCAAAAATTTGACAAAAACCCCACGAAAGGCAAATCAAAAAGAGATAGCGTCTTAGGTATTGCAAGAATCTGCGGTTAATTATCGGGGCAATTCCGAGATGCCCCTATCGAGTGGTCCTACTACGACCACGGTCAGCTTTGCTGCGCCCCGATGCCATCACGTCAACGACTTTAATCTTCACAATATCACAGCCGCGAAGCTTGCTATCGATTGCCATATTAAACAGCGCAAGGTCGCGTTGCCTTTGGCCAGTTCAAGTCGAACTTGGAGTGCCCAAACGTGTTTGGGCTTCAAAGGCCGTCTCAGACCAACGATGCGACCCTTGTTCCAAGCGGGGCGAATTGCACGAAAAGTTGATAGGTTTGGTGTTTCCAAGACTGATCCTCCGATCTGCCAAGCCCTCCGCAACGACAAGCTGACGTCGGCTGGTGCACTCCATCACAACTCGCTTCATTACCTCCAAGAACGGCAGTGAGTTCAAACCTACCGAACTGCCGTCGGATGGCGACGTTTCGGTCCTGAGTCTGCTGCCAAAAACGTGACAGAATCAAAGACAGTTCGGCTAAGGATTTGCGGCTTAGTATTTTTCATCCGTTCCAACGATTGCGGCGCACGTGGCAAACGGACCGTATTTGACTCGCCAATTATTTGCTCAGTCTCTGCCCTTCATGCGCAGCACTGCTAATGGCGATTTACAGTTCAACCACGTCTTTCACGAGGTGCCGGATTGAGGGTCCCAGGCAAGTCGTCCCAGAGGGGCGCGGTAGCGCGGGAAGAAATCTGTCACTGCCACTCCAGCGTAAGCGGACAGTGCTGCATAGGCGGCTTCGTCCAGGACAGCCCCGCAAAGCATCGCTCGTCGGGTTCCGGTGGCCCATTTCGACTTGAACTGCGCCAGACCATCAGACAGGTCGTCGTGCATTCCTGCGCAGCCGCCCAGCGTCACCTCATGACACCCCTTTGCTTCCAGCGTCTCCAGCATCACGTGCAACAATCCATAGCTAGTACGTTTGGCATGAGACCCGGCGGCGAGGAACTCTAAATGGGCCACCGCAGTCGATCCATGAATGAAGGCCGTGATCGCACCGGTCAGCCCACTTTCGTCGCGCGCCTCAATCAGCACTAAGCCCGGAACCGCCAGTTGCGCGGACAGGCACTTGAGCGACAAGCGCTGAATGCCAGACACATTGTGCCGCACGATGGTATTCTGGTAGAGCGCCCACAATCCATTCGCCTGAGCCGGGCTTGGATCGAGGCACGCGAAGGTCTGGTTTTCGAGCGCTCTGCGCGACAGTCGCCGCACCACTTCCGATCTTGCCTGTCTCCAATTTTCACGCAGATCAACAGTGAAATGCGTTTTGAACGGATTGCTCAGCGCCCAGCCCTGCGTTTCGGTGGCGATTGCGTCGGTTTGGAACGGATCGCCCACGAAGACGACCGAAACTGCGCCACTGCCATGCAGGTCCTGAAGATCTTCTGTTATCTCCGGCCCTCACGGCTTTCGTCTCACACCTACAGAAAGTTCGGACTGCTCAAGTCGACTGAGATGAGGCCATCGGAAAAAATGCAAATGTGACCGAGCCTCTTAGAAATTCTCCCTACCAATGCGAGTGCCATGTGCCAGACCAGACATTGAGGTCGTAGAAACCAGCGGCAGGTTCGTCCCGCGTTGCCGCCTCTCGCCGCGACGCTACCGGGGAGCAGGTCAAACGCAGTTCAGCAGGCTCAAAGACTGGCGGCGCGTCTCAACCCATTATGACCGATGCCCCAGTGTATTCCTTTCAGCAATCCCTCTCGCTGCAACCGTCATATTTTGGTTATGAATCCTGACCCTAATCGGAGCCTGTGGCTCACTGATGCCCCCTACAGAAAAGCGCGGATGCTTCTGTCAGACGCTGGCTGCGGGCTGAGGCATCAGCGCCAGCCAGATCTGGTCGAACGCCCCCTGATAGAAGTCGGGGTTGCAGTGAATGTCCCAGGGGTTCGAATTGGCCCGGAACCGGTTGTCCGCGAAGCCGCTTTGTGTGTTCAGGTCATCCGGTGAGTGGGTGATAAAACGTACTAAACCAGTCTGCTGGCCAAGCGTTTCTTGAAACGCCCGAGTATAGGCCTCCTTGTGCACCTTGTAAGACCCCGAATTGACAAACTCCTGCCCAAGCCGAAAACGTGCCGATCCCTCAGTCATATCAGGCGCGGCGATCCAGAAAACATGCTCGAAATCGCAGAATTCTTCTATTTTTCGCGCATTCATAACAATACGGTTTACTACGGGTCCGTAGAACGCGACGAGTTCAGGCGTTACTTCCTGCAAAATCGGTAAGTCCGGTGAAATATCTCGGCCGTTGATACCTTCACCGCCCGCCTCGACGGCGCCATGCGCACGCACAATACCATCCCCCATGAAGCCACAACCTACAATGATCAAAACGCGAGCATCATCGCATGTGAAGTCGGAAAAATTGCTGCGCATTCCCTCACGAAACTCAAAACGCCGAAAGCTGTTCCGCTGAACAACCTCGAACGGGTTCTGCGCCAGGAAATTTGTCGCCGCGAATTTCAGCGACTGGCCCATCGGGTTGCAATCGGCCTGTACTTTCCCTGATCCCAGATGGCTATTGCCTACCAACAGCAGCGGTGGTTTTTCGGATGTAGGTGTCGTTCGATCCGGTAAGGCAAATGCGTCAAGTAAGGCATCCTCGCAATCCACATCACCGACGCCAGCAGACGTCACATCGTCCTGCGGCGCATCCGCGAGGCAAAGGCGCTCGAATGTCGTCATAACCACCGCCACCGCATCCGGCCGCACCGATCTGAGGTTATCCTCAAATTGCCCTGATTTTGCTGCCGGGTTGGTGACCATCTCAAACGAAGGGAAATAGTCGGCAAAGCTGTGATCAGCACAGAAATCCCCTGCCACAGCACGCAAGACAGATTTCGAATAGGTAGAGGCACGCAAGATATGCTCACCCGACGCCGTTGCGGTCAGCGGCACGGGCGAGACCGTCAGCAACATGCGAAAATCGCGCCCACCGCGCAGCGCCCGAATCTCATGGCAAAGCGCCTCAAGATCACTCAAAACATCGCCGTAGCGGAAATTGACAAACTCATAGCGGGCGTCGTCAAACTTACCGGCAATGACCCCTGGCGCCGTCGGAAGGATCGTCCCGCAAGCGCGGATACGCCACGCCTCTGTCAGGCCAAGCGTAAAGACCAGAACGTCTAGATCTTGGATCGCGGTCCGCACAGCATCCAGATGCTGTTGCCGTGAGACAACCACGGCCTGCGGACTATTGAACGCCGTTTCAAACTGGGCCGGGCGCAACGAGTCTGCAAAGCCCCCCTCAATATGCCAGGCTGGCTCACTTGGCGAGTGCGTGCCCTGTACCTCTTGCAAAAGCTGCACCGCCTGTCGGACCGTGTAGATATTGCCGTAGTTGGCCGAAAAGGATTTTGCGCGAATGTTGTCCGTTGCATCGTAATACGGCACGGTACATCCCCGATCGCGTAGCCAGTTGGCGATATGCTGAGCAAAGCAGCTGCCCATTGTCACGATCGTGTCAGATTTTTCCAGCACGATGGCAGGATCATGAATATCCAACATTTGTGCCGGATCGGACTCTTGAACACCGCTACGCCAGAACCGGTTACGCGGAAGAGCCTTGTAGGGGTTGTTAGTCATGTTATTCCTTTTGATTATGTTCCTAATATAGTAATTCTATTTTGAAGTGGCCGAATAGACCTCCGGTATAAAAATAGACCTCCGGTGTGAAAACAGACCACCGGTGTAAAATTAATAAGCTTTTGGTACAATTCTTCTGCAAAATTGTAACGCCGTATCCGCCATCCAAGCGTCCGTCCAACGGTTGAGACAGTTTTGAGTAGCTTGCTGGCGGCGCTCGTTGCACTCACGATAATTGCCGTCAATTGCCCCATTCTCATGGGCAAGGATCACCAAATTGGCGGCGTCAGTCGGTTGCGATTGCTCAATCGGGAACCCCAGCGGCGCAAGAAACGGAAAAGAAGACTGACCTTGCGCGAAAGACGGCGCAACGGAAAGGAACGAAATCACGGTGGCGGAAAGTAAGACAAAATTCGAGGGCTTCATTGCTTATTCCTAATTTTTGGGGTCGTTTTGACCAACGTCCAAGGCGTACCGCGCGTGGGTGGAAGCCACAAGGACTCATAGAAAGACAACGCACCGGCAGGCATCTGGATCGTAGGGCACATCAAAGATGGGTCCTTCCAATCACAATAGATGGATCGCCACAAAGATCATTCGCGACCTTGAGTTTGATCGCCAACTCGGGTGCAGCGATGCAGCTTCCCCGAAGCAGCCATTCATACCTCGTGCAGCATTTTCAGGAATGAGTGGCGGCAGCGCGGGATTATCCGCCTAACATTGCCGCAACCGCAAACGACATAAACACAATGCATCCCAAGCCGAACACGGTCATTAAGGCGCCGATCACAAGCCGAAGCCAGCTGGACATAAACACCATATCCGGCTTGTCAAAATCCACCAAAACCTCGCGCTGGCTTCCGGCCGGGTAGCGGTTGGATTGGCCAAAACTACCGGCTGCGCCACGCAGGGTTTTGCCGTCCGGTGCCGCGAACTCAAAGATCGGCTGATACGACGTTTTCTGCTTGCCTCCATCGCCGACGTTGTAGATCTCCTTGACCTCAACCACGGTGCCATGACCCACGCGCCGTGTTTGCGCGCCCGCAGCGCACCGAGCAGCGTCTTAACACCCCAAAACCCGATTAACAGCGGAATCGCCATGAAGACCAGCAGGATAACGGCAAGAACCCAATCCGACATTTCGATCATCTTCCCTTCTTGCTACCGACATTTTCCAAGGGAAATGCCTGATCCCGGCAACATGTCGTATTGTTGCGAACGCACCATGCAAATCCGCTTCGTACGGAAGCCGTAAGTCTTTTGAACCGCATCCACATACAGGCGCTCAAAATCGGAGCGAGTGTTGTCCGTCACGCCTGCGCCATCACATTCCAAGGCGCTGAGGTTGCGGTAAGCGGTGCCCTTTTTCACCGCATACTGACGGCGATCCATGGGTTCCGTTCGCCACAGATTCCCGTATGACGGCGTCCGTCAAAAACCATGTAGATAAGCAGCTCAACCGGTCTGTCCGAACAGGTACCAAACTGACACAGACGCACAATAACCGATCCCGCGTGACCAAAAATCGCGTTCCTGCGATGTGCTGGATGACATTACGACGAAGCAGAAGGTCAAAAAGTTATGATTTTACAATAATTTAGTGGCAACGTACACGAGAAGCCATTCCACGTAGGGGATGTCGGCTTAACGTGATGAAGCCCCTAACCCACTCGACGCCCACCGGGTCCATCTCTTGACGTACATCTCAAGCGCAGCATCGGCCAAAACCCTGCTGCGCTTTTGCCCATAAAGCCGAGATGCTTTCGTGATAAAGTTTGCAACCGTTTTGCGGGCAATCGTCAGCCCGCCCGGCTGAAATGATAACCAAGGAAATCAAAGCCTCGCTCAATCCTGCCGATAAATGTCTTATCCGGATGCTTTTCTACGGCAAGACTGGCCAGCGCTTGATTGACGGTTCTTACGGCATGGCGCAGCTTCCAGCGCGATGGTGCGAGAACCAAAATATCGTCCATAAAGCGGATGTAGAAAAGGCCGGTCTTTTCCGGCGCGTCGTCAACTGCACTCAGAAAGAACGCCCCGATCAGAGGGCTTTGGGGGACACCCGAGAGAGATGCCTTTCTCAAAGTCCCAAAAGCAACCGCCCCGTTCTGACGTTCGTCGCAAGTATTGGCTGATGAAGTTCAACACGCTCCGATCCTTGATATCGACCGCTACTTGGTCCAGCAGCTTCAAGTGGTCGATGGAGGCATAATAAGACTTCACGTCGGTTCTGAAGACGAAGTGATTGTCCGCCAGATGATCGCGGACGTCCCTGGGAGCGTATTTGGCACCGCCATGGCCCTTCACGTGTGTGCAGCAACGCGATACGGGGAGATGTTCGGCCAACACCAGCGCCAGCGCCTTGAGAACAAGTGCGTCCCGTGATGACCACAGATCAACCTCGTCGCCGTTGCTGAGTGTAATCCGCGAAAGCAAGTCGAAGCGGTATTGTCCGGCCCGCACCTCCCGACGGATGCGCGTTTTCTCATCCGACCAATTGCGACGGAACGAACAAATATCACTGTTGGAGGAATACTTCAGTCGCCGGTGGCACAGCCATTCAATGGCTGTATCCAACACCGCATCAGAAAAGAATTGAGCAATGATAGGCATGGCTGACGGTGTACTAGAATTTCGCAGGGTGTCCGGAAAGAAAGCGCCTGTGATTCCGTACAGAATGTCCGCTTTTGAAGAACGCACGTGTCTGTATCGCGCTTGCAGCGAACTTCCGGTTTCCCGCCCATTCTGTGGAAAAACAACGTGTTGCGAGCGCAGAAAGTGATGATCTAATCTGAGCGCAAGCGCCTTTCTTATCAGGCCTTGTGCGTTTGCTGCGGTGCAGGAAAGACCTTTGCTAGTTTGCGGAGGTTTTGGGCGGTGGCTGCGAGGAGGAATTCGTCATTTGCGCCGCATGGCCCTCGTAATCGGAGCCGGCCCAGGCCAAGGATGCGTTTCAGGTGCGCGAAGAGCATTTCGACTTTCTTTCGCAGCCGCATCGAGATCGCATACTGCTTGGTCTTGGCAATATCGCGGGCGACCTGACGGGCGTCTTCATGTTCTTCACGTGTGATCTTTCGCGCATCGGCTTTGGGGCAGCACCTGGCTTTGGATGGGCAGGCTTGGCAGGTCAGCTTTAGGGCGCGTTATCGCGCGACCCCTTTGCCTGTCGGCCCTCTGTTCGGATCGGAGTAATTGCGCCGGAACTGTTTGAGCGTTTCGCCCTCGGGGCAAATGTATTGGTTGTTTTCTGGGTCCCAATCAAAATCGGTACGGGACCATGTGCCGTCTGTCCGGCCCGCCTTATCCAGAACCGGAATGTGGGGTTTGATGTCGCGATCCACGAGCCAGCCCAACATCGGCCCTGATCCATAGGCGCTGTCCGCAATCAATCGCTCCGGATCAATGTCATGTTGTACCCTGATCCGATCCAACATGGTGCGCACGGACCCAACTTCAGCCTGTCGGATCGACCGCGTACCCTCAACGTCCACGATGACACTATGGTCGGTGTCGATGAGGTAATTGGTCGAATAGCTGAAGAACGCAGGGCCTTTACGGGCTGCCGTCCATTGGCTTGCGGGATCAGAGTGAGACGTGAACTTGGGTTCCACCTCAGATGCTGCGCCGAATGCCGCATCATCCAAGACGTCGAGATACTCGCGAACGGCGCGGGGTGCATCATTTGGATCGATGGCACTGTGATCCCACTCTTCCTTCGGCGTCGAGTTCTGCTTGTTCGCATCTGCCTCACCTCTCGGGACATCGCCAAGCGATGCCCTGCCGGCCAGCGGATCAGGCTGGCGTCTGCGGCAAGGCTTTGGCCGCTCACCAAGCCATCTGCGATGCACCGCGCAACAGTCTTCTCAAACAGGTGGCGCAGGAGCGCGCTTTCACGAAAGCGCCCGTGACGGTTCTTCGAGAACGTGGAATGATTGGGAACTGGATCAGACAGATCGAGGCGACAGAACCAGCGATAGGATAGGTTCAAATGTACCTCTTCACACAAACGGCGCTCAGACCGGATGCCTAAGCAATAGCCCACCAGCAGCATGCGGATCAGCAGTTCGGGATCGATCGACGGGCGGCCTGTGTGGCTGTAAAACTTGGCAAGATATTGGCGGATGTCATCCAGATCGACGAACCGATCAATCGAACGCAGCAGGTGATCTTGTGGGACATGATCCTCCAACGAAAACTCATAGAACAATGCTGCCTGTGCTTCCTGCTTTGGTCCCATCATCGCCAATTCCCCGTAACCATAGGAGAATTGAATCAGCGAAGGGGCACCCGATCAAGGTAGAGTTTTTCAACAGAATTAGCCCATCCATCCGAATTGACTGGACTAGTCGCTCTGTTCTAAGCCTACGTGGTGCCATGGATATTCGAGATAGGATTTCGGAGCGATTTGCCGAGCTGACGGCCGACTTGGAGAACGCATCGGCGGTGGCTGCAGATGGGCAAAACATGAGGGCGAATTTGTCAGATATCCGCCAAGCCCACGTTTGCGTTGGCTCCTATCTTGATAAGCTCGATCGCGCTCACCTAGATCTCGCCGCGTTACTAATTGAAGCAGAAGATGCCCCGTCCCGAAATTGAGTTGGCGACCTTCAATCAAGAGGTTCAAAAAATCTTACCGGATCGATTCCAAGTGGTTTAGCTAGCCGATCAAGCAAAAGAACGGACGGGTTCCGAACACCGCGCTCTACACCGCTGACATAGGTCCTGTGAACGTCGCATTCCAGCGCGAGCGCCTCTTGCGATAGCCCAGCCTCAAGACGGTGGCGCTTTAGATTTTGCCCGACACGTTTACGTATATCCATCTAGGCAGATAGGCCGCTATGTTGCCTATTAATCTACAGACTATAAGTCTCTTTTTGCTGGACTGCGCCGCGTGTCTGAGCAATGTTCGCACAAAGAGGAGTAGACTATAATGTTCGGAAAGCCAATTGCATCTCTCTGTGTCATGCTGGCTCAATCCGGCTGCGTGACTTCAGGGACCGGAGTGGAAGTGATGTCACAATCAACACCCCTTTCGACTTCCCTTCGTTTGGAAACAGAAGAGACATTAAGTAGGGGTCTTTTCGATCCTGAGGCGGCTCGCTTCAGGGACTGGCGCGCCTATCGATTGGAAAACGGCGATATTTCGATCTGCAGCGAGTATAATGGATTAAATCGCTACGGTGCTTATGTCGGCTATGACCTCTTTTATGTGCGATGGCGCCAAGGGGCCGGCGGCAACGAGCTCAAATCCATTAAATTTGGGATCGAGGCGCGCTACCCGTGCGGCGATCTTGCAGCAAGCCGACCTTTGTTGATCAGGGCCGACTAGCTTTCTAGAGGATATCAGGTTCGCCCGGCCCTATCGCCAGCCAAAAGCATGAAGGTTGGGAGGTTTTGCCAGCGCAGTATGATGATGGCGGCGTCTCAGGAGGCCATCTCGACCGCCCTGCCCTTCAGGACTTAATGCGCGCTGTCGCGGAGGGCCGGGTGGATCAGATCATTGTCTACAAGATCGACCGATTGACCCGTTCCCTGACCGATTTTGCCAAACTCGTGGAACAATTGGACCAAGCTGGGACGTCTTTCGTGTCAGTCACTCAGAGCTTCAACACCGCAACAAGCATGGGACGGCTGACGCTCAACATGTTGCTCAGCTTCGCACAATTCGAACGAGAAGTTACGGCCGAGCGCATTCGTGACAAGATAGCCGCTTCAAAACGCAAAGGATTATGGATGGGCGGCCAAGTTCCATTTGGCTACGATCCCGATGGGCGGACGCTGGCGATCAACAAGTCGGAGGCGTCGGTTGTCAAGCACCTTTATGATCTTTATCAGCAACATCAGAACCTCAGAGAGGTCACTGATCAAGCCAAAAAACTGGAGCTAAGGACACGCACGCGACCTCGGTCCAACGGTCGCATATCCGGCGGCCTGCCATTCTCGCGCGGCCATATCCATCACATTCTTACCAATCCGATCTATGCTGGTCGCATTCGTCATAAGTCCGAGGTCTACGACGGAAAGCATCCAGCCATCATCGATCCGTCCCGCTTCGACAAAGTACGGGGGCTTCTCACGACAAACAGTAACAAGACCCGTGGCAAGGCAACGTACGGGTTGCGCTCGCCGTTAGTTGGAAAACTCTTTGATGAGACCGGCGACAACCTAACGCCAAGCCATACCCAAAAGTACGGCAGGCGCTTGCGTTACTACATCTCAAAACGCCTGACGACCGGGCGCCGGGAAGATCATCCTGATACATGGCGGCTTCCGGCCGAGGCGTTGGAACACCAGCTTGCGCAAGTCGTTGCGCAAAAACTCTCCGATCCAACAGCTGCAACGAACCTGACCAGGGATCTTTCTGCGGGACAGTTCCTCAAGATCGAAACACGTCTTCAGGTGCCAACCGCACGACAGAAAACTCTTTCCTTAATCGAACGAGTGGATCTCGCGCAGGGGGCAATCAAGATAAGGCTTTGCGGAAAGAAGATCGCAGACCATCTTGGCCTTTGCTCTTCCGAGATCAATTCATTGGTCCTGACATTCGACGCGCCCTTCCAGATGCGGCGTCGCGGAGTTGAACTGAAGCTCTGCTTCGGAGATGCACCTCCGGAAATCGACAAAACGCTCGTGAAGAATATCGTGCGTGCGCGCCACTACCTGGCGCAAATTTTTGATGGAAATTCCCTGGCTCAGATTGCCAAAGCCGAGACCACATCCAGCTCGCGCATCAAAAACCTCTTGGAACTGGCCCTCCTTGCACCGAACATCATTGACGAAATCGCAATCGGTCAGCAGCCGGTTGGCCTGACCTCGGACTACTTGATCAAATCAAATCTCTCACCGAATTGGGCCAAGCAGTTGGATCAAATCGCGAAACTGCGCGCCTAACTGGGCCAAACCCCAAAACTCGACCCGCCGAAATCCGGAACTGAGACTAAGGGCCGTTTCCGACCGAAAACAGCCAAAAAGCAGTCTCTCAGTTAGCGATCAACGGATCTATCTCATTGACAATAAACACTTCCATCAGCTCAAACTGAACTAGCCATGTCAGCGTGGTGTGGGTGGCGGAGGAGGTGGGATTCGAACCCACGGATGACTTTCACCATCGCCGGTTTTCAAGACCGGTGCATTCGACCACTCTGCCACTCCTCCGCAGTCAGATACGTCCAATAATCGGGTTGTTCCGATTCTAAAAGCACCTCTTGAGCTTCTTCCCGGTGCAACTTGTTGCCGATAGGGCAAGGATGGGTTTGCAGAGGCTCGGTGAACCTGTATCCTGCCCGCGAATGGTCCGGGGATCCGGGCAAGGGCATTTGGCAAGAAAACCGCAACGAGAACGTCGCACAATGGCGCAGCGTAGCGGAGCAGGGGTAAGAAAATGAGCTTGCAAAGCAGATCAATGCGTGTGGCTGGTCTTGTCGCCATCGGCTTGGTTTTGGCCGGCTGTGAAGATGGGTTTCAGATGCCATTCGGTCAAAACGGCTCTAATACCTCAGAGTCTGCATCCAGCGACACATCACAGACCCGGCTCGTAGAACGCGATGTAGAAGCGCCCGAGGTCTTTCAAACCACCGAGGATGGCCTCTGGGATGGTCGACCCTCTCTTGGCGGTGTATGGGTGGCGCATCCGGATGCAACCGACCCAGAACGTGTAATCATCAGAAATGAGGCTAATGGCCGGTTTGTCATCGGTGCCCTGTTTCGTCGGGAACGCGAGAACCCCGGACCCTTGTTGCAGGTCTCTTCTGACGCGGCCGCTGCTTTGAACATGGTTGCTGGTGCCCCCACCGAACTGAATGTCACAGCCCTGCGGCGCGAAGAGGTTGAGGAACCAGATCCTGAGGCTGTGCCGCCCGCAGGAGCAATTGAAACCAGCGACATCGCGGCATCTGAGCTTGATGATCCATTGGCCGCTGCTGCTGCCGCGATTGATGAAGCCGAAGCTGCCGAGGCGGCCCCGTCAGCGCCCGCCGCCGCCCCGCAGGTCAGCTCCCTTGATCGTCCCTTTATTCAAATCGGAATTTTCAGTGTCGAGGCGAATGCAGACCGAACCGGGCAAATGATGCGCAATGCAGGTCTTGTACCAACCATTCATGAACAAACCAGCAATGGTCGACCGTTCTGGCGCGTTGTTGTCGGGCCTGCCCGCAATCGGACCGAGCGGCAATCCCTGCTGGAATCGGTCCGTGGGCTTGGCTTTGAAGATGCTTATTTCGTAACCAACTGATCCAGGAATTGGGGGATTGATGCTCACTCGACTGCGCCTTGTCCTTGGGCTTGTTTTCAGCCTTCTGACTTTGCCCCTTTGGGCCTTTGAGACTGAAGCCACGGCGGCTTATGTGATTGACCACAATACCGGGCAGGTTTTGCTGGATATCAATGCAGACCTGCCCTTGCCTCCCGCATCAATGTCGAAACTCATGACATTGAACATGGTGTTCGAAGCGCTGGAGGATGGGCGCCTGACCTTGGATACGGTCCTTCCAGTCAGTGCCGAGGCCGCCGCCTATGGCGGGTCGACGATGTTCCTTGATCCCAGAGATCGCGTACGGGTCGAAGATTTAATCCTCGGTGTAATTGTCCTTTCAGGAAATGATGCAACCGCCGTGCTGGCAGAAGCGCTGAGCCCCGACGGCACTGAAGAGGGGTTTGCCCGGCTCATGACTGACAGAGCGCGGCAACTTGGGATGATGAACAGCTCTTTCAGAAACTCAAATGGATGGCCTGCCCCAGGGCATGTGATGTCAGCCCGCGATCTTGGCGTGTTGGCCGAGCGTCTGATCACTGAGTTTCCGCTGTATTACACCTATTTCTCGGAGCGGGAATTTGCGTTTGATGGGCGCGCGCCCGATAACCGGTTCAATCGCAACCCGCTTCTGGGTCTGGGCATTGGCGCGGATGGTTTGAAAACAGGGCACACGCAAGAGGCCGGATATGGCCTTGTCGGCTCCGCGGTGCAGGGCAACCGCAGGGTGACATTCGTAATTTCGGGTTTGGACAGTGCGGCCGACCGGGCGCGAGAATCTGAGCGTATTGTCAATTGGGCCTTCCGCCAATTCGCTGAACGTGAGGTGATCAGCGAAGGAACCGAAGTTACTCAGGCCGAAGTCTTTCTGGGTGACCGCGCGCTGGTTGGTCTGGAAACTGCATCATCGGTTTCAATGTTGCTGCCCGCGCTCATCGACGTCGAAATGGAGGCCGAAGTGATCTATACAGGCCCCCTAGAGGCACCGATCGCTGCCGGTCAGGAAGTTGGCGAACTGGTAATCCGGGTCGAAGGGTTCGATGAACGGCGCGTGCCACTTCTTGCTTCTGAAGATGTTGGAATGGCCGGGTTGATGCCGCGTCTGCGCACAGCCGCCGGACAGGTGTGGCAGATGGTCTTTGGCGGCGGCGACCAATTGGCGGGCTGATGTTTATTTCCCTCGAAGGCATTGATGGCTCTGGCAAGAGCACACAGGCGCGCGTGCTGGCGGACGCTTTACGTGGCGAAGGACGCGACGTAGTGCTGACGCGGGAACCGGGCGGTGCGCCGGGGGCTGAAGAAATTCGAAAATTACTGGTCGAAGGGGCCACGGATCGGTGGTCTGCCGAAACCGAAATATTGCTTTTCACGGCAGCGCGACGCGACCATCTGGAACGCACGATCCGACCGGCCATTGATGCTGGTAAGATTGTTATTACCGACCGGTTTGCGGATTCCACCCGCGTCTACCAGGGCGCAACACGCGGCGATTTACGCGCTCTGGTCGATGGCATACATGACCTTGCCATTGGGGTGGAACCTGACCTGACGTTGATTTTGGATATGGATCCCGAAATCGCCCTGTCGCGCGGACTTGCCCGTGACTCCGGCGAGGATAGGTTCGAGGAGTTTGGCCTCGGTTTCCAACGGGCCCTGCGCGAAGGGTTTCAAGGTTTGGCCCGCCGGCACCCTGCCCGATGCCGCTTGATAAACGCAAATGACAATCCAGAGGTTGTGGCCAATCGGATTTTGACCGCTACCCTTGCGGCCCTGCGATGAAAGCAGATGGCGACAGTTTGCCCGAAGCAGACAAGGCCGATGGTGCGCCTCATCCTCGAATGGCGCGTCACGTTTTTGGCCATAAGGATGCCGAAGCCGCATTTCTCGATGCGGTAAATTCCGGTCGATTGCATCACGCGTGGCTGATAACCGGGCCAAAAGGCATCGGCAAGGCCACCCTTGCCTGGCGCATGGCCAGGTTCTTGATTGCCACGCCGCCCTCCGATCCTGATCAAGACGCCCTTTTCTCCACCCCGGCCCCAACCAGCTTGGACATTTCCGCTAATCATCCTGTTTCGGCAAGAATGCAGGCCCTGTCTGAACCCGGCCTTTGCCTTTTGCGCCGTCCCGCAGACCCAAAAACCGGCAAACTAAAATCCGTGATCACGGTAGACGAAGTGCGAAAGATGAAGGGGTTCTTCGGCTTATCAGCAACCGATGGCGGTCGGCGCGTCGTAATTGTCGACAGCGCGGAAGAATTAAATACAAACGCGGCCAATGCCTTACTGAAAATGCTGGAAGAACCGCCAAAGAACGCGATCCTTCTGCTGATTTCGCACCAGCCGTCGCGCTTGCTGCCAACGATCCGTTCACGCTGTCGCACCCTCAGTTTGTCGGCATTACAGGCCGAAGACATGGCGCTGGCATTGCAGCAATCCGGAATAGACGTGCCCGATCAGAATGCCCTGGCGCAGTTGGCGGCAGGATCGACAGGCGAAGCCGCAGCGCTTGTCCAGATGAAAGGCCTCGACTTGTATGGCGAGATCCTCGGCCTGTTTGCGTCGCTTCCCAATATGGACCGTGGCCGGGCAAACAGGTTGTCTCAATCCGCAGGCGCACGCGGGGCCGATGCCCGCTTTGACCTGACTTTGGATTTAATCGACAGGGTACTGGCACGCCTTGCGCGCACAGGTGCCACCGCCATGACCCCGGATGAGATAATTCCGGGAGAGGCCGAAACGCTTATGCGCCTTGCGCCCAATTTGGCGGCAGGGCGTGCCTGGGCCGACCTGTCTGCCGATCTTACGGCTCGCGCGCGACGTGGAAAATCGGTCAACCTTGACCCTGCCGCGCTTCTCCTCGATATGTGTCACAGGATTGGCAGCACCGCCGCGCGCCTGCCCCTCTGAGCAACCCAAACGACCGGCGCAAGAAGGACGGCCCGATGAGCGACCTGCCCGAAATAGTGGACAGCCATTGCCACCTCGATTTCCCTGATTTCGCCGATGAATTGCCCGATGTCGTCGCCCGTGCTGTGGAAAGCGGCGTCACCCGCATGGTGTCGATCTGCACCCGGCTTCGCAACGCACCTCAGGTGCGCGCAATTGCGGACGCACATGATCCGGTATTCTGGGCGGGCGGCACCCATCCGATGAGCGCCGCAGAAGAACCCTTGGCGACGGTCGATGAACTGGTGGCACTTGCCGCGCATCCGAAATTCGTCGGCATTGGTGAAACGGGCCTCGACTACCACTACTCTGCGGAAAGCGCTGAAGTGCAGAAAACCAGCCTTCGCACCCATGTCGAGGCTGCCCGGAAAACTGGCCTGCCATTAATCATTCATTCTCGGGATGCCGACGATGATATGGCCCGCATCCTGACCGAAGAGTACCGAAACGGTCCTTATTCCTGCGTTATGCATTGCTTTTCTTCATCCGCAGAATTGGCCAAAGCTTCGTTGGATTTGGGCTTCTATCTGTCCATGTCAGGGATCACCGCGTTTCCACGATCGGCCGAGCTGCGGGACATTTTCGCAAATGCGCCGCTTGATCGGATCTTGGTCGAAACAGACAGCCCCTATCTGGCCCCACCACCCTTCCGCGGAAAACGCAATGAACCTGCCTATACGGCTCACACGGCAAAACGCGCGGCCGAAACTTTCGGCATCGGCGAGGCAGAGTTTTTCGCCAAAACGACAGAAAACTTCGATCGGCTGTTTTCCAAAGCCAAGTCATGGCAACAGGCCGCCTGATGGCAGAGATACGCGTCACAATTCTGGGCTGCGGCAGCTCTGGCGGCGTGCCGCGATTGGGCGGGCATTGGGGGCAATGCGACCCAGAAAATCCAAAGAACCGGCGACAGCGGTGCTCACTCCTTGTCGAACGAGACGGGGCGAACGGAACCACGCGCGTTCTGATCGACACGTCGCCTGACCTACGGCAGCAATTGCTAGGCGCGGGTATTGGCGAATTGCACGGCGTTCTGTTTACACATGCGCATGCAGATCACACTCATGGCCTCGACGATTTGCGCATGATCGTTTTCAACATGCGCGAACGCCTATCGGTTTGGGCTGATGGCCCGACGCAAAATGATCTGCTGTCGCGTTTTGGCTATGCCTTTGTCCAACCCGACGGCTCGGACTATCCGCCTATCCTGAACCTCCATGCTATTCGCGGTGACGTCGTGGTCGACGGCCCCGGGGGGCCGATCACGTTTACGCCTTTCAAAGTTAAACATGGCAATATCGACAGCTTGGGTTTCCGAATTGGAAACTTGGCCTA
Source organism: uncultured Nioella sp. (assembly GCA_947495575.1). Classification (GTDB taxonomy): domain Bacteria; phylum Pseudomonadota; class Alphaproteobacteria; order Rhodobacterales; family Rhodobacteraceae; genus CANLZL01. The sequence continues at coordinate 201,099 of CANLZL010000001.1, read as the reverse complement.
TTTGCCGGACGTTTCCGATCTTTATGAGGAAAGCCGCGCGGCCCTTAAAAACCTCGATACATGGATCGTTGATGCCTTGCGCCGCGAGCCTCACCCGTCTCATGCACACCTAGGCAAAACCCTGGCATGGATCGAAGACATCGCCCCCAATCGCGCGGTGCTGACCAACATGCATATCGACCTCGATTACGAGACGCTTGAGAATGAAACGCCTGACCATATCACCCCGGCCTTTGACGGTATGGTGATCACGGCAGAGGTCTAGATGCTCGACATCCTCTTTGTCGTCTTGCCGGTATTTATCGTCGTCGGCGCCGGGTATCTGGCTGTTTGGCGCAATCTGTTCAGCCAGGAGGGCGTCGAGGCCCTAATGGTCTTCACCCAAAAATTCGCCATTCCATGTCTGCTTTTCCGCGCTGTTTCGACCCTTGATCTGGGGCAGGACTTCGACTGGCCACTTCTGCTTACGTTCTATACCGGTTCGGCTTTCGGGTTTACTGCGGGCCTGTTGGGTGCACGGTTCCTTTTCGGGCGTCCATGGCCCGACGCTGTCGCGATTGGGTTTGCCAGCCTATTTGCCAATTCCGTTTTGCTTGGCCTGCCCATAACCGAGCGCGCCTATGGGGCTGACGCCTTGGCCCCCACTTTTGCAATAATTTCGGTCCATGCCGCATTTTGCTATTTCCTTGGAATTACGACGATGGAGATTGTGGCCGCACGGGGCGCCGGTCCCTTCGGCCTTGCCAAAAAGGTCATCACGGCCATGTTCCGCAACGCACTGATGATCGGCGTTGGGTTAGGGTTCTTGGTCAACCTCTCAGGCGTACCAATACCCGGCGTTTTGGCTGATGCATTGGACCTTATGGCCCGCGCAGCACTTCCCGCTGCTCTTTTTGGCCTCGGCGGCGTCCTTTATCGCTATCGCCCGGAGGGTGACGCAAAGGAAGTCGCTTGGATTTGCGCCCTGTCCCTGATCGCACACCCGGCCGTTGCCTTTGGAATGGGGCGGTTCGTGACAGAAATCTCGGATGCTCAATTGCGCAGCGCGGTGGTCACGGCGGCCATGGCGCCGGGCGTGAATGCCTATGTTTTTGCCAATATGTATGGCGTCGCGCGCCGGGTTGCCGCAACGGCGGTTCTTGTTGGAACGGCCCTGACGGTTGTGACAGCGTCCTTTTGGCTCTACCTACTGCCCTAGGCTTGTGGAGCCCGCCCCATAGGCGTATCCATCACCTTTGATTTTTGAACGCCCGGTCCCGACGTAATGATGTCTTCCCTTCGCACCGCTCTTCGCAGCCATCGCGCCCGCAGGCGGGATCGCATGAAGGCATGGCGGCTGACATGGGCAAATAGGTTGGACGAGCCAAAGGCATACCGTTTCGCCCAACGAGATATGTTTTGGCGCGATCATGGCATCGTTCGGGCCATCTGGAAAAACAGGTTCGAAATTGCGCCGGGGGTCTGGCGGTCCAATCAACCTGCACCCGCCGATATCGCGGAATTTGCAAAGATGGGTGTCAAAACCATAATCAATCTGCGTGGCGTCAATCATTGGGGCAGTTACTTGCTTGAAGAACGCTCAGCGGCTGAATTCGGTATCACCTTAATCAATGACGGGCTTTACTCCAGTCGCGCGCCACAACCTGATGATATCCTGCGTGTCGTTCAGTTGATGAAGACATCCGCAAAACCTCTGGTGGTGCATTGCAAGTCCGGCGCTGATCGGGCTGGTCTGGCCTCGGCCATCTACCTGCTGGCAACCGGGACGCCGGCCACCGAAGCCGCAAAGCAGCTTTCAATCCGCCATGCCCATTTGTCGATATCCCGCACTGGTATACTGGACGCCTTCGTCGCCAGCTTTGCCAAAGCCGAGGCAGAAACCGGGATCGCCTTTCTTGAATGGGTAACATCAGTCTATGATCCCGAAACTTTGATGCGTGACTTTCAGCAAAATCGCAAAAGCAGCCGCATCCTTGACTGGGTATTGCGCCGTGAGTGACCGTAGTGAAAGTCTGTTGATCCGCCTGTGGCGCGACCACATCGCCCGGTACTGGCCGCTTTTGATTGTGGCTATGATCCTCATGCTGATCGAAGGCAGCATGTTGGGCGCATTATCCTACCTTATCCGACCACTGTTTGACGAAGTCTTCGTTTCCGGCAACGCCACTGCGGCGACGTGGGTGGCCATTGCCATCGCTGGCGTTTTTATCGTGCGAGCACTGTCCGGCTATGGCCAAAGGATACTGGTTGTCACCATCGGGTTGCGGGTCACGACAGCCCTTCAGTCCCGGCTTCTGCGACATCTTCTTGGCTTGGATGCCCGCTATTTCCAGGATCATGCTCCGGGTGGTCTGATTGAACGTGTGCGCGGCGATACACTTGCCCTGCAATCTGTTTCCTCTGCGGCTTTGATGAGCGTGGGAAGGGACTCGATTTCTGTCTTGTCCCTATTGGCGGTCATGTTCTGGTCTGATTGGGTTTGGGCCCTTCTGGCACTTTGCGGTGTGCCACTTTTGATTTTGCCACTTTCAGCTCTTCAAAAACGCATTCGTCGCACCACACGGTCCGCCCGTGAGGCGGCTGCGCGACTTTCGACGCAACTGGATGAGATTTTCCACGGCATGGTCTCGATCAAGGTCAACCGCCTTGAAAACCATGAAGCGGACCGGTTTGACAGTGAAGTAGACGGTTTTCTTGCCTCTCAGCTTAAAGCCGAGCGCGGCAAAGCGGCAAATCCAGCCGTCATTGACGTGATTGCCGCTATTGGATTTCTGGCCGTCCTATTATACGGCGGCCGTCAAATCATGGGGGGCGAAAAGACGGTCGGGGAATTCATGTCGTTCTTTACCGCCCTTGCCCTCTTGTTTGATCCCATGCGCAAACTTTCCTCGGTGGCGGGACATTTCCAAACCGGTCTGGCCTCTTTGGAGCGCTTATACAGCGTTCTTGAAGCGCAACCCGCAATACTGCCCCCTGCCCGCCCCAAGCCCATAACCAATGGCGATCTTGTCTTTGACGACATCCATTTCGCCTATGATCAATCACCAGTCCTTCAAGGCCTGAGTTTCACCGCAAAGCAGGGCAAGACAACAGCCCTTGTTGGCCCGTCAGGCGCAGGCAAAAGCACTGTGTTTTCGCTGGTGACACGCCTGATTGACCCGACCAGCGGCGAGGTCAGTCTTGGCGGCACAAATATCATGGATGCCGACATTGATGCCTTGCGCGACTCGATTGCCCTTGTCGGGCAGGAAACGGCGCTTTTTGACGAAACGATCTCAGAGAACATTCGCCGAGGACGCCTTGATGCCAGCGATGCACAAATCCGCGAGGCGGCGAAAAATGCCTCGGTCCTGCTGTTCTCGGATGGGCTGCAACACGGCCTGAAGACCCCAGTCGGTCCGCGCGGCTCTGGCCTGTCTGGTGGGCAGCGGCAACGGGTATCCATAGCCCGTGCCATGTTGCGCGATGCTCCGATCCTGCTACTGGATGAACCGACATCGGCGCTTGATGCCCGGTCTGAGCAGCTGGTTGGCGATGCGCTGTCGCGTCTTTCAGAAGGGCGCACAACCCTAATCGTAGCCCACCGCCTGTCGACCATTCGAAACGCGGATCACATCGTTGTGGTCGATAAGGGCCGTGTGATCGAACAAGGCACACATGATGCGCTGGTTGAAAAGAAGGGCGCTTATGCCCGCCTGCAGCAATTGCAATCGGCCGGTATCACACCGGACTTATAAGCCAACTGTGCGATTCTTAAGCCAATGGGCAGGATGCCCGCATCAAATCTGCCCCAATTGTCAGCAGTCCTCACCATTCTGTGAAAAAGTGATCAGCGGGCACAAAGACCGAATTCCTGAAATTTAGTTGTTTTCTTTCAAGTGCTTGACATCCACCTGAGTCCGCTGACCGCCGGGATCTTGAAGGGTGCGTTGATCACATTTCTTCCCGATGCGTTGACAGTGTTGCAACCGGTTGCCGATGATATCGACCTGAGGTGCACTCACTCACCGCGCCAGAGCCCCGAAACCGACCACGCTGCCGGAGGGATATATGATCTTCACTCGCAACACGCCCCGAAAGGGCGCGCTTGCCCGCATGAAGTTTGCTTTGCCGATCATTTTGGCGGGGCTATGGGCCGCCGGTTCGGCCAACGCTCAACAAGTCACACGTGCCATCGCCTCGCCCGGCGATATTGCTGTTTCCGCGGCAGACCCGTTTGGCACGCAATTGGGTCGCTACTACCGCCAGATGGAAAGCCAACTGGTGTCACAAGGATACTTGCGCCAGGATCGGCGCGTCGGGGGCCTTGATCCTCAAACACTGGCCGAGAATTTCATGGCGATTGCGATGCGCTCTGAGTATTCACTGCGCGGTGGAGGGGCCAGCCATTCCGGCAGCGCCGCCCCCCTGCGTAGATGGGAACAACCTATCCGCATCAACGTCCATTTTGGTGCCTCCGTCAGCGGGGCGCAGCAACGCAGCGACATTGCGGCTCTTCGCTCAGTTGCTAATCGCCTGCAGCGCGCCAGTGGGCATCCCGTAGGTGTCACGAACGGGCCCGGCAACTTTCATGTGCTGGTGCTGAGTGATGAAGAACGAGCCAACGCCCGGTCTGTTCTGCAACAATTGGCGCCGTCGATGAGCCGTGCTGCCCAAAATGCTATTCTCAGAATGCGCCGCAACACTTTTTGTATGGTTGTTGCGATGCCCGGCGCTTCGTACGCGCAAGGCTATCAGCAGGCTATTGCGATTGTGCGTGCAGAACATCCGCCACGAATGCGCCAATCCTGCATGGAAGAAGAGCTCGCCCAAGGTATGGGACTGGCCAATGACAGCCCGCTGGCCCGCCCGTCCATTTTCAACGATGATGAGGAATTTGGCGTCCTGACCCGGCATGACGAACTGCTGCTTCGTATTCTCTATCACAACAGCCTGCGCCCAGGCATGTCGCCCAACGAGGTTGACGCACGCATCGGCCAATTGGCGCAGCATATCTTGGCGTCCGGCTGAACCTCACTACCACAAAAAAACCGACCCCTGCACACCTTTTGGTATGCAAGGGCCGGTCTCCGCACCGCACCTGGGACGTGCAATCCGCCCGGGGGGAAACGAGCGAATTGCGCAATTTTCAGGGAGGAGGAGATTGCGTCAAAGCGGACGGCGCGGTCAGGCGGGCCGTTGGGCGGCCCGCCAAAGCACGAAGATTATTCGTCGTCCTCTGCTTCGATTGCCAACTGAGCGAAGATCGCAGAAGCGCGATCATTGTGGCCAAAGCTTTGGGTCGAAATCACTTCATTGCCGGCATTCCGGATGGCTGCTGCCAATTGGAATTCGTCGCTTTCCTGGGCTACACGAGCGCGGAACTCAGCCACTTCAGCGTCTGCATTCACGCTGAACGCGGAACCGTTGGCGGCGCCGCTCAGGATGAAGTCGATATAAGCCGTATCTTGGTTTTCAACCGCGTCGCGCAATTGGATCAGCTGTGCGGTCGAGTAAACGCCGGGCTCCACATTCAAAGAGCGGGCCAGGCTGTCAGAAGCAAAGGAAGGAGCGGCAACAGCTGCGACGAGGACAGATGCGAGTGCGATGGTTTTCATTGTATTTACCTTTCGGATTGGTGTGCGTTAGTGCGTTTGTTTCAGTTTGGCGGGGTGCGTTCCCGCCTTGTGAAAGAGCATTTAGTGGTGGCCGGGCGGCTGCAAAACGGCTGAAATCGCAGAGTCCACTTTGCGCAGATGCACACAACTATTCGTGATTCAAAATTTGAGTGCATTTTTCAAGGTTGGCCTTGAAATCGCGATGCGGTTGCCCAACAGGGCGGCTGATTTCCCGCCTGCCCCCTCGCAATTTGCAAGTCTTTCAGGTTTACTGCCAAAAAAGAACAGATCCTGCGCGCGATGACGGGATCACGAGGTAATGACGCAGCGGGCCTATGGCCCATCAAGGGGCAGCCAATGGCAAAGCACCAATACACAATCCTGTCCATGATGAAGGATGAGGGCCATTGCTTGCTGGAATGGGTGGCCTATCACCATCTCGCAGGCTTCGATAATATCTGCGTCTATACCAATAATTGCCTCGACGGCACGGATGACATGCTGATCCGGCTGCAGGAAATGGGCTATTGCCAGCATTTCAGAAATGAAGTGCCCAAAGGCAAGAAGCCACAACCGCACGCCTTATGGTTGGCCCACAAAAACCCCGAGGTAACGGACAGCGAATGGATCCTGACTATGGATGCCGACGAGTTCGTCAATATCAAAGTTGGTGACGGGACAGTGGCCGACCTGATGGGTGCAATGCCAGAGGATGCCGAAGGGATCATGCTCACCTGGCGCTTTTACGGTTCAAATGACGTGTTGGACTGGCGCCCGGGTCTGGTTATCGAGACCTATACACAAGGCGCCCCGGACAGATTTCGGAAGGGCTGGGGCGTGAAATCCATGGTTCGCCCCTACGAGCACATGAAGTTTGGCATCCACCGCCCATCGATAAAGCAAAAGGGTTCGAACCCCGCACGGGTTGAGCAATTGCAAGCCCTGAACTGGGTGAATGGTGGCGGCCAGCCCATGACCACCAGCTTCAAAGCAAGTGGATGGCGATCCACTGGACCGACCCTGTCTTATGAATTCGTCGAATTGAACCACTATGCCGTAAAAAGCTATGAGGCCTATTTGCTGCGCCGCGTGCGCGGCAACGTGAATAATAAGGAAGACAAATACAACGCCTCTTATTTTTCGATCTTTGATCGCAATGAGACCGAACAATTGGGGGCCGCGCGTCACGCCCCCAAGGTCAAAGCATTGATGGAAGAGATGCTGAAAGACGACAAATTGCGCGCCTTGCAGGATAAGGCGTTGGACTACCACCAGGCAAATGTCGATCGCCTCCGTAGCACAGGGGAATATGACGAATGGGTCGCGTCTTTGCGCGAAGCCGGCAAAAAGCGGATCGACCAGTTGGACGAGGTTCTGTTCACCCAGCACTTACCGAAAGAGACTCAGGAACTGGTCAAAAAGATGCAGTCCGACGGCGTCCCGAATGAGGTCATCGCCAAGATGATCGCGCGGTCGACCGGCATTCGGAACGCTGAAAAGCGCGCGGACGCAACCGATGCGGAAGAACTGGCCAAAGCAACTGGCGTTGCATTGGACGGGTCCGAGAACAATGCCCAGGTCAAACACCCGCCAACTTTGCCCGAAGACCTGTCCAAAGAAGACAGAGACAAGATCCTTGCCACAATCGCGGAGGCAAAGGCGACAGGCAAAACAATTGATCAGGATGGAAAACCAGTAAGAGACCCCGCCAAAGACGAAGAAAAGAAACTGCCGCCGCTACCGAAGCAATCCCCACCATTCAAAGGGGACGGTCGCAGGGTCGTTTTGTCGACGATGAAAAATGAGGGGCCCTATTTGCTTGAATGGATTGCCCATTACCTAAATCAAGGCTTTGACGACTTTGTTCTCTTTTCCAATGATTGCACCGATGGCACCAATCTGATCCTGAATCGGCTGGATGCGATGGGCATCGTCAAGCATTTCGACAATCCGCTCGGCCCCCGCCAAGACCCCCAACGCCGCGCCTATAGCCGAGCCAATCAAATGGACGCGGTTCGTGACGCCAGTTGGGTTCTGATCGCCGATGCCGATGAATTCCTAAATATCCACGCTGGCGACGGCAGTTTGGATGCCCTTTTGGGGGCTTGCCCTGAAGAGGCAGAGGCGATTTCCATTAACTGGCGCCTCTTCGGCTCTGGCGGAGCAAAACACTATGATCCTGCCCCGGTCACGCAGCGCTTCACCAGCGCATGCAACGTGGTCGATCCGGAAAACGGCCTTGTCTGGGGGTTCAAAACCCTTTTCCGTCCGGCCAGTTTCGATTATTTCGGCGTCCACCGGCCCCGCTTCGAGAAGAAGCGCGAAATCCTTCCCGATCAAGTGGTTTGGGTCAACGCCAGCGGGCAACCGATGGAAGAAAAATACCTTACTTCAGGCTGGCGTTCGAATGACCGGATCGTGTCTTACGAATTTGCCCAAATGAACCACTACGCGATCAAATCCCGTGAAGAGTTCCTGCTGAAACGCCTGCGCGGTACGGCCAACTCCAAGGACAAAAGTCGTCTTGATGTCGGCTATTGGGAGAAGTTCGATCTAAATTCATGTGAGGACGCATCCATAAGGTCGGGCGATTTGCAGGGAAAAATGGATGAGCTTTTGCAGGATGCCGATTTGGCTGCCCTGCACCGCGCTTCTGTCGATAGCGCTCTAAGAACGATAGAGGGGCAGCTTGAGGATGACGAACTGCGCGCCTTTGTAGATGAAGCGGACAATAACCAAGACGTCGCCGCGCAGTAAATCAGATCGGATGCGCGCGCCCATCCCAGGTTTCGAAGACACCAGTTGTGCCTATCGACAACGCCTCAAACCGTTCGATCAAGCCGACGGCAGAGGCGTCAACGGTGATATCGGCCACCTTGCCCCCCATCTGGGTCTGCACCCAACCAGGGTGATAAATCCCAACTGCAATCCTGTCCGGTTGCAAATCAGTTGCAAGGTTTCGTCCCAGGTTGATGGCTGCCGCCTTTGACGCACGATAGGCAAATGACCCGCCCGGTGCATTGGTTGTTGATCCCATTTGAGAGCTAAGAATTGCGATCTTGGAGGTTGACGCGGCGCGCAGTTGCGGAAGGAAGGCTTGAATCGTCAGAAATACGCCAGTTACGTTCACCGCAAAGCTTTCGGCCCAAACCTCAGGCGCAAATCCATTGTCGAGCTGTTGCAGCTTGTCGCGATAGACGCCTGCATTGCAGATCAACAGGTCAAGCGCCTCTCGATGTTCTGCTGAGGCCGCGGAAATGGCCGCGTGGTCGGTAACATCCATATCCGTCCACCGAACGCCGTCCAGCCCCGGATCGCTGCGACCGGTGGCAATGACATCGTCACCCCGTAAGGCATAGCGTTTGGCCAATTCATGCCCGATCCCTCGGTTCGCACCGGTGATCAGGACACGCATCGCTCAATTGCTCCGATCTTTGGGAAGCACCGGTAGTGGCGCCACAGGGATACCGTCCTCGATCAGCGCTTTGGCCTCTTCCGGCTTGGCCTCACCATGAATCAATCGCTCGGGCGCTTCTCCCAGGTGGATCTTTCGAGCCTCACTGGCGAATTTGTCGCCAACATAGGTGGAGTTGTCATCAAGATGTTTGCGAAACGCCTGTAATGCCTCTTCCATCGCGTTGGCCGGTCCACTCAACGACGGAGTCGTCGCAGGGACCGAAGGTTCTGGATCGGCCTTGGCTGGAACAGAGACATTCGGTGCCATGATGGCCTTCGATACATCGTCTGATCCGCAAATCGAGCATGACAATAAACCGCGCCCGGCCAAAGCCTCAAAGGCGCTGGCGGACTTGAACCAACTGTCGAAACTGTGGCCCTCAGCACATTTTAAAGAGTACCGGATCATGGGGTTCAGATAGTAGTCTTTGCAGCTGCAGAATCAAGGCCAAACCGGCCATCCCCAAGCCTGTTAAAAGGCGCGGGACGGTGAGAAATGTCGCAGCAAACGTTTAAGATCGGGTTCATCAACCCGCGCAGCAGCCTTGCGCAGGGAAAACCACTTGCGTTTTCGCAGCCCCGCTTCGGGAAACTTGTCGACCATCTTCTCCACGGCCATCGGAAAGACGGCCACCATGATTGGCAATGGCAATCCGCGATCGAAAGATTTGGTATAGGGATAGAACCCGACCGCGTTTTCACCGACCACGCCCTTTAGTCCGGCCTCTTCCCACGCCTCTTGCGCGGCTGCAGCTGAGGGCGTCATGCCGTCCATGGGCCAACCTTTGGGCAAAACCCAACGTTTGGTATCGAGGCTGGTCAGCAACAAGACCTGGATCTCATTTTTCCGCCGCCGATAGGGCAAGACCGCGAATTGCGTGCGCAAATCACGTTTGCCGCCTTTGCCAAGGCGGATGGGGGATTGTTTTGACCGGATGCTGCCCATGTCTTGTGACGTGTCCCTTTCAAGAGACCTTTTTCTTCGCCCCAGTTTATCCCATGTCGCGGGAGTTTCAAATAGTGGATGGCCTCGGGCTGCAGCCCAGGTTGGCCAAGGCTTTGGCGCGGCCTGATTGGGTGTTTCTATAATTTTCATGACAGTTTTGCGACAGTTGAAAAAAACTGGTCAAAACATCCCGAAAAAGCCAGGCAACATGGCCCAAACCTCCAAGGTGACAATGAAAGTGAACATTGCGCGCGGACGCCAATCTCGAAACCTGCGCCACAATAACACAAACATTCCGATCGAAAGGAGGCCCTCCAAGGGTGAAATCCATCCAGCCCCGTGCCTGCGATCCCAATAGGAAAACGGACTTTCAAACCGCCAATCTGAGACCGGCCAGAAATGCATTCGTGCATCGTCGTGATGCAGGGGGAAATCAGTAATGAGGTGTAGCAAGGCCGCGCCGCAAAACGCGACCAGCCAGGCCCGCTTGGCCCAGATCCCAATAGCGAACCCTGCGCCCCAAAAAATGAACGAGTTGTCGATGGCAAAGACTTGTTGCCATGCATCCGAGAAATAGAGCTCATCAAAGATAACTTGTGGCGGGATCTGAAGCAGAACCCGCGACACGCCAACCATAAGAATCAGCGACAAATCCGGGGCCAAAGCCCCGATAATGGCTGCCGTCGTTGTACGGCGCCGCTCGGGATCGGCAAAGGCCGCCGCCCCGAAGAGAAGATGGGCTGGGGTAATCATGTGGCGCTAGCGGATATCAAACCCGATGCGGTAAGCTACCCCGCCCTCGGTATCGCTGTCACGCTCGGTATAGACATCCAAATAGGTCGATGTGGTTTGAAACGTCACGTCGCGATAGCCATTGCCAAGGTCAGGCACGTCAAAGACCACATCATCGCTATCCATGATCCATACACGCGCGGTTTGCCCGACGGCCACGTTTAACACATAACAATTGCTGGCAGCGCTGTATGCCGTATTGGCTTGAGTTGTGCCAAAGCTGCCCGCGGGGAATTCAACCTCTATACATTCAGCAAAAGCGGCTGTGGTCGTCAGGCAAAGGCCGGCGACAAGGAAAACGGTGCGCATTTCAAATCTCCAAATTTGATTAGCACTCAGCCTGCCCTGCCACACATCCCCATGCAAAGGAAAAATCAGTCTTCGGCAAAGACTTCTGCGGCTGCGTTCAGCCCGTTGATTGCGGCCGGCATCCCGCCATAAAGCGACATCTGCCAAATCACTTCGGCTATCTCGCGCTTGCTGGCACCCGCGGCCAATGTGTGGGCAATATTGATCTTCAATTGCGGTGCGGTCTGACCTCCCATCGCCGTCAGCGCGGCAATCGTGCAAAGCTGACGGGTTTTCATGTCCAAACCGTCGCGGGCATAGTGGCGTCCATAGGCCCATTCCACCAAGCTTTCTGCCATATCCGGCACGATCTGATCATAGCGATCCGACAGAACGCCCTCCAACTCCGGGTTCATGCCTGCCAAGACCGCGCGGCCTTTTTCCAATGCCTCAGACATCTGCGGCCTCCTTTGCTTCCAACTCATGGTAATGGTCAATTTTGCGATCCAGGAGGGCCAGGGTCTCGCCCAACTTGGCCAATTGCACCCGCACCTCTTCGCGGTGCACCTCCATCATCTGGCGGCGCTCCGCATAAGTTTGCGGCCCTGCCTCGCGCAGCTTGGCATATCGCACACGGTCTGCCTGCCTCATGCCTGTGGCATTCAACTGGTCCAGAAACCTGATCCAACCCAGCACCTCTTCGCCATAATCGCGATGCCCTGCGCCATCTCGGGGTGGGGGTTGGATTAGCCCGATCTTTTCGTAAAAGCGCAGCGTGTCGGTGCTTAGCCCAGTCTTTTCCGCCACATCCGAAATCTTCATTTCTGCCCTCGTTTCAGTTGAGTCGCAGAAAGCATACGTGTTGGAGTGCACTCCAACTCAAGAGAAATCTGCTGTAACGAAAAAGGGCGCCCCGCATGGGACGCCCTTTTGATCTATTATGTGCGCAGATCAGTTGATCTTGGGCAAAAGGCTGTCCAAAGACGCTTTGGCATCGCCATAGAACATCCGCGTGTTTTCTTTGTAGAACAGCGGGTTCTCGATGCCGGAATAGCCAGTACCCTGACCACGCTTGGACACAAACACCTGCTTGGCCTTCCAGCATTCCAGAACCGGCATGCCGGCGATGGGGCTGTTGGGGTCTTCCTGTGCCGCAGGGTTCACGATGTCATTGGAGCCGATCACGATGGCAACATCCGTATCAGGGAAGTCCTCGTTGATCTCATCCATTTCCATCACGATGTCATAGGGCACTTTGGCTTCGGCCAGGAGAACGTTCATGTGCCCCGGCAATCGACCCGCAACAGGGTGAATGGCGAAGCGCACATTCTTGCCCTGCGCGCGCAGCTTTTTGGTCAGTTCACTGACCGCCTGCTGTGCCTGCGCCACCGCCATACCGTAGCCCGGGATGATGATGATGCTGTCAGCTTCATTCAGTGCGGTTGCAACGCCATCTACGTCAATCGCGACCTGCTCACCGTCGATTTCCATCGCAGGGCCAGATGTGCCGCCGAAGCCGCCCAAAATGACCGAGATGAAGGACCGGTTCATCGCCTTACACATGATGTAGGACAAGATCGCACCGGACGAACCAACCAACGCACCGACAACGATCAGCAAGTCATTGCCAAGCGAGAAGCCGATGGCCGCAGCAGCCCAGCCCGAATAGCTGTTCAGCATCGACACAACCACCGGCATGTCGGCGCCGCCGATGCCCATGATCAGGTGATAGCCGATGAAGAGCGCTGCCAGCGTCATCAGGAAGAGCGGGAAGAAACCGCCCGAGTTGAAGTACCAGATCAAACAGATGACCGAGAGCGCCGCCGCGCCAGCGTTCAGCATATGACCGCCCGGCAGCTTCGTCGCAGCCGAGTTCACTTTGCCAGACAATTTGCCATAGGCAATGACAGACCCGGTAAATGTCACGGCACCAATGAAGATGCCAAGGAACACCTCAACCCGCAGGATGTTTTGCTCGATTACCGATTTATGGGCCAAAAGCTCTGCAAAACCGGTCAGGGCCTCGCGCGCTTCTGGCTCCATCGCCAAAACACGACCCAGTTCGAAATGAGCGTTGAAGCCCACGAACACGGCCGCCAGACCAACAAGGCTGTGCATCGCGGCAACCAGCTGTGGCATCTCGGTCATTTCGACCTTGGTGGCCACATACCAACCAATGATACCACCTGCTGCGATCAGGATCGCAGAGAGAAGCCACAGGCCGGAACCAGGTCCGATAAGCGTGGCAAAAACCGCAAGGCCCATGCCGACGATACCGTACCAAACGGCGCGTTTTGCACTTTCCTGACCGGACAAACCGCCCAGTGACAGGATGAAGAGAACAGCCGCGACCACATAGGCCGCCGTCGTAAATCCGAATTCCATTGCTCTCTACTCCTTCAGGATTTCTGGAACATGGCGAGCATGCGCCGTGTCACGAGGAAGCCACCGAAGATATTGATCCCGGCCATAAAGACCGAAAGGGCAGCAAGGAGGATCACCAGGAACGAGCCAGAGCCGATTTGCATCAGCGCGCCCAAGATGATGATCGACGAGATCGCATTGGTCACAGCCATCAGTGGTGTGTGCAGCGAGTGGCTGACATTCCAGATTACCTGGAAGCCGACAAAAACACTGAGCACAAAGACGATGAAGTGCTGCATAAAGCTGGCCGGTGCCCAGAGACCTGCGAGCAGGATCAGACCGCCGCCAACAGCCAGCAACGTGACCTGTTGTTTGGTTTGAGCCTTGAATGCGGCCACTTCAGCAGCACGCTTCTCTTCCGGCGTCAGCTCTTTGGGGGCTGGCGCCTTCGGTTTGGCCGCAATCGCCGCAATCTTTGGCGGTGGCGGCGGGAAAGTAATCTCACCTTGATGGGTTACGGTGGCACCGCGGATCACGTCATCTTCCATGTCGTGATTGATCTGACCGTCTTTTTCAGGGGTCAGGTCGGTCATCATATGGCGGATGTTGGTTGCATAGAGCGTCGAGGCCTGTGCCGCCATCCGACTTGGGAAGTCGGTATAACCGATGATGATCACACCATTTTCGGTGACGATCCGCTCATCCTTGACGGTCTGTTTGCAGTTGCCACCTTTTTCGGCGGCAAGGTCAACAATAACCGAACCCGGTTTCATTGCTGCAACCATGTCTTCGGTCCACAGCTCGGGCGCTTCGCGGTTCGGGATCAGCGCCGTGGTGATGACAATATCAACCTCGGGCGCAAGCTCGCGGAACTTGGCAAGCTGTGCTTCGCGGAATTCCGGGCTGGAAACAGACGCATAACCGCCAGTTGCCGCACCATCTTGCTGTTCTTCTTCGAAATCGAGATAGACGAACTCAGCGCCCATCGATTCAACCTGCTCTGCCACTTCGGGCCGGACGTCAAAGGCCAGCGTGATCGCGCCAAGCGAGGTCGAGGTGCCGATTGCGGCTAGACCAGCAACGCCGGCGCCCACAACCAGAACCTTGGCAGGCGGCACTTTACCGGCTGCTGTGATCTGACCGGTAAAGAAGCGACCATAATTGTTGCCTGCCTCAATAACCGCGCGGTAGCCCGCAATGTTGGCCATCGAGCTCAGCGCGTCCATCTTCTGGGCGCGGCTGATACGCGGCACCATTTCCATGGCGATCACATTCGCGCCCTTGGATTTGGCGGCTTCCATCCCTTCTTCGTTCCCTGCAGGGTTGAAGAACGAGATGAGCGTCTTGTCAGAAGACAGTCGCTTTAGCTCGGTTGAATTTGGCTGACGCACCTTGGCGATGATGTCGGCCTCTTTCCACAAGGCGGCGGCGGTTTTGACAACCGTAACCCCTGCGGCTTCGTAATCTGCGTCAGCAAAGCCTGCGGCCCCACCAGCACCGGTCTCGATAAGACAATCGTACCCCAGTTTTTGCAACTGCGTAGCGGAATCGGGCGTCATTGCCACCCGATTTTCGCCTGGTTCGATCTCCTTGGGAGCACCTATTTTCACATTGTTCCCCTTTTCCCGTGAAAGCCCGTTCGCGCGGGCGGTCGAGCGGGGTTTTACATCCCTGCCCCCAACTCCACAACGGAAGCGGTGCCGCAGGCAAATTTCCTATCGGAAACGCCTGTTTTTTAAGCAAATGCGCCTGCGCGACCAAATATCCGTTTTGATGTGCCGTAACGTCAAAAACCCTTAAAATGCCAGAGGGTTGCGTGGATCTGCATACCGTTGCACACGCTTAAACCATTCAAAATAATGATCTTTTTCTTTGACTTCCCATTCGTGGCCGTTACATCGGGCCCTCAGGACACGAAGGACGCGCCATGGCCAATGTCGAGAATCACCCGCTTCGCTATGATTTGGCGAATGAGCTGCACGCGCGGCCCTTTCCTTCGGTCCCGGCCGGATCGCAGGCCGGTGTTATTGCTCTCAAGCGCAAGAAAAATGCCGCGGCGCGGAATCGGGAGGCTGATCGCCAACATCTGATTACTCTTTTGGATCGTCACGGCGCCCAACACCCCAAGCCGGACGCGACCCATTACTTCGGTCAGATCGGGCGATACCGTCTGAAGTGGGAGCAGCATACCGAGTTCGTGACTTACATGGTCATGCTCGATGAATTAAGCGAACGCCCGTTTGACAATTCGATCTGGGACATCTTTCCGCAAGAGTGGGTCGATGAGACGCCGGGCATGTGTGTGACCTCTGCGCATTTTCGAATTGCCGAACCGGCTTCGCCCAAAGAAACCATCAAGAAAGACCTTAATGACTGGTTTGTCAGGGAAAGCCTTGCCGTCAGCCGGGTTCTGGACACGCGCACCGTCATCGCTTCGGATTTTCGGATTGATCCTACGGGCCATATGCGCTTTGCCATTTTTCCCGATGAAGGGGTCGGTGCATCCCGGATTGGCCGCATCGTTCAGCGATTGGCCGAGATCGAGACATATAAGGCAATGGCGATGTTGGGCCTGCCTCGTGCGCGCGACCTGAACAGCCAAATGGTTGAAGTAGATGGTGGCCTATCCGCCCTTTTGGCCGCAATGTCCAATCAGGACCACACGCCCGAAGCTTCGCTTGGTCAGCTTTTGTCCTATGCGACCCGTTTGGAAAACATGATGTCTGACAGCTCCTTCCGTTTTGGTGCGACTCGGGCCTACTCCGCAATTGTGGAACAAAGGGTCGAGATTTTGCGCGAAGCCCGGTTTTGCGGGATGCAGACTTTTGCCGAATTCATGATGCGCCGCTTTGATCCTGCCATGCGAACGGTTGAAAGCACTGAGGCGCGGTTGCGGTCAATGACTGACAGGGCGTTCCGAGCCGGTGAACTTTTGCGGACACAAGTTGAGGTTGACCGTTCGGAGCAGAACCAGAAATTGCTGGCCAGCATGGATAAACGTGCTGAACTGCAACTGCGCCTGCAAGAAACCGTAGAAGGATTGTCCGTCGTTGCCGTCAGTTACTACGCCGTAAACCTGCTGACTTATCTGTTGGCTCCGCTGGCCTACACCGTCGGAGTTGAAAAACCGATCCTATCGGCGGCGCTGATCCTGCCTGTTGTAGGCGCGGTCTGGTTGATGACACGCAGGATCAAGAACGCAATGCATTGAAGGTAGGCCACCCTACGGCCCTGCAAAAACCGTAAGCGGTGCCAGATCGGTCAAACCAAGACCAAGTGCCTGCATGGCCGCAACCGACAAGCGGCTGCCTGCGCTGGCTTCACCACCGCTTGGGCGCAAAGTCAGCTCCACCGATTGTCCATTTTCCGCGATCACGCGGCCCGGCGTTTCTGTCGAAACCAACCCGGTTTCCAACCAAAGCCCTGGCACTGTTGGATCGCCAAGCGATGCGATCGTTGTCCCTAGCTCTCCAGAGGCTGAAGGCGTGGGCGTATCGCCTGCACCGTCTGCGTCAACGATTTCCTCGCCGTCCGCATCTGTTGCCACCTCCTCTGGCGGCGACACTACCGGATCAGGCGCGCGATTTAGAAAGCCCAGGGGGCGAAACTGCCGGTCCCCGCAGGCGGAAAGACCAAGCACAAGGACAAGCGACGCGGGAAGCAAAAGGAATCTGTTCATGTGTCGCAGCCTAGGGGCAATTCCCCGTGCCATCAACGCTTGCCGCGCACGGCCCGCATCCCTAAGTTCCCTCCATGACCGATATCGCCCCCCTGATAGATCCCTTCGCCCGCGCCATTTCATATTTGCGTGTTTCGGTCACTGACCGTTGCGACTTCCGCTGTGTGTATTGCATGGCCGAGAACATGACATTCTTACCTAAGAAAGAGCTGCTGACGCTGGAAGAGCTGGATCGCATGTGTTCCACCTTCATCCGCATGGGCGTGAAGAAGCTGCGCATTACTGGCGGCGAACCATTGGTGCGAAAGGGCATCATGACCTTCTTTGAGGGCATGACCCGCCATTTGGACTCGGGCGCTTTGGACGAACTGACGCTGACCACCAATGGCAGCCAGTTGGGTCGTTTCGCCAAAGACCTCTACGCGGCCGGCGTGCGCCGTGTGAATGTTTCGCTCGACACGTTAGACGACAAAAAGTTCGCCGATATTACTCGATGGGGTCGCCTGCCGCAGGTTTTGCAGGGGATCGAGGCCGCGCAAAAGGCCGGGCTACGCGTCAAAATCAACGCAGTGGCCCTTAAAGGGTTTAACGAAGACGAGCTCTTTACTCTGCAAAGCTGGTGTGCCGAGCGCGAAATGGACCTGACCTTTATTGAGGTCATGCCAATGGGCGATCTGGGCAACGAAGACCGACTGGATCAGTATTGGGATCTGAAAGACCTGCGCGCGCGGCTAGGCGAGCGGTTTACTCTGACCGATCTGGACGAGCGCACCGGCGGCCCAGCCCGATATGTGAAGCTGGAGGAAACTGGTCAAAAAATCGGCTTTATCACACCGCTCACGCACAACTTTTGCGAAAGTTGCAACCGTGTCCGCCTGACCTGCACCGGCCAGCTCTTTATGTGTTTGGGGCAGGAAGATATGGCCGATCTACGTGGTGCGCTCCGGGCGTCACCCAACGATGACAGATTGGAAGACGCAATTCGCGCGGCTATCGCCCTGAAGCCTAAGGGCCATGATTTCGATTATTCACGGCAAGGTGTGGCGGGTCAAATGTCCCGCCACATGAGCCATACGGGCGGCTAGGGCACGCCCATGCAGACAGTGCGCGGGGTTACATCCGAACCGTCCCGCCAGAGATGTTGAGTAGGTAGTTTCCACCGCCCGTTCGCGCATTTGTCACCACACATCTCGCCGTTGCGTTGGGCAACTGCCGCAGGGAACGTGCATGGCGAAAAAATCGGATATTCCGGTGAATTTCGACACCGTCACGCGATAGCGTCGCATTGGCAAGGGCCTGAGATACAACACCCTGTGCACGTCGTTCGCGCAAAAAATAGGCCCCACAAAGGGCGACATAACCGTTAGCGTCCTGCAGATCTGAATAATATGCCAAAACCAAACCCAGTTCACCTGTCCCGCGCATTTCGCTGTAACCGAAGCTTTCGGTCACTGGCGTGTTGTATTGATCTCCAGGGGATTGGGCGACTGCACTGAAAGAAAACAAAATAGACACGGCGGCGGTAAGCGCCGCAACTCTTAAAGACATAACATACTCCGTTTTACGCACTTCGCGTTAAACGTGCATTTTTTGAATAGTTGATCGCAATATGAATTTTGTCTCGGCGAGGCAAAAAATCGAACAACATACTTATTTTTATGACATCAACCCGCAGGCATCCGCTGTTCGGCAATCTCTGCCCACCAGCTACACCCTGCCGGAATCGCTTCATCATTGAAGTTGTACTTCGGGTGATGCACCGCTGCCGTGTCGCCATTGCCCACAAGAATGTACGCGCCAGGGCGTTCGTTCAGCATGAAGGCGAAATCTTCTCCCCCCATCACCAACGGTGCATCCTCGCAGGAACCTGAGACAGCGGCCGCAACTTCGGCTGCAAACTCTGTCTGATCCTCAGAATTGACCATAACGGGGTAGCCCCGCTCATAATCAACCTTGGCCGAAGCGCCAAAGGCCTCTGCTGTCGTTTCCGCGATTTTGATCAGGCGTTCTTCTGCAAGATCCTGAACATCCTTGTTCAACGTCCGGACCGTGCCACGCAACTTTACCGTCGCCGGGATCACGTTATGCGCCTTTGAGCTGGTCTCGAAACTTGTGACTGACACCACCACTTGTTCCACCGGGTCAACATTGCGGCTGGCAATTGATTGAAGCGCGATCACGATATGGCTGGCCACCAATGTGGAATCGATTGTTTCCTGTGGTTTCGCCGCGTGACCACCTTTGCCGCTGACAATGATCTCAAACTGATCGGCAGCCGCGAAGAAAGCGCCCGGGCGAATAGCGAAACTGCCTACTGGACGTCCGGGCCAATTGTGCATCCCATAAACTTCCTGAATGCCGAACCGGTCCATCATGCCGTCATCGCACATCTCTTTACCGCCGCCGCCACCCTCTTCGGCGGGCTGAAAAATCACGACAACCGTGCCATCGAAATTCCGGGTCTCGGACAGGTATTTGGCCGCGCCCAATAACATGGCCGTGTGTCCGTCATGGCCGCAAGCATGCATCGCACCCGGCGTTTTAGAAGCGTAATCCACTCCGGTTTCTTCAAGGATCGGCAAAGCATCCATATCCGCGCGCAGGGCAATAACTTTGCCCGACCGAGTCGTCTTGCCTCTGATAACGCCGACGACCCCTGTACGCCCCAATCCGGTGACAACCTCATCACAACCAAAGGCTTTGAGCTTTTCTTCAACAATCGCTGACGTGCGATGAGTCTCGAACAGGATTTCGGGATTTTCATGCAGATCCCGGCGCCATTCAGTGATTTCGGGCAGCAGCTCAGCAAAGCGGTTCTTGACCGGCATAAGATATCCTCTCTGATGTTCGGGGGCCTGACCCTGTCAGGTTTTACCTGAGCCTGACTCACTCAAAGTTCAAGGGCAAGGGTCGCGCGACGTCAAATTGTCGGGCCCAACTCCATTTTGGTGCCATCGGAAAACCGTGCCAATCGGAACCGGCTTAAGTCATGACCAATGTCCTCTCCCACCACCAAATCCGCCATCACACGACCAAAACCTGGCCCAATTCCAAATCCATGCCCACACATCCCCGTGCAAATTGACAGGCCGGGAATCTGCCCTGCGCGGTCCACAACCGGAACAATGTCCGGCGTGACATCGATCATTCCGCCCCATGCGGCTTTGGCCCGCACTGATCCCAGCTTTGGGAACATCGCGCCGAACCCTTGCACCACCTCACGCGCCTTTTTCTCATTAGGCCCAGGATCCAAAACACGCATTCTTTCGAACGGAGTTTCATCGTCTTTGTCCCAATGGCGCGATTGCCCCCATGCATCGGGATAGCCTTTCGGCGCAACCGAGTGGTAGCGGCGTCCGAAGGGATCAAGCATCAATTGTTTTCTGAACTTCAATGCATGGCGCAAAGCATCGGGTCCAATCCAAATATCGTGAAATCCGCCCGGCGCAAGGGTATACCCCCCGTCCTGCCTGCGCCGAAAGGCCAAGCCATCGCCACCTGCACCGCCGTCTGTAACTGTTTCCACCGGTTCGGTTGCAACGACTGTGGCCCGAACGGAAAGCTGTGGGATGTCGACCCCGTGACGTCGAAGGAACAAGGATGACCAAGCGCCACCTGCAACGACAATTTCGGGCGCGCGGATCAGGCCGCGCTCTGTCCAGATGCCAGAAACACGACCGCCGGTAATATCCAGTACGCGCGCGGCGCAACCTTCAATGATTTCGACGCCGTGCTTCTTCGCAGCGCGAGCAATTATCGGTACCGCAACCCAAGGCTCGGCCCTCATGTCACTGGGCGTATGCATTGCCCCTGCCCAGTCGACGCTGCTGTCGGGCAACAATGCACGGGTTTCAGCACGAGACAGCATTTGGCTGTCCACACCGATATGGGACACATCCGCAATCCAGCTTTCGTAGCGGGCGAGGTCAGCCTCCGATTTCGCAAGATATGTGAGCCCGCAAGTTTTAAGCCCCAGGTCGCCGTCAACCTCGTCGGCCAGGTCGGCCCAGATCCGGCAGGCTTCCTTCATGATCGGCAATTCATCGGCATCGCGACCCATCTGCCTGATCCACCCCCAATTCCGACTGCTTTGTTCAGCGGCGACCCGGC
This sequence comes from uncultured Nioella sp., assembly GCA_947495575.1. GTDB lineage: Bacteria > Pseudomonadota > Alphaproteobacteria > Rhodobacterales > Rhodobacteraceae > CANLZL01. The sequence continues at coordinate 179,867 of CANLZL010000001.1, read as the reverse complement.
CTTTTTCAAGCACAACTGCACGCAGTCCTTTTCGCGCAAGGAAGTACGCCGTCATCACTCCGATAATCCCGGCTCCGATGATCACGACATCTGCTTGATCGGGCAATGGCCCGTCATGTTCGGGCGGGTTTTGCATTCCAAGCGGAAACGCCATCACGCGCAGAGCACTTTCAGCAATCGATCCATAAAGGCCTCTCCCGCCTCAAATTGCGCGACAGAGATAAACTCATCCGGTTGATGCGCCTGTGCGATATCGCCCGGGCCGCAAACAATCGAGGAATAGCCAGCTTGCTGAAACTGTCCGGCCTCGGTTCCATAGCTGACAACGTGCGTACCATTGTCGCCGGTCAATTGCCGGACCAATTGTTCTGCTGCGCCGTTCTCTTCGGGTCGCAAACCCGGCACATCGAAAACCGGTTCTGTTATGATAAAGCACTCGGGATGAATGGCTTGCATCTGCGCCTCTAACGCCTGGGCCTCTGCCTGATATCGCGCGATCCAGTCTTCAACATTATCTCCCGGCACGGCCCTGATCGACATCAGGAACCGGCAATCCTTGGCGGTGATATTGTGGGCGGTGCCGCCTTCGACCACGCCCACATGCAATGTCGTGTAGGGCGGATCGAACAGCGCATCAGAGCCTTTAGGCATTTTCGCACGATTCTCTGCATTCATCCGGTTGGCCCAGTCGATCAGCTTGGCCCCTTCCATAACGGCGGAGACACCCCGATCTATCAGGGAGCTATGAACTTCAAAGCCCCGCAGATGCGTGTCGACCCCGGTTCCCCCCTTATGACCTGTCACGGCCTGCATCATTGTCGGCTCGCCGATAATGGCTAGCGCGGCCTTGGGAACAACGCCTTCCATTGCGCGGATCATCGGAGGCGCACCGATGCAGCCAATTTCCTCATCGCGAGTCAGGCAGATTTGGAGGGGGCGGTTCAGCGGTGCGTTTGCAGCACGAAGAACAAGGCCCAGCGCAAGAGCATCAAACCCTTTCATATCGCAGGTTCCTCGACCGTAAAGCCGGCCGTCCCTTTCAGTGACTTGAAACGGTTCCATGGACCAGCCTTGCCCATCAACCGGCACAACGTCGGTGTGACCCGACAAAATGACGCCACCCTCAACCCCTGGCCCGACATGGGCAAAGAGGCTCGCCTTCTTGCCATCGGCAGAATAATCCCGGTAACACTTGATCCCAGCACCGGTCAAAACCTCCTCGACCCAATCCACCAGGTCAAGGTTGCTATCCCGGCTAACAGTTGGAAAAGAAACCAGTTTTTCTAGAATTTCACGCGACGAGATTGAGACTGGCATGACGTTGCTCCGGTTTGGCCAGACCAAGCCTCTGCCCACTGCGCCCCCGGGTCAAGCCCAGCGCCGACGGTTTGGTTGTTTTTTGTTCAACTGGTAAAAAAATGGCATGACGTTAAGGGATAGCCCCTTGCGGGGTTTCAATTTCCTGATACCGTCAACGGCAATTACGGCACCCGCCCAAATAGAGGTGGGGCCAGTCCAACAGGTCAGGAGCGTCTGGTGATGCTTGATGGGGCAACGCCCTCGGTCCTTGATGTAAAGGGCCTCAAAACCGTATTCAAAACCCGGCGCGGTGAAGTCCACGCTGTCAATGATGTCAGCTTTCATTTGAAAGCTGGTGAGCTTCTGGGCGTTGTCGGCGAAAGTGGATCGGGCAAATCCGTGACTATGATGTCGTTGATCGGCCTTTTGCCCTCACCACCTGCCGAAGTCCGCAATGGCACAGTTATGTTCGAAGACCAGGACCTGCTGACTGCCACCGACGAACAGCTACGTGCCGTACGCGGTGCCCGAATCGGGTTTGTGTTCCAAGATCCAATGACGTCGCTCAACCCGGTGTTCAATGTCGGCTTTCAGCTGATGGAACCGCTGCGCAAGCATATGGGCATGAACAAATCTGCCGCCCGAAAGCGGGCGGTTGAACTACTGGAACTTGTGGGCATCCCCGACGCAGCACGCCGGTTGAAGGACTACCCGCACCAGTTTTCCGGTGGCATGCGCCAACGCGTGATGATCGCAATTGCGCTGGCCTGCGACCCCAAAGTTCTGATTGCCGATGAGCCGACAACCGCATTGGACGTAACCATCCAAGCGCAAATTTTGGAGCTGATGAAAGACCTGCGTGACAAGCTGGGCATGGCCGTTGTCTGGATCACCCACGATCTGGGTGTGATCGCGGGCATCGCTGACCGTGTCTTGGTTATGTATGGCGGGCAAGTGGTAGAACACGCCCCTGTGCGGGAATTGTTCAAAAACCCGCAGCACCCTTATACCCACGCGCTGTTGCAAACTGTTCCAAATGTGCGTGGAAAACGCGAAGCCCGGCTGGAGGTCATAGAGGGGCAGCCACCTATTTTGGGCGCACCGCCCTCTTCTTGCCCGTTCCGACCGCGCTGTGCACGGGCGATTGCCAGATGCGAGGTTGAGAACCCCTTGCGCGAACCCGTTAGCCAAGGCCATGACGTGGCGTGTTTCCATCCCGTCTCAGCGACGGAGGCCCAAAATGCTTGATCACTCAGATCGCAATAAACTGGTCTCAGTCTCCGGCCTGAAGATGTATTTTCCAATCCATACAGGGCTGATGCAGCGCCATACTGGTGACGTCAAAGCCGTCGATGATGTCAGTTTTGATATTTTCGAGGGCGAAACGCTTGGCCTTGTCGGTGAATCCGGCTGTGGGAAATCCACCTGTGGCCGCGCAGTCTTGCGTCTCTATGAGCCGACCGAGGGTTCGATCAATATGGGCGGCACCGAGATTGGCAAATCGACGCCGCGCGAACTTCGCCCGATGCGTCCTTTCATGCAGATGGTTTTTCAAGATCCGCAAGCCAGTCTAAACCCCCGCATGACTGTGGCCGACATCGTTGGTGAACCGTTGCAGGAACACACAGATCTGAAGCGTGAAGACCGGCTGGCGCGTATCTATGAACTGATGGATGCGGTCGGCCTTAACCGCGACTTTGCCCATCGCTACCCACATGAATTTTCTGGCGGTCAGCGCCAGCGCATCGGTATCGCCCGCGCATTGGCGCTTAACCCCAAATTTATTGTCTGTGACGAACCGATTGCCGCGCTGGATGTGTCCATTCAGGCGCAGGTCGTGAACCTTTTGGAAGACTTGCAAAAAGAGTTCGGCCTAACCTACCTTTTCATCAGTCATGACCTGTCAATGGTGCGCCATATCGCAGATCGCGTGGCTGTTATGTACCTTGGGAAAATTGTGGAACTTGCGCCGCGTGACGGGCTTTATGACGATCCCAAGCATCCTTACACTCAAGCGCTATTATCTGCTGTCCCTGAGCCGGATCCAACGGCACATGACAGTGCTGAGCGCACAATCCTGACTGGCGATGTCCCCAGCCCGTCAAATCCGCCGCAAGGATGTAATTTCTGCACGCGTTGCCCGCAGGTCTTGGATCGTTGCCGCAGCGAAGAACCAGAATTCAGAGAAGTGGAGCCAGGCCGTTTTGCCGCCTGTCATCGCCTTAACGAATAACACCACGTCCGCCGGGGAAAACGGCGGCGCCAGAGGCCAAAAAGAGCCAAAAATGGACCAATAATTAGGACCAACAAGGAGAGAAAAATGAAGTTTAGACATATCCTGTTAGGGGCTGCGGCTGCGTTCGCACTATCCCCAGCAGCCGCCTTGGCCGAGCGTGGCTCGGACGGGCAGCTCAACATTATCTATTGGCAAGCGCCATCAACACTGAACCCCTATCTTTCTGGCGGTACAAAAGAAGTTGAAGCCGCATCGCTGGTTCTGGAATCCTTCGCGCGCTTTGATGACACCGGTGAAATGGTGCCGTTCATGGCCGAATCCATTCCGACAGTAGAGAATGGCGGTGTCAGTGAGGACCTGACCTCGATCACCTGGACCTTCCGGGAAGGTCTGATGTGGTCGGACGGTTCTGCAGTGACTGCAGCCGATGCCGTCTTCACATGGGAATACTGCACGCACCCGGAATCAGGTTGTGCACAGACCAACTATTTCACCGGTGTGGAAAGTGTCGAGGCCGTTGATGATCGCACTGTGCGCATCAACTTTTCTGAGCCGAAGCCCTTCCCCTACACTGCCTTTGTCGGCGCTGAGAGCCCGATCCTTCAGGCTGCACAGTTTGCCGATTGCCTTGGCGCTGCAGCCCCCGAATGCACCGACGCCAATTTTGGCCCCATCGGTACCGGACCATTCGTGGTCGAGGAATTCCGTCCAAATGATGTGATTACCTTTGTCGCAAATGACAATTACCGCGTTGCGGATCAACCGGCCTTTGCACGCGTGGTCTTCAAAGGCGGCGGCGACGCAGCATCGGCGGCGCGTTCGGTTCTGGAAACCGGCGAGTTTGACTATGCCTGGAACCTTCAGATCGACCCAACCCTGTTGGCCGAAATGGAAGAAACTGGCATCGGCACCGTTGTCACGGCCTTTGGTACCTCGGTTGAGCGCATGATGCTGAATCAGTTCAATCCTGATCCGGCACTTGGCGATGATCGCTCGACCGAAGCCGCTGGTCCGCACCCCTTCTTGACCCATCCGGCCGTTGGCGCCGCAATGTCCATGGCCATTGACCGCGCTCTGCTTGTCGAGATCGGCTATGGTGCAGGTGGTCAGCCCACCTGTAACGTCTTACCCGCGCCTGACGCTTATGCTTCAACTGCCAATGATGATTGCCTTGTGCAGGATATCGCTGGTGCAAATGCACTTCTGGATGAAGCAGGCATCGTAGATACCGATGGTGACGGCGTGCGTGAACACAATGGCGTTCCGCTGCGGGTTCTTTACCAGACATCGACCAACGCTGTACGTCAGGACACCCAGGCCCTGATCAAGCAGTGGTGGAGTGAAGTCGGCATTGACGCTGAGCTTCGCAATATCGACGCATCCGTCTTCTTCGGCGGTGATCCCTCTTCGCCTGACACTTACCAGAAGTTCTATGCCGATATCGAGATGTACACCAACAACTTCGCGGGCGTAGATCCTGAGGCTTATATGGCGAACTGGCGCTGCTCCGAGATCCCCTCGCCCGCATCCCAGTGGCAGGGCAACAACATCCAGCGTTCCTGTGACCCGGCCTATGATGCCCTCGTCGACGCCATGGCACAGACCGCATCGCTCGAAGAGCGTGGCCGCCTGGCCCGTGAAATGAACGACATGTTGGTTCAGAACTACTGGATGATCCCGCTGGTTCACCGTGGCGGCGTTTCGGCCCATGCCAACACCCTTGGTGGTGTGCGCATGTCTGATTGGGATTCCGAGCTGTGGAACATCGCAGAATGGCATCGCGACGACATGTAATCGCCTGATCACTGCTGCATCCCCTCCGGGGGTGCAGCACCCCACCACCCCATCTTCACAAACAGACTACTGAACCGAGGCGTCCCCGCATGCTCACTTACACGATCCGTCGCTTGCTGATTGCCATTCCGACGCTTCTGTTCATCAGTTTGATTATCTTTCTGATCCTTGATCTGGCGCCGTCTGATCCGACGGCCAGCCTGCCCCTGACGATCCCGCCCGAAGTTCGGGCCGAAATCCGCGCCTCCCTTGGCCTTGATGAACCTGTGCACATCCGGTTCGGACTTTGGCTGTATCAGTTCTTTGTCAATGAACCGATCAACTTGATCGAACAGTGGACCGGCGCGAGCTTTGGCGAAGAGAGCCGCCCGCGGGTCGTATCTTGGCAGACCCGCAGCCCCGTGGTTGACCTGATTGCGCAACGCATGCCCCAGACCCTTTGGGTGGTTGGCACGTCCTACGTTGTCGGTATCCTGATCGCCGTCCCGATCGGCGTCATATCGGCCTATCGCCAATACAGCTGGTTCGACCAGCTTGGGACCTTCATCTCTATGCTGGGCTTCTCTGTCCCGACCTTTTTTACCGGTGTGCTCTTCATCGTGATCTTTTCGGTTCAGCTAGGCTGGTTCCCGTCGGTGTATGACACGACCCATGTCGTGACCGACTTCGCCAGCTTCTGGGTGCAGATCAAACAGATCATAATGCCAGTGATGGTGTTAGGCCTTTTCAACGCGTCCCAAATCAGCCGCTTCATGCGTGCGTCCATGCTGGACAATCTCAACCAAGATTACGTGCGCACCGCCCGCGCCAAGGGTTTGAGCGAGCAAGTTGTCGTGCTTGTCCATGTCCTGCGCAATTCGATGATCCCCGTAGTTACGGTGATTGCACTTGGGGTCCCGCAAGTATTCGGCGGCGCAATCATCACTGAACAGGTGTTCAAAGTGAACGGCCTGGGCCATCTGCTTATTGGCGCCATTCAGGGTGGTGATATCCCCACGGTGCAAACTCTGACCTTCATCTTCGCCTTCCTCATCGTGCTCTTCAATCTCATCGCCGATGTGCTCTACGGCATTCTTGACCCGAGGATCCGCTATGACTGATACCACCACAAATCAGGCCCCGCGCAACCAGTGGTGGGATGTCTGGGACCAGTTCAAAACCCACAAAGGCGCCCTTTTGGGAGCAGGGTTTTTTGTCTTCATGCTGCTCTTCGTCTACCTCGGACCATATGTTTGGGGTATTGATCCCGGCCATATCGACCCGCGCGTACGCAATCAGGGAATGAGCTTTGCCCACCCTATGGGCACTGACCAGCTCGGCCGCGATATGTTTGCTCGTATGATGGCCGGTGGTCAGATTTCGATCGCTGTTGGCCTTACCGCCATGTTGCTTAGCCTCGTGCTCGGCACTTTCATCGGTGTATTGGCAGGTTATTTCAAACGGATCGATGGCCTGTTGATGCGCTTCACCGATCTGTTCCTTGCCCTGCCCCTCTTGCCGCTGCTTTTGGTGATTGTGATGCTTTATCGCGATCCATTGCGCGCGGCCTTCGGGCCTGAGACCGGAATCTTCATCCTGATCGTTTTCGTAATTGGCATCACCAGCTGGATGCAAACCGCCCGGATCGTGCGCGGCGATGTTCTGGCGCTGAAAGAGCGTGAGTTTGTTCTTGCCGCCCGCTCAATCGGCACGCCACCACACCGGATGATCCTGCGCCACCTTTTGCCAAATGTGATGAGCCCAATTATGGTCTCGGCCACGCTTGGCATCGCCAACGCGATCATCACCGAAAGCGCACTCTCATTTCTTGGCCTGGGCTTTCCATCCGATTTTCCGACATGGGGCCGTCTTTTGTTCGATGGCACCGATTGGTTGCAAAGAAACCCCGAGCGGGTGATCTGGCCCGGCCTCGCCATCTCGCTAACCGTGCTTAGCGTGAATTACATCGGTGATGGCCTGCGTGATGCCCTCGATCCGCGCATCCGCGGACGCTGATCCTTCTTCTTTGCAAAAATTCCCAAAGGCGGGTCGCGGGGGGAGGATCCCCCCGCGCGGATCGCCGCCGTAAGGCGGCGAAACCGTTAAGAAAAAGTGACACATGTGTCATTTAAAAATGACAACCACGTCACAAACGCGCCGAGATTGCACACAAAAAAAAACCGGTCGAGAGATGAAAACTGGCGGCTTAAGCCAAAATCCGTGCGTAATCTGACGACAGCAAATGGGTCGGCGCCACATCTTCTTCAATTTCGGCGAACCGTCCGATTGGCTCCCGGAACCAGTTATCCGTCTCGTCGTCATTGACGGTCGAAACCTCTCCGATCAGGACGTCGCCGCCCTCGCCCCAAAACGCGTGCCAATCACCGGGCATCAGGGTCACGCTTTCCCCAGGCTCAAACAGGATCACCTCTCCCGGCGCGAAGTTGCGAGAAATTCCGTCGCAAAGCACAGTGCCGCCCGCAGTCTCGTCAAAGCTGCCATCCGGCGCCGATCCAAAAAGCTCAATCGCCATCTTGGCGCCACCGCGATTGATGATGTCTTCGGCCTTCAGGTAGTGCCGGTGCATCGGGCTGATTTGATCTTTCTTTGAAATCAACAGCTTCTCAGCGTAACACATCCCACCACCGCGCTTCAGGTCATCCTGTCGGCCATTTCGCAATGTGAACAGGAATAGGCCAAGTTCGTCATACTTCCCTTGGCCATAATCCGTGATGTCCCACCCCAAACGTCCATTGATTATCCCGTCAATCTCGGACCGGCGCGACGCCATTTCCTCCGGCGTCCAATAAGCAAACGGGGGCAGGACAAAACCAAATGAACGGATGAAAGCATCCGCCTCGGCCATGATGTCATTGATCTCTGAGCGTTTCATGAGACTCACTTTCTCGTAGGTTTCCTCAAAGCTGAGTGCCGAAACCGGTTTCGGCAAGGCTTTCCAACAAAACTCGCTCATTTTTCACTGCGAGGCCCAACCATTGACCCGCTCGTCCGAGTACGCCAACGTCAAGGGTGACGGAAGGCTGAGGGGATCAGGATGTTTTTTGCACTGAAAATCATACATTTTTTCGCCCTATTGGGCGGCGGGGCCGCCGCAATCGGCAATGGCATACTGATGAAACGCGTAATCGCACATGAAGGCCCGCCCCCGCCCATGGTCGCCAATGCCATGGGCGTGATAGGCAAAATCGGCTTTGCGTCGATCCTGCTGCTTTGGATCACCGGAATTGCCATGCTTGTCATGAATGCCGGAACAAACCTCACGTGGCTCTTCTATGTGAAACTTGTTGGGGCCGCTGCCGTACTCGTGCCTGTGACCATGATGTCTATTCATTCGGCCGGGGCCCAAAAATCGGGATCGGCACCGGATCTAAACTACCTAAAAACTATGTCCAAAATCGCGCGAGCGGGCGTTGGCATCGCGATCATATTTGCCGTTTTGGCCTTTAATTAACAGCGAAAGCCCCCCGCGCCAATCTGGGTCAGCGCGAGGGCTCTCTTCTCCCCGTGAGTTTCATCTCTGAAGTTATTCGGCGGCTTTGACCCCGTCATAGTCACCTTGCGCGATTTCTTCGGCCTCGATGGATTCAAAAAGCGCTTTGAAGTTGCCCTCGCCAAACCCGTCATCGCCTTTGCGCTGAATGAATTCGAAGAAGATGGGGCCAATAATCGTTTTCGAGAAGATCTGCAGCAGGATCTTGGTTTCACCACCATCCACAACACCTTCTCCATCAATCAGGATGCCGTGCTTTTTCATCTTGTCCAGCGGCTCTTGGTGGCCAACAACGCGATCCTTGCTGAGCGTGTAATAGGCGTCAGGTGGGCCAGGCATGAATTTGACACCGTTGTTGGCGATCTGATCGACCGAGGCATAGATATCCTCGGTACCTATCGCGATGTGTTGAATGCCTTCGCCGTTATACTTCTTGAGGTAGTTGACGATCTGACCGGTTTCACCGCGATCTTCGTTCAGTGGGATACGGATGCGACCGCAGGGCGATGTCAACGCCCGGCTAAAGAGCCCGGTGAACTTACCTTCGATGTCGAAGAACCGGATTTCCTTGAAGTTGAAAAGATCGCCGTAGAACTTGAACCAGACGTCCATGTTTCCCTTGTAGACGTTGTGGGTCAGGTGATCGAGATAGTAGAAACCGGCCCCCTCTGGATGTGCATTCTCGATCCAGTCGAAATCCTGATTATAAGGGGAAGTGTCGAAATACTGATCGGTGAAGTAGATCAGCGACCCGCCGATCCCCTCAATCGCGGGCCAATCCAGTGTTTTGTCCGATCCAGTGTAAGGTTTAGCGCCCTTGCTTACGGCATGTTCAAACGCGTGTTGCGTATCAACGACGCGCCAGGCCATCGACGAGGCGCAAGGGCCATGTTCGACAGCGAATTTTGCTGAATAGCTGTCAGGTTCTGCGTTTAGCAGATACGAGACGTCGCCCTGTTTCCAAAGCTCAACCGCTTTGGATTTGTGGTTGGCCACATGGACAAACCCCATATTGGCAAAGCCTGTCCGCAATACATCCGGGTCAGGGTGACAAAATTCTACAAATTCGAACCCATCGGTTCCGGCCGGATTTTCGTCAGAAATCGTGGCACGCGGGGCGTTATGTGGAAAGGGACCCATGGGTCTGCTCCTGTGGATTTGTTCGCTGAACCCGTTTTACCGCATATTTTGCGCTCCTTTTGCGCATTCTACTGTACCATTTAACAAAAATATGCGATTTTTTCGCGTAATTTCTCGATTCTTTGCGCAGATGACCCATGCTAGACGATATTGACCGACAATTGTTGCAAGTGATTCAGGCCAACGCTCAACTTACAGCGCAAGAGTTGAGCCAACACTTGAACTTGTCCCCAAGTCAGGCCGCGCGACGCAGACAGCGGTTAGAGCAAAGCGGAATCGTCACCGGTGCACGGGCCGTGGTATCGCCCGATGACCTCGGTCTGCATGTGCAAGCCTTCGTTCAAGTGCAAATGGCAACCCATGAGCCAAGTGAGGTTCAAAACTTTAGCCGTGCAGTCCAACTGCAACCTCAGATCGTGTCTGCGTGGACCCTGACAGGTGAGGCAGATTATCTGCTTCGCGTTTATTGCCCCGATTTAGGCGCACTGCACCGCCTGATCCACGAAGTTCTGCTGCCTATTCCGGCAGTTGCGCGGGTTCAAAGCCAGATTGTAATGGATCAGATGAAATCTGATGCGGCATTACCGACCTAATCACCACCGCAAGGTTGTGTTTTGGCGCGCTGCGCCCAATGTTTAATCTAGGACTTTTGGAACGCGCGGAACATTATGGATAGTATCCTTTTTCAAGCCACTTTGTATCTGGCCGCGATGGTGGTTGCCGTACCCCTATCGGTACGCCTCGGCTTAGGCTCGGTGTTGGGATATCTTGTGGCCGGGATATTTATCGGGCCCATCCTGAAGCAAACCGGTACTGACCCCCACGATCTTCAGCATTTCGCGGAATTTGGCGTTGTGATGATGCTCTTCCTTATTGGATTGGAGCTGAACCCAAAGGGCCTTTGGGAAATGCGCGGCAAGTTGATCGGATTGGGTGGAACACAGGTTGTTTTGTCAACGATTGCCCTTGGAGGCGGCGCCTACTACCTCGGGCTATCGCTGCAAATGAGCGTAGCGGTTGGGCTGATTTTCGCCCTTTCTTCAACTGCGATCGTTCTACAGACTTTGACAGAGAAAGGTCTGATGCGCACCACTGGCGGGCGGTCGTCGTTTTCTGTCTTGCTGACGCAGGACATGGCCGTAATCCCGATGCTGGCGCTTCTCCCTCTTTTGGGCGCGCCACCGAACGCCGCGTTTTCCGAGGATGGTGCGATCACCCGCCCCGCGGCAGAAGCCGAAGCCGCCGCAGATGCAGGTCTGTCTTTGGTGCAAGGCCTTCCCGCTTGGGGCGTAACCGCCGTTACCCTCGGCGCGGTTCTGGCCGTTATCATTGCGGGTCGTTTTCTGACCCGGCCGCTATTTCAGTTCATCCATCTGGCCAAAATGCGCGAGATGTATACGGCCGTGGCGCTGGTTATCATCGTCGGCATCGCTTTCCTGATGGTTCTGGTTGGCCTCTCCCCTGCGCTCGGCGCCTTTGTCGCTGGCGTGGTTTTGGCAAACTCAGAATTCAAGCATGAGCTTGAGGCAAATATCGAACCCTTCAAGGGCTTGTTATTGGGTCTTTTCTTTATCACCGTGGGCGCAAGCATCCATTTTGATGTACTACTTTCCCAACCTTTCGTGATCCTGGGTCTGACCGTCGCGGTCATGCTGATCAAAGGGTTCATCCTTTTTGGGATCGGCTGGGCCTACGGGCTTCGCAGTCGCGACCACTGGCTGTTTACTCTTTCATTGGCACAGGCCGGTGAATTCGGGTTCGTGCTGATTTCCTTCGCTATGACACAGCATGTCCTGTCTGATCACGTGTCCGAAATATTGCTCTTGGTTGTTGCGCTGTCGATGCTGTTCACGCCGCTCTTTTTCATTCTGAACGATTTTTTGACGGGCTACCTGACGGACAACACCGAAGAAAACCCGGATCATGATGAGATCGATGAACCCGAAGAGGTGATTATCGCCGGGACAGGCCGTTTTGGACAGGTCATGAACCGTATGGTCCAAGGCGCGGGCCTGAAAACGGTGGTTCTGGACAATGACTTTGAGACGATCCGTCTGATGCGCCGCTTTGGCTTTCATGGCTATTTCGGAGATCCGACCCGACCAGAACTGTTACATGCCGCAGGCATCGAAACAGCAAAGGTTCTTGTGGCGGCGATGGATGACAAAGACGCCACAACCCGGCTGGTCAAATATGCCCGCAAACTGCGCCCTGATTTGCACATTGTCGCGCGGGCCTATGACAGGGTGCATGTCTATGAACTCTACCAAGCTGGCGCTAGCGACATCGTCCGAGAGATGTTTGACAGTTCGCTGCGTGCGGCACGCTACGTTTTGGAGAACATGGGCCTCTCTGAGTACGAAGCCCATGAGATGGAGGCCGCCTTCTACCGCCATGATCGACAGGTCCTGCGCGAATTGGCGGAATTGTGGAAACCGGGTGTACCACTGGCCAAGAACGAGGCCTATGTCACACGGGCGCGTGAGTTGAACAACAACCTCGAAACGGCTTTAGCCACGCAACTGGACGCCGCAGAGGCGCCCAGGCGTGGAAACGCAAAGGATTCAGAAGCATCCAAAGGCGACGGTTAGCTGTCGGCCACGCCCGCTTCGGCAAAAGTTGCCATGCCTGAATGACAAGCCACTGCGCTCTTGACGATATTGATTGCGAGCGCCCCGCCAGAGCCTTCGCCCAAGCGCATGCCCATTGAGAGAAGGGGTGCCTTATTGATGCCGTTAAGAATAGCGATATGAGCTGCCTCCGCTGAGGCATGACCGGCAACCGCGTGGTCTAGTGCACCTGGAACAGCTTTTTCTAGCGTGGCGGCAGCCGCCGAGCAGATAAATCCGTCAAGAATTACGGGAATGCGTTCCTTCCGCGCACGGGCTATAGCACCGGCCATACCGGCCAGTTCGCGCCCACCAAGGCATCGCAACGCCTGTAGTGCGTCCGTTTTGGCCCCTGGGTTGGCAGTCAGACCGTCTGCTACAACTTGCGTTTTCAAAGTAAGGCCTGCGTCATCGACACCGGTCCCCCGCCCCGTCCAGTCGGTAGGCTCTCCACCAAAAATTGCACAGGCAATCGCCGCACCCGAGGTTGTGTTCCCGATCCCCATTTCGCCTGTCACCAGGAGGTCGGCCTTTGGATCAACGGCGTTCCATCCGATAGTCAAGGCGGCGATGACCTCTTCCTCGGACATCGCCGGACCTTGCGTGAAGTCCTGCGTTGGTCGATCAAGTTCGATCGGGTGGACGGTCAACTCTGCCCCGGCCGCTTTAGACAATTGGTTGATCGCCGCGCCACCAGCCTCAAAGTTAAGGACCATTTGAGCGGTGACCTCAGCGGGAAACGCCGAAACGCCCCGTGCCGTGACCCCATGATTGCCCGCAAAGATCAAAACCTGGGGTGCCGAGATAGACGGGCGCGCGTCGCCCCGCCATGACGCATACCAAAATGCCAGATCCTCTAGCCGTCCCAATGCGCCAGGTGGTTTGGTCAATTGCCCATTGCGATCTTGCGCCCCGGATTTGGCGGCGGCATCGGCGGAAGGTGCAGATTTCAACAGGTCGCGAAACCCGTCAAGTGTGGTGAAAGGAGCGGTCATGCAAGGTCCTTTTGTATCGTTGCCAGGTGAGGGCCGGGTCGGTATGCCGGAATTCATAGTGGAATGCGACCTAAAGGAGGGCCGGGCATGGCCGGGCGCGACATCTTGAGCCAAATTCTCGCCGATTTGCGGCTTGGGATCGGGTTGTTTACTCGCCTTCCGTTGGCGGGCGAGGTTGATATGCAGCGTGGGGCGTCCTCTGCCTGGGCTTGGCCGCTGGCCGGCCTGTTACCGGCCGTCATAGGCCTTATCGCGATCAGTGTGTCGGTTTGGCTCGGGCTGTCGGCGGGCTTCTCCGCGGCCCTTGGGATGGCTTTGATGATCATGGGCACTGGCGCCATGCATGAGGACGGCCTGGCAGACACGGCAGATGGCTTTTGGGGCGGTTGGGATCCGGCCCGCAGGTTGGAGATCATGAAAGACAGCCGGATCGGCACTTATGGCGTAATCGCTTTGCTGCTAACGCTCTTGGCGCGTTGGTCGATCCTGTCCTCGCTTATCGCAGCCGGTACAGTTTGGGGGCCGCTTTTGGCGGCGTCGGTGCTGTCTCGCGCGCCAATGGTCGGCCTAATGGCCCTAATGTCACCTGCGCGGCCAGACGGGCTTTCCCGCGCCGTTGGGCGCCCGGATCTTCGGGCCTTTGGCATTGGCGGCGGCGTTGCGTTAGTCGTTGCGATGGCGCTGACAGGTTGGGCCGCCCTGCCGGCCTCCGTCGCCGCTCTCATCGCCGCTGGTCTCTTGGGCAAATTGGCGCAATCTAAAATCGGCGGACAGACCGGTGATGTTTTGGGGGCAGCCCAGCAATTGGCCGAGGTGTCCGTGCTCGCCGTGCTGGCCGCCTATTTATTCTAAAAAAACCCCGTGCTGCATTCGCAGCACGGGATACACACCAAATTCTCTATGTCGATCCTATCAGGCAGCAGCCCGAGCGGTCAGAACATCATCAACACGCTTTTGAGCGCCAGCTTCGTCCATATCGTTCACGGCCGCCAGTTCACGTGTCAGACGCTCAAGAGCAGCCTCATAAAGCTGACGCTCAGAATAGCTCTGCTCTCGCTGATCATCTGCGCGGTGCAGATCGCGAACCACTTCGGCAATCGCGATCAGATCGCCTGAATTGATCTTTTGCTCATATTCCTGTGCACGGCGCGACCACATGGCCCGCTTTACGCGCGCTTTCCCTTTCAGGGTGTCCAACGCTTTTTTGACCACATCTGGGCTGGACAGCGAACGCATCCCAACTTCGGTGGCTTTGGCCGTTGGTACACGCAGGGTCATTTTGTCCTTTTCGAACGAGATCACAAACAGCTCGAGGGTGAGCCCAGCAATCTCCTGCTCTTCGATATTGACGATCTGGCCGACGCCATGGGCCGGGTAGACCACATATTCGTTCGGGCTAAAGTCCTGCGTTTTCCGCGTCTTACTCATTTAGTCTTCCTTCTCAACCCCGATTTCAGGCGACAAAAGCACCGCGGGGAAAGCAGGGCTTTCCTGTTCGCAGTGACATGGCGCTGAAGTCGGCGCAGCCAATTGGGGCTGCTACTTTTGGTTCACAGACATCGTATATGACGGAAATATAGCACAAAAATGAGCCATCTTAAAGTTCGCCCAAGACGAAATCGCCAAAAGCCCTGTTTTTACAGGGTTTTGCCGCGGTGCGACATGGTTTCGGCAGGTGCAAAATGCACCCAAAAGGTCCGAATCACTTACCCGCCTTCGCCAGGTGTCTCGGACAAGAGTTTCAGCTTGTCATCTTTGCCGTCGAACTCTTCTGCTGTGGGCAAAGGATCTTTCTTTGAAACAATTACGGGCCATTCTTCCGCATATTTGCGGTTCAGCTCAACCCATTTTTCCATATCCGGTTCGGTATCCGGGCGAATTGCATCTGCCGGACACTCAGGCTCACAAACGCCGCAGTCGATGCATTCATCGGGATGAATCACCAGAAAGTTTTCACCTTCATAGAAACAATCGACCGGGCAGACTTCCACACAGTCGGTGTATTTGCAGTTGATGCAGTTTTCGATAACGGCGTAGGTCATGGCGCTTCCCGAATTTGGCTTGCTTCGCGATTTAGACGGGTCTGCCCGATCATTCAAGCGGGGTGCGTCGGAAAGAACCAAGCGCACGGCGGTCTTTGCCCGTCGGGCGACCTTTTCCGTCATATCCAGGGTTTCGCGGAACGCTTTCCTTCTCAGGCGTCAGATCTTCATACAATGTCTGCGCTTCAGCCGCGGGCCCGCGCCGCTCTCCGATGGCTTTCACACGGATCACGCGAATTTGACGGCCCTGGGGAAAGGTCAGCACATCCTCGGGCCCGATACTTGCCGAAGGTTTGTGCACTTTGTCCGAATTAACCCTGACATGACCGCCCGAAACTATGCGGGCGGCCAAAGTGCGCGTTTTGAAAAACCGCGCATGCCACAGCCATTTGTCAAGCCGGGCCTTGGGTTTCGCAGCGTCGCTCAGTTGCCGCCCTTTAGCCCCGCAAGCGCTTGCGCGAAGGGGTTATCGGGATCGATCTTATCTTTGCGCTGCGGTTTTGAAGAAAAGTTTTTGGGCTTGTCCGCGCGCGGACCCTTTGCGCCCTTGCCAGGCTTGCCTTTTCCGCGCGGCTTGCCGCCGGGTTTGCCACCGTCACGGCGCTGGCCTTGCTGGTTTGGACGGCGCTTCGGCGCCCATGAGAAGGTGTAGAACACCTCCATCTCTGGCGCCGCCTCTTCCGTTGGTGTGTCGCTGCCGGTTTCTTCTGGCGCTGCGGCGGCGTCCTCGGGTTGCGTATCTTCCGTTTCAGCTGCTTTCGCCGCCTCAGTTTCCGCATCGGGGGCCGTGGCCTCTTCAGATTCAGTTACTGGCGCGGGATCAGCTGGAGCTTTCACCTTCACCCGTTCGCCCTTTTCGGCTTTATAGCCAAGGCCCTGCATAAGATCAGCAAATTGCTCCAGCGTCATGCCGGTGATCGACAGCATATCGGCCGAGCCTTCAAACCCGCCGCGTGTGTCCTGCTGGCGCAGCATATCGGCAAGGCGTTCCAGCATGTCGATGCGGATGGCCCGTGCGCCTGCGAGGCGGTATCCGGAATTGGTGTAATAGTCGAGCGGCGCGCCGTCGATCGCCGGGATTGTCACCAGACCCGGAGGGGGGCTTTCGTAAAATTCCTGATGGTCACTTGCCAGGCCCCACAGCACAAGGCGCAGCCGTGTCGGCGCAGGCTTGAGCAACAGTTGCTGAAAGATCGTAAACTGACCAAAGCGGATTCCGTGTTTGCGCAGCTGTCCGCGCGCATCCTGATCCAGCGCCTTTACGTCATCTGCCACAACGCCACGTGGCAACACGCCAAGCGCCTCAACCAGGCGGAATGCAAAACCGCGCGCCAGACCGGTGACCTCTTCATCGCGTGACATCGCCAAAAGCGGCTCAAACAAGGTGGCAACCTTGCGATCAATGAAATGCTGCAACCGACGCTGCACTTTTTGGATCACTTCTGGGCCCGCTTCTTCGTCAACGAAGGCCTCTGCAACCGGTTTCAACGGCTCAGAGCCTTTGACCAATTTCCCAATGGCGTGTTCGCCCCACATCAGGCCGCCCTGCTCGGTGAAATCGAATTCCGTATCAGGTGCGTTATAGAAGCGATCCGCGCGCAAATGAAATTCAGGGCGCAGCGCCTGAACGGCTGCCTGGCGCAATGTTTTGGCTTCCTCTGGTCCTGCAGAAGTATCCTGCAGGAAACGGAACCCCTCCAAACGGCCGACAAACTCGCCTTCGACCGTCACTTCACCTTTTTCATTTACGTCGGCCACAAGGCCCTCCTTCTGCTTCAACCGGCGCAACAAAACCGAAGTGCGCCGATCAACAAATTTTTCGGTCAGACGCTGATGCAGCACATCTGACAAGCGGTCTTCTACGGCACGCGTGGCCTCGCGCCAATGGGTTTCGTCATCAACCCACCCTTTGCGTTGCGCCACGTACGTCCATGTACGGATATAGGCCAATCGTTTCGAGATTGTATCAATATCTCCATCGGATCGATCCAGACGCTTAACTTGGCGCGACATCCAATCATCCGGAACACGTCCGACACTTTGTAAAAACTCAAAAATCCGCCCCAAAAGCGAGGCATGTTCCGCATGGCTGATGCCGCGAAAATCAGGGATACAGCATACATTCCAAAGCCGTTCCACATCACGCGGATGCGTTAACCGATCGGCAATTTCCTGCTGAGATGTGAGCGTTTTGAGGGCGCGCAAATCGTCAGATTCCCGGGCACGCATGAACCACTCGTCCGGCGCGACCGCCTCCAGGCTATTGATCAGCCGGTCCGCCGTGCCAAATTCCAACCTCGAATTCCGGTATTGCAACTTGCGAATGGGCATGAAGCGATGCGCCGCAATCGCATCAACAACTTCATCTCTTAGCGGGCTGGCCTCCCCCGTCACACCATAAGATCCGGGCTGCATATGGCGCCCGGCACGACCGGCGATCTGGGCCAATTCGTTGGGCTGAAGCTCTCGCATTCTGCGCCCGTCAAACTTCCGTAATCCTGAGAAGGCAACATGCTTGATATCTAGGTTCAGTCCCATGCCAATGGCGTCAGTAGCCACCAGATAATCGACATCACCATTTTGATACAATTCCACCTGTGCATTGCGAGTTCTGGGCGATAACGCCCCCATTACGACCGCTGCACCGCCTTTTTGTCGCTTCAGAAGCTCTGCGATTGCATATACATTTTCAATCGAAAATCCGACAATTGCAGATCTGCCGGGCATTCTGCTTAACTTTTTCGAACCAGAATACACCAATTCGGAGAATCTTTCACGCCGCATGAACTCAACACCGGGTACAAGGGCCGCAATCGCCCCCTTAATTGTATCAGATCCCAAAAAAAGCGTCTCATGTAGCCCACGGGCGTTCAGAAGGCGATTGGTAAATATATGTCCCCGCTCGAGATCCGCGCAGAGCTGAATCTCGTCTATTGCCAAAAAATCACAGCCCATTCCGGGCGGCATCGCCTCAACAGTACAGACCCAGTATTTTGCCCCGTCGGGAACGATACGTTCTTCACCGGTGATAAGCGCAACCACTCTGGGTCCACGGATCGCAACAATGCGATCATAAACTTCGCGCGCCAGCAGGCGCAGCGGCAGGCCGATAATGCCCGTTCGATGTGCCAACATCCGTTCAATCGCGTAATGCGTTTTGCCGGTGTTTGTCGGCCCCAATACGGCCGCTATTCGCCCTTGGCGTTGCATGGTTTGCCCGTCGGCCCTTCAGCTTTTCAGAGATATGATCAATTCAGAGCGCCGCGCCCTCGGACGTACCGGCCAAACGCTGAATGGCCTGTTGCAAATCCTCACGATGCGGATTGATAGCAACAGCCGCCTCAAATGCCGCCAATGCGGCCTCATGGTTTCCTACTTCCTCGAAGATAATTCCTAAGCCGGTGAGAGCCACAAAATGGCGAGGTTCTAGCACCAACACCTGTTGCAAATCGGCCATAGCCGGGCCGTACAGACCTGAGGAGAAATAGGCAGCAGCCCGCGCCGCATAGCCTTCTGGAAACTCCGGCGCATGCCCTACAAGAGCTGTAAGGTGGTCGATAGCTGCACCCAGATCTTGCGCCTCGATCGCCTCCTGACCACGTCGCAACAGCAGATCGGCGCTGGCCGAACCTGACAGGTCCCATTCTCTTAGAATGCTTTCCTCAACCCGCTGCCAATCCGCTTCATTCGGATCTGCCAGACGACGAAAAAGTTCCTCCAGATCTGACGCCACCGCGACATGCGACATCATCCCCAAACAGAGGGCCATGACTGCCGCCACGATAATGTTGTATGATGCACGTATATTCCGCATGGTCCTTTCAAATGTAGCATTTCGATCGGGCCATACCAGTGAAATCCGGTCAAACAATACGAAGGACGGATCACATGAGCGATATTATCACCGCAGCTGTCGCAGCATTGTCGGAAAAACTTTCCGACGGTTTCGATGGCTCGGCCAAGTTCGACATCGAGGGTGAAGGTGCCATTATTATCGATTCAGACGGCGTTCGTGCGGCGGATTTGGACGAAGAAGCTGACGTGACCCTGAGTGCCGATGCAGAAACCTTTCAGGAAATCCTCGAAGGTGAGCTAAACCCCACTACCGCATTTATGGGCGGTCGACTAAAATTGGACGGTGACATGGGCACCGCCATGCGCCTTGGCGGTTATTTGGGATAGGTAGAATGGAACCAGCCCCTCTCTTGGCGGATATTGCTGACGGACCGGAGGGTGGAAAGGCCTTTTGGATCAAAACCGTAGACGGCACGCGTATCCGGATAGGGGTTTGGCCGAGCGGCCCGAAGGGCACTGTACTGATGTTCCCCGGTCGCACAGAATACATTGAGAAATACGGCCGTGTAGCCAAAGATCTATCCGCACGCGGCTATGGCATGGTCGCTGTGGATTGGCGCGGTCAGGGCCTGTCGGACCGGCCCAAACACAGACGTGATATGGGCCATGTCATCAGTTTTGACGAATATCGCGAGGATGTTGAAGCTGTCCGCGCCGCGT
Source organism: uncultured Nioella sp. (assembly GCA_947495575.1). GTDB lineage: Bacteria > Pseudomonadota > Alphaproteobacteria > Rhodobacterales > Rhodobacteraceae > CANLZL01. The sequence continues at coordinate 159,747 of CANLZL010000001.1, read as the reverse complement.
TTCGTAGCCTCGAATTAAGGAAACCCTGTTTTGTCTTGGGTCATTCCATGGGCGGCGCCATTGGCCTGAGGGCACTTTATGACGGGCTGCCTGCCTCGGCAGTCGTGTTCACGGCCCCTATGTGGGGCATTCGGATGTCCCGGTTCCTGCGCTCGATTTCCGGCATTGTCCTTGGCCTGTCCAAACCCCTTGGCTTTGACAAAAGCTTTGCACCCACAACAGGGCCGGCAGCACCGATGGTGTTTGATGACAACCCGCTCACCTCGGATCGTGACATGTTTGAATACATGGAAAACCAAGTGGCGCAGCACCCCGAACTGGCGCTCGGCGGACCCAGCTTGACCTGGGTTGACGCCGCCCTGGACGAAACAAAATGGCTATTGGATGCAGAGCCGCTGGACGTGCCGGTTCTGACCATTCTAGGTGGGCAGGAACGCATCGTGGAGGCCAGCGCGATCCATGACCGAATGGCAACATGGCCCCGTGGTGTCCTGAAATTGGTCGAAGAGGCCCGACACGAAGTTCTGATGGAACGCGACGACTTGCGAGGGCCCTGCATAGACGCGATCACGGACTGGTTTGAAAGCCATTCCTCAGACGCGGCCAAGGCCAGCTAAGCGGCCCATTTATCCGAACTTACATCCCGCGCCTCAGGGAAGCCCGTCGATCAATTGCCCGTCTTCAAGTCGCAAAACGCGATCCATCCGCGCGGCCAGTTCGAAGTTATGGGTGGCAATCAAAGCGCCCATCCCAGTTTCACGCACCAAAGCGACCAGCATGTCAAAGACCTGATCGGCGGTGCCGGGATCCAGATTGCCGGTTGGTTCATCGGCCAAAAGCAGACGTGGCGCGTTGGCTAAGGCCCGGCAAAAGGCGACGCGTTGCTGCTCACCGCCGGACAAATCGGATGGGCGGTGATTGGACCGCTCTTTTAGACCAACCTTTTTCAGCAGTGCATTCGCGCGCTTAGCGGCATTAGATCGGCTGACGCCATTGGCCAGCTGCGGCAGAACCACGTTTTCCAAAGCGGTGAACTCCGGCAACAAGTGATGAAACTGATAGACAAACCCAACCGTTTCCCGACGGGCCGCAGTGCGCGCCCGATCGCGCGCGTCTGACAACGCCATGCCATCAATCGATACGGCCCCGACATCAGGCTTATCCAAAAGACCGGCAATGTGCAGCAAAGTGGATTTCCCGGCCCCCGACGGGGCAACCAGAGCGACGACCTCTCCTGGCATAATCCGGGCCGAGGCACCACGTAGAACGCGTACCTCTCCGGGTTGACCAAGTTTGTAGCCTTTTTCGACCTGATCAAGGTCAAGCACGGGATTATTCATATCGCAATGCCTCGACCGGGTTCATCCGTGCGGCGCGACGCGCAGGAATATAAGTGATGACAAAAGACAAACCCAAGGACAGCGAAACAGCAGACAGCACATCGTCCGCCTCGAGCCGCGCAGGCAGACTGGACAGCATCCTAACGGACGGATCCCAGACGCCGCCACCGGCGACGTAGTTCACGAATTGAAAAATGGGGTCGATCCAGATTGCAAATGCGCATCCCAAGGCCACTCCGGCAAGAGTTCCTGCCACGCCGATTGATGCCCCGCAAATGAAAAAGACCCGCAAAATTGACCCTTCACTCAGCCCCATAGTTCGCAATATTCCTATATCCCTGCTTTTGTTTTTCACCAGCATGATAAGGCCGGAAACGATATTCATCGTTGCGATCAAAACCAGGATGGAAAGGATGATGAACATTACGTTATCTTCCATCTGTAGCGCCTGTAGGAAAGCACCGGAGCTGTCCTGCCAGGTCCAGATGAAGCTGTTGGCATCGGCCGCGCGGTTCAGGGCTAGCATCATCGACGTGATTTCCTCCGGTTCTGTGACCGTCACTTCGATCTCATCTGCCACGCCGTCACGGTTGAAATAACTTTGCGCTTCTTCGAAGGGCATATACACGCGCACCCGGTCGATATCATAGCGCCCCACCTGGAAGATATAGGCAACGTCATAGGCATTGATCCGCGGGCTTGTGCCAAAGGCCGTTCGTGCACCATCTGGCGATATCAGGCGGATTCTGTCGCCGACATCAACGCCCAATTGCCGCGCCACTCCTGACCCGATGGCGATACCGCTCCCGAAATCGTTGATGTCGCCCCAAGCCACTTCCGGATCAGCGACCAGCGGGATTTGTCGTAAGTTGTCCAATGTGATGCCAGTGACCTGAACACCCGCATTGCGCCCTTGGCCGGCCGCCATGACCTGCCCTTGAACCACAGGATAAGCATGGGTCACGCCATCGACGGCCCGCACACGCTCGGTAATGGCATCGTAGTCAGACAAAACACGGTCACGGGTGTCCGGTTGGGCCAGCGGAACCACGCTGGCATGAGGGTTTGCCCCCAAGATCGTACCGACAAACTCATGTCGAAACCCAGAACGCACTGCAAGGGTCGCGATCAGGGCCATAACGGCCAACATGATGCCCAGAAAACTGATCACCGTCATTATGCTGACACCGCCCTCGGCACGTTTGGCACGCAGATAACGCCAAGCGATCAAGAACTCGAACTGGGCGAAGGGTTTGGGTGCGACTGACATGGAGTCTCCTGCTCATTGCGCCTTGTACCGGCGCGTTTGGCGCAGAGGTTAAACGAAAGCGAGTTGGGCGGAAACCGGGATATCCTAGCCGGCAAGTTTTGGCGTACGGCGGCGGAAAAGTCCGCCCAATCCCAACAACAGGACATATCCAGCACCAAATCCGATCCCAGCAAAGGTAAGGCCAGTGGCTGTGACCGGAATGGCCGGAACAAAATCCTGCATGGCACGGGCCCCGATCTCGCTATCGAGGCGGGCGGGCATCAGCAACAACCGTTCAACCGGGCTGGCGGTCTGCAATATTGTCAAATCGGCAGAAAGCGCCTCATACCGCTGGATCGTGCGCATCATGTCCGCGCTGCGGGCATTGAGGAAGGCGGTGCCCGATAATTCTGCCAGCGCATCTGCACGTGTAAGGCCCGCGGCTTGCGCTGAGTTGTCAAAATCCTCCACGACGACCGCTAATTCTTCGACCGCGCCAGATAAACGCTGGATGTATTGCTGCGATACCTCTGGAAACTGCGCCAAGGCACCTGCCGCGGCAAGACCTGCCGCCAATGCTAGAAATTTCATAACCTGCTCACCCTCATTTTTATATGGGTTTGTGGCAGTTTAGCATGCTCCGCGGGAAAAGTGGAGCGTTTTTCGAATCAGCACTTGACGACTGCGGGCGCCCAGCACTGGACGCCCTTTTGAGGTCAGATATCAGCGTAGATCTCGATTACCCGCGCAATCGCGGCCTCAAGGCTCAACTCTTCGCTGTCGCCGGTGCGGCGTGAGGTCAATTCGACGACACCGTTTTTCAAGCCGCGCGGACCAACGGTGATGCGCCATGGCAGGCCGATCAGATCCATAGAGGCAAATTTGCCACCAGCGCGTTCGTTCCGGTCGTCATACAGCGGTTCAAGCCCGGCGGTGGTCAGCGCCGCATAGAGGGTTTCGCAAGCCGCATCAGTTGCATCATCGCCCTGGCGCAGATTGACGATACCAACGTGGAAAGGGGTCACGCCCTCGGGCCAGATGATTCCGTTTTCATCATGGCTGGCCTCGATGATCGCGCCAAGCAGGCGGCTGACACCGATGCCATGGCTGCCCATGTGAACCGGAACTTTGTCCCCGTCCGCAGTTTGCACCGTGGCGTTCAATGCCTCGGAATACTGTGTACCGAAATAGAAGATTTGCCCGACTTCAATGCCGCGCGCGGTGCGACGACGCTCTTCCGGAACATTGGCAAATTCACCCTCGTCATGAGTCTCATCCGTCCGTGCATAACGGCTGGTGAACTCTTCCAAAACAGCCTGACACTGTTCCACATTATCGTAGTCGATCTCACGATCACCAAATTTCAGATCGGTGATCTCTGAATCGTAAAACACTTCTGATTCACCGGTCTCGGCCAGAACGAGGAATTCATGGGTGTAATCGCCGCCAATCGGGCCACTGTCAGCGCGCATCGGAATGGCCTGTAGGCCCATCCGTTCATAAGTGCGCAGGTAACTGACCAAATGGCGATTATATGCGTGCAGCGCATCTTCTTTGGTCAGATCGAAGTTATACCCGTCCTTCATGAAGAATTCGCGACCACGCATAACACCAAACCGTGGGCGGATCTCATCACGAAACTTCCACTGGATTTGATACAGGGTCAGCGGCAAGTCTTTGTAAGACGACACATGGCTGCGGAACACGTCCGTGAACATTTCTTCTGCCGTTGGTGAAAACAGCATGTCACGTCCGTGACGATCCTGCATTCGGAGCATTTCTTCGCCGTAGCCATCATAGCGGCCGGATTCACGCCAGAGATCGGCCGATTGCAGCGTCGGCATCAGCATCGGGATATGGCCCGCGCGAACCTGTTCTTCGTGGACAATATTTTCCAATTTGCGCAGCACCTTGAAGCCGAGCGGCAACCAGGAATAGATCCCGGCACTGGCCTGCTTGATCATACCAGCGCGCAGCATGTAGCGGTGGCTGACGATCTGGGCGTCGGCGGGCGTTTCCTTGAGAACAGGCAGGAAATAGCGGCTGAGGCGCATGGGCGAGGATCCCTCATAAAACTGATGTCTGGCCGGTGTTATGCCAAAGCCCGCCCGCAGGCAATCAGGCAATACAGGAATGCGTCAGATCAAAGGCGCGATTTGACCTCGGCGGCGGCGTCGATTGATTTGGCCAACGCCTTGAACCTTGCTTGAGCCACCTCTCCGAACAGGTCCTGTCCGACCTGCGTTTTCAGCGTCAATGTCAGGACACGATCTTCGTCATCATAGCTCAGCTTTCCGTGATCGGTTGGCCGTTCCAACGTAAACATGGCACCAAAGCGCATCGCGCGGCCAAGGAATTCAGCTTCGCGAATGTCATCTTCATCCAACAAGTCCAGCAATGGCTCGAAATTCGTTCCCTTGCGGCTGGATTTGTAGCGATGCAACAAAGCCAATCCAAGGAACACGCGTTCTTCATGTGTCAGACCTCCCAGGTTAGCGCGGGTGGCGTTTTCGAAACACACTTCAGCGCGGTAGTCGGGATGCGCGCGCCAGCTGACATCATGCAGCAGACAAGCGGCCTGTTTCAGGCGTTTGCGGTCTTTGTCGTAATGCTTGAATAGCGGTTTGATGAATTCATAAAGGGCAAATCCAAATCCCGGCATCCGCGCGTTCATCTGTTCCATCTGATAGGCGGCTTCGATCAGCGGGTCGCGTTTGCGTTGCTTGCCACTCATCTGCTCATACAGCATGCCTTCTCTGATGCCGTAGGAGGAGATTGCCAGCTCACCGGGTTTGAATTCGTCAATCAAATGCCCCAGAACGCGGCTGGCCAAGGGAACAAGCCGCATTCGTTCTGCACTGGTACTTGTTCTCGAACGCAGCTCTTCCAAATCAGCGGCTTCGAGATACTTGATGGTTTCGCGGACATCGTCGCTACTCATCCTGTATTCGTGCAGGACTTTCAGCGGGTAACCGCGCCGCTCCATGTCTATACGCGCAATGGCCCGCCAGGACCCCCCCACAAGGAACAACTTCTCCGGCTTCTTCGGGAAGGTCTTTCGTAGCTTGGCGATGCCGTTTTCAATCTCTGCCTGGATGACTGCCTCGCCACCGTCTAACCCTTCAAGGCGCAATGGCCCAAGTGGGGACGTTTCGCGCCGACCGACATTGCCATTTCCCGGTAATTCGGCCAGTTCCATAGACGAGCCGCCAATGTCGCAAATCATGCCCTCTGCGCCCGGCCATCCCAAAAGAACGCCCTGGGCCGAAAGGCGCGCCTCTTCCTCGCCATTGACCACGTGAATTTTCAACCCGGTCAGGGCTTCTGCCTGCGCGCGGAAATCGGGCGCATCTTCCGCTTCTCGCATCGCGGCCGTCGCAACGGTGACAAGGTTGGTCACACTCATGCCTTTTGCCAGTGCTGCAAAACGTTTCAGCGCGGACATGGCGCGCGGACGACCTGTGGCCGACAGGCGTCCCGTTTGCACAAACCCCTGCCCCAACCCGCAAAGGATTTTTTCATTGTAGAAATAGGCAGGGGATCGCGCCGCGCCGTCAAAAACAACCAAGCGGACTGAGTTTGATCCGATGTCGATCACGCCAACGCGGCTTAATTCATGAGATTTGGGATCATCGAACAAAGGCTCTGAAAACAGCCCTCCGTCGCGATCAGTTCCAAATCCAGCCTCCACCGGATCAGGAAAACTCTTTTTCTTGCGTCCCTTCATGCAGGCGTCATGACACGGGCCTTGCGCACAGGTCAATCACGCGTGTGCCACCTGCGACATGATCAATCGTCCGAGTGCGTCAACTCGGGCACATCCTTGGCCCCGGCCGAGCCGCGACCGGATAGCGACGGGTTCTGCATAAAGAAGCGGTGGCAGGAAAACGGCTTGTCGATATTGTCGAGGTCCGGCCGAATATAGCTACCATCATGCTGCAACACCCAAGACTGCGCCACATCGGCCAGATTGGCCGCCATGATCTGGCTGACGATCTGTGCCTTAACGGTTGGATTGGTGCATTCCACCAGGGTTTCCACACGTCGGTTAAGATTTCGCCCCATCCAGTCCGCCGAGGAGATGTAAACGCGGGCCTTTTTCGCGGGCAGCCCGTGCCCATTTCCGAAACAAACGATGCGCGAATGCTCCAAAAAGCGGCCAACAACCGATTTGACGCGAATATTCTCCGAAAGGCCTTTTACGCCGGGCCGCACGCCACAAATCCCACGAATAACCAAGTGGATTTTAACGCCAGCCTGGCTCGCCTCATAAAGCGCGTCGATTACATCCGGTTCGATCAACGAATTCATCTTGGCCCAAACAACCGCAGGCTTACCAGCGCGGGCATGTTCGCCTTCGGCCTTTAAGCTTTCGATGATCGTCTTTTTCATCGTCAGCGGCGAAATCGACAAGTTTTCAAGGCTGTCGGGCTCCGCGTAGCCGCCGATATAGTTAAAGACCTTAGTGGCGTCGCGCCCAAGCGCGTCGTCACAGGTGAAGAGGCTAAGGTCGGTGTAAATCCGGGCTGTAAACGGGTGATAATTGCCGGTGCCATAATGAGTGTATGTGACCAGTTTCTTGCCTTCGCGGCGAACAACCGTCGAAATCTTTGCGTGGGTTTTGTAATTGATAAACCCATAGACGACATGTGCGCCCGAACGTTCCAGTTTCCGAGACTGGCGGATATTGGCGGCCTCATCAAACCGCGCTTTTAGCTCGACCAACGCCGTAACGGATTTACCATTTTCCGCCGCTTCGCACAGCGCATCGACAATCGGGCTTTCATTCGAGGTTCGGTAGAGCGTCTGCTTGATCGCAACCACGTTGGGATCGCGTGCGGCTTGCGCCAGAAAACGGATCACCATGTCAAAGGTTTCGTAGGGATGGTGCAGCAACATGTCCTTTTGCTTAATGGCGCTGAACATATCGCCTTCGTGGTCTTGCACCCGTTCAGGAACACGAGGCGTGAAGGTTTGCCACAGAAGGTCTGGGCGTTCCTCGAGCACCAGTTCCTTCAAACGCGCCAGGCCGATCATGCCGCGCACTTCGAACACTTCATCGGACGTCACATTCAATTCTTCGGTGATGACCTTGCTCAGTGCTTCGGGTGCATTGGATGATATTTGCATCCGCACAACATGGCCGCGACGGCGGCGTTTCAATGCGGTCTCAAACTCCCGCACAAGATCTTCGGCCTCTTCCTCAACCTCCAGGTCGCTGTCCCTGAGCACCCGGAACGAACAGGACCCGGTCAACTTGTAGCCAGGAAACAGCGCCGTGACATGCATCAGCAACAGCTCTTCTAACGGTAGGAACCGCGCCTCGCCATCGGGCGCTGGCAAACGGATGAAGCGGTCGATTTGCGCCGGAATCGGCAGTAGCGCCTGCAATTCTCGCCCGTCACGCTCACGTTTCATTTGCAATGCCAGCGAGAAGCCTTCATTTGCGATAAACGGGAACGGGTGCGCCGGGTCAATCGCCAATGGCGACAAAACCGGAAAGACCTGAGTCAGAAAAACCTCTTCTAGTTCAGTCTTATCTGTAGATTTCAAGTCCGAACGGGACACAACGGTGATGCCCTGATCTTCCATCTCTTTTCGCAGTGTATTCCAGGCGGCCAATTGCGATTGCATCAGGTTGCGAGCGTCGGCATTGATCAGTTGTAGCTGCTCCGCCGGGGTGCGCCCGTCATCGGATGGCATGGTGTTGCCTTCAAGCGCCAACTCACGCAGGCCTGCAACGCGGACGGTAAAGAACTCATCGAGGTTAGCGGCCGAGATCGAGACAAACCGCAGACGTTCCAGCAGCGGAACGCGGGGGTTCTCCGCTTCTTCTAGCACGCGCCAGTTAAAGGCCAGCCAGCTCAGCTCACGATTAAAGAACCGCTGTGGGCCATTGGTTTGCGCTTCGGGCAATTCGACAGCCGCAGGAAGCGGATCATTCAGAAAATCAGCGTTAATCATAAGCGTCGCCTTATTTGGCATTTGTAACAGGATCGTGACACCTAACCATCCCACTCGGCAAGCAGGCCTGCAATCATTGGCTTTGTTGGGCGCGCTTTGTCGCGGAGGCTGCGCGCATCAATCGCTTCGACAAGGCGGCGTGCAGCAGCGAAGGATCTTTCCATGCGCAAAACGGAATACGAAATCAGATCAGGGGAAAGGGACAATTGTCGGTCAGCGGCAAGCTTGACAATAATGGCAGATAAAAGCGCCTCGTCAGGAGGGTCTAGGACCAAGACGCCGGCCTGCTGCACCCGGCTGGCCAAATCCGGCAAAGCCAGAGGCCAACGTGTGGGCGGTGTCGAAGCCGTCAAAAGGAGACGCCCACCTTGCCCTACAATTGCGTTGTGAAGGTGAAAGAGTGCCGTCTCTTGATCTGCCGTCAGTGACTGCCCCAAGCCATCAATCGCCAATGCAGCAGGTGCTGTTTCTGGATCGATCTTTGTGGCCTCGGAAACAGTGAGAACCTGCGCCCCTGACATGGCGGCCCAGACATGCGCCAGGTGGGTTTTGCCCGAAGCCTCCGGCCCAACCAGAACCATTTTGCTATGTGGCCAGTTGTGCCAGTTATCAATGCCTGCCACGGCACCTGCGTTGGCAGGCGAAACAAAGAAATCGTCGCGCTCAAGCGCAGTCCGCACCGGAAGGTCAAGAATCAGTTGTTCGGCCATGGGTTAGGTGTCGGACTCTTCTTTCCTGCCCGCAAGCCCCTGATAGAGCCGCCCTTCGCGATAGCGATCCATCCCGTAACGCACGAGGACACCAATCATAGCCGAAACCGGTACTGCGACCAACATGCCAACAAAGCCAAATAGCGTGCCGAAAGCAGTCAGGGCGAAGATCAACCAAACCGGGTGCAACCCTACCGAACTGCCCACAAGGTTGGGGGTTAACACATTACCTTCTACCACTTGACCAATCACGAATATGACGATGACCGCGCCGATCCGAACCCAATCCGTTGAAAGACGTACTGTTTCGCCATCAACAAGCTCTGTCGGGGCCCAGAACTGAAACAGCGCCAGACCAATCGCCAGAACACCGCCTACTAACGCGCCGACATAGGGAATAAAGGTCAAAATTCCGGCGATAATGCCAACGATCAAACCAAACCGCAGGCCAACAACCATCAAAGCTATCGCGTAAAAGGCACCAAGGATCAGGCAAACCGTCCCCTGCCCCCGCACGAAACTGGCCAGCGTGCGATCAATCTGCGAGGCCAGTTGGCGCACAACCGGGGCGTGATCACGCGGCAGCAACTCGTCAATCTTTGCGATCATCCGGTCCCAATCGAGCAAAAGGTAGAAAGCCACGACAGGGGCAACGACCAGAACAACAACGCTGCTGACCGCCGCGCCTGCAGAGGACAAAACCGACGTCACCACGGTTCCGACTTGGCCACGTGCAGTTGCCAGAAGGTCGGAAATGGCCTGCCGGGCCGCAGAATCTTCGTTCACGATTGTCGGAAAGCGCTCAACCACGAAGCCACGCAACGTTTCATAAAGCTCCGGTGCCGCCTGGACGAGGGCGATAACCTGACCAATCAACATCGGCAAAACCAGCAAAACCGACAAAAGAAGCACGAGAGTAGCAAGGGAGAATATTACGGCCGTGGCTGCCCCCCTCGAAAATCCGCGTTCTTCAAGACGGTCGGCCAATGGATCCAGACAATACGCAATGGCCCCGCCAACAACGAATGGCAGCAGAACATTCCCTAGAAACCAGAGGATCAGCAGGAAAACCGCAGCTGCCACGCCCCAATAGGTGGCTTGCTGTCGAACGGGCAGCGCCATTTTGAAAACCCCTTTGTCCATTTGGTCGTTACGCCTGCCAAAGCTGCCTTCTGCACCGGGGGTTTTCAAGGCGCGATTGCAATTTGGCGGTGTAAGCGGCGACAAATCCGGGTGCATAATGTAGATTTCTTGCCGTCCGCTTTCGTCGGCAGCAGGCCAAACACGCGCGAAGACGAAAAACCAACTCAAAAACCGACATCTGGGCCTTAGAATTTAGGTGACCTCAGTTCGCTGGAAAGAAAATCCAGAAATCTCGGAAAAACTTGACTGATTCACTTTGACTTTTGCCACGGTCACACCATCTGAGGTTGAACAGCACCCTTTTACTCAGGAATAAAGATGCTCTTACGCGCGCTCGATCGTTTTTTTCACCACGAAGCTTCCGGCGGCATTTTGTTGGGCCTGTCGGCCATCGCCGCCCTTGTTGTTGCCAACTCTGCGCTACAACCGACATATGACTGGCTTTTGAATATCAATTTTGCCGTCACCTTGGGCGGCGAAGGGTTGGAAAAGCCGCTGATCCTCTGGATCAATGACGGATTGATGGCGATCTTTTTCTTTCTGATCGGTCTGGAATTAAAACACGAAATCATGGAAGGCCGCCTGAAAAACCCGCGCGATGTTGTGCTGCCGGGGCTGGCTGCAGTTGGTGGTATGGCCGTGCCTGCGCTGGTCTACCTGATTTTCAACTGGGGCAACCCGGAAACAGTTGGCGGATGGGCCATTCCCGCGGCCACCGACATTGCTTTTGCGCTTGGTGTTTTGGCGCTTGTCGGCAGTCGTGTTCCCACCGCGTTGAAGGTCTTCCTTTTGACATTGGCCATTTTGGATGACTTGGGCGCCATCGTTATTATCGCATTGTTCTATACTGCGGAGCTCAAGGCCAACTACCTTCTTTATGCCCTCGTTCCACTGGCCGGTATGCTGTGGCTAAACCTGAAAGGCGCACATCGCGTGGCCCCGATCCTGGTGCTTGGGCTTGTCCTGTGGGTGCTGGTTTTGAAGTCTGGCGTTCATGCCACGCTTGCCGGTGTCATCACTGCATTCCTGATCCCGCTGAAAGATAAATGGGGGAAATCGCCGTTACATTCGCTTGAGCATGGCCTGTCACCCTATGTGCTGTTCCTGATCGTGCCAATTTTTGCCTTTGCCAATGCCGGCGTGTCGCTTGAAGGCATGGTCTTGTCTGACATGCTGGCACCCTTGCCCCTGGGCATTGCACTTGGGCTTGTGGTCGGCAAACAACTGGGCGTCTTTGGTATGACCTGGGCCACGGTCAAGCTGGGCTTTGCCCGCCTACCCCATGGCGTGACTTGGGTCCATATCTACGGCCTCAGTTGCCTTGCCGGGATCGGTTTTACCATGTCGCTCTTCATCGGTTCGCTGAGTTTTGGAGACCCCGAATTGATGAATGCTGTACGTCTTGGCGTGTTGTCCGGATCGCTGGTGTCCGGCGTGATTGGCTTTGCCGTGCTGAGGCTGTCCTCCGCCACAGAGGAAGAGCCAGAGACCGCGCAGCAACCCGCAGAGTAACCTCCGCCCACCACCCCCTCCGGTGGGTCCCGCCGCCGCCCTCTTAAGAAAGGGCGGCGGTTTTTAATTCGTTGGTGAAAATCCAATGCCGTGCAATAACGCGACCATTGCCTAAACCTCGGTATCGCTATGCATCCCGCCCCATTATTTAAGAACCGCAGGGCGGTGCAATTCCTTTGGCTCGCTTGGGTGGGCACTTTGTGCAACGGCATGTTGATCCCCTTTATGGGGTTTTACATCGTCGAAGGGCTGGGACAGGAGCCGTGGTCTATCGGCCTATACTCATTGGTGGTCATTGGCCTGACGCTTTTGGTCAATCGGATTTTTGCCAACGCATTGGATGAGGGCGCACGATTTGCGCCATTTGTGACGGCATCGGCACTTGGCTTTCTGCTGGCCACCATTGCGGTTTTCTCTGCCCCCAGGTTCGAAGTGTTACTCATTTTTGGCGGAGTCGGGTTCGGCGTCGCCAGCGGATTTATGGCCACGTGTTTTACACTTGGCCGCAAGTTGGCAGAATCCGAGCAATTGAACACCGATCAGTTCAATGCGGTTCTGCGCGCTACGAACTCTGCAGCGTGGATGGTCGGGCCTGCAGTCTCGTTCGGACTTGCCGACGCTTTTGGCGTGCAGGCGGTGTTTGCTATCTCGGGTTTGGCTTCAATGATCTGGCTGGCCCTTATTCCCATTGCGGTGCCCAGGGGGTTTCGATCCCCACCTGCGGATGCAAGTCTGTCCCCGACAGTGGATCAAGCGGCGGCGATTGGTCGGGCGCTTTGGTTTTCCATCACAGGCGTATTTTGCCTGTCACTGGCACATGCGCTTTGCACCAGCGCTTTACCGCTATTTTACACGCAAGAGGCGGGCCTGCCGACTTTCGCACCGGGGCTTAGTTTCACCATCAAGACTTTTGTTGAAGTCTTTGCCATCCTTGCAACCCCTTTGCTTGCGGCACGCTACGGTGCGCGCCCGGTTCTCACGGTGACGTCCCTTGTCGGGGTGTTGGCGCTTTTGGTCTTGTCGACAGTATCGAACCTCACCCAAATGGGCATCGGTGCCGCGATCGAAGGGCTATATTATGGCCTGTTTGCTGGAACGGCCATCAGCTTCGTCCAAAGCTTTGCAGCGGGTCGTATGGCCCGCGCCACCGCGCTATATGTCAACACGCTCTCGCTTAGCTTCCTTATTGCCGGTCCCGCCGTTGGTCTAATCGGACAGTTCTTCGAGTTTCGAGCGGCACTGCAGCTTGCCGTTCTCTTTGCAATCCTTAGTTTTGCGGTCTTCGTCGCAATGGGGAAAACCGAAAGAGCCGCTCGAGTATAATCGAGCGGCCCATTTTGGGTTCGGGTTAGGTCGGGAGTGGCGAGGCGGTCCCAATCTGGGCAGATCGCAGCCGGCGATGCGACCTGATTGACCTACGCCATTCGTGCAGCCCGTACCAATCCGAGAATATCCTTGGCGGCCTCGGGAATATTGGTGCCCGGCCCAAAGATCGCCTTCACCCCTGCCGCTTTCAGGAAGTCATAATCCTGCTGCGGAATAACCCCACCACAGATAACGATGATGTCGCCCGCTCCTTCTGCCTCAAGCGCTTTGATCAACTTTGGTGCCAACGTTTTGTGACCAGCCGCCTGGGACGAAATGCCAACGATATGCACGTCATTGTCAATCGCGTCCTGTGCGGCCTCTTCCGGCGTTTGGAACAACGGGCCAACATCAACATCAAAGCCGATATCAGCAAAGGCAGTGGCGATCACCTTGGCGCCGCGGTCATGCCCGTCCTGCCCCATCTTGACGACCAGCATACGCGGGCGGCGGCCCTCTTCCTCAGCAAAGGCTTCGACATCGGCCTGAATGGCGGCAAAGCCCTCATCACCCTCATAGGCAGCGCCATAGACGCCGGCCAGTGTTTTTACTTCAGCGCGGTGGCGGCCGAACTCGTCTTCCATTGCCATTGAAATTTCTCCTACCGAGGCCCTTGCGCGGGCGGCCTCAACCGCAGCTTCCAAAAGGTTGCCGCCTTCCCGCGCACGCCGGGTCAACTCCGTAAGTGCCGCCTGACAGGCCGCCTCATCGCGGGTTTGGCGGATCTTGGTCAGGCGTCCGATCTGGGATTCTCGGACAGCCACATTATCGACATCCAAAATGTCGATCTCATCCTGCTTTTCGAGCTTGTATTTGTTAACACCGACGACCACTTCGTCGCCTCGGTCGATCATCGCCTGACGCCGTGCAGCGCTTTCCTCGATCCTGAGTTTCGGCATGCCAGAGGCCACGGCCTTTGTCATACCCCCCATCTCCTCGACCTCTTCGATCAGCGCCCAGGCCTTATCGGCCAGCTCTGCGGTCAGGCTTTCCACGTAATAGGAACCTGCCAGCGGATCGACCACATTGGTGATCCCGGTTTCCTCCTGCAAGATCAGCTGCGTGTTACGCGCAATCCGGGCCGAAAACTCTGTTGGCAGGGCAATGGCTTCATCCAGCGCATTGGTATGCAAAGATTGTGTGCCGCCAAGCGCCGCTGACATCGCCTCATAGGCGGTGCGAATGACGTTGTTATAGGGATCCTGCTCCTGCAGTGAGACGCCTGAGGTCTGGCAATGGGTCCGCAGCATCTTTGAACGTGGGTTCTTGGCACCAAACTCGTCCATGATCCGGTGCCACAACAGCCGCGCGGCGCGCAATTTGGCGGCCTCCATGAAGAAATTCATGCCAATCGCAAAGAAAAAACTCAGACGACCGGCGAATTTATCGACATCCATGCCCGCATCGATGGCGGCGCGCACATATTCGCGCCCGTCAGCAAGGGTGTAGGCCAGCTCCTGCACCAGGTTCGCGCCCGCCTCTTGCATGTGGTAGCCAGAGATCGAGATCGAGTTAAATTTCGGCATCTCGTTTGACGTGTATTCGATGATGTCCGAGATGATCCGCATCGAGGGTTCGGGCGGGTAGATATAGGTGTTGCGCACCATGAACTCTTTCAGAATGTCGTTCTGAATGGTACCCGCCAGCAACGCCTTGTCATGGCCTTGCTCTTCACCTGCCACAATGAAGCTCGCTAGGATCGGCACAACCGCGCCGTTCATCGTCATTGAGACCGAAACCTTATCCAGCGGGATGCCATCAAAGAGGATTTTCATATCCTCGACGCTGTCGATGGCAACGCCGGCCTTGCCCACATCACCCTCAACCCGTGGGTGATCGCTGTCATAGCCGCGGTGGGTTGCCAGATCGAAGGCAACCGAGACGCCTTGTTGACCGGCCGCAAGGTTTTTGCGGTAGAAGGCGTTTGATTCCTCGGCAGTGGAAAAGCCCGCATATTGGCGGATCGTCCAAGGGCGGCCTGCATACATCGTGGCCTTCACACCACGTGTAAACGGCTCTTGCCCCGGCAGGGTACCCATATGAGGAAGCGTAGACGTGTCATCCGCTGTATATAGCGGTTTGACCTCGATCCCTTCCAAAGTGTCCCAATTGAGATCGTCCAGCGGGCGGCCTCGAAGCTCTTTTTCAGCCAGCTCTTTCCAGCCTTGCGTCTTGTCGGTCATCTCATCTTGTCCTTCATCTCAATCGCCAGATCGGGAGGTATCCCAGCCAGCCAAACAATCATTCCTGCGATCAGGCCTTCGCAATCGACCCTTGCACGCCTATATCTTTGACAATTGGAGGTTTCATGCGTTTCGCCCTTACCATTTGTCTTTCCCTGTTGACCGCCCTGCCGCTTGCCGCGCAGGAGGCCGATGCCCCTATCGAACCGGTTGAGGAAACCCCTGTTTTGCAGGTTCTCGACGCATCAGAAACCACGTTGGACGAGCATTTGTGGATCGCCCGTCCGATTGTTGTCTTTGCCGACAACCCTGCCGATCCAAGGTTCCAAGAACAGCTTGATCTGCTGGCCTCACGCGCCGGTCCGCTTATTGAACGCGATGTAGTGGTCATCTTTGACGCCGACCCGGCAGCGCGTACAGATGTTCGCCAGGCCCTGCGCCCACGCGGGTTTTCCATGGTGATCCTGCAACGGGACGGACGGGTTGCCCTGCGCAAACCCACTCCCTGGTCGGTGCGAGAGATCATGCGCGCCATCGACAATCTGCCCTTGCGGGTCGAGGAAATGGGGCTGACCCAGTAAGGCTTTTCGCCTGCCACCTGTCCATTCGCGACAAGGGTACTGGCGCGGCCAGCGCCCCGTTCGCGTGGAACAATAGCTATCCGGGCCGCGCCTTTCATGGCGTTATTCGAACTCCATGATCACATCATCGACGGCAAGACTGTCACCCGCGCCAGCATTGATTTTCGACACCACGCCCTTTTTCTCGGCGCGCAGGATGTTTTCCATCTTCATCGCCTCGACCGAGCACAAGGCCTGTCCTTCCTGCACTTCCTGCCCAACTTCGACGTCAATTTTGACGATCAGGCCGGGCATTGGGCACAAGAGCAGTTTCGACGTATCAGGGGCAACTTTCTCAGGCATCAAGGCGGCCAGCTCAGCCTGTCGTGGCGTGCGCACATGCACTTTCAGATCAGCGCCGCGCGTCCGAACCCGGAACCCTTGAGTAATCTTGCCAATTTTGAGCACCAAGGGGCTGCCATCGACATCAAGCGTGGCCAATTGATCGCCGGGCGTCCACTCAGACTTCACTCGCAGGCTGCTGCCATCGGCGAACCGCACTGTCGATCCTTCCGGATCGGCATCAATATGTACTTCAAAATCTTCGCCCTGTGCCGAAACAACCCAATCGCTGGCGACGACGCGTTCGTGGTTATCCATCCGGCCAGATACCCGGGCCCGGCGGATTTCCTTCACGCGATGCATCGCCGCAGCTGAGGCTGCTACCCTTTTCAGATCGGCATCTGGTAGGGTAACGCCTTCAAATCCATCAGGATATTGTTCTTCAATGAAGGCGGTTGTCATGTCGCCTGCAATGAAGATCGGGTGATCCATTACGGCTGACAGGAACGGCAGGTTATGGCCAATGCCCTCCACTTCAAAACTGTCCAGCGCAATCCGCATGGCTTCAATCGCCTGATCGCGTGTCGGCGCCCATGTGCAGAGCTTTGCGATCATCGGATCGTAATACATGCTGATCTCGCCGCCCTCAAAGACACCGGTATCGTTGCGCACGGCTGCATTACCGGCAGGCGCGTCGCCCTGCCATTTGTCATTATCCAGAAGCGGACCGGCGGCAATCTCTACAGGCGGGCGGTAGCGGCTAAGGCGCCCGATCGAGGGCAAAAACCCGCGATAGGGATCCTCTGCATAAAGGCGGTTTTCAATCGCCCAGCCTGTCAGGGTCACATCGTCTTGCGTGATCGTCAGCGGTTCACCAGCCGCAACGCGGATCATTTGCTCTACAAGATCGACACCCGTGATCAGTTCGGTCACAGGGTGTTCCACCTGCAGGCGGGTATTCATCTCTAGGAAATAGAAATTTTTCTCTCCATCAACGATGAATTCCACGGTCCCGGCGCTGGCGTAGCCCACGGCCTTGGCAAGCGCCACGGCCTGTTCGCCCATCGCTTTTCGGGTTGCTTCATCCAGGAACGGCGATGGCGCCTCTTCCACGACTTTCTGGTTGCGGCGCTGGATCGAGCATTCGCGTTCGCCCAGATAGATGCCGTTGCCATGCGCGTCGCACAGCACCTGAATTTCAATGTGGCGCGGTTGGGTTACGAATTTCTCGATAAAGATCCGGTCATCACCAAAACTGTTGGCTGCTTCGTTCTTGGAGGATTGGAAGCCTTCACGCGCTTCGGCGTCGTCCCATGCGATCCGCATACCTTTGCCGCCACCGCCGGCAGAGGCCTTGATCATCACCGGATAGCCGATCTCGTTCGAGATCTTCACCGCTTCATCTGCATCCGCAATCAGGCCCATATAACCCGGAACGATTGAAACATTGGCCTCCTGCGCGATTTTCTTGGAGGTGATCTTGTCCCCCATGCTTTCAATCGCTCCGACGGGCGGGCCGACAAAGGCAACGCCAGCCGCGTCCAGCGCCTCAGCAAATTTGGAATTTTCTGATAGGAACCCATAGCCCGGATGCACGGCCTCTGCGCCAGAGGCTTTGATCGCCTCCATCACTTTGTCGATGACGATATAAGACTGATTTGCAGGGGGCGGGCCGATATGAATAGCTTCATCCGCCATTTTTACATGCAATGCATTGCGGTCGGCGTCAGAGTAGATCGCCACCGTGGAGATACCCATTTTCTTGGCGGTTTTCATCACGCGACAGGCAATCTCGCCCCGGTTTGCGATCAGGATTTTCTTGAACATGGGTCCCCTATTCCTTCCTTCTTACGTCCCCGACAGCGCCGGGAATCGAACATGCAAAAAAGGACCAGCGGGGCAGTCAGCCCCGTTGGTCCGGTTGTTTCTTGTGATCCGCACAAATCGTGCGGCGATGACTACTTGATCAGCAAAGGTTGACGTCGTCGCAAAGCGCGCCTGCGGCTGCGCCAGCAAGGATGCCCGTGCCAATATTGCCATTGGTGATAAGCGCGGTGCCAACACCTGCTGCAGCACCAATGCCAGCGCGTTCAACGTCGTTGTACATGCAGCCCGAAAGGCCGCCGACCAAAAGCGCAGTGATAGCGATAAATTTAACTTTAGACATGTTGCTCGTGCCTCTTCCCGTTTCTTGTTTTCGCGGCGTGTTCCCGCCTGAAAAGAGCGCGACCTGTCACAAAGGCCGACAGGCCGCGCTGAAGGGGAAGGGTAACACGTCACATTACCATCGGTCCATTTGAAGCTGGGGACTCGGACCGACACAAAGACGTTTGCACGAGATTTTTCCACACAGAAGCAGGAACGGCCCATCGCAGTTTTTTGGGCGCAAAATTGCGCAATCAGACTGGGCGTAGGCAGGTTCATGCCGACCCCTCCCAATGACCAGATCCGTTAAACGCATCCGGAAATGCCGCGCGGGCCCTGTCCACATCCAACTGTAAAAGCGCGTCGTAATCTTCAGGGTCAAAAGGATCATCAAGCGCGATCACTTCTCGCCCCAAAAGCCAGCTAAGACGTCCGGCATCCAGGTTACCGCGCACAAATGGCTGGTCACCGAACATAAGCCAAAGCGCCTCGACAAAACCTGCATCTGCGCGCCTGTCGGCGGGCCTGCGATCAGCGTAGCGTTCGCGCGCAATCAAGGGCGTCGCGCCCTTCTTGTTTTCTCGGCGAAGTGTGAATTGGTAATCCGTTCCCGGCAGGCGGGATGGGAATCCGCGATGTTTGATCATGCCATAACCTCCAAGTTCTGGAGACAGCTATGGCGGAAAAACCGGACGAGGACAGCCCCCCGTCCGGCAGGGGAAACATCACCCGTATTTGTTGTAGACCGGTTCGGCCACGATGGGCGCGGGGTCAATGATGATGATTTCTTCTGGCTCGGGTGCCGATGCGCAGGCGGATACGCCGACAACACAGGCCAAAGCCAGAAGGGCTTTGATGCGATTGGACATCCTGCTCTCCTATTTAGTTTTGTCCCGGCCGATTTTTTTTGGCCGGGATTCCCGGGATGAGCCACGAGGGTGTGGCCCGCGCCGAGCATACCAAACGGGGCGGCGGAAATGCAGCTGAACTGTGGCGGGAATGTGGCCTGTGGCCAAATGAGCGCAAAAAGATATCCACAGGAACGTCGGGTCGCAACATGTTGTAGGAGCATCAGAAATCCTCCCAAATGCAGAGACCGTTTTCGTAACGATATCCGGCGAAAATCTGCGCGATATCCGGAGATGAACTGCCGCGCGGCACATCCGCGCTCATGATTTGCAAGACTATCTGCGCAGGCGCGGGGGTAAGGTTTGCGGCCTCGACAACGCCCCATCGTTCGCAAGCGGCGTCCGTGTCAGCGGCCACTTGCTCTGCCAATAGATCAGCATGGGCCAGCCCTGGCGCAAGAACGCGCAAGACCAGCCAGCTGTCGCCATTGGGTTGCCTTTCCACAAGGCTTTCCAACAGCTCCGCGTCCAGACCCGAAGGGAGAGGGTCGGCCTGAAGCGGCATTGCGAGCGAAAGAAGGACTGAGGCCAGGGTAATTTTCATGACCGACCTCCGGCATAGGCAAGCCAACGTTGCCGATGGCGTGGAGAGTCCAGAAGCTCCGCCAGTTTTGATTCAAGCTTTGCACGGGGGGCGGGGCCCTCGACCCGCCCGCCCGCACAAAGCATCAGCCCGTGATCCATCTCCTCCAAGTGGATCACGGGTGAAAATCCCCGGACGTCCTGCAAAAGCCGCCACATATCCTGCCGCACCTGTTGCGCCAGCCGCAGCTTACCCACACGGGGAAACTGTGCCGTGGCCCGGAAGTCAAACCGGGCAGGCAAGTGGCGCGCCAAAGTCAGCGACGTGCCCTCACGCAGGATATGCCAGTTGCGGCGGCTCATTTAATGCAAGTCTCCGGGTGGTGTGATCAGAGCGGGATGTTGTCGTGCTTTTTCCACGGGTTCTGCAGGCTCTTGCCACGCAACGAGGCAAAGGCGCGGCAGACTCGACGACGGGTCGAATGCGGCATGATCACTTCGTCGATGAAGCCTTTTTCGGCGGCAACGAAAGGATTGGCGAAGCGATCTTCGTAATCCTTTGCATGAGCCGCGATCTTTTCAGCATCACCGAGATCTGCCCTATGGATAATCTCCGTCGCGCCCTTGGCGCCCATCACCGCGATTTCAGCAGTTGGCCAAGCATAGTTGAAATCGCCGCGTAAGTGTTTTGACGCCATCACGTCATATGCCCCACCATAGGCCTTGCGGGTGATGACGGTCACCTTTGGGACTGTCGCCTCACCATAGGCAAAGAGCAATTTCGCGCCGTGCTTAATGACGCCGCCATATTCCTGAGAAGTGCCGGGAAGGAAACCAGGCACATCGACGAGCGTCAGGATTGGAATTTCGAAGGCGTCGCAGAACCGGACGAACCGCGCGGCTTTGCGAGAACTGTCGATATCAAGGCAGCCCGCCAGAACCATTGGCTGGTTGGCGACGACACCCACGGTTGATCCCTCAAGACGCACAAAACCGGTTAGGATGTTCTTGGCGAAATCTTCCTGGATTTCATAAAAATCCCCTTCGTCAGCCAACTTGTGAATGAGTTCCTTCATGTCATAGGGCGTGTTTGGATTATCAGGAATAAGCGTATCAAGGCTTTCTTCCACCCGCGCGACATCATCAAAGAAAGGACGAACCGGGGGCTTTTCGCGATTGTTGAGCGGCAGGAAGTCGACCAGGCGGCGAACCTCTGCCATCGCTTCCACGTCATTTTCGAACGCGCCATCAGCCACCGACGATTTCTTGGTGTGGGTCGAGGCGCCGCCAAGCTCCTCTGCCGTGACTTGCTCATTGGTCACGGTTTTCACCACGTCAGGGCCGGTGACAAACATATAGCTGCTGTCTTTGACCATGAAAATAAAGTCGGTCATGGCGGGTGAATAAACAGCACCGCCTGCACATGGCCCCATGATGACCGATATCTGCGGGACCACGCCCGAGGCCATGATGTTGCGCTGGAACACTTCCGCGTAACCGGCAAGTGAGGCCACGCCCTCTTGAATACGTGCACCGCCTGAGTCGTTGATGCCAATCACAGGCGCACCGTTTTGCACGGCCATATCCATGATCTTGCAGATTTTTTCGGCATGTGTTTCCGACAGCGAACCGCCGAAAACCGTGAAATCCTGCGAAAACACATAGACCATTCGGCCATTCACTGTACCCCAGCCGGTCACAACTCCGTCGCCGGCAGGTTTGGATTTCTCCATCCCGAAATCCGTGCAGCGGTGGGTCTTGAACATGTCGAACTCTTCAAAGGACCCCTCGTCCAGCAAAAGATCGATCCGCTCGCGCGCCGTCAGTTTACCCTTGCTGTGCTGGCTGTCGATGCGACGCTGGCCGCCACCAAGACGGGCCTCTTCGCGGCGTTGCTCCAATTCGTGCAGGATATCTTTCATGGGGTCCCCTTCGGCTTCATGTGGCGGCAATTTCCGCGGACCCTAAGCGAATTCTGCCAACACGGCTATCAATATTGAGCATATTTGCAAAGTTCAGTGGTTTGCTTCATTTGCATTTGCTAACTTGCAAATCGCCCTTAAGTCTGTGCATTCATGAACATAGACAAAGCCGGGTCGCTGCCTGTAACTGAACCAATGAGTTCATTGTCCGACGTCCGTTACTTCGACAGGACGACCCCGCCGCACATCTCGACACTAATCCTGGCTACTGGGCTGGGCGCGTTGTCGATGAATATGTTTCTGCCCTCTCTGCCCAATATGGCCGAGTATTATGGAGCGGACTATCGACTGCTGCAGTTATCTGTTTCGCTGTACCTTGCTGTAAATGCCGTCTTGCAATTGGGCATTGGGCCAATTTCAGACAGGTTTGGTCGTCGCCCGGTCCTGCTTGCCAGTTTCACTCTGTTCTCCCTTGCCACGATCGGTTGCATTTTCGCTCCGACCGCTGAGATTTTCTTGGCCTTCAGAATGGCGCAGGCCGTCGTTGTTGCCGGTCTGGTCTTGGGCCGCGCGGTTGTGCGCGACATGGTCGACACCGATCAGGCTGCTTCGATGATCGGATATGTGACGATGGGCATGGCGGTTGTTCCAATGATCGGGCCCGCGCTTGGTGGCGTACTGGATCAGGCTTTCGGCTGGCAATCGAATTTCATTGTACTGTTTCTTGTTGGCCTGCTCGTCCTATGGCTGACTTGGTCTGATTTGGGCGAAACGGCCCGCCCGGCAACACAAAGCTTTCGCGAACAGGTGCGCGAATACCCCGAACTGCTGACGTCTCGACGCTTTTGGGGCTATTGCGCGGCGGCGGCTTTTGCCTCTGGAGCATTTTTTGCCTATCTCGGTGGTGCCCCCTATGTGGGCTCTGAAATCTACAACCTCAGCCCTGCGCAAGTTGGTCTTTTCTTCGGCTCTCCTGCGCTTGGATATTTTCTTGGAAATTTCATTTCTGGCAAGTTTTCTGTCCGGGTTGGCATCAACAAGATGATCCTCTTCGGCGCGATGGGCTCCACCTTCGGCCTGGTGCCCGCTTTGATCCTGTTTTTGACCGGACATGATTCCGCATTCGTTTTCTTCGGCACGATGACCGCAGTAGGGTTGGGCAATGGCATGGTCCTGCCCAATGCAAATGCCGGGATGCTGTCGGTTCGCCCTCATCTGGCAGGGTCCGCCAGCGGATTGGGAGGCTCGATCATGATTGCGGGGGGCGCTGCGCTATCGGCGTTTGCCGGGAGCATCTTGGGCGTTGGAAGCACGGCCCTGCCCCTTATCGTCATTATGATCGTTGTCTCAGCCCTATCGTTGGCCTCAATCCTTTACACGATCCGCCGCGAACGGCAGATCGAAGGCGTCTGACCCCTTGCCGCGTGACTTTGCAAACCGCATACTTGATTTGCAAACTGGGGGCAGACCATGGCAATTCAAAAACTCTATGCGGGCGCAAAACTGCGCGAATTGCGCGGACGGTTGGGGCTGACGCAAAAGGATTTTGCCGGCAAGCTTGGCGTGTCTCTGCCTTATCTCAACCAGATGGAAAACAACAACCGCCCAGTTTCCTCTGGCGTAATGCTGGGACTGGTTCAGGAATTTGGTTTCGATTTATCCGAGCTTGGATCTGGCGATACAGAACGGCTGGTCTCAGACATGCGCGAAGCGCTGGCAGACCCGGTATTTGCGGGATCCGAGACCTCACCACCACTTCCAGATTTGCGACTAACGGCTTCAAATGCGCCAGCACTGGCGCGCGCCTTTTTGGATTTGCATCGCGCCTATCGTCAAACCCATGAACGCCTCGCCTCGTTGGACGAAGCTCTGGGTCGTGAAGGCGCGCGCGTATCCGCCAGCCCTTGGGAAGAGGTGCGGGACTTCTTTCACTATTGCGATAACTACGTCGATGCAGTTGACCGCGCCGCAGAGCGCTTTGCGACCTTGGCAGGCGACGATCTGGACGGCCATATTCTGACGGCGTTCGAGGCCGAGGGCGTCACGATCAGATATGCCGCCGGTGAGGGCGTCCGCCGCTATGACACCGCACGAAAGGAATTGACGATTTCCCCCCGCGCGGCCCCTGAAACGCAACGCTTTCAGCTACTCCACCAATACGCCTTGGTGGCACAGGACCGATTGCTGGACGCCACACTGGACCTTGCTCGTTTCCAGACAGATACCGCCCGCGCCATTGCAAAAATTGGTATGGCCAATTACTTCGCTGGCGCCGTTTTGATGCCCTATGCCCGGTTTTCAGAGGCCGCCGCGGATACGCGACATGACCTTGAACAGCTTTCAATGCGGTTTGGTGCCTCGATCGAACAAATTGCGCATCGGCTTTCCACCCTTCAGCGACCCGGAGCGAAAGGAATTCCGTTTTTCTTCGTACGGGTGGATCAGGCCGGAACAATCACAAAACGCCACTCAGCAACGCGACTGCAATTTGCCCGTTTCGGTGGCGCTTGCCCGCTTTGGAACGTCCATCAGGCCTTTGAAGTTCCCGGCAGGTTCTTGCGCCAATTGGCCGAAACACCCGATGGCGTTCGCTATTTTTGCCTGGCTCGCGATGTCTCAAAATCCGGTGGATCGTTTCACGCGCCTGTACGCCGCTATGCCATCGGCCTTGGCTGCGAAGTTCAGCATGCCGAGGCCGTGGTCTATGCCGATGGTATGGCGTTGAGCAAAGCCGAGGCCTATCAACCAATTGGCATTTCCTGCCGGATCTGCGAGCGCGCCAATTGCCATCAACGTTCGGTCCCGCCGCTGGAACGTCATTTGCGGATCGACCCAAACCGGCGTGGCACGCTTCCCTACGAAGTTGGCTAAGCTTTGCGTTTGTCCCATAGGTACAGCGCGCCGCCGGCAAGCAGCCCCCAAAACGCACCGCCGATGCCAAAAAAGGTAAGGCCGGATGCTGTGGCAAGGAATGTAACAAGGGCCGCCTCACGCGCCTCTACATCCCCAACTGCAGTCACAAAAGAAGACGCCAGCGCCCCCAACAGGGCCAACCCAGCCACTGCCGCAATCAGGATCGGTTCAGCTATGCTCAGCGACAACACGGCAACACCGGCAAATACTGCGATGGCCAAATACAAGATTCCAGACGTGAATGCGGCCCAATACCGGCGCGCAGGATCGTCATGTACGTCAGGACCGGCGCAAATCGCCGCCGTGATGGCGGCCAAATTTACCAAGGGCGCCGCGAAGGGGACAATCAGGAGACTGAAGAGACCTGTCCATCGAAACATCGCGCCAGGATCGGGACGGTATCCAAAACTTGACAGGACAGCGATCCCAGTCACGTTTTGTCCCGCCATGGTAATGATGAAAAGCGGTATCGCAATGCCGGTAACGCCTGCCACGGTAAAGGCGGGAATGGTCAAGATTGGGCGGGTCAAGGCCAGGTCAACTGCATCTGCAGACGGTGCTGCATTCAGGGAAATCAGGACCGCCGCAACGCAGACCGCTGCGGGCACAGCCAGAAGCTTCTTGATCCGACCAACAACGGCCCAGGTCACAACGATCGGCAGGGCAATCGAGGGAAATTGCGCGATGGCCTGAAACGGCGCCAAACATAGCGGCAAAAGCACACCCGCCAACATGGCCCCCGCAAGAGGCTTTGGGATCGCAGATACTGCCCGCCCCAAGGGACGCCACAGCCCTGAAAGAATGATGAGCACAGAGGCCACAACAAATGCGCCAACAGCCACCGGAAACCCGCCTTCGGGAACGGGTAGAGTTGCCAGGAACGCCAAACCGGGCGTCGACCAGGCTAGGCTGATCGGCTCTGCCCTCAGGTAGCTCAGCAGGATCGAACCAAATCCAATTGCGACGCAGGCAGCCATCAGGCCCGAGGCCACTTGGCCCGGGCTTGCGCCCACATTAGTCAGCCCCTGAACCACCACCGCGAAAGACCCGGCAAAACCGACGAATGCTGCCAATAGCCCGGCAAATAGGGCAGAAACAGAGGCATGTCTGACGCTGATGTGCATGAGCAGGACCCATTACGCAATAAACCTGGCGCGACCCTGCAAAAGAAAGGCGGCGAAGACTAGCCCGCCGCCGAAGCTTTTTCGATGAAATCCGGCCTCAGGCCTTTGCAAGCATGCTGGCGATTTCGTCTTTCACACGCATCCGGCGTTTGCGCAGGTCAACCTCAGCCAGTTCCTCACGCGGTTCGATCCCGGTTTCGGCGCGATGCACTTTGCGGTTCAGATCGTGATACTCTTCGACCAGCTTGGCAAAATGCGCGTTTTCCATTTTCAGGGTGTGAATGCGGTCGCCGTCATTCGGGAAATCTTCGGACAATTCATGAGGGGTGTTCGACATGTTGCGCTCCTTCGTCTAACGATGTTGACCCAGTCCTAGCAGCCCGCATGACGGGCCACTTTGACCAAGGTCAAACCAGACAAAATAGGTCGCTTATTCCGCCGCCTGCCGCATGCTGCGCATCCACGCTGCCGATATTTCGTCGGCACTGAGAACATGAACCTCACCACCACGCCCGGGAACTCCCAACCCATTATCGCGCGATAGCGCGCCGGGAAATCCCAGGGTCGGAATGCCCGCCGCATCTGCCGAAGCCAATGCAGCGGTACTGTCCACCACGGCAAGACAAGATTGCGGCGCTAAGGCCAGGTGATCGACAGCCAGACGGTATGCATCGGGATGAGGTGGCAGATGCATAAGGTCGCTGCGCAATATTGCAACGTCGAAACTGATGCCGCCCCGCGCACGGGCCGTGGCCTTGAGCAGAGAGCGCACAGGCTCGGACTGCGACCGGCTGACCAACCCAAGCCGGATACCGCGCTGCGCCGCCCATTTGATCACACCGGCAACTCCGGGCCTCAATGGCAGGCCCGCAGCCAACATGGCCGAAAAATGCAAGGTCTGGCCCCGCTCAATTGCCGCTGTCGGAACAACCATATCGTGGCGCGCCGCAAAGCGATCCACCACCGAGCGATTGTCGCGCGTTGCGATCAACCCCTGATAGGTCTTCCAATCCCAGTTCCAGTCCAGCCCGTTTGCCCGAAATGCCGCATTCCACGCTTTGCGATCTAGATCAGCACATTCTGCAACGGCGCCGATTCCGCCAAAAAATATTGCTTCTATCGTCACTTTCAGTCCTCCACATCTTAGCCAAAGCGTGGATGCGACATTCTGACAAGAATTGGCTGATCAATGACCGCATAGGTTGTCTGAATTGACGGAACGCTGTGCGAATTGCGATCCTTGCGCCTAATTTTCTTGCGTTAACTGCTTCGCAACTATTCTTATACTTTCGTCTGAGGAACGGCCGGTGTCACAACTTCCCTTCGTTTCATCGCCTCGCGTAGTGTGATGTAGCTGATGGCCAGGATGATCAATCCGCCTCCGGAAATGACAAAAAGATCCACCGGCTCGTCGAACATAAACACACCCAAAAGCGTGGCCCAAATCAATTGCAGAAAAGTCACAGGCTGCGTCACGGTCAGGGGCGCGTGTTTGAAAGCCATCGACATGGACAGATGCCCAGCCGTTGCAAAGGCTGCCACAAAGAACAGCCAGAGAAGCTGCATTCCGGTCACCGGCACCCAGACTGCAAATGCGAAAGGCGCAAGGCCGATTGTGACAGTTAAAGACAACATGCCAACGACGACAGTTGGCGAAGTTTCATCCGTCATAATCTTTGCAATGAGGTAGCCAACCGCGAAAAAAATCGCCGTAAAGATCATCGCAATATGACCGCCGCTGACCTCGCGAAAGCCGGGTCTTAGAATCAGAAATGCACCGACGAGGGCAACGCCAATTGCCATTATCCGCCGAATGGCCAGTTTCTCTCCGAGGAATATGGCGGCCAGGATCGTCACATAGACCGGGCTTAGGTAATTCATCGAAGTGACGTCGGCGATCGGAATTTGGGTCATCGCGTAAAACCACAATATCACACCGGCGGTATGAACCACCCCGCGCAGGCCGAAAAGCTTCAGCGCGCGCCGGGATAGTTTGGCTTCGATCATGGGCCGGATCATGGGTATCAGGAACACAAGCCCAAGCGCATACCGCAGGAAAGCAGATTGCGCCGGTGGCACGTCACTACCCACCAGTTTGACCATCGCTGTCACCGCCACAAAGCACAAACCGGTGATCAGCATCCAAATCGCGCCAACGACCGGGCGTGTGGCCCGATGGGGATTTGTTGTTGCGGATTGAACCATGGGGCATCTCAATCCCATAGCTGAGCAATGTGCAAGCCGGTAACCTAGATGCCAAAAAGAAGCTTTGCCGCGATAGCCCACATAACCAAGCCCACGCCTGCGTCCAGAACCTGCCAGGACCTCGGCTTAATGAACAATGGGGCCAACAGCTTGGCGCCGAAGCCAAGCATGAAAAAGAAAACGAAGCTGGCAGACGTCGCGCCAAGACCGAACCAGATCCGGTTTGCACCATATTGTGATGAGATTGTCCCGATGAGCACGACTGTATCGAGATAGACATGCGGGTTGAGCCATGTGAGCGCGAGGCAGGTCAGGACGGCCGCGCGCAAAGACTGGCCACTTCCATCCCTCGTCTCCAGCATCTCACCGCCCTTCCAGGCCGCGAGGAAGCTGCGCATCCCATACCAGATCAAAAAAGCCGCGCCGCCATATCGCAATACTGGCGCGGCCCACGGCAATAACTCTGAAATTACGCTGAAACTGGTAATGCCAAGTGTTATCAGGATTGCATCCGAAATGGCGCAGGTCAGCACCAATGGGAGGACATATGTTTGCCGCAACCCATTGCGCAGCACAAAAGCGTTCTGCGCGCCGATTGCCAAAATCAGTCCGAAACTTAGATAAAATCCTGAAATTGCTGCGGTAACCATGGACAACCCTCACTTCGCCCTCCAGCCGTACCGCGCCAAGTCAATAAATTCTATTTCATTCTTCTTTGCTATGATAAGAAATCCTAATGAAACTGGATTATGCAGCACTAGAGGCTCTCGCGGCCGTTTTGGCGACTGGGTCATTTGATCAGGCAGCTCGTCAGCTTGGCTTGACCCAACCCGCAATTTCACAACGCATTCGCGCCCTGGAAGAGCGTGTTGGCACTGCTTTGGTTCAACGAGGGCGACCATCAACAGCGACCAAAGCCGGCGCGCGGTTGCTGCGCCATGCAGAGGAAGTGGGTCTGCTCGAGAAATCCTTGATTGACGATTTGGGAGGATTCGTCCCGGGTCAGGATCGGCCAGTTAAGCTGGCAATCAACGCAGATAGTCTGGCCACGTGGGTATTGCCCGCCCTGAATGATGTGTCCGGCTTTCTCTACGAACTCATCGTGGATGATCAGGACCATTCTGCAGATTGGCTTAAACGTGGCGAAGTGTCGGCCGCGATCACATCCTCACCCGCCCCAGTGCCCGGCTGCGACAGCTTTCCTCTGGGTGCTTTGCCCTATGCCGCGACTTGCGCGCCCGCGTTTTTTGAAAAGCATTTCCAAGCCGGACTCACAGTTGAGGCTTTGTCCAGCGCGCCCTGTCTGACCTTCAATCGAAAAGATGGCCTTCAGGCGCGATGGGCCAAACAAGCGACCGGAAAATCGATCCCCTTGCCATGTCACTTTCTTCCGTCTTCTCACGGCTTCATCACCGCCGCACAGCTTGGATTGGGCTGGGGCATGAATCCGATTGCCTTGGCGAGGGACAGTTTGGCGGAGGGTAGTCTCATTGAGCTTCTACCGGACATACTGACCACCACACCACTTTACTGGCAGGTGTCCAGGCAGGTGGCAAAGCCGCTTGCGCCGCTGACGCTTGCCCTACGGCGGCGTGCAAAACGCATGTTGTTGCGCGCGGATTAAATCCGCCGTCTGCAACTACGTTTCAAACCAGCAAATCACGCAAAACCTTGACCAAATTTGCCGCATCATCGGGGTCGAGCCTGCCAGTAAAGCTTGCGTTTACATCAACTACAGCCTGCCGCAATTGTGGTGCCAGTTCTAAACCTTTGCTCGTTGGATGGATTTCGTGGGCGCGGCGTGAGCCCTCTGCCCCGCGCCTCACGATCAGCCCCTGATCTTGCAATGTGTCCAGCGCCCGGCTTACGGCATAAGCGGGCATCGCAAAGCCCTCTCCGATAGCCGCTTGGCTGAGCCCTGGGGTTTCCAGAACAGTCATCAACACTGCAAATTGAGGAATCGAAATATCCAACTGCCGCAATCGCTCGGACATTTCGGTTTCGACTTGGCGCGCGACCCGTTGGATCAGCCAACCAAAACTGTTTTTCCGAGTAACTCGTGTTTGTTCAGAAGTCGTCATAGGCTCGTCATTAGAATGCAGTAATCGCACATGCAACCATTGCATTTGCAATATTAGCATTTGCAATATATAAGATTTTGAGATTCTCTAGGAGGGCCCGATGACTCGCTACCACCCCATTCTCGTTTCGCTTCACTGGTTGCTGGCTGCAATAGTCCTCGGCGGCCTGATCATGGGGGCCAATGTTCTTGCCGAAACCGCAAATGATGATCCATTCAAAATCATTTCGTTGCGGATGCATATGTCGATGGGGATCGCGATACTGGTCTTGATGTTGCTCAGACTGGCGACGCGCTTATTCACCGCCCGACCGCCAGAAGCCGATATCGGCAATGCCTTTTTGAACCGGCTTGGCGGCTGGATGCATTGGGCGCTTTATCTGGCTGTCATTGCCATGTGCGTTTCGGGCCTTGCCACGGCAAATATGGCTGGCTTGCCTGCAATTGTTTTTGGTGGGGTCGAAACACCTCTGCCAGCGGACTTCAGCGACCTCCCTCCGCGTGCCGCTCACGGCATTATCGCGACTGTCCTTTGGCTGCTTATTCTTGGGCATGCCGGGGCAGCCATGTTTCACCAGTTCATCCGAGGCGACAACCTGCTGTCCCGAATGTGGTTCGGCAACCGCACGCGCAATTGAGCTCCTTACAAACCCGTCAAAAAAAATGCTCCGGCCGCATTTGGCCGGAGCAAACTCATCCCACAGACAAATCTGCGGTTATTCCGACAGCTGTTCCATAACTTCGTCAGAAATTTCGAAATTCGCAGTAACGCGCTGAACATCATCGTCGTCTTCCAAGACTTCAATAAGTTTCATCAGTTTCTGTGCGCCATCCAAATCCAGCTCGGTCGTGGTTGTCGGCTGCCAGATCAGCTTAGCTGTCTCAGACTCACCCAGCTCTGCTTCAAGCGCGTTGGAGACGTCATTGAGATCCGTATCCGCACAAGTAATAACGTGGTTCTCTTCCGAGCTGTCCACATTCTCTGCACCGGCCTCTATCGCGGCCATCATCACGGTGTCTTCGTCGCCAACATCCGCTGCATAGACGATTTCACCCTTGCGTTCGAACATGAAGCCAACCGACCCGGTTTCGCCCAGATTGCCGCCGTTTTTGCTAAAGGTCGATCGCACGGTCGAGGCCGTCCTGTTCCGGTTATCTGTCATCGTTTCGACGATGACAGCGACGCCACCGGGGCCATAGCCCTCATACCGAATTTCTTCGTAGTCATCACCCTCTCCGGCCATCGACTTTTTGATCGCGCGTTCGATCACGTCTTTTGGAACGGATTGCGACTTGGCCTCTTTTACGGCCAGACGCAGGCGGGGGTTTTTGTCGGGGTCAGGGTCGCCCATTTTGGCGGCCACGGTGATTTCCTTGGCCAGCTTGGAAAACAGTTTCGACCTCGCCGCATCCTGGCGGCCTTTACGGTGCTGGATGTTCGCCCATTTTGAATGGCCTGCCATCGCGCCTTCTCCTGAAAAAATCTGCAAATCTCGGGCGGTTCTACTGCATTGATCGGGGCAGGCGCAAGGCGGCAAGCCTTCGACCGCAGGGACATCATTCGCAACGGGTGTACGATCACGAGGTGACGTGTCCGGCAGTGCGCGCTAAGACTGCAACATGAGTACCCATCAAATCCTTCTGTTCACCCTCTTTGGCGCCGTTTTTGGCCTGCTTCTCTGGGGCAAGTTTCGCTACGATATGGTAGCTTTCGCGGCCCTGATGGTCGCCGTGGTATTGGGCCTCGTCCCGGCAAAGGACGCATTTGCCGGATTTGGCCACCCGGCCACGCTGGTAGTTGCCCTGGTCTTGGTTGTGTCCGCCGGGCTGGTTCGTTCGGGTGCGGTTTTTCTGATCACACGTACATTGGTAGACAGCACACGCTCGCTAGGCGCTCATATCGCGATCATGGGCGGGGTTGGCGGCATCTTGTCTGCGTTCATGAACAATGTTGCTGCGCTTGCCCTTCTGATGCCGGTCGATATCGCAACGGCGCGCAAGGCAGGTCGGTCGCCTGGATTGTCTTTGATGCCCCTATCCTTCGGGACAATTCTGGGGGGCATGGTGACACTAATCGGAACGCCACCCAATATCATCATCGCCTCAATCCGCGAGGATTCCCTGGGCGAACCATTTCGAATGTTCGATTTCGCGCCTGTCGGTGGGGTTGCTGCAATTGCAGGCCTGGCGTTTGTCGCCTTGATCGGCTGGCGGTTCATCCCCAACAGGGATTCCGGCGTCGGCAAAGACCCGATGGCAGAACTGTCGCCTTATATCTCTGAGCTATCAATTCCGAATGACAACAAGATCATCGGGCAACGTCTGCGCGAAGTAATAGTGGTCGCGGAAAAGGCCGATGTTGCGATATTGGGGCTGGTTCGCGACGGAAAGAGGCGCTTTGGCACTGGACGCAACCTAGAACTCAAAGCCGCAGATATTCTTGTGCTTGAGGCTTCTCCGGATGCGTTGGATGAATTTCGATCCACCCTAAAGCTGGATTTCGCGCCCGAAGGCCATGCCATCGAAGACGCGATTGGCGAAGGGGTATCCCTTGTTGAAATGGTCGTACCAGAAGGCAGCCGCATCGCCGGGCGCACGGCACAGGCAATCGGGCTTAGTTGGCGGAAACGCACCGTTCTGATGGGCATCGCTCGGCGCGGGAAGAGGATAACGCAACGCTTGCGTCAAACCCAGATCGAGGCGGGTGATATCCTTCTATTGTTGACCCCGTCTGAGACCTCTGAAGATGTGGTCGATTGGATGGGCGGTCTGGCGCTTGCTGATCGCGGGTTGGCCGTGACACGGGACAGAAAAACCTGGCTTGCCATTGCCTTCTTCGCCGGTGCGGTTATTGCCGCGTCCCTGGGAATTATCTACCTGCCGATAGCCCTCGGGCTGGTGGTGATCGCCTATGTTCTGGCCAAGATCATGCCGCTTAATGAGATCTATGATCATATCGAATGGCCAGTGGTGGTGTTGCTTGGCTCCATGATCCCGCTTGGCGCGGCGTTAGAGGCGTCCGGCGGGACAGAGCTTATTGCCAACTCACTCGTTTCCCTGACACAAGGTTGGCCCGCATGGTTGATCCTGACTGTGTTAATGGTGGTCACGATGACGCTGTCGGACGTTCTGAACAATACAGCAACAGCGATTGTGGCAGCGCCGATTGGCATCCAGATGGCGCAAAGTCTTGGGGTTAATCCCGACCCGTTCCTGATGGCGGTGGCAGTTGCCGCCTCTGCCGCGTTCCTGACGCCGATCGGGCACAAGAATAATACGCTAATTTTAGGGCCCGGCGGCTACGGGTTCGGTGATTACTGGCGTATGGGCCTGCCGTTGGAAATCATCGTGATTGCTGTCTCGATACCGACCATTCTGGTGGTCTGGCCGCTTTGAGAGATTTCAACGCTATCGAAAACTCCTGACACCACTGTTGAGTTTTCCGCCGAACCTACGGACCGAAATGAGGTTGCCTCTACGGAATTGTTCACTTAATGTTCTCGCTCAGTCAGAGGGAGTTTTGAGTAATGCAACCACGTGTCAGTATGGTGTCGCTTGGCGTTGAAGATCTGGAAATATCCCGCGCGTTTTACGAGGATGGTCTGGGATTGCCGCGATTGGATTTTCCTGCGGGCGTACATTTTTTTACGCTAAACGGAACATGGTTGGGTCTGGCACCGCGCGCCCTTTTGGCCGAGGACGCGGGCGTGCCTGCGGCCGGCAGCGGGTATCGCGGTTTCAGCCTATCCCATAATGTACATTCCGAGGAGGAAGTGCATGAGGTAATGGCAAAGGCCATCGCCGCCGGGGCACGCGAGGTAAAGGCGCCGACGCGGGCCAACTGGGGCGGCTATCACGGCTATTTCGCCGATCCTGACGGGCATCTTTGGGAAGTCGCGCATAACCCCTTTGCATGGGTTGGGCCAGAAGACTAGCGCCAGCCAGAAGGCGCTGATTTCAGTGCCGATCTGCAGGGTGCGTTGCCTTACCGGCACCTCATACGCAAAATAGTGCCATTGGATTGACCCCATGGGGAGGAAATCGAATGGCCGACCCGACCACGGAAGACCTGGTTCAGGCAGCCCGCGGGTATGAAACGCTTTTTGTACCGGCTCTGTTCGGCGCATGGACAAAGCACATGATCGTGGCAGCCGAAATTGACCCGCAGGCGCATGTTTTGGACCTGGCCTGCGGGACTGGCGTATTGGCCCGCGATTTGCGGAAATCCATGGGTGATCAGGGCCGTGTTGTGGGCGTTGATCCTGCCCCCGGAATGATGGCCGTCGCGCGGGAGCTTGCCCCGGATATCGAATGGCAGAGCGCGACCGCCGAGGAGATGGGGTTTTCCGACGCCAGCTTTGATGTGGTGCTGTCCCAATTTGGGATGATGTTCTTTCAGGATCAAAACGCGGCAATGCAAAACGTCTCCCGTGTCCTGAAACCCGGTGGTCACTGCGTGGTATCTGTTTGGAATTCCCTGTCAGCAAACCCCGCCTATGGCGCGCTGGTTGCACTGATCGAAAGCGAGGTGGGCAAGGACGCTGCGCAGGCGGTTGCTCTGCCCTTTTCGCTTGGGAATGCCAACAAGGTGACCGGGATCATGGCGGATGCGGGTTTGTCCGATATCCGTGTGGCCACATTGGCTGAAACAGCCCGGTTTCCCAACATCCGAACAATGGTCGAGGCCGAATTGCGCGGGTGGTTGCCGCTTTTTGATATTCATTTGGATGAGACGCATATCGCCTCGGTCCTCGAAAGCGCCGAGCGCGATCTTGCGGCCTTCGCTGATCAGGATGGCGCAGCTGTTTTCACTGCATCCGCGCATATCCTCGCGGCCCGCAAACCCGGCTAAGGATCAGTTTTCGGCAGACAGGCCTAACAGCGCCTCTTGAACAATCTGGAAAAACGCCCCGACCTGCGCGCCATCCACCAAGGCATGATGCACTTCCAGGGTCATGGCCATTTCAAACCCCGATCCCTTGGGCACGATCTTGCCCCATGACACGCGCGGGATGCAGTCATCTGGGCCAGACAGCGCATTGTTGATCGACGTGTAATCGAGCCATGGCATGCAGGAGAGATAAGCGAGGTCGTCGCGGTCGCCATTGTTGGCATCAAGCTGTGTCTCTGCGGCTGCGCGGGCAATCTCGGCCTGTGCCATTTGGTCGAAGCGAGAAAAATCGGGATCGAATGGCAAGTAGGCATAGTTGAAACTGCCTGCGGGCGTGGGCACGGTAAAGGACAGCTCCACCCCGTCATGGGCCCAGACCACATCGCCACGAAAGCGCATCAACAACTCAGGCACGCCATGGATGCCCGCCCCGATTGCAAAGAGCGCGGCGCGGTAAGGTGAGAGGCCATGATCAGCCTTCATACGCATCACGTGGCTCATATCCAACCGAACAGATGTGGCGTAATGCGGCCGGTCATAGCTGCGGAAAAACCGGAACTGATCAGCACGAGGCCAGGTGGACAAGTCAACGCGGGTGGCCATGTCAGAGCGGCCAGATCAACGGGATCACAAGGCTCGCCACGATCCCCATGGACAGGTTTAGCGGGACGCCAATTTTCATGAAATCGGTGAACCGATAGCCGCCGGGACCATAGACCAGCATGTTGGTCTGGTAGCCAATGGGCGTGGCGAAACTGGCCGATGCGGCAATCATCACCGCAATAACCAAAGGTCGCGGGTCAATGCCAAGCGCGGATCCCAGGCCAATGGCGACAGGCGTCACAACCACAGCAACGGCATTGTTGGACACCAGTTCGGTCAAAACCGACGTGATAAGATAGATGGCCCATACCAGCAGGAAGGGCGGCAATCCGGCAAGATTGGGGGCCAGTGCCTCAACCACCAAGGCCACTGCGCCGGTGTTTTCAAGAGCGGCGCCAATCGCGAGCATTGAGAAAATCAGCGCCAGAAGCCGTCCGTCGATAAAAGCAAAGGCTTCTTCCGCGTCGATGCAGCGGGTGAAGAGAACAACCGCCACAGCGATAATGGCGAGGAAAAAGATCGGGGCCACGCCAAGCCCCGCCAGAATGACAATGCCGGCCATAGCTGCAAAGGCGATGGGGGCTTTTTTACGGCGATAGGCCTGCTCGGTCGGTTGGGCCACGTTCACAAGGTCCATATCGCTGGCAAGGCGGCCGATATCGGCCGGATCACCCTCTAGCAACAAAGTGTCGCCGACCCGAACAATCAGGTCATCCAGCTGCCTGCCAATATTTTGGTTTCGGCGATGCACCGCCAGCGGGTAGACACCATAGCGGCGTCGCAGGCGCATGGCCCCCAGAGAGCGACCCACCATTTTGCAGCCCGGTGTTATCAGCACTTCGACTGTCGTGGTCTGAACCGAGCTGAGCTTGTCCACCGTTTTCAGGTCCTTGGAGGCCTGAAGGCCCAGAACCTCACTCATATCCGTGCGCAGAACAACGCGGTCGCCCGCCTCGACCTCAACCGCGGCCATGTTACGTCGTAGCGAGGCATCGCCACGCAACACGTCGATCAGGCGAACGCCGTTTGACCGGAAGAGGTCAATCTCGGTGGCTTTTTGCCCAATAAAGGCTGATCCCTCGGGCACAGCCACTTCAGTAAAGAATTTCATGCGTTTTCGGCCCGACAGCAGATCGGCCATCGTATCACGCTCAGGCAATAGCTTGGGGCCAAACACCGCCAGATAGATCATACCCCACGCGACAACGACAATGCCCACGGGCGTGACCTCGAAAATCGAAAACGCCTCCATCCCATTGGCGCGGGCCACACCATCGACCAGCAGGTTGGTCGAGGTGCCAATAAGCGTCAGCGTGCCCCCCATGATCGCGCCGTAGGACAGCGGAATCAGCAGCTTCGAGGCAGGCTTTCCAAGCGACCGGGCAATTTGCACGAAAACCGGGATCATCACCACGACAACAGGGGTATTTGAAACAAAGGCTGAAGCGATGACAACAAAGGCCAGCAGCGCGGCAAGGGCCACGGCGGGTCGGGTTTTGGCCTGCGCCTCGGCATATTCCGTAAAGCGGGCCAGCGCGCCGGTTCTGACCAGCGCGCCCATGGTGATGAACATCGCCCCGATGGTCCAGGGCGCGGGGTTCGACAGAACATCAAGGGCCGATTGATACGGCAAAAACCCTGCCGCCAACATTGTGGCGGCACCCGTTATGGCAACAACTTCTGTAGGATAGGTCTCACGGATGAAGAGCACGAACATGCCCAGCACAACCGCCAAGGTCAGCACCGCCTGCATTTGAGGCGAAAGGAGGTCTACCAGCATAGCGTTCCCGGACCAGAAAATTCAGGCCCCATCATCCCCCAGCACCGGGGCAACCGCAAGCGTCTGTTTTGGGCGGGGTTGCACAAGAAAGAGGCCCAAAAACATCAGCACAAAAGCGCCCCAGACCCAGATGGAATAGCTTTCCCCAAGCAATAGGCCCGACCAGATCACAGCTGCACCTGTCACCAGATAGCTGACCTGTGCAGCAAAGACCGCGCCGCCGCGCGAAACGATATAGACATAACACGAATAGGCGGAAGCATGCAGGCAGGCCGAGGCCACAACAGCAAAATCCGCCAGGACATATGGTGGACGCGGGTCGATCCATTCACCCGTGGCCAGAGCCAAAGGCAGGCTAAACACCATGCCAACCAAAGACCCTCCTAAAAGGACCTGAATAGCGTCCAACCCCTCTGGTTGTTTGAGCGAAACAAAATTGGCCTCGCAGGCATAAAGGAATGGCGCAACAAGGCCGAGCGGTACAAACAGCACCATCGCGGGATCGGGCAGGCTGGCCTCCGGTCCCACAATCATCCAAATCGCAGTTAACCCGATTGCCAACCCAAGGAACCGCCGCTTGGAAAAGCTGTCATTCCTGAGCGCGAGCGCGATGGGAAAGGCAAACATCGGCACAAGTGCGATCAAGATGGCGATGATACCTGCAGGCAAGTGGATCGCGGCGGTGTAGCTGGCCCAATTTGGCAGCAGTGTTCCGACCAGAGCGATCACGACATAGAAAATCACTGGCGCGCGGGTCAGCGGCAGAGATTTGCCTCGTATCAGGTTTGCCGCACCCAAAAGGACAGAACCGACGGTAAACTGCCAGAAGATGATGCCGAAATCGCGATAGCCATGCGTGACAGCGATTTTTCCAAGCGGAATGGACAGCCCCCAGGCCACACCGCAAAAGAGCAAAATGGCCAGCAGAACAAGACGCTCAGAGCGGGCCATCGGGGCCGGTTTGCAGCAATCGGCCGCCAATTCGGATTGGCGCGACCTTATTGGCCTTGCCTGTCTTATCATCGGTTTCGACATATACGCCGGACAAGGTTGCCTCGCCTCTTGCAGGTACGAACCGCCCCTTGGGCATACCGGTGATGAACCGGCGCAGCGGTTCATCCTTTTCCATTCCAATGACCGAATTGTAGTCGCCACACATGCCGGCATCTGTGAGGTAAGCCGTACCCCCCGGCAGGATTTGAGCATCCCCGGTTGGCACGTGGGTATGGGTACCAACCACAAGGCTGGCGCGCCCATCGCAGAAATGCCCTACGGCCATTTTTTCTGACGTCGCCTCGCAATGGATATCGAGAATCACTGCATTGGCAAGACCGCCAAGCGGGTGATTTCTGAGGGTCAATTCAAGGGCCGAGAAAGGATCGGAGAATGGACGCTTCATAAAGACCTGGCCAAGCGCCTGCGCCACCAGAACTTTCTTACCGCTTGGCGCAGTGAACAGGCGCGCGCCCTGCCCCGGAGCCGATTTGGCATAGTTCAATGGGCGGATAATGCGCGGCTCTTTCTCGATATATTGCAGCATGTCGCGCTGATCGAACGCGTGATCGCCAAGGGTCAGGCAATCAACCCCGGCCTCAAGCAAGCCCTGCGCATGTGTGGTCGACACTCCATGGCCCGAGGTCGCGTTTTCCCCGTTCACCACGACGAAATCCAGCCGCCAATCTGTCTTTAGCTTTGGAAGATGCTCGGCAATGGCCCCGCGCCCGGCACGGCCCATTACGTCTCCAAGGAATAGTAATCTCATAAGAAAGGCTTAGGGGGTTCGCCGTGAAGGAACAAGAGGGCTTTGGTGATGGCCGATCATGTTGCTTTCAGGGGTAGTTAATTCCAAGTGCAGAAAAATGCCGCCTGTCACCCGCGCGGGTGACAGGTCGTGCTCGTCGGATTGCTACTCTCAGGCTCAGATCACTACTTCTGGGAGAAATCAAATGAACGATTGGAACGCAATCCAAAGAAACATTCGAAATAGCGGGCATTTTGCCGGTCAGACCGGTGCCGACGAAGATGTGTTTTTTGAGTTCTTCGCCGGCTCAAGACGGTCATCGCCGGCAACAATTTTTGGCAGATTGACGTTCAACCTGCGGAAGAAACCCTCAAGCCGCGTTTCCGGATTAGCCGGTATCAGGACAGGCGGTCCAATTGAGGCTAGGATGTCTTGAAACCTTTTGCAGAGTGCACCCGATGACCAAACAAAGGCACGAATGGTCGGCAGACCAAAGTGACATCCTCAAAGTAATTGAGGCTGACCTAAATACGTACCTTTCACGCGACAAGACCGCGTGGGAGCAGAATTGGGTGGCCGATGATCGTTTCAAGAGCATTATGGAATGCGGCACTTTGCAAATTGCAAATGGCTTCGCAGAATTTCGCGCAAATATCTTTGAGGCCATGGCCTCGGAACCTTCGGTTATTGATGCTGACATCCGGCGCGAAGAACTGCAGATATTTGTAAAAAACGATATTGCGTGGGCGACTTTTGACCAGATTGTCGCTGATACCGAAAATCCGCTGGCGCCACCAAACCTCTCACATAACTTCCGCCTTCTGGAAAAAACCGATGGGCAGTGGAGGATCATTTTTCACGGAGTGTGGTCCCAACCCCAACGCGACGCACCGGGCGCTGCCATCGAAATTGCGGAAAATTGCGACGTAATCTGGCTGAACACGAGCGCCAAGGCGGAAATCGCTACGTTCCCGGGCTTGACGATCAGCCATGGAACATTGCGCGCGACGCGCCCCGCTTGGGATATGGACCTGCGGGCGACTGTCACTCGCGCCCATGCGTTGACAGGATTTGCCCGCTATAATCTGGCCGCATCCCAAGGGGGCGGCGCAGTTACCTTTCCTGTGGTTCTGGGGGAAGACAATGGCGGCGCGCTGTTGATGTGTTGGGTCAAGGTCACCGATGGGCGAGTCTACGTTTTGTTGGGCGACGGGCCAAATCTCGAAACGCAAATCGACGTGGCCAAAGTCCTTTACGGCCTGTCAAAAGCGCAAGTGCGCACGATTCAGTCAATTGCGCGCGGCGCCGAGTTGTCTGAGATTTCGGAAGAGCTCGGCATCTCAATCAACACAGTCAAGACACACCTGAAACGTGTTTTTGAAAAAGCCGGCGTGAACAGCCAGGTGGAACTGCTACGGCGCTTGGTGAGTTTTCGAGTGTAACGCGTTCAGGCGCTGACCAATACCCGGGTCTCCGTGACAACAGCGTCCAAAACCTGATCGGTAGATTCCAGGATCAGGCCAGTCAACTCTTGCGCATCAAAGGCAAACCCAATGGCTCGGGTCGGGCGTTTGGCCCTCAGGCCCTCTAACGTGCGGTCATAGAACCCGCCGCCATAACCCAACCGGTTGCAGCTGGCATCGAAGGCCACCAGAGGTGCAATCAGGATCTCGGGCTCCAACCAGTCGCCGGTTGCAGGCACTTTTGCTCCGAATGGCCCGTCGACCATTTCGATTGTTGGGGTCCATTCACGAAAAAGAAGTGGCAGGCCGGCCCCTTGGATAACCGGCACACAGATGCGATTTGTCTGAGCAAGCTCGACCATCGCAGGCATCGGCGTCAGCTCGGTCCGAATGGGCATGTAGCCGGAAATGGCCGTTCCAACAACAGGGCCGATTTCCGCCAAAAGCCGTGCATTGGCGGCGGCGGCATGTCCAAGGCCAAAGGCTTCTTTTCGGGCGGCAAATGCAGCTTTGCGCTGCTGAGCTTTTTGAACGGCTTTATCCATGGAGCGAGATAAGACCGCTTGCATGAGATTCGCCAAGAGGGTTTCATCGTCGCAGGTATTTTTGGGAGGCGAGGGCCATGCTGCGCTTTGATCATTTCGCCGTTACATGCGAGGAATTGGCCGCCGGCGTCGCCGCGGTTGAACATGCCCTAGGCGTCGAAATGGCACCGGGGGGAGAGCATGCCGCCATGGGCACGCATAACCGGCTTTTGTCGCTTGGTCCGCAGGAATATATGGAGGTGATCGCCATCAACCCCAACGCGCCGGGGCCAGGCCGCCCGCGCTGGTTTGATATGGACAATTTCCATGGCGCACCGCGGGTCGGCAACTGGATTTGCGCTTGTGACGATATCGACGCCGCCCTGGCGACGGCCCCAAAAGGAGCGGGGCGGCCAATGGCGCTGACCCGAGGGGATCTGGCTTGGAAAATGGCCGTACCCGATGACGGAAAATTGCCCTTTGATGGCGGTTTTCCGGCGCTGATCGAGTGGCAGGGCGACGCGCACCCTGCCCCGCGCCTGCCGGATCATGGGCTGCGCCTGACAAGAGTGAAAATTGTGCATCCCGAAGCTGGCAAACTGAGCGCGGCCTTGGAAGGTTTATTGAGTGACAAGCGAGTCGACCTGATCGCGGGCGACACCCCTGCACTAAGCATGGAGATTTCCACGTCGACGGGGGTGGTCACGCTATGATCCGCCCAGCCAGACCCGATGACGCACCCGAGATTGCCGCGATCTGGAACGCAATAATTCGCGACACGGTTGCGACCTTTACTACTCAGGAAAAGTCGGTCAGGGAGATCGCAATGGCCATGCCCGCCCAGCCCTTTTTCGTGGCCGAGGATGGTGCCGAAATCCTTGGATTTTCGACCTATTTTCAGTTTCGCGACGGGCCGGGCTACGCCCACACAATGGAACATTCCGTGCATTTGAAAGAAGGTGCGCGTGGTCAGGGTCTGGGTCGCGCCCTGATGGAAGCCGCCGAGGATCATGCCCGTGCAGCCGGGGTGCATTCAATATTTGCCGGAATCTCGGGCGAGAACCGCGACGCAATCAAGTTTCATTCCGCCTTGGGATACAAAGAGGTCGCGCATCTGCCTGAGGTTGGTCGCAAATTCGATCGCTGGCATGATCTGGTGTTGATGCAGAAAATCCTGTGACATTTGTGAACTAATCGGTTTAGAAAGGCGCCATGTCGCTCTGGACCCGTATAAGTGAAGCCCTGTCGGCCCTGACCTCTGGTGAGGGGCTGGATGCTGTTTTTGATAAGTTGCGCAAGCCGCCGGAACTGACCGTTGGCTTTGCCATTGCCGTGATTGCCTTGGGGGCCAAGATGGCCAAGGCCGATGGCCTGGTCACACGCAATGAAGTGACTGCCTTTCGTGAGGTTTTTGCGATCCCCGCCGCTGACGAAAAATCGGCCGCGCGCGTGTTCAATATGGCCCGCGAAGATGTGGCCGGTTTTGAAAGCTACGCCGAAAAAATCGCAACCATGTTTCAAGGACGCGATGAGGTCTTGGCCGATTTGATGGATGGGTTGTTTCATATCGCTGTGGCGGATGGAGAATACCACCCCAATGAGGATTTGTTCCTTGAGCGGGTCGCGGAAATCTTCGGTATGCCGCATCGCGAATTTGCCGCACTGCGTGCGCGC
Source organism: uncultured Nioella sp. (assembly GCA_947495575.1). GTDB lineage: Bacteria > Pseudomonadota > Alphaproteobacteria > Rhodobacterales > Rhodobacteraceae > CANLZL01. Next base: position 116,884 of record CANLZL010000001.1, on the reverse strand, counting down.
CACGTGCCCGATGCAGCGCCTGACCCTTACACGGTTCTGGGCGTCGAAAGCGCGATGAGCCTTGACGAGATCCGCAAAGCTTATCGGAAGCTTGTTCGCGAAACGCATCCAGATCAGATGATGGCACGCGGCGTCCCGGAAGAAGCCATTCAGCTTGCGCAAAACCGTTTGGTCGCGATCAATACCGCTTGGGACGAGATCGAGGCCAATCACGGGGAGTGACCCGAAATGCGCATCGCCACCTATAACGTAGAATGGTTTGCCAATCTCTTTGATGATGAGGGGCAAATGGTCAATGATGGCACATGGTCTGGTCGTCAGGATGTCACCAAATCCCAGCAGCTTGCCGCGCTTGCGCATGTGTTCCAAGCCCTTGATGCCGATGCGGTGATGGTGATCGAGGCACCCGATAGCAGCCGCCATCGCGATGGCACGGTTGCCCTTGAGACATTTGCGGCGGCGGCTGGCATTCGGTCGCGCAAGGCGCAGATCGGCTTTGTGAACGACACACAGCAAGAGATCATTCTGCTTTATGATCCCGATGTGATGTCGGTGCGCCATGATCCCATTGGTGATGTAACCGGGAAAAAAGGCAGCCGCACGCCACCGCGTTTCGACGGCACCTACCGGATTGATCTGGATATTGACGCCACTGAAGATCTGATCCGCTTTTCCAAACCGCCATTGGAAGTGGTGATCGACAGCGATGTCGGTACATTTCGCATGATCGGTGTCCACGCAAAATCTAAGGCGCCGCACGGCGCGCGCAGCAAGAATGAGGAAATGCGCTTTGCCATTGCCAACCGGCGCAAACAACTGGCGCAATGCATCTGGCTGCGTGAGCGGGTCGCCTATCATCTGGCCGAAGGCGATCCATTGATCGTCGCTGGCGATTTCAATGATGGGCCGGGGCTGGATGAGTTTGAAAAGCTCTTTGGCCGGTCGGGGGTCGAGATCGTACTGGGAACAGAATTGCCGCCGGAGCAGCAATTGTTTGACCCCCATGCCGCTCAGGCCTTGTTAAGCAAGGTCAGCGCCCACCCAACCACGTCAAGGTTCTTTATTCGCGACGAAGGCCGCTACCTGTCCGCCCTTTTGGATTATCTGATGGTCAGTCCAACCCTTAAACCACGCGCCAAGGCGTGGCGCATCTGGCATCCGTTTGAGGATCCCGCCTGCTGGAAAGACCGCGACCTGTGTGAGGCCTTGCTGACCGCGTCGGACCATTTTCCCGTCACTTTGCAGCTTTCTGCCGAGAGCATTTGAACGACTCGCGCTGATCCCCCATATTTAGAGTATGAAACAGATTTCTGCCGCCGCCCTCGCCCTTCTATTGACCCTGCCCGCAGGCGCTCGCGCCGAAGAGCACAATATGCGCGACGGGTTCGATTTTCTGAACGAAGGGTCCCGCCGGTTGCTGGAAGGGCTTATGGATGAGATGCGTCCGATGTTCGAGGATCACATGCTGCCCATGCTGGCCGAACTAAGCGAGCTGATCGACGACATCACACTTTATGAGATGCCCGAGATCCTGCCCAACGGCGATATTATCATCCGCCGTCGGGTTCCATTGGAGGAAAACGAGGTCGAAGAAGGCCCGGTTGAGGATCCTATCGACCTCTGAGGCTCAATAATCGTCATCGCCTTCATCTTCATTGGCGATACCCCGCTCTAGGGCCGCCTGGCAATCGCCGTTACAGGCCACACGCCGCATGCCGATCAGGACGTATCGCCGGGTTTCGCGTCGGCCACCGTCATATTCAAACGTGATGTCCTGCACGACATAGTCCATGCCCTGATAGCTGATCCGCTCCACCTCTTGGCGATCAACCACAAAGCTGCGCACTGCGAGGGAATCGGCTGAGGGCGGAACAGAGTCGCCCGAAAACGCACTGCACCCAATCAATGCAGCCCCGGAGATCACAAGGGCCGAAAGTGTCCTTATTGTCGTCATGTCTAGTTTCCCCTTCCAAAATTCTGGACTGCTCGGGGTGCCTCAACCCGCTAAGCATAGCAAAGAAAAAGATTCTTTGCACATCGCCGCAATTGCCGGGATGCACGCCATTGCCAAATTGGGGGCAAGCCCGCATATCTTTTGCAACTGAACCAAACTCGAGGTCGTTTTCATGTTCCATCCCCGCACCGATCGCCCTGAACTACTGCGTGACGCCAATGCCTCGGCTGGGGGAAAAGATCTGGGCGATCTGCCGGAGTGGGATCTGAGCGATCTTTATGCCGCTGAAGACGCCCCTGAACTGGCCCGCGACAAGGAATGGCTGGGCAAGGAATGCGCGGCATTTGCGGCGGACTATCAGGGGAAAATGGCCGAGCTGACCGCGGATGAGATGCTGGCCGCCGTTAATCGCTACGAAAAAATCGACCTGATCGCCGGGCGGATCATGTCCTTTGCCGGATTGCGCTATTACCAACACACCACCGACCCCGAACGCGCGAAATTCATGTCAGATTGCCAGGAGGCGTTGACCGTCGCGACGACACACCTGGTGTTCTGGAGCTTAGAGTTCAATCGCCTCGACGATGACCATTACGAAGCCCTGATGGCTGCAAACACAGATCTTGCCCGATACCGCCCGGTCATGGACCGGATGCGGGCGATGAAGCCATACCAGTTGAGCGACGAATTGGAGCAGTTCCTGCACGACCAATCTACAGTTGGCGCTGCAGCCTGGAACAAGCTTTTTGACGAAACGATTGCCGGTTTGACCTTTGAGGTCGACGGCGAAGAGTTGGGCATTGAGGCCACGCTAAACCTTCTATCCGAGCAAGATCGAAAAAAGCGGGAAGCCGGTGCCCGTGCGCTATCCAAGACTTTTGCAGATCGCATCGGGTTGTTCGCCCGTGTCCACAACACATTGGCCAAGGATAAGGAAATCCACGACCGCTGGCGCAAATTGCCAAGCCCGCAAATGGGGCGGCACCTGTCGAACCATGTTGAGCCAGAGGTTGTCGAAGCGCTTCGCAATGCCGTGGTTGATGCCTACCCTCGCCTTTCGCACCGCTACTACAAACTGAAGGCCAAGTGGATGGGTCTGGACACCATGGAAGTCTGGGACCGCAACGCGCCCCTACCGATGGAAGATGACCGGCTGGTGCATTGGGATGAGGCGCGCAAGGTCGTGTCCGAAGCCTACGCCGATTTTGACCCGCGCATGGCCGAACTGGCCGAGCCGTTCTTTACCGATGGCTGGATTGATGCCGCGGTGAAAGAGGGCAAGGCGCCCGGCGCCTTTGCCCATCCCACCGTCACCGATGTGCATCCTTACGTAATGCTGAACTACCTTGGCAAACCGCGGGATGTGATGACGCTGGCCCATGAGCTGGGCCATGGCGTGCACCAGCGGCTGGCGGCCTCGCAAGGCGAGCTTTTGTCTTCGACGCCTCTGACGCTAGCCGAAACCGCCAGTGTTTTTGGCGAAATGCTGACCTTCCGCAAGATGCTGTCACGGGCAAAATCGGATGCTGAGCGCAAGGTAATGCTGGCCGGCAAGGTCGAGGATATGATCAACACGGTCGTCCGCCAGATCGCGTTTTACGATTTCGAATGCAAGCTGCATGCCGCACGGGCCGAAGGCGAGCTGACTCCCGACGATATCAACGCGCTGTGGATGTCGGTACAGGCCGAAAGCCTTGGGCCAGTCTTTAATTTCATGGACGGGTACGAGACCTTCTGGGCTTATATCCCGCATTTCGTGCATTCGCCCTTCTACGTCTACGCCTACGCCTTTGGCGACGGCCTGGTGAACGCACTTTATGCGGTTTACGAAGAGGGCGATGCCGGTTTCCAGGAGAAATATTTCGAGATGCTGAAGGCAGGAGGGTCCAAGCACCACAAAGAGCTGCTGGCGCCGTTTGGTCTTGATGCTTCGGATCCGGCCTTCTGGGACAAAGGTCTAAGCATGATCGAGGGCTTCATAGATCAGCTGGAAGCAATGGAAGACTAAGAAAATCTCTATTTTCTGCCCCTTGTGGTCGATTCGGATGACAAGGGGCCGGTGCATTTTCGGCCATCTTTGTAGGTGACGGGGCCTCAGCCCCTACCCGCAAAGGAGACTCATAATGGACCCGAGCCTGTATCTTGCATCCCGCAAGCTGGACCCCCGCCAAGACGTTGACGCCTTTTACAACCAGCCGTATTTCGACGGGCTTTTGCGGCTGCGGCGGGGCGTTAGGGCGCTGTTCGGGCTGATCCGGCCTGCGCTTGGCAGGACCTATTCGTCGAAATTTGCGCGCCGCCGGGTTAATGCGTAACATGCAACCCATGCCGCAGCTTGCCGCAACAGACCCCGATGCCTGTGATAGGGCCGAGATCCTTGCCCTCGTCGAGCGCGAAACGCAGGCCTTTCTCGACCGAGATTTCGATGCATGGGCACAATGCTGGTCTCAAGACGAGAATACACAGAATATCTTTGCTTCATCCACCTTCGGCGTAATCGTCGAAAGCGGGTGGGACCGGGTCGCGCGCTCTACGGCGGATGTAATTGCCGGAGATGTTGCTTGCGACCTTGCCGGGTTTTCCAACTGCAACGCGCAGGTCACCATCGACGACAACATGGCATGGGTCATCTACGAGCAGAACGGCCACTACGCCGATGGACGCGCCACCCAAACGGTAGAAACCCGGATTTTGACCCGTGGCCGGGATGGATGGCGCATTTCCTACCTCGCCTGCATGATCCGGCAGAACGGCGCGCTGTCAGAGGCTGGCATGATCTCGCTCGACGACAAGGGAAAGGTGATCTGGGCCGCGCCGGAAACGCTGGCCGCCTTAACCGGTCACCCGGTTTTCATGCTATCGCAGGGTCGGTTGCGGTCGCGCCGACCAGCTTGGGATCGGGTTCTGCAAGAGGCCATTCGCAAGGCGGGAAAGGTTCAGGGGTTTTTCGATTTGCAGCGACACGCCGAGTCGACCGGGGCGCCCTTTGGCTTTCCGGTCATCCTGGGCGAGGACGATGTTGGCAGGACGATCCTGTGCCAGATCGAAGTTCAAAACGGACTGACCAATCTGTTCACGGATATCGAGAGCCGCCTCGAACGCCGTCTGGCGGTTGCCGCCACGGTGTTTTCCCTATCCGACGGACAGTCACGGATCGCGCGACACATTGCACAGGGCTGTAACTTGAAAGAGGCTGCAAGGGCCGAGGGCATCAGCATCAACACCGCCCGAACCCACCTGACGCGGCTATATGAAAAGACCGGAGTGAACAGCCAGACCGCTCTTGTGCGACTACTATTGAGTGTAGGTTAAAAGAAAAGGGCCCCTTCCCCGGAAGGAAGAGACCCGTTCCACCCACCAAATCAAGTTCTACTGGCAGGAGGCGTTTCCGTTGCACACCGCGGCGCAAGCGGCGGGTGTAGCATCTGGCGCGACCGCCCCACGGTGCCCGCCACCCCAGTTCCAACGGCACAGGGTGCGGAACGCGTCGGTGGCGTTGTTGTAGGTCTGCGACCATTGGCGCCAACCGTTGGCATAGTTGGCATTGCCTGGCGTTGCATAGGTGATCGGGGCCGATCCCATCAGGCCGGAAATATTGTTGCCGAATACAGCAAATCCAGTCGACTGGGCTGAGGCCATGGGGGCAGCAGCCAGGGTTGTACCGATGAGAGCCAGTGAAAGAATAAGATTGCGCATTATCGCCTCCGTTCGAAATGTGATCTTGTAAATGTCCTTGTGACACTATCAACATGGAGACTGAGGGCGGCAAGATCAAGGGCCGATAACCATTTTTCTCGATTTATCCTACTTCAACTGAGAATCCTCGGACCCGCGCCGGTTGATTCCGGCTCGCCGCTGATGAGCGGCGTCAATGCTCGACCGACACTCAATACACAGTTTGACACCGGGAATGGCCCGGCGGCGCGCCCTTGGGATCGGCTCCTCGCATTCGGCACAATGGCTCAGGCTCTCCCCTTGGGGTGCCTTGCGCGCTTTCATGCGCTCTAGTTCATCGGTGAAAGACGCCTCAATCTGCTCGCTCACGGCGCCATCCTTGGCCGATCCTCCGGCCATCGGCATTCCTCCAGCAGGTCTACAAAATACTGACTTCATCATCATCTGGATTTTCCTGCCCAGCATCTGGCGCGGGCGCAGGACTTGGATTGATCGAGATCTTCGGTGGCGGCGTTCCGGGCATCGCAACAGTTGGTTGCGCCATTACGAAATTGGGTGCTGGCTTCGGTTTTGGTAGTTCGCCGCGCAATTCCCGCAGCAGTGTTTTGTGATCGGCCATGTCGCGAACAATCGCATCGACCGTGCCACGCGCCTTTTGCAAATATCCGTCCCAAAGATCGCTGCGCAACTGGACATTTCGGGCAAAGCCCGGTGCCGCATAATCGGTTTCATATACGCGTTTACCCATCAATACCGCCTGATAGGTCGCGGATGAGAACAAAGACGCAAATTCGAGATCATATGGCCCCGGCAAAGTATGACGCCACAGCTCCAGGTTTTCGGCAAGGCTGTCAGGCACATCCAGCGCTTCACGGGCATCAATCCAGTATTGATCGTCCGTCCGATTGCCCAATGCGTAATGCAAACAGATGAAGTCACGCACTTCGTCATAAAGGCTGCTGACCAACTTGTTGAACCGCGCCCTTAGCGGCTCTGCGTAATCATTGTCCGGGAAATAGGTGGTCAGCCAGCGGATGGAGGTATCGATCATGTGGATAGCGGTGGATTCCAACGGCTCGATGAAGCCGCCTGACAAACCAACGGCAATAACGTTCTTAACCCAGGCATTTCTGCCGCGCCCAACCCGCATCGGAATGACCCTAGGCTCGACCCCGTTCCAGGTGTCGCCTAAATGCGCGATAAATTCGTCGCGAGCCTGTTCATCCGTTCGGTGGGCCGAGGAATAGACATAGCCGGTGCCTATCCGATTAAAGAGTGGCACTCGCCAAACCCAGCCCGCCCCCAACGCATAGGAACGCGTCAGTGAGGGGATTTTTTCGGGGTTGGGATGCGGAATTTGCACCGCCATCGCCCGGTCATTTGCAAGGTAATTGGAGTAGGAAATAAACGGCTCTTTCAGCACCTCGTTGATGACAATGCCCCGGAACCCGGTGCAATCGATGATCAGTTCGGTTGGATGGCGCCCTGACTCCTGCAATTGAACGGCTGTCACATACCCCCGTTCATCTTGTTCCACATCGACAACGTTTTCGCGAATATGGATTGCCCCACGATCGGTGCAAATTCGCTGCAGCATGCCCGCGAATTTACCAGCATCCAGGTGGTAGGCATGGCCGACTTTCATCGCGTAGGGCTTTTCCCCCAGGGGACGCGGCCCTTTGCATGCACGGCCCAAATCCACCGACGGCGAGAAGGTTTGCGCGAAATCGAACGGTCCGGCACCGTTTTGCAAGTAGTAATAGGCCTGATCCAGCCCGCCAATGTGATTGGGGCCAGAAAATGGATTTACATATTCGATGGGTGCGCCGGATTTATCGACATTCCAATTCGAGAATAGCACACCCAGTTTGAACGAGGCATTGCAGGTCTTGAAAAACTCTCCTTCCGATATTCCAGCGTTGCGCAAAGTGCGCGGCATGCCTGGCACGGTGGCTTCGCCCACTCCGACGGTCGGAACATCCGGCGACTCGATCACGGTTACCTTCATCGAGCGGTGATTGTTGCTGTTCCGCTGAAAATAGGTCTGGATCATCAGCGCGCTCAGCCACCCGGCCGTTCCGCCGCCAATTATCGTCACGGATTTGATCGGTTTACCCATGGCAAGGCTCCTCCTTCAGCTCAATTGGCCGACAGGAATACTGGTCGCCTGCCCGCCACGATGACTTACGGTGAGCTTAGGGTGTGGCCGCGGCGTCTGCCAAGAAAAAAGGGCGCTGCGAAAGCTAGCTTGGAACTTCACCCGCAAAAACCGCTTCGATTGCAGCTTGCGTTCCGCGTGAAAACTCCAGTGGAACGGGGTAATCTGCCCCTTCGCGGATCGAACGGCCAAATGCTTCGACCTGATTTACATATTGTCGTGCCATAGGAAACCGGGTGACTTCCTCCCGGCCATTTGTACGGATCAGGTGAATAGCGGCCTCGGTGTAAGAAACCGGATTAAACGGCGCGTCCAGTTCAATCCGGCCCTCGGTGCCATGATAGGTAACGCGTTGGCGGTTAGGGGCTGCCATGCTCATGTAAACCGCAGCCGTCGTGTCGCCATAGTCAGCCCAAATACGCGTCGAAAGGTCGACGCCATTTTCCCATTTGATTTTTGAGGCGACATTGGTCGGCTCAAGTCCCATGACCAGCCGGGCACTACCCAAAGTATAGACTCCGATATCGCGTGTGACGCCGCCGCCTGTATCCGGATTGAGGCGAATATTTGCCGGATCTGTCAGCTGGAAGGTGAAATAGCCATCAATGTGCAAGATCCGGCCAATCTCTCCTCCCTGCACCAACTCCCGCACAAGCTTCCACTGCGGGTGATGCGGGATCATGTAAGCCTCTGCGATCATCAGGCCGGATCTGTCGCGCAGCGCAATCAGCTCATCTATTTCGCTGACATTCATCGCGATCGGCTTTTCCGTCAGAACGTGCTTGCCTGCATCCGCCGCCTTCCGGGTCCAGTCGACATGCATCGCATTAGGCAACGGTATGTAGACCGCATCAATCTCGGGATCGTCCAAAAGGTCCGCATAGCTGTCATGAACACGTAGACCGGGCGCCATCGCCTGAAATGGCACGGCCTTAGACGGAGTGTTGGTTGCCACCGCAGCAAGAACGGCATCATCGGCGTGATGAATGGCCGGCGCCATCGTAGTGCGCGCGAAATTCGCGGCGCCCAGAACACCCCATCTGATTGGCTTGGTCATTGCGCTTTATCCTCCACATTTAATTTGAACGATAAAACAAAAATGGCCCGCCGGGAAGGCAGGCCATGTCTTGTGCGGAGAGTTTGGTTCAGGCTGGCGTTAGCATGCCCTGCTGACGTGCCATTTCACGCATACGCTTTTGCAGCTTTTCAAACGCCCGGACTTCGATCTGGCGAATACGTTCGCGGCTGACATCATAGACACCGGAAAGGTCCTCTAGCGTCATCGGCTGATCCTGCAAACGGCGTTTGGTCAGAATATCGCGTTCCCGCTCGTTCAGAACCTCCATCGCCTCATTCATCAGCGCCATGCGCGCCGTCATCTCATCTTTTTCTTCATAGTCGGCGGCAGTATTGGCATCTTCGTCTTCCAGCCAATCCTGCCATTGGGTGGCACCTTCGCCTTCGGATCCAACCATCGCATTCAACGAGGCGTCCCCGCCAGACATGCGGCGGTTCATCGAGATCACTTCATCCTCGGTCACACCAAGGTCATGCGCAATCTGAGCCACGTTTTCAGGACGCAAATCGCCGTCTTCCAACGCGCCGATCCGAGCTTTCGCCTTACGCAGGTTAAAGAAAAGCTTCTTTTGCGCAGAGGTAGTACCCAGCTTTACCATCGACCAGGACCGCAGAACGTATTCCTGAATCGAGGCACGGATCCACCACATGGCATAGGTCGCAAGGCGGAAGCCTTTTTCGGGGTCGAATTTCTTGACTGCTTGCATAAGGCCGACATTGGCCTCGGAAATCACTTCGGCCTGGGGCAATCCATAACCGCGATAGCCCATGGCGATCTTGGCCGCCAAACGCAGATGCGACGTGACCATTTTATGAGCCGCAGCGCTATCTTCATGGTCGACCCACCGCTTGGCCAGCATGTATTCTTCTTCGGGCTCCAACATCGGGAACTTCCGAATTTCCTGAAGGTAACGGTTCAGGCCTTGTTCCGGCGACGGCGCCGGGAGGTTTGTATAATTGCTCACGTTTCCATTCCCCCTTTTCGATGACCACCTAATGTAAACAACATTAACTTTAGCTTAGATGGTGGAGATCATTGCCCGGTTCAAGGGCTATGGGTCAAATTCATGAACAGAGGTTTAATCCATGGAGCCCGCGCACTGCAATCCATGTTACACCGATCTCACGTGCAAGTGCGCACAGGTTACTGGCCCAAATCGCGCAATGATGACAGCAACTCCGCCATATCTGGGGGTAGCGGCGCAGAGAAGCTCAAGTGTTCTTTGGTGACAGGATGCACAAAGCCAAGTGTCGCGGCATGCAGGGCTTGCCGGGGAAACCCATTCAGAAGATCGGCAACCGGCTCTCCCATCGCCTTGGCAGACACCCGGCGACGGCCGCCATAGGTTTGGTCGCCAATCAGCGCGTGCCCGGCATATGACATATGCACCCGGATCTGATGCGTTCGGCCTGTTTCCAGCCAGCAGTTGATCAGGGCGACCGGGCCGAAGCTTTCTTCGATCCGGGCCCGGGTAACGGCATGGCGTCCACCTTGAAACAAGACTGCCTGTCGCTGCCGGTCAGTTTTATGGCGTGCAAGATGCGTTGTCACTTTCAGGATGTTCCCCGTCTCGAAACTAATCCCTGCCAGCCCCCGCAGCCGCGGGTCAGAGGCATCGGGCACACCGTGACAAATGGCCAGGTAATGCCGGTCGACGGTGTGCTTTTCAAACTGAGCAGCAAGCCCGTGATGCGCCTTGTCTGATTTCGCAACGACCAATAGGCCTGAAGTGTCCTTGTCGATCCGGTGTACAATCCCCGGCCGCTTTTCGCCGCCGATGCCAGACAGCCTGCCGCCAAAATGGTGCAGCAAAGCATTCACCAAGGTTCCCGTCGGACTGCCCGGCGCGGGATGAACCACCATGCCGACAGGCTTGTTCACGACGATGAGGTCCTCATCTTCATGCAAGATGTTCAACGGAATATCTTCGGGCAATGTATCGGTATCCACCGCTTCATCTACGGTGATTTCCACCTGATCCCCTTCAGTCGGGCGAGCCTTGGCATCAGTTTGGATGGCTCCGTTTACCGAAACGGCGCCCGCTTCCAACAGCTTCGCCAATCGCGACCGGCTCAACGACGCTTCCTCTGGCACATCGCGGGCCAGTGCTTTATCAAGCCGCTTGCCGGGTTCCGCGCCAATGCGAAATTCGATCACAGTCGTAGAAGGGCCGGACATGAGCGATGCTCCGATTGAGGATGACAAAGTGCAGGATCCGCTGAACCTGCGCATATTGCGCCGGCTCGTAACGGTTCTGACCGTAGTGATGATTGTCGGGCTGATAACGGTCGTTGTCACATTTGTCACGCGCTTCCCTGATGGTGGCGAACTGTTCCTGCCGGATGAGATCCAGTTGCCAGATGGGGAAACTGCGCGTGCCATTACCGTTGGGTCAGACTGGTATGCGATTGTCACCGAAAGCGACCAGATCCTAATCTATGGTCGCAACGACGGGGCTTTGCGCCAAACAATTGTTGTCAGCCCAGAGTAAGCAAACTAATGCCGCGTAAATCGTGATAAGCTTTCTCCACAGAAAACTGTGAGGAGGGAAATCATGTCATCTGGTCGATGTGCCTGTGGGGCGGTTACGTATGAAATGTCGGGTACACCAATCATCGTGCATTGTTGTCATTGCAGAGAATGTCAGCGCCAAACTGGGTCGGCATATGTGATCAACGCGCTGATCGAGTCTGACAGAGTTGCGGTCAGCGGCGCTACCGCAACCCATGTGTTGCCATCGCCAAGTGGCGAAGGGCAGGAAATATCACGGTGTGAAAAATGTGGCACAGCCATTTTTAGCCACTACTTGATCCGAGGCAGGGCTATCAGCTTTGTCAGGGCCGGCACTCTCGACGATCCATCAAGTTGTCCGCCTGATGTTCAGATATTCACCCAAAGCAAGCTGGATTGGGTGCCTTTGGTGGACAGTATTCCAAGTTTCGATGGGTTATACGATCCAAAGACATTCTTGTCGAAAGAGGCCGCCGCCCGGCGCAGTGCCGCGATCAATAAAGCCGCACGCGGACAAACCGGCTGATTTTCCGGCTCGTCAGCTTCGGCGCGTATTCATCGGTTAGGATCAGACGCTGTTTCGGGTCGCGGTTGCGCAGTCCACTACGCGTTGAACCAGATGGTGCATTTCCGCGGTTTTGAAATCGCGCCTGCTATGGTCATTCGTCGGCCAAGGCCTCGGCACCTGCGCGGCTGCCGCGCCCGATAATGCCGTCAATAGCGCCTTCGTACAGACCGCGTTCTTGCAAAATCAGCTGAAATGCAATCGCGGTATCCCTATCCCAGGCTGGGATACGTCCGCCGACTTCACCCCGAATATCGTCGAAATCAACCTCTCCTGTTTCCAAGGCCTCGACGTACAGCGCAGCGGCTTGTTCCGGATCTGGATCAACCCCGCGCCCGCGCTCATAAAGGAAGCCGAGCGCGCTGATGGCATCCGGGAACCCGGCCTCAACCGCAGCTTGGGTCCATCGGAACTGCTGCTCTGGGTCGCCTGTGCCAGGACCATCCACTTCCGAATGCAGTTTCGCCAATTCCAGCACGGCCTCGATATTGCCTTGCTCTGCCGCCATAGACAGGTAACGCGCAGCGGCGGCGCGGTCCGGAATGCCAAGGCTCTCATCCGCCCCGCCCGGAATGCCTTCTCCGGTAAGGTAAATTTGACCCAGACGGAATTGCGCAAAATGATAGCCGCCATCGGCCGCCTGACGCATCAACTGGATCATTTGCGACGTGTCGCGGGGAACGCCCATGCCGATACGATGTAACAAACCAAGAGTCATGATCGCCGCAGGATCACCGCCTTCAGCTCCCGCGCGAAAATAGGCAACCGCACGGTCAGGATCGCGGCGAAGCGGCCCAATTCCAAAGAGGTGGTAGTCACCCAACTTAGTACTAGCCTCTGCCTGTCCGGCTTCGGCGGATTGTTCAAACCGCTCCAGAGCCTCTTCATGCTCTCCATAGAGTTGGTGGAACGCCCCCATGGTAAAGAGCGCTTCAGGATCGGTCGAGCCGCGCTCTAAAGCCTCAGCGCAATGCGGTTCCGCCTCCTCCAAAGCAAGAAAGAGCTCTTCCTGCGCCTCTTCGGTCACGGCAACCCCGGCATCTGGCGGGCCGGCCAGTTCATGACATTGCATAAGCGCGGCCTCAATCGCGGCGGCCTCTTCTGCGCCGGCTTGAACTTCAGCAGCATATGCCAGCGCTGCTTCTGCGGTCGCAACTGCCACATTTACGGCGGAATCGGCGGCTTCAAGTTCCAGGGTTGCGGTGTCGACCACACTGGACAGAACCGTCACGTCATTTTCTGCGGCAGCTAGCGCCTGCCCTGAGGCGATTGCCGCCGCTTGTGCGGACGCCGCGCGGGTCTCTGCCTCCAACAGGTCTGCTTCTGCTTCCTCAACAGCCTGTGCCAACTCAGCGGTTTCATTATTGGCAACGTCTAAAGCGAGTGAGGCGGCATCCGCCTCAGTTTGGGCGATCTCCAACAATTGCGTCGCCTGCGCAATGGCGACCTCCAGCGCGGGAATATCGAAATCAGGCACCACTACCGGCGCTTCCATGACCGACAGCCCGCTTTCGGCGGTTTCTTCGGATTCTGCCACTTCAGGGACGGCCTGATCATCAGTCGTGGCGACCTCTGCCGCGTCCGCTGCGGCCTGCGCTGCTGCAACAGCTTCTGCTTCAGCGGACTCTTGGGCGGCAACCGCCGCAGCCAGCGCTGCGTTGGCCTCAGAAACTTGAGATTCGGCCACCGCCAGTGCGTCCCGGGCCGCTTGGGCCGCTGCGCCCGCACTGTCTGCAACGTCAGTTGACTGCACCAATGCTGATTGGGCAGCCTCCAAGCCGCTTGTCGCCTCAAACAATACTTGGGCCGCCTCATCGGCCTCGGCCTCCAGACCTGCGTTTTGATCCGCAAGACTGGCGCGGGTGGCCATAGCGCGAGCTAATTGCATTTCTGCCTGTTCAAGCCGCTCACGCGCTGCGTCCAGCATTGTGTTGGCCTCTTGCGCGGCGACCCCCGCGGCTTCTGCCGCTTCCGCTGCCTCGCCTGCCAATTCAGCCGCCGCAGCCGCGCCCATCATCGCCACCGTTTCAGTCGTATGCATTGCAGCATTTGCGCTTTGAGACTGCACAATAGACGGTGCGAAACCTGCCCCAGGAAGAAGGAACACAAAAAGCATGAAGTGGCGCGGCAGCGAAAATTGCATGGCAGAATACCCAAGTTGCGGTAAATATAGCAAAACTCTAGCCAATTCACGTCGCGCCTGTCGACAGCAATGGGGCCAAGACCTTAAGAAAACCACAAATCGGTCCGGATAGAGACATGAGCAAGCCCTAGGTTCTGGGCAGGTAAGAGGCATAAGATAGGCTTTGCGCAGGAAAGCGCGGAAAAGTCAGGTTCGGGTGGCAATGCACGATACAGGCACAACAGAAACCGTTTTGGTGGTTGATCTGGACGGGACGCTTTTACGCTCGGACATGCTGTTTGAGTGTTTCTGGGCGGCCACAGCAAACGATTGGCGCGCCCCGATTCATGCCTTTGCTGCCTACAAGGACGGTAAACCCGCCCTGAAAAGAGTTCTGGCCGAGGCAGGGCGCCCTGACATCGCGCGCCTGCCTTACGATCCAAATGTCATCGAATATGTTGAACGCCACAAGGCGGCGGGCGGGCGCACTGCGCTGGTCACGGCCACTGATCAGGATCTGGCGCAGAGCGTTGCCCACCATTTGGGAATTTTTGACGATGTCTATGGCACAACAGCCGACCGAAACCTGAAGGGTGAAGTCAAAGCCGCGTTTCTGGTTGAAACATTCGGAGAGGACGGCTTTGTCTATATCGGCGATAGCACGGCTGATCTTCCCGTTTGGGAGAAAGCAAAAGGCGCTGTTACCGTCGGTGCAAGCGCGTCTCTGCGAAATGCTGCCGGCGCGGCCAACCCGAATGTCACGCACCTGTCTTCGCCCGAACCGCTTTTTCGACCTGTGCTCAAGGCGATGCGGCTACATCAATGGCTGAAAAACGCGCTGATCTTTGTCCCACTCGTGGCCAGTCTTAACTTTTCCTGGCTTGGCTTTTTGCAATGCATATTGGCGTTCCTCATCTTCGGCCTTGTGGCATCGTCGGGGTATGTGCTGAACGATCTTCTGGACCTGGGGCCAGACCGCGCGCATCTTCGCAAGCGAAATCGCCCAATGGCTTCGGGCCGGTTACCAGTTCCAAAAGGAACGGCTCTGTTCCCAATACTGCTCGGAGCGGGCCTGTTCTTGTCCCTGTTTCTGGGCCTCGCATTTACGGGCGCAATTCTGTTCTACTTCATCATGACGATGAGTTACTCGCTTTGGCTGAAACGGAAAGTCATGGTCGATATCTGTGTCCTTGCTGGACTCTATACTTTGCGAATTGTCGCCGGTGCTTTGGCAACAGGAATCGTGCCGTCAATTTGGCTACTTGCCCTGTCGATGTTCTTCTTTTTCTCGCTTGCCGCTGTCAAACGGCAGGCTGAGCTCGTGGACATGAAAGATAGCGGGAAGTCCTCGATTGCGGGGCGCGGCTACAGGCTGGATGACCTTGGGATTGTCACACAGATCGCACTATCCTCTGGCTTGGTCTCGGTCCTTGTGATGGCCATGTATCTCAACGAGGCCTCGGTCACTTTGCGCTATTCAACCCCAGTGCTTTTATGGGGCGTCAATGTTGTCATGCTCTATTGGATCACACGCATGGTCTTTGTCACGCATCGTGGCCGCATGCATGACGACCCGCTGATCTTTGCCGTGACTGACCGCACCAGTCAGGTATGCCTGAGTTTGATGATCCTGTTGTTTGCCGGGGCCGTCGCGTTATGACTGGATTGCCGCTTGTCCTTCGATATGCCGCGTTTGCTGTGGTTGCG
The DNA here is from genome assembly GCA_947495575.1 of uncultured Nioella sp. GTDB lineage: Bacteria > Pseudomonadota > Alphaproteobacteria > Rhodobacterales > Rhodobacteraceae > CANLZL01. Next base: position 101,114 of record CANLZL010000001.1, on the reverse strand, counting down.
ACAATTGCCAATCTGGGGGCGCAGAGAATTGTTCTTGGCCTGAGCGAGGCGGCCTGGGTTTTCTACCTGGCTGTTGTTGTCGGGACTGGCGTTGGGCTTGTGGTGAAATACGTTCTAGATAAGCGCTGGATCTTTTACGACGAGAGCACAGGCCTCAAGGCACATGGCCAAAAATTCGGGCTCTATACCGCAATGGGGATTGTCACCACCGCAATTTTCTGGGGGTTCGAGACGTCATTCTGGCTGATCTGGCAAACCGACCTGATGCGCGAGCTGGGCGCGATCATTGGCCTCGCCATTGGCTATGTCACCAAATATGAGCTGGACCGGCGGTATGTCTTTTCACAACCAGCGAGGTCAGGCGCATGATCTTGTCAGGTTGGGGCAACTTTCCAAAACATATAGCGCGCGTGCGGGCACCGCGCCTTGAGGCCGAACTGAAGGCCGCAATCGCAGATGGACAGGCTATCGCGCGTGGCAATGGCCGCAGCTATGGCGACAGTGCTGTGAGTATCTCCAACACAATCCATATGCGCCATTTCGACCACATGCTCTCGTTTGATGACGACAAAGGCGTTTTGGTAGCCGAGGCCGGCGTGCTGCTATCGGATGTTATTGACAGTTTTCTGCCGCGCGGTTGGTTTCCGATGGTTACCCCTGGCACCCGGCTGATCACACTTGGCGGAGCCATCGCCTCGGATGTGCACGGCAAGAACCACCACCTCGATGGCAGCTTCCGGTCTTGTGTGCGTTGGATCGACCTGATGGCAGCCGATGGCAGCATCACGCGGTGTTCGCGCAATGAAAATGCAGAGCTTTTTGGCTGGACCATCGGCGGCATGGGGCTGACCGGGGTTATCCTGCGCTGTGCTATTCAATTGCGACCTGTCCAGACCGCATGGATGCGCCAGCACACTATCTCGACCCAAAACTTGGATGAAGCAATTGCGGCCTTTGAAGCCAATCTAGACAAACCCTATTCAGTTGCCTGGATCGACTGTGCGGCCAAAGGCGATAAGCTGGGCCGCAGCCTTGTCATTTTGGCCAATCACGCGGAACCCGGCGAGGTACCGGTACACTGCCGAAAAAACGTTCTTAAAGCCCCCAAACGCAAAAAACGAAGCTTCTGGTTCCACTTTCCGGGCTTTGTTCTGAACCCGATTACCGTGCGCCTTTTCAACGCGTTTTACTATTTCATGGGCTCGCAAGGCAGTGGCCATGCGGTGGTAGATTGGGATAGCTATTTTTACCCGCTCGACACGGTTCACGGCTGGAACAAAATGTATGGAAAACGTGGTTTCATGCAGTTTCAATGCGTGCTGCCGCTGGCGACATCGCGCGAGGGGCTGACCAAGTTGCTGCAGGCCATCTCGGCCTCTGGGCAGGCCTCTTTTCTTTCCGTCCTGAAGCGGTTTGGCCCGCAGGATAGCCCGCTGTCCTTTCCAATGGCCGGATATACTCTGGCGCTCGATTTCCCCAATACCGCCAAGGCCCGCGCCCTGATGCCCAAACTGGACGCGATCACCTTGGAACATGGTGGCCGATTCTATCTTGCCAAAGACAGCCGCCTGCCCGCAGACACCCTTGCCACGGCCGACCCCCGTGCCGCTGACTTCGCCGCCTGGCGCGCCGAACGCGGCCTGACAACGCAATTCGCCTCTGCCCAATCCGAAAGGCTCAAGCTCTGATGAAACCCGTTCTGATCCTCGGCGCCCGCTCTGATATCGCGCGCGCAACCGCCCATGCCTTTGCCGCTCTTGGCCACCCGATCCAACTGGCCGCACGCGGCACGGATAATCTTGAGGCTGACAAGATCGACATCGAGACGCGGTTTAACGTGGCCGTTACCCTGCATGATTTCGACGCAACGGAGATCGAAAGCCATCCAACCTTTGTCGACGGGTTGCCCGAATTGCCCGAGATTGCGGTCTCTGCGGTCGGCTTCATGGGCGAGCAGGAGGAAAATGAGCGCGATGTGGTTGCGGCGGCCAAAGTGATGCGGGCCAATTTCGAAGGGCCCGCTCTGGTTCTGGGCGTGCTGGCGGATCGGATGGCGGCGCGCGGAACGGGCACAGTTGTGGGAATCAGTTCGGTGGCTGGGGACCGCGGCCGTGCCTCAAACTACATCTATGGTTCGGCCAAGGCGGGCTTTACCGCCTACCTCTCGGGCCTCAGAAATCACATGGCCAAGCGCAACATCCATGTTTTGACGGTTTTGCCCGGTTTTGTGAACACGACCATGACCGAGGGTCTTGAAACCCCTGAGGCGTTGACAGCAGAACCTGCAGAAGTTGGCGAACGAATTGTGAACGCTGTCAAAAAACGCCGCAATATCATCTATGTAAGACGCGTTTGGTGGTGGGTGATGACGATCATACGCAACATCCCCGAAGCCATTTTCAAAAAGCTTTCGATCTAACATGTCATGCTGCATGCGCAGAAAAGCGCTCGCGCCTGCAGCAATGTGGCAATTTTTTGCCACAAAAACGGTTATACCGCCAAACCGGTTACCTGATTCTTGTTTCCTTAACAGCCGAGGAGTATCCCTATGGCCATGAGGGACAGACTTTATGACCTGCTGAACCAGCGGGACGGGACCAATCGTGCTGAGTTTCTAAACTCGTCTACTGCCGTGCTTACCGCACTGGCGGCCTCAGCCGTGGTATGCGCGTCGATCTTTACGCTTTCGGTTGCAAAAATTGCTCCGGCTGTGCGTCTTGCCACAACCGAGCTTCCGCCCGTCGAAGTGAGCCTGCCACAGGCGCCCCTAGGCGAATTGACCGTACCATTGGCATCGGCAACAGCACCGGCCGCAGAAATCGCAGCACCCGAACGCGTGATCCCGGCCGCTTTGCCGCCGGTCCAGCCCGGTCCAGCCGTCAGGGTCGAAAACGCGCCTGCACCTGGTTTGCATCAGGTTGTGTTTGGTCGCCCGGCGGTTGACGCAATTCCACGCCCCACGCGCATCGAAGCACTGGCAGCTGCCCAAATCCCGGACGTGGATGAAAACACGCTTGCCGCATTGCGCCCCGCCGCACGCCCGTTGTCCGACGCAGTAGAAGCAGTATTGGCCGAGGTCGTAGAAGAGGATGAGGTCGTGATCGAAGGCGGACTGCTGACCAGTTTGCGCCCTGCGATACGTCCAGCCAATCTGGACACAACCAGTCAATTGGCCGCGAACCCGGCGGCTGACGCAACAATTACCCTAGCTGCCCTGCCCGGCCCGACCGCCGATACCGGCCCGTCGTTTGACCGCAACGCCAATGCCTGTTCACGCCGTCTGGCCCGCGCCATTCCACGCAGGCCCGGCAATGCTGATGGTGGCTCACAATTTATTGCGACATTGGCCAATGCCTCTGGCACCAGCCGCGATGCCGCCATCGCCCGCGAAGTCATGCGCGGCAATGTTCCCGCATTCATGCGCGAATTGGCCCCTGTCAGCTTTACAGGCGTTCTGCCAAATGGCCGTAGTGCCCAGATCACCATTTGTGTGACACCTGATTACCTTGCCGTCGGCAGTGATCGAGACTTTGTCCGCGTGCCGCTTGGCCTGTCGGCTGCCGGTCAAATCGCCGAGCAGTTCAACATGATGCTGCCCACCACACGGATGGTTGATGCGATCTATGCTCAGGCGGACCTGCGCCTGACACCATCGCCAATGACACCCGGCGCGCAGATGAGTTCCACCAATTACTTCCTGCGCCATGATGCGACCGTGGATCAGCAATATGCCAATTCCGGGGGGCGTTTGGGCATGCTGGTCTCTGGCCATAAAAAGGATCTCGTGCTGACGAACCGCCTGGCGCGCGCGCCTGGTCGCGTTGCGATCTACGGATGGCATCGTCGTGGCGGCAATCCTATCCAGCCACTGTCGACAGTGCATGGCGCGGAATATGCCGATTATAGCCACGGCATCCGTCTGGTCAGCCGCACCGCTTTTGTAAACGGGCAAGCGGTCGATCTTGAGGATCTGTTGATGGATGGCACCTATGCGGGCCTCTTGAACTCCGAAGGCGCGATTTCACGGCCCGCCATTCAGTTGGCCAGCCGCTAAAACCAAAAAGAGCGGTGAGCAAAAAAGGGGCCGTGAGAGAATTCTCCGGCCCCTTTCTTATCTGCCAACTTCACCGGCCATTCCCGCGCAGGCGGTTGGGCGGGGTGGGTGGGCGGGAGCACGGCCGACTGCGCGGGGCCCGCCCTTTCAGTTTAGTTCACGTCATGAAAACAGCGGAACCCAAGGTGGTAGTTGCGATGGCTGTTGCTCGCAAGAACGCGTGTTCCATGCCAGAAAGGCGCCCGCCAGCGTGCCCAATGCTCATGCGCGCGCACAGTGTCCCATATAAACCAACTGCCCTTCATTTCCGTCACGCCAAGCGTAGTCGACCCCCGGCTGGCCATCTGGCTTTCATTGAGCGGCAGGTTCATATGTTCGGCGGCGTTACCGTCAATATCATATGCGCCAAGCGGGCTGTGACATTGCGGGAACGATCCGGCGGGATAGGTATTCGACCCGCAGCCAGAAAAGCTGCCGCCATTGCAGCTGGCGTTTTTGAAGCTGCCGGTCGCACAAACGCCTGAGCGCCATTGCCCAATTGAATACTGGTTTCGCGTATTGGCGTAGTGGTTGTTGTGCCAGCTGCGCATGGCCTGCTGGCTGCCCAAGTCAAACCGGTAATCCGGTGGCAAGAGCGCACCGGCAGCGGCACCCTCCCATTCATGTGCGTCGCCAATCCGCCCGCCTTCTGCGGCGCAAAGCGCGTGGGCCTCGTTGGCGCGCACCCAAACCACCGGATAGACCATCGGCACATTTGGGTATTCGAACATATCGACACATACCGTGGCGTCCGATGGGCTTTGCGTCGCGGGGTCGTAAAGCGGCGCGCGATACCGCCCGCCACAAATCCGCTCCCACTGGGCGTTCCGATAGCTGTTTTGCACGGCTGAAACAGACCCGCCCAACCTCTGGGCCGCCTCTTGCGGCGTCAACGGATGCCGGGTTGGTCCGGGGTTGCCTTGCCCGATATAAGAAGACCCGGAAAAGATTTGCCGGATGCGCCGGATCTCAGCACCTGTTACCCCGCGCACCTCCTGCATGTCGCGGAACATCTGTTCATTCAAATCGGTCAGAGATTGCGCCCCCGCCCCGGCCCCCAGGGCGCCGAAGAAAAGGGCCAGGATCGCTCGGGTCAGATATCGCATATGGGGCACTCCCTGTTTTGGTTACCGTCTTAGAATGTAGAAGAAATCCCGGTTATCCGCGAAGCCAACAAACCGCGGAATGGTGCCGCCGCGACTGCGCTGATCAACGCTGGACATGCCGGACACCAGATGTTCGGCCTCAATCCAATCGTCATCCTCGACCTCTGGATAGAGCGCCATATAAGTATGTTCCTGGCTGTTCATGTCCAAAAGCATGGCGTAATCGCAGCTATAGGCCTGAAACGTCCGCGCCATGGCTGAGGGCGTTACCGAACTGAAATAGGCGTAGATCAAGAACTGGCGACCGTCGACTTCACGCAAACACGCGCCAGCACGCAAAGTCCGCAGCTGGGCATCCGCAGAGCCAGACCAATTGCCTGGTCCCCATTGGCGCACGCGATCTCCCGGCACGCCTTCTCCGGTTTCAGGGTCCGGATTGATCAGCGGCACTCCGTTCTGACGCGCAAAGCGCAAACGCGGCAGCAGATCCTCATTCAGCTCTTCCGACCATGTGGTCATGCCAAAAGTGCCGTCATCCAGAACATAGATCGTTGCAAGGCCCGGCCAAAGACGGCTGAGCACCACGCCATTCACAAGGAACCCATAGTGGTGGCCCTGATTGAATGTGGCCATATCACCATAGCGAAACGCTCCGTGATCGCGCTTATAACCGCCCGTGAAGGTCGCCGCGACCCGATCGAGGTATGAGGGGTTCAGCATCCCGACCATCACCAGAGGTTCTGGATCATTAATGCCATCGGGCCCCGGAATAGACCAATCGCGGCCAGCGCCGTGTGGGCGTGAGGACCAGCCGAAAGACGGGTGATCGGTGCCAAGCTCATAACCAATTTCAAACTGGCGCATGTCGAAGGCCACTAGGTGGACATTGGCGTTGTTTTCAACTCCGTCGAACCAGTTGGTTTCACCCGACCGGTTCAGGATATCGCCATGGATTTGACCAGGTTGCATGACGCTGGAATAAATCCCCGGTGCATCTTCAACCGCGTACCAGCTGCCGGCTTCCATTCCGCCTTCGGCGCCGATCAGGTCAAACCCGGGCGAGGCGCGCATGACAGGAAACCGGGCCAGATTGGCCTGGCCCAGAGCTTCAACCACTGCGCCGACATCTTCTGTCTCAATTTCCTCCGCGGTTTCCAGATAGGCATCTTCATAAAGCGTGCCCTTGATAAGATTGACCAGACTATCGCCAAAAATCACATTTTCGCGCAGGAACTCCGCGATTGCCTCTCGGCTGGTGCGCGATCCTGAGACGCGGTTGCGCAGGTAAAGCCGCCCATCGCAAATGGGTGCATAAGGCAGGCCTTCATCTTCGGCCTCGTCCAACTCAGAACTGCGTCCCTCCCACGGGGCGCATTCCTCATCCGCATCAAGGCCTTCGATCAGGATCGTCGGATCGCCGCGATCCATTTCCAGCGACAATTGCCAGGTTTCAGGATCTGCATTTTCGATGTGGAAATATTCAGGTCGCGTCCGGTCCCCAGGTTCATCAACCCGCAAAATAAACCAGCTGTTGATATTGGGATTCATCGAGGTCAGCGTGACCTCAAGACCCTCATCATTGGTCACCGTCTGATCATTGCGAAAGGGTTGCATCGCGTAGATCGAACCCGGCGCATCGACCCAAAAGGCCTCCATCTGCGCGGCAAGGCGATCTTCGTCCGGCAGGTCGATACCATCGGCGAATAGTGGGGTGGCCAGGCACAGGCCCAGTGCCGTGTGCAGCAAGGGCTGCCGCAGGCGGCGCAGTGCGAAATCTATTCCAGTCAAATTCAGCTCCAACAATCTTCCAAACGGCGGTTCGGGCGCGTCCAAAAACGTATCCGCCTCATTCTTTATCCGTTGATGCTGCAATAAATGGTTTCACCGCGCAATGGCGGGGACGCTTACCTTACGGAAACCCCGATCACTTTTTTGGTTTTCACACAACCAGCGCGCGCTGATCATCCCGCCCCATTGAGATAAGCAAGGGAGATTGCGCCTGTAGGGCGTCAAATTCGGCCTTGGATCGCATCCCCTTCCAGCCACACGCAATCAGAGATTGCGCGACCGCGCCGCCCATTGTGGAGCCGGGACCGGTGATAATGAACAAATCGGGCGCAAATTCCCGTGCCGCCATGCGAATCGCTGCCGAGAAATCGTACGGTTCGGTGACTTGTGCACCCAAAGTATAGGACCATAACGCTTCCAGATTGCAGGCCTGCGGCCACCAGAGATGACCCCTGCCATCAATCAGAGGCAAAGAGGGCTGGTTGAAAAAATCAGCGCCAAAAGCTGCGCGACCCATTTGCGCCACCGGGTCCTGCATCGGCGCATGAAACCCCGCATGATTGGGCAAACGCATCGGGAATCGATCACCGAGCCTGGGTACAGCTAGTTCAAAGGCCGACAATCCGGCCTCGTCGCCGGCCAAGACCAGCATTCCCCCTAAGTCGATGGAAAGCGACAGCGCGCAACCCGCCCGGGCGTCAATCTCGGACACCAACGTCAACAATCGCGACTTGTTGGCAAGATCCACCGTCCAGTCGCCAGGCATCCATGGGTACACAATCTGGCCGCCAATCAAGTGCTCCTGCATCAGGCCGCCCATAGTATCGACAAGGCGAAACCCTTCCTGAGGAGTAAGGGCACCCCCTGCCGCCAGCGCCAGATACCAACCCATCGAATTGCCCGTAATTGCCACAACTTCGATCTCGTCTCGCAGGGCGAGAGCATCGGCAAGACTACAGGCACAGATCAACGGCGATGCAATATCGCCGCGCGTGTATTTTGCGAGGCTGAACCGATCCGCGGCATCAAGAGTGGACACAGTCTCCCTCCCGCGTTTTGACCGGAGTGCATCAAAACTTGCGATCAGGTCACCGCGCTCCGCGTGATGGCGTCCAAGGTATCCAAGTTCGGTCGCGTTATACGTTCCGCGACCGGGGCAAATAAGAACTGCACGGGTCATGCATTGCCCCCCACCAAGGCCGTTGCTGCCTCAAATATGCTGTCGCTGGATGGCATCGTAGCTCCGTAGGCCGGGCCAGTTGCGATGAAACTATCTTTGGCAGTATGGCGCGCAAAAGAACGGATTCCTGCCTCTTTCATAAGGGCCATCAAACCCTCAGCAACGCCCCCCGAGCACCGCGTTTCATCGACGATCAGAACATTTTTGCAGGGGGCTATGGCCTCCAAAAGCACAGATGTCGGCAATGGCGACAGCCAGCGCAGGTCGATTATGCGCGTAGCGACCCCTGCTTCTTGCAAACCAGCCTCTACCTGCCGGGACAGGTAGTGACCATTTCCGAAACTCACGATCGCCAAATCGGTTCCTTGCCCATGCTGGCCAACTTCACCCAGTGAAATTCTGCGATCCGGCGCCGGATAGACCTGCATCCAGCCGCCGTCGCCCGGCTCGGATAAATCACGCATGGGGTAGAGCGCGATGGGTTCGACAAAAACCACCAGTCGTTGCTCTTCCCGCGCCAGGCGCGTGCATTCACGCAGCATCATCGCTGCATCAGCCCCGCTTGAGGGGACGGCCAGAATAAGACCCGGGATATCGCGTAGAACGGCCAATGAATTCTCATTGTGGAAATGACCGCCAAAGCCCTTTTGGTAGCCCAGCCCGGCAATACGCAACACCATCGGGTTGGTGAACTGGCCCTTTGAAAAGAAAGGCAATGTGGCGGCCTCGCCCCTCAGCTGATCCTCTGCATTGTGCAGATACGCCAGGAATTGAATCTCGGGCATAGGAATAAACCCGTTCCCCGACAGACCAATCGCCAGCCCAAGAATGCTCTGCTCATCAAGCAGCGTGTCAACTACGCGGTCAGCGCCAAAGCGGGTTTGCAGTTTTTGGGTAACGCCGTAGACCCCGCCCTTTCGGCCCACATCTTCGCCCATCACCGTGATTTCGCCATGGGCCAGCATCAAATCCGTAATCGCCCAATTGATCAATTTCGCCATCGGTTGCGGATCTTGCATGGCACGTACATCGCTACCAAAGGCGGCGTTGCGCGCGGCCTCGCTCGGGCCGTTCGTCGCCCGGCATGGCCGCTTGGACGGAATAATTGTCTGCATTACGTCTTTGGCGGTCTTTAGGCGGGGTCGACGGACGACTTCGGCGGCAACTAAGGATACACGCTCACAGGTTTCCACGTATATCGTCCGCGCTTGATCTAACGTCAGGCTCTCTGACTGCTGCAACAGGCGGACGGAATGCAGCAAAGGATCATTCGCTTCATCCGCTTCGATTTCCTCCTTCGACAGATAGCTTGCCGCCACGTCCGCCCCGGCGTGACCATAAAGGCGCACAGTCCTAAGATGCAGGAACGCCGGCTTGCGTTGCGTTCTAACGTAATGCGCGGCTTGCTCCGCCACGGCAAAGGTCTCAAAAATATCCAACCCATCAGCTTGGAAATATCGGATGCCAGGCCGATGCTGCATCGAAGCCTCGATCCAGCCTTTTGGCGTTTTGACAGAGATGCCGATGCCGTTGTCTTCGCAAACAAACAACAGCGGCATGGGCACAGATTGAACCGAAGTCCACCCAGCCGAATTAATCGCGCCCTGCGCTGTTGAGTGGTTTGCCGACGCATCACCAAACGAGCATATTGCAATCCCATCATCTTCGTAGAGCTGATGTTCGGGCTTTTGACGACGGCACAGCCCGATTGAATAGGCGGCCCCTACAGCTTTCGGCAAGTGGCTGGCGATCGTCGAGGTTTGCGGCGGGATCATCAAGGGGCGGCTGCCCAGCACCTTGTGGCGTCCGCCAGAAATTGGATCTTCGCTAGAGCACGCAAAACTCAGCAGCATGTCCCAGGTCACGTTAGTCCCCGGAACCTGTTGACTACGCGCGATCTGAAAGGCGCCGTCGCGGTAGTGCAAAAACGCAGGATCTGTCGGACGAAGCGCTGCCGCAACCGCGGCCATCCCCTCATGCCCTGAGGACCCAATAGTGTAGAACCCCTGCCCGGCTTTTTGCATAGCGCGGCTTTCGATATCCAATGCGCGGCTCAGAACCTGTGCGCGAAAGATTGCAACCGCATCGGGTTTGGAAAGGGTGCCAGCCGGCGCCCGTCCGGTTGGCAGATCGCCCGATGGCACTTTCCTCAAGAAATTCTGATGGACGATTTCAGCCCGATCCAAAGCCATTCATTTGCCCCCTTTTCTACACTGTCATCTTGCCGGGATCCCACCCGCTGTCCAGCTTTCTCACCTAGGATTACGGCTCGAACCCTCGGAAAATCCTTGAAAAATTACCGTGAGTATGGATAATTTCGGCAAAATAACGGAAAAAGCGACAAATTGAATGCGTGATGACTTAGACCGCCGAATTATCCGCGAACTGCAACGCAACGCGCGGGAATCCACCTCGAATATCGCGCAAAGACTTGGAGTTGCTCGGTCGACTGTCCATGAACGCATCGCCCGAATGGAGAAAGACAAAACCATCGCAGGGTACTCGGTCATTCTCAGCCGGAACCCGGGCGAAGAGACGGTTCAGATCCTCATGCTCTTGGAAATAAGGCAACAGGAGACCCGCAAAGTCCTGCAACGCCTGAGCACATACCCAGAAATCCAAGTCTGTTTCTCGGTTAACGGTGAATTCGACCTGTTCATTTCAGCAGAGGCCCCCAGAGTTGAAGACCTTGATATCCTGATCGATGAAATTGGCGAAATACCTGGGGTTATCCGCACCCAGACATTTGTCGTGTTTGGGCGGAAATTTGACCGCCGCTCGGACGAAACAACCGAGAAAATCTTTCGTCAGATAGAGGCGCTTTCGACGAAACGCGCGATATAGCCGCTCAATTCGCTGGAAATTTGGCAAGTTCCGTAAATTCGACTGAGGACGATGACGTACGCCCTTCTGCAGCCTTAAGCCATGGCTGACAGAAAGGATGAAGACATGCGCGTTTGGTCGGTGTGTATTATTGGAGCGGGGAAAATCGGCAGCATGATTGCCGAACTTTTGCAAACCTCTCAAAACTACTCCGTTACGGTAGTCGACAGCGACTTGTCGCAATTGGCCGCGTTTAAGCAGGCCGGAATGGGCGTTGCGCAGGCCGATGCCTCGAACGTTGATGCCCTGACCGAAGTGCTTTCCGAGCACGATGCCGTCATCAGTGCCGCCCCATTCTTTTTGACGCCCCAAATCGCCGAAGCAGCCAAACGAGCAGGCACCCATTACTTCGATCTTACAGAAGATGTGGCCGCGACAGAGGCCGTTCGAAAATTGGCCGACGGGGCGGAAACGGCCTTCATGCCACAATGCGGGTTGGCCCCGGGTTTTGTCGGGATTGCTGGTGCATCGCTGGCCAAGGATTTCGATAAACTCGACACACTGGCGTTGCGCGTGGGCGCATTACCGCTCTACCCGACCAACGCCTTGAAATACAACCTGACCTGGTCAACTGATGGCCTGATCAACGAGTATTGTAATCCTTGCGATGTGATCGTGGACGGTGAGCAGGTAAAAGCCGCGCCGCTGGAAGACCTCGATATCATCAGCGTAGATGGTGTGGACTATGAATGTTTCAACACCTCCGGCGGGCTTGGAACATTGACCGAAACCTTGCTTGGCAAGACGCGGGCCCTGTCCTACCGAACCATTCGCTACCCGGGCCATTGCGACATCATCAAGATGTTGCTGCATGACTTGCGATTGGACAGTCGGCGAGATTTGTTGCGCGAAGTATTTGAGACCGCCCTGCCCCGGACCGATCAGGATGTCGTGCTGGTTTTTTGTACGGCCACCGGCTGGATCGACGGTGAATACCGGGAACGTAGCTTCTTAAACAAGTCACTGGCCTGCGATGTGAACGGCACCAAGTGGGGTGCAATTCAGATCACAACCGCCGCGGGCGTCACCGGTGTGATGGATCTGATGCGGCAAGGAAAACTGCCGACCAAAGGTTTTGTCAGGCAAGAGCAGGTCAACCTCACTGACTTCGTAAAAACCGAGTTTGGGCAATACTACGACAAGGGCAACCTGACGAAAATGGAGCGTGCAGCGTGAAGGATCTGGCCATGAGAACCGCGAATGAAACTCTATCCGCATTAGGCCTTGATGCTAGCGAACTGACAGGCGGCAGTCTGACGGTCACCTCTCCGATCGATGGCGCTGTGTTGGCGAAAATCGCGGAAACAGCAGTTGATGACATGCCGCAGATCTTGGCCGACTCGCAGACGGCGTTCAAGGCTTGGCGAACCGTACCTGCCCCGCGCCGGGGCGAACTGGTGCGTCTCTTGGGTGAAGAACTGCGCGCAGCCAAGGACGACCTGGGTGCGCTTGTCAGCTTTGAAGCCGGAAAGATCACCTCGGAGGGTCTTGGCGAAGTGCAGGAGATGATCGACATCTGCGATTTCGCCGTTGGGCTCAGCCGGCAACTCTACGGTCTGACCATTGCCTCAGAGCGCTCGGGTCACAGAATGATGGAGACCTGGCACCCGATGGGTCCCGTGGGTGTGATATCTGCATTCAACTTTCCAGTCGCGGTTTGGTGCTGGAATGCCGCACTGGCGCTGGTCTGTGGTGATCCGGTCATCTGGAAACCGTCCGAAAAGACTCCGCTGACTGCGATGGCTTGCGCAAAAGTGTTCGATCGCGCCCTTGCCCGATTTGGCGACGACGCACCGAAGGGACTTTTGCAAGTGCTGATCGGTGGCGCGGATTTGGGCGAGGTATTGGTGGACAGCCCGAAGGTCCCGATAATTTCGGCCACTGGCTCCACCCGCATGGGACGTGCCGTTGCCCCAAGGGTTGCTGCACGGTTTGGACGCTCAATCCTCGAACTTGGCGGAAACAACGCCATGATCGTCGCCCCATCTGCAGATCTGGAAATGGCCGTGCGAGCGATTGTGTTTTCAGCCGTTGGAACTGCCGGGCAACGCTGCACCACGTTGCGCAGGTTGATCGTGCATCAATCGATCAAAGACGAGTTGGTGGCGCGTCTCGTGAAGGCCTATGCCGGGCTGCCAATTGGCCACCCATTGGCCGAGGGCACCTTAATTGGACCCCTTGTCGACGCGGCCGCAGGGGACGCGATGGCAGCAGCGCTTGACGCGGCCAAAGCACAAGGTGGTACAGTTCACGGCGGCGAAAAAGTGACTGAAAATGTGCCAGCCGGTGGCGTCTACATGCGTCCGGCCATTGTCGAGATGCCGGAACAATCGGATATTGTGCGGCATGAAACCTTTGCCCCCATCCTCTATGTCATGACCTACGACCATTTGGATGACGCTCTGGACATGCAGAATAACGTACCTCAGGGCCTCAGCTCCTGCATCTTCACAATGAATATGCGAGAGGCCGAGCGTTTTGTGTCTGACGACGGGTCGGATTGCGGCATCGCCAATGTCAATATTGGCCCCTCGGGCGCTGAAATCGGGGGGGCTTTTGGCGGCGAAAAGGAAACCGGCGGCGGGCGCGAAAGCGGATCGGACGCGTGGCGGTCTTACATGCGAAGGCAAACCAACACACTGAATTACTCGGCCGAATTGCCTTTGGCCCAAGGCGTCAGCTTCGACATCTGAACCCTTCCGGGCGCTTGAACATGCGCCCGGTTTTCCCTTGCAAAGGGTTGAAAAAACATGCGGGATCGGGCCAAATTTTCATGTAAACGGACCCGCATTCAATGTCGCTTCGATCCGATCCTCTGGCCTACCTTACCGGGCAACTCATTGACCAACCACAGCCACCTGCCATCACGCCATACGATGGAGGCGGCAAATTCGCACCAGACGGAACGGTTCTCCCCTTCCTAGGAAACACGTTTCTTTGTCATATCGACCCAACGTCGCCGGCCCATGCAGCAATGGTTCAAATCCAGACTGAGTTACAGGCCGGCCCTTACGCCGAGGCCTTCACGTTCCTGCCGCCATCCAGCTTCCACATGACTGTTTTTCAAGGAATTTCCACGCTCGATCCGGCGCAGGACGGTTGGCCGCAAGATGTTGATGACGGGCAATGCAGGGCAGAGATTTCCGAAATAATGCAGGCAAGGATCAAGGGGGTTCGCTTTCCAAGGGGGCACCGTGTCAGGGCCACCGATCTCTTTGCTGGGCATAGCTTTACGGTCGTGGGTGCGGATGATGCTGAGGAGGCTTCGTTACGGCAAGTCCGCAAAGTGTTGAGGGATAATCTGAGAATGCACCCATCTGATTTTGACGGGTATTTCTTTCACGTAACCCTTGGTTATTTACTGCGCTGGCTCTCATCGGCGGAGGCGCAGTCAGTCATTCAGCAGTCGAATGAGCTGTTTGAAAAAAATGCCGACAGGTTGAGCGACATCGAACTCGGTCCCATCGAGTTTTGTCACTTCGACGACATGCATCACTTCGACATTAGACACCGCATATAAAACCGGCGCGGATGGGCGCTCGCCAACCGCTGCGCCCATCAGAAACCTGCTACTCTGCCCCCTCAAGCGCTTGTTGGATTCCGGGCCTCATCTTCCATCCTGGCACTGGCTGCCCTTTGCCAACTTCGGGGATATGGGCAGATTGTTCCACCATGGTCATTTCCGGGATATAGCGCGGACAATTGAGGTAGATGTATTTCGCTTTCACCTCGACAATCCGCTTGGCCCCGGCAAATTCGGACTTCAGCGGGTGGTCATCATGCACAGTGGCAACGCCATTTATCCGGACACGAAGGTAACGATTTCCAGCTTCGTTATCAAAGCGCAGGAATGGGCATTCAGAACTAAAACGGAGGTCCCTTTCTTGCTACGGTCAAGCGGAAGTGCCGCCCCAATCGTTGAAATGACAGTCACCGCAATAACAGGCAGAGTGTTATTCCATGATATTGCCTACGGTATGTGTCCGTCCAAGATGCTTCAACACGATTTTTCGATTGCCTGGAAAAACCGTCATCTCATCAGAGAATGTGGTTGTGGACCAGGTTGGGCCGGGGATGCTTTCATTGCCTTCAAGCAAACGCGGAAAGCGCTGGAACTCACTGTCGCAAATTTCTTATCCGCATTTTGCAACCATGGTGCACGTTGCATTCAACATCAGGATTTGCACCGCGCGCCGAAGGCAGATGCCCCCAACACACGGGCAGCGTGGTAGTGTGTCAGCGCAACATGGGTGATTGGCTTGTCAGTGACTTCACGGACCTTTTCGATCATCTTGTTGGCCAAGCGCGGGGTGGCTTGCGCCTCGATAATCACGCCAGGGTTGCGATCCCGTTCTGCGGTAAAGCCCAAAGACCATCTCCGACCTCTTCGAACAATATGTTCATTTCGGTCATGTCACCTTGTGATGCGAATGCTTTGGTCATTGTGATTATCCTTTGAAAGGGTCGTCCAGCGCAGGCAAAATAGTGCCCATGCAATCGCCAAATCCGATTATGTAGCCGTCAGCTTTGGCTGCCCCGTGCAGGCCAAGCGTATCGCCGTCTTCGATGAAACTGCGTGTGCCTGAAGTGGTTTTAAACGGTTCTTTTCCACCCCAACTGAGTTCCAAGAGAGACCCGCGATTGTGTTTTTCAGGGCCTGAAATTGTTCCCGATCCCAGCAAATCACCCACCCGCATCGGACATCCGGATGTTGTGTGATGTGCCAATTGTTGTGCGGCCGAATAATACATCGCGTTATAGTTGGTCTGGGCAATCGGATCCCCGTTCAACGTGACCGTAAGGTCAATGTCGTAGAGCATGGGGCCAGTGTCTCTGAGATGCGGCAGCAACTCTTTCTCGCGTGCCGGTGTATTGCAGCGGAAAGGCTCCAGTGCCTCGGCTGTGACAATCCAGGGCGAAATTGACGTGGCGGTTGCCTTGGCCTGAAACGGGCCAAGCGGTTGGTATTCCCATGCTTGAATGTCACGGGCGGACCAGTCGTTCAGCAAGACATAGCCAAAGATATTGGCGTCTGCCTGATCGACAGATATCGGACCAGCTGACGGCTGCCCCACAATGGCCCCCATCTCCAGCTCGATATCAAACCGCTGCGACGGAGCCCAACGGGGTGCGTCGTCATTTGGGCCCTTCAACTGCCCCCATGGGCGGCGGATATCCGTACCGGACACCACCACGGAAGACGCACGGCCATTGTAACCAATTGGGATATGCAGCCAGTTGGGCGGCAGTGCGTTTTCAGGGCCACGGAACATGGTTCCCACGTTCATCGCATGGTTCTTGCCTGCATAGAAATCTGTGTATTCGGTGACCGTATAGGGCATGTGCATTTGCGCATCCGATTGGGCGACCAATGCGTCGGCGCATTCGGCTGCACCCTCACTCAGAAGGTCGGTCAGCGCACGCCTAAAGGCTTGCCACTGCGCTTGTCCCAATTCCATCAGTCCATTCCAGCCACGCGGGTCAGACAAGATGCTGGCATCAACCGGAAGGGCATCTGCAACGGCAGCCACATCAAGGATGCGGTCCCCAATTGCAACGCCGAGCCGGCGTGCTCCGCCACTAACTGAAAAGACACCATATGGCAGGTTATTCAGGGGAAAGGGTGTGTTTGGCGTATTCGCCGATGCGACCCAGCTTTTTTGTAACGTCATTTCATCTCTTCCGCGTCTGGTTGATTTTCCGGCCGGGCGGCCGCGATTTCGGGAACGGCAAGGCAAGCGGCCTCAATCCGTTGAAGTTTTGGATATGGAGTCAGATCGACACCCCATCGATGCGCATTATAAAGCTGCGCCGTGATGCAGAGGTCGGCCAGATCGGGCGCTTCACCAAAGGCGAAGCCGAATTTTTCAGGCAACATTGCTTCCACCGCGGCAAAGCCCTGTTGCATCCAATGCTGCATCCAGCCCTGCCCATCGATGCCATGTTCGGCCTTGAGGTATTTGACCACACGAAGGTTGTTCACCGGGTGGATGTCCAAGGCGACAGCATGGGCCGCTGCGAGAACATGGGCGCGCCGGACAGGCTCAGACGGCAATAAGCGCGGTTCGGCAATCTCATCAAGATAGTCTAATATCGCCAGGGATTGCGTCAGGACCGTTCCATCATCCAGCACAAGCGCCGGAACGCCCTTGCTGGGGTTCAGGGCAGTGTATTCCGCTTCGCCCTGATCCCCCGCGACCAAATTGATGGGCACGGTTTCATAGCTCTGGCCTTTGAGGTTTAGGGCGGCCCGAACACGGTAGGACGTGGTCGAGCGCCAATAACTATAGAGCTTCATTTCAGCCCCGGCGTGCCGTCAAACTTCTTCTCCAGATCTGCCCAGCATTCAATGTAGTCGTCCTGCAGAGGCGCTTCATTTGCGGCGAATTCAGTCAAATGCTGTGGAAACCGAGTTTCGAACATGAATGACATTGTGCGATCCAGTTTATCCGGGCCAAGGTTCGAGTTCGACGCTTGCTCAAACGCATCGCGATCGGGTCCGTGCGGCAGCATCATATTGTGCAGGCTGATCCCACCGGGCACGAAGCCCTCGAGCTTGGCGTCATATTGGCCGTAAATATTGCCCATCATCTCGGACATGACGTTCTTGTGGTACCACGGCGGACGGAAAGTATTTTCGGCCACCAACCACCGCTCGCGGAACAAAACAAAGTCGATATTTGCGGTGCCCGGCGCACCAGAGGGTGCCGTCAGAACCGTAAAGATCGAAGGGTCGGGGTGGTCGAAAAGGATCGCGCCAACCGGGCAAAATGTCTTCAGATCATATTTGCAGGGTGCGTAGTTTCCATGCCAGGCCACAACGTCAAGCGGACTGTGGCCAATCTTGGTTTCGTGGAACTGCCCACACCATTTGGCCGTCACTGTCGATGGAGTTTCGCGATCCTCAAAGGCCGCCACCGGCGTTTTGAAGTCACGCGGGTTAGCCATACAGTTGGCACCGATTGGTCCGCGATCCGGCAAGTTGAATTTCTGGCCATAGTTTTCGCAGACAAAGCCACGGCACGGACCTTCCAGAACTTCAACGCGGTAGACAAGACCGCGGGGAAGGATTGCGATTTCCTGCGGCTCGATATCAATCACGCCAAGCTCAGTCGCAAAGCGCAGTTTGCCTTGTTGGGGCACGACCAAAAGCTCGGAATCCGCAGAGAAGAAGTAGCTGTCGACCATCGATTCCGTAACAAGGTAGACATGTGAGGCCATCCCAACTTGCGTATTCACATCACCGGCCGTCGTGATGGTGCGCATCCCCGTTAGCCAGGTCAGGCCTTCCTGTGTTTCGATCGGGTCCCACCTGTATTGGCCAAGGCTGATTACGTCTTCAACAACATGCGGAGCACTTTTCCAGTAGGGCAGGTCAACTTTTTCGAACCGGTGTGTGTGTTTAACAGAGGGACGGATGCGATAGCACCACGTCCGTTCCGGCAAAGGCTGGGTAAAGGCCGTGCCGGAAAGCTGTTCACCGTAAAGCCCGTAATTCACGCGCTGAGGAGAGTTCATGCCCTGCGGAAGGGCACCGGGCAACGCCTCAGTTTCAAAGTCGTTCGCCCAACCAGGCATGTAGCCCTCAGTTGTTCCGGTGACAGTTGCGGCACGGGTAAGACCCGAAATGTTTGTCAGTTCATTCATCTCAAAACCCTTTCTGTTACCTTCGAAATATTAGTTGTTTTTGTAACTAACAAGACATAAAGTTACATTTATGACTAATATTTCTAACTTCGATCTGCGTGACTTCACGCCATACCTACTAAACCTCGCGGCCGAGGCCTCGAGCTTGGAATTCCAGCCACACTACAAGGACAAATACGGGATGCTGCGCACCGAATGGCGGGTATTATTCCACCTTGGGCGATATGGAGAGATGACCGCCAAAGACATTTGCGACCGCGCTCGTGTGCACAAGACTAAGGTTAGCCGGGCTGTAAGTGCGCTTGAAAAAAAGCGGTTTCTGAAACGCACGCAATTGGAATCAGACCGTCGCCACGAAGCCCTGACTTTAACGCCCGCAGGGCGGACCGCTTTTCGGGACTTGAACAGAGCGGCGCAAGCATTTGACCAAGAGTTGATGGCCCAATTCTCGGACGAAGAACAAGCTGTGCTGCGCAGATGTTTGGCAAGAATTGCAGGGCTCTGACTCATAGATCCAGCTCCACCACGCCACCTTCTTCGGCGGCTCGAGACTGGCACGTGATCATTGCCGTTTCGCGCTGCGCGTTGGACAGTACAAAATCCCGATGCTCAACCTCACCAGAAACCAGCCCACATTTGCGGACCCCACAAATGCCACCGGCGCATTTCAAATCAACGTGGACACCGTTTTCGAACAACACATCAGCGGCCGATTTTTCTGGAGGGACCGCCAATTCTCTGCCGGATTTCGTCAGCTTCGGTGTAAAGGTGTGGTTCTCGTATTCAGGTTATTCCGGGACCGCGAATTATTCCAGATGCCGCCCCCCGGTAAACTTAAGGTTTCCGAGATTCCATGAATCTGTACATGGTTCGATCTGCCCCACAAGTTTAGGCTTGCTAGCCGGGTTGATACCCAGACAGGACGACCTACAAGTCACACCGGCTACACTCAACACTGAAATGCAGAACCGCAGTGTTTGCCCAAGAGACCCCGGTAAAGTCGTCCAGGAACCCCATGATCGAAAGGATTTCGCCGTCGGCTTAACCCCCGGCAGGTCCCGCCAGAATTTCGGGCAAGACATTGTTCACGGCCTCTTGCATCCGAGCACTTTCTGCGTCGCCAATGTCGATGATTTCCAGCCCTCTGTCCTCAACCAGACCCAATCCCATTTCTGCCATTCGGGGATCGGTTGCAGCGGCTTTTGACGTTGAACCCGTGTGCATGTCAGAAAAGCTGCACTCGACAGAAGTCATAATCGTCACGCCAGCATTCATGCTGTTCTCCGTCGTGGGCGTGATCTTCCTAGACATCGCAATGCCGATCTAGGCCGTGACTATCGGGGTATTCACACCTTTCATCTTTGCCTTACCTGGCGCGACCCATCTTTACGCCTGTGGTGACTCAGCTTGTTTATGATCCGATCTGGTTCGCTGCGATGCTCCTGGTCGCAATTGAAACCAGGGCAACCTCTCCTCCATTCGGCGCGGCGTTGTTCGTGATGAAAGCGGTTGCACCAAAGGGGACAACCATGGCCGATATCTACCGCGCAGCTGTCCCGTTCATCATCTGCGACATTGCGGCTTTGCTGATCCTATTCTTCTTCCCCGTTTTCGTTACTTGGCGCGTCGAATTGATGTTCAGAAAACGAATGAGTACCCCGGAGATATCGGGGACTTTCGGCAGATTAATTTGTAGATCAAACAGTATACGCTTTGGATGACGCATTTGACACAGGTGATATCGAAAGACATTCCGCCATTCTGCCGATCCCGCCCTTTCAAAAGCGGACTAATTGGGCGTAGGCCAGTTAGCATGCTACTTCTTGGTTAACATTGGAAAAGCAGCGCGACAATGGCGCCGACGCGGGGATTCTGTCTATGGCGCACCATCAGCGCCCAAAACAGAACTTCATCTGTCCGAAACAAATCCAAATCCGGACCAATCTCATCCTGCAAATGTCATGGGACTTTTTGGTACCGCCTCCCTGGCTTGAACAGGGGACCTCTGGATCCACAATCCAGCGCTCTAACCAACTGAGCTAAGGCGGCACTGGCGGCTGGATTACAGTCGCCCGACGCGGAATGCAAGTCATTCCGTTACACCAAATCAAGCTTCCAGTGCTGTTCTTCCATTGTTTGGCCAAAAGCTATGACAGGGTAGCTGTCGATCATCTGAAACCCCTGTTTCTTATAGAGACGGCAGGCTGCTTCGTGGCTGGCATGCGTCCCGAGAACCAGATGCCGATAGCCTGCCCTGCGCGCAAAATCGATGCATTGTGTCAAAAGCGTTTGGCCAAGGCCCAACCCGCGCGCTGCTGGCACCAGAAAAAACAATCTCAGTTTGGCGATATCCGCAGAATCACCTTTGACGCAAAAGATCGACCCAAGTCGCTCTGCCCCCCTGCAAGCAATCCAGCCACGTTCCCTGGACGTGTCATGGCCCCGTAAGAAGCCCGAAAGGATTTCGGCTACAAGAGCCTCAAAACTCGCGTCGAACCCGTCGCTTTCTGCGTAACATTCTGCATGTTGTTGGATCAGCCAACCCGCATCCCCGGTCGACATGTCCCGCAAGATCACCGCTGGCGCGGGTCCGGACAGGGCTTGATCAATCGCATCCATCTTTGAAGCAACCCCATGCGCTTGCGCATCTGTCAACGGGGCAAGCCACCCTTCGATTTGGTCGCGAGCATGGGCAATCAGGTGGTTGGCAGCCTCTTGACCATTTTGCGTCAGAGAAAGGACATGCACCCTGCCGTCACGCATCGACTGTTCTTTTTTTACAAAACCATGCGAATTCAGACGCCCGACTAGGCGACTGAAATAGCCCTCGTTCAGCGCCAAATGAGCGGCGAGCGCCCGGGCCGTCCAATCCCGCTTCTCAGCCAGTTCAAAAAGTACGCGCGCCTCGACGTAGCTTAACCCCGCCTCAAGAAACCGTTGCCGCATCAGACCAAGGCGTTGTGTATGATTCCGATTGAACCGCCGAATTCTGTCGATTACGTCCATCGCTTTTCCAATTAAGTGCGCAGGGTCGGCCAAATATACTTGCTTTTAGCAAGTTCTTGGTACTTGAGTCAATTCGCCGACACAGGTAGCAGCTAATGGCCCCGGTTTGGTGGCGAGACATTGGCGATCCGCGAGGGAATTTCATGGGTATCAACAGCGACAGCGATATCACTGCTGATCTGCAGATCGGTCCAACGGACCAAGGTATGGTGCGGATTTATATCGTTGGGAACGGTATTGACCTGCCAATGGATTTCGACCCTGAAGAAGCGCTAGAAATCGCTGAAGAACTGCGCGTGGCGGCAGAGGCTGTGAAAGTCATCGAAGGCTAAACTGACCTCAACATCAGTTTCGAATGGCCTTCGGCCATCCGACCCGCCGGGGGAACCTCCCCCGGACCCCCTTGGGTATTGTTCCAAAGAAGAAGACGACAGGTTTAAAGCGCTGAACCGGGTTTGGGGTCACGATAGGCCTGCAGTCGCAGTGCGGCAGTGCGGGCGAATTTCTGGATAAGCACTTTACGTCTTGCCGCCGCCAGTTTGGTTTCCGGGCCAAAGCGTAGAATTTCGGCATCATAGGAATCCGCGATTATTAACCCTGTGCCGTCCGGTAACAGATCGGTAGGGAAGTCCTGATCGACCGCCCAAAAATAGCGATCGCACCATTCAAGATAGCCGTCCCATTTTGAATCGGACGTGAAATCGGCACGGGATGATTTGCATTCGATCACCCAGATCTCGCCTTTCGGGCCAATCGCCATCACATCCACACGCTTACCGCGTTCAGGCACGAACTCTTCCATCGACATGAAATCATGTTGGCGCAAGTGGCGACAAACACCACGGGCCAACAATTGGCCTGGCATGAGCTGAGCGGGATTAACGGTCAAATCGGACATGTGCCAAACATGAACAATTCGTGAACAAAAGGCAAGGCAGCTCCATGGGTTGACATGATACCAAATAGTATCTTATAGATACGATACCAAATGGTTTCACTTTAAGGAGAACGCCATGTCAATCCGCCCGATGGCACTGACACTTTGTCTTGCTTTGTCTGCCGTTACAGCTTCAGCCGACACGATCACGACAATGCCCACATCAGGGCTGAACTGGCAAACGACGCCCGAAGGCGTCGCCTTTGCCGCGCTTCACGGCGACCGGTTTGAAGAGGCCTATATAGCGATGGTCCGATTGCCCGGCGGTCTGGTCAGCCCCGCTCATTCAAAGACCGCCGATATGTTCGGGTTGATCGTCGAAGGTGTCATGACCCATGTGCCTGCGGGCACAGATCCTATGGCTGGCGAAACCCTGGCCGCTGGCGCCTATTACCGCATCCCTGCAGGCCTGCCTCATGTTTCAAGTTGTGTCTCGCAAGAGCCCTGCGTGACGTTCCTCTATCAAGATGGCGCGTTCGATTTTTTGCCGGTGACCCAATGAGCCCGACCGCCCAACCCGTGTTTCGAGCACTTGCCGACCCGACCCGTCGCAACATCCTGATGATGTTGGCGGAAGAGGATCTGACCATCGCCGAAGTTGCAGACAACTTCGACATGACCCGGGCCGCCGTCAAAAAACACCTGACCATGCTGTCAGATGGGGGGCTGATCACAGTCACACCGCGCGGCCGGGAGAAGGTCAACTCCCTGACACCCGAAGCCTTCAAGCCAGTGCGCGATTGGTTGAGCTTCTTCGACCGCTTCTGGGATGACCGTCTGGATGCATTGAAAACCGCTGTTGAAAAAGAAGAGACAAAAAATGACTGATACCTTGATCCAAAAAACCGTTTTTCTGGCGGCCCCGCCCGAGACTGTCTGGCGCTTTCTGACCGAGGCCGACAAGCTGGGCACGTGGTTCCATCCTGCAGATGCAGATATGACCGAGGGCGCCGATTACATGTTGCGCAATGGTGCTGACGGCGATCCGATGTGTTGGGGCAAGGTCCGCGAAATGACCCCGCCCACTCACATGGTTTGGGACTTTACCGTCGGTCCGATGGACGGGATGATGACCACGGTGGAATGGCGTTTGGCCCCTGCCCCCGGCGGTACACGCTTGACGCTCAGCCATGCCGGCCTTCCAGCTGTGAAAGAAGCGTTCGGACTGGTGATGGCCCTGGACAAAGGCTGGCACGATTTCCTGCGAAACCTGCACGAAACGGCCACCACCGACTACAGCGCAACAATTATCGTGCCTGCCAAGCCAATGGCCGCCAAGACCGCAATCTTTGACCAGATGGATCAGTGGTGGTCCAGCAAAGTTGCCAAAACAGACAGCGGGGCGCGCATCGAATTTGGCAACAGTCACGTTGAGTTCGCCTTTTCCGAGGGAGACCGAAAGGGCGATTATGTCTGGGCCTGTACTGATGCCAATATGATAATCGAGGACGTTGCCGACGCTACTGAATGGCAAGGTACCAGTCTCAGATGGCGGATCACTGATATCGGTGAAGGCAGTCGGATCACCTTGACACATCAAGGGTTGAACGCTGATCTGGAATGCCTCGATGTCTGCACCCGCGGCTGGCAACATTTCTTCGAGGATAGCCTAAAGGCCCATTTATCTGGCGGCGAGCCAAGTCCGGAAACGCGCTAAGCCCCTTGCCCCGCCTCTGTGCCCGTCCTATGTGGTGCAGAGGCGGGCACTGCCCTTCTCGTGCCGGGGACAATTCCGGTGGCCTTAAGCAATTCCGAGGGAGCTGGCTCTGTGCGGACCGTGGTCCGTTTACCTGGCGCCCACCTGTATATACAGGTCCTCGGGAATTCACGCCCCTACGGTCGTGGTGGTCCCGCCGCTTTACCTTCACTGCCAATACAATACACTGCGCACGACACAACACGTTGAGTACGCGCCATGTTTTCCAAATCAGATTTCTCTTATGAGCCGCTCCCCCTGCCAGATCGGCAAGAGTTCGACGACGAAGAGATGCTGGCCCGGGCCAAGGCCCATTACGCCTATATGCAGACGCGACACTCGATCCGCGACTATACCGACCGGCCCGTAGCGCGTGAGGTGATTGAGAAAGCGATCCTAACCGCGGGGTCCGCACCGTCGGGTGCCAATCACCAACCCTGGAGTTTTGTGGCAATCGCAAACCCCGACCTCAAGGCGCGCATTCGGTCCGAATCCGAAGAGGAGGAACGCCGGTTCTATGCCGGAGGCGGCGGGGATGAATGGATCAAAGCGCTGGAACCCATCGGTACGACAGCCGACAAACCGCATTTGACCATCGCACCCTGGCTGATCGTGATTTTCGCTCAGAGATGGGGGGAGTTTGACGATGGCAGCCGATTCAAAAACTATTACGTGCCCGAGAGTGTTGGCATTGCCACAGGGTTTCTGATCACCGCGCTTCACAATGCCGGGCTATGCTGCCTGACACATACACCCAATCCGATGAAATTCCTCAACGACGCACTGGGGCGCCCTGCTTCGGAAAAACCTGTAATGATTTTGGCAGTTGGACATCCAAGCGCCGACGCAACGGTTCCGGCAGTGGCCAAGATGAAGAAGCCGCTAGATCAGATAATGACAGTATTCGAGTAAGGCTCGTCTAGCGCTTGATCCTAACCGGCACAGGCTCAACCAACGGTAACGCATCGCACTTGCCGCCGTCCTGATCGTCATCATCCTTGGACAAGGTCATGATCTTGTAGCCGATCTGAGCAGAACCAAAGGTGATACCACCAAAAACCACTAGCATAATGACCGCAATCGGGCCTTCGGTCGTATGGGTCACGAGGTGCCAAAGATTGGCCACGTT
The DNA here is from genome assembly GCA_947495575.1 of uncultured Nioella sp. Taxonomy (GTDB): domain Bacteria; phylum Pseudomonadota; class Alphaproteobacteria; order Rhodobacterales; family Rhodobacteraceae; genus CANLZL01. Next base: position 75,649 of record CANLZL010000001.1, on the reverse strand, counting down.
GAACCACAACAACAGGGCGGTGAAGGCAATGGAAATGCCAAAGCCAACGGCTGCATGGGTCAGGATAAAGCGGATATGGGCAGGCATGGGGGCGGCTCCTTAACACTGTCAATTATCTTAGCATTATGAAGAGCGAATTCAATTTCGCCGCCCTGCGGCAGATCGCACCGGCCAAATCTCGCCGCTGATACGCCACTTATGCCAAAGGTTTATCCCATAACCCCCTTGGTTTATGGCCAAGATCGCATGCTCCGTGCCACCTCTCACGCCACATAATCCAAGTCTGACCGAGAGGCCCACCCGATGCTCATTAACGATCACCTCGCCAATAGCGGGACGCATTTATTTCGTTGGCGCAGTTTTGTTCTGACGATCTTCATTCCCATTATTTTTCTGGCAACCCTGCGTGGTGAGCGTATCGAATTGCAATTTGGCGATCTGGCGGGCGATCTTTATTCCGGGTTCTGTATTGCTTTGATTTTGGCCGGCATCGTGGTCCGCGTTATGACCGTGGGATATGTTCCGGCCCGAACCTCGGGTCGGAATACGAAAGGCCAGGTTGCGGATCAGCTCAACACAACGGGATTCTATTCGGTGGTGCGCAACCCACTCTATTTGGGTAATGCTTTGGGCTATCTCGGGGCTGCGCTATTGCCGCAAACCCCGTGGATTGGGTTGGCAATGTTGATGACATTGATCCTTTATTTTGAACGCATCATTGCTGCCGAAGAGCGGTTTCTGGTTGGCAAATTTGGAAAAACCTACACAGATTGGGCTGCGCAGACTCCGGCCATGTTGCCTGCGTTCAGACAATGGCGCGCGCCCAAGTTGCCATTTTCATGGCGCACGGTTATTCGCCGCGAACACCCAACTTGGCTGGGCACATTCACGCTGCTCTACCTGCTCAAACTGGTGACAGATTATGTCGAGGGCGACCCGATGGCTGATCTTGTGGGATGGCATATCGCAATGTGCGCCGCATTGACGGCCCAGATCACAATCATGGTTCTGAAAAAGAAGACACGCGTGTTCAAAGTCGAGGGCCGTTAGACCCTCAAAACGCCTCTGGCTTGGCCTCACGCGCCATGTGATCCAGCACGGCATTCACAAATTTCGGCTCGCGGCCCTCAGGAAAAAAGGCGCGGGCCACATCCACAAACTCGTTGATGACCACTTTTGGTGGGGTGTCTGACTGCGTCAGTTCGGCCCCTGCCGCACGAAAGAGCGCACGAATGGTTGGGTCGATCCGGGCAATCGGCCATTTGGCAACCAAACCCCGGTCAGTCATCTGGTCAATCGGTGCCTGCCAATTCACCGCATCATCGGTCAACTTCACAAACAGATCGACATCGCCATCTGCCAGCTCTTCTCCGGCAACTTCCATGCCAAAGCGGATATCCAGAAACTCACGCCGCACTTTTTCAACCGTCTGGCCCGAGGCCTCCATTTGAAACAGCGCCTGCACGGCATACAGCCGCGCCGCAGACTTCATCTGGCGCTTTTCTTCCCGGCTGGGGCCTTTAGGCCGATCAGTGCTCATGCTTTAGCTGGTCCTTTTGCGTCACCGGCGATCAGCATTTCCTGACTGGCCGGTTTGAATCCGATGCCGCCTTTAGGACGCCCGAACCGCCGCGTCAACGCGATAAGGTGCAATGCAGCCGCCGCTGCGCCGCCGCCCTTGTTCTGATCAGCGGTATCTGCGCGCACTTCTGCCTGCTTTCTGTTCTCAACCGTCAAGATGCCATTGCCGATACAGGCCCCATCCAAACCCAACAGCTGGATCGCGCGGCTGCTGTCATTGCAGACGGTTTCGTAATGCGTGGTCTCACCGCGGATCACACAGCCAAGTGCAACAAACCCATCATAATTTGACTGGCGGTGGGCGATGGCGATGGCGGTTGGCACTTCAAGCGCGCCGGGCACTTCCACGATCTCATGGGTTGCGCCTGCTTCTTCCAAAACGCCCTTGGCCCCCGCGATCAGATTATCCGCGATTTCCTTGTAGTAAGGCGCAACAACGATCAGAACTTTTACCGGTTTGTCGAACTTCGGCAGTGGCAAAGTGTAGTGCGATTCAGATCCGGCCATTATCCAAGCTCCGAGATTTTGCGGGTGCCGACGATTTCAAGACCGTAGGCATCCAGCCCCACCACTTTTGGCGTGGGCGAATTGGTTAGAAGTTCAAGTTTTGACAGACCAAGCGAGCTGAGGATTTGTGCACCCAACCCATATTGGCGTAGCGTCTGCGGGCTGACCTCATCTTCGGCCTGCAATTTCATCGACGTGTCGCGCAGCAAGACAACAACCCCGCGCCCCTCGTTGGCAACGGCGCGCATCGCGTCACCGAACTCGCCGGCACGACCGGTCGCGCCGGTACCGACGATGTCCAACATGGGATCAAGCGAATGCATGCGAACCAAAACGGGTGTGTCACCGGACAAGTCGCCCTTGGTCAAAACAATATGCTCGTCCCCATGCGCTGTATCGGTGTAAATCCGCATGTCCCATTCACCGCCGAATTCAGAGGTGATGGTCTCTTGGCTGCGCACTTTGACCAAATTGTCATGGCGGCGGCGGTAGGCGATCAGGTCGCTGATTGTCCCGATTTTCAAGTTATGTCTTTGCGCAAAAGCCACCAGATCCGGCAGGCGCGACATGGTCCCGTCATCATTCATGATCTCGCAGATCACCCCTGATGGGTTCAGCCCCGCCAGGCGGCTGATATCAACGGCTGCTTCTGTGTGACCGGCCCGAACAAGGACGCCACCGTCACGGGCCCGCAACGGAAAAACATGGCCTGGCGTCGCAATATCGGATGAGGTTGCCGCGCTGTCGATCGCAACAGATACGGTGCGTGCGCGATCCGCCGCTGAAATTCCCGTTGTCACGCCCTCTCGTGCCTCGATCGAAACCGTGAAGGCCGTTTCATGGCGGGACGAGTTATAGGAACTCATCAAGGGCAGTCCCAGTGCCTCGATCCGCTCGCTGGTCAGCGTCAGGCAAATCAACCCGCGCCCATGCGTGGCCATGAAATTGATCGCATCCGGCGTAGCCATTTGTGCCGGGATCACCAAGTCACCCTCATTCTCACGATCTTCGTGATCGACCAGAATGAACATCCGCCCGTTGCGGGCATCTTCAAGGATCTCTTCGATAGAGGAGATCGCGTCTTTGTAGTCGTTTTCGACCGGACCAGGGGTTTCGAAGCTCATCTTTGGGTGCCTTTTCGGGGTTGGCAAGAGTCAGGTGGGCATAACGCAGGATACAAAAAGAGGCCAGTGGGCAGGTGCAGGGCAATTGTGCAGATATACGGGCAGTCCGAACGCCGCAATTCCATTTCCGACATAAGAAATCTGCTTTTGTCCTCTTACCTAGCTGGAGGCGAAGAACCGTTCCGCTGCAATCGTGCCAGCCAGCTTTGCTGCCATGCACCACTCTTTTTCAATCTCGGTCGCCGCGATCACGACGACCCCGTCTTTGGGCAAGTCACGTGAGCGAACCAGTTTCGAAATCTTTTCTCTGGTTTCGGACCAGCCACTCAGAAAATCAGGCGCCTGTGCAGCCATATCCAGAAGATTAGGATGGGCTTCCAATACCACTTTTGGAGAAAGCGGCGAATATATTGCGGCCAAGCGCTCTGCAGCGCCATCCAAACCAGCCAGCCGGGCGGCCTCGTCTTGCTTGATCACAGGTTTGCGCACGCTCAAGCCAAGCGCATTGCCAGAGAACAGGAATGCAACCACATCATGACCCGTTGATGCACGGATGGATGCGTAGGTCTTGTAATCAATCCCAAGCCGTTTGGCGCGCGCAACGCGCACTCTCACAATCTCAATCGGCAGGGTTTTTAGCAGCGATTTTCGGGCTTTGCCCCAGGCAAGTTTGCGAAAGCCATAACCAGCCGCAAGAGTAGGCCCACCGTTATGACCGATCCCGTTCATCCCGCTTCGGCCAATCGTGCAACGTAGCGGGCCAGCGTGTCGATTTCGAGGTTGACCAGATCACCCTCTGCGGCATCCCCCCAGGTTGTCACCTCTTGGGTATGCGGGATGACATTGATACCAAAATCGCTGCCATCAACTTCGTTCACGGTCAGCGACGTGCCGTTTAATGCGACGGACCCCTTTGGCGCAATAAACCGAGCCAGAGTTTCGGGCGCGCGGAAGGTAATTCGGGTTGAATCGCCTTCATCCCGCATCTCGATGATCTGTGCGACGCCATCCACATGGCCCGACACGATGTGCCCGCCAAGTTCATCGCCCACTTTCAACGCGCGTTCCAGGTTGATGCGGCTGCCCTCGGCCCAAGTCCCAACAGTGGTTTTCGAGACGGTTTCGGCCGAGATATCGACGTCGAACCAGCCGGGGCCAAGCGCCACGGCGGTCAGGCACACGCCGTTACACGCAATTGACGCACCAATATCAATGGTCGCGGTGTCATATGCCGTGGCAATTCGCGCCCGCAAATCGCCCCGGTTTTCGAGCTTTTCGATCCGACCAATATCGGTGATGATCCCTGTAAACATCTGGGTCTGGGCCTTTCCTTGTGGTCTTGCCTTCTGACCTAGCGGCCAGTGGCCCCCGCGACAAGCCCCAAGGGTTTCGGTCCAACGGCCACATTCCGATCACAAACCGGCCCTCATGACGACATTCCACGATGCGAATCTTACGTGAACTGGGTATTACCTGACTTATGCGTAAGAGGCTTAACGTGCCGATCACGGCCGCAGAAAACCGCAGCTTCCTGTTCCTGCAAGGGCCTCATGGGCCCTTTTTTCACCGTTTGGGCAAGATGCTGCGCGCGGCGGGGGCCAATGTCTGGCGTGTTGGCTTCAATCAAGGTGACAGTGCTTTTTGGCATCACCGCGAAAGCTACATCGCCTATCGGCGTACGCAAGAGGACTGGCCGGAAGCGCTTGCCGATATCCTGGCCTCGAAAGGCATCACCGATCTGGTTCTCTATGGTGACACACGTCCGATTCACGCAAGAGCCGTTGAGATGGCCAAACTGCGCGGCATCACCGTGCATGTGTTTGAAGAGGGATATCTCAGACCCTATTGGGTGACCTATGAGCGTGGCGGGGCCAACGGGCATTCACGGCTCATGAAGACATCGGTCAAGAACATGCAAAAGGCGCTGAAGGATCTGGACCTTGATTTGCCTGACGCGCCGGCGCGGTGGGGCGACATGCGGCAGCATATCTTTTACGGCGCGCTCTACCACTGGTTCGTGATGTTCCTGAACATCTACTACCGAAATTTCAAACCGCATCGCAGCCTAACGGTGGCCCGCGAATTGAGGCTTTACCTGCGCCGTATCGCGCTCATGCCCGCCTATGCGCTGAGCCGTATCATCGCGACTCATCGCATCCGTACCGGCGGCTTTCCCTATCACATCGCGCTGCTTCAACTAGAACATGACAGCAGCTTTCAGGAACACAGCCCCTTCGACTCGATGACGGATTTCCTGCAAATGCTGATCGAAGGTTTTGCTGCCGGCGCGCCGCAGCACCATCATTTGGTGTTGAAGGCGCATCCATTAGAAGATGGCCGCGTCCCCTTGCGCAAAGTGATCAAACGCATCGCGAAGGATGAAGGCGTTGAGGACCGCGTACATTATGTGCGTGGGGGCAAACTTGCCCAGCTTTTGAATGACGCCCGCAGCGCTGTGACCGTCAACTCAACCGCTGCGCAGCAGGCGCTTTGGCGCGGCCTGCCGCTAAAGGCATTTGGCACGGCGGTTTACCTCAAGCCCGAATTCGTCTCGACCCAGCCGTTGGATGAATTCTTTCAGACCCCGGACCGGCCTGATAGTCGCGCTTACCGGGACTACCGGCATTACTTGCTGGAAACCTCCCAGATCACCGGCAGCTTCTATTCTGCCCGCGGGCGCCGTCAACTGTTGCGGCAGGTTGTTGACATGATGCTCTCGCCCGAGGACCCGTATGAGGCGCTGGATGCGGGGCGTCCGGCACCACGGCAACACCTACAATTGGTCAAATAAACCTAACACTGGTCAGAGCGATCAAAATTCGCTACGGTGGAAAAAAAATAAACTGAGGCAGTACAGGCAATAAGGAGCCGATTTCCCGTGACTTCGATGGCTTCCCGGTGGGCGCGTTTTGTCGCCCTCTTCATGGTTGTGACGTTGGTGGCCACTTGTGGCCTGCCCCGCACAGGCCCGAACAGGCGCGAATTGTTTGCTGGATCAGTCCAGCGACAAGGCGACGCCTTTGTTGTAACCGTCAATGACCGCGTGATCCGCTCCACTTCGGTGGTTGAGGCCCTCGGCTTTTCTGACGAATTTATCAATGCAGGTCAGGTTGGCTCGGATGTGATCCGACCCGGTGACACGCTTTCCCTTTCGATTTGGGAAAACGTGACCGACCCGCTGCTTGGCCCAACCGGAACACCGCAATCGGTCCTCGATGAGGTTCAGGTTGATGGTTCTGGGTTTATCTTTATCCCCTATGCGGGTCGCATACGGGCCGCTGGCAACACGCCCGATGGGCTGCGCCAGATCATAACCCGAAACCTTGATCAACAAACTCCTGACCCGCAAATCATCGTGCGGCGTGTTGCAGGCGACGGCGCCACCGTTTCGGTTGTCGGCGCGGTAGGGACGCAAGGTGTTTTCCCGATTGAACGTCCAACCCGTACGTTGTCGGCCATGCTCGCCAATGCGGGCGGCGTCGCCATCGAACCAGAAATCGCCCAGATCACTGTGGTTCGCGGTGATCAGTCCGGCACGATCTGGTTCGAGGATCTGTTCGAAAACCCGCAACTGGATATCGCATTGCGCGGCAACGATCGCATTTTGGTTGAAGAGGATACGCGAACCTTCACAGCCCTTGGTGCAACCAATGCGCAGACCCGGGTTCCCTTTGACAGCCAGACCATTTCTGCAATCGAAGCCATTGCCACCGTTGGCGGGCTCAACCCGACCTTGGCCGACCCGACCGGTGTTTTTGTCCTACGGAACGAACCCGAGGCCATTGCTCGCCAGGTTCTGGGCAGAAACGACATCATTGGCACACAGCGGATGATTTATGTATTGGATCTGACAGCGCCGACCGGCATGTTCGAGGCCCGCGATTTTGTTATCCGCGACGAGGACACTCTGTATGTAACGGTCGCGCCCTTTGCCCAATGGAACCAGGTTCTCAGCGCTCTTACGGGGACGCTTGGCACCGCCGGGTCGATCTCTAGCCTGACCTCTTCGGGTGGTTAACGGGGCGGCATGACCGAACACGACCATCATGAGCCCGCCGACACTTCGTCTCGGCGGGCTTACTATTTCACGGGCGGGTTTCTGACCAATGCCCGTGTACGCCGCATTCTTGAACTTTCCGGCTATGAACTGAAACTGGGCAAGCCCGGCGCCGATGATGACATTCTGGTCTGGGGTCACAGCCCCTATGCCAAACGGGGTGAAGCCATGGCCGCATCCACCGGTGCCCAGATTGTCCGGGTCGAGGATGCGTTTCTTCGGTCGTTGCATCCGGGGCGGGATGGCGAACCTCCGATGGGTCTGACCATTGACCGGCGCGGCGCCTACTTTGATGCCAGCAAGCCCTCTGACCTTGAGCACCTTCTGGCCACCCATGCGCTGGATAACACCTCGCTTCTGGATCGGGCGCGCGAGGCGATCGACCGCATGAAGGCCGGGCATCTCACCAAATATAGCGCGGTTGATCCCTCGATTGAGCCGCCTGCCCCCGGATATGTTCTGGTCATCGACCAGACACGCGGCGATGCCTCAATCCGCCTTGGTGGAGCAACCCAAAACACGTTCCGCGAAATGCTGGTCTTCGCACGAGAAGAGAACCCCGGCGCGCGCATCGTGATTAAGACTCACCCGGAAACGGCGGGCGGCCATCGTGACGGGCATTATGGCCAGGCCGATTGCGATGACCTGACCGAGCTTTGTACTGATCCGATCTCACCATGGGTGCTGATGGAGGGCGCGGTCGCCGTGTATACAGTCACGTCGCAGTTGGGGTTCGAGGCGATTTTGGCCGGGCACAAGCCGCGCGTATTTGGCCAACCCTTTTATGCCGGATGGGCCCTGACCGATGATCGCAACCCCGTGGACCGTCGGACCCGCAAATTGACCCGTGCCCAATTGGTGGCCGGGGCCTTGCTGCTTTACCCCACTTGGTATGACCCCTATCGCGACCGGCTTTGCGGGTTGGAAGATGTCTTGGGCGCGCTTGAGGCGCAGTCTCGCGCATGGCGAGCAGACCGAAACGGGTATTCCGCACTTGGGATGCGTGCATGGAAACGAGGCCCTTTCCAAAAGGTTTTTGGCCAATCCGGCACACCGTTGCGCTTTATCGACAAAGCCGAAAGAGCTATTGCCTCTGAAAAACCGATCATGGTCTGGGCCAGCAAGGATTGTTCAAAACTGCGCCAGATATGCGAAGACGCGGGTCGCGCCTTGATACGGGTCGAGGACGGCTTTTTGAGGTCGCGTGGTCTGGGCGCTGACCTGATCCCGCCACTCAGCCTCGTCACCGATGATCTGGGAATTTACTACGATCCCACACGAGAAAGCCGCCTTGAACAGATGATTGTGGCAGCGGCGGAACGCCCCGCAAAACGCTTGTTCCGGGCCGAGCGGTTGATCCGCGCGCTAATAGCCACCGGGTTGTCCAAATACAATGTCGGGGCCAAGCCAGAGATCCCTAATCTGGCGGGACGCGAGGTTGTGCTGGTTCCGGGCCAGGTGGAAGACGACGCCTCGATCCGGCTTGGCGCGGGAAAAATCGCGACCAATCTCGATCTGTTGCGACAAGCCAGAATGCTGCACCCGGACGCGTTTTTGATTTTTAAGCCACATCCCGATATCGAGGCTGGTTTGCGCCAGGGTACCGTGCCTGAAGATGAGCTAGCGATATTGGCCGATATGGTTGCGCATCACAGCGATCCAATTGCCCTCATTGCTATCGCGGATCGGGTGGTGACGATGACCTCGCTCCTTGGGTTTGAGGCGTTGTTGCGAGGCGTACCTGTAACGGCAACCGGAGCACCGTTCTATGCCGGTTGGGGCCTGACAGAGGATCTGGGCCCTGTACCGGCCCGTCGACAAGCCAGACCAAACATTGCATCGCTGGCACATGCCGTGTTGATCGAATACCCGCGCTATTTCGATCCGGTCACGGGCCTTGCCTGCCCTGTGGAAGTCGCAGTCGAGCGTTTGGCGACCGGTGATATCCCAGCCCCAGCCATTCAGCTGCGTTGGTTGGCCAAGTTACAAGGGTGGTTTGCCGGACATGCTTGGTTGTGGCGCTAGGCCAACTTAGGCGCGCCGCCAACGATGCAGAATATCTGCCCCAACCCGCTCAGTTGATTTCAGTTCAAATCGTGGTGCATCGCGCAGCGCCGTTAGCCCCATTGCTCCGATCGCAGGGATGCCTTCAGCGCCAATCGCCATACCGGCCGTGAACCCAACCAGCTCATCCACCAGATCCGCGGCCAACAGCGACGCAGCAAGGCTGCCGCCGCCTTCACAAAAAACCCGTGTTAGCCCCTCATCAGCAAGGCTGCGCAAGGCCGCCGCCGGATCGATCTGCCCGCCCGGCGCCGCGCGGGTTGTTAAGACTTTGGCGCCCAAGCCCTCCCAATGGGTTTTGCGCCCCATATCCACACCTGCGTCAGCAATCAACCAAACCGGGATATCAGCCGCAGTTTGCGCCAACTGGCCGGCGAAGGGCAGATCCAGATGGCGTGACAGGACAACGCGCACCGGCTGGTGGGTGGTGCCCAATCCGCGAACCGTCAGGCTGGGATCATCGGCCCGGGCCGTGCCACCGCCGACCATGACCGCGTCATGGCGTGCCCGCATTGCATGGACCACGCGCCGCGCATCTGGCCCGGTGATCCACTGGCTTTCCCCGGTCGCGGTCGCAATCCGACCATCAAAACTATTGGCAAGTTTCAGGGTCACGAAAGGCCGCCCATAAGTCACCCGATTGAGGAACCCCTGATGGGCCGCGCGGGCCTCTGCCTCCAACACGCCAGTCACAACCTCAATGCCCGCCGCCTGCAACTTCGCGAACCCACCCCCATCAACTCGGGGATCAGGGTCGCGAAGGGCGACAACCACCCGGGCCACGCCTGCGGCAATAAACGCATCTGCACACGGCGGGGTCTGACCGTGATGAGCGCAAGGTTCCAGGGTGACATAAGCTGTGGCACCGCGCGCCGCGTTCCCCGCCTGCGCCAGCGCCATCGGCTCTGCATGGGGGCGCCCGCCATTCTGCGTCCAGCCACGCCCCAGAACCCGGCCCTCTTTGACCAAGACGCAACCCACAGCCGGATTGGGCCAGACGCGGCCCAGGCCTCGCGCGCCCAAAGACAACGCAAGACGCATCCAGCGGGCGTCATCGCTCATGGCTTAGCTTTCAGGTTGCGAAGGCGGGCGCAGCTCCGAGACAAAATCCTCGAAATCATCGGCCGCCTGGAAATTCTTATAGACTGAGGCAAAGCGTACGTATGCGACCGTATCGATCCGTGCGAGGCTTTCCATCACGATCTCACCAATGACCTGGCTTTGAATATCCGTTTCCCCCATGCTTTCCAGGCGCCGGACAATGCCCGAGATCATCTGGTCGATCCGCTCCGGATCTACAGGGCGTTTTTGCATCGAAATCCGGATCGAACGTTCTAGCTTATCCCGGTCGAAATCTTCGCGTTTGCCATTCGTCTTGACCACGACCAGATCGCGCAGCTGCACGCGTTCATAAGTGGTGAAGCGACCGCCACAGGCCGGGCAGAACCGTCGCCGCCGAATGGCAACATGATCCTCAGCCGGTCGGCTGTCTTTCACTTGGGTATCGATATTTCCGCAAAACGGGCACCGCATCGCTCCGTCCCCCTTATCCACACTGCTCTGGCCTTGGTGGGGTCTTATGCCCCAGTTATCCACAGTCACTATAGGTCAGCCGCGAGGGCTTGGGTAGTGAAGATTTGCCGCCGCAAGATGATGGGGTTTCTTGGGCGAAAATTCGGCTCGAATTTCTGCTATAATGTCCCCGTCCAGGATATTTTCGGAATTGATTGGAGACGACCCATGCGCCTCTTACCTTTGATCCTTTTTGTTGGCCTGACCTTTGCAGGTCCATTGCAACCGACCGCGCAAGAGGTAGATCCCGGTGATCTGACGGAAGCAGACTTAGAACAAATGCTCGCCACTGCGCAGAACCGGTTGGACCGTCTGGGCGCGATCAGAACGCAATTTGGCGATCCGGGCACGACGATACTTCGCCTCGGCGACCGGGTGATTGCAGTAGATGCGGAAAGCTTGGATCAAGGCTTGGCAGATGCAGCCAACATGATTGAGTTTTTCCGCCGCGAAAGCCCAACTGCCAATGCTGCCCTGACGGAACGCTTTGCGGAAATCGTCCGCGAACGCGCCGAGGCCAATGCCGCAGGCCTTCTTTCCGCAATGGGCGACATTTCGAACGACTCTACTGATCTGGGTATCTGGGCCATCGGCGAGTTGGCCCATAGCGCCAGCCGGGCCGCCGCAAAAAGCGGTGTTGTTCTGACGGAGGACGATATCCTGACCATGTTGCGCAACCGGGTCAGGCAAATTGAGATCAACGATCCACTTGACCTGGATGGTCTGATCACAGAGTGGCAAGAGGCCTACGATGCCATTGACGCGGCCCTGGCAGGCATTGCAAGTACGCCGCGCATTGCGCCAGAGAATTGCCACTCAGATATCGAACTGGCGCAAGACCGTGTGCTACGGCAGGATTTCGACCTTTTCATCGCGGATTTCAACGGCACCGGCCGCTACCTGCGCGGAGAAAACGGTGTCTATTGCGAGGCCGGCGGGCATCATTTTTACGTAGATGGCGGGTCAGTTTGGCAAAGGTGGGAATGGCATGGCGACTGGGTTCTGAACTCGGACCTAGTGATTACCGAACCTGACGGCCGCAATGCTGAAAATCAGCGCGTATTGGTGGGCTATTCGAGGCGTCCGGGCGAAGAACGGCTTCGGTCCAGGTACACGATCACCTACCCTTATTAACCGGGCTGAACGCTCAAGACGACATTGCGCTGATGCGGCGCGCGGCGATGCTCGACCACGTAGAGCCCCTGCCACGTTCCGAGCGCAAGCCGCGCGTTTACGATCGGGACGGTCAGGCTGACAGGCATCATCGCCGCCTTGATATGTGCGGGCATATCATCGGGTCCTTCATAAGTATGGGTCAGATACGACATAGACGGATCGGTTGTTGGCGGCACCAGCCGGTGAAAAAAGGCCGTCAGATCGGTTTGGACCTCGGGATCCGCGTTCTCCTGAATGAGCAGCGAAGCCGAGGTGTGCTGAATAAAAGCAATGAACATCCCAGCAGACACGGAAAGCCCCGCAAGCCAAGCATTGGCGTCATGTGTAAATTCATAAAGGCCGGGGCCATGTGTCGGAATGGTCAAGCGGATCTGCATCCCGCAAGGATGCATCGCCTTGATCTGACTTGTCGAGGTCAGAACTCAGTTGCAATGATATCGCTACGAACAGAGGAATTCAGCGCATTGGTCGGAGATTCCGCCGCCGCCTGAATGAGTGCGACAACAGCGATCGCTAGCCCAACAATTGCTGCGGTCAGGACAACCCAATCGACAGTAATGGCTCCGGCATCGTCGGATAGAAAGGCTGCAAACATTTTGCGTTCCCGTAAGAAACGCCCCCAAGTGTTCTAAGTTGCAGAGGTTTCGCGACGTAATCATGTTGGATTTGTGTCAAATTGATGACATTCGACCTGACCCGCATTGCCAACTGTCCTGTCTGGACTCTCACAGAACTCCCTAGGATACTCTCCCCATGAGTCTGCCCCCTGGTTTTATGGATGAGCTGCGTACGCGCATCTCGATCACGGATGTGGTCGGGCGCAAAGTGATGTGGGATCAACGAAAATCAAATCAGGGCAAAGGTGATATGTGGGCCCCCTGCCCCTTCCATCAGGAAAAAACTGCATCTTTCCACGTCGATGACCGCAAAGGGTTTTATTACTGCTTTGGCTGTCACGAAAAAGGCGATGCTATCAATTTTGTGCAGGCGACCGAGAATGTGGGATTCATGGAAGCGGTCCAGATTTTGGCACGTGAGGCTGGGATGCCGATACCCGAGCGGGATCCACGCGCGCAGGAAAAGGCAGACCGGCGCACGCAAATCGCCGATGTGGCCGAGGCCGCGGTTGCTCATTTCCGCATGATGTTGCGCAGTGCGGCGGGGGCAGACGCGCGGGAATACTTGACCCGGCGTGGTCTGGATGAGGCCGCGTTGGATCGTTTCGAGATCGGCTTTGCTCCTTCTGTCCGTCAGGGCACGTTTCAGGCACTGACCGGCAAGGGCCTTGCCGAAGAGCTGGTGGTTGCCGCAGGCGTTGCCACCAAGCCGGACGATGGCGGCACGCCCTATGATGCATTTCGTGACCGCATTACCTTTCCCATTCGTGACGCACGCGGGCGCTGCATTGGCTTTGGTGGCCGGGCGATGGACCCCAATGCGCGTGCCAAATACCTCAACAGTCGCGAGACCGAGCTTTTTGACAAGGGCCGTGCCCTTTACAACCATGGTCCCGCCCGTGAGGCAGTGGGCAAGGGTCATTCCCTGATTGTTGCAGAAGGGTACATGGATGTGATCGCACTGGATCGCGCCGGGTTTCATGCCGCCGTCGCCCCGCTTGGCACCGCGATCACCGAAGACCAACTGCGTCTGTTGTGGCGTATGACAGATGAACCGATCATCGCGCTGGATGGCGATAAGGCAGGTTTGCGGGCCGCCATGCGTTTGATAGACCTCGCCCTGCCGCTGCTTGAGGTTGGGAAAACACTCCGATTTTGCCTGATGCCCGAGGGGCAGGATCCTGACGATCTGATCAAGGCGAAAGGCCGCGACGCGATGAAAGACCTGCTCGGAAAGGCCGAGCCGATGGTCAAGTTGCTGTGGCGACGTGAAACCGAGGGCAAAAACTTCGACAGCCCGGAACGCCGGGCTGCGCTGGATAAATCGCTGCGGCAGGCAATTGGCCAGATCCAGGACCCATCCCTGCGCCATCATTACGGCCAGGCGCTGAAAGACCTGCGGTTTCAGCTTTTCCGCGCCCCACGCCCCAATCGCGGCGGCAATTCTAGTGGGTTTCGGCCACGCAATGCTCCGGCGGCACCTATGGCCGACACCCGTGCCTCTGCCCTTGCAGCGGGCGGATTGTCCCACAGCGACCTGCGGACTGCCCTGATCCTGGCCACGCTTTGCCTGTCACCTACTCTGATTGACCAGTTCGAAGCGCAATTGGAACGGTTGGAACCCAACCGACCTGATCAAGCGCGGCTTGCCGGGTTTCTGCTGGCCACACCGGAACGTGACCCGGACGTGCTGCGTGAGGCACTGAGTCAGGCAAATCTGTCTGAAGCCCTTGAAAACTTGCTTCGCCTTGGCCATGTCCGCATTGCACCTTGTGTGCGCGCGCCCGGTGATACCGAAAAGGCGGCCAAATGTCTGGCCGAAGAATTTGCAAAACTCGCCGCGCGGCGCGGCATCGATGACGAAATGGCCGAGGCTCTGGAAGACTTAGATCACGCCGAAGAAGAGCGCCTGAACTGGCGCATAAATCACGCGCTTCACGCCCGGCAAATGGCCGATTCGCCCAAATCTGGGGACGGTTCATCGGGTGGTGAGGATGAAAGTGATTTATCAAAGAAGCTTAGTGACTTGATCGCAGCCAAGCCTTGGGAGAAAAAGACCCGCTGATCCGGGTGTGCGAATCAATGATTCGCGCTAAGACAGTGGATTAACGTGAGGGGCGAATCACCACGCCCGCGAAGGGGATACCGCATGGCAAAAGATACCGACGATCGTAAATCCGACGGTGACGAGGGTGCACATAGCCTCGACATGAGCCAAGCCGCCGTTAAAAAGATGATCGCCGAGGCGCGGGCGAAAGGGTACATCACCTATGACCAGCTGAACACGGTTTTGCCACCAGAGCAGGTCAGTTCCGAACAGATCGAAGACGTAATGTCGATGCTGTCGGAAATGGGCATCAACATCATTGAAGATGAAGAAGCTGAAGATGAAAGCGATGGCAAATCGGGTTCGACCGATATTGTCGACGCATCCTCATCCCGCGAGGTAGCCGTCTCCACAACCGAAACTGAAAAACTTGATCGCACAGACGACCCGGTTCGGATGTATCTGCGCGAAATGGGCTCGGTCGAGTTGCTGAGCCGTGAAGGCGAGATCGCGATTGCCAAACGCATCGAGGCGGGCCGCAACACGATGATCGCGGGCCTGTGCGAAAGCCCTCTGACCTTCCAGGCTATCACCATCTGGCGTGACGAACTTCTGGAAGAAGAAATCCTGCTGCGCGACGTCATCGACCTGGACGCCACTTTTGGCAACCAGATGGAAGAGGACGAAGAAGAAACCGTAACCCCGGGTGCGGCGGTTAATACGGATGCCGCTCCTTCGACCGAAAACAAAGAAAAAGCGCAAGAGCTGGACGCCGACGGCAATCCCATCGCCAATGACGATGATGATGACGAGGATGAACAGGCCAACATGTCGCTTGCCGCGATGGAGGCCGCGCTGAAACCGCGCGTTCTGGAAACGCTGGATCGCATCGCCGATGATTATGAACAATTGGCGGCAATGCAGGATTCCCGGATTTCCGCGACCTTGAACGAAGACAGCTCTTTCACTGCGCGTGAAGAGAAAGACTATCAGAAACTACGCTCCGAGATTGTTGAACTGGTGAATGAGCTTCACTTGCATAACAACCGGATCGAAGCTCTGATCGACCAGCTTTATGGCATCAACCGACGCGTTATGTCGATCGATTCCGGAATGGTGAAACTGGCCGACCAGGCTCGCATCAACCGCCGTGAATTTATCGAATGCTACCGCGGCTATGAGCTGGATCCCACCTGGGTCGACCGCATGGCCGACAATCCCGGTCGTGGCTGGCAAGCGCTGTTCGAACGTTCGCGTGACAAGGTTGAAACGCTGCGATCCGATATGGCACAGGTCGGCACTTATGTTGGTCTGGATATCTCCGAATTCCGTCGCATCGTGCAGCAGGTCCAAAAAGGTGAGAAAGAAGCCCGTCAGGCCAAAAAGGAAATGGTCGAAGCCAACCTTCGTCTCGTGATCTCGATCGCCAAGAAATACACCAATCGCGGCCTGCAATTCCTGGACCTAATTCAGGAAGGTAATATCGGCCTGATGAAAGCGGTCGATAAGTTCGAATATCGCCGTGGCTATAAATTCTCGACCTACGCGACATGGTGGATCCGCCAGGCGATCACACGCTCGATTGCCGACCAAGCCCGCACGATCCGTATTCCGGTTCATATGATCGAAACGATCAACAAGCTGGTCCGCACCGGTCGCCAGATGCTGCATGAAATCGGCCGCGAACCGACGCCGGAAGAATTGGCCGAAAAGCTGCAGATGCCTTTGGAGAAGGTCCGCAAGGTGATGAAGATCGCCAAGGAACCGATCTCGCTGGAAACGCCGATTGGCGATGAGGAAGATTCGCAGCTTGGCGACTTCATCGAGGATAAGAACGCGGTTCTGCCTTTGGATTCTGCCATTCAGGAGAACCTGAAGGAAACCACCACCCGCGTGCTCGCTTCCCTCACCCCGCGTGAGGAACGTGTTCTGCGGATGCGCTTTGGCATTGGCATGAATACAGACCACACGCTTGAGGAGGTGGGCCAACAGTTCAGCGTAACCCGCGAACGGATCAGGCAGATCGAGGCAAAGGCGCTGAGGAAACTCAAGCACCCTAGCCGCAGTCGGAAACTCAGAAGTTTCCTGGATCAGTGATTATGAGGCGCCCAGAGGGGCGCCTTTTTTACGAGTGTAAGCTGCGCTGCACCGGACCGCGCGATGGTGAAAAACGGTTTAAGAATGCGCTTTTTCTCCGCAACTTCGCTTACCCTCAATACAAAACGCAACGCCAGCCAATCACCAGCCCGGGGCGGTCTGGTGATGCGCGGCGGCCTGACGGCCTTGGTTCCGCGCAAAGAGTTGCTATTGATGGCCCGAAAGTGTCGCCGCTCTGCTTAAGATGCCCGACCTCAGCCAAATAAAGCGCACCCCAAAGCGTGCGCCAAACTCCCCCGTGCATTCCCCAACGCGATATGTCACCATCTGGCAAAATCGGAAGGAACCCGCATATGTCTCTTTTGAAAAAACTCTTCGGTGGATCGGGTGGCGGCGCGAAAGGCCCACAGCCCGAGATGCATAGTGACTTCACCATCTTCCCCGAACCCGTCTCAGAGGGCGGAAACTTCCGCCTTGGCGCAAGGATCGAGAAGGAAATTGGTGGTGAGGTGAAGGTCCATCATCTGATCCGGGCCGATACATTTAACTCGGCTGAACAAGCAGCTGAAGCAGCCACGCTTAAGGCCAAAACTCTGATTGATCAGATGGGTGAGCGTCTGTTCGACTAGTCTGACATACCTCTGAACTAGGTTGATCCACCATCCCATGCGGGATCGTCATCGACACCGTCATCCTCTACGACATAATAGATGCCGTCCGTGCCAAACACGTCATTTCCATTGTCGTAGACATACGAATTGCCCATGTCAGCATCAAAGGCGACCTGCCCGGCAAAGCGCGGACGGGTGACGGTAAAGCTGTAGAAATCCTGCTCGGTAAGACCCACAGAGAAGGCCGGGCTATATGGCAAAACGGTTTCGACCAGCAGCAATCGGTCACCAAACGCCATAATCGGGATCTGATCGACAAAATCGTCAAAATCCGATTCCCGAACATAGGTCATACCATCCGTTCCATGAGACCAATCGACCCGATATCCGCTGGTCTGGCGCGTGATTTGGGTGATACGAATGGCGGTTCCTTCCGTGTCCCGCGTCAGGAATTGGAACACATCCGACAAGCCTTCGATATCCGAGCTGGCAATTTCTGCTGTGCGGCGCGATAGAACATCGGCCACCGCATAGGTTGCCTTGATCGACGTGTTATATGTCCGAAACGCATCGAAAAAGACAAAGCTCGCGATAAAGACCCAGGCTAGGATTGGAGTAAGCAGGACCGCCTCAAGCGCGACGGTTGCTTTCTCTTCTTTCCAGAATTTCTTCAGCATGTTGCGCATGACATTCCTTACTCCGGCTCATTCACGAAGACGGATGCGGCGGTCAGGTGGATCGCGCCGGTATCATCGCGTGTCAGGTCCAGCCCAAGGCCAGAGATTGGAAGAATGCGATCCACAGCCGCACAGGCACGGATCAGCATCAGTTCGTTTTGAGCCCCACCGTCGAATTCATTGGCAGGGTTCACGACACCTGTTCGGTCTACGCACATCACGTGGTAGTCAGGCAGGGCATAGGATGTCTGATCAATTGTTCGCAAATCCAACAATAGCGCGTTCTCGCAATCCGGTATGACGAGCGTGTTGGCGCAAATATTAGTCCGTATCTGATCATGTGTGGCGCTAACCCCAGCCGTCAGGCGCAGGTGGCGCACGGCGCTGTCCAGCGACCTTTCAAGCAACACCTGGCGTGTCAAAAGCATTGAGGTTTCAAACGCCGCGATAAACAGCAACAGGATGATCGGGAACACGATGACGAACTCGACCGTCGCGCTGCCCTCCTGCCGCTTGAGATATCGCTTTATGATGGCCTGGCCCCACATCATGACCTCACTGAATCAGCTTGAGCTGGTTGATCGAGGCGGCAATGGACGCAAATGCCTCTGAGATTTCGATGCCATCCGCGTCATAGTAATGTGACGGTGTCGTCGCACAGTATTGCATCACGCTTTGGCCGCGTGTCGGCGCCTCAAATGCAATAGTGAACACGATGATTCCTGCATTATTTGCGGCGTCACATATGGCGCGCAAGTTCGTGTCGGCGGCATTGGCCCCGGCGTATAGTTCGATCGAGTCATAGCGCACGTCCTGGTAATAGTCCCAATCGCCCGCATAGTAATAGAACTCACCCGCCAGCATCCGCGCCGAATAGGTGCCCCAAAGTTCAGGCCACGAAAATTCAACCGCATCCGAGCCGCCATAGGGTTCATTGCTGTAGCTGTCATCATGATGCCAGTAATACAGGTCGTAATTCGGCAGATAGGCCGATGTCCGGCCCGTGTCAGGGTCTTCAAAGACGCCCGAGCCACCGCTCTTGCGGTCCTGAACGACGTCATACTGATTGGTATTGGCTCCATCCGTCATCAGGATAATGACCTTTAGAACTTCGTCCTCCTCATAGCTGAAGGGACGACCTTCGAAATCTTCGTGAACAGTGCCATCGGCAATCAACTCGCTCACGGCCGGCTGTGCAGCCGGGTCCAGCAAGCCAACGGCCCACCGCATCCCCAGGTCAATTGCCGTCCAACCATTGGCGTTCAGACTGTTGATCCGGCTATGCAACGCGTCAGCGTCGCTGGACCAAGGCAAGATCGCGCCATATTCAGACGTCGTGCAATAGGGTGAGCGGAAATTGCGGTAGCGGTTCCTGTTGTTGTAGTCGAAATGCGCAATGCGCTCGATCTCATCCATGTCTGGGTCGATTGCGGTTGAGAAATAGAAAGATGGATCAAATCTGGTGCAATTCGATGAATTGTGCTCGTCGGATAAGTTGAAAACGCTGGCAATGGTCGAGCCTGCGTTAACCATACCGTTGTATGGAATTAGCGAGATCGAGACCTGTTCTTCATCTTCGTTCGCGGCCAGAACCGTATCGACAAATTCGTTGGCCGCATTGCGCATATTGGCAATCTTGCTGTTCGATCCCATCGAGCCAGAGATATCGAGAACCATCGAGATTTCGATATCCATAATTCGTTCTTCGGCAGCACCGGACGAAGGAGAAGTCATCACCCCCACACCCATCATATTCATGAAGTAGGATTGAAGATCCATCTCTGCGAAAGCTTCAACCCGGCGGTAGTTCAGCCCTTCGTCGACGTCCACGCGTAGGCGATAGTTTTCGAGACCCGAGGTCGCAAAATAGTCGATCACCACCTCTTCCGGGTCTTCTGTCTGATTAAGCGCCGCCGCCGCCAAAACGGCGCGGTCCAGCGTATATTGCAGCTGCGTGCGCTGTGTCTCATACCGCATCACGTCAATCGCAATACCGCCCGCTGCCAACATAAGAATGAACATCATCAGGGCAAAGATCGTGATTGTCCCATCCTCTGCATTGGCAAAGCGCCGCATTCGGCCACAGCCGTGAAGAGGATTAGAGAATGTTTTTTCGGTCTTCGACATGCCAGATGCCTCGCCTAGATTCGAATAAGGATGGGACGGAACACACCGGCCCAATGCATGTGTCCTTCAGATTCAGGGCAAAAATGCGGCGAAAGGTGTCAGGAAACGCGGTGTTTTCTTGTACGAAACAATGGTTTGACGATCTGTTTGGACAAATTTAACGAGAAATCCGGCAATTTGGCACGCGCGACTTGCACCGAATGGCCAGCCATGTTTCGCTCAAAAAATGGGCGGTTTGAAAACTGCCCGACACGACATTCATGGGAGGGTTTGCAATGTCGTCAACCGGAGAACCAAGTTTCCGTCAATCCGTAGATTTGATGTTCAATCGCGCTGCTGCGCTAATGGACCTGCCGGCCGGGTTGGAAGAAAAAATACGTGTATGTAACGCGACTTACACCGTTCGTTTTGGTGTGCGCCTCAGAGGAGAAATTCGAACTTTCACCGGCTACCGGTCTGTTCATTCAGAGCATTTTGAACCTGCGAAGGGTGGCATCCGCTATGCCCCTAACGTTCACCAAGACGAAGTCGAGGCGCTGGCCGCGCTGATGACCTACAAATGCGCGCTGGTCGAGGCACCGTTTGGTGGTTCGAAAGGCGGGTTGTGCATTGACCCGCGCCAGTTTGAAGAACATGAGCTGGAACAAATCACGCGCCGTTTCGCCTATGAGCTGATCAAGCGCGACATGATCAATCCGGCCCAAAATGTGCCCGCACCTGACATGGGAACGGGTGAAAAGGAGATGTCGATCATCGCCGACCAGTTCGCTCGGATGAACACGACCGATATTAACGCAAAGGCTTGCGTAACCGGCAAACCACCGCATGCGGGTGGCATTCAGGGGCGGGTTGAGGCAACAGGCCGAGGCGTTCAGTACGGCCTGCAAGAGTTCTTCCGGCATCCCGATGATGTGGCCAGCGCAAACCTAAGCGGTAAGCTGGATGGCAAACGGGTGATCGTGCAAGGGCTTGGTAATGTGGGCTATCATGCCGCCAAATTCCTGTCGACCGAAGATGGCTGCAAGGTCACCCACATCATCGAGCGCGATGGCGCGATTGCCAACGCAAGTGGCTTTGATATCGACAGCGTGCGCGACTACATCGCAGAACATGGCGGCGTAAAAGGTTATCCTGATGCTGAGTTCATCGAGGATGGATTGCGCGCGCTTGAGGCGGAGTGTGACATTCTGATCCCAGCCGCGATTGAGGGCGTGATCAATATGCACAACGCCCAGGCGATCAAGGCGCCGCTGATCATCGAGGCTGCAAATGGTCCCGTGACGGCGGGCGCCGACGATATCCTGCGCAACCGAGGCACGGTGATTATTCCTGACCTTTATGCGAATGCAGGCGGTGTCACCGTTTCCTATTTCGAATGGGTCAAAAACCTTAGCCATATTCGCTTTGGCCGGATGCAACGGCGTCAGGAAGAGGCGCGCCACCAGTTGATCGTTGATGAACTTCAGCGTTTGGACGAACACCTTGGCGATGCGTGGTCGATGACACCGGATTTCAAGCAGAAATACCTGCGCGGTGCTGGGGAACTGGAGCTTGTGCGCTCGGGCCTCGATGACACGATGCGAATTGCCTATCAGTCGATGCGCGAAGTCTGGCGGACACGTAATGATGTCCATGACCTGCGTACAGCAGGATTCATGGTCGCCATTGGCCGTGTTGCCTCGAGCTATCGCGCCAAAGGGCTGTAAATCTCTGTGTCGGCGCGGGGAGTTACATTTCTCCGCGCTGTTGCGCCACCAAAACGGCAATCAGATCCGCCACGGATTTAGACTGACCAGACGACGTCACTCCGCCAATCATGACCATCCGCCCCCGGCGCCACCAAAGCCCGGGCGCGTAGGCATTTGGCATTTTGGTGGTCAGGCTTAGCCGGAACCCAGCCGCAGGCTTGAAGGCAAAGAACCCCCGGTCAACATTCTTTACCTCCTCGATCCGGGCCAGCAACCGCCCGCCCTGTTCGCGCAATTCGTGACGGGTCAGTTCCAGCGTTGTGGCCGAAGATGTCCAAATTGACCAAGACAACCAAATGCTACCCGCGCCAAGAACCACGAGGAAGATCAACCACACAAAATCAGATGGCGGGCGGCTGGCCGCAATCACAAGCAACATGATGCCCAACAGACCAAGACAGCCAACGGCCATGTAGCGCCGGGGCGCGCTTGGAGTAATCCGTTCCAGAACTTCGTCATTTTCGCCGATCATTGCGGGATCTCGCCTTTGATATGAACGCCCGGGCTTAGAGCATGGGGGACAGACAAAGACCAGCGTTTCAGTGCCGCAGCCTATCTGGCTAACTCCACTTTCGTCTCAAATCTGCACAGGCCCTGTTTGCCAGCAAAAATTGATTGGGCAGGCGCAGCACCCTAGGTTCATTCTCAACACAACACTCTATCAGGAGAAGCGTCATGTCGATCAGACCAGTGACCGAGGCGCGCCGCGCCCAACCAACGATGGAAGGGGCAGGCGTCAAACTGCACCGCGCCTTTGGATTTCAGGACCCGAGCGAATTGGACCCGTTCCTGTTGTTTGATGATTTCAGGGGCGATGACCCGGCTGACTACATGCGCGGCTTTCCATGGCACCCGCATCGCGGGATCGAGACAATTACCTATGTATTGGCCGGATCCGTCGATCATGGTGACAGTCTTGGCAATTCCGGTCGGCTTGGCGCGGGTGACGTGCAGTGGATGACAGCAGGCTCAGGTATCTTGCATCAGGAAATGCCCACCGGGAACGCCAAGGGCCAGATGCATGGCTTTCAGCTCTGGGGCAATCTGCCATCCGATCTGAAAATGACCGCGCCACGGTATCAGGATGTGCAGGGCAAGGATATTCCCGAGGTCATCGACGATGACGGCACGCAGGTGAAGGTCATAGTGGGAGAGTTTTGGGGCAAGCGGGGTCCAGTTGATGGCATCGCCGCTGACCCTCAATACTTGGATGTCTATGTTCCGGCAGGCGTCAAAAAGACCTTCAAGATCGACACCTATCGTCGGGCTTTTGCCTATGTTTTTGACGGCTCTGCCGCTTTCGCAGATGCCTCCGCGCCCTCTGGAGTGCTTCTGGAAAAAGAGGTCATGGGTGAAGAGGTTAATATCCGCGATCTATCCGGCAACCGAACGCTGATCCGGTTTGGCACGGGCGATGAAGTAACCGTTCAGGCGGGCCCGGAAGGGGTCCGCTTCCTTTTGATTTCAGGCGCCCCAATCGAAGAGCCAGTGGCCTGGCACGGACCCATTGTGATGAACACGCAGGAAGAAATCCGCACGGCGCTGACCGACTTGCGAAACGGCACCTTCCTGAAACCGCAGCACTAAGAGAAACGGGCCGGAGAGCACCCTCCCCGGCCCGCGATCAACACGTCAGACAAACGCCGCCACAAGCGCCGGGGCGGCAAACATGCCTGCCATGATCAGGATTAGAGATATTCCTAGGCCTTCAAACATCGGTATGTCCTTCTTTTGGGGTCCATTTCATTCGCCAATGACCAACTATTTCGCTTATGTATTCCTTCGATGCGCCAGACTGTCGCGGCCAAATGCTGGCCCTCGCCTGAGCAATCCAGTAGGTCTGGTGCCATGCTGAACACCGTCCTTACCGGCGACCCCACCGCCAAACCGCCCCTGTTGATTGCGCACGGCCTTTTTGGCTCTGCCCGCAATTGGAACGTCATCGCCAAGCGGATGTCCGATGAACGGCAGGTGATCTCGGTCGATATGCGCAACCATGGCGAAAGCCCTCAAACAGCGACGCATTCCTATGCCGATCTGGCCAGCGATCTGGCAGAGGTTATTCATGCCCATGGCGGGCAGGCCGATGTGATGGGCCATTCGATGGGGGGCAAGGCGGCGATGATGCTGGCGCTGACCCAGCCTGCGCTGGTCAACCGCCTGATCGTCGCCGATATCGCACCGGTTACATATGGGCATAGTCAGACCCACCTTATCGACGCGATGCGCAAAGTGGATTTGGCAATGGTGTCGACCCGCCGCGACGCAGATGCCCAACTGGCCGGGTTCGTAGACGAGGTGGGCATTCGGGCCTTTTTGCTGCAATCCCTAGATGTCAGGGGCCAGCGCTGGCGGCTGAACCACGCAGTGCTCGAGGCCTATATGGACCAGATTACCGGCTGGCCCGAGGATGCCGCGGGGCAGTTCAACGGCCCCGTCTTTATGCTATCCGGCGCGGAGTCTGATTATGTGCTTCCGGCGCATCGGGACCAGATCAAAGCATTTTTTCCCAAAGCGCGCTTTGCCAAAATTCCGGGTGCAGGGCATTGGCTTCATGCCGATAAACCCCGCGAATTCGAGGGGGCTTTGCGGGCTTTTCTGAATGCGTGACCCTATCCCAATTCCAGGGTTGCAACGCAGGTAAAAAGGCTAAGCTTGGATTTGGGCGGCGCACCCCGATACATGCGCGCGGTGTTGAACCCGACGGTGAAATTGGCCGCAGTCAAAAGATTGGAGAGTGCAGGGCGGCTGTCTGGCACATCAACCATCACACTGGCACCATTGCCCGCAATACCCGCACATCCCGCCAATAGGTTGCTCGCCACTGTTTCGCTTTCAGCGCTGAATGGCCCTATCTTATATCCCTCACGACAGGCGCGAAGCGTGGCATAGCCCGCGATAGTCCCTGACTGCTCTACCACAAGCGTCCTGCGCGTCTCGGTGTCCTTCAGCCATGCAGAAAGGAAGACGGCGCGGTCAAACCCGACCTGCTGACGGTCGCGGTTCATCAAAGTGGGGATTTCATCTGAACGCAGCGCGCGCGCGGATGAGACCCCGGCCAAGGCGGTGAACGCACCCTGATAGCGAAAAGTCTGCCCCGCTGGTTCAAAGCCCGAAGCCCGGTAATTTGTCTGCTGATCCGGAACACCGTCCAACCCAACCGTACGCCCGCCAGAATGGGTCAATGCTTCCGTCCAAAGCGACAAACCATGCCCCTGACCGCGAAACTCCGGCTTGCAGATATAGAGCCCCAGAAACGCAAACTGATGACTGTGATTTACGACGGATATGGCTGCAATCGGACGGCCATTGATACGTTTCAGAAAGAACCCCTCAGGATCTGTCTGATAAAACGCGCCTGCATCGTCCAGCCCGGGGTTCCAGCCCTCGGCCGCTGCCCAATCAAGGATCATGGCAACCTCCTCGGGCGTGGCATGGGTTACTGTCATTGGAGGCCTCTTGCTTGCGGGTCGAGACCAAACTCTATCGCGCTCTCTTCCCGCAACAAGTCATCTGTTGCCAAAATCCCGCAAAGTTCAAAATTTCGTCCAGATATGGGGTCGCCGGTACCCGTTTCTTCCAGATTTAGTTGATCCCTATAGCCTCTTGTCCTAGGCAGCGCGGCATAGGTGCATAGACGCGGCATTGCATCCACTGACGCGGGCGGGGTTCGGTTGCCAAATGGCGACGGACCCCGCTTCTCGATTTGCCGATATGTCCTGCGGAAAATAGAAGAAGGCGTCAGGTGCTCAGACGCGGTCTTTGCAGCATGTCTTTCGACACATCCCCTGACGCCTTCATATGAACCCTTCCCCCCCGAGGGGCGTCTTGGCCCATTTTGCGACACGTGCCTTGCGACCCGCGCCACTGGTCCGTCCATTTCCGCCTCCGAAAAGGCCGTCTTTTTCGAACCTCCCCTGCCCTGCTGCTCTTGCGAACGGCCTGACCTGGGGTGCTGCTCTGTCTGCCTCCGAAGAGGAATTCATTACAGCGCGCCTATCTGCCAACCAATTGAAACCATACGAAAAACAGGTCATAAGATCCATCTTCCGTAGCAGCGGTTTCCACCAGCGACCCATCCCGACAACACCCGTGATCCGAGGATCTGGACTGTTGCGCTTTGGTGCCTGAAGGCTTCTCTGCGCCCCGCCCTGGGCCGTAACCCGTTGCGGTGACTTAACTGTTACCGGGGAGGCGCTTTGGGTCCAGAAAATAGCACTGCAGCATGAAAATTTCTTGGGGATAAGCCACGGGATTCCTTGTGGGAATCTCTGTGGATAAGCGCGATTTTTTCTTCAAATTGGCCCCTTTGCCAGCACCCGTCACGTCGGGCCCAAAAACAGCGCAATTTCTGCACCTGCAAAGGCAAAAACAGCCGCGAATCGACCCGTCACTCCGGATGCACCCCCTGTACACCCCCCGTACACCCCCTGTGCCGACAAACGGTTGATTCAGGTCAGGGCGCAGCTGCGGCAATTCTGTCAAACTAAGAGCAGGAGGAGAGACCATGATCACGCTGGAGGATATTGAAGACATGACCGACCTGACGCGAGAGGAGATCATCGCCGTTGCAGAACATGAGCATCTGCCGGAGCTGAATGCCTCGATCCTGGCCGACCGGCTGATGCATCTGCATCACGGGCCGACCCGGGTTGCGCGCATGATCGCGGAAGATATCCGGGAGGCGCTGCACAATGGTGATCTGGATCACGCGCGTGAGCTGTATGTGGTGCTGAGGCATTTCATGGAAGAGCACCCCGATGCCGCACGGGGCGCGATGGGCTAACCCCGCATCCCGCGCTCGACATAACGGGCCACCGGAAAGGCGAGGAGATAGCCAAGCGCGATGGCCGCAGAGAGGCTGAACGCTGTGGCCTGCCCGGCCACCAGCAGCACAACCAGCCCCACACCCGCAAGGGTGGACCCGATGAAAAGATGCAGAAGGATGAGAAGCGTGGACATGGGGGATGTCCTAACGCGGGGGAGAGCTGCGGGCTTTGATTTGGGTCAGGTTCGGGATGAAGCTGCGCTATCGACGGGCCGTGGTGCGGCGATCCACTGGTTGGTTCTGAACTCCATACCCTGAGCACATGCCTTCGCGCTCTGATCGAAGTGCGGGATTCACCCAATTGCCGTGCTATGAGGACGGCCGGTCAGGGGCTTAGGGTTATGTATGGCGCTGCCCGGTCGGGAGACCGGGAGTCCCAAAACGACGACCCCTATTTCTCTTCGGCGGATAACAACAAACGGTGGGATTGGAAATTCACGTCAATTCTTGGGCCAGTGGGTAGACCAAGATATACTAGATTTGAGCGAAAAAATCGAACTCGTATCTCTGGAAAACAGTTCCCCGTAGTAAACGAAACATGGATAGATTCTTACCCAAAACACACGAATTATCTTGGAGAAATTATTGAGCGCCATCATGTACAACACGGCAGATTTTCGGCACCTTTTGCCCTCCACGCTTCACAAGCTAGGAGAAAACTAATCTGTGAATCGCTTAAGGAGGTAACCTTTTGATAATGAAAACAATTAATGAAGTCGCTTCGTACTCTAAGGCAAGTTGGAATCTGCCAATTGGGCAACCGGACCGCCCACTAGAGCCAAGAATTGAACCAGCAGATTGGAGCGACGTAATTGTCAGAACTCTGGGATTGCCAAAAGAATACGTCACGTTTTGTAAAAAGTATCGTGTCGAAAATGCCGTTATTGGCAGCTTAGTAATGAGCCCACATTGCACGGGCTCACTAGTGGAAACACTTGTAAACGAACAGAAATACAATTCCGGGCAAGTATATCCTCCCGACTTTGTTTGGGTTGCAAGTTATGATGCAGATTTTCTGCTTGTTAAGGCAGGAGCACATCTTCACGGGGCGTCTACGATCTACATTTTGGATGCCGTATCTGGAATAGAACTGAAAGTAAAAGAACTGGCACCCAACTTTCAAGCAGTTGCAATTATGTGTGGAAATATTGGTCGTCTAATTTCCGAAGGAAATAACTTGTCGGCAGATGAAATTGTGGAGAATCTAACAACGCTTGAACTATCGCTTACTGACGAGATGTTAGGTGAGTGGAAAAAGTTGGTCGAAATGAGTATTTAAACCAAGTGCGGCAAGCGTTTGATGACCGAGCTTTGTCTCTTCAAAGACACGCGACTGCACAACACACAAACGACTCTAGCGTCAGCACTCCTAACCAAAACTCGATTCACCAACAGAGAAACATCCAGATTAACTGTCCATCTTTAACGCACTAATAAAGGCCGACTGAGGGATCTCAACCTTCCCGAACTGCCGCATCTTCTTCTTACCCGCTTTCTGCTTATCCAAGAGCTTCCGCTTCCGTGTGGCGTCGCCGCCGTAGCATTTGGCGGTCACGTCTTTGCGCATGGCAGACAAGGTCTCTCGCGCGATGACGCGGCCTCCTATCGCGGCCTGGATCGGGATTTTGAACATGTGGCGCGGAATCAGCTCTTTCAGCTTTTCGCACATGGCGCGGCCCCGCATCTCAGCCCGATCCCGGTGGACCATGATCGAAAGCGCATCCACCGGCTCATCATTCACCAGCACGGACATTTTCACCAGGAAATCCTGCCGGTAGCCCATCATCTGATAGTCAAAGCTGGCATAGCCTTTGGTGACCGATTTCAGACGGTCGTAGAAGTCAAAGACAACCTCGTTCAATGGCAGGTCATAGACCACCATCGCGCGGGTGCCGGCATAGGTGAGGTCTTCCTGAATGCCGCGGCGGTCCTGACAGAGTTTGAGCACATCGCCCAGATACTCGTCAGGGACGAGGATGGTGGCCTTGATGCGCGGCTCTTCCAGATGGTCGACATGGGTCAGGTCGGGCATGTCGGCGGGGTTGTGCAGCTCCTGCATGGAGCCGTCTTTCATATAGACGTGATAGATGACCGAGGGCGCGGTGGTGATCAGCTCAATATCATATTCGCGTTCAATCCGGTCGCGGATGACCTCAAGGTGCAAAAGCCCGAGGAAGCCACAGCGGAAGCCGAAGCCCAGCGCGGCCGAGGTCTCCATCTCGAAAGAGAAGCTGGCATCGTTCAGCGCCAGTTTCTCAATCGCGTCGCGCAGGTCCTCGAATTGGGAACTGTCGACCGGGAAGAGGCCGCAGAACACCACGGGCTGCGCCGGGGCAAAGCCGGGCAAAGCGTCGGTCGCGCCGCCCTTTTCATGGGTGATCGTGTCGCCCACGCGGGTGTCGCGCACCTGTTTGATCGAGGCGGTGAGGAAGCCGATTTCACCCGGCCCAAGCTCTGGAATATTTTCCATTTTCGGGCGGAAGACGCCGAGACGGTCAACGGGGTATTTGCCGCCCGTGCCCAGCATCTTGATGCGGTCGCCCTTTTTGATCTTGCCGTCGATGACGCGGATGATGACGACAACACCGAGATAGGAGTCATAATAGCTGTCGACCAGCATGGCCTTGAGCGGGGCATCTGCATCGCCTGCGGGGGATGGCAGGCGGGTGACAATCGCCTCCAGCACGTCGGGAATGCCGAGGCCGGTTTTGGCCGAGATATGGACCGCATCCGAGGCGTCGATGCCGATGACGTCTTCGATCTGTTCAGCCACGCGATCGGGTTCAGCGGCGGGCAGGTCGACCTTGTTCAGGACCGGCACGATTTCATGATCGGCGTCCAGCGCATGATAGACATTGGCCAATGTCTGCGCTTCAACCCCTTGGGAGGCGTCCACAACCAAAAGCGAGCCCTCAACCGCACGCATGGAGCGGCTGACCTCATAGGCAAAATCGACGTGACCGGGGGTGTCGATGAGATTCAGGATATAAGTCTCACCATCTTGCGCGGGATATTCGATCCGTACCGTGTTGGCCTTGATGGTGATGCCGCGCTCCCGCTCGATATCCATGCTGTCCAGCAACTGCTCCTGCATGTCGCGATCAGCCACCGTGCCCGTCTGTTGGATCAGCCGGTCAGCAAGAGTGGATTTGCCGTGGTCGATATGCGCCACGATGGAGAAATTGCGGATGTTTTTAAGCTCGGTCATGGTATGTGGATATGGAAGGGTTTGAGGTGTTGGTCAATGGGCGAGTTTCAGCGTATCGAAACATGGAAAGGTGAAAAACTTTCA
The DNA here is from genome assembly GCA_947495575.1 of uncultured Nioella sp. GTDB lineage: Bacteria > Pseudomonadota > Alphaproteobacteria > Rhodobacterales > Rhodobacteraceae > CANLZL01. Next base: position 45,524 of record CANLZL010000001.1, on the reverse strand, counting down.
GAAGATGAAGGCGGCGTTAGCAGAGTCCAATTTCAAGAGTTACCACTCCGTCACCAACAAGTGTGCACTGTTAGCGCGATAGCGGCGGCGGTTGGCGCTCTGGCCGATACCCGTGTCCGTCTAAAAGCAAGGGCGGACAGCGCAACTCTGGCCGGATTTCGAGTATTCAATGCCCTTGTTCTGTTCTACCTGCGGCCAACTCCTCAAGAGGAGTTCCTGGAGCTTTCGAGCGCTATTCAGATTCAATCAAAATCGTCGGTCATCTCTACTATCAGCGACGCGCTACAGCTTCTGCGGTTTGGCCATTTTTGCAGTGCAATTGATGTGCTGGTCGAACAACTAAACTCTTACTGGGCTGAGACTGTCCTGACAGCGGTTGACGACCCATTTATTATGCCTGATGGCGAAATCTCAGGCAAAGGCTTCCCTAATGGAAGCAAAACAACAATCGCTCTGACTTGGGCACTCGAAGATGACCTCAAATGGTCATTTTGGCGTGCATTAATCCGATCAGCCAGCGAGGGGAAGCACGTCGACACCGACCTACAAATGCACATTGCAAAGTTGCCGAATTCGGACTGGAGCAATGGTCCAGAACATATAGCAAAAAGAATTGAAGAGATCCGCACGCGTTTACAACTTGAAAAGAAGATCGAGGCGCTCGAGATGGCGCGGGAGCAGATCATTGCGCAAGCGCCACGTCTTGGAATGGGTGGAAACCATCCGCCCGATGAAATGCAGATCGAAAATCAAGCGGCGTTAGACACAAAAGTGCTTTGGGCGGCAATTGATGAATTGAAGGTGCAGGTGGGAGTTGACACCCCTGACAAATCGGTCGTCGAACAATCCATCGGAACGCTAACTAAGTCACTTCGGGCTATTCTTATGTGGTGCGCGAAAAAGGGTGATCTCGCGGCAGACACCCTGATAAAATGGGGCATCCCTGCCAGTGCTGCGGCACTAGTTGCCAATCCACAGCTGCTAAAATCGGTAATTGCGGCGGCCAAGGCTTGGCTTTCCACTCTCTTCTAACCCGGCGCAGCCTCCCGGCTCACCATCGTTCTCAGAGAAAAGCTGGAGCGGGTGGAGCGGATGCCCGGAACGCGCAGGAGGCTGTCTTCTAGAAACGCGTCAAAGGCTTTGAGGTCGGCGGCGGCGACTTTTAGCAGGATGTCGCGGGTGCCTGTCATCAAGTGGCATTCCAGCACTTCGGGAAAGCGGATCACGGCGCGCTCGAACGCGTCCAGTGCATCGCGGGATTGGCGTTCAAGCTCTGCAAAGACAAAGACCGTGATGCCAAGGCCCAGCTTATCGGGATCCACCCGTGCCGAATAACCGGTGATGATCCCGTCACTTTCCAGTCGCGCCATGCGGCGGGCGCAGGGGGTCGGCGACAGGCCCACACGCTCGGCCAGGTCAGTCACGGACAGGCGGCCGTCTTTTTGCAGGGTGGTGAGAATCTTACGGTCGATTCCATCCATTAGCGGTTTTCTCTCAAATTTTGGGCTTATTATAGTGTATACCCCCAATTTTCTTCAATTGCGAGCCGCAAATTGGCCCCATCCTCTTTTCCAGAAGCGGTATCCTCCTTTCAAAGAGGAGGTTTTTCATGGACATCACACATATCCCCAGTGACAGCCACGAGCAGGTGATCCGGGTTGCCGATGACGCAACCGGGCTGGTTGGGTTTATCGCAATTCATTCGACTCAGATGGGTCCGGCAGCAGGCGGATTGCGCATGCGCCCCTATGCCAGCGAGGATGCCGCGCTGAACGATGTTTTGCGCCTGAGCCATGGAATGACCTTCAAGAATGCCGCCGCGGGTCTGCCCCTGGGTGGTGGCAAGGCGGTGATCATCGGTGATCCCGCCTTGCAGAAATCCGACGCGCTTTTGTGCAGCTTTGCCAAGGCCATCAATGCGCTGAAAGGCCGGTACTGGACAGCGGAAGATATGGGAATGAGCCCCGCGGATATGGCGGTTATCGCGGCAGAGACCGAATTTGTCGCCGGTCTGCCGGAGGGGGAATTTGCCTCGGGCGACCCATCGCCCATCACGGCGCGCGGTATTTTCAACGCGCTGCGCTGCACGGCGCGCCACCGGTTTGGCACCGCTGAGCTGACCGGCAAATCCGTCGCGCTACAAGGTTTGGGCCATGTCGGCTGGTACCTGGCGGAAATGCTGCATGAGGCCGGTGCGGCACTGATCGTTGCCGATATCAATCCGGATGCTTGCTCCAAGGCGCAAGCGGCCTTCGGCGCAGAGGTGGTGCATGTTGATCAGATCCTGGCCGTCGAGGCCGATATTTTGGCGCCCTGTGCCATCGGCGGAATTCTGAACGGGCAAACCATCCCTGCGCTGAAGGTCAAAGCCGTTGCAGGCGGGGCCAATAACCAATTGGCCAGCCCGGCCGACGGCGAAGCGCTGCACAAGCTGGGCATCCTTTATGCACCTGATTACGTGGCCAATGCCGGTGGCATCATCAATGTCGCGACCGAGATCCTGAGGATCAGCGACAGGGCCGGATTCGTGGCCGAAAAACTGGCCGCAGCAGAAGCCACGATGGATGCGATCCTTTCCTCCGCCAAAGCGCGCAACATCGCGCCGCACCGGATTGCCGATGAGATCGTTTTGCAGAAGATGCAGGCAAGCGCGGCAGCCTGATCCGCAGAAACTTGCCAAATTCAATGATGGCGCAACCTAACCGTTGCGCCATTGTTTCATCTTTGTCACATTCGCGCCAATCCTGTAGGGGTGGGATCCGAAAAGGCAGGGAGTGGGACAGAATGAAATCCAAGAAGTTCAGCGCCTTTCTGGCGGTATTTCTGGTGATGGGCGCGCCGCTTGAGGCCAACCCGGTTGAACGGGCCTGCAATGGCTCGGACCGGGCGGCAGCAACGCGGTCTTTGTGTTCATGTATTGGCAGTGTGGCCCGGCAAACCTTGTCACGCAGCGAACAACGGCAAGCGGCCCGATTGTTCGATGACCCGGATCAGGCCGAAGTGCTGCGCATGTCAGACAACCGCAGTGACGAAGCGTTCTGGGATAGCTACAGCGCCTTTGGCGAGGCTGCACGACGCAGCTGCGGCTAGGCGCCTAAACGCTCCGCCCAAGCCTGGGCGGCGGTGTCGATCAAGGAAAAGGCCCCGCTGAAATCGCGGGTATAGTACGGGTCGGGTACATCGTGCGGACCATCGTCCAAAGCATCAAGGAAAAGCGCCAGATCAGCCGTCGCATCCGCCGGGCGCATCTGTTCGAGATCGCTGAAATTGTCGGCATCCATCGCCAGTATCAGGTCAAATTCATAGAAATCCTGCGCACGGACCTGTCGGGCGCGTTGTGCGCTCATGTCAAAGCCTTGCGCTTTTGCGGCCTCTTGCATCGGCCCGTAGGGCGGCTTGCCGATATGCCAGCCCGCCGTGCCCGCGCTGTCGATCCGCGCGGTGGGCATGGCCGCCCGCAAGGTCGCCTCACCCGAGGGTGAGCGGCAGATATTGCCCAGGCAGACGCAGAGGATAGAGTAGGTCATTGTGGGTCTCCTGTTGATCTGGTGTGTGATGACATGGGTGGGATGAAAATGGAACGGATTGTAATCCTGACCGGTGCGGGGATTTCGGCAGAAAGCGGGCTGGGCACGTTTCGCGACAAAGACGGGCTTTGGACGAAATACGATCTGAATGAGGTGGCCACACCCGAGGGCTTCGCCCGCAATCCCGATCTGGTACATACGTTTTACAATGCCCGTCGGGCCAATGCGGCAGGGGCCGCACCCAATGCCGCGCATGACGCGCTTGCCGAACTGGAGGCGCGATTTCCGGGCGAGGTTCTGATCGTCACTCAGAATGTCGACAACCTGCATGAACGTGCGGGCAGCCGCAATGTGATCCATATGCATGGCGAATTGGCAGGCGCGTTATGTGCGGCCTGCGACCATCGCTGGCCTGCGCCTGCGGTGATGCAGAGCAATGATCCCTGCCCGGCCTGCACGGCCGCCAAGACCCGGCCCGATATCGTCTGGTTTGGCGAAATGCCCTACCGGATGGAGGAAATTGCAGCGTCGCTTTGGGATGCTGATCTGTTTGTGTCTATCGGCACCTCAGGCGAGGTCTATCCGGCGGCGGGCTTTGTGGATGAGGCAAAATCAGCCGGGGCTGTGACGCTGGAAATCAACCTTGAACCCAGTCGTGTGCCGGGCCTTTTTGATCGGGTGATCTCCGGACCGGCCAGCCAAGCGGTGCCGCAATGGGTGGCAGAATTGCTGGCGCGGTCCTAGTCGCTTGTCAAAGCCTCCTTAATAGTGTACTTTATACATTATTTGAGAGGACCATTCATGACACCTATTTTCAAAGCCACCGGATTTGGCGTTGCCCTTTTCACAATGGCCATTCCTGCCGCCGCGCAGGATTGGGCCACGCATTACGACCTGTCGCGCTATGCGGTGCAATCAGTTCATGAGGATTGGCGGGTGCTGTGCACCCCTGAAGGGACCGGCATCCTTGGCGCCGCCCGCGATTGCGCGGTGGAAAACAGGTTTGGCCTCGTGATCTATGTCTACGACGGCGGATATTACGCCTTTACCCGTCGTGGGGTCCAGCCAGGAGAGATTATTCATGAAAGCTGGACACCAGACGCCACTCATGGCGTGACCGTGAGCTACTATCACCCAAGCTTTGCCGCTGAGTATCTGGATGACGCCGCCTTTGCCTTGCCGGGACAGGAGCCCGAAATTCTAACCGGATATGCCGAGGCCGAGGCGATGGCCTTGTCCCTGATGCTGGGCGGGCCAGAGCAGGCCGAATAACGGCGCACCGCCCGAAAGGACCGCGCGCCGTTTCAGATCACCTTTGTCAAAGCCTAGTTCGAGGCGTGATTGCCATGCCCATCACCATGACCCATTTGACCATGGGTCGTGGTGCCGTGGTTTGCCCTGCGTTCCAGATCGACAGGAAGCACAAAGGTAACCGGGTCAGCATGTTCGAACTCGATCGTAATCGTGATCTCATCATCCTGTTCCCATGGGCTGGTCAGCCCCATGAACATGAAGTGATCGCCGCCACGTTGCAGCGAAAAGGTCTCACCGGCGGGAATGGCAAAGCCCGCTTCAACTTCGCGCATCCGCATGACGCCATTGTCATCCTCGATATGCGTGTGCAGCTCAACCCGCGCGGCCGCAGCCGAGGAAACGCCGATCACTCTGTCATCCCTGTCGGAATCATTGGTGATGGATAGAAAGGCCGCGCCGGATTGCGCGTTGGAACTGCGGGCGTAGCCGTCATGCACCATCATGTCTGCGGCGGCCAATGTGGGCATGGACGCAGCTAATAGCCCGGCAAAGAAACATGTTTTGAACGACATCTGTCGTCTCCTTCGATCAAATCTGAAAAACTGGGTTGGTTTGAATCAGATCAAAGAAGGGGGTCCACGTGCCTGCCCGCCCTGAACGGGTGTGGAATGGTCGATAATGGCGTGGTGTGCTGGTGTTATCTGGCTGAGTTGCCAGGCCGGCCCCGGGCTTGCGACGGGGTCATTCAGGCCGAGCGTGACCATGGTGCAATCGGGGCAGATCGGCTCATGCTCTTGCGGCAATCCATCAGGGCCGAGGGGAACTGCAACCTGCGTTGCATTCAGGCAGAGAATCATCGCGCCGTTTAGGCTCATCCCGCCACGCGCCACCGCCATGCTGACCGAGGTCAGGGCCAAGACCAACGCCAACATCAGCGCGGTTGCAGTGGGCACGATACGTTCCATGCCCCTTAGATAGTCGTGACCGATGACAAATGGAAAGCGGCAAAATGACAAAGGCCCCGGAGCGAACTCCGGGGCCAGGTCAAAACGATCGTCCAGAATTGGAACTTAGGCGGCTGCCTGAGCCTTCTGGATTTCTTTTTTGATTTTCAGAGCGTTAGCGGACAGCTCTTCATCTTTGGCTTTCGCCAAAAACGCGTCCAGACCACCGCGATGATCGACCGTGCGCAGGGCAGCGGCAGAAATACGGAATTTGAAGCTGCGCGACAGAACGTCGGACCCGAGGGTCACATCATTCAGGTTCGGCAGAAACCGGCGGCGGGTACGGTTTTTGGCGTGGCTGACATTGTTGCCAACCATGGGGCCTTTTCCGGTCAATTCGCAAACACGCGACATGGGGCTCATCCTCGGATATCAGAAACGGATAAGGGCGCTGAACGGGCCAGCACCCTCGTAAATCTGGGCGGTGGATATGATGCTGTCCGCGCAGTGTCAAGCGATTCATCGGCTTTGCCGGTGACAACATGGCCCATCATCAGTAGCTTCGCGGTCATGGTCAAGGAAACAGAGCTATACCCGCCGGTGCGCGACTATCTGATCGGACAGGGCTATGAGGTCAAGTCTGAGATCGGCGCGGCGGATGTCGTAGCCATGCGCGCAGGGGAAGAGCCTGTCATAGTCGAGCTGAAGACCCGGTTTTCGCTGGCCTTGTTTCATCAGGCGGTGGCGCGTCTGTCGCTGGCTGATCTGGTTTATATCGCGGTGCCACGCGGCACGGGACGTCCTTTTCAGAAATCGCTAATGGAGAATACCAAGCTTTGTCGTCGCCTGGGTATTGGATTGCTGACCGTGCGGTTGCGCGACGGGTTTGTTGAGGCGCATTGCGATCCGGGCCCCTATGAGCCCCGCATTTCCAAGCCGAAGCGGCAACGTCTGCTGCGTGAATTTTCACGCCGCGTGGGTGACCCGAATGAGGGCGGGGCCACGCGGGTGGCTCTGGTCACCGCCTATCGTCAGGACGCGTTGAGATGCGCGGCGCACCTGGCAGAGAACGGCCCCACCAAGGGCGCGAAGGTGAAGATGGCCACCGGGGTCGAACGGGCCACTACCATCATGCGCGACGACCATTACGGCTGGTTCGAAAAGGTCGAAAAGGGCATTTATGCGCTGAGCCCGAAAGGGGTAGAGGGCCTATCGGCCTATGACGCCCCGGACGATACTGCCAGCACCTCCTGAAACACCGGAATAAAGGAGGCAAGGTTGTCACGCATCATCCCATGACCGACATCGGGGATGGTCATGGGTGTAATTCCGTGACGTCGCAGAAGATCTGGATCGGGTGTATCGGGCGACGGCCCACCTGTGGCGTCTGGATGACTATATGCGCCATAGAGGAAGACCCGCGGGATGGACATCGCGAAATACGCCTCCGCGAACCCTACGGGCAGAGTGACCAGACCGGCAGCGTTGCTATAAAAGGTTGCCGGATCGGCAGTGGACCAGACACTGTAGAAAAACCCGGCCCGCGCGTCACCTGCCATTGCCTTTTCGCGATATCCCGACATGAGCAGGTCATATCCACCGTTCAGGAAAGCGTCCTTGCCATCGCCTGCAACCCGCAGACTGAAGGCGCCGCCGCCATTGGTGACATTGCCCTCACCGACGATCAGCCGTCCGACAAGGTCGGGCCGCGCAAGTGCAAGTGCGATGCCGACCGTGCCCCCCATGGAATGACCAAAGAGGTCGACATGGCTCAATCCGAGGTGATCAAGAACAGCAGCGACAGTTTCGGCATGGGCATCAGGACTTGCGTCGAAATCCTTGGGGGCATCCGACACGCCGGACCCCAGATAGTCGATCAGGATGAAGCGTCGATCTGCAAATTCCGGCGCGGTTGCCAAGCCCAGAAACCCGGCCATAGCGGGCATAGACAGCCCCGGCAGGCAGACCAAAGGCGTGCCTGACCCGACCTCATGCCAACGGATAAAGGCATCGTGGGCGGGAATATAAAGCGCGTGCATGAGCAATTTCCTTTCGGTGACACCTAAACCCTAGGTCGCGTTTCGGTCACAAGGATAGGGCCAGATCTTTGCCCAACTCAAGCCAGCCCTAGCCCTTCAGGCGCGCAAGGATTTCTGCTGCGGCGGCATCGGGAGAGGTTTCGCCTTGTGCAACGGACTGACCGTATTCACCCATGGCAGCCCGAATTCCCGGATCGGATTTCAACCGCGCCAATAGTCCGGAGCGCACCTCTTCCTCGAACCAATGCCGGGCCTGTTCGGCGCGACGGGACGCCCAATGGCCTTCCTCCTTGCGCCATTTGGCAAGGGTTTGCATTTCGTCCCACGCGTTTGTCAGCCCATCGCCTTCAACCGCTGAAACAGCCAGCGCCTTGGGAAACCCTTCGGGGTCATAGACGCGTTTGCGCATCAGCCGGAGCGCACCTGCGTAATCGGCACAGGTGCGGGTGGCCGTCGCCTTAAGATCGCCATCGGCCTTATTGACCAAAATGATATCGGCAATCTCCATGATACCGCGTTTGACGCCCTGCAATTCGTCGCCACCAGCTGGTGCAAGCAACAAGATGAACAGATCGCACATCTCAGCCACCATGGTTTCGGATTGCCCGACGCCCACGGTTTCGATCAAAACGACGTCGAAATCGGCCGCTTCGCACAGCGCGACGGCCTCACGCGTGCGGCGTGACACACCACCCAGATGGGACAGCGAGGGCGAGGGGCGGATGAAGGCCCCACGTTCACGACTTAACCGTTCCATCCGGGTTTTATCGCCGAGGATGGAACCACCAGACCGGGTGGACGAGGGATCAACGGCAAGCACAGCCACCTTCAGCCCGGCCTTGACCAGCATCATGCCAAAGGCCTCGATAAAGGTCGATTTGCCCACACCGGGCGTGCCTGACAGACCAATCCGCAAGGCTTGCCGCCCATGACCGGCCAATTGATCCAACAGGGTTGTCGCCTCGGCCCTGTGGTCAGCGCGTGTGCTTTCCACCAACGTGACAGCACGCGCCAGGGCGCGGCGTTCGCCAGCCAGAACGCGGCTGGCCAAATCTTGAAGGGGGCGCGGGTCGGTCATCACTCTATCGTCTTTCAGGCTGAGAACGGGCCAAATCGCGGCGCAAATGCCCGCGCCGTGATACTTGCCCCGGCCCGCCCCGATATGTCCAGCCCGGAGACGGGTCGCGGGGGATGGCATTTTGGCTCGGGTCATTGGCGGTTGACCTTACCCTCGTCTGACACGCCATATGGCCGGAATTCTACCAACCTGAGTCTTTCGCCCAAGTGCAACCTGATCCGACCCTACCCATTGATCCGATCCTGCCCGATCTGATTTCGGCCCTTAGCGCCGAAGGGCGGGCCGTGTTGCAAGCCCCGCCAGGCGCAGGCAAAACCACGCGTGTTCCTTTGGCGATCCTCAAGGCTGACATCTCGCCCGGGCGCATATTGATGCTGGAGCCGCGCCGCCTGGCCGCGCGCGCCGCCGCTGAACGTATGGCCGCGACCTTGGGCGAAGAGGCCGGGCAAACGGTGGGCTACCGCATTCGCGGCGACAGCAAAACCAGCAAATCCACCAGGATCGAAGTGGTGACCGAGGGCATCCTGACCCGGATGTTGCAGGATAATCCTGAACTGCCGGGCGTTGGCACGGTCATTTTTGACGAGTTTCATGAGCGTTCCTTGAATGCCGATTTGGGGCTGGCCCTAACCTGGGAGGTGCGAAATGCGCTCCGTGATGACCTACTTGTGGTCGTGATGTCGGCCACTCTGGACGCAGCCCCAGTGGCGCAACTATTGGACGCGGCCCCCATCATCACATCTGAGGGCCAAAGCTTTCCCGTTGAGACGCGCTGGTTATCAAGCCCGCCGCGCAAAGAGGACCGGTTCGAGGCGTCAATTACTACACTGATCAGAACCGCTTTATCCGAGGCCGAAGGTGGATTGCTGGCGTTTTTGCCAGGCGAAGGTGAGATCCGGCGTGTGGCGGGAATGCTGGGCGACCTGCCCGGCTCGATTGCGTTACACCAGCTGTTTGGCGCCATGCCATTGACCGCACAGCGGGCCGCACTGAAACCCGAGCCCGAAGGCAAGCGCAAATTGGTTCTGGCCACGGCCATTGCCGAAACCTCGCTGACACTGCCCGACATCCGCATCGTCGTGGATGGCGGCCGGGCCAGACGGGCACGGTTCGACCCCGCCTCGGCCATGTCGCGGCTTGTGACCGAAGCGGTCAGCCGGGCCGAAGCCGACCAGCGCCGGGGCCGGGCCGGACGCGTGGCGCCGGGCGTGTGCTACCGAATGTGGACAAAGGGGGCGGAGGGCGCCCTGCCCGCCTTTCCTCCGGCGGAAATCGAAGCCGCCGATCTGGCCGGTCTTGCGCTTGAACTTGCGCTCTGGGGCGCAGGCGATGGTACTGATCTGGCCTTTTTAACCCCTCCTCCAGCGGGGGCCTTTGCCAAAGCGCAATCCCTGCTTCGCAGTTTGGACGTCTTGGACGGCTCTTGTCGGATAACAGATCACGGCCGCACATTGGCCGCGATGCCGCTGCATCCCCGGCTTGGACATATGTTGGCCAAAGGCGGGCCGGGGGCAGAACGGCTGGCTGCTCTTTTGGCGGACCGTGACCCGTTGCGCGGACGCGGTTCAGATTTGGCACTTCGCTTGCGGGCATTGGAGGATCCGGGCCGCCTTGGCGCAGATCGCGGTACTGTGGCCCGCATCCGGCAAGAGGCCAAACGGCTTGCCCGCTTTGTGAAAGGCGCACCTCATAGCCTGGCCGAACAAGCAGCGCTCGCCTATCCGGACCGCATCGGCCTCAGGCGCAAGGGCGACGCCCCGCGCTATGTGCTCGCCGGTGGCAAGGGTGCAGTCTTTCCCGATGGGGACGGGTTGGCCGGGCAACGCCTGATCGTCGCAACGGATCTTGACGGCAACCCGCGGGAGGCACGCATCCGCCAGGCCGTCGCACTGACCGAAGGGGAACTCAGGGCGCTTTATTCCGACCAGATCACATGGCAAAAGCTGTGCCTTTGGTCGAAACGCGATCGCCGGGTTCTGGCACGGGAACAGGAATGCTTTGGCGCTTTAGTTCTGCAAGACAAACAATGGACATCTGCCCCGTCCGACGCCGTTGCAAAAGCCCTGCTTGAAGGTCTGAAAGACCTCGGCCTCGACACTCTGAACTGGTCCAAATCGGCCCGGTTGCTGCGCGCGCGCATCGCCGTATCAGGGCTTGCCGACATGTCAGACGCGGCCCTTCTGGATCGGGCGGGCGTCTGGCTTCTTCCTTATTTGACAGGATTGTCTAGCGCCGAAGACCTCAAACGCTTTGACCCGACCGAGGCACTGCGCGCCAGCCTGGATTGGCCACAATTGCAAGAACTTGACCGTCTCGCACCTGGCCATTGGATCACGCCTTTAGGCCGCAAGACGCCCATCGACTATTCCGGCGACCATCCGGAAGTGTCATTACGCCTGCAGGAAGTTTTTGGCACGACGGTTCATCCAACGGTTGGCCAGAACAAAACCCCCCTGCGCGTGACCCTCTTGTCGCCCGCACGTTGCCCTGTGCAGACAACCCAGGACCTGCCGGGTTTCTGGGTCGGCTCTTACGAGGATGTCCGTAAGGAAATGCGCGCCAAATACCCCAAACATCCATGGCCAGAGGATCCGACCGAAGCCGACCCAACCTTACGCGCCAAACCGCGGCGATCCTGATCTTCTTCTTTGTAAAAACCGCCCCCCCGGGGGGGCACCCCAAAGCGGGCCTGCGTCAGCCGGCGCAATTGCCTTAGTCTATCCGCCCATCGGGAGCCACGGATAATCCCCGTTTTCGGGCCCTGTCCCTTGCCGTCACATGCACGCGCTCTGACGGATCGCGCCCGATCATCCGCCGTTTTCGGATCAAAAAATATGGCCCCCAACCGCGCAGTTTGCCCACGGACGGACCGCCCGCATCAGTCAAGTAACGACTGCGCCAATGCGGCGGCAGCGGCAGGCCGCATGTCTCGGCCTCGCCCAACATCCAGACCAGCGGAATATTCGACAAAGGCCGCGCCGCATTCCAGCCAGACAGGTTACCGCCCACATCGCCATGCGTGCCACGAAACCACATCTGGATGATATCGCTTTGCCGTTCATCCGGCACATCCCAAAGGACAGGCGCAAAGGCCTCGCGGGTTTCATCCAGTGCCAGGGCGTGGCGGCCATGCATGGTCGACGGCCCCAGAGAATGATTGTGAAACTCGTGACTTTGCGGGGCCAGACGCCACAGGACCGGCCAGCGCAGGCCCAGCGCGCGCACCGTATCATAGACGCCAACCATCGAAATTGGAACGGACGCGTGGCATCGCGATTCCTTGAACGACCGGGCCGCGGCCCCGTCAGGATCGCATTCATAAAGGTGGTAGAGCCGTTCCATCGCCTCTTCGGTCACCTGTGCCTTGCGCAACAGACCCAACTTGTCGATCAGACCCGCCAAAGACCGAACGGCATAAGCACCACGCGAATAGCCCAGCAGGAAAATGCGGTCTCCGGGCCGGTAATTGCGGGCCAGAAACAAATAGCTGCGCTTGATCTGCCGATTGATGCCAACACCCGCCAACACTTCGACCGCGCGTTTCACGCCGCGCCATTGGATTCCGGGTTCATAATAGACCATCACGCGTTTATCCGGCCCCAGCTCATTCAACAGCCGATAGGTCAGGCCGATATTGGTCTCATTGCCGCGCCTGAGGCTCGACATTGTGCCATCCAGCAGCACCACATGCGTGCAGGGCTCCGGCGGAGCGTCGGGTAAGCGCGGCGGTTCGCTTTCGAACCCGCGAAACCAGTGCCAGATACGTCTGCGTCGTGCCAATCCTGCCGCCTCGGTTTATGAGTTATCCGGGCCGCGGCCCTTGCCCCATTGGTATCCATCCCGGCCCCACTGTCCAGCCCTGCCACGATCACGTCAATTCAAACCCTCGCCGGTCTTGGCCTTTGCCCCTGAAACCGCTAAGTCAGCCCTAACCTGACAGATGTAAAAGACGAGCCCCATGGAAAAGACTTTCAACGCCGCCGAGGCCGAGCCACGGATCACCGCAAAATGGGAAAAGGCCAAGGCCTTTGCCGCCGGTGCCAATGCCTCACGCGAAGAGACCTTCACCATCATGATCCCGCCGCCCAATGTGACGGGCGCGTTGCATGTGGGCCACGCGTTCAACAACACGCTACAGGATATTCTGGTGCGCTGGCACCGGATGCGCGGCTTTGACACGCTGTGGCAACCCGGTCAGGACCATGCCGGGATCGCCACACAGTTGCAGGTCGAGAAAAAGCTAATGGCCGAGGAAGGCAAGCGCCGCACCGATCTGTCCCGCGAAGCGTTTCTGGATCGGGTCTGGGACTGGAAAACCGAATATGCCTTCACCATCATTGATCAGCTGAAACGCCTTGGCTGTTCGCTCGATTGGGACCGCAACGCCTTCACCATGGCCGGCGCGCCGGGCGATCAGCGCGTGGGCCATGAAAATTCGGCCAATTTCCATGACGCGGTGATCAAGGTTTTTGTCGATATGTACGAAAAGGGCTTCATCTATCGCGGCAAGCGCCTGGTAAACTGGGACCCGCATTTCGAGACTGCGATTTCCGACCTTGAGGTCGAGAATATCGAGACCCCGGGCCATATGTGGCACTTCAAATACCCGTTGGCCGGTGGCGCGACCTATACCTATGTCGAGAAAGATGAGGATGGGAATATCGTGCTGGAAGAAGAGCGCGATTACATCTCCATCGCCACGACACGGCCCGAAACCATGTTGGGCGACGGCGCGGTGGCTGTGCATATGGATGATGAGCGCTACGCGCCCATCGTGGGCAAGCTCTGCGAGATCCCGGTGGGCCCGAAGGAACACCGCCGCCTCATCCCGATCATCACCGATCCCTACCCGGATATGTCTTTCGGCTCGGGCGCGGTGAAGATCACCGGCGCGCATGATTTCAACGACTATGAGGTCGCCAAACGCGGCGGCATTCCCATGTATCGCCTGATGGATACGCGCGGCAATATGCGGGCCGATGGCGCGCCTTATGCCGAGGCCGCCGAGCGTGCGCAGGCGATTGCCAATGGCGCGGACTGGACCGGGACGGAGGTTGATACGCTGAACCTTGTTCCCGATCATTTGCGCGGTCTGGACCGGTTCGAGGCGCGGGCGAAAGTGGTTGAGGAAATCACCGCCGAGGGGCTGGCCGTCATGACGACCAGCGACGACGCGCGATTGGGTCCGAAGAAAAAGTTGAAAAAGGGCGAGGACGCGCCTGAGGTTGTGGCCGTTCCGCTGGTTGAGGCCAAGCCGATCATGCAGCCCTTTGGTGACCGTTCGAAAGTCGTCATCGAGCCGATGCTGACCGACCAATGGTTCGTCGATACCGACAAGATCGTTGGCCCGGCGCTGGAGGCGGTCAAGACCGGCCGCACCAAGATCATGCCCGAAAGCGGTGAGAAGGTCTTCTATCACTGGCTGGAAAATATCGAGCCCTGGTGCATCTCGCGCCAACTCTGGTGGGGTCATCAGGTGCCGGTTTGGTATGGGCCATCACTTGAAAACGTGGCCTCAGGCGGTGAAAACGTTGAATTAGGGGAGCTTGTTCCGTTTTGCGCCAGCTCGTTCGAAGAAGCCAAATTACAAGCTGCGGAGTACTATTCTATGAAGCTTGGAGGGCAAGACCCGTCCGAGTTTATCGATGAAGGCAATACCGCTGGGGTAAAGTCCTTCGCACAAGACTTGTTCGTGACATTGACGCGCGACCCCGACGTGCTCGACACATGGTTCTCGTCTGGTCTCTGGCCGATGGGCACTCTGGATTGGCCGAATTGGGATGAGAGCACGAAAAAATACTTCCCCACCGATGTGCTGATCACAGGGCAGGATATCCTCTTTTTCTGGGTTGCCCGGATGATGATGATGTCTCAAGCCGTGCTGAACGAAGACCCGTTTCACACCGTTTATCTGCACCAGCTTGTCCGCGACGAGAAGGGCAAGAAGATGTCCAAGACCACGGGCAATGTGATTGACCCGCTGGAGATCGTGGATGAGTTCGGCGCCGATGCGCTGCGCTTTACCAATGCCTCCATGGCCGCGATTGGCGGCGTGCTGAAGCTCTCCGTCGACAAAATCAAAGGCTACCGCAATTTTGGCACCAAGCTCTGGAATGCCGCGCGCTTTGCCGAGATGAATGAATGCAAGCCAGTGGAGGGCTTCGACCCTGCTGGCGTCACACAAACCGTGAACCAATGGATCGTGGGGGAAATCGCGCGGGCACGAGTGGCCCATGATGAGGCACTGGCGGCTTACCGCTTCAACGATGCCGCCAACGGGCTTTACGCCACCACTTGGGGCAAGGTCTGTGACTGGTATCTGGAATTTGCCAAACCGCTATTTGCCAGCGGTGACGAGGCTGTGATCGCAGAAACCCGCGCCACGATGGCCTGGGTGATCGACCAATGCCTGATCCTGCTGCATCCCGTCATGCCCTTTATCACCGAGGAGCTGTGGTCAGAGATCGCCCCGCGCCACGGATTGCTGGCGCATGAAGACTGGCCCAGCTATGGCGCTGAGCTGATCAATGCGGACGCTGATCGCGAAATGAACTGGGTGATTTCGCTGATTGACGAGATCCGCTCGGTCCGCGCGCAGATGCATGTGCCCGCCGGTCTGAAAGTGCCGCTGCTGCAAGCCGAGCTGGACGCGAAAGGCCAAGGCGCATGGGATCGCAATGAAGCGATGATCCTGAGAATTGCCCGCGTTGAAGGCGTGACAGCCGTCGATAGCCTGCCCAAAGGCACGGCGACCATCGCGGCTGAGGGCGGCGTGTTTGGCCTGCCTTTAGCCGATCTCATCGACGTGGACGAAGAAAAAGCGCGTCTGGAAAAAGTCTTGGGCAAATTGGCCAAGGAGCTGGGTGGTTTGCGCGGGCGCCTCAACAACCCCAAATTCGCCGAAAGCGCGCCGGCTGAAGTGGTGGAAGAGACCAAAGCCAACCTGGCCGCACGCGAAGAGGAAGAGGGCAAGATCAAAGCCGCCCTCGCCCGTCTGGCTGAAATGGGCTGAGCCCCATGTGGCGCTTCATTTTACGACATTGGGTGCCGCTCGCGATCCTCGCGGGCGGCTTCATTTTGGCCGGTGAGATCATGCTCAAAGGTGCGGCCAATATCAGCGGCACCTCGTCGTTGAACAACACGATCGGCCAGCTTGCCCTCCGGTTTGGCGATACCGGCGCGGCCCTGGCTGTTGTCGGAATGGCCGTTGTCGGCGCGGCGCTGATGGCAGCCCTGATTGCCTATCGCCGTCGCAGGTGGGGCCGTTAAGGAACCAGCCGGTCGATGGCGCGCATCATGCCAAGGCTTTTGTCATAGACCAGCGTCAAGACACGGCGCCCCGTTGGCGTCGCCGAGAATTGCGGCAGGCCGCGCGCGGCACCAGCGGCGGCAGTGAGGGCGATAAAGCCTCTGCGGGAGAGTTGGGTCACCAAGTCGATATCCTTTTAGTTGCGAGCCATTCTCATGTAGGAATTGGGCTGTGATATTACAAATCCCTTGCACCGGGCATCATTCCCTGCCTTTTTCACATCATGCCCAGACCCAGATACACCCCGCTTGTCGACAGCCTTCCCGCCTCGGTTCCCTTTGTTGGCCCCGAAACGCAAGAGCGCGCGCGCGGCGCGGCATTTACAGCCCGGCTGGGTGCCAATGAGAACATCTTTGGCCCGTCCCCCAAAGTTGTCACTGCCATCGCGGACGCTGCCAGCGGCGCATGGATGTATGGTGATCCTGAGAACCACGATCTGCGGGGCGCACTGGCCGCCCATCACGGAGTAAGCCCGGAAAATATTGTGGTCGGCGAAGGGATCGACGGGCTACTGGGCTATCTTGTGCGTCTTGTGGTCGGAGAAGGTGATCCGGTTGTAACCTCTGCCGGCGCCTACCCCACTTTCAACTACCATGTCACGGGCTTTGGCGGCACGATTCACACAGTGCCTTACCGCGATGATCATGAAGACCCCGAAGCGCTGATCGCCAAAGCCGCCGAGGTCGGGGCGAAGCTGATCTATATCGCCAATCCGGACAATCCGATGGGCTCTTGGCATGAGGGCGATGTCATTTCTGGCATGATCAACACGGTGCCCGAAGGCAGCCTGTTGATTTTGGACGAGGCCTATTGCGAAACCGGACCGGCCAGTTTGATGCCACCTTTGGATGTCACCGATCCTCGCGTTATCCGCATGCGCACCTTTTCCAAAGCCTATGGGCTGGCGGGTATGCGTGTGGGTTATGCCATCGCACAGGCCGACCTGATCACGTCCTTTAACAAGATCCGCAACCATTTCGGCGTCGGGCGGGTGGCCCAAGCTGCCGGATTGGCGGCGCTGCACGATCAGGCTTATCTGACCAAGACGGTCGAGCGTATCGCATCTGCCCGTGACCGTCTGGCCGAAATTGCTACGGATAACGGGCTGACCGCGCTGCCCTCCGCCACGAATTTCGTGACCATCGATTGTGGAGAGGACGGCGATTTTGCCCGTGCGGTTCTGGCCGGGCTATTGGCCCGCAACATCTTTGCGCGCATGCCATTTGTGGCGCCGCAAGATCGCTGCATCCGGGTGTCTTGTGCCCCGGACCCTGACCTTGACCTGTTCGCCGAAGCGCTGCCTGAAGCTATTCAGGCCGCCCGATCATCCGGCTGAAATGATGGCCGTGGCTGCGTCTAACCCACCGGATGAATGTGGGATGTTCAGTGCCGTCAGGCCTGCCTGAACGGACCCGAGTACCCCCAATACCATATGTGCATTCACATGGCCCATATGACCGATCCTGAAATATTCAGGGGCGACCTCTGCCGGTGCACCGTTCGGAATACCCAAAGTGACACCTGTCATCGCCTCGAGCCATTCCCGCAGCCTATCACCATCCTGCCCTCCCATGCGCACGGTGGTCACTGCATGGGACCTAATGGAGGGATCCTCGATATTCAAAGACAGGCGAACTCCTTCTCCCCAAACGTCAAAGGCCGCCGCAACGGCGCGCGCCAATACCGCGTGCCGATGCCACACAGCTTCTAACCCTTCTTCGAAAAGGATTATGTCCAGCGCCTCACGCAGGCCATAAAGGTTATGGGTAGGCGCGGTTCCACAGAAGTTATGGTAGTAGAATTCGGCATCAACCCGCGGTCGCCAGTCCCAATAGGGGGTCACGCAATTCGCGGTCTCGCGCGCCTTGGCCGCTTTGTCGGAGAAGAACACAAACCCCATGCCGGGCGGAACCATCAGTCCCTTCTGACACCCGGTGATCATCACATCGACGCCCCAGGCGTCCATGTAAAACTCTTCGACACCGAAACTGGCCATATTATCGACCATCAAAAGCGCCGGATGGTTGGCCTCGTCCAGCAAGCGGCGAACAACCTGAATGTCATTGCGCACAGATGAGGCGGTATCGACCTGCACAATCAGCACCGCTCGGTATGCGTGCGATGTGTCTGCTGCCAAGGCTTCGGCCACACGTGTGGGGTTGATCGTGGCTGCATATCCGAAAGAGATCACGTCAGTTTCGATCCCCAACGCCCGTGCCATCGCGCCCCAACCCTCGCAGAAATGTCCGGTGCCCAATACCAATACCTTGTCCCCACGGGACATCGTATTTGTCAAAGCCGCTTCCCATGTTCCATGGCCGTTGCAGACATACATGGCGAGGTCATGCACCGTGCCAGCCATCGTGCATAGATCTCTGCGAACGCTATCCGTGATGTCGACCAACTCGCCCGTGTAGATATTCGGAGACGTACGATGCATGGCTCTCAGCACGCGATCAGGAAAGACCGATGGTCCGGGAATGGCCATATATTCGCGTCCATTAGCAAGGCTCATTTGGGTCTCCGGGAATAGTTGGGATGTGCAAGCGGTAACTTTGAGACATCAGAAGGTCAATCGTTGTGACTACAAGATCTGAGTTCTGGTTTATACCCGGGCCTCATCCTATATGACGATGACGCAAATTAATGAGGGCGCAGGACATGCTGGGCGAGAAAGCAACAGACCGAACCGTTCTGAAAATTGGTGGCGCCGATCGAAAGAGCCTTTTGCATGGCCTTGTCACGCATGACGCGCAGCCCGGGCAGTTGATTTATTCCGCGCTTTTGACCCCTCAGGGAAAATACCTTGCAGACTTTTTTCTGCTGGAGCGGGCCGACGACGTCCTTCTGGATGTGAAAACTGACCTTGCCGCAGGCCTCGCCCGACGACTGATGATGTATAAGCTGCGGGCAGATGTAACGATTGAGGAGCATGATATGCCCGTCTCGCGCGGTTTGGGAGTGGCCCCGGAAGGCGCCTTTGATGATCCGCGCCACGGCGCGCTTGGCTGGCGGGCTTACGGCATCGACGGCGCAGAACCTCACATCGATTGGGACGCCCTTCGCGTGGCCCATTGCATCCCGGAAACCGGGATCGAGCTAATCCCTGATGACAGTTATATTCTGGAGGTTGGATTTGACCGGCTGGCAGGCGTCGATCATCGCAAGGGCTGTTATGTGGGCCAAGAGGTTACGGCGCGGATGAAACATAAGACCGTCCTGCGCAAAGGGTTGGTCACAGTGGAGGTCACGGGATCCGCACCGGTGGGAAGCGAGATTTCTGCTAATGGAAAAACTGCCGGGACTCTGTTCACTCAATCCGGGGACAAGGCCATTGCCTATCTGCGCTTTGATCGGGCCGCAAAGAATATGAGTGCTGGGGACGCCACCCTCAATTGGAATGGCGAAGTGCCTGACTGACAACACCTATCCGTGCCCGGAACGAGCGCGCGGATCGACGGCGAATGAGGCGGGGCCCCATTCTCCGGGCCGTCAGATCAGAAGAGAGGCCGCGCCTTCCAGCTTGAGCAGGGCGACTTTGGCCTCGACACCCCCTCGACCCGAATATCCGCCCAATCCATTGGCCGCCAGGACGCGGTGACAGGGGATAAAAATTGGCAATGGATTTGCGCCGCAGGCTTGCCCAATGGCCTGCGCCGATACCCCAAGTTTCTTGGCCAGATCGCCATATTCCAGAGTCTCGCCAAATGGAATTTCCAACAATGCTTGGTAAAACGCTCGCTGAAACTCTGTGCCGCGCGGGGCAAAGGGACCGGTAAACCCCTGCCGGGCACCAGCAAAATACTCTGCCAATTCGGTTTCGGCACGCAAAAGGGCCGGATCGTTGGATCCAGCCCCTTCATCTTGCCAGTCTACCGCCACCAGCGCGCCCTCTTCCGCATAAAGCGTCAGGGCACCGATGGGGATTGAAACGCTACGCTTCACTCAGCCGCCACTTGTTGGCCCGTCGCAAGGCCTGCAAAATCAGCCACCGAATGGCGCTCGGGCAACTGCATGTCTTCATCGCCCCAGGTACGATTGACCATCCGGCCGCGGATAACGGCAGGACGGGCTGCAATGCGCTCGGCCCATTCAACGACATGCTTGTAGCTTGCCGCATCAAGGAATTCAGCCGCGCCGTCATAGATCCGATCCAGAACCAGTTGGCCATACCAGCCCCAGATCGCGATATCGGCGATGGTGTAAACGCCCCCGGCCATCCATTCGTTTTCAGCCAAGTGCCGATCCAGAACATCAAGCTGACGTTTGGATTCCATCGCAAACCGATCAATCGGATATTGCCATTTTTCCGGCGCGTATTTGTAGAAATGGCCGAAACCGCCGCCAAGGTAAGGCGCGGATCCCATTTGCCAGAACAGCCAGGACAGCATTTCGGCCCGATGCTCAGGCGCTGTTTGAAACGCGTCAAATTTTTCGGCCAGATGCAGCAGGATCGAGCCGGATTCAAATACACGTACAGGTGTGTCGCCGGAACGGTCCATCAGCGCAGGGATTTTCGAGTTCGGGTTAACATCTACAAACCCCGATCCGAACTGGTCACCGTCGCCGATCTTGATCAGCCACGCATCGTATTCGGCGTCATGACCGGCGTCCAAAAGCTCTTCGAACATAACCGTTGCTTTAACGCCATTTGGCGTGGCCAGTGAATAGAGCTGGAACTTGTGATCGCCAATCGGCAGTTCTTTGTCATGGGTGGGCCCCGCAATGGGCCGGTTGGTAGAGGCGAATTGCCCTCCGTTTTCAGATTCCCATTTCCAGACTTTTGGCGGGGTATAGGGTTTTGGATCGCTCATAACTTGTCCTGTCGGCATTAATTTCGTGCGCGGTGCCAAACTCATGTAGGGATCCCTGACAGATTTCAAAGACACACCGTACCCTGCATGAATGCACATAGCCCATGCGCCAAGTATCGCCACTATACCCAACCGCAAGCCGCCCAGGTTTGTTTATCGGCCCGATCACAGGCATTCTGTTACCAAAGAACAATAAAATGAGGCAGACATGACGTTGAAACCAATCGTTCTAATCGCCGCGATTGTCGCGGGCCTTTCGGCCTGTTCACCCACAGTTCGGATGCATGCGGCCAGTGTGACCCAATTTGCAGATGGCACCGAATGGGTCATGACCGGAGATATTCGTGCCGACATCGAACGTTCAAGTCTGACCCGGTTGTCGGGGGGCGGGGTGGATTGCGAGATGCCAATGGAGATGCGGCTGGACCGATCAGGGCAAGGTGTGATGACATGCCGGGATCAATCCGGCACGGTCCTCTATTCAGAGGAACACATCATCCCGGCAGGTGTTTATGGGACCGCCTTGCGTGGGACAATTGTTGATACAATCGACACGCCCATGGGTCGGGCACGGCTTGCCTTTGGTTGGGGCAATATGGCCGATCCAGACCAGCTGCGCAGATTATTGCAATAACGGACCGGTTTCGCCGCCTGACGGCGACGACCGATGCGGGGGGCCAGCCCCCCGCACCCCCCGGGGTATTTTCACAAAGAAGAAGGCAGGTCGGTGGTCATGACAAAGCGCTGTCGCAGCGCCCGCAGACACCTTCGTGCGCATGGGTGCCGACATCTGGGAGGATCTTCCAGCAGCGCTGACACTTCTCACCTTCAGCCTTTTCGAAGACCACGCCGACGCCTTCCGTTTCCGGCAAGCGGAAGGCTTCACCCGGCAAGGGATCGCCGGAGAGAACCACATCAGACGTGATCGCGATATCAGCGAAATCAACCGATTTCAGCGCCGCCAAAGCATCTTCATCGCGGACATGAACCACTGGCGCGGCCTCAAGCGAGGCACCGATGATCTTTTCACGCCGCTGGATCTCCAGCGCAGCGGTCACGACCCGGCGTACGCGGCGGATCTTGGCCCATTTATCGGCCAGCGGTTGATCCAGCCAATCAGCGGGGGTTTCCGGGAAATCCACCAGGTGGACCGAGCTTTCTTCGCCCGGGAAACGCTCCAACCAGACCTCTTCCATCGTAAAGACGAGGATTGGCGCAAGCCATGTCGTCAGGCGCTGGAAGAGAATATCAAGCACGGTCTGGGCTGACCGGCGGGCCTTCGTGTCGCCATCGCAATAAAGCACGTCCTTGCGGATATCGAAGTAGAAGGCCGAGAGATCGGTCGTGGCGAAATTGAACAGCGCCTGGAAGACCCCCTGGAAATCAAAGCTGGCATAGCCTTCGCGCACCGTGTGATCAAGCTCCGCCAGACGATGAAGGATCAGACGTTCAAGCTCAGGCATATCAGCCGGATCGACAGCATTGGCCGCATCAAATCCATCCAGCGACCCCAGCATGAAGCGCATGGTGTTGCGCAACCTGCGATAGCTGTCAGCCGTGCCTTTCAGAATCTCCGGACCGATACGCTGGTCATTGGTGTAATCGGTCTGGGCCACCCAAAGGCGCAGAATATCGGCGCCATATTGCTTGACGACCGTCTCGGGCACGATGGTATTGCCGAGCGACTTGGACATTTTCATGCCCTTTTCGTCCAGCGTGAAGCCATGCGTCACCACATTGCGATAAGGCGCGCGGCCTAGCGTGCCGCAGGCCTGCAACAGCGAGCTATGGAACCAGCCGCGGTGTTGGTCAGTGCCTTCCATATAGACATCGGCAATGCCATCCTCGGTGCCGTCTTCGCGGTCGCGGAGCACAAAGGCGTGGGTTGAGCCGGAGTCGAACCAGACATCGAGAATGTCAAAGACCTGATCATAGTCGTCGGGGTTCACGACGCCGTCCAGGAACCGTTCCTTGGCCCCGTCTGCATACCAGCAATCGGCGCTTTCCGCCTCGAAGGCGGCGACGATACGCGCGTTGACCTCTTCATTGCGCAGAAGGAAATCCGGATCGGTCGGCAACGCGCCCTTCTTGGTGAAGCAGGTCAGCGGCACGCCCCAGGCGCGTTGGCGCGACAAAACCCAATCCGGGCGGCTCTCGATCATCGAATAGAGGCGGTTGCGCCCGGTTTTGGGTGTCCATTTCACCAGCTCGTCGATCGATGTCAGGGCGCGTTCGCGGATCGTGGCGCCATGCGTGTCCTGACCATCGCCAACCGCCTTATCAACGGCGGCAAACCATTGCGGCGTGTTACGGTAGATGACCGGCGCCTTGGAGCGCCAGCTATGTGGATAGCTGTGTTTGATCTTGCCACGTGCCAGAAGGCCGCCAACCTCAACCAGTTTATCGATGATTTTCTTGTTGGCGTCGCCCTCCCCGCCCTTGCGGTTGAGGATGTAAGAGCCGCCGAAGAAGGGCAGATCAGCGCGGAAGCCGCCATCATCCATCACGTTATAGGTGATGACCCGATCGAGCATGTTCAGATCGCGATAGAGCTCATATTCCTCCATCCCGTGGCTGGGCGCGCAATGGACAAAGCCGGTACCCTCTTCGTCTGACACGAAATCAGCAGCGCGGAAGTCGCGCTCTTGGTCCCACTCACCATGCGAACCTTCAGCGTCTTTTAAGGGGTGGTAAAGGCCCTGAATGTTTGCGACGTCGACAGTTTTGACAAGCTCATACCCGCCTTCCGGGATACGCGCTTTAGCAAACACGTCGTCGGCAAGCTTAGTTGCAAGAATTACTTTTTCACCGGTTTTGACCCAGTTGTCTTCGGCGACTTCGGCGGTAACACGGAATACACCGTATTCAATGCCACTTCCGAAGACCACTGCCTTGTTTGAAGGGATCGTCCACGGAGTCGTTGTCCAGATGACCACGCTGGCACCTTCCATCGCGTCATAATCGGCGTTAAGTTCGTTGTTTTCATCATCGCTCAGGTTAACGATCTGACCATTTTCAACTTTTGAAGCGGCACCAAAGAAGCGAGATATCGCAAACTTCACCCAGATCGTGAAGCTTTCCTTGTCGTGATATTCTACCTCGGCCTCGGCCAATGCCGTTTTCTCGACCGGGGACCACATCACGGGTTTCGAGCCCTGATAGAGTGTGCCGTTCATCAGGAATTTCTGGAATTCTGCCGCGATGACAGCCTCAGCATGGTAATCCATGGTGATGTAAGGGTCGGGCCAGTTGCCGGTCACGCCAAGGCGCTTGAATTCCTCGCGCTGGATATCGATCCAGCCTTCGGCGAATTTGCGGCATTCCTGGCGGAAGTCGACGATATCCACCTCATCCTTGTTCTTGCCCTTCTTGCGGTACTGCTCTTCGATCTTCCATTCGATGGGCAACCCGTGGCAATCCCAGCCCGGTACATAGCGCGCGTCATGACCCATCATCTGATGGGACCGCACGATCATGTCCTTGATGGTCTTGTTCAGCGCGTGACCGATATGCAGGTGGCCGTTGGCGTAGGGCGGTCCGTCATGCAGGGTGAAGGGCTTGCGGCCCTCTTTCTCGCGCAGGCGGTCATAGACCCCGATCTCCTCCCACCGCTTCAGCCACTCCGGCTCACGTTTGGGCAGGCCCGCGCGCATCGGAAAATCGGTTTTCGGCAGGTTCAGTGTTGATTTGTAGTCGAGCTTATCGGCGGGCGTGTCGGCGCACATGTCTCGTGTCCTTGCAGGTCGTATTTGTCTGGATAGGGCTTATCAGGGCGGTGCGATTTCTCAAGCACCTTCGTCCCGGCGTCTCAGTGGATCAGAGAGCCGGGCCAGTAATTCGAATAATGATGCGCGCAAAGGGCTGTGTCATGGGCAGGCCTTATAGGCCCCATCCCGGCGGGGGTCCAGTGCCTCTGGACGTGGCGAAGTGCCCAATGGAACTTGTTTGAGCCAATGCCCAATTCTTGGCACATGAGCAACGCCCCCTTAGCCCGATTTGACATTACTCCGGAAGAGATCGCCCGGGTTGTCGCCCGGTTCTATGCGGGTGTCCGCGTGCACCCGGTTCTGGGGCCGGTTTTTGCCGCGCATGTAACGGATTGGCCTGCACATGAGGACAAGATCGCGGGCTTCTGGCGCAATGCGATCCTGCACGAGCGCAGCTATGACGGCAATCCGATGCAAAAACACGTGCAGGCAGGCAATGTCCGCCCCGGCATGTTTGAGCCGTGGTTGAAGCTGTTCGATGCGACACTGGCGGCAGAGCTGTCGCCTGAGCAGGCGGCAGGCTGGTCGGCGCTTGCCCATCGGATTGGCCGTAGCCTGCGGGCCGGGGTGGTGGAAAAGGATCTGTTGCCGGGCGGTATTCCCAATCTGCGCTAGACGGCTTAACCGCAGGGCCCGCCCAATTGACCGATCCCGCGCAAAACATGGATCACACCCAAGGCCAGTCCGCCGCCAGAGACGGCTATATTTAGCATTCGCGCTTCGCCCATTGTACGGGCGGAGGACAGGCCCGTGCCACCGGCCAGCCCTGCAATTACCCCCAAAGCAAGCGCGCCATAATCCATGTGGCTGCAGGTGATCTGACCGTTCAGGTTGCTTGTATGTGTGGTCGTTATTCCGACAACAAATCCCAACAATCCACAGATCATCGCCGTTTTCGAGGCACCTGTCAGACTGCGCCATTGTTCCATTTGAAATCTCCCCTCTTGAAACAGTCGCAATTAATCTGCTCAGCCTGCGCGCGTGACGCCTTGCGGGTCAAGAAATTCCAAAGTGTTATGTGGGACAACACAGACCTCGAATTGACAGGATTCATATGAAGATCGGAATTGCCGGGGCAGGAATTGGCGGTTTGGCCGCCGCCGCCCTGATGGCCCAGGATGGGCATGACGTGACGGTCTACGACCAGTTCGACGCGCCGCGCCCGGTCGGGTCCGGGCTGATGATCCAGCCGGTGGGGATGGAGGTTTTGGATATTATTGGTGCGGGTGATGCGGCGCGTATGCTGGGGGCCGAGATAACGCAGATGTCCGGGCATGAGGCGCGAACCGGTCGCGTGGTGCTGGATGTGGAATATGGGAGCCAGAAACACCGGCGCGGGTTGGGCATACACCGGGCCGCGCTGTTTCATGTTCTTCACCAGGCCGCTCAACGATCTGGAGTGGTGATCCATTCTGAACATCAGGTCACGGGACGGGACGGGCAAACACTCAGTTTTGCGGATCAGGGCCCGTCAGCCAGCTACGATCTAATTGTGGATGCTGCAGGGGCGGGATCGCCACTTTCGCCCCTAATAGGCCGCGCCCTGCCCTATGGTGCGGTTTGGGCGACGGTGCCATGGCCGGAAAACAGCCCCCTGCCGCGCAGCAACCTGACCCAAAGATATCGGCGCGCGGATCGGATGCTGGGCATATTGCCCGTTGGCGGCATGCCAGATGCCCCGGATGAGACTCTTGCCGCAATTTTTTATTCCTTGCCGGTCAACGCGCTGCGGGCGTGGCGGGATACGCATTTTGATACCTGGCGGTCAGAAGCCGAAGAACTTTGGCCTGAATTCGCTCCGTTTCTGGGCTGGATTCGGGATCACGACGCCTTCACCTTTGCCAGCTATTCGCATGGCACACTCAAAAAGCCCTACGGGGACGGTATCGTGCATATCGGGGACGCCGCCCATCGCGCTAGCCCACAACTGGGCCAGGGGGCCAATATGGCGCTTTTGGATGCGCTGGCTTTGACCCGTGCGCTCAGACAAGCCGAGGGGCAAGATGCGCTCAGGCTATATGCTGGCGCGCGGCGCTGGCATGTGCGGGCCTATCAAGGAATGAGCGCGGCCCTCACGCCGCAATACCAGTCTGACAGCCGGGCTTTGCCCGTCTTGCGCGATTACATCATGGCGCCTCTGTCCCGAACATGGCCGGTGACTCGTATTCTTACGCGGCTGGTCTGTGGGGATCTGGTGCCGCCAATGGCCGCCCTTACGGTGCGGGACCAGCGGCCCGGGCGCGGGCGCCAGCCGAGTTCTCTCTGAATACAATGTAGAAACCAGCGCTCATCGTCACCGCTATACCTGCCAGCGCAAGGCCATTTGGGAACTCCCGAAAGAAAAGCCATCCCATGAGTGCTGCCATCGGGATTTCAAGATATTGCATGGGAGCAAGCGTGGCCGACGGCGCAAATTTCAGCGACCACGTCATCAACAGATGCGCAATAGTGCCCACGGTTCCGAATATCACCAACAACATGACGTGATAGCCATCCGGCCAGACCCAGCCCATATTGAAACTGGTCAACGGCAGGGCCAGAACAACCAGCAAGATTGGCGTGCCAATCAGGCTGCCCACGCCCTGCAACACTATGGGGTCGGCCTCTTTGGCGATTTGCCGGGTGATCAGCATGAAGAGTGCAAAGATCACGGCCACGGACAGCGGCAACAACGCCACCCAGCCCACTTCGACAAAACTGGGTTGCATGACCATCAAGGTACCTACGAAGCCCACTGCACAGGCCATGATACGGTGGATTCCCACTTCTTCGCCCAAAACGTAGTGTCCCAAGATGAGCATCAGGAACGGCATGACAAAGGCAATGGCAATCGCATCTGCCAGTGGAAGATAGAGCAACGAGGTAAACATCATCCCTATCCCAAAGATTTGCAGGATCGCCCTAAGCCCGGTCAAGGCGAAGACCCTTGGAGTCATGCGAAACGACAGTCCTGCGATCAGGGCATAGGGCACAAGCAGGATAACTTGCGCCAGAAAACGGACAAGGATGAGCTGTAGAATGGGAATGATCCCACCCATCATTTTGCCAAGCGCATCGCTGAACGGGATGAAAGCGATAAAGCCCAGCATCATCAGAATGCCAAGGGCGGGCCGGTCGGCACTCATTCCTTTGCGCCGCCGGAAAAGAGCCCCGTCAGCGCGCGGCGCACTGTGGCCGAAGTTGAGGGTTTGGTTTCCTTGCGGAAGGGCATCGGGCGGCAAACTTCCATCGCGGCCACGCCCACACGGGCCGTCAGCGCGCCATTTACAACCCCCTCACCAAACCGGCGGGAGACCTTGCCCAAGAGGCCGCCGCCAATGAAACTATCCAGCATGTCATCGCCCACAGCCACTGCGCCCGTGGCCACCAAATGGGTGAGCACAGCGCGGGTCAGACGCCACGAGCCAAGGGTTCCAGCGCGTCCACCATAGATCTCTGCAATCCGTCGGATCATGCGCATATTTGCGGTCAACGCTGTCAGAATATCGGCAAAGGCCAGCGGTACGAGCGCGGTCACCGTGGCCACTTGCCGGGCCGCGGCCTCAACTTCGCCGCGCGCAGCCGCATCCAATGGCACTAGCAATTCTTGCTCTGCCAGTTGCAAAAGCCCGTCTGCGTCAAATACATCGCCCTGCCGTTCGCACAGGCGCTCATGTTGCCACTTGAGCTCGGCCCGACCACGATAAAGGGCCTGCAGGTCACGGGTCACACGCTGAGCGGCCTTCAAATCGCCTGAGGCCAAAGCGGTTTCAGCCGATTGGCGCAACACGTCAAGCTTGCCAAGGCGGAAAAACGAGGCCGCCTCACGCATGGCGATAATCAGTAGCGTCAGCGACACAAGCGCGATCAACCCCGTCGCAATCCAACCCAAAACCGGATTGGACGCCAATAGGGCCGTCACAAAGTTCCACGCAGCCAACGAGGCCACAAAGCCGATCAGAGCAACCAGCGCGCCCCAGAAAACCCGCGATAGGCGCGACCCGCGGCGTGCCGCCAGTTTGGCCACGGTTTGCATCGCTTGGCCCGTCGGCGCAGGCAAATCCAGATCAGGCACAGGCGGCGCGGAGGCGGGGCCATGGTCCGGACCGTGGTCTTCGTCTAACTCGATCAAGACGGGGCCTTTGCGGTCGCTCATGACAATTTATCCCCCAACAAAAACTCCGCCGCCCGGTCCATGCGAATATGCGGTGGCCCCTCACCGGGCCGTAGCGTCAGCTTGGCCGGGGCAAACCGCATCACCTGATAATCTGCGTCCAGCCAGGCGTCGGCCCCTTGCCGCGCGGGCGACAAAAGATGGCTGGGATCATCAGGCAATTCGCCGGGGTGAAACGCGGCCTGTTTGCCGCCATCCAACAAGGTGCCCCGCACCAGATCGAGCGTGCCGCCATTGTGATTGCGGCTTTCCTCAACCGTTGCGCGCAAGGCCGCAATCGCCATGGCTTGAGTATCGGCGCCCGCGAAATCAGCGCGGTCGCGCGCATCGCGCACCAGGGCTTCCATGATTGCGGACAGGCGTTTGTGTTGCGTGTGATGCAAGTGATCGGCCTTGGTCGCCGCGAAAAGAATTTTCTCAACACGCCGGCCCATGATGGCCGTCAAAAACGAATTCCGACCCGGGCGAAACGCCGTCAGGATACCTGACATGGCTTGCCGTAAATCCTCAACGGCGCGAGGGCCGTTGTGGATTGCATCCAGCGCATCCACCAGGACAACCTGCCGGTCGATCCGGGCAAAGTGATCGCGGAAAAATGGCTTCACCACTTGCGATTTATAGGCCTCGAAACGGCGCGCCATTTCCCGGCGCAACGATTTGCGCGGGGCCTCACCGGCGGGCAGTGGTGCAAAGGTCAGCGCGGGGCTGCCTTCCAATTCTCCGGGCATAAGAAAACGGCCCGGCGTGCAATCGGAATAACCGGAATTTCGGGCCGATTGAAGGTAATCCGTAAACACACGGGCCAGGGTTTTGGCCGTGGCCTCGGACAATTCAGCCGCGCCATCGGTCTCATCCAACTGTGCCAGATAGGCCTTTGACTGATCGCGAGTGGCGGCGCGCTTTAAAGTCTCGGCTGACCAATCGTCATAGCTTTGATCCATCAAGCCCAGATCCAACAGCCATTCACCGGGGTAATCCACGATATCTATGTGCACCGTTCGTGGGCCGGTCATACCTGAAAGCATTCCTTGCGGTCGGACCCTTAGGGACAGGCGTAGCTCCGAAATTGCCCGTGTCGATTCTGGCCAATGCGGCTCTGGCCCCGTTAGCGCGGCCAAATATGCCTCATAATCGAAACGCGGAACGGTATCATCCGGCTGCGGCTGTAAAAATGCCGCTTCGATCCGGCCTGAACTGGCCGCTTGCAGGCCCGGCATCCGACCGCGATCCAACAGGTTCGAGACCAGAGAGGTGATAAAGACGGTCTTGCCTGCGCGTGCCAAACCGGTGACGCCAAGCCGAATGACCGGTTCAAAAAACGTCTCGGACACGGCCGAACCCACACGTTCAACCCCCCGGCCTAAACTGTCTGATATCGCGCCAATGACCACGTGCTAAAAACCTGTTTGAAATCCATATTCCAAGAGAATAGGCATTGCTGCGCGCGGTTGCGAGGGTCGATTGCGCTTTTGCCTGCTTTGGTTTAGCTGCTTTCGCCATGCCACGATATGCCTTGAAAGTCGAATATGATGGAGCGCCCTTTGCCGGATGGCAAAGACAGGTCGATGTGGCCTCGGTGCAGGCTGCGATCGAGGTGGCCCTGTCAAAGCTTGAGGCTGATGTGCCCACCATCGCGGCCGCTGGCCGAACTGATGCCGGCGTGCATGCAACGGGTCAGGTGGCCCATTGCGACATGGCAGGTGATTGGACGCCGTTCCGATTGTCCGAGGCGCTAAATTTTCATCTCAAACCGCAACCCGTGGCAATTGTTGCAGCCGCGCAGGTGGATGCCGATTGGCACGCACGATTTTCTGCGTTGGAACGACAATATGTCTTTCGTCTAGTTGCTCGTCGCGCACCGCTGACGCATGAGGCCGGGCAGGTCTGGCAGGTCAAGAACCGTCTGGATCTGGATGCCATGCAGGAAGGCGCTAAGCATTTGATTGGCCAGCATGACTTCACCACGTTCCGCGCCACGCTGTGTCAGGCAAAAAGCCCGGTCAAGACGCTCGATGAGATCACGATTGAGGAAGTCCCCCGCGCCATCGGACAGGAATTTCGTATATTCCTGCGGGCGCGTTCCTTTCTTCATAATCAAGTGCGGTCCATCGTTGGCACATTGGAGCGGGTCGGCGCAGGGTCCTGGGACTCGCGTGATGTAAAATCAGCCCTGGAGGCCCGCGACCGGGCGGCGTGCGGACCGGTATCACCGCCACATGGGCTATACTTGAGCCATGTCGTGTACCCAACGGATGTCTTTGCTGAAATCTAGCGCCAACGCGGACCAGAACCGGGCCATTTGGCTAACGAGGAAGCCGTTAACCTTGATGTGAAGTGACGACGCCGGGCCTCGTCAGGGTGGACATGGCACGCTATGACGGGTGGAACCCTATTGGCCCAGGACTCGCCCGCATGCATGTTTCGATCCCTGTAACCAAAGATATCGTCCTGATCGGCGGCGGACACACACATGCTTTGGTCTTGAAATCCTGGGGGATGGCCCCGTTACCCGGCGCGCGCCTGACCCTGATCACACCCGGTCCAACAGCGGCCTATTCAGGAATGCTGCCGGGCCATATCGCCGGACATTACCCGCGGGACGCCCTGGATATTGACCTGGTCAAACTGGCGCGATTTGCGGGCGCCCGGATTATTCTCGGCGCTGCCACAGGTATTGATCCGGTCACTCGCATGATCAGGGTAACGGGGCGTGGTCCGGTGGGCTATGACCTTGTTTCGGCCGATATTGGTGTGCATTCCCGAATGGCGCGCCTTCCGGGGTTTTCCGACTTTGGCGCGCCGGTGAAACCCCTGGACCATTTTGCCGACCGTTGGCAGGATTTCGTAACTGCGGGTGGCGGCCCCGTGGCCGTTATCGGCGCAGGCGTCGCCGGCGCGGAACTGGCCATGGCCGCGCGGCGCAGATTGGGAGACAACGTTTCGATCACATTGCTGGATCGCGCCGGGATTCTGGACGCCGTGAATGAAAAAGCGCGTACACGGCTCTTGGCTGAGCTGGATCACCAAAAGATCATTCTAAAGCCCAATTCCGACGTGACCCAAGTTAACGCGGACCATCTGGTCTTGGCCGATAACACGGCGATCCTTTCTGCCTTGACGCTTGGGGCCGCGGGCGCGCGGCCCCATGCATGGCTGGCAGAGCAGGGCCTGCCGCATCAGGCCGGGTTCCTTAGCGTCGGTCCAACTTTGCAATCCATTGGCGATGAGGCTGTTTTTGCTGTCGGCGATTGCGCGCATCTGGCCCATGCTCCGCGCCCGAAGGCTGGTGTTTATGCCGTGCGCGCGGCGCCGATTTTGCTGAACAACCTGCGCGCCCTCGCACAAGAAAAGCCGGAGCTGATGAGGCCATTTAACCCGCAGAGAGATTATCTCAAACTCATCTCACTTGGTGATCGACGAGCCCTAGCAGAAAAGGCAGGCATTGTAGTAGCTGGCCGCGCCCTGTGGCGCTGGAAAAACAATATTGATCTGGCCTTCATGCAGAAGTTTTCACGCCTCAAACCGATGGCGCAGCCGCGCCTTCCAGTTGAAGCGGCGGCAGGCACCAGTGAGGCATTGGGCGATAAACCTCTGTGTGGTGGATGCGGTGCCAAGATTGGGCCGGGCGGGTTGAAAACTGCTCTAAAATCTTTGCCTCCTATAACCAGGGATGACGTCGAAAGCATGCCGGGCGATGACGCGGCTATTTTGGCGATGGGTAATACCCGCCAGATCCTGTCGACCGACCATTTGCGCGCGTTCACTCAAGACCCGGCGTTGCTAGCCCGCATTTCGGCCATCCATGCCCTTGGCGATTGCTGGGCCATGGGCGCGGCCCCGCAGGCGGTCTTGGCTCAGATCATCCTGCCGCGCCTGTCGCCTGCGCTTCAATCTCGCTGGCTCGAGGAAATCATGAGCGCGGCCAGCGACGTCTTTTCTGACGCTGGCGCATCAATTATCGGCGGGCATAGCTCTATGGGGGCAGAGTTGACCATCGGCTTTTGTGTCACTGGAACAACCAATTCAGCACCGATCACCCTCAATGGGGCCAAACCCGGGGACGCGCTGTTATTGACCAAACCGCTTGGAACCGGCGTGGTCCTGGCGGCTGAGATGCAATTGGCCGCGCCCGGTGACGTTGTGGCAAAAACCTGGGCACAGATGGCAACCAGCAGCGCGAGTGCGGCCAAAATATTATCACTCGAAGCCCATGCGATGACCGATGTAACAGGTTTTGGGCTGGCCGGTCACCTGTTCAACATCTGTGAGGCATCAAAGGTCGGCGCGCAGCTCAATCTTCGCGACATTCCAGTCATACCCGGCGCTGAAAACCTTCTTGCCCATGGGTACAAGTCCAGCCTGCATGCGGCCAATTTTACTGCGTTGGCACCTAGAATTCGGGGGGCTGTGGCCGAAGCCGCTGATATTTTGTTTGATCCCCAAACGTCAGGCGGTCTTTTGGCAGCAGTACCAGCGGCAAAAGTCCCAAAGATTCAGGCCAGCCTCAGCGAAGCGGGAATCCCCGGTATCCAAATTGGCACGGTGCTCGCCGGATCACCGGAAATCCACATCATCGACGGTCGCAAGTAATTTTCGTGCAAGCCGATCCAAGCTCGTTTCATCCAGACGCTCTGTCGCCAACTCTGCACAAACTGGTGTCTTGTCTCTTTGTCGGGCACGACCATAAGCCGGATCGTAATGGTCCCGAATTAACCCTTGGGCCAAACTGGACCAAGAGCCTGCCTTAGCCTCAGTCTGCCATTGGGAAACCCTGTCGTGACCAACCAATGGGCGCAGCCCATCGAGAAGTGCAGACAACTTTTCCCGATCCTTTAGCACCTCACTATAATCCGAGATCAGGAACGACGCACGTGCCGCTACGGGTGCACGCACAACAATGCGAGGCGCAGAAATCATCGCCTTCCACAGCGATGGCGGCAGGCGCAACGCGCCCAATCGGCCTGATTCAGCCTCGACCAAAACCGGCTTCGTCCGGTCAAAACCTATGAGCGACGAGATAAGCTTGCTTTCAAACCCTTTTTGGGCCGGTTGGTCTGCCCCCATCCCGCCAAGGATTGATCCGCGGTGTTGGGCCAGCCCTTCAAGGTCCAGTACTTGCGCGCCCATAGCCGAAGCCCGCCGCAACAATGCGGTCTTGCCTGTCCCGGTATTTCCGTCCAGCCGGATCAGGCGAAACGGAAAAGGGCGTTCGTATAGCGCTTCGACCACGCCGCGGCGATAGCTGCGATAGCCGCCTTCGAGCACCCCAACCCGCCAGCCGATCTGGCGCAGGATCGTGGCAAAGGACCCCGACCGTTGTCCACCGCGCCAGCAATAGACCAATGGTTTCCACGCCCCCGGGCGATCCATCATATGCGCCTCGATATGCGCGGCAGCATTGCGCGCCACCAGCGCAGCGCCGATCTTGCGCGCCGTGAAAGCGCTGTCCTGCTTGTAGATCGTGCCGACCCTCGCCCGCTCAGCATCGTCCAGAACCGGCATCGACACCGCGCCGGGGATGTGGTCCTCGGCAAATTCAGCCGGCGCGCGCACATCGATCACGCAGTCAAATCCGCGCCACCTCGCCTGCCACAGATCGTCCAGCTCGAATGCCACCCCGCGCCATCCCTTCTTCTTTGCAAAAATACCCAACTCAGTGGCCACTGGCCTCCGCGCCCGTCCGATCCCTTCCGCCAGGAAGGGTGAGGGCGGGCGCCCCCCGGTCGCGCATAGGCGCAGCCTTGTGCGAACCCTGCCTACAGATCCTGCCCTTTCATGGCACGGAAACGCTGGATCAGGCTCGACGTGTCCCAGCGTCCGCCGCCCAATTGCTGCACCTCGCCATAGAATTGATCGACCATCGCCGTCACGGGCAGGCTCACGCCCATTTCCTTGGCCTGCTGCAGCGCGATACCCAAATCCTTGCGCATCCAGTCGACGGCGAACCCATAGTTGAACTCATTATCCACCATGGTGCCCGCACGATTGGCCAATTGCCAGCTGCCGCCGGCCCCCTGGCTCACCAGCCCTGCTACTTTCTTGGCATCGAGCCCCGCTTCCATGGCAAAGAAAACCGCTTCAGACATCGCCTGCACCAGCCCGCCGATACATACTTGATTGACCATTTTCACCAATTGTCCCGAGCCAACGTCTCCAAAATGCTCGATCGCCT
The DNA here is from genome assembly GCA_947495575.1 of uncultured Nioella sp. Taxonomy (GTDB): domain Bacteria; phylum Pseudomonadota; class Alphaproteobacteria; order Rhodobacterales; family Rhodobacteraceae; genus CANLZL01. The sequence goes on along the minus strand of CANLZL010000001.1, from coordinate 10,467 downwards.
TTGCGTAGGCATCCATAATCGGTTCAGCGGCCGAGAAATGATCCTCTGCGCCGCCACACATGATGGCCAACTGCCCATTTTCGGCGCCTGCCTGTCCGCCTGAAACAGGCGCATCCACCCAGCCGAACCCCGCAGCCGCACCTGTGGCGGCCAGCTCTCGCGTCACAATCGCCGAAACGGTCGTATGGTCAACAAAGACCGCATCCGCCGCCATCCCGGCAAAAGCACCATCTTCACCCGACACAACCGACCGCAAATCATCGTCATTGCCGACGCAAGCCATGACAAACTCTGCATCGGCAACGGCCTCTCGCGGGGTCGGTGCAAATCCGCCGTCATGCTGTTTCGCCCAAGCCTCGGCCTTTGCGGCAGTGCGGTTATAGACGGTCACGTTATGTCCCGCGGCCTGCAGATGGCCGGCCATCGGGTATCCCATAACGCCCAGGCCTAGAAATGCGATTTTTGCCATATCAAACTCTCCTCGATCCGTTCCCTCTTTCATCGCGGGAATGTCGGGTCAGGGCAAGGACCGCACCCAAAAGAAAATGGGCGTCGCAACGGGTTTTCCCATTGCGACGCCCGCCCCTCCTGTTGTTCTGAGCTTAACTGGCCGCCGCCAGAAGCGATGCATTGCCGCCTGCGGCGGTAGTATCGATGCAGATATGACGTTCCAACCGGCACATTGCTGCCAGATCCCGGCGGCTCACCAAAGGCAGGATCGTCCCGTCGCGTGCGGCCAGGGCCACCCGCATCTGGCGCGCCACGTCATCAGGTCCGTCAAAGGCTACTAGAGCAAACCCCTCCAGATCGCGTAAATCTTCAGGCGTCAGGACGCCGTCGATTTGCGCGCCGGGGGCAACGGCCACAGCTTTGCAACCTGCCCATTCGGCGATCCGCACCTGTTCAGCTGCGACGTCAGCGGTCGGCCCAAGGCATAGCACGGTGCCACGCGCATAGACGGACAACCGGTTCGATTCTCCGGTTGGTCCCGGCAGGCTCTCGCTGCTGCGCTTGGCCAGACTGTCGGTAGGGGCTGCTTTCAAAGCCTTGGACACCGCATTGACATCGGCGGCATGTCCCTTGGGCATCGCAACCTCGTTGCACGCCCCGGCTGAGAAACGCGCGACATAGTCAGGCCCGCCCGCTTTCGGCCCGGTTCCGGAAAGGCCTTCGCCGCCAAAAGGCTGTGAGCCGACAATTGCGCCGATCTGGTTGCGATTGACGTAAATATTACCAACTTTCAGCCGCTCAGTGATCTCCTGAACCCGGTCATCAATCCGGGTGTGAAGACCGAAGGTCAGGCCAAAACCGCGGCCATTGATGGTCTCTACCACCTGATCAATCTCATCGGCCTCAAACGTGGCCACATGCAGGACAGGCCCGAAAACCTCGCGTTCCAGATCATCCAACCCGTTCACTTTCACTACAACGGGCGGCTGAAACGAACCTTGTGTCGGCGCGCTGATTTCGTGGATCACCCGACCTTCTGTCCTTGCATCGGCAACATAGGCCGCAATCTCATCACGTGCCGCGCTGGAAATGATCGGCCCAACATCGCAGTTGAACGCCCACGGGTCATCCACGACCAACTCATCCATCGCGCCTTGCAGCATTTTAAGGAACGGCTCGGCAATGTCCTTTTGCACATAGAGACAGCGCAGAGCCGAACATCTTTGCCCCGCCGATTGAAAGCTGGAGGCCACGATATCGCGCACGGCTTGCTCAGGCAGCGCTGTGGAATCAACAATCATAGCGTTCAGCCCGCCGGTTTCTGCGGTCAGCGGCGCATCTGGCGCGGCCTTGCCTGCCATCGCCCGGTTAATCCGTTGCGCAGTCGCGGTTGAGCCTGTGAAACAAACGCCGCCGACCCGCGCGTCACCGGTCAATGCACCGCCAATGAGCGACCCGCGACCGGGCAATAGCTGAAGCGCGCTAACCGGCACGCCGGCCTCATGCATCAACCGCACCCCGAGGGCCGCAATCAGACTGGTGGTTTCAGCAGGTTTCGCCAGAACTGCGTTGCCAGCCGCCAAAGCCGCCGAGATCTGGCCCGAATAAATCGCCAACGGGAAGTTCCACGGGCTGATACAGGTATATATCCCACGCGCGGGCGCGTCGCTGGCGGCCCCTGCATAGTAGCGCAGGAAATCCACGGCTTCGCGCAGTTCGGCCACTGCATCCATTACGGTTTTGCCCGCTTCACGCGTCAATAGCGCAAATATCTCTCCGAAATTCCGCTCATAAAGGTCCGCCGCCCGCAGCAGCGCCGCGCGACGCTCCTCTGGTCGGGCATCCCATGGCCTGGCATGAGTAAATGCGGTTTCAACATCGGCGAGGCTTGCTTCTTCAACGTGACCGACCAGATCGTCGTGTCGCGCGGGGTTGCGCACCTCTTGAGCAGTTTCGCCTTCAACCGGCCCTGCCAGAACGGGCGCGGCGTGCCATGTCGCCTTTTCAAAGGGCGCACGCGCGGCACGGATATCCTCAAGGTCATCACGGCAATGGATGTCCAACCCGCGTGAGTTTTTGCGGTCACCGAACAGCCGTTCTGGGCGCACAACACCCGGCGCCGGTTCGGCCATTGCAACGGCAAGCTCTGCAAAGGGATCGGCCGAGACCTCTTCAGGCGCAACATCTTCGTCAACGATCTGGTTCACAAAGGAACTGTTGGCCCCATTTTCCAACAAGCGACGCACGAGATAGGCCAGCAAGTCGCTATGGGCACCAACAGGTGCATAGATCCGGCAACGGGTGCCGTGTTTTTCGTGCAAGATTTCGTGCAGGGCCTCGCCCATGCCATGCAGGCGCTGGAATTCAAACGCGTCTTTATCCTCTGCCATCTCAATGATCGCCGCCGTTGTATGCGCGTTATGGGTAGCGAACTGCCCATAAATCCGATCAGAATAGGATAGCAATTTGCGGGCGCAGCAGATGTACGACACATCGGTTGCCGGTTTTCGGGTGAAGACCGGGAACCCGGCCAACCCTTCTACCTGTGCACGCATGATTTCGGTATCCCAATAGGCCCCTTTGACCAACCGCACCATGATTTTGCGGTCCAGACGGGTGGCCAGTTCATTAAGCCAATCAATGACAAAACTGGCGCGTTTACCATAGGCCTGCACCACCACACCGAAACCATGCCAGCCCGCCAGATCAGGCGAAGACAGGACAGCCTCGATCACGTCAAGCGATAGGTCCAGCCGGTCGGCTTCTTCCGCGTCGATATTGAGGCCCATACCCGCAGCTTTTGCCTGCCGCGCCAATTGCAGCACCAGCGGCACCAGTTCCGCCATCACTCGGTCTTTTTGGGTCTCTTCATAGCGTGGGTGCAGGGCGCTGAGTTTAATCGAGATACCGGGGTTTTCGCGAATGTCTTTCGACCGGCACTCTGCGGCCAGCTTCGCAATCGCGCCGGCATAAGCGTTCAAGTACCCTTCAGCATCAACCGCAGTCATCGCGGCCTCGCCCAACATGTCATAGGAATAGGTGAAGCCACGTTTGGTCCAGCTTTTGCCGCGCTTCACAGCCTCGCCAATGGTTTCGCCCAGCACAAACTGTTGGCCCATTTCCTTCATCGCGCGCTGCACGGCGATGCGGATCACGGGTTCGCCCAGACGTTTGACTGCTCCGCGCAGAACAGAGGATATTCCAGTCTCTTCGTCCTCTTTCAGAACCTTGCCCGTCAGCATCAGCGCCCAGGTCGAGGCATTGACCAGCGAAGATGAGCTATGGCCCAAATGCTTGCCCCATTCGGACGGCGCGATCTTGTCTTCGATCAGCGCGTCCATTGTTTCGGCGTCCGGCACGCGCAAAAGCGCCTCTGCCAAACACATCAGCGCCACGCCCTCTTCTGTGGACAGCCCGTATTCGGCCAGAAAGACCTCCATCAGGCCCGGCTTGCTGTCATGACGGATAGCGCGCACCAGATCAGCCCCAGCCGAAGCGATCCGCGTCTTGGCGGCATCATCGGGGGCCAGATCAGATTGCAGTTGGGACAACAGCGCCGCCTCATCGGCCAGATGATAAGCACGGATGGTATGACGCAAATCGGTCGACATGAGCATTTTGAACCTCTGAAAAAGGGTGATGGTCTATAGTATCGCAAGTTGATTAGGCAAGTTGCCTTTGATAGGCTCAAAGTTAGTCTACCTTACCTATTTTCTTGTTGCAGGTGATCACCTTGCCCACAGAATCCGCCCTTTCAGGTCAACTTGACCAGTTCGATCGCAAGATCGTTGATTTGCTGTTGAAAGATGGGCGTTTGCCTGTGACAGAAATTGCAGCCCAGGTTGGTCTGTCAAAAACGCCGTGCCAGAATCGGGTTAATCGTCTGCGAAAAGAGGGGGTAATCCTTGGCTTTCGCGCCGTAGTTGATCCAGAAAAACTGGGGCAAGAACAAGTTGCTTTTGTCGAGGTCAAGATGACGGACACGACCGAGGCTGCCTTGCGGGATTTCAACACAGCGATATTGCAGGTGCCGCAAATCGAACAGTGCCATATGATTGCCGGTGCCTTTGATTACCTTTTGAAAGTACGCACCAAGAACATGCAGGATTACCGTCATATCCTTGGCGAAGTGATCTCTTCCCTGCCGCATGTCGGACAGACCTCGACCCATGTTTCCATGGATTCCGTCAAAGACAGGGCTTTTTAGATGACAGCTATGTTCCACCGTACATCGGCCCTTGCCGTCGGTTTGCTCACTGCCTCTTGTGTGCCTACCGCCGAGGACACAGAAACCGCCTGCATCCGGGGAACGGGCACCGGGCCTGAGATTTTCCAGCCAGGCGCCGTCACTATCGCCGCCGTTGGCGATGTATTGATGCATATTCTTCTCCAGCAAGATGCCGCTGATCAACCCGAGGGGTATCGCGCCCAGTTTCGCCATGTTGCGCCGTATCTTCGGCAGGCCGATATTGCCATTGCCAACTTGGAAGGCCCAGTTGCCCGTGATGTGCTGCCATCAGGTGTGGCCGGCCCGCCGGGGGCACCGATTTTCGACGGTGTGATCTATTCCGGCTATCCCAATTTTAACTATCACCCCTCACTGGTGTCAGCACTGGATGATGCAGGATTTGACGTTTTACAAACCGGCAATAATCACGCGCTTGATCGCGGGCCGCTTGGCGTTGATTTGACCCTTCAGACAATCGATGCCGCCGGTTTGGCCCACACCGGAACGCGTCCGCGCAGCGCGCCAAATGCGCCTTGGTACACCGTTGTGTCATCCGAGGGGTACGATATCGCCTTCCTTGCCTGCACGTTTTCCACAAATGGTCGGGCCGATCCGGCAAGTCAGGCCTTGCTGTGTTATGGGGATGAGGCCGAAGTTCTGGCCAACATCCGACAGCTCTCGACCGATCCCAGCATCGACGCCGTGGTTTTTACTCCGCATTGGGGAGCGGAATACACGCACAGCCCCGATGCCAACCAACGCCGTTTGGCCCGCGCCGCGTTGAATGCGGGCGCAAGTGCGGTAGTCGGTGCTCATCCTCATGTGCTGCAACCGATCGAGCATTACGAGACCAATGACGGCCGGCCAACTTTCATTGCCTATTCGCTTGGCAATTTCATCGCCTCGCAGTGGGCAACCGGCCAGCGCACTGGAGCCATCCTTTTCTTTGACCTCAGACAAGATGGTCTTGGACGCCTTATCGCAGAGCGGCCGTATTACCTGCCGACCCGGGTCACGCGATACACGTCGGGATTGGTTGTCCAGCCAGCAGAACAGGCAGTGGACGGGCAGGAAAGCAGCGCACACGCGGCGCAAATCCTTGGGCAATCTGGCCTGTTGCGCCTGTCCGATTTTTCTACAGCCACCGGGCGCGTCATCTGTATCTCAGACGGCTAGTTATCCGCTAAAAGCTTGAAAATCGCCGCGTGGCGACCCAGCCAGCGCCGCAGAGCCGCCCAAATTACCGACAATACTAGTTCCAAATTTGTTTCTTGGAGAGCAGTAAAATGATGAACTTTTGGCAAGATGAAAGCGGCGCAATTACCGTCGACTGGGTTGTCCTGACGGCTGGTTTAGTCGGCTTGGGTATCGCAACGACAGCGGTGGTATCGGGCGGAATGCAAACCCAATCCACAGCGGTCAGTGGTACTATGACCGGCATTGAGATTTCCGCCTCGTTTGACACCGGAACCTCTGTCGCTGATTGGCTCGCTGGATATACGCCGGTTAACATGGGTCTGCACGGCCCAAGCTGGGGTCCGGATGCAGAAGGCCGCAATTGGGTTGAAAACACCTATGACAGCTGGAGCGCGCTCAGCGACGCAGAAATCACTGCCATGTACACCGCCGATTACGCCAGCGCAGTGGGGGGTGACGCCACACGGGCCGACTACATCGCGGTCCAACAGATGATCATGGCCGAACGAGGGATTGATATTCCAAGCGGTAACTTGACCGCTGATGAGGTTGCGGCCCTCTTCTAATCCAAAGACAGCAATCGCATTTGATCCGGCCCGCCGAATTGGTGGGCCGTTTCTCTTTCCATGGCTATGTCAGACCACACCGATCGCATCGAGGACCAAGCCCGCCCGAATAATCGACTGCCCGACACTGAGCCAACGTCGCAACAAGGGTTGTGCAAACCCATCTTCTGGCCGAACCTGTAACAGCATAATGTAAAAGCATGGTATTGACGTGGAGGCTCCGCTTGCCTCTGATCCCGCTGCATGGCAAGTTGCAGAGCAATTCTGACCAAATGGTCAAATATCTTGAAGGCCCGTTTTGATGTCGCCAAAAACGCTAGATGCCACAACCGATACTCAGACCACCCGCGGCCTGCCACAGGTCAGCCATGCCCGCAACGCTGGTATGGATCTGGATTTGGATTGGGTCGCCTCGGTACAGGCCAACACTTCCGCCATCGAACGCCGCGCCGCCACGCTGCCCGGTCGCCGCTCGGTCAAGAAAGAGTTTCAGGCCGCGTGGCTGGCCCGCGCCATTTCCTGTATCGACCTGACCACCCTGGCAGGCGATGACACGCCTGGTCGGGTGCGCCGGCTCTGCGCCAAGGCCAGGCAACCAGCCCGGCCCGAGATCCTGGCGGCCCTTGGCCTGCCAGACCTCACCACCGGCGCGGTCTGCGTCTATCACGAAATGATCCCGGTCGCGGTTGAGGCTTTGCGCGGCACCGGAATCCCTGTGGCCGCAGTCTCCACCGGCTTTCCGGCCGGCCTCTCGCCCTATCATCTGCGCGTCAAAGAAATCGAGGAAAGCGTTGCCGCCGGTGCCGAGGAAATCGACATCGTGATCTCGCGCCACCACGTCCTGACCGGCAATTGGCAGGCGCTCTATGACGAAATGAAGGAGTTTCGTGCCGCCTGCGGTGACGCCCATGTCAAGGCGATCCTTGCCACTGGCGAATTGGGTACCCTCAGGAACGTTGCCAAGGCCAGCCTGATCACGATGATGGCCGGGGCCGATTTCATCAAGACATCGACCGGCAAGGAAAGCGTCAATGCCACCTTGCCCGTCAGCCTGACCATGATCCGCGCCATCCGCGCCTATTATCAGGCGACCGGCACGCGCGTGGGCTACAAACCCGCCGGCGGCATTTCCAAGGCCAAAGACGCGCTGGTCTACCTGTCATTGATGAAAGAGGAACTGGGCGATCGCTGGTTGCGGCCCGACCTCTTCCGCTTCGGCGCCTCTTCCCTGCTGGGCGATATCGAACGGCAGCTGGAACATCACCTGACCGGCGCCTATTCCGCCTCATACCGGCATCCGATGGGATGATCCTGGCCGTCCCGACATATGACCTGACCGGTTCGCTCGCGAACCGGATCGCGCCCGACCCCGCCCCCCAGGGCGGGCGCGATTGCGCCCAGCCTCAAGGCCGGGTGCGATCCTCCGTAACTTTTGGGGCCAACACAAATTCTGGGTGCCAATCATGAACATCCCCGAAATCTTCGAATCCATGGACTACGGCCCGGCCCCGGAATCGGATTCCGAGGCGCTTGCCTGGATTGCCAGACATAATGCCACCTTCGGCCATTTCATCGGCGGCAGCTTCACCGCGCCCGGCCAGACCTTTGCCACAAAAAACCCCGCCACCGGCGAAGAATTGGCGCAGATCACCCAAGGCACCGCCGCTGAAATCGACACGGCCACATCGGCGGCCCGCAAGGCCTTTCCGCGCTGGTCGAAACTCACCGGCCATCAACGCGCCCGCCATCTTTATGCGCTGGCCCGGCTCTTGCAGAAACATTCCCGCCTTTTCGCGGTGCTGGAGACGATGGACAACGGCAAGCCGATCCGCGAGTCCCGCGATATCGACATTCCGCTGGCGCAACGGCATTTCTACTATCACGCCGGTCTGGCCCAATTACGCGACGCCGAACTACCCGGGCATTTGCCGCTCGGGGTTTGCGGTCAGGTTATCCCTTGGAACTTCCCGCTGCTGATGCTGGCCTGGAAAATCGCACCGGCGCTGGCGGCGGGCAACACCGTTGTTCTGAAACCGGCTGAATACACCTCGCTTACTGCGCTGCTCTTTGCCGATATCTGCAAGGAAGCTGGACTGCCCAAAGGGGTCGTCAATATCGTCACCGGCGATGGCGCCACCGGGGCCGCATTGGTCGATCACCCCGATATCAATAAGATCGCCTTTACAGGCTCCACCTCTGTGGGCCGCAAAATCCGCGAGGCGACGGCGGGATCCGACAAGGCCCTCACCTTAGAGCTGGGCGGAAAATCGCCCTATATCGTCTTTGAAGATGCCGATATCGACAGCGCCATTGAGGGGCTGGTCGATGCGATCTGGTTCAATCAGGGCCAGGTCTGCTGCGCAGGCTCACGCCTGTTGGTGCAGGAAAGCATTGCTGACGATTTCCACAAACGCCTCAAGGCCCGCATGGCCACTCTGCGTGCCGGTGATCCGCTGGATAAATGCATCGATATCGGCGCGGTGGTCGATCCGGTGCAACATGCCCAGATCACCAGAATGGTCAGCGAGAATACCGACGGCGAGACCTATCACGCGCCGATCGACTTGCCCTCCGAAGGTTGCTTCTATCCGCCCACACTGATTACCGGCTTGTCGACTGCCGCCACGCTGATGCAGGAAGAGATCTTTGGCCCGGTACTTGTGTCGACCACCTTCCGCACACCCGGCGAAGCGGTCGAGATTGCCAATAACACGCGCTATGGCTTGGCCGCGACCCTCTGGACCGAAAATATCAACCTGGCGCTGGATATCGCGCCCAAGTTGGCGGCGGGCGTCGTGTGGGTGAACGCCACCAACTTGTTCGACGCGGCAGCGGGTTTCGGCGGGGTGCGCGAAAGCGGCTTTGGCCGCGAAGGCGGATGGGAGGGGCTTTTGGCCTATCTCAAGCCCGACATTGCCACCAAGCCCGTAAAGCCGGCCAATACGGCGGCGGCGGCTGACGAAGAGGCCACCGGCATCGACCGCACCGCGAAATTCTATGTCGGCGGCAAGCAGGCCCGTCCCGATAGCGGATATTCCAAAGCGGCCTATTCGCCCCGTGGCAAGCTGCTGGGCCACGTTGGGATCGGCAACCGCAAGGATATCCGCAACGCGGTTGAAGCGGCGGGCAAGGCCTCGGGCTGGGGCAAGACCACCGGCCACCTTCGGGCGCAGATCCTTTACTACATGGCGGAAAACCTGTCGGCCCGTTCCGAGGAGTTTGCCGCAAGGATCGCCGCCCAGACCGGCCGTAGCGCCAAATCGGCGACTGAAGAAGTTGAAACCAGCCTGTCGCGCCTCTTCTCCTACGCGGCATGGGCCGACAAATATGACGGCGCCGCCAAATCCGTTCCGATCAGGGGCGTTGCTCTTGCGATGAATGAACCTGTCGGCACGGTTGCTGCCTTCGCTCCGGATGAGATGCCCCTTCTCGGCGCGCTGTCAGTGATTGCGCCCGCCATGGCCATGGGCAACCGGATCATCCTTGTCGCCAGTGAGGCAGCGCCACTTTCAGCGACCGACCTCTACCAGGTTCTCGACACCTCCGATGTTCCGGGCGGCGTGGTAAATATCCTGACCGGAAACCACGCGGATCTTGCCGGACCGGTCGCCAGTCATTTGGATGTAGATGCGGTATGGAGCTTCTCAACCGCCGAGATTTCCAAAACAGTCGAAAAAGCGGCGTCCGGGAACCTGAAAAGGACATGGGTCAATTATGGCCGCAATCCCGATTGGGCAAGCACGGCTGGCGAAGGAACGCGGTTCCTGCAGGCTGCGACCGAGGTGAAAACCATCTGGGTGCCTTACGGCGAATAATACTAACATCGGATGGCCTTGCGGCCATCCGACCGGGGGGGGGGCCAGCCCCCCGCACCCCCCGGGGTATTTTTGCAAAGAAGAAGGGCATAGCCGGTGATCTGCCCTGCGTCGGGTTTGGCGCAAGCCCCTCCCCTGTGCATTCTTCCGCGGCAGCTGCGCGCTGAGGAGGGCTGCTGCGCAGCCTGACGAAGCGCGCGCTTCGGTCGAC